>NZ_BMKR01000003.1 GCF_014644435.1 Paenibacillus albidus | reverse complement strand
AATGTTGGGCGATCTCAAATTCTTTTAATGGGCCTCCCGGACGATCCTCGTCGGCTTCTAATAAAATGTAAGCTCGTCTGATGGCTTTGGCCGAATTCTTTCCCTGGGATACAAAGGTTCGCAGAGCGGAACGCTCTTCTCCTGTTAAGTGCAAAGGATATTGTGTGCTGCGCATGGCTATTTTCCTCTTTTTAGCAAAACATTAACCGATTTTTCTTTTTCATACTATTAAGTTTGATACAGTACTATAGCCGTGCTTTTACGAAACAGTTCGGAATCACACCTGGCAGGTACAGAAGAGACAAGGATGTTATTGTTCTTTATGAAAAGGCAAATATAGGCCATCGGTTAAACAAAGAACGAGCAATCCAGTCTTCTTTATCGGTTCATACAAAGGTTGTTTACAAAAAAGAATTTCAAGTTATGGGTCTCCAAGCGATGGTAGAGCCAGGGCCTGGCACGATAACAGAACTGTGGACTGTATTTAATAAAAGGTTGTCAGAGATTGAATGCCTGTCCTTGTCCGAAACCCGTTTAGGAATATGCGAATATTACCCTGATATCACAGATGAAAGTGAATTTTCCTATATCGCATGCAAGGAAGTTGCTCAATCTAAGCAAATTCCTTTAGGAATGATAAGTAGAAGGATTCCAAGCTCAAAGTATGCGGTTTTTTCACATCATGATTCCATCCAGCACTTAAAAGACACTTACCAGTTCATATACGGAGTTTGGTTGCCTGAATCAGGCTATGAGTTGGCTGAACTGGATACCATCGAGTATTATGAATTCAAAGCGGGCCATTCCGACTGTGAGTTGGGAATATATATTCCAATCAAATAGATGAAAGCCGCACGGCATCTTTAAAGAGGAGTGTTTCGGGTGACATCAAAAATGTAACTACACTCGTAGAAACTTATGTGCCGTTATTTTCAGACAGGGGGTCGACTCCCCTCGGCTCCATATGGTGCCAACGACCTTGTTGGATGCTTCCAGGATGTGGTGTAAAGCTAAATCCCCATGTATCAATACCGGGTCATAATCATTTTATATATAGGCTCGGGAGAGGCAAGCCTGTCCACGTTTACATTACTTGGAGATGAGAAGGGATAGCATGTGAAAAACCGGCTTGTACGCATTGCATGCGAAGAGGCCGGTTTTTGGTTTTCTTCAGTTTGACCGAATCATTTCGGTAACTCGTTTTTAGATTACTTATTTCAATTTTCCTGCACGGATGTCGTCTGTCATCCCTTTATAAGGCGCTTTGGAAATTAGTTCTTGATTGTCAATACCGGCGTTTTCCAAAAAGGTGATATCAGCAAATTCAGGAACAACATATTTTGGATAAGTTTCATATTTTTCGCGCGATTCTTTCATTAATTCAAGATGATCATTTTGATAACAAACCGTAATTTCCGGATGTTCATGAACCCACTTCGGGAAAAAAATAACACCGTGCATTCGTTTTTCATTTGGCATAAAGTTCAGGGAAACGTCCGTTCCTGTTGGCTCGGTCCATGATACTTTATAAACGCCTTCTGTTAGTTTTACAATATCAACTTCCTGGTCGCGCACCCAGCGGCCTGCAACCATGCCGCTATGGATACGATAATCAATGGTATGATCATTCTTGATGTAGACTTCGTATTCCCAACCAATTTCATAAGTATAAATCATATGGCTTCCTATAAAGTCCATTAAAGCTTCTTTCGGCTGCATATGGCTTCCTCCTTATTTAAATAATTGCCTGCTTGAACGGTTTTATTTCATATCCCGCCAGTTTTGGATATTGTTCTCCCAAATATATTTATATTTTCCGATAATATCTCTTGCCGTTTTTGGCTTTTGTCCAGTCAAAGCTTCAATGGCATCAGATTGAACGTTTAAAAGCCCTTCTTTAATGCTGGCATCGGTTGTCACGAGATCATCGCCGCAGAATGGAACAGGCGAGCGGGAGAAATCTCCGGTAATTTCTCTGGGAATGTGCAGTTTCTCCAGGTGTTTGTAATATTGCTCGGCATTCACAGGAGTATACTCCAGGTCTCTACCGGAAACCTCTTTAATGAGGTTGCACAGATCCCTTACGGAAACAGACTCTGATCCTACAATATTATAAGCCTGGTTGTCTTTGCCTTTTCCGAGTAGGGCTGCGGCTGCGGCCCTTGCGCAATCATCCTTGTGAACTAAAGTAGCCCGGCCTTCGCCGGCAGTGCTTAACCATTGATTGTCGGACATTAGTGCCAGCATCACATACATAGTCAGATAGTTTTCTAAATATAAGTTATTTCTCATTGCATTGTAGGCAATACCTGTTGACTTTAAGTAGTTTTCAGTTGCTGTATGGTCTGGAGTTACAAAAACGTGAGCGTAATTAGGATCTGTCGCACCGATAAATGAACTATACGTGATGTGAGAAATTCCTGCTTTGATGGCCGAATCAATCGCATTTTTGTGTTGTTGGACTCTTCTGCCTACTTCAAGGCCAGAAACAATATAGATACGATCACCATCTTGGAAAGCCCGTTCCATGGATGGAATGTCATCATAATTGATTTCAAAGATGTTGACTCCCGCATTTTCCCAACGTTGAACCGTATCTTTGGGAATTCTGTCTTTCTTCATGCATGTGAAGGTTAAATTGCGGCCATCTACTTCTGCGAGAACCGTTTCCGCCACACGGCTTGCTAGTTGACCATCTACGCCTGTTACAATATAACGCATGTTTAATCCCTCTTTTCTAGTGATAACTTTCACAAGGAAAGAATAGCATACTTTGACATTAGAGTGAAATTACCCTATGTTATGATTTATAAAAAGGATTTATTAATAAAAAGGATGTTTCAAATGAATATTCAGCAATTAAAGTGCTTTGTTTCTCTTGCCGAGACACTGAATTTTTCGAAAACGGCTGAGAAATTAAATTTGACACAACCTGCTGTAAGCCACAACATAAAAAGTTTAGAAAATGAGCTGGGAATCATTTTATTTGTCCGCAACAAAAGGACGGTTAATTTGACTTTAGCCGGCAATAGCTTTTACGAAGATATGGAAGGACTTCTATTTAGATTAGACCAATCCATTAAGAAAGCAAAACAGCTCTCGGAAAAATATGAAAGCACTTTGGTTATCGGATACACGGAGACTGTTTTTGAGAAGAAAGTTTTGCCGGACATTATTAAGCGATTTAAGGAAAAATACCCGCAGATTCAAATTCAGTTGAAAAAGTCTAATTTGACTAGAGAGAAAGAAGATTTATTAAACCAAAAGTTTGATATCATATTTACTTCGGAAGATAATTTGGGAAAGGACATTGATTTTTGTTTTTATCCGATACTTCAAGGGTCCTATGTTTGTGTACTGCCTAAAAATCATCCTTTCGCGAATGAAAGTGAGCTGGACATCGAACAGTTAAATCATCAATCGATCATTTTATTTGACGAACACCAATCCCCCCCAACCCTAAAAAGGATGAACAGGAAAATTATTGAGAATTGTCCCGATTCTATTTATACCTATGGAGACACCATAAATACAGTACATACCATGATAAAAAGTGATCTTGGCGTTTCGGTTCTGCCGGACTTTGTGATTGGAGAGGAAAGCGAGATCGTCATTGTTCCTTTAAGCTATACTGAAGAAGTGGTTTACGGTCTTGCTTGCCTTAGAAGCGAAGAGCGCTTAGAAGTAAAACGCTGGATTTCAATTATAAAAGAGTTACTCATTCTTTGATCCGGCAACGGGGCTGGCCCTTAAAATTAATAAAAAAAAGCCAGCTTCCGCCAATAAAGCCACACGGCAGGAATATCTCCACCATCCAACGAATCCCTTACCTATTGAGCGAAGGCATTAATCAAGTGCAATTGAGAAGGGAGGCCTCCTTATATGGGAACAGAAGCGGATCAGCTGTTGAACGATGGCCCTAAGATTCGAAAGGAAAAAGATATTGTTGCAAAAATGATTCGTATATATTGCAAGAAAAAACATCATGAAAAAGAGCTCTGTGAGGAATGCCAGAGCTTAAATGAGTATGCTATGAAAAGACTGTCCCACTGCAAATTCGGTGAAGAGAAAACGGCTTGTGCGAAGTGTCTTATCCATTGTTATAAACCGGTTTATCGTCAAAAAATCAAGGTTGTTATGCGTTTTTCAGGCCCGTGGATGCTGCTGTATCATCCATTGGAGTCCATAAGGCATATCCCTATACCCAATAAGTTAAGAAAATCAATTTCACGATAGCTATCTTAGCAAGCTGCTCCAGACTCAGGCCGGTGACACATAGGATGAAACTGTAAAGCGGTGGAAACCCTGGGTTGTAACTTCTTGAAACAAGCAGGGGATGTGATTGACGTCAGAGCAATAGAACTCTGCACGTCCACCCCACAGCTCCACGGTGTAAATCCACACCGCATGAGGATGCGGATTTTTACATTTCCACGATTCCTTCTCTGTTTCAACCGCATGACCAGATTCTCTATATATTCTCCATGGTATTGCCATTTCGATGCTTTCTCCGATATTGGGCCGGTGTCATTCCATACATCTTTTTAAATATGGAATAAAAGGTGTTAAGCGATGAAAATCCGAAATTTTGCACGATGGGCTCAATCGGCGAATCGGAGGAAATTAACTCCTGACAGATGAAAGTTAGGCGCTTCTCCGAGATCTTGTCCGTAATGGACTGGTTTGTCTCCGCTTTATATAAACTGCGGAAATAGTTCACAGACAAGTCCAAATGATCGGCGAGCATTTTTGCGGACAAGTTCGGATCGGTCAATTGTTCTTCAATGAACCGGTCCGCCTGCTCGATCAGGGCCACGTTTTTGGACAGACTGCGGGCTGCCACAATGTCTTCGAGCGTCTTGGTTATCAATGCTTCCATCCACGGTACTACATTTTCCATCGTCTCCTGCTGAATGATCTGTTTCTCGATGGAAGTCAGTCCCCATGAACTGGGCAGCGGCTGGCCGGAGTGCTCCTGCATGAGCCGGCGTATATCCATAAACAAGGTAATCAACGACATTTTACATTCAAAATAGGACATTTCCCGCAGCTTGACTACGGCTGAGCGTATGACTTCCAGAACCGAATCGGCATTCCCCCTGGAAAGAGCCTGAGCGATCTGCCGCTCTTTGTTCACAGGCAAATGATACAGTTCTCCGGGCGCGCCGGGCAGCCATGCTTTCACGATGAGCGCTCTGTGTCCGAACCGGAACCGTTCCTGCGTCAGTTCATACGTCTCCATATATATCTCATGCATATCGGTCAGGCTGGGCAGCATTCTACCCCAAGCAACGGTTGTTCCAACTGACAAGTACTGCTCTATTAACTGTTGGGATACTTGCAGCTTCTTCGCATATTCTTCGGACAATGGAGCCGATAATACAACTGCCACGTGATCGTCCCCCATATCCACCGTCTGCAGCTTGTGCTTGGAGGATTGCAGTGACTCTTGAATAATATTGGACATTGCAAACCGGAGTAGACGCCGGTCCTTCTCGGAGTAGGTCTCCGAAAATTCCGAGAAGTGGTCGATCCGGAAGATGGCCACCGACAGCTGATCTTTCGGCAGATCAATTCCCCATTCCACAAATTGAGAACCTATTTCCTCTGCTGAATGGTAGGTCTCCCCCAGAAAATCCCGCAAAAAGCGCTCTCTGCCCAAAAATTTATTCAGCCGCCATTGCTCGGTCAGTTCATCAATCTGATTACGTTGGGCTATAAACACATTGGATAAATAGTCAAGTTCATTTGCGCTATAACCCAGGCCGGGCTTCTCAGCTTGATGCTGCCGCATCACTCTGCTAATCAGTTCTTGAATAGGCGAGTACACCCGTTTGGAAATCAGAACGGTAACGGTCAAGGACGCTACGAACAGGACGAAGAACAAGATTAGGCTTGTGTTGCGAAGAACAGTGATTTTTCCCAAAATAACAGACTTGGGTACCGTTTCGATAAAGGTCCAATCCTGGATTCCCTTGATGGAGGTGCCTGCGTAAACCATGAGCTGCTCTCCCTGAGTCCGGGAATGAAAGAGCTTCCATCCGCTTTCAGCCTTACTCCCGTGGTTCCTGAGCTCCGCAATTTGTTTCTGATCCAAAGCAGTGCTACTATAAACGGTCTCATCCCGATCATTCAGAACCGTAACCGACCTGTTGGCATATTTCGAATTGTTCTGAAGCAGGGTCATGAGATTATGAGTATCTATGTTCATAACGAAAGCGGAGATAGAACTGCCTTTTTCGTAAAATCTTACGATGGTCATCACCTCTTTGGGCGTATTCCCGGTAAGAGGAAGGGACAAGGTTCTTGGAATGAGAACGCTGTGGTTCGCTGTAACCGGATCCTGTAAACGCTCAATGATGTCCTGATCGTAGAAAGCTCCGGCATCATTTAATCCAAGTCTGGAATCGACCACTGTATTCGTGTAATCGTTGATGAGGTATACCGAATCGATAGACGGATTGGCGTTTTTAATGTCCATGAGCCGGCTCCACACCTCGAAAGTATCAAAATCGCTGTATTGATCCGAAAGGGCATATACCTTGAGAGCGCTGTCATTACTGGAGGAGAAGCTGAATTCCAGCGCCCATTCCATCAGCCGCGCCGTGTTTCGGGCGCTGTTCACCAGCAAGGATTCGGAATGATCGCCGATCTCTTTCAGAAGCGTTTTGGAAGACTGCCAATAGAGCAGCGCAAAAGATATGCCCAGCACCAGAACGTTTGCACTGACAAAATAAAAGATAAGCTTCATATAAGTAGGATGCCGCTTCAGCGATGCGGGGAGTGGGTGTCTGAATTTCATTGCTATGGACCTCCGTAATCATAACTGTCGAGCTCGTAAATTGGTAGATTAATTATAGCATAACGGGCATTTCCGTCTTCAGAATCGTTTGTTTTCGAAATAGTGTTGTTTTTGGGAAGTCCGTAAATCTGCGCTTGCAGGAAGGATCGGAGCTTTTCGAAATTGCCGTTGCAGCGGGGGCCTGGTAAGGTAACGGCAGAGATAACGGGACGCTGAAGTGTTTACCGGTCTTGATGAAAGGGGGGATATAAAAAGATGCAATATCAACTTAATGCAAGTAAACGGTCCAAGCTGAAGCATATTGTCCGAAACCCATTCCTTTATGCTATGGCCGTACCGGGGCTGTTGTTTTTTCTCGTGTTCAGTTATTTTCCCATATATGGGATTATGATCGCCTTCAAAGACTATAATTTTGCCAAAGGAATTTCGGGAAGCGATTGGGTCGGTTTTAGAAACTTCGATTATTTTTTTACTTCGGATGATTTCTGGGTCATATTGCGCAATACGCTGGTGTTGAACATGCTGTTCATTTTGTTTACTACAGCGGCTGCGGTTTTGATTGCACTTATGTTCAATGAAATTCGCAATAAGTATTTCAAACGGATTTCGCAATCTTTCATTTTTCTTCCTTATTTTATGTCCTGGATTGTGGTAGGAATGATTGTCCAATCCTTATTCGGCGGGGAAGAACCAATGATCAATACCTGGCTGCAATCCATCGGCTTGGAACCGGTTAACTGGATGTTTGAGTCGAAGCTTTGGCCCTATATTCTGACGGTTATCCGTGTATGGCAGGGAGCCGGTTATCTTTCGATTATTTTTCTGGCCGCGATTACCGGCATATCGGAGGATTTGTACGAGGCTGCGCGGATTGACGGGGCATCCAAGCTGCAGATTGTGCTGCGTATTACACTGCCGCTGCTTGTTCCTACCATCATGATCATGACTTTGCTGGCCGTAGGCAAGATTTTTAACGGAGACTTTGCCATGATCTATGCCATTATTGGTGACAATTCCCTGCTGTATCCGACTACCGACGTCATTGACACCTTCGTATTCCGCTCCATGAGACAGCTGCATGACTTCGGCATGTCTTCGGCGGTTGGCCTGTTCCAGTCGGTTATGGGTCTGATCTTCGTCATTACCGCCAACTGGGTAACCCGAAGGGTGTCTAAAGAATCTGCTTTATTCTAGGAGAATAACTATGAGACAGAAACAGAGCGCTGCGGATCGAACTTTTACGGTATTTGCCCATACGTTCATTTTGTTGTTCACCTTATTTTGTCTGTTTCCTTTTCTGCTGATGATTATCGGCTCTTTTACGGACGAAGAGGAACTGATTGCGCACGGCTATACTTTATTTCCGCAAAAATTATCGTTGGACGCTTATAAGGCGGTTTTGCAATCGGATGTGCTGTTCAACGGCTATGCGGTCACGATTTTTATCACCGTCGTAGGCGCATTAAGCGCGTTGTGCATTTCTGCAATGCTTGGCTATTCTCTGGCTAATAAACGGAATGTCCTGCAAACACCTTTTCTGTTTTTTTGCTACTTGCCTATGCTTTTTTCCGGAGGCATCATTCCATTTTATATTGTGGTCAGTCAGTGGCTGCATTTGCAGAATACCGTCTGGGTGCTTATTTTAACCATGTTATGCCAGCCGTTCCTCGTCTTTTTGCTTGTCAGTTTCTTTCGTACAATTCCCGAGGAATTGGAGGAAGCCGCAAGAATAGACGGAGCGAATGAAATGAGAATTTTCTTTCAAATTATAATCCCGATCTCGAAGCCGATTCTGGCTTCCGTCGGTCTCTTCTATGCTCTGAGCTACTGGAATGACTGGTTTATGGGATTGATGTTCGTGGATAATGAGAGGTTATTTCCGCTGCAGCTGATTCTGCGTCGGATGGTATCCAATATGGAAGCCGCCAAAAATCTCATTCCCGCCTCAGCAGCCATTGCCGTGACGCCGCCGACCTATGGCGTGCGGATGGCGACAACCGTGCTGACGATCGGCCCGATTGTCTTGCTGTATCCCCTTCTTCAGAAGTATTTCGTCAAAGGTCTAACGGTAGGAGCCGTAAAAGGGTAAACGAAGATTTCCGGCATTAACCGGATAGCCCGGTTGATCATAGATTTTGTTCCATAGATAGGGGAGGGTAACGGAATGAGATTAAAAAAACTGCTTGGCACGACGACGACAGCGATATTGGTATCGTCACTGATGTTGGCGGGCTGCGGAGGCAATACGAAGACTGGCGGCAATGAAGGGGATTCTCTAACGAATACGGAAAGTGCTACACCCGCAACGAAAGCAATAGTGACGTTGAAAGCTTATTTTCCAGGGGATAAACCGGCGGGCTTTGACGATGTGCTGCAGGCGGTCAACGACAAATTGAAAACGGACAACGTCGGAGCGGCCTTGAATATCAATTTCTTGCCGTGGTCCGATTACGGGAATGCGGTATCCGTGAAGATGTCTGCCGGGGAAGACTTCGATATGTATTTGGATGCCCCATGGTTATCCATGAATCAGATGATCGACAGCAATTCTTTAATGGAACTGGATGCCTTGGTGGCCGAACGTCCGGAGCTAAAAGCATCCATTCCCGATGAAATGTGGGAATATAACAAATTCGACGGGAAAATTATGGGCATTCCGCTAGGTACCACTCAGGGCCAGCTATATGGCCTTCTGATCCGCAAAGATTTGCGCGAGAAATACGGACTTCCCGAGTTGAAAACGCTCGACGATTTGGAGAAATTTTTGTATACGGTCAAGGAAAACGAGAAGGATGTCAAGCCCTTGGTCATTAACGGCATCAAAGCCGATAAACTTCCGTTTATCCTGAGCGAATCCGCTAATCTGGCGCTCGATGAAGTGCTCGAAATCGGTGTCAACATGTTCGCATATTCAACCAAGGACAAGAAAGTAGTCGGTCAATGGGCAAGTCCGATGATTGCCGATGGTTATGAACGCGTCACCAAATACTACAAGGACGGCATACTTTCCAAAAATATCGCGCAGGAGCAAAATGCAGAAACACTGTTCAAGCAAGGCAAATATGCGGCCACCTATTATGCGGCGGATGGTGTGGAGGGATTGAAATATTCGGAAATGCTGCAAGACGGCAGCGACAAGCTTGAGATTTTCGTTCCGAACGGTGATCAGGCCAAGCCGTATACCGCTTTCCAGCAATGGAATTTCCTTTGCATCCCGGTTTCATCCAAGCACGCCGATTTAGCTCTGGACGTAGTCAATTGGATGTCCATTAAGGAAAACCACGATTTGATGGAATACGGCATTCAAGGGAAGGACTGGGAACCTGTCGGCGATTCGAGTTATAAGGTGCTGTCCAACTATTCATTCCCGGGCTATGTGTTGACCTGGCGGCCAACGTTGAACCGTACGCCGGACACGATGATGAAAGACGACAAGAAGTGGTTCGACTTCTCTACCAACCCGGCCAATTTCACGCTTAGTCCAACGGCGGGCTTCAACTTTAACGCTGAAAAGGTGAAGACGGAATATGCCAAAATCACTCCGCTTCACGATTCGATCTTCCTGCCGCTTAGCCAAGGTCTGCTGCCTGCCGATCAAGGCAAGATGACGCTGGAGAAAAAAATGGCGAGCCTCGGCGGACAAAAAGTGATCGATGAAATTCAGGCGCAAATCGATGCCGTCACATCCGGTAAATAACAGCACCAAAAATACTGAAAGAGGTATTTCACATGAACATAAAACGCAGCGCGCATAATCCTGTTATACGGGCCCGGGACGTTGCACCCTCCCGCCCCGGCTTTCGAGTGCTGGGTGCGTTTAATGCAGGTGTTGCGCAGTTAAGGGATGAAATTATCCTTTTACTGCGCATAGCGGAAGCGCCGTTATCGGACCGGACGGACGAAGTGCTGGTCCCCCGGCTGAATGAAGCGGGGACCGATGTACTTGTAGAGCGCTATGACAAGGCCGATCCGGGCTATGATTTCTCCGACTCGCGCTTCATAGCAAAGGACGGGCGAACGGTTATGCTCACGTCTTTATCCCATCTGCGGGTCGCGCGAAGCAAAGACGGCGTTCATTTCGACATCGAGCCGCAGCCGGCCTTGTTCCCGGAACACGCTCTGGAAGCGTGGGGAATTGAAGATCCGCGCGTGACCCAAATCGGAGACACCTATTATATTACTTACAGCTCCGCCTCCGCTTGCGGCGTGGGTGCCGGTCTGGCGGAGACCCGGGATTTCCGGACATTCAAGCGCCGCGGACTTATGCTTGCTCCCGAGAATAAAGACGTCATGATATTTCCGGATAAAATTAACGGCAAATACTACGCTTTGCACCGTCCGGTGCCGAAATCGTTCGGCTCTCCGGAGATGTGGATTGCCGAATCGCCTGATCTCGACCATTGGGGAAACCATCGCTTCCTGATGGGGCTAAGCGAACAAGGCTGGGATTCGGCCCGCATGGGCGGCGGGGCGGTTCCGATTCGAACCGAACGCGGTTGGCTTGCGCTGTACCACGGAGCAGACAGCAAGCATCGTTATTGTATGGGCGCGGTGCTGCTTGATTTGGAGGATCCTGCGAAGGTAATCGCGAGATCCCGTGTACCCGTATTGGAGCCGGAAGCTGCCTATGAGGTGAATGGATTTTTTGGCAAAGTCGTGTTTTCGTGCGGAGCTCTGTTGCTGGATCAAACGGTCCGTATGTATTACGGTGCCGCGGACGAAGTGATGGCAGTGGTGGACATACCGCTGGAGGATATATATAGTACGCTTTTGTAAAAAGCTGGAGGCAGTGTGAACTGCCTTCTTCAATCCACACTAAAGAAAGCGCTATCAAAAACTATTTAAGTCTAGATGAACAAAGGAGCGCATGTGCATGGCTGATAAAAAGCAAAGGTTTATAAAGAGGTGGACATGTCTTGTTATTGTTTGTTCAATGATATCGTCCATATGGTTATATTCGCCCGCATCGGCGAGCACTCCCGGGACGACGGACGCTTCTCAAGAGATCGCTGAAATGCAATTGATGAAAAACCGGATTGTTGCTTTTTACGTCTCCAAAGATATCATAAACGACGGAACGAACGGCCGGGTCGAATGGACCTTCAAATCACAGGCTGGCACTTACTTATCCAATCAAAACGCTAATGGAAGCTGGGGGGATGTAGATTACGCGAATACAACCTCCAGCGCCAATGGGAAAGCCTGGTCGCCCTACCTTGCATTAGACCGGATGCAGTCGATGGCTCAGGCGTTTGCTGACCCGAATGGTCCATACTATCATAATGAAACCCTGTTAGGAGGTATTCAAAAGGGGCTGGACTATTGGTTTACGGTAAAGCCGAACTTCAACCAACTGGTGGGAGACCGGAATCGGCAAACAATTAAGGTTGGGAAAAATCGCGCTTTTATGTGAAGGCTATTTAACTGAAGCGCAAGTTTCCAATATTATCGGCACGTTAGACAGCAGCCCGCACACTGTCGATGGAGCCAACTCGTCCTGGTACAATCAAAATTATATGATCCGCGGCTTATTGCTGGAGGATGCCCAGATCGTCCGGAACGCTGTGGAAGCGTTTAACGTGCTGTCGAATGTGACGACGACTGTGACGGGAATCCAGTCGGATATGTCTTTTTTCATGCATGGCAAAACGAATTATACGACGGGCTATGGAAGAAGCTTTGCCAGAGATATGTCATTCTGGGCGTACATTACCTCGGATACCGCTTTCTCTTACAGTAAGGCTGCGATTGATTCGTTATCGTCCTACCTGCTGGAAGGCACCAGGTATCTCGTGAGAGGCGATGTTGCCGATCTGGGTATGGGGATGAATGGACCCGAGTGGCCGGATTATGCGAGCGCGGCTTTGACCTTCTATGAAGATCCGCTGCAGTGGATGCAGGTGGCCAATCCGAAGCGGGCTGGGGAGTTTGCGAGTTTTCTTGACAATATCCGCAGCTTCGGCACGAGCACGAGCAACGGACTGGACGCCAACAATATGACGCAATGGCAGACGCTGGTCTCCTCCCATATGCGAAATGATTATGGAATTACGGTCAAGATGTCTTCCAAAACGGTCAAAGGCGGCGAATGGAGAACCATTAATCCCAGCGGATATAACCTGTTGTACTGGACGCCGCAAGGAGCCACTGCCATTCAGAGAACCGGCGACGAATACAGACCCGTGTACCCGCTGATGGACTGGGCTCATGTTCCTGGTACGACGGCCCCTTACGTATTCACGAAGGATGGGAATTTCAACAATCCCAAAACGTTTGTAGGCGGCGTGACAAATGAGCGTTATGGAGCCACCGCGTTTGATTTTAACAAGCTGAGTACAAGCGGCAAAAAAGGCTACTTTTTTTTCGATGATGAAATGGTGGCGCTGGGCGCAGGCATCGCTTCGACGAATGCCGCGCCGGTCCACACGACATTGAACCAAAGTCTGGCGGTAGGCGATGTGCTTGTAGAAGGCGTTGTAATCGCGGACGGAACGATGCAAGCTAACGGGCGTTGGGCCTATAATGATAAGATCGGCTATGTTTTCCCGAATCCGACGGATTTTCAAGTGAAGCGGGAGACGAAGAGTGGGAAATGGAGCGACGTCATCACGGGAAGTTCAACGGAGCCAATCACCAAGCCGATTTTTTCAATTTGGCTCGATCATGGCGTGAAACCGACAAACGCTTCCTATGAGTACATTGTATTGCCGAATAAAACCCCCGAAGAGGTCGGAAGCTACGCGGGCGCGAGCCCGATCAGTATTCTTTCGAATACACCGTCGGTTCAGGCTGTCCGGCATAATTCTCTTGGCATTGCGGAATTGCTGTTCTATCAACCCGGGACGGTGACGGTAAGAGACGGCTTGACGGTCACAGTGGATAATCCGTCCATGGTGATCATTGACGAATCCGTGACACCTGTCCGCATCTCGGTCGCTAATCCCGAAACACCGGGGATTACAGTGAACGTAACGCTGAACCGGGACGGAGAAAAAACCACGACAACCTATAGACTCGGCAAGGATACGTTTACCGGCCGAAGCATGACCCTAAACGAGGGAACCTCCATCGACGACAGCGGGTTCGATCTCGCTTACAGTAAAGGAGCAACCGCTTCCTCCAGCCAAGGCAAGCAATTTGCCTCGAATGCTACGGATCTATACAGAAGTTCTTATTGGAGTTCAAGCGCTTCAGACAACGAATGGATTTATGTTGATCTGCAAGATCAATATACGATCAATAAAGTTAGGCTAAATTGGGAGAAGGCGTACGGGAAAAGCTATAAAATTCAAGTATCGGACGATGCTGTCACCTGGACGGACGTTTATACAACTTCGATGGGGGACGGCGGAATCGACGACATTTCTTTCGGTAAGGTCAGTGCCAGGTTCGTCCGGATGCTGGGCGTTCAACAGGGTACCGGAGACGGCTACTCGCTTGCTGAATTTAACGTATATGAAGCGGTGACACCCAATCTCGCCGAAGGCAAGCCGGTAATGGCAAGCTCGGCCAAAGCCGCCGACGTGTCGCCCGGGAATGCGGTCGATGGGTCATTGACGACCCGTTGGGGATCTAACTATGCCGATCCGCAGTGGATTTACGTCGATCTTGGCTCCAGCCAACCCATCGCGAAGGTCATGCTGCATTGGGAAAGTGCGTATGGGAAGGAGTACCAAATCCAGGTTTCCGACAACACGACGGACTGGACGACAGTATACAGCACCGCAACCGGAGACGGAGAAATCGACGATATCTCCTTCGAAACGGTGAATGCAAGATACGTTCGGATGTATGGCACGAAAAGAGCGACAACGTACGGCTACTCGCTCTGGGAATTTAAAGTGTACGGTACAGAGAACGTACAAAGGGTTCCCGCCCGGATCGAACTTCAAGCAACGCCGTCTTCCGTGACGGTTGGAGGCGACGTGTCCGTTACGGGAATCGTCTACGACGGCGGCGATCTTCCGGTCCCCGGCGTGGAGGTCGAAATCGCGGCTGCATCGGGCACCATCGAAACTGCTAAAGCAGAAACGGACGCGAACGGTCGATTCAGCACGGTCTTTACGGCGCCGTCTGCAGCCGGAGACGTGACGATCGCTGTCGTCCTTCCTGCAAGTCCGTCTGTGACGGATACGATTACCGTGTCCGTGAACCAGGCCGTACAAGTGCCCGCCCGGATCGAACTTCAAGCAACGCCGTCTTCCGTGACATTCGGAGGCAACGTGTCCGTTACGGGAGCCGTCTACGACAGCGGTGATCTTCCGGTATCCGGCGTAGAGGTCGAGATCGCGGCTGCATCGGGCAGAGTCAATGACGCCAGGGCGGTAACGGATGCGAACGGCCGGTTCAGCACGGTCTTTACAGCGCCGTCTATTGCCGGAGAAGTGACGATTACGGCAACCTTGACCGTGAATCCGTCCGTGAGAGGGACGACTGCCGTTTCCGTAAATGGGATCGTACAAGTGCCCGCCCGGATCGAACTCCAGGAGGCACCGTCTTCCGTGACGGTTGGAGGCGACGTGTCCGTTACGGGAGTCGTCTACGACGGCGACGATCTTCCGGTCCCGGGCGTGGAGGTCGAAATCGCGGCTTCGTCAGGCAGCATCAAAACTGCTAAAGCAGTAACGGACGCGAACGGCCGGTTCAGCACGGTCTTTACGGCGCCGTCCGCAGCCGGAGAAGTGATGATTACAGCCGTCTTGACCGCGAGTCCGGCCGTGACGGATACGATTACCGTTTCCGTAATTAAGGCCGTACAAGTACCCGTTCTAATCGAACTCCAGGCGACGCCGTCTGCCGTGACGGTAGGAGACGACGTGTCCGTTGCGGGCATCGTCTGCGACGGCGATAATCTTCCGGTCTCCGGCGTGGAGGTCGAAGTCGCGGCTTCGTCGGGCAACTTCAAAAGCGCCAGGACGGTCACGGATGCGAATGGCCGGTTCAGCATGGTCTTTACGGCGCCGTCCGTTGCCGGAGAAGTGACGATTACGGCCGTCTTGACCGCGAATCCGTCCGTTACGGGGAAAATAAACGTTTCCGTAAACGAGCGTTCAAACGGCGGAAGCGGAGGAAGCGGAGGCAATTCGGGAGGAGGAGCTCCCGTGACCCCGCCGGAAACCCCCAATAATCCAAGCGATGATCCGAACGATGATCCAAACGATGGTCCGGACACGCCGGACGTTCCAGTACCCCGTTATGCCTTCGCGGATATTGGCGGCCATTGGGCCGAAGCCAATATCCTGGAAGCAGAAAAGAAGGGAATTATCACAGGTTATACGGACGGTTCGTTCCGGCCCGATCGCACGGTGACGCGCGCTGAATTCGCGGTGATGCTGGCGAAAGCGCTGAAGCTTCAGAATGAAGAAGCAGTCCTGACCTTCAAGGACGCGGACCGGATCGGACAGTGGGCCCGGACAGCCGTTGCGCGAGCCGTAAGCTTGGGTCTTATCCAGGGCGATAAGAACAATAACTTCCGTCCAGATGCGCCCATGACGAGATCGGAAATGGCCGTAATGCTGGCGAGAGCATTAAACCTCGTACCCGAAGCTCGTTCCGCCGGATTCGCGGATGATCGCGACATACCGGTCTGGGCTGTCGGAGCGGCAGCCGAGATGAAGAAGTTGGGGATTATGCAGGGTAAGGGCAACAACTACTTCTTTCCGAAAAATGCCGCGACGAGGGCGGAAACGGTCACGGTTCTGCTCAGGATGCTGGCAGCCAAGGATCAAGAATAAAAAGTAGCACAAATTTGGTCGGGAGAACCCGCTCGAGGGCAATTGAATACCCCGTTTATGGAAGCTGGAGAGCCTCCACTGACTGAAATTACGTTGATGAATCCTTATACAGACAAAGATGCTCCAGTGGAAAAACAGTCGATTCTGGATATCAAAGCCAAAACGTCGGAAGGTAAGCGGATCAACATCGAAATGCAGTTGTTTAACCCGTATAATATGGAAAAGCGGACACTTTTTTATTAGAGTGAGATGTATTACCACCAAATTCAAAAAGGTGACAATTACAGCCAATTGAAGAAGTGCGTGACGATCAATATTCTCAACTACTCCTGTTTACCCAATGATCGTTATCATAATGTTTTTCACCTGCGGGAAGATCATTCCGGGATTCCACTTAACAATGATCTGGAAATTCATGTCATGGAGTTAACAAAGCTGGAGGAGCAGGCCGTTCCGGTTTCGGGCGGATTGATAAATTGGTTGTTGTTCCTGAAAGGCGTCGATAAACCAAATTGGGAGGCGTTGACTATGAATGAACCAATGTTGAAAAAGGCAATGGATGCCCTGGAATTTCTGAGTCAAGATGCCGCTACACGGATGGAATACGAGGCCCGGATGAAGTATTTGCGTGATGAGGTGCCGTGAATGGAAGGAGCCAGATCGGAAGGCATTGTGGAAGGTGCGGTTCGAGAAAAAAGAGAAATGGCTCGAAAGCTTCTGGCAATGGGGATGGATCATTCGGCTGTTGGTAAGGCGACGGGGCTTAGTGAGAACGAAATCAGGTCTATAAATTCGTAACATTGAAAACCTTGCAACTGAGGGTGATCATCCTTCGATTATTGACTTGGAACTATGGAATGCCCCCAAGCTTCCTTAATTAGTCGTAGACAGTCCAAGTAAAACAGTAGCTTCATTTATTAGCAGGTATTCCTATATGGGTGTACTTGCTTTTTTTGCTCACGTGCCCAGACACGCACGCATTAGTAGAATGCTTTTAACCAATCAAAAAAGCTACCTAACATAAAGATACTTGTTGGTAGCTTTTTTGAATTGAACTCAAAAAATACAAACATCTTTTCAATCCACAGATAGGAACACATCTGACAGGTATTACTTAATCATCATATTATAGATACTACAATCTTACAATGGGACTTCGATGTTTGTATGTTTTATATAGCGTAAGAATTATCATAGTTATGTAAATGGAATTAAAGTAGTTTATGATTAGATATTCCAAATTGATACAAAGAGAAGAAATGGATATGAGCGATCATTTTAATGAAAATCAAGGGTTTGATATTCATCAATTCGAGTGGTTTTTACCTAGTCCTCCTAAGCCGTTTTTTTCAATAATTGTATCTAATGAGAAGGGGTTTTGTTTAAACAGCAAGCTAAACGAGGTTATTCCTAAGCAATTGACAATAGGTATAAGTGCAGATGGGAGAAGTATTGGATTGCTGGCGATTGCTGAAAAGGGATATCAAGTCCTAAAAAATGGAAAAATAAAAGACCCCGAATTGGTAGGCTTGTTTGAAACGCGGGGGATTTCGCTTCCAGCTAGTTATAGAGTTGAAAAAATAGAGGAATATTGGTATGCCAAATTAGTTCCTTCAAAACCAGAACCACTTGCTTCCAGAAAAACTCCTAAGAATCCAAGAAAAAATGGACTTCGTGATATGCTTCCAAAAAAGATATAGAATGATGGGAAAAATTACTGTGGCTGATATTGTTAAACATTATTTTCCACTGGTTATTCAACAATGCAAAAATTCTTATAAGGGTTTGGAAGTAGAGGATAGAATTGAAGAGGGGCTGTTGGCCCTTATTCACGCCATCCGTACCTATAGAGTCCAATATGGCTGCTTTGAAGAATATTTTTTATTACAGTTTAAATTAATCATGAAGCAAAGAAACAAAGAAGCATGGGCTACAAAAAGACTAGAGTCTTTTTTTTCTTTGGACGCCCCTATGCTTGGCAGTAACGAATCTTCCTCACACTTAGAATTCATAAGCTCAGTCCCACATGATGATACTATTATTGATGTTAATCTTTTTATGGAACGATTGACATCGACAGAAAGGAAAATTGTTTCTCTTTTAATTAACAACCAGGATTTATTAGCGATTTCCTGTGAACTGGGATTATCTGTAGAGCAAGTTCAACCCTTAATAAAGCAGCTTCAAAGAAAAGCTATAGAATATTTGGATGTAGACATAAAGTAACATTTAATACCTTGAATCGTTTATTTGAAGAGAGCAACTAAACTACGGGTCTTACAGGGCTGATAATAGAAGAAAATTGTGAAAAAGAATAGGCTCGACTCCCCTTGGTTCGATATTTAAATGAGAGAGTACTTCAAAGGTACTCTTCTTTTATTTATCCAACGTAACCTTTACGTCTAAGCGTACCACAAACAATCTATAACTATGCTACGCTAATCTATGTAGCTTGTAGGTTTATATCTTCTAATTAGTGGATTTGTTTAGCCCCGCCTCGATTCCCTATACCACGGCAACCTTATCCCTAACGAAAAGGTCATCCCCAAAGACCCCAATCATCGCACGATCAACAGGCAAATCACCGAGTCGCTGGAGGCTTGGAAGCAGAAGCTGTCCGAAGGAGATTTTGAGGAATTGGAGTCCTTATTGGATCTATATTCCCAGGTTCAAGGGATGGAGATGACGGCATCGTTTACTTGCGGGTTCAGAGTTGGGGCAGCCATGATGATTGAAGTTTTAGCCGATCCAGAGTAGCGTAGCCTGTGTACACCTAAGGTCTCCAAGATTGCCTTCTTCCATAAGCTGTACCTCTAAAGACACCATTCTAGGTGTCTTTTTTCACCTCTCCTTCAGCATACCATCCAAGAGATTATACTCTTTTGCAGGAATATCCTTACAATCTAACGAACTTCCTACATATTAACTATCAGAATCTTGAACTCAGAAGGACTATATATGGACGAAGAAAACTATCTCATTTTAATTAAAAATAAAGACTGTACGTCAAAGATCACTTCATATGAGCCGAAGGGTAAGAATATACAGATTATCTACCGGAGTTCAACTAAGCCATACTTATACTCTGCAAGTGATGTCACCATCCTCACCAACCCTGTTATTACGATGATCACCAAGGATCAGACCGTATTCCATGGCGATTCTCCTTTGATCAACGTTGGGCAAATGCAGGATTTTGGCCCTAGAATCCAAGTGGTTTTTGAAAATGGTACAAAGAGAGTGTATGAAGCGGAGAACGTTCGAGTGGAAGCAGCGGAACTAAGAACACTGAGGCACAGAAGGTCATGCAGTATTGGCGGGCCATAGTGGGGCATATCTGCCTCCTTAGTCAGAAGATAGCCCTGGATCAAGCGTTCCGCAGTAAGATCAGTATTATTGAAGGGCCGCCGGGTACAGGCAAAACACAGACTATTCTCAATATATTGGCGAATCTGGCGGTATTACAATTGAGCAGGGGGGCTTTCATATATGAAAGCAGAAGCAGGCCAGCAGTTGAACGATGGTCCTAAAATCCGAAAAGAAAAAGAGATCGTCTCAAAAATGATTCGGATATATTGTAAGAAGAAACATCATGTTAAAGGGCTATGTGAGGAATGTCAGGACATAAATGAGTATGCTATGAAAAGACTATCCTACTGTAAATTCGGTGAAGCGAAAACGGCTTGTGCGAAGTGTCCTATCCATTGTTATAAACCAGATTACCGTCAAAAAATCAAGGGAGTTATGCGTTTCTCAGGTCCGTGGATGCTACTATATCATCCAATTGAGTCCATAAGGCATATCCCAATACCAAATAAGTTGAGAAAATCAATTTCACGAAAGCTTTCTTAGCAAGTTGCTCCAGACTCAGGGCCGGTGACGTCAGAGGAATGGAACTTTAAAGCGGCGGTTAGGGCCTTTTTAAAAGAGCTTCAGTGCTCCGGTGGAGGTTCTGACTCTAGTTTAGAAGGTACAACCCCTTATGTTATAACATTGGTAATCATTTTAACCGGAGGTGTCCAAGATGCGATGCGATGAAGTTCAGGAGATTTTCCTAATGAATGGGTAGTTCTTGAGGCGACTAAGGCCTATTTTATGGAAGGCTAGCGTTTTATTGAAGAGATGCCCGTAATCGACTCCTATGAAGGACTCTACCCAAGCATTGAAGCGGTACAGTGAGCTGCACCAGGAAGACCCTCACAGAGAGTATTGTTTTTTACACCTCCCGTCCAGAGCTTGTGGCGCGAGAACGTTATGTGGGGATCGTAGGATTGATGAGATAAGACAAATGCAGCCCGCCCTTATCAAAGGCGAGCTGCATTATGTATTATTGTTTGGTCACAGCATCAACTTCCTTCTCAAAGGCTTCCAAGTACTGTGTGAAAATTCCCGTGTCAAATTTCACGTTTTTGTCGTTAGCTTTAGGAGGATTTTTTTGAATGAAATCGTATATACGATCCATTTCTGTGGAGAGCTTTGTCCACACCTTTTTAATTGAATCGTACTCTGAGCCCAGGTTCTCCATATAGCTGTCATATTCTTTTTTCTTGTCCATTGTCTTGGCTAATTGCTCGACGGTAAAGTCGATATCGATACTCCCTCCTGTGCTGTCGGTACCACTGCTGATGTACCAGCTAATGTTTACGAATGCATCATTCCACACATCGGAGACTACGAAATTGCGGATTTCGTTTAACATTTCACGTGGAGCTGCTACATTGGCCGAGGACGAAGCTTCTGGAATGGGTTCTTTGAAGGTGTTTCTGATCTTATCGAACGCTTCCTTGTTGGAGGCGTCCATCGCCCATATAACCTGCTTGTCATTGATGACGACAATCAATTCGCTTGTGGGGTTAGAAGCTTTCTCTCCTTGAACTAAGACAATTTCAACTTTCATGCTTTTCTCATCTGTGTAATCCTTGGATTCGAGAATTCTGGGATTCTTGAGCTTGAGGTCATCAGTGGTTTCTACCGATTGGGTCATTTCAAACAGTGGCCGGGCATCCGGGTGGACGTTATCAGCAACAAACTTCTTTTTTGCTTCCATATCCGAGCCATTCAGAAAAGTATTGACGTTCTCTTCAATTCTCATATCCCCCTGTTGTTATAATTATATCCACTTTTATCTACCTATTAATATTATCGGAGTTTCAGGTCTGAATTGTTATTTGGAAAATGCCACTTTTGTCGTATGGAAGAAACGGCGAATGTTACGACTAACTTACGTTCCTGCCGACATAGTAATACAGATTCATGGTGTGCTGTGCAGAAATTCGCGAAATTGCTGCGGCTCATGGTAAAACGTCTACCCAAGCAATTTTGCGCTGGCTCCATCAACTGGGTACGATTCCTATCCCTAAGACCCCACCACCTATGAAGAGATGTAAATACATCGAAGTTATCCATAATTGCATCAAGCCAGTCCAAAAAGACACCTTTCTCAGGTGTCTTTTTATTAGGGATATATTGTGATATTCCTTAATTCCGCTACTTCCTATTGGTGCATATATCTCCAAACCATGGACATTATATCTTTAGCCTGGTTATAGCCCGTAGAACCCTTAAAGGCATCGAGATAGGGCTGCAGGAGCGCATTTACCACGGATTCACGCAAGGGCTGGTGTGCGATTTCATAGCGAAGGGCTGTGGTTAAGTCGGCCTGTGGCTTGGTGAATCTAAGATGACCTGAGGATTCATCGAGCAGCTGAAGAATCTCCTCCTGCTTTACCTCTTCTTGAGTCATTTGACCTTTCATCACCTGTAATTTTTCATCGTCGATAACAGAGGTATCTTTTTCTATTAAAGATTCAATAATATAGTCCATGTAGTGAAACACGGATCGGGCCACATTGCCGGGATCTATATGGGATTGATTAATCGTTTTTGCTGTGAATAGCAGATGCTGCTGCATCCCAAAGAAAATGACAGCTGCTTCAAAAGCGTTCATACGTAACTTTTCCCCGTACACATCTATTAAACGATCGGCTAGCCAATCAATTTCGAACATGCGGTAGTGGATCACATATTGTTTCATCTCTTTATCGCGGGAATGCAATATTTCTTCGAACATGGCGGATAGGCCATGTTTTTGATTATTACGGGAAATCATAGATATTTGTTCGATTAATACATCGATATCATCGGGTCTTTTGCCAATCTGCAGTTCACTTCGTTTCATCCTTGTTTCATAACGAACCTGCTCCAATACTGCGCTGACACATTGATTTTTAGAGGAGAAGTAATTGTAGAATGTTCCTTTAGAAATACCTGCCCGTTCAATAATATCTTGAATGGAGGTCTCCATGATCCCTTTTTCAACAAATAAAGCAAGGGCATGAGTAACCACTTGAATTTTGCGTTTATTCATCAGTGCCTCCGGACGTTTTAATATCAACAAGTATATCCCAGAATGATTCAAGGATTCAACCGTTTTATACTTCGGGTATAATAACTTGATTTTTTTGAACCATTGTTATAAAATCATCAAGCGACTATTAAAAGTTAAAGGTAGGAGAAAACGAATTATGAACCAAGAAATCAAACAATTAAAAAAGCCGCCCTATGTAATGCTGGGTTTGCTTTTCTTTGCTACCTTCGTAGCATTCCTGAATAACTCCTTATTAAATGTTGCCTTACCAACTATCATGGTTGATTTCCACATTGATTATTCAACCGTACAATGGTTGTCTACTGGCTACATGTTAGTAAGTGGGATTCTAATTCCCGTTTCTGCATTTTTGCTTACGAAGTTTACAAACCGCAGCTTATTTATTACAGCGTTATCAGTGTTTACGTTAGGAACCTTAATTGCTGCTGTGTCTCCAACCTTCAGTTGGCTGATCGCTGGCCGCATGGTCCAAGCTGCCGGTTCCTCTGTTATGTCTCCATTATTGATGAACATCATGCTGATCAGCTTTCCGCGTGAGAAACGTGGCGCAGCCATGGGGGTATTTGGTCTAGTCATGATCGTTGCTCCTGCAATCGGCCCTACGCTTTCTGGTTATATTGTTCAATATTATGACTGGCGTGTATTGTTTGAAATGATTCTTCCGTTCGCCGTAATTGTATTGCTCCTTGGGATTTGGAAATTCAAAAGTGTTATGCCGACTAAACCAACGAAGCTTGATTACCTGTCGGTTGTGTTCAGCACAATCGGTTTTGGGGGACTATTATACGGCTTCAGTGATGCGAGCAGTGTTGGTTGGGGGGATCCTCTGGTCGTGACTTGTATAACTGCCGGTGTAATTTCACTTGCACTATTTGTTATCCGTCAATTACGCCTTGAAATTCCATTATTGAACCTTGAAATTTATAAATATCCAATGTATTCCTTAAGTGCTGTTATTTCTGCCATAAACGCGGCGGCTTTATTCTCGGGTATGATATTAACACCGGCCTATGTACAAAATGTTCGTGGGATTTCACCACTTGATTCTGGTCTGATGATGTTGCCGGGTGCCATTGTAATGGGGATTATGTCTCCTATCACCGGCAGACTGTTTGATAAGTTCGGACCACGTATTCTTGGATTTATCGGTTTGACCATTACAGCGGTTGCTACTTATATGATGTCTAAATTCGGCATTGATACGAGTACGGGTTATATTATTACGATCTATTCCATCCGGATGTTCGGGATCTCGATGGTGATGATGCCGATTATGACGAATGGTCTAAATCAGCTGCCTAACCGTCTGAACCCTCATGGTACAGCTGCCAACAACACTGTTCAGCAGGTAGCCGGTGCGATTGGGACGGCGATATTCGTATCCATTATGAATTCAAAAACAAAATCCAGTGTAACGGACCAATTATCCGCTTTGGATCCAGCCTCCATTACGGAGCAGGTGAAAGCTCAAGTAACCCAAGCTGCTCTGCTAGATGGTATTCAGTTTTCCTTCGTTATTGCAGCCATTACAACCGTGGCTGCGCTGATTTTTACTCTATTTGTTAAACGTGTAGACACAAGTAAAGCGGCTCAAGCTAAGATTGAAGCTGTACCTGTTTCTGATTCGAAATAAGTTACCTTTTAAAGCGTATATCTAAATAAAAAAAGGCTTGAATCCTTAGTCACAAGACTATTGCTTCAAGCCTCTTTGTTATACTTAATTATCGGACAGGTTCCAGCTTAATCTTCAAATTTTCTCAATACTTTTTTTGATTTTCTTGCCAGACGGGCACTGAACCGATTGACGTATTCATCGTTCTCAATTAGAACAGAGTATGTTTCACTGGTAGCGAGCAGATTAGTCAGAATATAGGCACCAATTCCAAGCAGAAATACGCAAAGTGCATAGTATGGAGCCATAGACTGTGCGGTTATATCTAATAACCCTTTTCGTGCAAAAGCAAAGGAAAGCCCGCCAACTGCAACACAAATTGTACCGATGATCGAAAAAACCAAGTGCTTTCTTTTTAACAGTGCGTACTGGGCCTTTAGCTCTTTTAATGTATTCGGGTCAAAGATTAGCGGTTCTTTAGTGATTGCCCTATACTTTTTATCATCTGCAGTGCCGGCAACAACAAAGGATACAATACCAAGAGTCGCAATGGTAAGACACGAAACTATAAAAATAGATACTGAATGTTTGAACAGGAAATATGGAATCGCTGAAAAAATCAACAGACAAAATCCCGCCGCCAAATATTTGGCTTGTTTCCTTGCGGACAGCAAATAACCAGCTGCCATTTCTCTGCTTACATAGTGGCCTTTTTCACTCTCCATGAGATTGTCTGAGCTTTCTTTTAACAGGTAGTCAACGGATACTTCAAAAATAGTACTTAGCATAAGCAATTTTTCTGTTTCAGGATACCCCTGATTATTTTCCCATTTGCTGACCGCTTGCCGCGTGGTATCTAATTTTTCAGCCAATGCTTCTTGGGACAATCCATGCTCTTTTCTGAGTTTGTGAATTTTTTCTCCAAAAACCATACTTATTAGATCCTCCTTGTTTGATGTTCGATTTGATGAATAAAGGATATCAAATTGAAGAGGGACATACTATCATTTACCAGATACATTTTGTCAACTTATAGTAGCAACGGTGCAACCCTCGAGCCTTAACTTCTTAAAACAACGAGAAAGATGATTAGAGCCATGAATAAGCAATTTCTGTACTGGCCGAAGCGGCGGGAACGGGGCATTCCGGGGTATTGGTATGAACGGCAGCCTATGTAAACCACCGTGGCTTGCTGAGCACTTGAATAAGGGAAGGAAATACTCTAAAATAAAACACGGAAACCAATATGGTTTCTTCATTTTCCGCTATACAGGGAGGGGGGAGTAAATGGGAAAAACACTAAAAACATTCATGGTGGTAACTGATGTAGGATTTTTAATCTATTGGTTAATCACCTGGCTTCATCTGGTGCCCAAAGAATATTTATATAAGAACTATGACAATGAACTGATGGTGGCGTGGAATGTGTCTTTCGTTCCACTCGATCTTTTGATCTCCTGCACAGGCCTTTTAAGTATGTATTTTTTTAGAAGGAATAAGGGCTTGTGGCAGCCACTTTGTATTATTTCTTTAACTTTGACTTTTTGTTCAGGGCTCCAGGCCATTGCTTTCTGGGCGATACAAATGGATTTGGACTGGTTCTGGTGGATTCCTAATTTGTTCCTCATGATATACCCGCTGTTCTTTCTGCCTGGGATCATGAAGTTTGGAGGTGAGAACGATGAGAGAAAGGATCATTCAAGCCTCGGAGGATGAAATTATCAAGCGGGGATTGAAGTTTTCGATAAGGGATGTAGCGAAGCTTTTGGGGATAAGCACCAAGACGGTGTATCAATATGTTGAATCCAAGGAGAGCATTATAGGCGCTATTGTGGAGCGGTCGATCTCAGAGATGAGAAATGCCGAGAAGGAGATCATGGGGGACAGCTCCCTTTCTCTCCGGCACAAGCTGCATCAGACCTTGGCGTTGCTGCCGCGCGGGTTTGTTTTTCAGGATATACATATTCTTGAGGAACTCAAACAGCGGTACCCTGCTCAATGGCAGGAAGTCGATAACTATGTCCGCAAAGGTTGGGATAACATTCGATTATTAGTCGAAGAAGGAGTTGCAACTGGGGAAATCCGCGAGTTTGATTTGGAGCTGTTTATCCAAGTGTACATTGGTGCGTTCTATCATCTGATGGAACACCGACATGCAGCCCGCAATGGGTTGTCTTTGGAGAAGGCGCTCGGGCAAATGGTCGATCTTTTGCTGGTTGGCATCTATAAGGAAGGCACTAAGTAAAGGGGTGAACAGAGAGATGAAGGCATATATTTTTTTGGCTATAGCGATTGTAACTGAACTCTTCGGGACTTCACTGCTTAAAGCATCTGAAGGGTTCACCAAAATATATCCGATTATCGGGACGTTGTTGTGTTTTGGGCTGGCATTCTATTCCTTGTCCTTGTCGCTGCAGCAAATCCCGCTGGGCATAGCGTATGCTATATGGTCAGGAGTAGGAACGGCATTAACCGTCCTTATCGGAATTGTAATCTGGAAAGAAACGGCGAATATCACGACTACCGTTGGCGTATTGCTCATTATTGCGGGAGTTGTGGTGGTTAACTTGAAGTCCTCGCACGGATAGAAAATGGGATTGATCAACGTGTAGGTGCAGGAAGCTGATCCGGAACGCCAGCTTCCTGAAAGCGGGATAGGAGTGGTAAATTGCTCAACCCTTCACTGCAGAGCTCGCCACACCCTCAATAATATATTTCTGACCCAGCAGGAATACGACGATCATAGGAATAATGCCGGCGGTGGCAGCTGCCATCATTCCGTTGTAATCCACGTTGTTCTCCAGAATGAAATTCTGTAGACCCAGCGGTACGGTAAACAGGTCATGATCAATTAGAAAGACAAGGGCATTCTCATAGTCATTCCAGTGCCAGGAGAAGTCGATGATCGCCAAGGTGGCGAGTGATGGTTTGGCCATAGGCAGAATAATCCGGGAAAAAATGCGGAAATGGCCTGCTCCATCTATAAAAGCCGCTTCCGAAATCTCCTGGGGAACGGAGAGGAAAAACTGCCGCATCATAAAAACCCCAAAGATGGTGAACATACCGGGCAAAATGAGCGCCCAATGGGTGTTAAAAATGCCGGCCCAATCGAACATGATGAATTTGGGCACAAACAGCACCTGAGGGGGAACCATCATCATCGACAGGTATACCATGAACATGGTGTTGCGGCCTTTAAATTCAATTCTGGAGAAGCCATAGGCTGCCAATGACGATAGCAGAACAGCACCTATTGTACTGATCACAGCAACTTTAAGTGAATTTAAATAATAATGCACAAAACTGCTTTGGCCTGTCCATACCTTTAGATGATGCTCCCAATTGAAATGAGTTGGAATCCACTTAATGGGATATTCAAATACTTCGGCCGGTGTCTTAAACGAGGTACTGATCATCCAGAGGAAAGGAACAATCATTACAAAGCTGAAGAACAGCATAATGAGCGTGATGATACTTTTATTGAGCAGGGATTTATTCATTGCGTTCTCCTCCTTTAGTAGTGAACCCAGCGTTTCTGACCGAGCCATTGGATGACGGTAAAAATCATAATAATCAAGAACAGCGCCCAAGAAACCGCTGAGGCATAGCCCATTTCGTAGTAACGGAATGCATTCTGGTAGATGAACAAGGATAATACGGTGGTGCTGTTCCCCGGTCCACCTTGTGTTATGGCCTGGATAATCCCGAACTGCTTAATCGACATGATGAGTCCGGTAATCAGGAGCAGGAAGGTGGTTGGGCTGACCAGCGGCCACAATATACTGCGCACCGTCTGCCAGGTCCGGGCTCCGTCGATTTTGGCTGCTTCCAGCAGTTCACCGGACACTTCCTGCAGGGCCGCCAAATAGATAATCATGTTATAGCCAAGCATGAACCAGATCCAGATAATATCGATGGCATACATCGAGGTTTCCATGGTGGATAACCAGCCTGGAGGATTGGCGATGCCTATAGAGCGCAGTATGCCGTTGATAGGGCCATTGTTGGGATGAAACAGCAGCATCCAGACAAAAGCCACGGCAACCCCGCTTGTAATGTACGGCATAAAATATAATGCGCGCAGCAGCTTTTTTAAGTACACGGAACGATTTAGAATGACCGCTACGATAAATGCAAGTCCAATGGATACCGGTACGGATAACAGGAACATAAGAGTGTTCTTGATGGCGATATAGAATACCTCATCACCCAGCATTTTTTGAATGTTAGCCAGTCCGATGAAATGGGTGTCGGGACTCATAAATTTGTAGTCTGTAAACATGAGGTAAAAAGAATAGATGGCGGGGATAATAAAAAATAGAATCACGCCAATCATATTTGGCCCGATAAACAGATAGCCCAGATACTGCTGCCGTTTCATCCAAGATAATTTCACCTGGTTCCACTCCTCCTTGGGTCTTTTGAATGCACTTCAAGCATAACAAGGGGAACGATCAGGGTTAAGGAACAAAACCATTGACTTCATGCTACAGAAATATACATTTGCACGGCCCGACCGGCTGCTGCGCTCCATAGTTTTGTTCTATCCGGACCCACAAGAAAGGGCAGCGGCTTTCCCCTGGAGGAAGGCCACTGCCCTTTCTTGTGTAAGGAGGCTAATCATTAAATACTGATCTGCTCTGTGCCGCTTTTTCTGTTCCTTTGCCGGAACTGGCTTGGCGTTTGTCCAGTTAAGCGCTTGAATATCTTAATGAAGTAATTGTCATTTACAAAACCGACCCGGTTCCCAATCTCATAGACCGGCAGATCGGATTGGATCAGGTGTTGTACCGCCTGTTTGATGCGTACTTGATGCAGGTAATGGATCAGGGTTTGCCCCGTTTTCTTTTTGAATAAGGTGCTGACATAGTTTTCACCCATCATGACATACTGGGACATGGATTTGACGGTAATATCCTGCGGGTAGTGGGTATGAATATATTGCAGTATTTTCTGAATCTCGGGATGGGAGGTCACCTCTTCAGGCAGAAGTGGTGACAGCTTCGTATCGTCCGTCTCATCCATTCCGGACCCCGCTACAGCTGTGGTCGAGTTGTTCTTGTGGGTGTCATGATCCTTTAATAGCTCCTGGCTGATCTTCCGCAGCGTCTCCCGCAGTGAGTTGACACTCATGGACAGCTTTAGAATATAATTCGAAGCCCCGTATTCCATGGCCTGCCTCACATATTCAAAGTCACTCATGCAAGTGAGCATAACAAAACGGGAGGCATAGCCCTCTTCCCGGGTTTTCCTGAGCAGCTCTACACCATCCATTTGCGGCATGATAATATCAGTAATCACCAGGTCGGGTGCATCGTTCCGAATCATTTCGAGCGCCTCAACGCCGTTTCCGGCTTCCCCGCTAACCGAAAAGCCAAGTTCTTCCCAGGCGATGATCTCCCGCACAGATTCGCGTACAAAAACTTCATCTTCTACCAGCAATACTTTCCACATGAATGGATAACCTCCCGTTCGTTAGGGTATTAAGCCGGAAGCTCATTATCGTAGGGTGTAGACAGCAGCAGCGGAAGGGTGTACCGGATCGTAACGCCCTGCTCTGAGGAGAGGATTTCCATAGAGCCTTCATCTCTGAACAAAAGCCGTAACCGTTCCTTAATGTTGCTTAGTCCGATGCCCGGGCGCTTGCGTTCGGTTGGCCGGGGGGAGTTCCCCATGCCTACGCCGTTGTCCTTGACCTCTACGACCAGCTTGCTTTCTCCATCCCGGTATACCTTGATTTGGATAAAGCCGTTGCCGGGAAGCGGACTGATGCCGTGAATAATGGCATTCTCCACCAGCGGCTGCAGACTGAGTTTGGGAACCAATGCATACAGAATGTCTTCCTCGTACTGATAATCCACCTCGAATTTATGAGGGTACCGGACCTGCTGAATATGGACATAAGCCTGCACCAGCTCTATTTCATCTTTAAAGTAGATCAGATCCTTATCTGTGTTCAGACTGGCCTCCAGCAGCTTGCCGAGCGAGAGCGTCATCGTTGTAATATCCTCATTACGTTCACGGATGGCGATCCATTTAATGGTATTTAGTGTATTGAGTAAAAAGTGGGGATTCGTCTGGGCCAGCAGCATTTGAAAATGAACAGCCTCCTTCTGGCGCTCCTCAATCTTCAGCTTTTGGATCAGGCTGTTCGTATCATCGAGCATCGTATTAAAGGTGCGGGTCAGCTCCAGAATCTCACCGCTGAATTTATGTTCCGGCAAACGGATTTTTAGATTTTTGTGCACCGCAGCTTTCATTTTGTTCTGCAAATGGGACAGGGGGCGGGTGATTGTTGTTGAAATGACGAAGGTCATCATCAGAAAGATACCCATTAGCGCAAAAAAAGTAATAAAATACTGCCGCTTAAGTTCTTCGATCTCTACAAATAACACAGACAGTGGAATACGGTTGACGATATACCAGTCCAGCGATTCCACATAAATATAATTAATTAAAGAATTAGAGCCCTTGTCGATAAAATACTGCTGGCCGGGCAATTCTGCGATCCGGTTCTTCACCTCATCCGGCAGCGCACTGTCCGGAACAGACTGGGAGATATTCTCCCCCGAGTGGGTGATCAGGAAATACTGCTGCTGAAGATCCGATTGTTTGTGAATGGAGCGGAGCCAATAGGAATAATCAATGCTGATTCTGGCCATGCCGTAAGGTTTATTGCGGGCATCCTCCAAATAAGCATACAGGGATAGCAGATAGGCACTGGTTGAGACATCTCTTACTACATAATTGCTGTCATTGGGCACCCAATGATAGGCGCTCGCATTCATCTGGTTTCGGTCAAAACCCGGCTGTTTTTTTAATTCACTGTAGACAAGGGAAGCTTTTGGCGGATATGAGGTGTATACGCTTTCATTATTATCCAGAATCATAAAATAAACCGAAGGGTTATATAAAAAGAAGCTGTTGTTCAAATTTTTGAAGATGTTTTCCATCACCCTTTTATTTTCAAGCTTATTTCGCTGCTCCGGGTGGTTAAGTACAGTTTTTACCGTATCGTCCTGCTTTAAGAAAATCAAGGTTTTAAAAGCGATGCTGATTTGATCCTCCAGTGTCCGGTACAGCTGCTCCAGCTGATAGTGGCTTTGCTGGCTGATTTTTTTCTGCACCAGCGTTTCAATACGCTGATAGTTGTATAGATTCAGCGCACAAAAAGGCAGAAGAATTAAAAACACAAAGGCTGTGAACAGACGGTATTTTAATTTTTGAGGCATGAGAACACGCATTAGGTTTGACACACGGATGCGACCTCCAATCCGATTGCATATGCGGTATTTAGGGCAACGGCAGCTTTGCTTTAGATTATAGCATATAAAAAAAGGCCCATACGCAATATCTGGAATTGCATGGTTTTGTTGCAGTCCCGCCTTTTTTGCACAGAATAACGCATAGATTTGTTCTATCGGAAAGGGTTGACATTGTTCATATACTGGCCCATCCGCATCTCCCTATACAGAAAAGGACGGGGAAATCCCGTCCTTGAATACCACTTGATCAACTTAACGGACCGTAGAAACGTTATTTCGCGAAATCAGCTCATTTTTCTGGTCAAACGGACTCAGGAGCCGTTAAATGATCCATTGACCCTCGTTTTGGGAAAGAGATCATACAATAAGAGCACCTGTGTCCGCATAAAAGAACAACCCCCTTCGTTACCTCAAATAAGAGCACCTGAGTCCGCTTCCTTGCACAGCCGGTCCAGTAGGGAACCCTGACCGCTTCAAAGCCTGTTTAAAAGCGTCTGAGTTGAAAATGTCAGGTGCATCCCCTTTATTTGTTCTGTTTCAAATAACTTTCATGCCGGGTTGTCATGGCGTCGATGGTTTGATCAATCGACTGTGAGCCGAGGAAATATTTCTCGTATTCCTGAGCACGCAGATCCATCACTTCCTGCGGCAGGCTGCGGACATAAGTGGGTGTTGTGTCCTCAAACATGACGTGCATGAGTGAGTCCAGGTCATAGGTATCTTTTTTATCTCCCAGGAGGTTATTAAGAGCATCCTCCTGATTGGCATCCTTGGAGGCGGGGAGTCTTCCCCCTGCGGCCATTGGCGCCATGCCTCCATCCGCATACCATTTTAGAAATTCCCACGCTTCCGCCTGCTTTTTGGATTTGGCATTAATGGAGATATAGTCGCCCAGTCCGCCACGGGTTACATATTTCTCTGCACTGTCTCCCAGCCGCGGAACTTGGGCAAACGCAATCTTGAAGTCACGGGGGAAATCCGTGAAGTTGTTTGAGCTGCGCAGCAGCCATGCCCCTATATTCAGCATAGGTACATCTCCACTCAGGAAGACCTGTTCGACCGGCATTTTAGAAGTCAATTGTTCTCCAAGCGCGGGTGTGGTCTTATCCTCCTTCATCATAATATTTAAAGTCTCCAGCCATTTTCTGACGAGCGGCTGATCGAGATTAGAGGTGCCGTCCGCTTTGGTGTAGCCTTCCTGTGACAATACGGAGTCAAGGGGATCGACGAAGGGCTCCATATTCTGAATAAAGCCGTAGTTATCGCCGACCTTCAGCTTTTTGGCATATTCGCGAAGTTCGTCCCAGGTCCAGTCTTTCGGAACCGGCAGATTGGCAGCGTCCAAGGCATCTTTGTTCAGTGCAATGAAGTAGGAGCTTTTTGTAGTGGGAACACCATAATATTTGCCGTCGATTTTCCAGCTTTCTGCATCGGGCCCCATTTTTTCATCAATATTGTAGTCAGTAAATGAGCTGAGATCCAGAGCCAGATTGGATTCGACCCGTTTGGTAGTATGAGAGACGGTATAGTTCACAAATAAATCCACATCTTGCCCAGTAATCATGGCAGTATCGAGCTTCAGGTTCCCGTCATCATCATTCACGAAGCGGACATATTCCACCTGGATCTCGGGATGCTCCTTGTTCCAGGTGTCGATCACCTCCTGGGGTCCCGATTCCGGAGGAACGCCACCCCACATTTTCAGCGTAACCGGGCTGCCGGCTTTCCCGGAGGCGCTTTCATTATTGGGGGCGGGTGAACTGCTGTTGCCATTACCCGAACATCCTGCCATCAGCCCCATCGTAAGCACGAGTGATGTGATCCCGGCGATCCAGCGTTTCTTTTTCAAAAGCGACAACCTCCCTGGAAAAACTTTATATTGTCGTTGCAAATCAAGAATAGCAGATCGAGAAAGGCCCCATAAGTAACAAAATAGCTGAGAATATGGAACATAACTTTACAAATTGTAATAGCGGTCATAACACTTTTAGAGGGAAACGTTCTATTTCAACTCAATCGCGGTCACCGAGTTCATCACCAAAGACGGAAAGGTTGATTGATCCAGCGTCTGTCTGGAAGTGTTCAAGGAGGGTCCGCAGTGCTCCTTTGCTTTGTCTGTTAATAATAGTATAATATTGGAAGTTACGGGATCGTATTTTATTTATGTTTCAATTTATTGAGTTTGAAAATAATATTCAGGAGGTTTTATTTATGAAGAGACCCGGGCTGTTTTCTTCTGTATTATTGTGTGCTGCCATTTTGCTCTCTCCAAATAACAATGAGGCAGCAGCCCAGTCCAAAGGAGAAACTCATGTTGTCATCAACAACACCAAGCTAGCAGCAGAGGATATCCTTTTGAAAAACAATCAGGTATTCCTCAGCTTGACTGGAGCCAAAAGCCTGGATAACTTGACCTTTTACTGGAATAACATTACCAAGCAAGTATCCGTGAAAGGCAGCAAAACGAATCTACTGTTAACCATTAACAAAGCTACAGCACAAAAAAACGGTGTCCCCGTTAAACTAAGTACCGCGCCATTTATCCATAACGGCAAGACGATGATTCCTTTGCGTTTTGTTACAGAAGCAATGAACAGTTCCGTAACCTGGAATCAATCTACCCAAACTGCGTTTATTACGAAACCAAGTGCAAAGTTGATAGCTGACTTCAAAAACAGTCAATTAAGCACTTCCAGAAATGCGGCGATTAATATGCCTAGAGTTTCACAGCTTACTAAGGACCATGAACCGACGTTGGACACAGCAAGTCTTCAATATTATTTTCCGGAAAAAGCGTACGACCGATTTATTGAGGTGAACAACAACGTGATCAATTATTATCAAGTCTCTAACTATGTAGCCCACCTTAAATGGCAGGCGCTCACAGGTGATAAGGCTACTACACAAGCTAACCTCTATTTCATAAACAGATCGATTACAAATGAGGTAGGGACTCTGCCTCAATTTAAAGATACCACATTTGCCAGCTTCCGCTGGATGCCTCATATTGGATCTACCGGATATAGCTTGATCAATAAAGACAACTGGAACGATGTGATTTTTAAAGCAGCCGAAGTGTCGCGAAACAATACAGATCAAAATTACATTATTGTAGATATTCCAGAAGAATAACGACTTCTCACAAAATGGTCCATGTTTCTAGCTCATTTAGGAAGTTGTAAAGTCAGCAAAGCAGCGATTCTCCAGTTACTTGGAGAATCGCTGCTTTGCGTTTTTGGTTATGGGGGACAGCGATTGGAACAACGCTCCGTTTGCGGAGCGTCCATATGAGCGTCTACGAAAGAATCTGGCCGCGGATTTCTCCATTGGGGTGTTGTGTGGTGTGAACATTGACATAAGCATTACAACGTTCAATTTCACGGACCAGATCACGAAGCGTTCTTCCGGTTAAAGGACCCACCAGGTCGCTGCGGGTGAGCGTCCCCCGAATCACTCCGCGTCGTACGGAAATGCCGAATTTCGTTGGGCCGAACAGGGTGGCGACAACCGGACCGTTCTGATTTCTCCGCCCGAGATGGATGTGGGCGTCAGTGACCCGGTTAATATTCCGGACGACCAGTCTGAAATGTAATCTGTCACAGTTGCGGTTAAGCTGAAAAACGGCATTTCCTACAGCGACGGTTCTTACAGGAGGGATTTCGTTTCTTCCTTTTAGAAAAGCTCTGAAAGTTCTAATGTTCCTCACCCCTTAATATTGATACCTCAGTGTATTCATGTGCAGCAATAAGGGATTGTTCGAAAGTCTATCTTTGATCCTATGCAACAAACTTGCGTTATTCTGCAAGAAAACGAAATAAAGTAGTTTTGGCCCGGTTTTGCTTATAATATGGGAAGTGAAAGGAGGCAACTCAAGTTGAATATCCTGATTTCCTCCGCGTTCAACAGTCTGGGCGGACTGGTTATTGTATGGTTGTTCTCCAAAGAAATGTTCGATCTGATTATTGCATGGCTGCCGGGAATGCTGCTGCTGTCCGTGGTCCTGCATACTATTGCTCTTTATGTCTACGCCAGAATGGACAGTAAACGGCAGGCGGAAGAGCTGAAGAAGATCCTGAAATGATAAAAGGTGCAGAATTTTGTTTTTTGGTGACGATGCTTGTATATTGAAGGAATAGCTTATATCCTTGAAAGGATATAGTTTATAGATTCATGCATAGGTTCACTATAGAGCCAGCACAAGGTTGGGAAATGACAAACAGGAGGAAACAACTTGAGTACACAAAGTGTGGGTGTTCCATTGGAAGGGTTTGCCGAGTTTAGTCGGACGGTAGCCGCAGAAGGCGCAGTATTATTGAAGAATGAAGGACAGGTGCTTCCGCTGGGGAACGGCGAGAGCGTAGCCGTTTTTGGCAGAACCCAAGTGAATTATTACCGCAGCGGCACAGGTTCCGGCGGAAGTGTACATGTTGCGTATACAACCAATCTGCTGGACGGCTTGCGCAGTAAAAAGAACCTTGTGGTCAACGAGGAGCTTGCGGCGGTCTATGAACAGTGGATTGAGCAAAATCCATTTGATGACGGCGGAAAAGTCTGGGCGGCTGAGCCGTGGAACCAGAAGGAGATGCCTTTAACCGATGAGCTGGTATCCCGGGCGAGAAGTACATCGGGCAAAGCGATTGTGATAATCGGCCGCACGGCGGGCGAAGACCAGGATAATGCTGATGCGCCGGGCAGCTATCAACTAACAACGGAAGAACAGGCGATGCTGAAGCAAGTCACGGCTTATTTTGAACAAACCGTGGTTGTGCTGAATGTATCGAATATAATTGATATGAGCTGGCTGAATGATGACAGTTATGTACACCCGATTGCTTCCGTAATTTACTCATGGCATGGCGGGATGGAAGGCGGCAATGCGATTGCCGATGTACTGGCTGGAGAGGTGACGCCGAGCGGTAAATTAACGGATACGATTGCTTATTCCATTGAGGATTATCCATCGACCCGGAATTACGGGAATGAATTCAAGAATTTATATCAGGAAGATATTTATGTGGGCTACCGTTATTTTGAGACGTTTTGTCCGGATAAGGTGTTGTTTGAATTCGGATACGGGATTTCATATACTTCCTTTAAAGTAGAGCCAGAGGGAGCCAAGCTGACTGCACAAGCTGGCAAGCCATACCTCGAAATAGGTGTAACGGTGACCAACACAGGCGGTACTTTTGCCGGCAAAGAAGTGGTGCAGGTCTATTACGAAGCGCCGCAAGGCAAGCTGGGTCAACCGGTCAAATCGCTGGCCGCATTCGGCAAGACGAAGGTCCTTCAGCCGGGTGAATCACAGCGTATAACCGTGAGCTTCCCTGTTCATTCCATGGCTTCCTACGACGACGCGGGCGTTACCGGACATGCTTCCGCTTATGTGCTGGAAGAGGGCATGTATGGTTTATATGCAGGAACCAGTGTCAAACAGCTCACGAAAGTCAGCGTAGAAGGTCAAGACGGCTACATCGTGGACACTGTTCAGGTTGTAGAGCAGCTGCAGGAAGCGATGGCTCCGGTGGAGGATTTCACCAGAATGAAGCCAGGCGCACGCAAGGAAGACGGTTCGTATCAGCTGGTGTTGGCCGAGGTACCCAAGCGTAAGGTCTCCATGGCGGAACGGATCGAGAAGAACCTGCCGCAGACCCTTGAGCAGACCGGGAATAAGGGATATGTATTAAGAGATGTTAAGGATGGCACAATCGGCATGGAAACCTTCATCGCCCAGCTGAGTGACCAGGATTTGGCCGCCATCGTCAGAGGCGAGGGTATGAGCAGTCCGCTGGTTACACCGGGTACGGCTTCGGCCTTTGGCGGAGTGAGCGACCAGCTGTTCAATTACGGGATTCCGGTAGCTTGTACAGCAGACGGCCCGTCCGGGATTCGGATGGACAGCGGCGACAAGGCCACTCAGGTGTCTATCGGAACCCTGCTTGCGGCCACCTGGAATGTTGAGCTGGTCGAAGAGCTGTATGTGATGGAAGGGCAGGAACTCCTGAGAAACAAAGTGGATACGCTGCTCGGGCCAGGCCTCAATATCCGCCGCAGTCCCCTGAATGGGCGCAACTTTGAGTATTTCTCGGAAGATCCGCTGATTTCCGGAGCGTTCGCCGCAGCCTGTACGCGCGGGATCATGAAGGGCGGCTCTAACGCTACGCTGAAGCACTTCGCCTGCAACAACCAGGAGAAACACCGCAGTAAAGTAGATGCTGTTGTATCCGAGCGCGCGCTGCGGGAGATTTACCTGAAGGGCTTCGAAATTGCAGTCAAAGAGGGCGGCGCCAACTCGATTATGACTTCCTACAACCCGGTCAACGGGCACTGGGCAGCCTCCAATTATGACCTGAACACCACGATTCTGCGTGGAGAATGGGGCTTCACGGGGATTGTCATGACAGACTGGTGGGCAATCATGAACGATGTGGCCGAAGGAGGACCCGCAGACCGGAAAAACACGAACTGGATGGTTCGTGCACAAAACGATCTGTACATGGTTGTGCCTAACTATGGCGCCGAAATCGGCGGCTGGGATGACAACACCATCGAATCGCTGGACAATGGCACCTTGACCCGCGGGGAGCTTCAGCGCTCCGCGATGAATATTTGCCAGTTCATCATGCAAGCGCCGGTGTTCTCCCGCAAGCATGAGCTTGTTGAGAAAGTCGATACGTTCAAGGCGAACCCATCCTTGACGGCGGAACAGGTACAATCATTGTCCAAGAATGCACAGGTTAAACCTGCTGCAGGATCGACTTATCTGCAAGTGGATCAAGCCGGCCAATACCGGATCTTCGTCCACATCATGTCGCCGGAACCGGAGCTTGCCCAAAGTGCCAGCAACCTGACGCTGAACGGTCAAATGGTGACTACCATTCAGACGAATGGGACCGAAGGCAAATGGATCAGACAGAAGCTGGTGAAGGTAGAGCTGGAAGCCGGAGTCTATGAGCTGAAGCTGGATTTTGTCAAACCGGGCCTCGAAATCGACTGGATAGAATTCAAACAGGTCTAATGATTGGCGGCTAGTTTCTATATGGTATAATGGCATGTAAATAGTGTAAGGGTCAGGAGTGTTGCAGGGGATGAGAGGATATAACATTTGGCGACCGATAATGCTGATTGCGGTCGCGCTGCTAACGAGAAGCTTGGTCACCAACCTGTGCATCTTGTTTGGTATGACACCTGATTCAGCAAGCAGCGTTGCTGTAGTCGCTATGGTCATTGCCGCTTTGATCATGTACAGACGTTTCACCAATCACCGCCGTTAATAGATTATACAGCCTGCAATAGGGGGGGTTCCAACAGCCGGGAAATGGCTGCCGGGACACCCCCTATTTGTATTTTGGGAGAGAAGCCTATATATCTTGAACTGAAGATTCTGCCAAAAAGCAAAAGGAACGAAGGGGGGGAATACCAGCGTCGCTGTCACCAAGTGCAAACGCATGGGTTAAATTGGAGATTTATGTAACGAGCATTAAATTCTTCAGCAACAGAGGAGAGTATGACAAATTTTTCTTGACGTATAGGGTAGGGGGCTATACTATATTCATGTCGACACAAAAAAATTTAAATAATCGGTTGATAAGGAGGAGGAAAAAAATTATGAAAAATCAAGCACAGACTTTACCGCAAGCAGATCCCAAGCGCTGGATGGCGCTGGCCTTACTTTGTCTTGCCAATTTTATAGTGATCATGGACACATCCATTATCGGCGTTGCACTGCCAGCCATCAAAGAAGCGCTCGGCTATACACAAGCAAGTTTACAATGGGTGTTCAACGCGTATGTCATTTTCTTTGGCGGGTTATTGTTACTTGGTGGTCGATTGTCCGATCTATTTGGTCAACGGCGTATATTCATGTGGGGATTCTCCATTCTAACGTTAGCATCCTTGCTGGCAGGACTCGCTTGGAACGAGGAAGCGCTTAATGTTGGCCGCGCCCTGCAAGGATTCGGTGCCGCATTAATAGCCCCATCCGCGTTAACGATTGTCATGATGCTCTTCGGCGGCAACCCCAAAGAATTAGGGAAAGCATTAGGTTTTTGGGGCGCATCAGCTGCTGCCGGCGGTTCGGCCGGTGTGTTTCTCGGTGGGGTCATTACCGAGTGGCTAAGCTGGCAGTGGACCTTTCTCATTAACATACCCGTTGGTATTATTGCGTTGCTCCTGTCTCCTGGACTTTTGGCCAAGGGAATGCGAAGAAAAGGCAGCATTGATGTGATTGGTTCCATCTTCGTCACAGCGGCCTTGGTGCTGGTGGTATATGGCATTGTTACTGCAGAACACAATGGATGGGGAGCGCCGTCCACGTTGTGGACTCTTATTTCAGGAGTCGTGTTATTTATCCTGTTCCTGATCGTTCAGGCAACTAAAAAAGAGCCGCTTGTTCCACTGAAGATTTTTAAAGCATCCAATCTGGCTGCAGGCAATATCGCGCTCATTATGCTGGCCAGTGGTTGGATTCCGCTGTGGTATTTCCTCAATCTCTATATGCAGCAAGTGCTAAAGTTTTCTGCTTTCGCCGGCGGAGTCGGCTTGCTGCCGATGACGATTCTAATTGCTATCTTCATGATTTTGATTACCGGTAAATTAATCGGAAAATTCGGGATAAAAGCAAACCTGGTCATTGGATTGATTGCACTCGGAGGTTCGATGCTGCTGTTCGCTGGCAATACGCCGGTTGACGGGAACTTCATCGCCAACGTGCTTCCAGCTTCCTTGCTTGGTGCGCTTGGCATGTCGCTTGCCTATATTCCGGCTACGATGTCCGCCATGTCGGGGGCTAAACCTGAAGAAGCAGGGCTTGCATCGGGTCTCGCCAATACGAGCTACCAGATTGGATCAGCTATCAGTTTGGCCATCATGGTTGCGATTGCGGGCTCAACAACTGCTTCCCAAACCGGTGTTGATCCGGTCGCCGCGCTAAACGAAGGCTTTCAACAAGCGTTTTTGTGGTCCGGTATCGTCGCTTTTGCAGGTGCAGTTCTAGCGTTTTTGTTTATCCGTTCGCCTAAGTAGGGTGAAGAAAGCAACACGGCAGCCATGTAATCCAAGAATCGGGCCCAGAGCCAAATCATCGTAGTTGACTGGAGCCCATCGAATTAACAAACTTATATTATATATTTTGTATAGGGATGAGGGGTATGCTATACTGATAAGAAAGGAGGGATTCCGATGAGCGAAGAAACGATACTCATGAAACAAGCGATAGAGCAAGATCCGGGCTCCTGCACCCATGGAGAAGGTGAGCGCAAGAGCCATCATTCCGATAAAGCCAAGAGTGGTCTGCTCAACCGATTGAATCGAATCGAGGGACAGGTTCGCGGCATTAAAGGCATGATTGAGAAAGATATTTACTGTGACGATGTTTTGAATCAGATCGCTTCGGTGCAAGCTTCATTGAACGGTGTCGGGAAGCTGCTGCTTGAATATCATATGAAAAGTTGCGTCATCGAACGGATTCAAGAAGGGGATACGGAAGTATTATCGGAATTAATGACGACGATCAATAAACTGATGAAGTAACGGTCGGACCGCGTTCAAGCAGCAGCAATGCTGCTTTTTATATCCTTATCATTATAGGGTACGGGGGTACTGTAAAAATACATTGACTTAATATACGGTAGAGGGGTATGCTAAAAATAAGGAGATCGTTCCGAAATGAACATGAAGGAGTCCAAGGCATCACCTCAAACCGGTAGCTACTTAATCGGGAAAGAGAAATTGGCTATTGCACTCCGGCTGAATCGAATTGAAGGTCAGATTAGAAACCAAGAACAAATTAATCCGATAAAGGAGCGAGTGAACATGATCAAACAAACATTGCAAGTTGAAGGTATGAGCTGCCAGCATTGCGTAATCTCCATTGAAGGCGCACTGAAAGAAATCGGAGCAGCCGGCAAAGTGAATTTGGCAAGCGGCACGGTGGACGTCGAGTATGAGGAAAATCAGGTTTCCATCGAGACTGTTAAAGAAGCGATTGAGGAGCAAGGATACGACGTTGTTTAATCAACCCCAGGCGAGATAAGGAGTGAACACCAATGGCAACAGCAATCGCAGCAGACCAGAGCAATCAAACGACCTTGCAGCTCACGGGCATGACATGTGCCGCCTGCGCGAATAAGATTGAGAAGGGACTTGGCAAACTCGAAGGCGTGGCAAGCGCGAACGTAAACTTCGCTTTGGAAAAAGCAAGCGTAACGTATGACCCGGCGAAGGTCGATGTCCAGCGGTTGGAAGAAACCATCAAAAAACTTGGCTACGGCACGGCAAAAGAAGTGGTCAATTTCAAATTGGAAGGCATGACATGCGCGGCTTGCGCAAATAAGATCGAAAAAGTTCTCGACAAATTGCCCGGCGTAACGAACGCTTCCGTTAACTTTGCGATGGAAACCGCACGGGTCGAATTTAACGCGGCGGATGTATCCATCGCCGACATGCAACAGCGCGTGGCGAAGATTGGCTATAAAGCGATTGCGAAGCATGACGAAGCCGATCCTTCGGAATATCGCGTGAAAGCCATTTCGCAACAAAAGCGCAAATTGCTCATCTCAGCCGTACTTTCCCTGCCGCTGCTCTGGTCTATGGTCAGTCATTTCTCGTTCTTATCCTGGATCTGGATGCCGGATCTATTCATGAATCCATGGTTTCAGCTGGCAATGGCAACACCGGTTCAATTTTACATTGGCAAGCAGTTCTACGTGGGCGCCTTCAAAGCGCTGCGGAACAAAAGCGCGAATATGGACGTACTCGTCTCGCTCGGCACATCTGCTGCTTACTTTTACAGCGTATACTTAACGATTGAATGGGCTTCGATGGGCAGCATGGCTCATCACGGTCCCTCGATGTACTACGAAACGAGTGCGGTCCTCATCACCCTGGTCATTCTCGGAAAGCTGTTTGAATCGCTGGCCAAAGGCCGCACATCTGAAGCCATCAAGACGCTGATGGGCCTTCAGGCGAAAACGGCTCTTGTAATTCGGGACGGACAGGAATTGACGATTCCGGTCGAAGACGTGCTTGCTGGCGACATCTTGGTGGTTAAGCCCGGCGAGAAGATCCCGGTGGATGGGGAAGTGCTCGAAGGCAGCTCATCGGTTGATGAATCGATGCTGACCGGCGAGAGCATTCCAGTTGATAAGAAAGCCGGAGATACCGTCATTGGCGCTACAGTCAACAAAAACGGCAGATTGAGATTGAAAGCGACAAAGGTCGGCAAGGAAACTGCGCTTGCCCAAATCATTAAAGTCGTGGAAGAGGCACAGGGCTCGAAAGCACCTATTCAACGGGTAGCAGATGTGATTTCCGGCATCTTCGTGCCCATCGTCGTAGGAATCGCGGTTGCCGCGTTTGTTGTCTGGTACTTCTGGGTTACCCCCGGCGATTTCGCAAATGCACTGGAAAAGGGAATTGCGATCCTGGTCATCGCCTGCCCTTGCGCACTGGGGCTTGCTACACCAACATCAATAATGGCCGGATCAGGCCGCGCCGCAGAGCTTGGCGTATTGTTCAAAGGCGGCGAGCATCTGGAATCTACACACAAGATCGATGTGATCATTCTCGACAAAACCGGCACCGTAACCAAGGGTAAGCCAGAGCTTACGGATGTTGACGCCTCACATATGGAGGAGCCTGCTTTTCTTCGCTTGGTTGGCGCTGCCGAGAAGGACTCCGAGCATCCGCTTGCGGAAGCGATCGTGGCCGGAATCAGAGCCAAAGGCATCGATCTTCCGGCAACGGAACAATTTGAGGCCATTCCGGGATTTGGGATCCGCGCCGTCGTCGAAGGCAGAGAGGTTCTGGCTGGTACGCGCAAGCTAATGGCGAAATATAAGGTTTCGGTTGAACAGGCGCTTGACCGGATGACGAAGCTCGAGGAAGAAGGAAAAACGGCGATGCTGATCGCGGTCGATGGAGCGTATGCAGGTCTCGTCGCGGTGGCTGATACGATCAAAGAAACATCGAAAGAAGCCGTAACGCGGCTGAAAGAAATGGGCATTGAGGTCATCATGATTACGGGAGACAACGAACGCACCGCACTGGCGATTGCGGGGCAAGTCGGCATCGATCATGTCCGCGCCGAAGTGCTTCCGGAAGGCAAGGCGGAAGAAGTGAAGAAGTTGCAGGCGCAGGGCAAGAAGGTGGCGATGGTCGGCGACGGCATCAATGATGCCCCGGCGCTGGCTATGGCAGATATCGGCATGGCGATTGGTACCGGTACGGACGTGGCTATGGAGGCCGCGGATGTCACCCTGATGCGCGGCGACCTGACGAGCATTCCAGATGCGATCTACATGAGCCGCAAAACGATGAGGAATATCCGGCAGAATTTGTTCTGGGCGCTCGGATACAACACGCTCGGCATTCCAATCGCCGCGATTGGACTTCTCGCCCCTTGGGTGGCGGGAGCAGCGATGGCGCTCAGTTCGGTGTCCGTCGTACTTAACGCTTTGCGGCTGCAGCGTGTCAAGGTGCGCTCTGCATCCTCCAACTTATAATGAAACGGAGTCGTACGAACCATGAAGAAGAAAATCATCCTCGTCGCTGCAGCGGTGCTTGCTTTTAGCGTATTGGCCGCATGCGGCAAAGCGGAGGACAAGAAGCCCGCAGGCGGAAATAACCATGCCGGTCATGCAGCCAGCAGCGGGCAAAAGAACGCCGGGAAGCCTGCAGGAAATGAGAAAACGGAGGCGGAAAACATGGAGCACGGAGACAGCCACGGCGGTCATGGCGCAGAAGCCGCACCTGCCACGAAGGACCTTAACGTATCGTTTGCCTTCCCCGCAGGTGCTGCAAGGGCAAACGAAGATACGGAATTTACCATCCGAGTTACGGACAAAAACGGGAAACCGGTCGATAAGTATGAGGTCAATCATGAGAAATTGCTTCATCTCATCATCGTCAATCACGATTTGTCGTTCTTTAACCACATTCATCCCGAGTTTAAGGGAGACGGCACATTTACGGTGAACACTTCGTTCCCGGCTGGCGGTGAGTACAAGGTATTTGCAGACTTTATCCCGACTGGCGGCGCCAATACAACGCTCAGCGAGTGGGTAAAGGTAGAAGGTAAGGAAGGAAAGCATGCCGCAATTGCAGTTGACGCGAAGTTAGTGAAAGAAGTTGATGGCAAGGAAATCGAGCTGATCATGAACGCCGCCAAGCCGAAAGAAGACGTGACCTTGACCTTCAACATCCGTGATGCGGAGACGAAGAAGGGGATCGATAGCCTGCAGCCTTATTTGGGCGCGGTCGGTCATGTCGTGATTCTTTCGGAAGATGCTAATCAGTATCTTCATGTCCATCCGATCGATGAGAAGGCGACCGGACCGGATGCGAAATTCGCGACTTCTTTTCCGCAAAGCGGGACGTACAAAATCTGGGGACAATTTCAGCAGGGCGGCGAAGTGTTCACCGTACCGTTCGTCATCAATGTAAAATAACGGAAGCGCAAAGGGAGAAGGATCATGGGAGAAAAGACAAAACTGGCGGTATCGCCTGCCATTCAAGTCGGGGGGAGCCTGTTCACGCCAGAGCAGCTTGCCAAGATTGGTACGGTTGCAGGTTCAGACGCCAAAATTGAAATGACCACCTTCAAGCAGCTTTACGTGGAAGTATCTCTTGATGAGAAAGCATCCATCCAGGAAGAGCTGGAGCGAGCCGGTCTGGAAGTGTATCCGACCGGGTTTGCGACCAAGAGTCTGATTGCCTGCAACTTCTGCAAAGGCGCGGAAGAAGCCGGCCTGGAGACGGCGCGTATCTTGAATCGAGCGATTGCCGGCATCAAGACACCCACGCCATTGAAGATTGGTTACGCAGGCTGCGCGCTGGGCACGAGTGAACCATTGCTGAAAGATATCGGCGTCGTTAAAATGCGAGACACGTTCGATATTTACGTTGGAGGAGAGCCCAAAGGAATCAAGGCCGCGGTGGGCCGACTGCTGATCTCCGGCATAACGGAAGAACGGCTTGTACCTGTCGTATCCACGCTAATCTATCTCTACAAGGAGCAGTCAAAAGGGAAAGAGAAATTCAGCAAATTCGTGGATCGAATCTCGATGGAGCAGTTGAAACAAATCATCGCTTAAAGGAGGAGAACATCCATGTCAGAAATCAATCAGAAAGAACCGATCCAGATTTACACGATTCCGACCTGCAGTGACTGCCATTTTGCCAAGCGTTACTTCAATGAGCAGCAGATACCTTTTATCGAATACAACTGCGAAGAAGATATGAAATATGCGAAAGAAGTGCTGGAGATGACCGGAAAGCAGATCGTACCGACCATTGTCATTCAAGACAAGGTGTTCGTTGGTTTCGCTGAAAACTTGAACGAGATAAGCAAGCTCCTGCAATAAACTTATGACCCGGTCAATCGACCGGGATTGTTTTTTATAACGGTCTTAATAATGAAAACCAGGTAGGTGGAGATAGACTATGGTTCATAGAGGATGGCTATGAAGTAGCATTCGCTCTAAGGCTTTCCGCAGGAAAGCTCGCATCGAGAGCATAAGCTGTCATCGGATTTCAACAGCGGCCGGAAGTCCAAACATTTACCGCAGTTACGCTTATGCTGTCTGGGCATTTCTTTTGTTCGTTTAAGAAGTTTCAGCTGCTCTATTGCAAGTGGGAGGGGGACTGGAGTATACTGTAATGGAATTAGGTTAAGCGCTTACCCTAAAAAGGAGAATGAAGCCAAGATGAACAAGGTTATAGTGGGTGTTATCGGTGCCGGACGGATCGGCAGGCTGCATGTCGATAATCTGCAGAAATTGCCGTCATTGGAAGTGAAAGCGGTCTCGGAAGCGTATCTAAATGAGGAATTGAAGCTATGGGCGGAAAGCCAGGGCATTGGATTATTGACTACGGATACGGAGATTATCCTGCAGGACCCGGAGATTATGGCCGTGTTTATCTGCACCCCGACCGATACACACGCGGAACTGATTATACGGGCGGCACGGGCCGGCAAACATATCTTCTGCGAGAAACCGGTCAGCTTGTCGCTGGAGAAGACAATGGAAGCGCTGCGGGTGGTCGGGGAGGAGGGCGTCCTGCTTCAGGTCGGCTTTAACCGCAGAATGGATCCTAACTTCCGCAGGCTCAAGCAGCTCGTTGAAGAGGGGGAGCTGGGAGCACCGCATGTGGTGAAGATCACCTCCCGTGATCCGCAGCCGCCTTCCGAAGCGTATATCCGCTCTTCAGGGGGAATGTTCATGGATATGACGATCCACGACTTCGACATGGCCCGGTATCTTGCCGGGAGCGAAGTCGTAGAGGTGTATGCGCGCGGGGCCAACCTGATTGACCCGGTGTTTGGCCGCAACGGAGACATCGATACCGCTGTCGTTACGCTGTCTTTTCAGAACGGAGTCATCGCTGTCATCGACAACAGCCGTCAGGCTGTCTATGGGTATGACCAGCGGGTGGAGGTCTTTGGTTCGCTTGGTTCTGCCTGTGCCGATAACTGCAGGCCGACAACCGTAGAATTATCGACGGCTGCTGGAATTACCCGGGATAAGCCGCATCACTTTTTCCTGGAGCGTTATTCTCAGGCCTATATTGATGAAGTCGTCAGCTTCTCGGCGGCCATTCAGCTGGGGGAAACGGTGATTTGCGGCGGAAATGACGGCATGCAGGCCGAACGGATAGCCAAAGCTGCCAAGGAATCGCTGGAAACGGGGCTTCCTGTCCAGCTGCCGCTGCAAACGGAAGTGGAGGCCTGTTGATACGCTGTTTATAGCGGGAGAGGAGAACGAGCGAAATGTCAAAACTGATGAAGAGAGCAGGTGTCCCGGGCGATCAGGGTCTGGTGCTATCGGTTACGCCGGAAACGGCAGGCTGGAAGTATGTGGGCTTCAAGGTGCATCAGCTGCAGGCAGGCGAGTCTCTGGCTGCGCTGACGGAGCATAACGAGGTTTGCCTCGTCCTGCTGTCGGGCCGCGCAACAGTGGCTACGGAGCAAGTGATCTTTGCCGGCATCGGGGAACGGATGTCGGTATTTGACGGCATCCCGCCGTATTCGGTGTATGTCCCGGCAGGAGACCGCTACGAGGTTCAGGCGCTGACCGAACTGGAGCTGGCGGTCTGTCTTGCGCCGGCAAAAGGCCAACTCGAAGCCAGGCTGATCACGCCTTCCGATACCGGAACCGAGGAGCGGGGGTCCGGCAGCATGTCGCGCCGGGTGGTGAACATTCTTCCTGAACAGAGCGAGGCGGAGAGTCTGCTTGTCGTCGAGGTGCATACACGCGGCGGGAATTGGTCCAGCTATCCTCCGCACAAGCATGACCAGGATAATCTCCCGGAGGAGTCGTATTTGGAGGAGACCTACTACCACCGGGTCAATCCGCCGCAGGGCTTTGTTATCCAGCGTGTGTACAATGACAGCGGAACACTGGATGAGACGCTGGCGGTCTACGACCGCAGCGTGGTGCTTGTACCGGAAGGTTATCATCCCGTATCCGCTCCGCCGGGTTATGATTCCTATTATCTGAACGTGATGGCAGGACCCGTCCGGACCTGGGTATTCCGCAACGACCCTCAGCACGAATGGCTATTCCCGGCCAGGAAATCATAGAGTATCCATGCTCTTGCAGCAGGAAAGCCGGCCCTCAGGGCCGGCTTTTTGCCATCCGGACGTTCCGAAACCCCCTGTTTGTGCCAGGAATGGGAGGGTGCAGGAATTCGCCAGAGTGATGGAGGTGAAAGACTCTGAAGAAACTTTTGGCTCAAATCCATAATCAGCGGTTGACTTCGGCCCGGCAAACCACTCGTCACCGGGCCCGGATGTGCAAGGAAGCGGACTCAGGGGATCTTATTTGAGGAAACGAAGAGCGTTGTCCTTTTATGCGGACACAGGTGCTCTTATTGTATGATCTCTAGCCCAAAACGAGGGTCAATGGATCATTTAGCGGCTCCTGAGTCCGTTTGACCAGAAAAATGAGCTGATTTTGCGAAATAACGTTTCTCGGGTCCGTCAAGTCTGTCAACAGCTTTTTTTGAGGTAGAGCCAAAGTTTTTGCTATACTTCATATATTAAATCCGTCAGTGTAAAGGTGAGTAGGAGAAATATGAAACCAACGATTTACGATGTCGCCAAAGAAGCGGGAGTGTCGATTGCGACGGTCTCCAAAGTGCTTAACAGCAATGGCCGGATCAGCGACAAGACACGCCGCAAGGTCAATCAGGTGATGGAGCGGCTGAACTATCAGCCGAGCATGGTCGCTTCGGCGCTTACCAGCCGCAAGACGGGGACGGTTGGGCTGATGATACCGGACATCGCGAACCCTTATTTTGCCGAGGTTGCCCGAAGCTTTGAAGACAATGCCCAGAAGCTGGGCTGCGATATTATTATTTGCAGTACGGACCGGGATGACGATAGGGCTGAGCGCTACATGTCCCTGCTGCTGCGCAAGCGGGTGGACGGCCTGATTATCGCGTCGCATACCGGCAGCCCGGAATTGATCCGCCGGATGCTGAGCGACCGGGTGCCGCTGGTGCTTTTCTCGGCCGATATCCGCTCGCTGGAGAGCAATAGTGTCTCCATCGACGATTACAAGGGCGGCTATCTGGCTACGGAGTACCTGCTGTCACTGGGACATCGCAACCTGGGCATCCTCTCGGACAACCTGCCCGGCAGTGAGCTGCGTGTGCAGGGATTCATGGAGGCCCTGGAAGCGGGCGGGATTTCATTTGATAACCCGGATAATCTGATCCGGACCTCGGCCACGCTGGAGAACGGAAGAACGGCGGCGGTGCGTATGCTGAGCCAGACTGCGGGAAAACGCCCAACGGCAATTTTCGCCTGCAACGATCTGCTGGCCATCGGAGTATTGAAGGAAGCGCGGCAGTTCGGTCTCTCCATTCCCCGGGATCTGTCTGTTATCGGCTTTGACAACACCCTGCTGGCGGAGATTTGCCATCCGTCGCTGAGCAGCATTTCCCAGCCCGTTCACGAAATGGCCAGACAGGCTATGCAGCTGCTGAACGAGGAGATTGAACAGGAGGGGGCTCCCAAACGAAAAGTACTGTTGATGCCCGAATTGGTAGTGCGCCATTCTACGGGTCCGGCGCCTGCTGCGGGCGTGTGAACAGGATGATTGGCCGATCCGACAGACAAATATCAGCTGCCTTTCTATATTGGGCGGCTTTTTTTGTGCCGGGCTGCAGATTTGGGTTGCAAAGCGGGGACAATTCAAATATACTAAATGCGTAAATGAAGGTTAAGCGCTTACCCTAATTCATGGTTTTTTCAGTAGAAGGAGGAACTATAATGAACGCTCTACCCTTCGATCCGACCCGCCCGTTTGACCTTGTCGCCATCGGACGTCTCTGTATTGATCTCAATGCCAACGAAACGGGCCGGCCAATGGAGGAAACGGTTACATTCACCAAATATGTGGGAGGTTCTCCCGCCAACATTGCCATAGGAGCGGCCAGGCTAGGCCTGCGAACCGGATTCATCGGCAAGCTTGCCGACGATCAGATGGGGCGGTTTATCAGAGGATATCTGCAAACCAACAACATTGACGATAGCCAGGTTACGGTTGACCATACTGGAGCTGTTACGGGGCTGGCTTTTACGGAGATCAAAAGCCCCCAGGAGTGCAGCATTCTGATGTACCGGGACCATGCCGCCGATCTGCTGCTGACCACGGAGGAGATTTCGGAGGACTATATCCGGCAATCGAAAGCACTCCTGATCTCCGGGACGGCGCTTGCTCAGAGCCCTTCAAGAGAAGCGGTCTTCCTGGCGCTTGAATATGCCGTTAAGCATGAGGTTGTCGTCTTCTTCGACCTTGACTACCGCCCGTACACCTGGAAGTCGGCTGCGGAAACCGCAGTCTATTACAATCTTGCGGCGGAGAAATGCGATGTCATTATCGGCACAAGAGAAGAATTTGACATGATGGAGAACTTATACAATGAACCGGGTGCGGATGACCGGGCCACTGCTGCCCGCTGGTTCTCCCGCCAGGCGAAGCTGGTGGTCATCAAGCACGGCGGCAAAGGTTCGATTGCCTATACGGCAGACGAGGCTTCACATCGGAGCGGAATCTTCCGCACCAAGGTGCTGAAGACCTTTGGCGCCGGAGATTCCTATGCGTCTGCTTTTATATTCGGCCTGATGAAGGGGGAGGACGTCAGTACAGCGATGCGTTTTGGAAGCGCTTCGGCGTCGCTTGTGATTTCCCGCCACAGCTGCTCGGATGCGATGCCGACACGTGCAGAGCTTGAGCTTTTTCTGGAGAGTAACGAGGAAATAACGGGGGCTGCTTACTGAGCAGGAGCCGGTTGGGTTTCACCATCGAATATTGTACGCCAAAGGAGAGATTACCCCCATGGAACAGCAGACGGTAAATGTGCTGAAGAACTATATTAACGGAGAGTGGACCGAAGCTGAAGCCTTGCGGACCGAGTCCGTATACAATCCGGCTACAGGAGAGATTCTCGCTGAAGTGCCGCTTTCAACCGGAGCGGAGCTGAACCGGGCGGTGGAGGCGGCCCAGTCCGCTTTTGCCGGATGGTCCCAGACGCCGGTGCCGCGCAGAGCAAGAATTCTGTTCAAGTATCAGCAGCTGCTGGTGGATCACTGGGAAGAGCTGGCGCAGCTGATTACGCTGGAGAACGGGAAAAGTGTAAAAGAAGCGCATGGCGAAGTGCTGCGCGGCATTGAATGCGTGGAATTTGCGGCCGGTGCCCCGACCTTGATGATGGGACGCCAGCTGCCTGACATCGCTACAGGGATCGAATCCGGCATGTACCGTTATCCTGTGGGCGTGGTGGGCGGCATCACCCCTTTTAATTTTCCGATGATGGTGCCCTGCTGGATGTTCCCGCTCGCCATTGCCTGCGGCAACACCTTTGTCCTGAAGCCCTCCGAACGGACACCGCTGCTGGCCGCACGTCTGGTGGAGCTGCTGGAGGAAGCCGGCTTGCCCAAGGGTGTCTTGAATCTGGTAAACGGTGCGCATGATGTAGTGAACGGACTGCTGGAGCATCCCGGGGTCAAAGCCATCTCGTTCGTGGGCTCCCAGCCGGTTGCGGAGTATGTCTACAAAAAAGGCACGGAGAACCTCAAGCGTGTTCAGGCGCTTGCCGGCGCCAAAAATCACTCTATCGTGCTGAAGGATGCCGATCTGGAGGCCAGTGCTACACAGATTATCAATGCGGCTTTTGGCTCTGCCGGGGAACGCTGCATGGCTTGTTCGGTAGTAACGGTGGAAGAAGAGGTTGCCGACGAACTGCTGTCCATCCTGCTGCGGCAATGCGACGGGCTGAAGATCGGCGACGGGATGAAAGAGGATACTTTCCTGGGCCCGGTGATCCGCGAGAGCCACAAGAACAAAACGCTGGATTATATTGAGAAGGGCATTGCCGAAGGGGCTGAGCTGCTCCGGGATGGCCGCAAGGATGGGGTGGCCGGCGCCAAAGGTTACTTTATCGGACCTACCGTCTTTGGCGGGGTTACACAGGAAATGAAAATTTGGCAGGAAGAGATTTTCGCCCCGGTTCTTTCTATTATACGGGTGAAGAATGTAGAGGAGGCGGTGGCAACCGCCAATGCTTCCCGGTTTGCCAACGGGGCCTGCATCTTTACCAATGATGGCGGCAAAGTCCGCTATTTCCGTGAGCATATCGAATCCGGCATGCTGGGAGTCAATGTGGGTGTGCCGGCTCCAATGGCATTTTTCCCCTTCTCGGGCTGGAAGGATTCCTTCTATGGTGATTTGCATGCCAACGGTACAGATGGTGTTGAATTCTATACACGCAAAAAAATGGTCACTGCCCGCTGGCAGTAATTTGAAGCGGAAGGGGAAGTCTTGTGGACACGATCAGATTAACCACGGCGCAGGCCCTGGTGAAGTTTCTGAACAATCAGTACGTGGAGATAGACGGACAGACCGAAAGGTTTGTCCAAGGCGTATTCTCTATATTCGGGCATGGCAATGTGCTGGGGCTGGGTCAGGCACTGGCAAGCGATCCAGGCGGCCTAAAGGTTTATCAGGGACGCAATGAGCAGGGAATGGTGCATGCCGCAGCTGCCTTTGCCAAGCAGAACCGCCGCAGACGGATTATGGCCTGTACGGCTTCGGTTGGCCCGGGGGCAGCCAATATGCTGACGGCAGCCGCCACGGCGACGGCCAATCAGATTCCGGTGCTGCTGCTGCCGGGGGATACGTTTGCTACCCGCCAGCCGGACCCGGTGCTGCAGCAATTGGAGCATACACACAACCTGTCGATCACCGTAAACGACGCCTTTAAGGCGGTGAGCAAATACTGGGACCGCATTTACCGGCCCGAGCAGCTGATGTTGGCTATGATCAACGCCATGCGGGTGCTGACAGATCCTGCGGATACCGGGGCGGTCACAATTGCGCTTCCCCAGGATGTCCAAGGCGAGGCCTGGGATTTCCCTGCGCATTTCTTCCGCCCGCGTATCCACAAGAGCATCCGCCGTCTGCCGCATCCCGAGGAGATTGCGGCTGCGGCCGAGCTGATTGCCCGTAAGAGCAAGCCGCTGATCATCTGTGGCGGCGGGGTTCGTTATTCGGCAGCGGGGCGTGAGCTGAAGGCCTTCGCAGAGCAGTTCAATCTGCCCTTTGGGGAAACGCAGGCCGGAAAAAGCGCGGTGGAGAGCAGCTGTCCTCATAATTTGGGCGGAATCGGCGTAACCGGAAATTCAGCAGCCAACGAGATAGCGGCTGAAGCCGATCTGGTGATCGGCATAGGCACCCGGTTCACGGATTTTACTACCGCTTCCAAAAGCCTGTTCCGCAACGGGGACGTGGAATTTCTTACACTCAACGTTTCGGCGTTTCATGCGGGCAAGCTTGACGCGCTTGCCGTGGTATGTGATGCCGCGGAAGGACTGAAGGCGCTTGCTGCTGCCCTGGAGCAGCTGCATTACCGTTCTGCTTATACCTCCGAGCTTGCAGAAGCACGGGAACGGTGGATGGAAGAACGGAATCGCCTGACCAGCATTGAATACACGGGGGAAGGGTTTGCTCCGGAAGTACAGGGACATTTGGATGACAAGCTGGCCGAGTATTCGGAGACGCTGGGCACCCGATTGACCCAGACCCGCGTGCTCGGCGTGATCAACGAGTGCATCTCCGGGGAAGCGATCGTGATCGGTGCGGCCGGCAGCCTTCCCGGCGATATGCAGCGGATGTGGAACTGCGCCCGGCCGGATACTTATCATATGGAATACGGCTTTTCCTGTATGGGTTATGAGATTGCCGGCGCACTTGGCATCAAGATAGCAGAGCCGGATAAGGAAGTATACGCCATGGTTGGGGACGGCAGCTATCAAATGCTGCATTCGGAGCTGGTGACCAGTCTCCAGGAGGACAAGAAGATCAACGTCATCCTTCTGGACAACAGCGGCTTCGGCTGCATCAACAACCTCCAGATGGAGCAGGGAATGGGCAGCTTTGCTACCGAGTTCCGTTGCCGGAGCACAGACGGCGGCGGGCTGAGCGGGAAGCTCATGAGAATCGATTATGCGGCCAGCGCAGCCGGTTATGGCGTTCGCACATACAGCGTTGCCACAGTGGAAGAACTGCAGAGCGCCCTGGAGGATGCGAAGCGGCAGACGGTGTCCACGCTGATCGATATCAAGGTGCTGCCCAAAACGATGACCCGCGGATATGGCGCCTGGTGGAATGTAGGGGTAGCCGGGGTCTCTGATCAGCCGGAGGTTCAGGCGGCTTTTGAGCGGAAGCAGCAGCAGCTTGGTGCAGCCAAACCTTATTAAAGATGAAGGAGAAGGATCGGGATGTTCAAAGAACATGCAGTGAAGCTGGCGATTGCCCCCATTGCCTGGACCAACGACGATATGCCGGAGCTTGGCGGGGAGAATACCTTTGAGCAGTGTATCAGCGAGATGGCGTTGGCCGGATTTCAGGGAAGCGAGGTCGGCAATAAATATCCGCGTGATCCTGCAGCGCTCCGGCAGGCGCTCAGCCTGCGCCAGTTGGAAATCGCCAGTGCCTGGTTCAGTGCTTTTCTGACGACGGAGCCTTATCAGGCCACGGCGGAGGCTTTCCTGAAGCACCGGGATTTCCTGTGGGAGATGGGGGCAAAGGTCATCGTCGTATCCGAACAGGGCAAAAGCATCCAGGGCCAAATGACAACCCCGCTGTTCGCTGAGAAGCCGGAGTTTACGGAGGAGGAGTGGATCCGGCTGGCCGACGGGCTGGGCGGGCTCGGCAGACTGGCCGCCGAGAAGGGCATGTCCATTGTCTATCATCATCATATGGGGACAGGTATCCAGACGGCGGCCGAAATTACACGGCTGATGGAGATGACCGTTCCTGAAGAGGTGTCGCTGTTATTCGATACCGGACATCTCGCCTTTTCCGGTGAGGATTATCTGGAGGTGCTGCGGAGCCATTTGCCACGCATCAAGCATGTTCATCTGAAAGACATCCGGCCGGAAATCGTCGACCTTGTGAAACAGGAGAAACTGAGCTTCCTGCAGGCGGTCAAGGCGGGTGCCTTCACAGTTCCCGGGGACGGCTGTCTGCTGTTCGGTGATGTGTTTGCCTTACTGGCGGCATCGGATTATACCGGCTGGCTGGTCGTCGAGGCCGAGCAGGACCCGGCCGTTGCCAACCCTTTGGAATATGCACTGAAGGCACGCAGATATATTAAAGAGCGGAGTGGATTATGATCCTGGCCTAAGAGGAAAACTGGGCAGCGTTAGTCTGCGGGAGAGTCATACCATAAAGATGCAGTTATAACAGAGGAGCCACCGCTTGTGACGGGGGGCTCCTCTTTTTTTAGGTCATATGGCGCGGGCGAAACTGGTTGGGAGAAAGGCCGGTGCCCCGCCGAAACTGTCTGGAGAAATGGCTAACCGAATGAAACCCCAGCTCATCGGCGATATCCTCTACCGTATTGTTCGTGCTGACCAGCAGCTGCTTCGCAAGATTCAGCTTCAGCTGTGTCAGGTATTGGCGGGGAGAGACGCCATAGACCTTCTTGAATATTTTGCTGCATTGGCTCCGGCTCATGTTCAGCTCTCCGGCCAGCTCGGCAATCGACCCCTCTGCCGAGATTAAATGCTTCAGCCGTTCCTCGATCAGGTGGGCGGTATCCGCCTTGCGGATCGTCGTATCCTGCGTAACCTCCGGTACGCTATCTCCCGCTTCGGGCTGCAGAAGAATAATCTCATGAATAATCAGCAGGATATAGGCTTGCAGAGACGTTTTTTGCGCAGGGGTTAAGGATAGTCTTGTTTCGGCTTCCAGGGGGGACAAGGACGATTCCTGTAGATTCTGGTGCATCTTCAGCTCAATTTCTGCAACGTGTGAAGGCAGATTGGTGGCGGCCGCAACCTGCGCCGGGAGGAAGCTGTATTCGGACCGGCTCAGTGACTTTCGCATTTCATGATCGTCGATATCAAAGTGAATATTGAAAAAAGAGAAGCAACCTTCATCTATAGTCCGGTTAACGATCTCGTGCCGGGCCCCGGCCCTTATGAGTAGCCAATCTCCCGGACACAGGCGCAGCTCATCGCTGTTAATCAACAGCCTGGCTTCTCCTGCCTGGCAGTACAGCACCTCATACAAATGGTGATGGTGCTTCGGATAGGACCAGCCGGGAGGTTTCTCCCCGAAGTGGCAGCCCGTGATTTGCAGCGTGCTTGTAATATTAGGAAAGATGATGTCTGGAACCATGGAATCACTTCCTCAATCTTTTCTTGGGAACGATTATATCATAACCCCCCGGCACAAAAGGTCAAAAACTCGGACGTTTTGTGGATGGCGGACAGCCGCCGTTGCTTTTATATTGGAGGGGAAAGGGAGGCGTGTTTATGAGCAGTCATCCATTAAATTCGGATAAAGGAGATCCTGTTATGGGAAAACGCCTGGTGGAGAATGACAGAGTTTCAGCTTCCGAAGTACCCGCGGACCCAGTGAAGGCTGCGGCAAGGATTGCACCGAGTGAACGTCAGGTAAAGTGGCAGGAGCTGGAGTTCTATGCCTTTATTCATTTTACGGTGAACACGTTCACGGACCGGGAATGGGGCCATGGCGATGAAGATCCGGCGATATTCAATCCTTCCGATCTCAGCGCAAGGCAATGGGTCGAGGTGTGCAAGTCCGCCGGAATGCAGGGATTAATTCTAACCTGCAAGCACCACGACGGCTTTTGCCTGTGGCCCAGTAAATATACGGATCACACGGTAGCGGGCAGCCCGTGGCGGAATGGAACCGGGGACTTGGTGAAGGAAGTGGCCGAAGCCTGCCGGGAGGGCGGGATCCAGTTCGGCATCTATTTGTCGCCATGGGACCGTCATGAAGCGTCTTATGGGGATTCGGCGCGGTATAACGAATTTTTCTGCAACCAGCTCCGGGAGCTGTTGACGAATTACGGGGATATCTTTTGTGTGTGGTTCGACGGGGCCTGCGGGGAAGGGCCGAATGGCAAACGGCAGGTCTATGATTGGGATCGCTATTACGCACTGATCCGTAAGCTTCAGCCGGAGGCCGTGATTTCGGTCTGTGGCCCTGATGTCCGCTGGTGCGGCAATGAGGCAGGGCATACACGCACCTCGGAATGGAGCGTTGTGCCGGCTTATTTGCAGGATAATGAGAAAATTCAGGAGCAATCGCAACAGGCGGATGACCGCGAATTCTCAAGCAGGAGAAATACGCAGGACAGTGACTTAGGCAGCAGGGAGGTGATTGGAACTTTAGATCAGCTGGTATGGTATCCCGCCGAAGTGAACACGTCGATCCGGCCGGGCTGGTTCTATCATGCCTCCGAGGACACTCAAGTCAAGACACTGGATGAGCTGCTCGGCATCTATTATGGGGCGGTTGGCGGCAATGCCAACTTCCTGCTGAATCTTCCGCCGGATACGCGGGGGCGTATCCATGAACAGGATGCGTTGCGGCTGCGGCAGTTTGGGTGTGTCCTGCGCAGCACTTTTCGGGTGAACCTGGCCGCTCAGGCGTTGCTGCGTGCATCGGAAACGAAAGATGAAGCTCACCAAACCTCCTGCCTGCTGGACGGGGACCGGAATACGTTCTGGTGTCCCTGTGAGGGAACGGAACAGGCCTGGATTGAGCTGGATCTGCAGGAGAAGAAGATCTTTGACCGGTTGGTGCTAACAGAGCCTATCCAGACAGGCCAGCGGATTGAAAGCTTCGTGCTGGAGTACAAAGACGGGGACGATTGGAAAATGCTGTACCGGGGAACGGTCGTTGGGTATAAGCGGATCGCCTGCTTCGCACCGGTCACCGCCAGATATCTTCGGCTGACCATTCATGAATCCAGATGGTGCCCGGCTCTATCGGGGTTTGGGGTATATTTGAGCGATCAGGGGAGGTTGCCAAATGGCGACGTTTGATTATAAAGGAGCACAATTCATCTATGATGGAGTGCCCGTGCAAATTCTGTCGGGAGCCTTGCATTATTTCAGGATTGTCCCTGAATATTGGTCAGACCGGCTGCAGAAATTGAAGGCCTGCGGCTTCAACACAGTGGAAACCTATGTGCCTTGGAATTTTCATGAGCCGCAGCCCGGGCAGTTTCATTTTGAAGGCATGGCGGATATCGAACGCTTCATTCAAACTGCCGCCGGTCTGGGTCTATTTGTAATTGTGCGTCCGAGCCCCTATATATGCGCAGAGTGGGAGTTCGGCGGATTGCCCTCATGGCTGCTCGCACACGCGGATATCCGGCTGCGCTGCTATGACGAGAAATTTCTGGAACGGGTGGATGCCTACTATGATGTGCTGTTGCCCCGGCTAAGGCCGCTTCTTTGCACCAATGGCGGGCCGATTATTGCCATGCAAATAGAGAATGAATACGGCAGCTTTGGGAACGATGCCGAATATTTGGCGTATTTGCGCCAAGGCATGGTCAGCCGGGGGATGGATGTGCTGCTGTTCACCTCGGATGGGCCCACGGATGCAATGCTGCAGGCGGGATCAGTGCCGGGAGTGTTGTCTACGGTGAACTTTGGCTCCGGTGCAAAAGAAGCCTTTGCCAAACTGCGGGAATATCGTGCGGACCAGCCGCTGATGTGCATGGAGTACTGGAACGGCTGGTTCGATCATTGGGGAGAAGCGCATCACACCAGAGACGTTGCCGAAGTCGCCCGGGTGTTCGGGGAGATGCTGGCCGAGAAGGCATCGGTTAATTTCTACATGTTCCATGGCGGGACCAATTTCGGATTCTATAACGGTGCGAACTGTCAGCAAAGGGATCAATATGAGCCGACGATCACCAGCTACGATTATGATTCGCTGTTGAGCGAAGCGGGGGAGCCGACTGCGAAATTTTACGCCGTTCGTGACCTGATTACCCGGCATACGGGGATAAGCCCCTTGACGCTGCCAGCCCCTATCGGCAGGATCGCTTATGGTCAGGTGGAAATGACGGAACAGGCCGATCTGCTCTCTCAAACAGACCGGTTATCCGCCCCCATCCAAACGACGAATCCCGAGCCCATGGAGAAGCTAGGCCAGGACTATGGGTTTATCGTATACCGCACCAGAATATCCGGTCCCCGGGAGAGGCAGGAGTTTGTTATTCAGGAAGTGCGGGACCGCGCGCTGGTATTGCTGGACGGGCAGGTTCAGGGTGTGCTGGAACGCGGCAACTCTGAGCTGACGGTAGCGTTCGGGGTGCCGGCGGAAGGTGCTGAGATTTGCATTCTTGTTGAGAATATGGGGCGGATCAACTACGGTCCCTACTTGAAAGACCCCAAGGGGATTACCGGGGGGGTCCGGCATGGTTTTCAATTTTTATTTAACTGGACAATTCATTGTCTCCCGCTTGCGGATTTGTCACCTTTGCAATTTGAGGCGGCTTCTGTACAGGAATGTCCGGCTTTTTACCGGGGGACACTTCAGGCAGATGAGGTGAAAGACACCTTCCTGAGGCTGGATGGGTGGACCAAGGGGGTTGTGTTCATCAACGGGTTCAATCTGGGGCGGTATTGGAACAAAGGTCCGCAGCAAACCTTGTATGTGCCGGCACCGCTCTTGCGCCAAGGGGACAATGATATTGTGGTATTCGAGCTGCATGGGACCGTGAACCGGGCCGTAACATTCGTGGATACACCGGATTTGGGCTCCGTAACTGGAAAATAGCATAGCAAACGATTATTGAGAATTGTGCAATCTCCGGAAAAGGGTATACGGTGGGGGTGTGGACGCGAAATTACAGTTTAGGAGATGAATGCGATGAGCGAACCCAAGGATACTCTGCCGGATCAGGAGGAACAGGCCGTTGCATCCGGTGTACACAACTTCAGCAAAGAAGAAGAGTGGGTCCAGCCGGAGGAGCCGCTGCTGCAGGAGCGCCTGGAGTGGTTCAAAGACCAGAAGCTGGGGCTGATGATGCACTGGGGACCGTATTCACAGCTTGGATTAGTCGAATCCTGGGCGCTGAGCGACGACGACGGCGATTGGTCCCGCAACGATATTGACTGGACCGACGATATGGAGGAGTTCAAGCGGGAATATTTTGATCTGAACAAGACCTTTAATCCGATTCGTTTTCAGCCGGAGAAATGGGCAGAGCTGGCGGCAGATAACGGCTTCAAGTATTTCCTGTTCACCACCAAACATCATGATGGCTTCTGTATGTGGGATACACATACGACGGACTACCGCATTACAGGGCCGGACACGCCGTTTCATACGCATAAATACGCCGATATTTGCCGGGAGCTGTTTGATGCGTTCCGGGCCAAGGGACTGGGGATCTCGGCTTATTTCTCCAAAGCGGACTGGCACACGCCTTATTACTGGGCGCCCGGCATGGAGCGTGGACGGCATATGTGGCGGGGCCCCTCCTACGATCCGGAGCAATATCCCTGGCTGTGGGAAAAGTTCGTAGAATTTACGCATACGCAAATTCTGGAGCTATTGACCAAATACGGCAGAATCGAATGTCTGTGGCTGGATGCCGGTTGGGTGCGGGCCGGCCGAAAAGGCCAGGATATCCGTCTGGGCGAGGTCGTGGAGAAAGCCCGGAAGACGCAGCCTTGGCTCCTGGCGGCAGACCGTACGGTGGGAGGTCCCTATGAGAACATTGTGACACCGGAGCAGACGATCCCTGAGGAGCCGATGAATATTCCGTGGGAGAGCTGTATTACGGTGGGCAACTCCTTTGCTTTCGGTTTTGATGATCAGTATAAGACGGCCAGGCAGCTCGCGCATATCCTCCTGGAAGTAGTGGCCAAGGGCGGGAACCTGGCTCTGAACGTGGGCCCGCAGCCGGATGGGCGCCTTCCGGGAGGTGCAGTTAAGAGCATCAGGGAGCTGGGTGCCTGGCTCAAAGTCAACGGTGAGGGCATCTACGGAACGCGAATCTGCGGGCCTTATTTTACAGGTGAATGGGCATTCACCTGCAAGGACAGCATCACCTACGCTTTCCGCCTGTACAAGAGCGAGGATGAGGCTGTAAGTCAGCAGATCCTCATTCCTTACACTGGGAGTGTGCAGCGGGTTCAACTGCTCGGGCTGGATGGTCCGCTGGAGTTCCGGAACACGGAGGCCGGGCTGGTGGTAGAGCTGCTGCCCACGGCAGCTGCGGACCAAACGCCGATCACCCATGCCTTCCGGCTCGTTACAATTTAATAAGCTGCATCAGCAGACCTGGGGAAGAGTATAGGGCCCCCGGGTTTTTTTGCGCCGATTTTCCCTTGTCCGGCAAGGGTTTATGGAATATGGAGAGGTCAGAGAAAATTGCGAATTGCTTAAAGGATGCTGCCCGGGGTACTATCGTTTCTAAGAAAGCGCTACCTGACACCAATCTTCACATCGCTATTCCTGATAGAGGAATTTAAGAGTGGGTAGGGATAGAATTTTTCTATATTTGTCAGTTATTCTCACATAAAAAGCACAGAGGGAGTGAGGCGAATGAGGCAAACGTCAGACAGCTTACCCACACCGATAGAGCTCCGGAAAGGGATGAACCCGGTGGAGCGCAAAAAGCAGCACCCTTTTCTGAAAAGTCTTAAGAAGCATTGGGAGCTGTATTTATTGGTATTGCCGCCGGTATTGTATCTGTTCATCTTCAAATACATTCCCATGGTTGGTGTACAAATTGCCTTTAAGGATTTCAGTGTCGTGAAAGGCATTTGGGGGAGCCCGTGGGTGGGGCTCAAACACTTTGAGGCCTTTTTCGATTCGCCCAACTTCTGGCTGCTGATCAAAAATACGATCGGAATCAGCTTCTACTCCTTGCTTGCCGGGTTTCCGATCCCGATCCTGCTCGCTCTGGCTTTGAACGAAATACGGACCGGTTACTTCAAAAAGACAGTGCAGATGGTAACCTACGCCCCGCATTTTATCTCTACAGTCGTTATGGTCTCCATTATTATTCTGATGTTGTCTCCGCATGTGGGGGTTGTGGACAGATTGTTCACTCTGCTTGGACTGCCGATGACGAACTTTATGGGCATTCCGGAATATTTCAAATCCATTTATGTCTGGTCGGGCGTGTGGCAGGGCATGGGATATTCCTCGATTATATATATCGCGGCGTTGGCCGGAGTGGACCCTTCCCTCTACGAGGCGGCCCGGATGGATGGAGCTTCCCGGCTCAAAAAAATCTGGCATATCGATATTCCAAGTCTGATACCGGTCACTGTAATTATGCTTATTTTGAGCCTGGGCAGCATCATGGGCGTAGGCTTTGAGAAAATCTTTTTGATGCAGAATCCGCTGAATACAAGTGCTTCCGAGGTCATTTCAACCTATGTGTACAAGGTGGGGCTGATTGGGGCGAACTTTAGCTTCTCCTCGGCGGTGGGATTGTTCAACTCCATCATTAACCTTATCCTGCTGGTCCTTGTCAATGCGATTTCCCGAAAAGTGTCCAAGAACAGCTTATGGTAAAGGAGGGCCTCCCTATGCTTAGAAGGAACCGGATCAAAGATACGCCCGGTGACCGTGTATTTATGGGCTTCAACTATGCATTTCTGGTGCTTGTTCTGTTAATTGTTTTTTATCCGCTGCTATATATCGTCAGCTCCTCCTTCAGCTCCTCGCGGGCGGTGATGTCCGGGCAGGTCTGGCTGTTTCCGGTAGAGTTCAACCTGAAGGCTTATGTGTCTATTTTTAAAAGCTCGCAGCTGATGCTCGGGTTCTACAACACAATTATCTATACCGTGGTGGGTACGCTGATTAATGTAGGGATGACCGTGATGCTGGCCTATCCCTTGTCCCGCAAATCGTTTTATGGCCGCAGCGCCATCCTGGTGTTTATGATGATTACCATGTTTTTTGACGGCGGTCTTATTCCGACCTACCTGCTGATGAAGGATCTTCATCTGCTGGATACCCGCTGGGCCATGTGGCTGCCGGGGGCACTGGCGGTGTTCCAGGTCATTGTGGCAAGAACATTCTTTCAATCCTCGATTCCCGAGGAGCTGGGGGAGGCGGCTGAAGTCGATGGCTGCCGGGATATCCGGTATTTGCTCAGCGTCGTTCTTCCCTTATCGAAGCCCATTCTGGCCGTGATGACGCTGATGTATGCGGTGGGTCACTGGAATGCGTACTTTGATGCGCTGATTTACCTCCGCTCCGAGCATTTGTTCCCGCTGCAGTATGTGCTGCGCAATCTGCTGATTCTGAATGCCGCCGATCCGGCGATGCTTGCCAATACGAGCCAGCAGCTCCGCGATCAGGGCTTTGAACAAGTGCTCAAATACGCTTTGATCGTGGTGGCCAGCATTCCGATTCTGATCATGTATCCATTCGTTCAGAGGCATTTTGTCAAAGGGGTTATGGTAGGTTCATTGAAGGGCTGAAAGGGGGTGAGGGGACCGCTTTGGCTTCCGGGAGAGTGCTTGATTATAGTACAATGACATGAATTTATGCCGCGTGCCTAAAAAAGGAGGAGTCAGATTTGAAAAAATCTTGGATTTCGATGTTGTTGGTAATCTTTGCTTCAATCACTGTGTTATCTGCATGCAGCTCAACCCGGGGAAATGATACACAGAACAGCAGTGGAGGCAAAGAGAGTGCCGGACCGGTAACCATGACCTTCTTTGCTCCGCAGGGCAAAGCTCCTATGGAGGACAATGAATTCACGAAATTTATCGAAGACAAATTTGACGTGAAGCTGAAGTGGGATCTGGCTCCGACAGACGCGCTGCAGGACCGCAGGCAGCTGCTGCTGGCGAGCGGTGATTATCCCGAAGTGTTCCTCCATGGCAAGTTCACTACTTCGGATCTTCAGACCTACGGCAAACAAGGAGTTTTCCTGCCGCTGAACGATTTAATCGCGAAACATGGCCCGAATCTGACCAGGATAATGGAAGAGAAGCCGTATTTCAAAGAGGCGATTACTGCTCCGGACGGCAACATCTACGCCTTGCCTATTTTTAATGAATGTTACCACTGTACGTATGCGCAAAAATACTGGATCAACACAGAATGGCTGGAGAAGCTGGGGCTGTCTATGCCGGCAACGACCGATGAGCTGTACACCGTTTTGAAGGCTTTTAAGGAAAAGGACCCGAACGGCAACGGCAAAGCCGATGAAATTCCGCTTACAGGCGCACCGAACAAATATGTGTGGAACGGCAATATTGATGCGTATTTAATGAACAGCTTCATTTACAATGACAACGATAAATACCTGATCGTCAAGGACGGAAAGGTTGAATTTGCAGCCAATCAGGAAGGGTGGAGAAAAGGTCTGGAGTACATGCATAAGCTGTATGCCGAGGGTCTGGTTGATCCGGCCTCCTTCACGCAGAATGATCAAGCGATCGGGCAACTGGGCAACAGGGAAGGGGATGAGTTGGTCGGTTCTACGACAACGGCACTCCTCAGCTATCTTGTCAATACGTATGATAAAAAGATTACGCGCCATCAGCACTGGGACATCGTTCCTCCACTGAAAGGGCCGGATGGTGTGCAGACGACCGGTGTTACGCAAAGTGTAGGCGAATTTGAGTTTGCGGTCACGAACAAAGCATCGGAAGCACAGCAGATTGCCGCCATTCAAATTGTGGACTACATGTTCAGTGAAGAGGGCGCGTTATATGCGGAATATGGCCCAACCGAAGGGAAAGGCTGGAAGAAGGCGGATGCGGACGAGAAGAATATTGAAGGGGAGCCGGCAAAATACAGCTACTACAATCTGCCGGAGCGTGATCCAAACGTAGTGGTCAATGAGAGCTGGTCACAGATTGGAGCACATGACTTGTCCAATACGTTCCGCAACCTGTTTGCAGAAGGGCAGGACCCTTTAGCTGCCGAGGGTTATGGTACGCGTCTGGCGCAAGCGACCAACGTCTATAAGCCGTTTGCTCCCAAAGAGGTGTACCCTGCGAATGTATTTATCCGCCCGGAGGATACCGAAACGGCAGCGCAGCTGACCACGGCTGTGAAGGATTACGTGCAGACCAACATGGCGCAATTCATTATTGGCAGCAAAAGCATCGATAAGGATTGGGATGCGTACGTCAAAGGCTTCGAAGGCCTTGGTCTAAGCAGATATCTTGAAATTTATCAGCATGCCATTGAGAAAAATCAGTAGCAGCAAGGCGTTTATTCTCAGGGGCTGCTCTGCCATTGAGGTAAGACTTGGGAGCAGTCTTCTCCTTTGACAACCCCACTTCATCCTATATAATGAAATGAATATTTATGGGGAATAACGGCCTGATCAGGGGTTGTTGTCAAGCGTATAAACAGTGGTGGGGGGAACCTCGGAGATGAACAACAATTGGTTTAGACGGTTGCTGCTGTCCTATCTGCCCGTTTTTTTTATCGTAACCACGATTTTATTTATCATCTTTTTTCAGGTGTTCAATGAACAGAACCGGAAAGAGGCGCTCAAGGCCAATGAATTTCTGGCTTCACAGGTTATGCAATATCTGGACAATTCACTGCGCTCCATTGATTTTAAAGTGCTCCGGGAAATTTTGACGAATCCGAACCTGAAGGATTATTTTACGGCAAACGGCAGCAATGATGTATATGCCGGTATGTTGGCGGTTGAAGTGATTGATGAATTAAAAATAGATTTTCCTCTGATTGATTCAATTTACCTGGTGCGTTATAAGGACGATACGGTATTCAGCAACGGCAAGGCGGTTCCGATTGCGGATTTCCCCGATGAGCCCTTCATCGAAGAAAGCCGGTTGACAAACGCCCAAAAGTGGGTGGGCGGCAGGACCTATTCGCCGTTTCCGGCACCGGCGCAAACGGCGGAACAAGTGATTACCCTGGTTCGCAGTGTGGGGAGCGGTACCGGTCTGCTGGTAGTCAATGTCGATCTGCATACCTTGCAGAAATCGATCAAACAGATGTATGATCCGGAATTTACGTTTGTCAACGTATTCAACCGTTCGGGTGAGAGCTTGTGGGAGCGGAACCCGCAAGACCGGACGAATGCCGGCCGCGCTTCAGGCGAGGTATTCTCGGAATTCACTTCGGGCTACAGCGGCTGGAAAGTGGAAACAGGGCTTACCAATGGGAAAATCGTTAAGTTTGCGCTGAAATTCTATCATATCTGGTTTGCCTTTGCCGTGGCTGTTGTCCTGATCGGTGTGATGTGGGTTATTTATGTGACCCGGAGAAATTACAAGCCGATAGAGCAGATTGTGACCCTGATTCAAACGGTGGCTTCCCAGAAACCGTCCGGAGCCGGTCCTGCGAAGGAAAATGAGTTCCGCTTTATCCAGAACACCCTGGAGCGTATGATCGATCAGACCAGGCAATATCAGGAGGAATACGAAGAGAATCTGCTTCTGCAGAAGAAGTACTTTTTTCAAGAGCTGCTGGAGGGTACCCGTGAATTCACGGACGGTGATTTAAAGGCGGAGATGGAGAAGTATGGTCTCCCGAAGCTCGATGACCGGTGGCTGGTGCTGGCTGTGGAGATCGACCGCTACCCGCAATTTGCGCTGGACTATCATGAACAGGATCAATCACTGCTGAAGTTCGTGCTGTCCAGCATCCTTCAGGAAAGCGCACGGCTGGAGGGAACGGAGGTATGGGCGGAATGGATGTCGGACCGCCGGCTGTATGCCATTCTGTGGCTTCCCGGGAGCGTGCTGCCCGAAGAGGTAGAACACAAGGTGCTCTCCGGTTATCTGGAGAAGGTAGGGCAATATCTCAACTTCACGGTAACAATCGGGACCGGGCGTGGAGCAGCCGACCTGCGCGGACTGCGTTCCTCCATGAAAGAGGCGGCTCGCGCCCTGGAGTACAAAGCGGTTCTTGGCCTGAATCGGATGATCCCGTACGGGGCTTTGCCGGATTCCAAAAATGATGTCTACGAGTTCATGAAGACCATCTCGCTGCTGGTTCAAGCCATGCGGTTATCCGATGAGGCCTGGGAACAACATTTTGACCGGTTGTTTGAGCAAATCACCGCTTCCCTGTTGTCCCGCCAGGAGATGATGAATACCATTCAGCTGTTGTTCCAGCATTATAAACGGGAGTTTGCCGAGCTGCCCCGCGAATATCAAGAGCTGTGGGCCGCGTTGTTCGGAAACCTGCTTAACCAGTTGGAGGCCTGGGAGACGGTGGACGATCTCCGGCTGCTCTGCTGGGAGGCGTTCCGGGAACTCGCGGAGCAGATGCAGACCTTGCGCTGTGCCAGGAAACACCGGACCCATATTTTGCAAATCCGCAAATATGTGGAGGAGAACTATAATAATCCCGAGCTTTCGCTGAATTATTTAAGCGATATCTTTGATATCAACCCGAAATATTTAAGCAAGCTGTTCAAGGATGAGGTCGGTGAGAAATTTGTGGACCTGCTGATCAGCCACCGTATTGATAAGGCCAAACAGCTGATGCAGGAGACAAATAAATCAATTCAGGAGATCAGCGAGGAAGTGGGCTATACGAATTACAACTCCTTCAACCGGGCATTCAAGAACGTGGTTGGGGTGGCCCCAAGCGATTACCGAAAGGCCATCTGAAAGGGAGTCCGGGCCGTAACATACCCATAAGGAGTTGAGAAGATGAAAGTGGGCCTAAGTACGTATAGCTTGTTAAACGATTTGAAGTCGGGAAATGCCTGCGAATTTTGTTCAGGAGACAGAGGAAGCTTTTGAGGAAGAAATGGCCCGGGTCAAAAGACATGTAGGTGTTGCCGGTTATGGGATGAGGCGTAGGGGAAGTGGGTTGTGAAAAGCAGGAATTAAAAAGCCCAAAGGAACATTTCACTGTTCCTTTGGGCTATTCATGTTATTTAAAACTTTAAGCGGGTTCTAAGTTCGGTGAATCAAAGGTAAGAACCGCCACTTGCATCAATCAATTGACCGGTTACCCAACGGCTGTCTGAAGAAGCCAGAAAGGCAGCGATATCAGCCACATCCTTAGGTTCTCCCCATCTGTTGAAGGTTGAGAGGCCTGCGACATGCTTTTGACTTTCGGGATTATTGTACGTACTGGCATTCATCTCTGTATGGGTATAGCCGGGCAGGATAGCGTTTACCGTTATATTACGTTGCCCTAAATGCTGTGCCATAGCATACGTAAACGTATTGATCGCCCCTTTGGAGATACTGTAGTTCAGTACACTGGGGGAGGCTACTCTTGTAACAAATGAGGAAATATTGATGATACGGCCACCCTCGTTTAAACGGGACAACGCCTGTTGAGTTATAAAGACTGGAGCTTTTACATTAATGTTCATTACTTCATCAAAGGACTCCTCTGTCATCTCCTCGACAGGCGTAACTTGACCAATTCCGGCATTGTTGACAAGGATATCCAGACGGTTATTGCCTGTGTGTTTATGAAGGGCCTCATCCAACGATTGATATAAATTGTGAACGCCGTCGAACTTCTTTAAGTTAGCGCCGATGGCAAAAGCTGTTCCGCCATTTTGCTGAATGTTGTCGACCACTTCCTCTGCCTCTGCTTGCCGTGTTCCATAATGTACTGCGACTAATGCGCCATCATGCGCTAAACGCAGCGCAATCTCACGTCCAATACCACGACTTGCTCCAGTTACCAAAGCGATTTTACCTTCTAAATTCCTCATATTCACATCTCCTTGTTTTGTACTCACTCATATGTATAACACAAGGCGATAATCGAAATGTTGCTCTCATATTCGGAGTCCGTGTTGTAGAACCCTTTGTTTAGATCCGAAACAACCCGGTTACATTAGAAGGATTCAGGACCCTACCACCCAGTACACGAAAGCCGGACCGGAATTTCAGCAGCAGCAGAAACCTCCCGGCCTTGAGGGGGAAATGAATCCGGGTGAATGTCGTAGCTCCCGGTCCGGTATGGACACCTCTTCAAGTGTCAGGCGGGCAGCCCGAGGAAGTCCTCAAGGATTTTGGGGCCAAAACACCACTCGGCCGTCCGGGCCAGCCTGCCGAGATGGCTCCCGCTTACGTATTCCTGGCCAGTCAGGAATCCAGCTACATTAGCGGAGAGACGCTGAACGCCAACGGTGGCATGCCGACTCCTTAAGCATGAAGATTTAAATAACTTAACGAGCATGCCAATAGCCCGTCCCCTTTTATTGGGGCGGGCTATTGGCATGCTTCATTTGATACAAGACTTCAAAACAAGACTCAATCCGCGGCCTTTTTGATTTTGGCCGGGTTGTTGATCTTATAGGGTACAGGGTGCTTGGTCAGCTTCTTCTTAACGATCTTGGCTTCAAAAGTGAGCTGGTCGCCTACTTCGAGCTCCTGCTTTTTAAGGGTGGCACTATAGCTGGACCAGGCTTCACCCAAGGCGACTTCCGGTTCGGTCTCAGTGATCGACACTGCTTCATAGACTACGATCTCATCGTCATTGTCGGAAAAGTGGTTGGGCACGGTTGTGAACTCTTTGACCGTAGCAGAGAGTTTCACTTTGCCTTCCGGCAGCTCAATCTTGGGCGTTCTGGTCCGGGCGGCTTTCACTTTGGGCTGCTCGGCAGCGCCCGCTTCGGAGATGGGAGCCTGACGCTCCTGCGGGACCTCCGCCGCTGCGGCTTCATCGTCTTGTGCGGGGGTCTCCACCGTACGCTCGGCCTGCGGTTCTGCGGCGGCCGAACTTCTCGATCCATAGCTGGCGGCCTGCATTTCCTTCAGATAGGAAGGATGGATGCAGTGCTGCTGGCCGTTGTCGAGCTGGATCACAGACGTCATATCATCGACGAGGCCGATAATGCTGCAGGGCACATTCAGTCCGTTTCCTTTATAATAGAAGGTTTTGCTTTTGGCGGCTTTCTCCGAGAGCAGCCCCCACTCTTTGCATTGATCGATCAGTACCTCTTCACTGTCAAAGGCCATATAGGTTTGCGGCTTAATACTGAACGCGTAGGTCATTATTCCAGTCCTGCCTTTCCGTATTTTTTCCTAATGATGTACGTTACAGCCAGTGTAGCATAAAAGCTTTGTTTTCTTAAAATTTTTCGCACTTGCAAGAAGAATTCAGCGGTGCCATGGGCTTGTCCTTTTTCAACCCGATAGTCAGCAAAAAACCGCTCCCGTACAATTCCTCCTCCAATAAAATTCAGGAGTACATTGTATGGGAGCGGCTTGTGCTTTTGATCCTGAAGCCTACCCCATAAAGCTTTTAAGTCCGCCAATAAAAGGCCGGATGGATTTAATCACGTTATAGCCCATTTTCATCAGCGGCATGACTTTCTGCACCATTCCGATCATTCCCATGATTCCGCCGAGACCCCCGCCTGCAGCTCCTCCTGCCCCGCCAAAAAAAGATCCAAGCAAAGGCATGAAGCCGGAGACCGCGGCCTTGCGCGAACGGGAGGAAGAGGTTTTTCTGGATGTTTTGTTCTTGCGCGTATAGTTGTACTGTCTGGAGAAAATTAGCCCATCCTTCTCAAAGCCGGTGATGAAGCCTACATAGGAACTGCCATCGTGCAGTGTAACGCAGACGGGACGCCCTTTAAGTTGTTTGGCCTGTTTGCGGATCGTTGTTGATTTTGTTTTTGCCATTGCAGCAGCTCACCTCACAATTGGTTTACTCTATACTACTCGGAAGTTTACGGGGTGCTTGTGCTGGTTACTCACAGACCTTGTTTTTTCGGGAAATATGCGGTTCGCTGAGGTATACCCTTAAGTGGAGCCGAATAGAATAAGGCTGGATGTATTCCTTGGGAATGAATGAGAGAGGGTGAGGACATGCAAATTCATGTGGTTCAACCGGGGCAGACATTATATGGAATTGCGAATGCCTACGGGGTGCCTATGGATGATATTGCCGAGGCGAATCAGTTGTCTGATCCAGGCAGGCTTGTGGTCCAGCAGGCGCTGGTCATCCCGATCATCGGCAGCTATTATTGGGTGCAATCCGGAGACAGTCTGTATAGTATTGCACGAAGGTATGGCGTTAATGTTAATACGCTGGCCGATATCAACGCGTTGTCTCTGAATCAGCCTTTAAAAGTAGGGCTTCGTTTATATATCCCGCCTGCACCCAGGCGTTCTGCCGAAATTAATGCCTATCTGGAGCCGAGGGGTGAAGCGGTATCCCCAAGTTTGAGTAATGCAGCCAAGGAAGCTGCGCCGGACCTTACATATCTTGCCCCATTCAGCTTTGAGGTCCAAAGGGATGGTTCTTTGCAGGCGCCTCCGCTGGGTGAGCTGCCTACGATAGCCGCTGAGAACCGGGTGACCTTGATGATGGTTCTGACCAATCTGGAGAATGGACAATTCAGCTCAGAGCTGGGAAGTCTGATTGTAAATGATCAAGCTGTGCAGAACCGGATGCTGGACCATATTATCCGCGTGGCCAAGGAACTGAATTTTAGGGACATCCACTTTGATTTTGAATTCCTGAAGCCGGCTGACCGTGAAGCGTATAATGTCTTTCTACGGAAAGCTGCGGAACGGATTCACAAGGAAGGGTTCTTATTGTCCACGGCTTTGGCACCCAAAACAAGCGCCGCCCAGACCGGGGCCTGGTATACAGCCCATGATTACAAGATGCACGGTGAGGTGGCTGATTTTGTGATCCTTATGACGTATGAATGGGGATATAGCGGAGGGCCTCCAATGCCGGTGTCGCCGATTGGCCCTGTCCGTCAAGTGCTGGAGTATGCCCTAAGCGAAATGCCGGCGACGAAGATTATGATGGGGCAGAATTTATACGGCTATGATTGGACGCTTCCTTATGTACCGGGAGGACCGTATGCCAAAGCCCTGAGCCCGCAGGCGGCGATTGACCTGGCCAGAGAAGAGCAGGCGGCCATTCAATATGATTATAAGGACCAGGCTCCATATTTTGAGTACACCGATGATTCAGGCAAACGCCACAAAGTATGGTTTGAAGATGCCCGGTCCATTCAGGCTAAATTTGATCTGGTGAAAGAGCTGGGTCTGCGGGGAATCAGCTATTGGAAGCTGGGGCTCCCTTTTCCGCAGAACTGGCTGCTTCTGCAAGATAATTTTGAGGTTGTAAAAAGGTAATCATACCCGTATGGAATAGATCAGCTCCGGCTTGTTCCCGCTTTTGAGTTCGATGCGGTAGAGATTGCGTTGGGTGATTCTTCCTCCCGGACCGTTGGCCAGAACCGCATCGTAGTACATCCAGTTGCCGGCAATATTGATGGTGTTGACACTGTAATCTGTAAGCAGGGTGACAAAGGAGGACTTGCCTGTTCCGTTCCGGTTCACTCTTATGATGCGGTTGTCGTCTTTTTCATAGTAGTAGATGTACTCACCGCGCATATTGACGGCGGTAATATCGGGCATACCATAGGCATCTTCCGCCACAAGAAAACTCTGCTCAAAAGAGGTGCCGTCTGTGGACACCTTGGAGAGATCGCCGTCGAAGCCGCCAAGATAGATTTTGCCCCCTGCAGTTATGAAATAACGCTCGGCGGGAGAGATCAGCTTCTCATTCTTGCCATCCTTGTTCACCTTGAACAGCTGGCGTTCCCCCTCAAAAAACACCCAATCTCCCCAAATATTGATCCGGGAAACTCCGGGCTGGCTGGACAGCCTGGTTAACGAGGTGCCGTTCAGCTTCATTTTGTACAAATTGTTATCCTTGTTCCAATAGCTGAAATAGATCCATCCGTTATCAATGTACATGAAGCGGGTCAGATTGGTCATGTTGGTTACCTTGCTTTTGTTTGTGCCGTCCTTTTTGATTTTGTAGATGTCATAGGCATCATTCCGATAGTTGGTCGTACCCAGGTAATAAATCCAGTCGTCCACAAACATGAGATTATAAATGCTTTTTGTATTTAATAATTTCTTGGTTTTACGGGTCTGTGTGTCATAACGGAACAGAGTGTCCGTATTGTTATTTTCAGCTTTTACATAGTAATGATATTTCCCGTCGGAGGCGGCATTGCCCCAGTTAGCCATATTTCCATTGGCTTCGGCGTATTTACTGTCCCATTTGGCAGCATCTGCGGGGGCGACGGAGGGCTCGGGAGTTTTTGGAACAGCCGGTGCTTCGCTTTCAGTTGCCTTCTCAAACGTTAGATAGGAAGTTTCCACAGCGGCGTCCCACTCATACTTTTGGCCGAATGCTTGCCAGAAGGTCTGAAGAGGCACGAACAGATAAGGCGGGCGCTTGATGGATGGGGCGGTCAGCTCTTGCCGCTTGCCATTCATCTCGTAATAGCTTTCGCCTGCAATTAGCTTAACGGTACGGGTGGTATCCTTGATTATGTATGTATCTTCCGTTTGGGTTACCGTAACAGAGAGATATTTTTGTAAAAAATCGGTGGTTACATAGACGGTGCCGTCTGCTTCTCTAAATGCTTCGGCTGCCTTCTCCGGAAAAGAGACCTTATCTCCGTTCACCACGACCCGGAGCGGCAAATCGGCGGCAGCTCCCCAGGCAGGAATGCACAGCAAGAGCAGCGTACAGCACAATACCGCGGCCAACATCTTCTTCATTCGATTCAAGCTCCTTCTAAACGGTTATTATCATTTGGGACAAACTCCCATCCATGATTAACCATTTAAGCGCTCTCTAAATCAGATCTGAGAAAATTATTATCCGGGAAGCTTCATACATTCCGTATCCCCTTCTTGATGTGTTAGTATATTTAACATAATTCACTATCAATTTTACAAAACTATTGATATTCCCTGAGAGTTGTGTGATATAATATCCCCGCAATGTTTAAATTTGAGAGATTCATAGGGGAGGATTACTACTTTATGGGATGGAAGACAAAATGGAACAAGCCGATGGCATCCGTGCTGGCCACTGCAGTATTGTCTATGCAAGTGCTGGGCGGAGTGGCTGTAGGCACCGTTTGGGGTGCAGGCAAAGCCGAGGCGACTCCGTTGGAACCTGGAACGGAATCTGTAGCGGAATCTGTAACAGTTGATCTCCGGATTATGAGCACAACGGATGTACATACCAATGTGTACGGTTGGGATTATTTTAAAGATGCACCTTCGGTAACGGTCGGTCTGGACCGTACGGCTACTCTGGTTACTTATGCCAGAGACGAGCAAATCAACAATCTCCTCCTCGACAACGGCGACCTGATTCAAGGTACTCCGCTGGGTACGTATGTGGCTCAGCATTCGGGGTTTATGGAACCAAAAAATGACAGCAAAATCCATCCCATGATTGCGGCTATGAATATTATGAAATATGATGCGGCCACTATGGGGAACCATGAATTTAACTATGGTCTGGAGTTCTTGAAGCGCACCGTGGAGGGAAGCACCAGCAATGCATCGGATACTGAAGCAAAGTTCCCTTATCTGAGTGCAAACGTGTATAAAGATGATCATGATAATAATCCGGATAATGATGTAAATGCTTTTGAAGCCTATCAAATTATCCCTAAAGTAGTAAAAGATAAAAATGGCGTCGAGTATACGGTGAAAGTAGGCCTAATCGGTCTGGTAACCCCGCAAATTATGGAGTGGGACAAGGTGAACCTGGAGGGCAAGGTCATTGCCAAGGATATTGCCGAGACCGCCCGTAAATTCATCCCTGAGATGAAGGCGAAAGGTGCAGAGGTTATCGTAGCTATGGCGCACTCCGGCTTTGATGCTACTGCCGCCGAGGGTGGAGCACTCTCCGAGAATGCAGTCAATGAACTCAGTAAAGTTCAGGGCATTGATGCCATTACGTTCTCGCATACCCATAAGGTATTCCCGACAGGAAATAATGCCACGCTGGATGTATCCTTTAAGGATCCGGCTACCGGGCAGCCTTATAACCAAGAGGGGGTATCCGTTGTAGACAATGTGTATGGACACATTAACGGGACTCCGGCTGTACAAGCCGGCTACGGCGGCGCTTATCTGGGCCTCATTGACCTTAAGCTGGAGAAGGGCGGCGACGGGAAATGGGGAGTGAATAAAGCTGACTCCAAATCGTCTACCCGTTCGATCTACCAGACGGTCAAGGTGGACGGAGTGAACAAGAATATTCCGAACGTTGACCCTAATCCGGCCATCGATGCGGCGATTATGGCCGATCATGAGGCGACCCGTGTCTACACCGACACCAAGCTGGGCGAGACCACGGCGCCATTGAACAGTTATTTTGCCATGGTGCAGGATGATCCTACCGTTCAGATCGTGACTGATGCACAGAAATGGTATGTGGCAAATTACATCAATACCAATCTTCCACAATACAAGGATCTGCCGATTCTTAGCGTAGGCGCACCGTTCAAAGCAGGACGCAACGGCCCGTCAGAGTATACGGCAATCAAGCAGGGCAACCTGACGATCCGCAGCGCGAGTGACTTGTACCTTTATGACAATACCCTCAAAGCCATCAAGGTAAAGGGTTCAACAGTCAAAGAATGGCTGGAAATGAGTGCAGGTGCATTCAATACAATCAAGCCGGAGCTTACAACGGAACAGCCTTTGCTCAGTGAGACTTTCCAGGTCTTTAACTTTGATGTGATTGACGGTATCAAATACCGTATTGATGTGACCAAAGAACCAAAATACGGAGTGGACGGAAAGTTAATTAATCCGAAATCCAGTCGTGTGAAGAATGTAACCTTCAACGGAGCGCCGCTGAACCTCAATCAGGAGTTCATCGTTGTGACCAATAACTACCGCGCCAGCGGCGGCGGTAACTTCCCGACTGTCAAAGGTTCAGAGATGATCGTGGATTCTCAGGAAGAGAACCGTCAGATTCTGATGGATTATATTACAGCCAAAGGGACTATTGATCCGACAGCCGACGGCAACTGGTCTTTGGCTCCGCTTCCGGCCAGCACGAATGTTACTTTTACCAGTACACCTGATGCTGCAGCGGTATTGCCGGCTTCTATTACCGATACCGGTAAACGGAACGGCAAGGATTTCGGAATCTACAAGTTCGATCTGTCTAACCAAGAGCCGCTGGCTCCTGAAGACGTAGAAGTCCACCTGATTGGCATTAACGACTTCCACGGCCAACTGGACACGGTTTCTACGGTGAGTGGCAAGTCTGTAGGAACAGCAGCGATTCTTGCTGCCTATCTGAAAGAAGCACGCGCTAAATATCCGAACACCCTCCTGTTCCATAACGGGGACTCTGTAGGCGCGTCGGCCCCTGTGTCTTCGCTTGAGAAGGACGAGCCGACTATGGAATGGATGAACCTGATGAAATTCGATGTGGGTTCACTGGGCAACCATGAATTTGACCAGGGTGTTGCGGCGTTGAAGGCTCAGATTTTTGGGGGGCCTAACCCGAAAGACACCAAAATCATTCATGCAGGCGCTAATTTTGACTACATCAATGCGAACGCCGTGGATGCGGCAACCGGTAAACCGATCATCAAACCATATGTGATCAAAAACGTAGGCGGAATCGACATCGGCTTCATCGGCCTTGTGACCAAGTCCACGCCAAGCAAGGTATCTCCTGCGGGGACAGAAGGTGTACGTTTCCTTTCTGTAGAAGAAGAAGTGGCTGCAGTAAACAAATATGCCAAAGAACTTCAGGATCAAGGTGTGGAGACCATTATTGTGCTTGCACATGATCCGGCCTCGACCAAAGATGGTGTGACTACGGGTGAAGCTGCGGATCTGGCCAAAGCACTTCCGGCAGATTCTCCGATTGACGTAATTGTGGCGGGCGACAACCATGCCCTTGCCAACGGCACCGTGAACAACAAGCTGATTGTACAGGCGTACTCTTACGGTACGGCGTTTGAAGACATCAAGCTGGTTATCGACTCTGACACGAAGGATGTCAAGGTGAAAACCGCGACTGTGGAGTCTACGTTCCATGAAGGTAAAACACCGGATGCTGAAACAGCTGCTCTGGTGAAGAAGTATCTTGACAAACATCCTGAACTGACTAAACCTGTAGGGACTACAGACGGAACAGTGACCCGCACAGATACTTACACCAAGGAATCTGCCCTGGGTAATCTGATTGCCGATGCTATGCGCAGTGCTAACTTTGAGGATGGTGCAGGTCCTGCGGACTTTGCCTTCATGAACCCGGGCGGCATTCGTGCCGATCTTCCAAGCGGCAATGTAACGTTTGGCGATCTGGCCAAGGTGCAACCGTTCGGCAACACGCTGGTGAAGCTGACGCTGACCGGTGCGCAAATCAAGACATTGCTGGAGCAGCAATGGAATGTCAAAGCGGATGGAACAGCTGATATCAAAACGCTGCAAATTTCCGGACTTAAATACACAGCCAACATGTACCTTCCGGTTGCAGAGCGTATTTCCAGTCTTACGCTGACCGATGGAACACCGATTAATCCGAACCAGAACTACACGGCTGTAGTGAATAATTTCATGGCAGCGGGCGGGGATAACTACAAAGTTCTGACCCAAGCCAGCAAGTCCCTGGCCGGTCCGATTGACCTGGATGTATTCTACAATTATATTGTGAAGACTTTCCAAGGCGGTCCGATTAAGGCGGTTATTGAAGGACGTATTACGAACAATATGGCACCTGTGTCCACGCCGGCTCCTGGCGGCGGAAGTGGTGGTGGAAGCGGAGGCGGGACAGTTCCGGTTCCGACCGCTACGCCAACTCCGGCACCGTCTGCTACACCTAGTGCTACGCCTGCAGCCACAGCAACACCGGCAGCAACTGCAGCGCCGGCCCTTACCTTCAAGGATCTGGGCAAGGTAGCCTGGGCCAAGGAAGCTATCGAGTTTTTGTATGAGAAAGGGATCATTAACGGGCTGGATGCCAATACCTTTGCGCCAGCCAAAAACGTGACCCGCGCCGAATTCGTTACTATGCTGGTTCGTGCCTTGAATCTGCAAGCTACCGGAGCAGCAAGCAAGTTCTCGGATGTCAAGGCAGGTGCATGGTATGCGGATTATATCGCGGCTGCCGTACAATCAGAACTTGTCAAAGGAACGGGCAACGGCAAATTTGAACCGGGACGTGAAATTACCCGCGAAGAAATGGCCATTATGGTTGCCAATGCGCTGAAGGAAAAGCTGCAGCCGGTGGACAACAATGCCGAACTCAGCAAATTCGGCGACAAGGCCAGCATAGCCTCCTATGCCAAGGAATCTGTTGCTCAGTTGACCAAACTGGGGATTATCAACGGTGTAGGTGCGGCCAAGTTTGCACCGAAGAGTATCGCAAACCGTGCACAGGCTGCGGTTATCGTCTACCGCATGCTGGAGCAGGCTTCATAGAGCTTTACCACGGCATGATTAGTCAATAAGACGCAATAAGGATTCCGGCCGTTTTCTTCGGAGAATGGCCGGAATTTTTTTTGTATTTTCTATTGCTCTTTTCTTGGAAGCATGGTATATTAATTCTTGCACTGCGTTACAAGTTTTCATTTCTTGCGGTCGTGGCGGAATTGGCAGACGCGCACGGTTCAGGTCCGTGTGGTAGCAATACCGTGGAGGTTCGAGTCCTCTCGACCGCATCCTTAGATAAATAAAGGCAGTGCTCATCAAGCAAGCTCTTCATATGAAGAGCCTTTTTTCTTTTTCAGGAGCCAAAATTCCAAGTAAAAGAAGTGAACTTATGCCAGAGCCCAAGTTAAATCTGAAGCGCGGTCATCTATTTCTCGATAAGTACTTTACCGGTGAATCGATAGACTACCGTCAGATGATTGCGTTGTTCCTCCCCTTGCTGATCGATCAGGCTTTCGTCGTTGGGCTGAATCTTGTGAATACGGCCATGATCAGCTCGTCGGGTGTGGCGGCGGTGAGTGCAGTGAGTATGATAGATTCACTGAATATTTTTCTGATTAGTGTGTTCATAGCGGTATCTACCGGGGGAACCGTAGTGGTAGCGCAGTATAAAGGCAGCGGCAATGAGCTGATGGTGTCCAAAGCCGCCGCAGGAGCCGTCTCCTCCGTCTCTCTGATGGCCTTATGTATTGGTTTGTTCGGTATTATTCTCCATAATCCGCTGCTGCAGCTGCTGTTCGGTTCGGCCTCACCGGAAGTCATGGATCACGCCCGGACCTATTTGATCGGGAGCAGCGTGTCCTACCTGGGGATTGCCGTGGTCGAGGCGGTGTGCGGGGCGCTGCGCGGTATTGGCAGAACGACCGCTTCCTTGTACCTTTCACTGATTATGAACCTGCTGTATGTGGCTTTGAACTTTGTGTTTATCAATGGCCTGAATATGGGCGTTCTGGGCATGACACTGTCGGTGAACATCGCCAGATACATAGGGGCAGCCTGTGCGCTGTATTACTTGTTCCGGCTGGACAGCAGCCTGCATATCAAGCTGCGGGATCTCCTGCTACTGAACTGGTCGATGCTCAAAAAAATCATGTTCATAGGCCTGCCCTTTGCGGCGGAACAGATGTTTTTTAACGGCGGCAAGATTCTGACCCAGATCTTTATTGTCAGTCTTGGCACCTATGCCATTGCCACCAATGCAATTGTCTCTTCCCTGGCCGGGGTCATGCAGATTCCCGCCAATGCTTTGTCCCTGACCCTGATTACGGTGGTCGGCCAATGTATGGGAGGACGTCAGGTTCAGGATGCGCGAAAATTTGTGAAATCCTTTCTCGTGCTGTCGTCGGCTTCGTTTGTGCTTATGGGCGTGCTGATTCTGCCCTTTTTCTATCCGCTGGTCTCTCTGTTTCATCCGCCTGCCGAGATCGTGGGCGATATCTTTATCGTGCTGCTCATCAATACGATTGCCCAAATTCCGTTATGGTCGGCCAGCTTTATTACACCTTCGGCGCTGCGGGCTGCGGGTGATTCCAAGTTCACCTCCATGGTCTCCATGCTGTCGATGTGGCTATTCCGCGTAGTGCTGGGCTACCTGCTCGGCATCGTGTTTGGCTTCGGAATTATCGGCGTGTGGTTAGCCATGAATATCGAATGGGGCATCAGGGGCACCATATTCCTCAAGCGTTTCTTTGGGGATAAATGGGTCCGGCACCGTCTGATCTAAGGAAGAGACCCTACGGGGTCTTTTTTGTTTTAGTTGACGAAATACCGTTGGATCTATAAAATCAATGTAACACCTTAGGGTGTTACATTTAATCTGGAGGGAACCTATGAATACACCGCAAGCATTGCCGCCGATTATAAAAAAGATTGTCCTACAGGCTCCGATAGAACAAGTATGGAAGGCTGTGGCCACCTCCGAAGGGCTGGCATCCTGGTGGATGCCCAATACCTTCGAGCCCGTGCTGGGCCATGAATTTATCCTGCATGCGGGGCCTTTCGGAGATTCCCCTTGCAAAGTAACCGAGCTGGACGCACCGCACCGGCTGAGTCTGGACTGGGGCAAGGATTGGCATCTGACGTTTGAATTGCAGGCACTGGAAGAAGGGAAGACGGAATTCACGCTGATTCATTCGGGCTGGGATGCCGGCAAAAGCACGGAATTCGGGCAGCCGCACCCGGTTATCCGCGGAATTATGGAAGGCGGTTGGGAAGGCATCGTCTCCGAGAAGCTTCCCGCAGCAATCGGGGTCTGAAATGGGCGAACCCGCCTTTAAGCCCGATGTGTTTCAAGCCGTTGCCGATCCCACCCGGCGCAGGCTGCTGACGCTGTTAGCGGACAAGGAGATGCCGATCGCCGCCATCTCGGACTGTTTTCCGATCAGCCGATCAGCCGTCAACAAACATCTGCATGTTCTGTTGGATGCCGGACTGCTGCACAGCCGCCGAACCGGCAGGGAGACGCGGTACAGGCTGCGGCCGGAGCCCTTGGCGCAGCTTAAGGATTGGCTGGCTTTTTTTGACCAATACTGGGATGACAAACTGGCGTTGCTTAAACAATACGTAGAGTCGGAGAATGAATAGCAGTTATAGAGAAGAGACCTGTTGAGGGTCTCTTTTTGTTTTTAATGAATTGAGCCCAAATCATTCTGCTCATCGTCAACGGATAATACAGGTGCGCCGGGAGAAAATGTAGAACAGTTAAGACCGAAATCAGCAAACTTCAGGAAGAAAACAAACAGCTGAAAGACGAAAATGACAAATTAAAAGAGGAAACGGCCGCGGTGGGCACAAGTTTACAAACGGAAACAGTGGAGGTTGCTCCGTCTGGCCGGTTGTAATTGACGGAAACGCCGAGGTAATAACAGCTAAGGCAAACAAGGTTTTGCCGGAGCCGATGCTTTCATGTATGCTTGAGATTGACCGTAGCATTTAATTCGGGAGGGATAGTATGACGAGCGCACCATTTCGTACAGAAAAAGATTTTTTGGGTACCAAAGAGGTTCCGGTAGACGCCTATTACGGAATACAGACCTTGCGGGCGCTGGAGAATTTTCCGATTACCGGCTATACGATCCACCGGGAGTTGATTATTGCCATGGCTGTTGTCAAGAAAGCGGCTGCTCTAGCGAATATGAAGGTGGGCCGGCTGTATCGGGGGCTTGGTGATGTCATCGTTACGGCTGCCGAAGAGATCATTGCCGGCCAGTGGCATGACCAGTTTATCGTCGATCCGATCCAGGGCGGCGCTGGCACATCCGTGAATATGAATGCCAATGAGGTGATCGCCAATCGTGCACTGGAGCTGCTCGGCAAGGAAAAAGGCGATTATTTCAGCCTCAGCCCCAACTCCCATGTGAACATGGCGCAGTCGACCAACGACGCTTTCCCCACGGCCATACATATCTCCGTACTGCGCATGTTGGATGGACTGCTCGCCACAATGGGGCGGATGCATGATGTGTTCCAGCAGAAAGCCCAGGAGTTCGACCCTGTAATCAAAATGGGCCGCACTCACCTGCAGGATGCTGTTCCGATCCGGCTGGGTCAGGAATTCGAAGCTTACCGGCGGGTGCTGGCCCGCGATATTGAACGGATTGCAGGCACCCGGCAGCATCTGTACGAGGTTAACATGGGGGCAACGGCTGTAGGGACAGGCCTTAACGCCGATCCTTTGTATATTGGCTATGTTGTGGAATATCTGGCGGAGATTACGGAGCTGCCATTAACCACCGCCGAGCATTTGGTGGATGCTACTCAGAATACCGATGCCTACACCGAGGTATCGGCCTCCCTCAAGGTCTGCATGATGAATATGTCCAAAATTGCGAATGATCTGCGGCTGATGGCTTCCGGCCCGCGTACAGGCTTTAATGAAATTTCCCTGCCCTCCCGTCAGCCGGGGTCTTCGATTATGCCCGGCAAGGTGAATCCTGTCATGGCAGAGGTAATCAATCAGGTGGCTTTTCAGGTCATTGGCAATGACCATACGATCTGTCTGGCCTCGCAGGCCGGTCAGCTTGAACTGAATGTGATGGAGCCGGTACTGGTCTTTAACCTGATTCAGTCGATCAGCATTATGAACAATTCGTTTCGGGTATTCACGGATTATTGTCTATCCGGAATTGAGGCCAACCACGAAAAAACAGCCCGCGATGTTGAGACAAGTGTAGGGATTATTACGGCAGTCAATCCGCATCTTGGATATGAGACAGTCTCGCGAATTGCCAGGGAGGCGATCCTCTCCGGTAAATCGGTGCGCGAATTATGCCTGAAATATAATGTGCTGTCCGAGGAAGAGTTGAACCTGATTCTGGACCCTTACGAAATGACACACCCGGGAATAGCCGGGGAGAAGCGGGAAGCTGAGGGGGAGTAGGAGCAGATGAAGGAGCATCTTACATTGCTAGAGGCGTTTAATGAAACGCCCAATCCTGTGACAGGTCATGGAAAAAGAGAGGTCTCGGTCTTAACCGCAGCGTTTCGGGAGATAGAGGACACTCTGGCCAGTGATATATATGGAACGGGAAAAGTAATTGAAGAGTTTGAAGCAAAAATGGCGAAGGTGCTTGGCAAAGAGGCTGCCGTATTTTTTCCCAGCGGCACCATGGCACAGCAGATTGCCTTGCGGATCTGGTGTGACCGGCAGCAGCTGAAAAGAGTGGCCTATCACCCTCTATGCCACCTGGAAATTCATGAACAAGATGGTCTGAAGGAGCTTCATCATATAGAGCCCATATTGCTGGCGGATAAAGATCGTCTGATCCGGCTGGAAGATGTGGTGAATCTGGAGCAGGATATTTCCTGCCTGCTCCTGGAGCTGCCGCAGCGAGAGATTGGCGGGCAGCTGCCCGAATACGCCGAACTGGAGGCTATATCCTCCTATTGCCACAAGAAGGGGATCAAGCTCCATCTGGATGGGGCCAGGTTATTGGAGAGCCTTCCTTATTACGGGAGAACGGCTGCCGAGGTCTGTGGGCTGTTTGACAGTGTCTATATCTCCGTCTATAAAGGGATCGGTGGTATTGCCGGAGCGGTTCTGGCCGGGGATAAAGAGGTCATGGAAGAGTCGAAGATTTGGAAACGTCGGCATGGCGGGGATTTAGTTAGCCTGTATCCATACATCCTCACAGCGGACTATTATTTCGGGTTAAGAGAACAGCGGATGGGCCAATATTATGAGGAAGCCAAGGAACTGGCGGCTTATTTCAATGCCTGTCCACGGGTGTCCACCCTGCCGGAGGTGCCGGTGACCAACATGTTTCATGTGCATTTCTCCCTGCCCCAAGAACAGCTTGAGCCCCTTCTGATTACTGTTTATGAAGAAACGGGCATAGGTTTGATCTCGTCATTGCGGGAGAGCGGTTCCGGCACCTGCTTCAATGAGGTGACCATCGGCGACCGGTATGCGGCACTGCCCAAAGAGCGGCTGAAGGAGGCCTTCCGGCTGCTGCAAGAGGGATTGTCTCGGTGAATGGAGGCAAGGGCTGGCGTAGCGGTTTGAGATAGTGCGTTCTTGGACTGCATTTTGTGCATCGAATTGCGGGCAAACCTAGCTTATTTTTGATTTGGCTGCATTTTGTACATCAGGAACAGCAGAAATAGCTGAAATAGCCAATTCTCAAATTTTCAATGTACAGAATACATCAGAATGGACTTTTGAGCGCAGCCAGAGCGATTTTGGTGCACAAAATACATCATAACCGCAATTCTCCCTGATCTGGGGACGGGACTGCATGAGCGAAGGTGAAAACGTAAGCCTCACGCCGCCCCAGCCGATTCTGCGTAACAAAAGAGCTGTCCCCAGCCAGTTGATGGCTTAGGGGACAGCTCTTTTTGGTAAGGCCTATACGCCGTGGCTTAGTTGATCAAGCCGGCTTTGCTCAGCAATTGGTGGAGTGCTGCAGCGGCAGCCTCACGGGTTGCAGAGGCAGTAGGATTGAAGTTCGATCCGTTGTCACTGCTGATTACACCGGCAGCGGACAAGGATTTGATGCTCTCTTTGGCATAATTGAAAATCTTGGCATCATCGGCATAGGTGCTGAAAGATGGGTTGGCGACTTTCAGCTCTACTCCTGTTAATTTCAATGCCCGGCCCAGAATGACGGCCAGCTCCTGACGGGTTACTTTATCGGTAGGAGCAAATTTGCCTTTTCCGGTTCCCAGAATCAGGCCGGCTTCATATGCAGCAGCAACATCATTCGCATACCAGTCGCTGGCCTTCACATCCGTGAAAGTAGAAGCGGCGGTGGAGCGAAGTCCGAGAGAGCGGGAGAGCAGTGCTGTGAATTCGGCACGGGTCAGGTTGCTCTTCGGCGAGAAGGTTGTTGCAGAAGTACCTTCAATAATCAATTTGTTGGCCAGGGCCGTAATTTCCGAAGCGGCTTTGGAAGCGGCAATGTCCGTAAAGGAGACTGGACGGCTCACCGCAGCGTATACGGAGAAGCCCGGACGGCTTACTGTAACAATAGTTGATCCGTCGGCCTGTTTCGTGAATACAGAAGCGACCGGAGTAATTTTGCTGTTCTCTTCAAACAGTACACCGGCTGTATTAGGTTCAATGCTGCCTGGCACTGTAAAGGATCTCTTAAGGAAGACATCATGTGGCACTTTAAGCGCTGTACTGCCGGAAGCGGTAGTCCAGTTCGCTTCAAACGAGATTGGGGTTCCGATTACTTTAGAACCCGCAACACTGGCCGTGAATTTCGATGTTTGGTCCTCGGCTTTTCTGATGATCAGCGTAAGGCCGGCATCAGCTGCGCCTTTGGAGAATAAGGATACCGGCAGAGCGAATGCAGAGCCTGCGACATTGACCACCACGGTGCTTTTCGCCGGAGCGGCAGTCAACTGCTTCACTTGCTCGGCTGTCAGCACAACCTGGGCTGTACCGTCAGTCAACGACGGAACCGAGATAATTACAGCCACTGGCGCATTGCCTGCCGTAGCCAGTGCGTTCTTCAGATCATTGTCAGTCACTTTGATTGTAGTTACGCCATCTGCAGAAGAGGTTGCTGCTGTAATCGGTGCTTGCTTAAGGCCTTGCTCAATCACTGCATTAGCGGAAGCACTGGCTGCAGGTGCTGTGGTTGGTGCCGGTGTAACTGTGGTTCCACCACCACCACCGCCACCACCGCCACCGCCGGTGCTTTCAAAAGAATTATCGACCCGGACGGAAGTATAGGCAGTGTAATACGGATCGTTGTCACGATCAATGGATACCGGCGCAGAAGTTACCTTTACTGGAGCGGCGGTAATATTGATTTTATAAACGCCATCTTTCAGATGTTCTACGGCTGGTTTGCCTTGGGCATCCAGTTTAGGTGCCCCGTCTTCACCGTAAGGGTGATAGCTGCCGCCAAATCCTTTGAAGGTATAAGTGCCGGGTTCAAAGGACTTGGTCAGGTCGCCCGTATTCTTGGCTTCGAGATAACCGATAGCCTCATCATTCATATCTACGATTTCGATATGGTAGTAGTTGGCATCTTTAGCCTTGAGCTTGTATGTGAGATCCGTGGACTGCTGGTTGCTGCGGTTAGGGTAAATAACGGTATTGGTCAAGGCTACTTCCTGAATGCCTACGCCGTTGTCCGGCAGTTCAGTGCCCACATACACGGTGAAAGGCAAATGCAGTGCCGGCAATTCCGGACGGCCTTCAACTTTCAGGTTGATTTGACCTTCATAAAGAGCGTCTTTTTTCGCTTTTGCATCCACATTCAGATTCATGGCAAAAGATGTCGCCGAACCGGCTGCGGCAGTCACGCTGCTGCTGGTCAGCGAAGCGGTTATGCCCGCTGGATCCTCAAAATGCCATTCAACAGAAGCGGTGTAAGTCAATGCTTCACTGCCTGTGTTCTTGAGCTGCAGGTTCTTCACTTTGGAGCTGCCTGGTGCAACAACCCCAAACGCAGCGGAGGAATTATAGTTAATTACATTTTGCGGATTGTGATTCTTGTCCAGAATGGTGATAGGTTCCAGGGACTGCAGCAATGCCGGTGTGTTGATGGCATTCTCGATGTTGATCCGTCCGGCCCCTTGCTGATAGACATCGAAGGGTTCATACACATCGTCGGTCACAGCTGTGCCTACATCTGCCGTATTGGCCAGTGCAGAGCGGATATCAAACGGCGACCAGGCCGGATGGGCCTCTTTGATCAGCAGGGTGGCTCCGGCTACATGCGGAGTGGCCATGCTTGTACCGTTCAGACGGCTGTAAGCCTTCTCGTAGGTAGCCTCCTTGTCATATTTGCCATAGGCAGGATAGGTGGACAGGATGCTTACTCCCGGAGCGGTAAAGTCTGGTTTGATGCTCATTTCAGGATCTACATTTGGTCCAAAGGAAGTGAAGCTGGCCAGTGCATCGCCTGGATCTTCTTGAGGGTTGTAATCAGTGCCGAACTTGAACTGCAGTTTGTTGTCGGCACTCTCCAGCAGTGCGCGGGCCAGCGCCCGGCCTTCTGTACCTTTGATATCAAAGGTAGGGATGCTGTCGAAGCCGTCACCCAGCAAGGAGTTAATAAAGCCGTCGCGCCCTTCGATGGATGGGCTCAGATCCGCTTCCCCATTCTTGGCATTCCCGTTGAAAATAACAACGGCTCTGGCATTATGCTCCTTCGCAATGGCAATCTTGTCGGTGAATGCGAGCTGGCCGCGGGATAATAATACGATGGCTCCATTCACATCTTCGGTTGGATATTCCCCGGCGGAGCCCAAGCCTGCATAGACTACATCTACAGGCTCAGTGCCGACAATGGAGGCGAAATCTTCATTGGCCAGCTCCCAGGCCATGACGTTGAAGTCAAAATCCTGATACGTATCATAAGTTACAGATGACACGGAAAGGGCGGAAGAGAAGGTGCCCGAATATTGCTTGCTCGGGCTGGTCACGGCACCCACGGAGATTCCAAGCTGGGAAGTGGCCGGCGAGCCAAGTGTGAAATAACCCGGGCCTGCGTTGCCGTTGGCAATGACCGCTACAACGCCGGACAATACAGCGTTATTAATCGCAATCGCATCGGGGGAGTTCACATCTTTTTCTTCGTCGGAACCCAGGGACAGGTTAATAACATCCATGTCATCCTTGACTGCGCGTTCAATGCCGTCGATGACCTGGGCAGAAGAACCCGAAGAAGTGCTTGGGTCTTTCAGGTTGCGGCCGAGTACTTTGTAGGCGTACAGATCGGCACCGTAAGCTACGCCTTTGTGGGCAATCTCACCGGATCTATTGGCGAACTGTCCAATAATGGTTCCGGCTACATGGGTACCGTGGTAAGTGCCCGCGTAACCAACGCCGTACGGATCTTCTGTTTCAGTCAGAGGAACTTCCTCGTAAGGGTCGGCGTCATTGTAGAAGGAATCATAGCCGCCTTTGTAGGCTGCTTCAATGTCGGGGTGGGTATAATCAAGCCCTGTATCAATAACCCCTACCTTCAGGCCTTTGCCTGTGAAGCCCTTAGTCCAGGCCCAGTCGGCATGGATTTGCTCCAGCGGGCCATTGTCGTTCTTGGGGGTTACTTCTTCCGTGGCAACGGCGGTGTCCGCTTCACCGGGGATCGGATACCAGGTGCTGTTCTCATAGATGGACTTTACGCCGGAGATTTGAGCAAGTGCAGGGATTTCATTGGCGGGAATCGTAATTTCAAATCCGTTGAGTACGGTGTTGTATTTGTAGTTGACTTCTACGTCCAGTCCGGCCTTGTCGGCTTTGTTCAGGACCTCGGTCTGCTGGCTGTTCACAGCCGCTTCAGTGGCCGTAGAGGCCAGGGAGGAAATACCTTGCTTCGCGGCGTATTTGCCGACGGCTGCCGGCTGGCCACTGAGTTGTACAATTACGCGCACGTCTTTGGTGGATTGGGTATCGATGTCGGGGGAAATATAAGTTCCATTCAAGGCTTGATTTAGTACGATCGTGCTTTCGTTAAAAGTAGGCTGTACCGAGCTTGCCGCTGAAACTGCTCCAGGCACTGTGCTGATCGTTACTCCCGCGGACAGCGCCAGTATTGATAGTTTACGAGTTAATTTGCCCCACTCCAAAAAAATCCCTCCCAGTGTATGATGAATAACGCAAGTCTTCCAAGGCTACCTATGGAATGTATGTAGAACTCTCCTTTCCAAGAATTCGGGTTTAATTCCGTCTAAGATAGTTGGAAAAATGTTAAGAAGATTTTACCACCGGTTAAATGTAAAATCTATATGAAAATAAAATTTTTTTGCTAGAGTTACCTTACAAAAGTTTACATAGAAGGTTAAAAGCTTATGATATATAGCTTTAAAACTTCCATGTGGGTTATGATATGGGATTTTATTGAAATATTTATTTGCTGTTTTTGTAAATGATAGATTTGGGAATGGGCCTATTTACATAGATGCTTTTTGGAATAAAACATAGATTTTTTGTCGAACAATTGCTAAATCATAGGGAATTAGTAGGAGATTAGACAAGCTTGTACGGATTTCTGCAAATTGGCGGGAATTCTCTGCTTCAACTCCGCACCAACCCAGTTCCCGGCACGTACAATAACTTATATTTTGAACATTTAACCTTGAAGGGAGGAACACAGGGTGGCCTTTATGTACAACTCTCCTGAATCTCTGAATTTTGAGCGGCGCATGCGGGATAACATTATTGCATCGGCCAGGGCGCTTAATGACAGCGGGGCAGATTTCGCCACGTTCAAAGAGACGCGGTGCAACGAGCGTTTGTGGACACGCACAGATAATGGCGGGATACAGTTGCGGGAAGGCGTGTGGCCTTCGGCGGGAATTAACGATATTTTTTGGAATGGACAGTGGTATGCGTTTGAATGCGCAACGGCAATGGTGATCATTTTATACAAGGCAACGCTGGATACGATCGGTGAGCAGGTCTTTAATACGTATTTTCAAAATTTGTTCCTGTGGGACTGGAATTACGACAACAATCTGCAGCTCATCTCCACCCGCCGCCCGCAGGCCTTTATTCCCGGCGACATTGTATATTTCAAGAATCCCGATCATGATCCGGGCAAGCCGGAATGGCAAGGGGAGAATGCGGTCCTGCTCGGCCCCAATACTTATTTCGGGCATGGGATCGGCATCAGTACCGGCGAAGGCATCATAGCAGCACTGAACCAGGAGCGGTTCCCGGGGAGTGTCACCCCGGCTTATCTTACAGATGAAGGGGTTCATCCGGATTTTGAATATATCCGTACGCTTTCTTCCAGAATTGCCCCTCCACGGGCCCGGCCAGGGCGCTTTGAACCTGCGGTATTCGCAAGAATAGGGGCCCGGGCTTATATTTACAAGCCCAAATCCGGCAATCAGCCGGACCGGTAAGCTACAGCTTGCTGTGGTCTGAACGGTATTTCAGCGGATGGACCCCTACGTTTTTTTTGAATACGGTACTGAAATAATGGGGGTTCTCATAGCCGACTTTTTCCGATATTTCCATCACTTTAAGGTCGGTGGTCTGAAGCAGCTCCTTGGCTTTGCCCAGCCGGATGCGGGTGAGGTAGTCCGTGAGGGTCTCTCCGGTTTCTTTTTTGAAAATAAGACTGATGTAGTTGGGGGTCAGATAAACCTCCTCGGCAATACGGGAAATCGGGAGCTCCCCGGCATAACCGGTTTGGATAATGGCCTTGATCTTCTGCACGGTGCTGCTGTTGCGGGTTGTATTCCTGCTCTCCACCTGGGCCGTCAGATCGGAGAACAGCCGCAGCATGTACGTCTTGAGCTCGTTGATGTTCTTCTTGCGGTACAGTGTCTCCATAATGCTCATCCGGTCATGAACGATACCCTCATCAATTTCATACAGCGTCCGGGCCGAGGTGAAAATAATCTCCGCACAGATACTTTGGACATAGTCGATGGGCAGCTTGGGTTTGGTCAGCATAGCAAACAGCTGCTCCAGCAGCGCTGTGACCTTGGCGGTATTGCCGATCTTCAGTTCGTTCATAAGCTGGGCGTGAAATTTATAGAAAAAGGTGCTTTGGAGCGTCTGTGTATCGGGTTCGATGTCCTGAATGAACAAAATGGCCCCGCTCCCGGTATAAAATTTATAGACGAGTGCCTGGAGCGCGTCTTTATAGGACTCTTCAACCCGGGTCAGCTGGGGAACGTTTCGTCCTATGCCAATCGACACTGCCAGCTGCAAATATTGCTTAATGCTGCTGCTGATCTGCTCACATATGCCGGTCAGGAAGCTGACATTCAGATCCTCCGTACGGCAGAACAGCAGAATAAATTCATTCTCATTGGCCACAAAGCACAGTCCGCAGGGTGAGCTGTTCAGGCATTCATCGATAATGTTGAGGATAGAGAAGTAGAGCAACTGCTTATGTTCCTCAGAGAATTTGTCGACGGCGGTCTGATAATCATCCAGCTGCAGCACCCCAACGGTAACATAGTCCTGCCGTTTGACAGGAAGATTAAAAAAATCGATTTTGTCCCAAATTTCCTGCTCGCTCCGGTAAAGGCCGGTAATCAGATTGTGCAGGAATTTATCGCGGATCAGCGGCAGGTTGTCTTGGAGCTGCCGGCGCAGGCGTTCCATGTTCTTCTGATTTCCCTGTTCTTCAGCCAGCCGGGCAATCACCTGGGTAAAAAGCTCTCTGACCTCGGGCAGCTTGACGGGCTTCAGAATGTATCCCTCGGCGTTTACCTTAAGCGCGTTCCGGGCATAGGCGAAATCCTGGGCACCGCTGATAATAATGATTTTGGTAGGGCAGCCCGCAGCTCTAAGCTTCTCGGCTACCTGAAGACCGTCCAGCAAAGGCATCATAATATCGGTGAAAAGAATATCCGGCTGGTGCTTCAGGCATAATTCGTAGGCTTCCTGCCCATCCGCCGCTTCCGCCACAATCTCGATGCCGAATTCCTTCGGCCAATCGAACACATGAACCAGACTGCTGCGGATAAACGGCTCATCATCCGCGATAATCATCGTCAGCATCCGTGCCCGCCTCCTCCCATGTAGTCACAACCGGAAACCGTAGCACCGCCAGCAAGCCGCGCCCGTCCTCCAGATTCGCATAATAGCGGATTCCATACCCCTCGCCAAAAAACTGCTGAATCCGCATCTGCACATTACGGATGCCATAAGCTGTATGCTGCTGGTCCTTATCCGTCAGCAGTGCGTTTAACCGCCCGGGGTCATCGCCCAACCCATCGTCAAAGACTGAAATGCAGAGCAGCTCGGCGGAAGACTCCACCCGGATGCGGATGCGGCCTTTGCCGCGCCTTTTCTGGATTCCGTGAATGATCGCGTTCTCCACCAGCGGCTGCAGACTCAGCTTCACCACAAGACACTGCTCCAGCACTGCGGGGTCCGCCTCTTCCAGCTCATATTCGAGCTTATCCCGGAAACGGAAATGCTGAATCTGCAGATAGCTCTCCACCTGCCGCAGCTCATCCTTCAGCGGAATAATGTTTTTGCCTTTACTCAGGCTGTAGCGGAAGAAATCGGATAAGGAAGTCACCATCTGGCTGATCTCCGGGATCTCGTGATGAATGGCGATCCAATTGATGGAATCCAGCGTGTTGTAAAGAAAGTGGGGATTAATCTGTGCCTGAAGCGTTTGCAGCTCGGCTTCTTTTTTGCGCAGCTCCGTGACATACAGCTTGTCGATCAGGGCCTTGATCTGAAGGAGCAGCTTGTTGTAGCGGCTAAACAGATAGGCGAACTCATCCTTGCGTTTATAGCGGATAATGATGTTGAAATTGCCGCTTTCGGCATGGGACATCGACTGGATGAATTTGCGGATCGGTGCAGAGATATTCTCCGACAGCAGCAGGGCCATCAGGAGCGAGACCAGCATGCAGATCGCGAGTACGAGATACATGACCCTTTGAAAAGAGGCCAGTTCCCCGTTCAGCTCCCGTACCGGCGAGAAGGAGAGAATGGTCCAGCCGGTGGCTTCAACTTGTTTGTAATAGACCAGCATGGGCTCGCCCTGGAGGGTGTGCCGGAAGGAGTGAAACCCTGGTGAGGCAGGAATACTGCCAAGCATGCCGGAGTAATAATCCTGTGTGCTGAGATTCTGGCCAAGCAGAGTGTCATCCGGGCTGATCGCGATGGTTCCGGTCTGGTCGGCTACATAGATCCGGCTGCCTGGCGTTGGTTTGTAATGGTCCAGCAGCGGGCTAAGCTCGGCAACCGGAATATCGACGGTAAGCAGTCCGACATAAGGGAGCTGGGCATGGCGGATGCCGAATAACCGCTTGGCGAACTTGAGCGTGAACTGGGAATTAAGGGAACTGAGACCGACTACAGTGAAATTTGATCTCGCCGGAATACCCAGATACCAAGGCTTCAGAGAAATCAGATCCATATTATAGACCCGCCGGGAGAAATTATATTGGGTATATTCAGGACGGTTCAGCATATACAGCATAGGTACACCTTTGCCTCCGGTTGTGCCGTTCACCGGGAAATTCTCCAGTATTTTGTTCAGGGCGGTTAATTCATTTATGATGCCGGTGCTGTCGGTAGGCCTGTTGGAAGAGATCACATCGGCAAATTCATTATTCAGGTATAAAGAGATCATGGCATTGTCCGCGCTCTCAAACCGCTGGGCGAGATGATCCTGAATGAGATTGAGATTGTTCTCAATGGACGTGTTCATATTGCGTGTTATGATATCGGTCGATTTCTTATAAATCGTAATGGAGATAATGGTGGTGGGAAGAAGGACCAGAAACAGGAAGTAGAGAATTAGCCGGCTGCGGATGCTGAAATTGTACAGGAAGAGGGTTCTCGACAGTGTATCGTATAATTTTCTCACAGGCATCCTCCTCAGGTCTGGGCGGATGATTCTTTGGTTGCTATACTTTGGGTAAGATTTAGAATATATTAATAATTTTGAATGGCTGGTATACATTGTAAAACGCAGGGAGTGGCAGTGTCAACGAGGAGGTGGAGAATGAAACGTATGCTGGCAGTGCTCTGTGCTTTGTTGATTTGCGGGTGGGTGGTGTATATAGCTGTGTACGACCGTCCGCCGGGTAAGTTTGACTCGGGGCCGGCGGCCGAAATCAGCCCAAAGACGCAGATTAAGGTGGCCCTCCATGATTGGACGCAGAACCTGGAAGTGAAAAACGCTATCGAACGCTACAATCAGACCAATCCGGATCAGATCGAAATCCTGATAATGGATATATCAACAGATGTATATAACGACACCTTGAATATGCTTATGACCTCGGGTCAAGGGCCGGATGTGTTCAGTGTGGACAATGAATGGCTGGCAACCTATGTGAACAAGGACTATTTGGCCAATCTATCGCCGTATCTGGAACCGGCTGAGCTGAGCCGGTTCCCGGAATGGGCCGTGGATCTGGCGGACCGGAGTCTGTTTAAGGGCGGCATCTACTTCCTGCCTGCAAGTGTCGAGACACTGCGCTTCATCTACAACAAGGATTTATTCCGCAGTGCCGGACTGGACCCGGAACACCCGCCGGTAACCTTCGCGGAAATGAAGGATGCCGCTGCCAGAATCAGTGAGGCTGGCGTAGGAGTGAACAAACATGGCTTCGCACTGGCCGGCGGAGACGGGCAGGAGAGCCTGGAGACAGGGCTTGAGATGTCCGGTACGTACAGCGGTATTTATCACTATTCGTACCGGACGGGCCGCTATGACTTGAGCGTCTACAAGCCCTGGCTGCAAATGGTGCTGGATATCAAAGCACAGGGGAGTCTGTATCCGGGGGAAAACCTGCTGAAGCGGGATACCGCCCTGCGGCAGTTCGCAGAAGGCAATATTGGAATGATGTATGTGACCAGCAAGGATTATGTGAAGCTTCAGGAATATATGCCCAAGCCGGAATGGGGAGTCGTGCTGCCGCCTGCTGCGGATTCTTCCAAGGCCTGGGCCGGGGCACTGATGATGATGCCGCAATCCCCGCTGGTGGTCAATGCCCTGGCCCCGGCCCGTACAGAAGCGGTCAAGGTGTGGAAATTCCTGCAATCGGAGGAGTTTCTGACGCTCCTATACCGCCAGGGCCTTGCGCTGCCAGTCGTTGACGGGATTCTGGATACTCCGGCCGGGACAGGCGGGCTCGCCCATTTCAAGGAGTTCTATCCAACGCAGGTGGATTCCATTTATCCGCTAACCCCGCAGATTATGGACCAATATGACCCGAGCACGGTGTCCATTGAACCGCGGGCTTCGGGCGACCGGAGCAGAATGCAGCTGTATCTGCAGATTATTGCCGGGGAGAAGGCACTGGACCAGGCCCTAAAGGAAGAGACAGAGCGCCTTAACCAGATGCTGGATATCGCCGACACCGGGTATTACTTCAAGCGCGAAGAGTACATTTACCCCGGCTTCGACCCGAGGCATCCGCTGCTGGCGGAGAATCTGCTGAAGAGCCTGAGAGGAAGGCGAAATTAGGAAGGTTAGTATGTAACGAGCTGCCCCCAGTCCTTGATGACTGCGGGGCAGCTTTTTTTACATAGCCAAACTCTGTAGGATTTCAAACTTTTATTATAGATGGCCGTATTTAGCTTTGCCGGGTCTGCGAATACACTAAAAGCAGGGAACAAAAGAGAAGGCAAGAGGATGTTCGGGAGGCGGATAAAATGAAGGCTGGTGAGAAAGGGAACACGGCCCTTGCAGAGCGGGGGGTGCCCAATCCTGTTGGAAAAGTTAAAAAACCTACGGTGCTGAAGCATCTGCTGAAGCATAAGGTACTGCTGCTGATGCTGCTGCCGGGCGTGCTTTTTCTGCTGATTAACAATTATTTGCCGATGTTCGGAATCATCATTGCGTTCAAAAATATCAACTACGTCGACGGCATTCTGGGAAGTCCCTGGGTGGGTCTGGACAACTTTACCTTCTTGTTCGCTACCGAAGACGCGTGGATTATTACCCGAAATACGGTGCTGTACAACTTCGTGTTTATTGTGCTGAACCTGGTCATTGCGGTGGCGATTGCCATTGCGCTGAATGAGCTGCGGAACAAGCTGGCGGCCAAGTTTTATCAGAGTGTCATGTTTTTCCCGTACTTTCTGTCGATGGTGGTAGTCAGTTATCTGGTGTTCGCTTTCCTCAATGTTGAATACGGTTTCATTAATAAAGGTGTATTGGCAATGTTCGGGCTGAATGAGCTGAACTGGTATTCGGAGCCGAAATACTGGCCGTTTATTCTGCCGCTGATTAATCTCTGGAAGGGGGTGGGCTACGGCTGTGTCATCTACCTGGCCGCCATTATCGGGATTGACAACGAATATTATGAGGCGGCTTTGATCGATGGGGCGAGCAAATGGAAGCAGATTATTCACATTACGGTCCCGCTGATCCGCCCGGTCATTATTATTACAACCATTTTGGCGATTGGGGGTATCTTCCGTTCAGACTTCGGACTGTTCTATCAGACGACACTGAACTCCGGAGCGCTGTATCCCACGACGCTGGTCATCGACACCTATGTGTATAACGCGCTGATCAATATGGGGAACCTGGGCATGTCCGCCGCCGCCGGCTTATATCAGTCGGTAGTCGGATTCTTCCTGGTGCTCGGCTCGAACTGGATTGTACGCAAGGTCGATAAGGATCAGGCAGTATTTTAATCATGTCAAAGGGTTCGGAGGGACGCAGGATGAATAACGAAATCTCCAAAGTAACGAATACGATACTCCATATTATATTTATTGTGCTGGCCATTGCCTGTCTGCTGCCGATTGTACTGGTATTTATGATATCCATCACGGATCACGACTATATTGTAAAGAACGGGTATCAATTTATCCCGGAGAAACTCAGCTTCGAAGCCTATGCATATATCTTTAAAGACTACACGGTTATCGCAAAAGCTTATGGCGTATCCATCTTTGTCACCGTGGCCGGGACGCTGCTCAGTGTGTTCATCTCGTCCCTGTACGCCTATCCCATCTCCAGGACGGATTTCAAATACCGCGGGGCCTTTGCGTTTCTGATTTTTTTCACGATGCTGTTCGGGGGCGGCCTGGTGCCGTGGTACATGGTGTATACCCAGGTGCTTGATCTGAAGAACTCGGTCTGGTCTCTGATTCTGCCGATGCTCCTCTCTCCGTTTAATGTGCTGATTATGAAAACCTACTTCCAGATGTCTGTGCCTCCTGCACTGATTGAAGCTTCGACTATAGACGGGGCGGGCGAGCTGCGGACCTTCTTCCAGATTGTATTTCCGCTGTCGCTGCCGGTCTTTGCGACCATTGGCCTGTTCAATACGCTGCATTACTGGAATGACTGGTTCCACAGCATGATCTTTATTACCGACACCGACCTGTATTCCCTGCAATATCTAATGTACAAAATGATCTCCCAGGCCGACTACCTGAGCCGCAACGGGGCTTTAATCCAGGGCTCGGCGACCGAGATCGCCAAGCTGCCGGGTGAAACAATCCGCATGGCGATGGCCCTGATCGGGATTGGCCCGATCGTGCTGGCCTATCCGTTCTTCCAGCGTTATTTCATCAAGGGTCTGACGCTCGGCTCAATCAAAGGCTGATGCACAGCCTGGCTGCTTGTTGTATATAGGGGGAACTACTCATTAGTTCCATTTATATAGCATATTGTTAGGCAAAGGGGAGAAGCGACTAATGGCAAGTAAAAGAAGCATGACTCTGCTGCTGTCACTCGTACTTATGGTCGGTATGGTGCTCAGCGGGTGCTCCGGCAATAATGCCGGGAACAGCGCCGGAACCACGGATATCACGGCTAAACCGAGCAATGAAGCTCCGGCGGCGACGGAGAAGGGGGAGGCCACCAAAGCGCCTGATGCTCCTGCCGGACTGGAGCCGGTAGAGCTGTCGCTCTATCTGCCGGGCGGGCCGGATAAGGATGTTGCGGCGGTGGAGCAGGAGATTAATGCTTATCTGAAGGATAAGATCAATGCCACGATCAAGATCAACCAGCTGAGCTGGGATAAGCCGGCGGATAAAGTGAATCTGATGATCCAGTCCGGCGAGGTGTTCGACATGGTCTTTACCTGGAACTTCATGACCAACGCGGCCAAAGGAGCGTATCTGCCGCTTGAGGAACTTATCGATACCCATGCCAAAGAAACCAAAGCCCAGATTCATCCGGCTTATCTGCAGGCGGCGACCGTGAATGGACACCTGTATGCGATTCCGACGGAAAAAGAGCTGGGGCAATCCGTAGGGTTCGCTTTTGACAAGGCCATTATCGATAAATACGGATTCGATATTAACAGCATCAAGCGGCTGGAGGATATTGAGCCGCTGCTGAAGACTATCAAGGAGAAGGAACCGGCAATCTCCCCCTTATTCATGAATCACACGGACAGCCTGAGCTGGTTCACCGCTTACCCGAACAGCGAGGATATTGACGGCAGCGGCGATATACCGACCTTGCTGGACTACGATACGATGAAGATTTTTAATGAATACGATACACCTGCGATGACCGAACGGCTGAAGCTGATCCGCAAATGGTATGAAGCGGGTTATATCAACAAGAATGGCGCCACGGACAAAACCGAGCTGAAGGATGCGGTCAAAAGCGGCAAAGCCTGGTTCACCTACGGCAATATGAATCCGACATCAACCAATGACTGGACCCGGCTGGCGGAGAAGCCAATGGTAATCAAGACGCTGTTGCCGGTACAGGTAGGCACCAAAAGCTTGCAGGGTTCGATGCTGGCCATCTCCAGAACCTCCAAAAATCCCGAGCGGGCCATGATGTTCATCAACCTGATTCACACCGATCCGGTGCTGTATAACCTGCTGACCTTCGGCATTGAGGGCAAGCACTATAATAAGGTGGACGATAAGACGGTAGAGTTCATTCCGGACAGCGGCTACAACTCGGTCTCCTCCTGGATGATCGGCAATGTGCTGCTGAACTATCTGAACAAAGACGAAGATCCGAAACGGGTGCAGTTGTATACCGATTGGAATGCTGCGGCCGAAACTTCGCCGGTGATCGGTTTCGTCTTCGACTCTACCAAAGTCCAGTCCCAGATTGGAGCGCTGATCAATATCACCAAGCAATACAAGAATACTTTATTTTCCGGTGAAAAGGACCCTGAGCCGATCCTCAAAGAAATGAATGGCAAGCTGAAGGCCGCAGGTATCGATGCCGTCATTAATGAGCTCCAGACTCAAATGGACGCTTTTCTGGCAGCCAAATAAAGATTAGAGATAGCAGGCTAGCCCGGTATCCGCAGGTGGTGCAGTGGTGTTCTATGAAACCGCCGCCGGGATACCGGGTCAAGTGATTCGGCTAATGAGGCATATAGATACCCTGGTCTATCTTAATTAGAAAAGGGTGTTCATATGCAAATACGTAAACTGGTCAACGTATTGCTGATTCTGATGCTGGTGTTTATGCCTACCGAACAGTTGATGGCTGCAGAAGTGCCTGCCAACCCCATAAATGAAAGCGCTTTAAATGTGAAAAAAGAAACAATGTCTGCTCCCCCACTCTCCGTTGCCGACGCTACCTATAGCCCTGCAGTAACGGATGATGTCTATGAGCCGCTCTCCCTGCTGTGGCAGGTTGGCGATGCAGACCACAGTTCTGCGGAATTCACCGTTATTGATGATGTTTATAGCGAAAGCTTTTCCCTCCCCCTCCCTCCGGAGAACTGGAATACGATACCCCAAGGAATGAAAGCAAGTGTGAACCCGGAAATGGAACTATGCTATACGCTCACCGAAATTCCGGAGCATGGCGTACAGTTCAGCTTCAAGGTCATTGATGCAAGTACCGCTATTCCCCAGATTGCTGTATTTTCCAACGGCATGATGAGCGGCCTGGTTCAGGTGACCGGTCTGAATGACGGCGAGACTACTCTGGCGAAGACCTGGAAACAGACCTACAAGCTCTATATACCGAAGGAACAGCTGCAGGTGGGTGACAATGTACTTCATTTAAGAGTGGACCGTGGCTTATACGCGGATGCGGAAGCTTCCGGTTATGACGGCGACAAATATCTATGGTTCGAGTGGGATTATTTCAAGCTGGAAACACTGGATGAACCGGCGGTTGAGCCTATTCATGGCAGGTATGTCCATCTCGGCAGCACGATTGCCACGAATACCTTCAACTATGATGAGAACACTATCCGTCACCTCGGCCCGATGGCTAAATGGATGGGCGTTGCCTACAGCGGCAACTGGATGAGAGCTTCCTTCTGGTCCGACACCAAAACCCGTTGGGACCCGCAAGGCCGGAACTATCTGGCCACGCTGCGCGACCTTAATCTGGAGCCGATGCTGAATATCCTCGGAGGCACCTGGAGGACGGATGCCGATCTGCAGGCGGGAATTGTCAGCAATGCGCTGCGGAGTTATTATTCGGACTTCGTCACCAAGTTCGGCGACTTGTATCAATATTCGGAGAGCAGCAATGAGCCGGGATTGTTCCGCTGGTCACAGGCGTCTGTGCTGGCTATCCATGAGCTGATGGCGGAGGAAAGGGAGACGAACAACCAGCCCTATCTGAAGATTGTCGCTCCGGGCTGGGCCTACTGGCCGTACAACGGAACACCGGACGGATGGGAACGTGATCCCGAGCAGCGGCGGCCCATTGAGGAGCTGTCGGATGTGACCAATGGGCACAGCTACGGCGGAACAGGCGTACAGCCGCTGCCCGGCGGCAGCCTGTATGAGAATCTGCAGGTCTACGACGAGGCGGATGAGGGCTTTGGCAAACCGATGGCGATGAGTGAGACGGGGGCCAATGACAATCATTCGGACAATACCAAATATGGGACGTACGCTTACCGTTTTGCCTCGGCGTTTGACCGGGAGCTGCGCGGCAATATCGGGTATGTTGACCATATCATGCAGCATGCGGCTTTTTTCAATGACGGTACGGAATTCGGGCTGTTCCGCTCCGATGTTAACTGGAATACGCACCGCTTCGAGGATACGCAGGCTGTACCGGCGAATCCGGGCGAACCGGGAGAGACGCGCCTGAAGACGTTCCGCCGTTTGGCGGCCGCTTATGCGACACACGGCAGCCCGCTGCCCTATAAGATCATGAACAAGAATTCCTTGAAAGACAAAAAAGCTTACTTCCGCGCCGTGGACACTTCAGCTCTGGGTGCTACCGAGATCGGGGCGTCGGCAGATAAGGTGCTGCTGAACTTCGTAAATTTCGAGCAGGAGCCTGTGACCATGAAGGTGAAGGTGGAGATGCCCTTCTGCGGTACCTATGCGGGTGAGGTTTTTGGTGCGGGAGATCATTATGAGGATGCCCATTCCACAGTTCAGCTCACAGCAACGCCCTATCTGACGCTTACAGTCTCACTGGGTGCCGGGGAGACGGTGCAGTATATTCTGGATGAGCTGGAGAACACTCCGCCGGCTGCGCCTGCGAACGCAGAAGCGGTGGCTGTCAGCCATGAGCAGATTAAAGTCAGCTGGGACGCCTCCACAGATAATGATTACGTGGCAGGTTACCGTGTCTACCGGGACGGCGGGCCTGAGCCTGTAATGACAATACCGGGCCGGATTACTTTCTTTAACGATTACAGCGTAGCTCCGGAGACGGCCTACAGCTACACGGTTCAGGCTGTCGATGATTTCGGCAATGTCTCGCCGCTGACCGCCCCGGTCACCGCGACATCGCTGGTGATGCCGGTCACGCCGCATGTGCCGGGTGATCCGGGCAAGTTCGAGGCGGAAGCCGCTGCCTTCGCCCCGCCGCTCCGCATCTCGAATAACTCCAATGCCTCCGGGGGCAAAGTGGTGGAGCAGACTCATGCGGGCAGCCTGGCGATTCAGGGCTTTACCTCGGCTGAAGGCGGGAGTTATACCTTGTCCATTGGCTATACAGCCAATCAGGACGCCAAAAAGGCTATCTACGTGAACGGGCAGAAACAAACCACGATAACGCTGCCCTCAACGGGAAGCTGGACGAATGCTTTTACCGAAAAGCACTACTCGATTACCCTGCAGCCGGGATTTAACACTATCAGCTTTAATGCGGCCGGCAACGGGGCCAATCTGGATTACTTCAGGCTGGACGAAGGAGAATATGTGCCGGTCTCGGAGTGGTACCCGGTGGAGCACGACCATGCTTACATTGACTATTCCGGGTTTGCACCAGCACCTAACGGAGTGTCCCATGTAACTTATGATCCGGATTCTACCGCCGTCTTCAGCTTTAACGGCATCGGGGTCCGCTGGCGGTCCGATATCAAAGGTGATATGGGCAGCGCCGAGGTATATGTGGACGGCGAACTCAAGCAGACGGTCGTAATTCCGCAGGCCGGGCTGGAAGGCGAGGACCGGATCGTCTATGAACTGACCGGACTGGACAACGGGCTGCACCAGATTGAAATCAGAAGCAGCAACGGAAGAGTAATGGTTCACGGATTTGAGTTCGAGGGGTACGAGGAGACGCTTCCGGCTCCGCTGGCCGACTTGACCGTGACGGAGGTAGGCTGGAATATTCTGGCCCCTGACGGCAGTCCGTCCCCGCATACAACGCCGCAGCTGGGCGATTCACTGATCTTCTGGGCCAAGGTAAAAAATATTGGCATGCGCGCCACGCCGCTGAATGCCTCCACCGGACTCGGACAAATCACCGGCGGAGCCTTCTCCGTCAACGGTGGAGTCGTTTCCTGGACGGATACGTACAATGCGGTGATTCAGCCGGGTGAGGAGATCACCCTGACGGCTAATGCCAGTGCCCAAGGTACTCCCAAATGGACCGTGCCGACCATCGGGGACTTCACGATCAGCTTCTTTGCGAACGACATCTGGCGTTACCCCGAAATGAACAAGGAGAACAATAAACGGAGTACGGATTTGCATATCTCTCTGCCGGGTTCGGAAGATTAAGGATAACAGCCCCGCACGCTCTGGCTAGCAGAGCGTGCGTTTTTTCTGAGGGGAATAGAATTTTGAACTTATTTGCATAGCTCGTTGTATTCATCGTACTCCTGAAATTCGCTACACTGAGCTTACCAATAACCGGGAGGAATTCGGACCATGCCAAGGGCATTAACCAATGAGGAGCAGAATTGGGTGGAACAGACCCTGAACGCCATGAGCCTGCCAGAAAAAATCGGGCAAACGATGCAGGCCCACGCCGGCAGATTGCCTTTTAAGCAAAATGATGAACAGGCGCTTGCTGCTTATTTGAACAAGTATCCGGTGGGCAGCTTTTTTATCGGCGGTGAGGTGATCCAGAAGGCTGCGGGAAAAGCCGGCGAATACCGGGAATGGATAGAGCTGCTGCAGAAGCTCAGCCGGGTGCCGCTGCTGTTCTCAGGCGATCTGGAAGCGGGAGCGGGCTCTGCGGTCCGCAGCCTGACCACCTTCCCGCCGCTACCGGCGCTGGCGGCCGCCGATGATGAAGCCTTGGCCTACGCTTACGGCAAGTTCACGGCGCTGGAGGGCCGGGCCGCCGGATTCACCTGGGCACTCGCGCCCACCGTAGATATCGTGCTGAACTGGATGAATCCGATCATTACCACCCGTTGCCTGGGTGATGATGCCAAACGGGTCGCGCGGCTGTCCGCCGCGATCCTGCGGGGTATGCAGGATCATGGCATGGCGGCTTGCGCCAAGCATTTTCCGGGAGATGGGGTGGATTACAGGGATCAGCATATCATTACCACTATTAATGATCTGTCCGAGGAGGAATGGTTCGGGACGTATGGGGAAGTGTCAGCGCACCTGATCCAGGCGGGGGTCATGACTTATATGACCGGGCATATTGCGCTGCCTTGGCTGGAGAAGGTTCCGCATGGGGAGCCGCCTGTACCGGCGACGGTATCCTACCCGATTACCACACAGCTTCTGCGGGAACGGCTGGGCTTTGAGGGAGTGATTCTGTCCGATGCGCTGGATATGGGCGGCTTCCTCGCTTGGGGAGACTACAGGAAACGGATTGTAGATTGCTTCAACTGCGGGACCGACGTGCTGCTGTGGCCGGGCGTGCGGTATTTTGAGGTGATGGAGCAGGCCCTTGCGGACGGAAGCGTCACTTTAGAGCGGCTGGATGCCAGTGTCCGGCGGGTGCTTGTACTGAAAGCCCGTTTGGGCATGCAGCGGCTTGATCTGGCGGGAAGGGACCCGCTGGCGCAAGAGCTCCGGAATGATACATTGCCGCAGGAGCTGGATCTTGAAGCACGGGAGCTCAGCCGGACCCTTGGTGAGCGCTGCGTGACCCTTGTCCGCAACCGCCAACAGCTGTTGCCCCTTGATCCGCTGAAGACGAAACGGGTGCTGGTCATTATGCTTAACAAAGCAACGGAAGGGCGCAAATTTGTACGGATGGAGCTTTTTGTTGATCTGCTGCGGGCGAGAGGGCTTGAGGTGGATCTGCTGGAGGAGTTCGAGCCACTGGACACGCTGCAAAAGTGGGAAATGTCCGGTGTACGCTGGGACGCTGCGTTCGCGCCGTATTTTATGCCGCTGCACGGGATGATGAATACAGCCCGTCCGGTAGGCGAAGCGGCCAAAGCCATCTGGGCGATGTTGCATGCGGAGACGATCCGGCCGATTGGGGTTTCTTTTGCCACGCCTTATTTGCTTAGGGATATGCCGTTTCTGGATACGCTGGTCAACGCCTATTCCCTGCATGCAGAGTCTGTGGAGTTCACGGTAAAAGCTCTGTTTGGAGAGGTGCCGTTTCAGGGAGTATCGCCGGTACAGGCGGAGGATCACAGTTGAGAGAGGCAGGGGGACGGTTTATGGAAACCGAAGCGATGGAAGGAACAGAAGGAATAGAAGGAATAGAAGGAATGGAAAAGATCAATCACAAACGAATGCTTCTGTCTACAATACGCGCGCTGGAGCCCCGGTATAATCCGGAGCTCCGTCTGCTGCGCTCCCCGTTCAGCAGCCCGGGGTACCATACCACGCTGCGGAATGTGGAGTTTATTCATTCCACCCGAGATTCGCTCTCTTATGCCCTGGGGCTGCTGGATACGGAGCTGCCCTCTTATGAGCAGCGCGCTTTTGAGATCATCGCGCAAGTCGTTTCCTTGCAGGAGCAGGACCGCAGCCGGGACACGTTCGGCATCTGGTCCTGGTTCTACGAGGAGCCGCTGGACAGGATGGCGCCTCCTGACTGGAACTGGGCCGATTTCTGCGGCAGCAGACTGGTGCTGGCCTTATCACGCCATGGGCACCGTATCCCGGCAGAGCTGCGGGAGGCGGTCCGGCAAGCCGTCACCTATGCCTGTGAGGCCATTATTAAACGGAATGTCGGACCGGACTACACTAACATTGCCATATTGGGGGCACTTGTCACCAGCATGGCCGGTGAGGAGCTCGGCCGTACCGATTTTGCCGCCTATGGGCTGGAGCGATTGACGAGGCTGTATGAATATACGAAGCCGCGCCGGGTTTTTCAGGAATACAACAGTCCGGTGTATACCTATATTGCCATCCTGGAGTTGTCCAAGTTCCGCGCCGGAACGAAGGAGGACCGGGTGAAATTACTGTGCGATGAATTGATCGGCATGACCTGGAAGACGGTGGCCGAGCATTACCATCCCGCGACTGGACAATGGTCGGGCCCGCATTCCCGCTGTTATGAAACGCTGCTGAACGAGCAGAGCAGGGCTTTTTTGCAGGTGGCGACCGGAGGGAAGGTGAAGTTCTTTGCTTGGGATGACCTTCCCTATGAAGAGGAGTGGTATGGAAGCGGAATCTCCTGCCCGGAAGCGTATCTGGACCTGTTCACCGTTCCGGCGACCAAAGAGGTACGGCGGCTGTATGAAGGCGGGGCGTATGTGAGTGCGGGAGGCGGGACGGAGGGGCGGGGATGTGAAGGTAGGGAGAATGTGAGTGAGGGAGACGAGAAGGAGGGCCAGGGAAGTGAAGGTGGAGCAAGTAGTGGGACTGGAGAGAAATGGGCGGTGACTTTTCTGACGCCGGAGTACAGTCTGGGGTCTTTCAGTAACAGTGATTGCTGGAACCAAAGAAGGCCGCTGCTGGCTTATGTGAATAATGAGGGCCGCCCTGCCTCTGTTCGATTCCGCTGCCTGCATGACGGTTACGACTACTGTTCGGCCCGATTCCAGAGCTGGCAGCAGCGGGGGCATGTGCTGTTCGGTATCGATTTCCTCACGGATGGCGGGGACACACACCCGAATCTGGACCGGATCGACGGTTGCATTGAGGCGGGGGATTTCCGGCTGCGGCTGGAGATTGGCGGCCATCTGAACAGGGTTCAGGCGATCCACAGGGAAAAGGGAGCCTTGATTCAGATAGGGCCGATTGACTGCGAGCTGCGGACCTGGTTCGCCGGGTTCTCGGGAGAAGGAGCCGAAAAGCAGTCGCTGGCATGGGAAGTCCGGGAGCTTGAAGACACGCTTGCCGTCGATCTGGTCCTCTACTCTGGAGCCCGCAGAACGATCGATTTCCGCAAGCTGGAGCAGGCGGCCATAGTATGTTCTTTGGACATGGGGAGTAGCGGGGTGGCCGCTGCACCTGTGATTGAAGCTGCAGCTTCCGGGAGGCTGCGGGTAGGTCCCGGCCCAGACGTGGCGGCGGCGGGCAGGAGCAGCGGGGGAGAGACGGCTGACGAACCGATTGCGGGAAGGGAGACGGCTTTTTACCTGAGCCTGCGGCCAAGGCCGGGAGTGTAAAGGCGTGGTTTCGGCGCTCCCGTGGCCGGAAGCGCCGGAATTGCCGGAATGGAAGGCAAAAATGCCCTAGAATCCGGCGCTGGGGCCGAAATTGCCGGAATGGAAGGCAAAAATGCCTTAGAATCCGGCGCAGGGGCCGAAATCGCCGGAATGGAAGGCAAAAATGCCTTACACTCCGGCGCAGCAGCACCAGATTCGCCGAAACCCAAAAACCGAAACCCCAAAAACCAGCCGTCCCCAAAAGGGCAAGCTGGTTTTTGGGGTGCCGGCACACCGGCATTAGTGCAGCTTAACGCTGGGGCTCAGCGTAATTTCAAAAGCGCGCCCCCAGGTGAAATCCGGATTGTCGTATTCCAGTTGAGCATCAGCATATTCGGACATGGACCAGGAATCCCCGCAGATTTGGCGTACGTTGCAGGCCGCTTCCGGGGTGCCGATGCGGAAGGCGTTTTTGCCTGCGAGCGTAGCGGTATGTCTCTGCATCGCTTCGCGCAGCAAAGTCTGCAAATGCTCGTAGTCAGCAGATGTGTTGAACAGGAGCATGTTCTGGTCGGCGGCAGCGGCGATATTGGTGTAGGGGGAGGTGCTTCTGGAGTAGGTGCGGATATCGGCGATGGCTATTTTCTTATAGTAATAATCTTTCAGGAAACGTTTGAACAGCAGCGACCCGTGCGCATTCACAGCCTTGCGCAGAGCGGTATGCCGCGTTTCCGTAACGAGGAAGGCGTAACGCGCCTGACCCATCCCCAGAGCAATCCCGATTTTGTTGCCGGGGGTGTTCCAGGCGCTGTATCCCAGCAGGCGTCCCGTATACTCACTGTCCAGCAGGGCTTCGGCAACAGCCGCATCGGCTGGTCCCTGTCCCACGAAATCAATAACGACAGTCGGGACCTGGTTGGTGCCATTGGCAGCGATCCGGCTGATAGCGGAGGCGGCCTGATCGCCCGCTGTAATGGCAATGATCTCCACGGCAGCCGGGCCGCTTACGAGCTCTCCGCCGATAATATCGACATGGCGCAACACATTCTGATGGACATCCATATATTCATAGGGGCTGGTGATGGTGGAGCCGTGAGGGCCGAAATAGTGTACGGAGTAGCTTGTTTTGTCCCCGCAGTGATGAAGTTGCTGGGCCATTCTCGCCATCAGGGCATGACCCAACCCGTCGGCATCCGGCAAAATAATGGCACGATCCGGGTTCTGGCCGCTGATCCCCCCAAGCCAGGCGTTAATCCGTTCCTCGATCCATCGGATCTCATTGATCTGAACCCCCTGAATGTTGGCATCATCCACACCGACTGCAAGGAAATCAATGTAGCCCGAACGGGCCAGCTGGTCCAGGATATAATGGTTGGTTTTAAATTTATGCCGCCGGGTGTTGTAATATTGTTCCTTATTAAATTGGGTCGTGTCACCATAAGCCGATTCGTCAGGGGCCAGATTATAGCCGGCCAGAATATCTTCAAACGCCGTAAAAGCTTTTCGCGGCTGCAGCATGAAGCTGCGTGACTCTGCATAGGCGGCGCTGCTTAACCCGTCTACAAGCGCCGTTGTCGCCAGCCGCATAATGGTATCCATAACATAGACCGGCTTGTGCGGATAAGACTTTTTCACGAGCCGGATCACGTCCAGCAATGCCGTGGTGGAGGCATCGTAGTCCGGATAGCTTCCGCCGCCGTTCGTCCGAAGCTGCCTGCTGCCGATTAACCCGCCGTAGGCGAGCATATCGGTGGAGATAATGAATCCGTCCACGGAAGCGGCATGACGAAGGATGAATTCACGGATAGCTGCCGTGTTGCCGTAGGTGGGTGAAGACGTGCCCAGCAAAGTGGTTCCCGAGACGGTTTTTTCGGCATCCAGCCGGTTCCTGAGGGCACTGGCCGGAGGGGTGAGGACATGAATCCCCGCACTTTTTCCTTGCATAATTACATCATCCAGATTAGCAGGACGGTCGTCGAGCGGTACATACAGTATATTTTTCATATCTTGATGCTCCTTTGGAGTAGGATAGGCTTCGAGCGAAACCTTCACTTATAGAAGTAAATCCAGACCTTACATAACAACCGGCAGGCTAAAAAATGTTTCATAGGTGCTTTAACCAGATTTGAAAGTGAAGTAATCACGGCTCTTACCAATACTTACAAAAATATGGTACAATAAATAAGAACCTATGTTCTCATTTTAGTTGTGAGTGTCCCTTTGAAAGTTCCCTATAGATAGATGAGAAAGGGGAGAACAGTGATGCAGCAGCAAACCGTATACGATCGTTATAAGAAAGAGATTTACCGCATTGGCTGGAGGCTGCAATACCGTGCCCGCAAAATGAAGCAGCGGGAAGGCGCTACAGATCAGATCGAGCGCTATGGGACAACCTTCACCGAATCTGCCGACGACAAAATGCTGGTCGAACAGCTCCTGGACCAGCTTCCACAGAATGGTAGAGCATTGATGGATATGCTGTACATGCAGGGACAAACGGAAAAGGAAGTGGCAGGCAAACTGAATATGAGTCAGCAAGGAGTGAACAAGTGGAAGCAAAAGATGATCCGGCAATTATCGGAGACAGCGAATTCACAGCGTTATTGAATGCAGCAAGACAGCAGGACCCCGAGGCCATGCTGCAGCTGATTGAATTGTTCAAGGCGGATATTCTGCGGCTGAGCAAGGTCATTTATATGCCTGAAGAGGATGTGGTGTCCGAGATTGTCCTGGAGTTTCTTGAATTTGTCCAACAGGGCAAAGAATAAAGCCCCCTGAACCAGGGGGCTTTATTCGGTGACCCGGGCTCGGGCTATGGTCTACAGAAGCTGTGCGCGGTACTTCTCGGCATCGGCAGCCCGGCATTCCAGTGTAAGCCGTGTACCGTTCTCCTCATAGCTGACGGCTTGCACGTGGGCATGTTCGTTGAAGTAGGAAACAATCTCTCCCCGGTCAAAAGGAACCAGGAGCTCGCACTCCACATAATCGCTGAACACCCGGCTGCGGATCAGCCCGGCCAGTTCAGCGATGCCGCGTTTGTGTCTGGCGGAGAGATAGATCCGATCCTCCTCAACAAGCGGATAGGGCTGCTGCGTAAGATCGGCCTTATTGTAAGCGTAGAGGGTCGGGATGCCCTCCACACCCAGCGCCTTCAAGGTCTCATTGGTGACAGCCATATGCTGCTGATGCTGCGGATCGGCATAGTCCACCACGTGAATCAAGAGATCCGCCTCGGTCACCTCTTCCAGCGTCGAACGGAAAGCCTTGACCAGATGATGGGGCAGCTGGCTGACAAACCCGACGGTGTCGGTCAAGAGGAAGGTACGGTGGCCGGGAAGCTCAATGCTGCGCACCGAGGTCTCCAGGGTGGCAAACAGCATATCCTTGGCGAACACCTGCTTCGTCAGGGATTCCGGGTGGTAGGTGTCCACGACGGCGTTCATCAGCGTCGATTTGCCGGAGTTGGTGTAGCCGACCAGACAGACTACAGGGACCTCGTTCTTGCGGCGTTGTTTGCGCTGGACCTGGCGTCTTTCGACCTGTTGCTGCAGCTCGCTTTGCAGTGCGGTGATCCGCTCCTCGACACGTCTGCGGTCCAGCTCCAGCTTCGTTTCGCCGGCGCCTCTGTTCTTCAGCCCGGCTCCGCCGCCTTGTCTGCCCAGCGATTCCCGCATGCCGCTAAGACGGGGCAGCATATATTGCAGCCGGGCTACCTCTACCTGCAGCTGGGCTTCTTTGGTCTTCGCCCGGTCGGCGAAGATATTGAGAATAAGCAGGGTCCGGTCAATCACATGCCGGTCCAGTGATGACTCCAGATTGCGGATCTGGGAGGGGGACAGCTCATCGTTAAAAATAACCACGGTGTCTTCATCCTCCAGCATCAGCCGCAGCTCTTCAATTTTACCGGTCCCGATGTAATGGGAAGGATTGATGCGGCTTGCCTTTTGGCTGAGCTGACCGATGACCTTGAGGTTGCAGGCGGCGGCCAGATTGGCCAGCTCCTCCATGGAATAAGTGAACTGGGTGTCATTCTGAAGCTGGACACCGACAATAATAGCTTGCTGCTGTATAGGTTGTTGCATATAGGGATTCATCCTCCAATAATCGTAATAAAGTACACCAAAAAGCACAGGCAGTCTGCCTGTGCTAACAGTATCGGTAGAGGACATCAGTTCAAGCACGTGGAGAAGCGGAGCTTCCCCGGCGTACCCGGCCTTCCATATGCCATAGGTAAGAATAAGACCAGCGTGGAGATTTAGGGCAACGGGTGTACATACGTGTGCCTTGGATCACCAAATTGGCTATTCATGAAATATATGGGATAGTGGACAGACTAATCCTGAGTCCTCTGCACATTGGGCAGAGCTTGAGCGCTATTCAATTAGCCGCGCAACGTACGAACTCGGATAAAGTCTATCACACGTATCCCTCCGTTCCTAAAAGTTAACTCGATTCTAACACATCTCCTATATAGTGGCAATGCATGGTGTTCTTTTGAGGGGGGTAAGAGGGGGGTGCCCTGCTGCCAATGTCCTTCTGAAACGCCCGGATTATAGGGAAGAAGGCTCATTTATAGCTGCCAAGGCCACAGGGAACTAGAAAACCGCCGGGAATGATGATAAAGTTTGAGCAAAGATTTTGAATATAGAATAGGGTAATGGAATGGAGTGAGAAATCGGAATGAGTACCCTGCAGAAAAAGCCCAAAAGGCATATCGCCGAGCTGGTCTGGCTGCGCACCGTGGCTTGTCTGATGATTGTAGCCGTTCACGCCGTGGAGAGTGTGATTCATTACGCATCAGCCGAACAGATGGATTCCAGCTACAGGTTATTGTACCCGCTGATTATGTTTATGAAGCTGGCTACACCGCTTTTTATCTTCATATCTGCATTTCTGCTGGCCCATGCCTATCCCGTCAAGACCCCAGAGCATTTCCTGCGGAAAAGGGCCAAATATCTCCTGATTCCCTATGTGATCATTGCCGTAGTGTATGCGGTGCTGGAGGCGGTGTACGCAGGTTTCTCATCAGCCGTCCTGGCGGAAAGATTATGGAAGAACATTGTGCTTGCCGAGTTCCACGGTTATTTCATCCTCACGATCTTTCAGTTCTACATCCTCCATCAATGGATCGCTCCTTATTTGAACCGCTGGAAAGCAACGGTTGTCATTCCTGTGGCCCTGGTGATCAATGCGGCCTACCTGGCCTTTTTTAATCTCATGCAGCCGTTTGCTATCCCGAATGCAGAGACATTCTGGCAATTTCTGTGGTGGGTGCCGTTCCCGGCCTGGGTGTTCTATTACGTAACGGCTTATTATGCGGGACGCAATGTGGAAGAATTCCGCGATCGTCTGAGCCGGAACCGTCTGAAGGTGATCGGAGGAAGTCTGTTGTCCGTGATCTTTTTCTTTATCTTGTACTCTTCCAAAATTCTTCCCGTCAATTCTTCCAAAAATGTCATCGTGCTCATCTATGCGCTGCCGGTGATGCTGCTGATGTTCTACCTGGCTTCAGTTATCCGGAGCAAGCCGCCGGCGCTGCTGAACTGGATTGCCAGCTTGTCCTTCGGGATTTTCCTGCTGCATTCCTTATGCCAAAAGGTGGCCTTCAGCGCGTTGCAATCGGCTCTGCCGGGTCTTGCGCTGCCGCTGCAGATTATCGTTCTGTTCGTAGCTGGAGCCGCCGGAGCCATGCTCCTTACGTATATGATCAGTCTGCTGCCGTTCGGCACGTTTATTATCGGTAAAATAAATCTGCCGAAGCGTGCATCTATCCAGCCGGCTGGCCTGCCCACAGCTTCCGGAGAGGGATAAGCGGGCATCGTCAACGACAGTCTCATATTTAGCTGCAAAAGGCTGCAAGCTGCCCGGTCCGGGGGCTTGCAGCTTTTTGTGTGCACTGCGCTTGCTTGGTGGGGTGGCCCATAATTTATCCGTGAATCTGCCGGATGAGCAGCTCCGCTACAATCTGGTGGATGAGCCGGTTACGCTGGTGGTCAGTTCGCTCTCCGCCAGCGATAATCTGGGTCACTTTTAGAATGCCGGAACAATGGTAATCACTTTATAGTAGCAAAACTGGGTAATGAAATAGAGTAAGGCGCTAAAACCCAGGCATTGCAATAAGGAGGGATAACCAATGGAATCTATGGATCAAGCGGATGTTGGCAGGATAGATAGACAAGGCAATGGATTTGTTTTGCGTATAGATACAGGTCCGATTGGCGAAATCACGTATGTGCCCCATGGGGAGGATACCTGGATTGTTGATCATACGTTCGTGTCACCGGAACACCGCGGCGGGAACATGGCCCGGAGACTGCTGGACCGTGTGGTAGAAGAAGCGCGGGCGGAAGGCAAGCAGATTATACCGGCATGCTCCTATGCGCTTTTACAATTCAAGCGGAATCCGGAATATGCGGATGTGTGGAAACAAAGTTAAAGGTTAAGGTCAGCAGACTGCCAATGACCCAAAATGCAAAAAAGCGATTCTCAGGGTAACGGAGAATCGCTTTTTTTGCTGACTTTTTACAGTTTCTATAAGCTCACAGCTCGCAGGGATTGCCGTCCAAAAGGGCGGTACGGGTGAAGCTTAACCCATCCACTCCCGGCGCAGTGTGAACAGATCTTTGAGCGCGTCGGTGGACAGCTCGGTGATCCAGCCCTCGGAGCTGGCAATCACATCATCGCTGAGCTGCTGCTTGCTTTCCAGCATCTCGTCGATCCGTTCCTCCAGGGTACCGAGTGCAATGAATTTATGCACCTGGACATCCCGGGTCTGGCCCATGCGGTAGGCCCGGTCCGTTGCCTGATTCTCAACGGCCGGATTCCACCAGCGGTCGAAGTGGAACACGTGGTTGGCAGCGGTCAGGTTCAGGCCGACGCCCCCGGCCTTAAGCGAGAGGATGAAGACGTTCGGCTGATCGGCCGGTGGTTCCCCCTCCGGCAGGACCGGCGACTGAAAACGCTCAATCATCCGGTCGCGGGCCGTTTTGGAGGTGCTTCCGTTCAGATACAGCACCGGCTCCTGAAGCTCCTGCTCAAGCACGGCCTGAAGCATTTTGCCCATGCCGACATACTGGGTGAAGATCAGGCAGCGTTCCTGTTCTTCACGCAGCTCCCGGACCATGGCCAGCAGCCGTTCCAGCTTGGAGGAGCGCTCAATCAGAGCAACCGTATCCAGCCGGTTCGCGGCATCCGGCTCGGGCAGCGCCTCTTTGGTCAGCAGCATCGGGTGGTCGCACAGCTGCTTCAGCCCGGTCAGTGCAGCCAGAATGGCTCCTTTGCGTTCGATGCCTTCCAGCTTCTGCATGCGTTCGAGCAGCCCATTCACGGTCTGGTCATAGAGGGCGGCTTGCTCTGCGGTCAGATGGATATAGGTCTTCATCTCGTTTTTGTCCGGAAGGTCGAGCTGAATGGCCGGATCTTTTTTCTTGCGGCGCAGCATGAACGGTTTGACGAGCCGCTGCAGATCCGCGGTGCGCTTCTCATCGCGTTCCTTCTCGATCGCATTTGCGAACCGGTCCTGAAAAGCTTTGGCGCTGCCGAGGTATCCTGGCGTGATGAAGTCGTAGATGGACCAAAGCTCCGACAGCCTGTTCTCAATCGGTGTGCCGGTAAGGGCGATTTTGTGCAGGGCGGGGAAGCTGCGCACTGCTGCGGATTGTTTGGTCTGGGCATTCTTGATGTTCTGCGCCTCATCCAGGCAGATCGCGCCCCAGGTAAACTCCCGCAGAAGCTCCTGGTCCAGTGCCGCCGTAGCGTAGGAGGTCAACACAACGTCGGCCTGCGAAGCGGCCCCATAGAAGAACCCGGCGTCCAGCCGTTTGCTTCCGTAGTGAAGCAATACCTGCAGGGACGGGGCGAAACGCTGCAGCTCCTTCTGCCAGTTGCCAAGCACCGAGGTAGGACAGATAATCAGCGCAGGCCAGCTGGAGGGAGCGGCATGCGGCCCCCCGGCAGGCACAGGTTGAGCTGCCGTGCTCTCTTGGAGATGGAGCAGGTAGGCGATCAGCTGGACCGTTTTGCCGAGACCCATATCATCGGCGAGACAAGCGCCCAGCCCGAAGCGGCGCAGGAAGGCCAGCCAGGCGAACCCTTCGTGCTGATAGGTCCGCAGCTCCGCCCGCAGCCCGGCCGGAACCGGCGGCTTCGGCCACTGGGACTGCTGGCCAAGCTGGCCGATGAGCGAGATCAAATGCTCATTGAGCTCGACCTCCAGGCGGAGACGGGCGGCATCCTCTTCAAGCTGCTCTGCTGTAGCTTCGCCATTCTCCGCTTCCTCGCCGGTGCCGAGCAGATGCAGCTGCAGGATGTCCTGAAAGGACAGGCCCTCGGACTTGTCCATGCCGGCCATGGCCCGCTGAATCTGGGCCAGCAGGGCGGGGTCCAGTGGCACCCAGGTCCCCCTGAACCGGACCAGCCGTTCTCCGCGGGCGATCAGCTCCGCGAATTCGGCTTCGGTAAGGTCGGCATCGCCGATGGAGATCCGCCAATCGAAGTCGACCAGGGAATCCAGGCCGAACAGCGACTGGCTGCTCCGGCTGCTTTCCCCGGAGCTGATCTTGGCGCGCAGGCGCGGCTTCTTCCGGCTGGCGGCTTCCCACCAGGCCGGAAGAAGCACCTGCCAGCCGGCCTCCAGTAGCCTGCGGCTATCGGCCGTCAGGAAGCGCCAGGCCGCCTCATTGCTGAGCGGCTCGCCGAGCAAGTCGCCGCCGTCGCCCAGGCGCTCGCCCGGCAGGCAGGCGCGCAGACGCTCCAGCCAGCCGCCCGCCCGTTCCCGGACATGGGCCGTCCATGTGTCCGGCCACTGGCCAAACGTCCCGCCATCTTCGGCGAGACGCACTGGGACCAGTGCGGACTCGTCGCGCTTGTCCTGGAGGACCAGCGTGAGCCGCCACTGCACCTCATCTTCGTCCGGCTCAAGCAGCTGCAGCGCCGGACGGAAGGGCGCGGTGTCGGCCTTCCAGCCAATGGCCATCAGCCAGGAAGCTTCGTCCATGCCTGATGCGGCGGCGTTCTTGTCGAACAGCAGCGGAAACTCGCTGCGCAGATCTCCGGCTTCCGCCTCGGTGCCATAATGACGCAGGAACACGGCGGCGGAGAACGCCGCTTGAAGGCCTTCGGCGAAGCCGGGGTTCCCCTCCAGCTGCCGGAGAGCTGCTTGCGCGGCCTCACTTGTCTCGGCCGCAGCACGTAAGGCGGCATCCTCCCAGGTCCATTGCAGCTGACCTTCGCGGCAGGCCGTGAAGCTGGGCAGGTATTTCTTATCCTCCACGTTGGCCAGAAGCAGCGGGGCCAGCTCCACCAAATGGGCAGCTTTGCCGTCCCAGCTCCAGCCGAGGTGCTTCAGCAGCTTGGGCTCTGCGAAGAAGGGAAGCACCTGCTCGGCAGGCAGAATGACCAGATCTACGCCTTCGGCGCTCTGGATCGTTAGATCGGTCCCGTAAAAAGACTCCTCATGCCAGGCAAACAGCCGCTGCTTGAGGTACATTCCGGGAATATAGTCGTCGTTCTCCGCCAGCCCATAGATAAGCGCATCGCCATATTGGGTAAGGGCCAGCTGAATAGTAATCGTGCGTACAGAGATATTCATGGGATCAGATTTCCTTTCCGCAGCTCTTCCTGCAGGGCGCGGAGTCTGCTGTGCCGTGCGGTGAAGCCCTCCAGAAATAACGCCCAACGCTCCTCGCGCTTCAGCTTCTTGTAGAGCTTGGCCAAACGTTTCAACAGCTTTACGGCCGCCTTGTAGCTGTGCCGGTTCTTCTCCACCACAAACCGTTCCACAGCCTGATGATAGAAGGGCAGCAGCAGCTCCGGTGCATTCTTCTCCAAGGGCTGGAGATCACGGACCCGGAAATCGGCGGGCGCCTTATCGTCCGACAGCTGGAAGTCCATCCAGTCCTGCCATTTGCCGTACTCCAGCAGCTTCTCCGAGTAGACCTCATGGGCCAGCGGAAGCATGGCCGCCAGCGTCTCCCACATCCGGGGTTCGGCCTCGGGGAGCTCGCGGAGGGTCTCTTCCCAATACTGGGAGTAATCCTTCAGATTGTACCGGATACGGGTGCTCAGCATAGGCCCGATGCGGGTAAGCCAGTCCGCGAGACGGCTCCAATCCTTCGCTTCGGACAACGGCGGGAGGAAGCTCATCAGCTCGCCGGGATCAAGACCCGGCCGGTCCGCAGTATGGTCCAGCGATTCCCAGGCCGCCTCATCGTCTTCGGCGTAGAACAACATTCGGCTGTAGGCCAGCTGCCAGGCGTGGCGGGACAACGAGGCGCCCAGTTCCTGGCGGGCCTGCTCCAGCTGTTCAATCTCGTCAAGGAAAAGCTGGCGGCTGCCCGAAGCAGGCATCAGCCAGCAGGTCCAGAAGAGGGAATAGGAGGCGGAGAAATAGGATTGATTCCGTGATTCCGTCAGCATCTCATGGCGCAGGTAATCCAGCGTCTCGGTGACATGGGGAAATAGCTCGGGATGGGCGGCCAGCGGAAGCTTCTTCCGCAGGAGACTCTCCAGGGCATCCTGTACTTCGGTTACGGCCAGGTGGGTGAAGTAACCCAGTGAAGAAACAAAGGTATTGGTTTGGTTACCCAGAGGTTTGGTCAGCGTTTCCAGCAGAAACAGCAGGGTATGCAAGCGGAACAGCTCATCCAAAACCGGGGGAAGTTTGGGTGTGACTTTGGCTACCGCCGCCAGGGCCCGGTCCACATATTGCGGGTTCCGGATACTCGGAGCCAGCGGGGAGGTGCAATTGTCCAGGAATTCACGCCACTCTGCCACTCCTCCGGAAGGCAAACGTGCCGCCTGCTCCACAAGCTGTTCATGCCGAACCGACAACAGTGTGGATAAGGGGGCGGCTTTGCCTGCGGACTTGGCTATAGCGGGCTTGAACGCCGCTGAGGCGGCCTTGGCATTGGCGAGCATATGGACCGAGCGCTGCTGCCTTTCGGCAAATTCCATCAGTACAGCGGCCATATGCTTGCAAGGACGCTGTACCGGGCAATCGCAGGATTTCGCTGTCAAGTCGTCCAAATCGAGCGCTAACCGGTAAACTTCCCGTCCTTCAACACACGCGTTAATCTTGCGGGAATCGGTCATCGCAAATGGCTTGACCCGCTGCTGCTTATAATATTGAAAGCCTCGTTTGAGGGTCAGATCATCAAAAGAATACGCCACATTCTGAATGAGCTGATCCCACTGGTCGTCATTCAGGTCATAGTTTGGTTGCATGCAATCGGTCTCCTGTAACAAAAATATTGTGGTTATCCCATTATAGCATTTAAGAGGATATGACGTGTTCCATATTGAAGTAGTTGGATAACATGCTACTCTTAGTTCCTGATGACTAGAATTGGGAAGGATGAAGCTACACCCATGCTGCGACTTAAATTAAAATATTTACTTCACAATAAACAAACCAGACTGATCCTGATGTTAACGGTGACGGTGTCCCTGTTCATAACCCTGATTGGCCTGTTTTCCTACGGTGAATACCGGGATGCGCTCGATACGGAGCTGAACACCCCCAATGTTGAGCTGCTGCAAATCAATCTGGATGTCACCAACCGGGCGTTCAGGGAGTCGGATAACAAAGCCGTGGATCTTTCGTTTCATCCAGCCATACTCAAATATGTGGAAGGGCCTGCGGCCAACAATGCCGCAGCGGCTGCCGAAGCCCAGAACTATCTGCGTACCCTGGCTACGGAGCCGGATATTCATTCCATCAGTGTGGTCAAATTTCAGGATCACTCCGTCCTCACCAGCAGTGCCGGATATAGCGCTGCCTGGGAGGATGCGCCCGAATCTGCCTGGAGCGCATGGATTGGGGAAATCAAGAACAAGCCGCTGCTGATCAAAAGAAGAGAGTACCTGGGCAGCGATCCGAAGCTGAATGGGACACAGCTGCTCTCATTGGCAAGACCGGTCGTCCAGGACGGGGAGGTTGCCGGTGCTGTTCTGATTGATCTGGATTACGACTGGCTGTTCTCCAAAATGTATACCCATTTGTCCAGCTATCAGTTTGTATACAACCTGGAAGGTGAGCTGATCTATCCCAAGCTGAATCTGCCGTTTCCCCTCGCTGAAATGAAAGGGGTTCTGGATACCCTTGAGGTAAGCCCGTTTGCACATGTCAAAATCGAGGGGCAGCCTTATATGGCCAATCAGACCTTCTCGAATGTGACGGGCTGGCGCCTGATTTCACTGGTTCCGATGGAACAGCTCCTGAAGAATGTGGAGCTGGCCCGCAACATGATGCTCATGCTGTCGCTGATCTCCATACTTGTCGGCTTGTCGGCCATTTATTATTACAATTATGCCGCTTTCCGGCCGCTTAAACGGATTAACAAGCTGCTTAGCCCGGACCCGAAGGCTACCGGCCAAGGCAATCTTTATGATCTGGAGCCGGTAATCGGCAAGCTGGTCGGTGATTTCCAGAACCGTTCGCGTGTGGCGGCCTGGAGTCTGCCGGAGCTGCGTTCCAAATGGGTCCAGGATCTGACTACCAAAAGCATCGGGACCCAGGAGATGCGGACGAAATGGGAACATTACTTTGAGGGCTGGGCAGATGGGCCCTTTGAGACCTTGGTGGTGTCCATCGACCGCCATTCGCAGTGGGCCAGGGCCTACATGGAAGAGGACCAGATGCTGCTTAAATATGCGATCAACAATATGGTGGCCGAATATTTCGAACCCTCCTGGCGGACCGTAACCGCCCCTTCCCAGAAGGATAGTGTGGTTGTGCTGCTGCAATCGAAGGAGCAGCAGGAGGCGGATCTCCCGGAAAGTGCGGGGAAGCTGGTTACCAGGCTCGGGGAAGTCTTGAATATATCTGTATCGATCGGAATTGGACAAACGGCTGGCAGCATGCTGCAAGTGGCCCGTTCCTATTCGGAAGCCCGGCTGGCTTTGTCTTACCGGCTGTATAAGGGCTATGGCGGCATCCATGACTATGCGTCGATGGAGGTTCCGGCCGAGGAGCATACGGGGGCTGCCGACGATTTCTGGAAAGCTGAAGTGCTGGATGCGCTCAAAATACCGGACAAAGATGCCGCTGTGGATTGGATACACCGCTGGGCTGCGGATGCCCGCAAAAAAAACGCAGGGCCGCATAAGGTTCTTCGTATTGTAGATGATCTGCTGGAGGAGATTCTGGGCATTGCTGCAGCAGGCAGCTATACCCTTCCAAGCGAGCTGGCGGATTACACGCGGCATCAGGTTACAACGATGGAGCTTGCAGAAATTGAAGAGATGCTGTGCCGGATTGTCATCCCTATGTCAGCCCAGCTTGGCGAGCACCGGCAGACCAAGGAGTACAGGCTGGTGCAGTCTATGATCCTTTACATGGAAGAGCATTTGCAGGAGAATATCGGTCTGCAGGATGTGGCGTCTCATGTGAATATGGGGGTTTCCTCTGTAAGCAATATGTTCAAAGAGGAGACCGGAACAACCGTATATGACTATCTCACCCATCTGAGAATCGATCAGGCTTGCGAATTGCTGCAGAACAGCACCCTTAAGATCGCCGAGATTGCGCTGCTTGTCGGATACCAGAATGAGAACAGCTTCATCCGCACCTTCCGCAAAAACAAATCGGTTACCCCGGGAAAGTTCCGGGAGAGCAGCAAATATTCCAATGAATATGCAGATCCGCCAAAACCGCGCCATTCCGGCGTTTTTGAAGACTCGGAATAAGATTATCCGATTGTTCGGCACGCTCTGCATGCGGTACGCTCCTACTTGAGAAGACAGCCAACAGCTTTGTTGCAGACGAAAGCCGGGGCTGAATACAAGTGGAGGTGAAGCAGCGAGTGCGGACAGGAATGGTTTCGGTCAGCGGCTCGGGTCTCGTAGATTAGGGAGAGGGATGTCTTTATGAAAAGAACAACCAGATTGGGGATTTGGACGGCAGCCGGATTGACGGTAATTCTGCTTGTTCTGCTGAGCTATCAAATGTCCGGCGATGATTCGAAGCGGAAGAAGGATAGTGCGGAGTTCCCCAGAAAGCCGATCACGCTGATCGTACCTTATGCTGCCGGAGGCGGTACGGATACGACGGCCCGGGCGCTGGCCAAGGCCACGGAGAACTATCTGAGTCAGCCGATCGTGGTGGTCAACCGGACGGGCGGCGGCGGTTCCGTGGGACTGATGGAGGGGGCAAATGCCAAAGGGGATGGGTACACAGTTACTTTTCTCCCGGCAGAGCTGACCACACTTCCGCATTTGGGCTTGCTGCCGATTACCTATGAGAAGTTCAAACCCATTGCACAGACGAATTTTGATCCCTCGGCCATTACGGTAAGAGCCGAAGCCCCATGGCAGACCGTAAATGAATTTCTGGATTTCGCGAAAGCGCATCCAAGTGAAGTGAAAATGGGGAATGCGGGCACGGGGAGCATCTGGCATTTGGCTGCCGTGACCCTGGAGCGGGAAACAGGAGTGGAGTTCGCCCATATTCCTTTTGAGGGAGCCGGACCTGCAGTCTCGGCCTTGATGGACGGATTCGTCGATGCGGTGCCGGTAAGTCCGGCTGAAGTGAAGAAATACGTGGATGAAGGCAAGCTGCGCACACTGGCCATTAACGCAAATGAACGCTCAGCGGCGCTGCCCGGTGTGCCGACACTGGAAGAGCAGACCGGCATTCATATCAACTTCACGGGCACCTGGAGAGGGCTCGCAGTACCCAAGGATACGCCGGATGATATTGCACAGCTGCTGGCCGGAGCTTTTATAAAGGGTACCGAGGATAAAGAGTTTAGGGAATATATGCAGCTCGGCGGCCTGGGACTTAGAGTCACAGACGGCCAGGCATTCGGGCAGCAGCTGAAAGAAAGCCATGATTTGTTCGCAGGAATGATCCCGGAGCTGGGTCTTAGCCGTAAATGATATGTAAACGCCATCAATTAAACAATCTCCTGAGTGAGCCGCTTGCTGTAGGTACTCTATGGCAAAAGCGGGGACTCTGGGGACGGATTGCTTGCGCCTTTTTTCACAAACTATCGCCTCATATGTTAATACGAAAGGTATGATAATCTCATGAAAATCAAAAAAACGTTGGATAAAATCCCCGGCGGGATGATGCTGGTGCCGTTGTTTCTTGGAGCCATTATACACACCGCTTTCCCGGGTGCAGGAGAATACTTCGGCGGCTTCACCAAGGGGCTGATGACGGGAACCGTGCCTATTCTGGCGGTCTGGTTCTTCTGTATGGGGGCAGCTATTGATGTCCGTGCAACAGGGACTGTACTGCGGAAATCGGGCACATTGGTGTTGACCAAAATCGCCGTGGCCTGGGTTGTGGCCATGATTGCCATCCAGTTCCTGCCGGAGGGCGGGGTTCAATCCGGATTCTTCGCCGGCCTGTCCGTTCTGGCCCTGATCTCCGCGATGGATATGACCAACGGCGGTTTGTACGCTTCCATCATGCAGCAATACGGCACCAAAGAAGAGTCCGGTGCGTTTGTGCTGATGTCGCTGGAGTCCGGACCGCTTGTTACGATGCTGATCCTGGGCAGCACCGGAGTTGCTGTGTTTGAACCACATCTGTTTGTCGGTGCCGTGCTTCCATTCCTGATCGGCTTCCTTCTGGGCAACCTGGATCATGATCTTCGTGATTATTTTGGCAAAGCTACCCAGACACTGATTCCTTTCTTTGGATTTGCACTCGGAAGCTCCATCGATTTGGGTGTCATTGTGGATACCGGTCTGCTGGGCATTCTCTTGGGTGTAGTTGTTATCGTGGTAACAGGTATTCCGCTTATTCTTGCTGATAAATTCATTGGCCGCGGCAATGGTACCGCCGGACTGGCCGCTTCCAGTACCGCCGGTGCAGCGGTTGCGAACCCTATGCTGGTGGCTAACATGAAGCCGGAGTTCCTGCCTGCCGCCGAAGCCGCGACCGCTCTGGTTGCTGCCTCTGTCATTGTGACTTCGATCCTGGTGCCGGTCATAACGGCCTATTACTCGGACTATATGAAAAAGAAGAACCCGCAAGCCGCAGAGTCTGTGGATATAAAGGCGAAAAAGGCAGCGGTGTAATAACACCGCAAGCTGCTGCTGAGTGCAGGTCTCCGAATGAGCGGAGACCTGCGCTTTTTTGTGTGTGGCAGGATTATAAACTCCATTAAGACTCGGGATTGAAAACGCAGCACCCTCTGTCGTAATCTTGCGTTCTTATTCCCTTGGGCTGCATATGGCCAGCAAAATCGCTTATACTGGCGGTATGAGGTGATTATATATGAATCCGTTGATGTTTGATGAGGTCTACCAATCGGTAGTCCGGCGTGATCCCACCTATGACGGCGTTTATTATACAGGCGTGCGGACCACCCGAATTGTCTGCCGCCCCTCCTGCAGGGCAAGGACGCCGAAGGCCAGTAATGTAACGTTTTATACCTCTTTGGAAGAGGCTGTACATGCAGGCTTCCGTCCCTGTAAAAGATGCAGGCCGGACGCAGGCGGCCGTCTGGGCCCCGATGCGGTACTGGCTGCACAGGCGGATACGATGCTCGAGGCCCGCTTCGCCGAGCGGCTGACGCTTCAGTCATTGGCTGAACCGCTGGGGGTAAGTCCATTCCATCTGCAAAGAACCTATAAACGGATAACCGGACAATCTCCTGCAGCCAGGCTTGACCAGATACGGCTGAATAAAGCCAGGGAACTGCTGAAAGACAGCGGGCTTACGGTTGCCGACATCGGAAAGGCGGTCGGCCTGCGGGGGCCGTCGCATTTTGCAGCATGGTTTCAGCGGAAAGCAGGTCTTGCACCGACAGAATACCGGATAGTATGCGAGGGAGGGAATAAGAATGACGCAGAACATATACCATCACACCCTGAAGCTGGGGAATAGACTGTGGACGCTGTGGGCCAGTGGCAAGGGGCTGATCCGCGTATCCTATGGACAGGTCCAGCCTGAAGAGCCGGCTCTGGCTGCCTGGCTGAACCGGTACGCCGGTTCGTATCGGCTTATAGAAGGAGAGCAGATATTTATTGAGCTGGGCGCTGTCAGACTGCTGGAAGAATATTTTAGAGGAGACAAGGTTAGTTTTGGGAGCATCCTTCTCGACCTGTGGGGAACCCCTTTTCAACAGGAGGTATGGAACGGATTGGCTGCGATTCCGCATGGAGAGGTGACTACTTACAAGGAGCTGGCGATATTAATAGGCAGACCGCAGGCGGTACGTGCTGTAGGCACGGCCAACGGGCAGAATCCGCTGCCCGTTATTCTGCCCTGCCACCGGATCATTGGCGCCAATGGCACCTTAACCGGCTACCGGGGCGGCCTGAAGCTTAAGCAGGAGCTGCTGGAGCTGGAGGGGATAGGAAATGTAAAGGCGGTGGGACATGAGCGTTTTGCTTTTTAGACTGCCGCTGCCCGCGCTGTTTGACTTCAATTTGTGCTTGGAGTATATGCAGCGTTCTACACTGGAATGTCTGCATCAGGCTGACGCTGCGGGGGTGACGCGGCTGTTTGTACTGGAGGGTTCACCGGTTTTGATCCGGGTGACGGCCCCGGACGGAGACAGTATGGAAGTAAGGCTGCTGTACGGCGAGCTGCCCGGTGCACAGCAGCAGGAGTGGCTGGCCCGCTATATTATGGAGTGGTTTGATCTGGATCGTGACCTTGCGCCCTTTTATACCTTGGCAGCCGCAGATCCGCTTTTGGGGCCGCTCGCCGAACGCTTCCATGGTTTGCGGATTGTAGGGATACCGGACCTCTTTGAAGCGTTAAGCTGGGCGATTCTGGGGCAGCAGGTCAACCTGGCGTTTGCTTACCGGCTTAAGCAGCGGTTAACTGCGGAATACGGGAGGTCTTTGGAGTGGGAGGGGCATACGTATTATTGTTTTGCCCGTCCGGAAGATTTGCTGGACGTATCTGTGGAGGAGCTATGCACCCTTCAACTGACCCGCAGCAAGGCCCGCACGATTCTTGAGGTTGCCGCTTTGCTGGCCCGCGGTGAGCTGAGCCGGGAGGCCCTGCTGTCCTTGCCGTCCCCTGAAGCTGCGGAGAAGGAGCTCGTGGCCATTCGCGGCATTGGGCCCTGGACGGCACAGTATGTGCGGATGAGATGCCTGCGCGACCCCTCTTCTTTTCCGGTAGGGGATGTCGGGCTGCAAAATGCCGTGAAGGTACTGACGGGAATGGACAAAAAGCCAACTCCGGCAGAGCTTGTGCAGCTGTCTGCGGGCTGGCGGGGCTGGGAAGCCTATGCCACATTTTATTTGTGGCGGACCTTGTATTAAGCCGTACGAAAGCCATTCCACCCACTCATGCCCCATTACAGAAGGGGACTTGACCGAAATAAAGAATGGATATCGTGCCATGCTCAAGCCCGAAATGGAACGCCTCCAGAACACCTGCGGACCCTACAGCCCTTATATTCTATATATGGCGCATTCAGCCGAACTTACGGACCCTAGGGCTCTTATTACCTCTCCGTAAGGCGTAAATGGAGTGGATTTCCGTGAATAGGTGCAACGGAGTCCGTAAGCATGGGGAAATCGTATATTCTTTGAACATAAGCGCGCCTCGGTCCGTTCCCGCCACTTTGACATGACTCTATCAGATTGTGCGCAGCCTGGCACCAGTGTGCCTTTCTTGTTCTTGTTGATAGGAGAGATTATATTGGTTCAGCAGCTCATCCAACGCTACAGATTGCCGAAGTACCTTGGGATGATTGAAGCTGCCATACTGCATCTGCATTTGGTGAAGCTTATATCGTGCTCTTTCAATGCGAATTCGGGTCGGTACCGGACTGTCCATGTTGGATTCGCCTCCTTGTGTAATATTTTAGACATTAATGTAAAAATATAGAGCATTGGACTTGGCACATTATAAAATTTCAGGGTTTAGCTTCCATAAAAAGACGCTCTCGGTTTAACCGGAGCGTTTTTACATTTTATTCTAAAAATCTCCCTGAGACGATAACCTTCAGATTATAGCTGGATAGAACCTTATATTTAGCCTCCTAATCCATGCCCCATGAGTTGAATTAACAATTGAAGATCGGTGCTCCCAATAATTCCGGCTGGAAGAATAATTAATAGAGCCAGACTAACAAAAACTAGTGACTTTATACGTCCTTTTTTCATTGTAACTCTGCACCTCCCTGATAAGAAGTTTGTATTTCTTCTGCTCTTCTTCCCCTGCTGCATAGCGGTATTGTTCAAATAAATCCACACATTGAATAACAATACTCTCATTATTAATTTTAGCGGAGAATTCCAAACTTTGAAGAATGAAATCTATGCCACCACATCGGTTGTTATGTAAGTAATAGGTTGCCAGCTCGGCAAGGAATCTGGCATGTTGGTCGGCCATAATCTGCTGATTATAATCGCCGAACTCCGTGCGGTGTATCCGGTAGGGAATGTATGTAGAGAAACGCTCCAGAATATGATCCACATTCCAGTAATATTGGTTGGCTGATTGAATAATTTTGTAGAGAGCGGTGAATATTTCATTCGGTTGGGTTGAGATATATTCGACATATTCAGGCAGGACTTCTTGCTGACCCGCCATCATGCGGTATAAATAGGTGTTGGCGGTGGCCCATTCCTGGAACTGCTTAACTGTACGCTTCACTTCCTCGGTGTCTTCCCGGATCCAGCTTTCATCTGCGTAGAGTGACACAATCTCCAATGCCTGTACATAGTCCCCTGCCCCTTCGTACACAACCGAACGGAGAAGGTGCGAGTATAAAATATAATAACAGAGTGGTCTCGCAGGCATCTTCCCCCTGCTGGATTTGTATTCCGAACGGTACCTAAGGTTATATTGAATTGAAGCACGCCGGTACAATTCTTTAGCCAGTTCATTCACTTTACTCCATTGATGCAATGAACTATATAGATCAGCCAAATGTTTCAATGCATCCAACTGATCGGCTTCATCCAGTCGGTCCAGATATGCTTCAAATTGATTGGCAGCCCGCATATTGACATTCTGATCGTCACCCAAGGCAATCAGGAACAAACGGTATTGGCAGACTGCCAGCCGTTCGGAATGCTGGTAGCGCTCGCTGGCACTCACATTTTCATATAATAATGCGGCTGCGCCCTTGTTCCCTTGCTGGTACAATTCTTCTGCCACCTCAAACAGCATGGGGGCATAAGCGAGATTGTCCAGCAGGATTCCAACGATTCGCTCAATGCAATCCAGACGCCCGGCGGCTGCAGCGCGCACAATAAATGGCCGCAGCCGCCGCCATGTGGGTGCAGAGTGAAAAAAACACTCATCGACATACAGATTATAAAAATAGTCTTCCGCAAGGCCCATTCCCCTGGTGATCTGTTCGAGATGGCCCATAGCTATCGGCTGGTTGCCATTGATAATTCGGCTGAGTGTTCCCGAATTAATACCGGACAGGATTGCAAACTGATTAATCGACATCCCCTGTTTCGCCAGATAGGCCGCTAAATGATCACGAATTGTGACTGTAGGCTCCAAGTTAACACCACCCTTCAATATTCCATAAAATAGAATAATAGGTTCACAGTTACAATGATAAACCTTAATCATACAACGGTCAATATTTCTCTAATTGCGCTGTAAAAAAAAGAAAAAAGCTGCCCGTCAGCCATTTTCATAACTTCGGGACAGCCTTGCAGGGATGCAGGGACGAGGTCTTAATTGGGTCTGTTCGTGAAGACCTGGAAGGTTACACCGAACTTGTCGGTGACCATGCCATAGGCCGGACTGAAATAGGTCTGCTCCAGGGGATGGAGGATGGTGCCGCCCTCCTGCAAATTTTCATAGAAAACCCGTGTAGTCTGTGCATCGTCCGTTGTAATGCAGAGAGTCAACCGGGTTCCTTCCGCTTGTATCTGACCCGGCTCGGCATCCGCTATAAAAATAACGGTCTCCCCGATCTTGAGTACAGCATGTGCGATCCAGCCTTTTACGACCTCATCCATAGGTTTCTCCGGGCTCGCGGGTCCTTCTCCAAAAGTCTGTGCCGACAGAACCTTTGCACCCATCGCCTGTTCATAAAAAGCAATGGCGTTGCGTGCTTCTCCATTCAGCGTAAGATAGGGAATCAATTGTACAGTCATGTCTAATCTCTCCTTAAGTTTAAATTGAGTCTGGCTGTTGTGCTTGAATCCTATTCTATCCTATAATGGTGACAACTATTGTCACTATTATAAATTGAACCTGAAAATAAGAAAATGGGAACAGTGACGGAGGGGGATTTTGGAACTGGAGGAGCGGTAGCGACCGCCTTTGTCTACAGATTTCAACCGTGTAGAGCGGTATAAATAAAGAAATCTGTGGACAACAGCGGCCGGAAGTCCAAACATTCACCGTAGTCACGCTCACCCAAATAGAAGAATTACAAGTTCAATTTATATAATAAAAAATAAAATGGAGCGCTAACCAATGCCTAAATCGAAACGTCTTCTGGAACTGATGATGACCGTCAACCGGAAGCGCAAATTTACTGTCAAGGAGCTTGCCGATGAGTTCGGGGTATCTACCCGGACGATATTAAGGGATTTGCAGGAGCTGGGTGAGCTGGGGGTCCCGCTATACTCCGAGGTAGGTCCTCACGGCGGATATCAGGTGCTCAATGAGCGGATTCTGCCGCCTATCGCGTTCACGGAGGAGGAGGCCGTCGCTATATTTTTTGCCAACCATGCACTGCGCCATTATACGGATCTTCCCTTTAAGGAGGCGTCTTCATCCGCGCTGCACAAGTTCTACCATTACATGCCCGGTGATGTCAGGGACCGGATTGATGAGATGAAGAACCGGGTGGATTTCGTCACCCCGACAAGACAAGCCGAGTCTCCCCATCTGTCCATGCTGCTTGAAGCCGCCGTTCAGCAGAAAGTGCTGCTGATTGAATATGCCAAAGCTGATGCAGAGGAGCAGCGGCCCGCCGGCAGGCTGATTCAGCCCATTGGCATCTACGCCCATGGCGGTCTGTGGTATTGTCCGGCTTATTGCTTCCAACGCGGAGATCTCCGGATCTTTCGCTGTGACCGGATGTTATCGGCGGCCTATGATACCTCCGGGATAGAGCCGCTGGATCTTCGCCATATCCACTTGGGCAACAGGGAGTTGTTTATGCCGGGGTTGGGACAGGAACAGAGGCAAGAGGGAGTGGGGGGCCGGGGCCCCCGGCCAGAGCAACCTGAGAGAAGGGAGCAGCTAACACTCCTTGTGCAGCTGGGAAAGACTGGCGTTCAACGATGCGAGGCGGAGCTGTGGACAGCGCCCCAGCTGCATATCCGCGAGGATGGCAGCGGCTGGCTTGCAGGTTCTGTTGCAAAGGTCGAACTGCCGTTCCTTGCACGTTTTGTGATTGTCCTCGGCAGTGAAGCGACGGTGCAGGAACCGCCGGAGCTGGTACAGGAGATGAAGCGGGCCCTTGAGGAGATTATGGCGAAATATGACAGAATTCAAAATAACTTCGAAAAGCATGAATAAATCTTATTTGAGTTGAAAATATTAAGGCAAAGTTCTTACTTCCGGAGGTTACCACATGAACCCAACGAGCTTTGCCGATACCCGTTCAGAAATGGATGCCCAACCGATCACACCCGTATTGGAGTCTAATTTAAAGTGGCTCGAAACGCGTTTTGAATACTGTGGTGATTTATCCGTTTTTCAATGGCGCTTTGGACCGGAGCTCCGGCACACAGCATTTTCCGTTTATTTCGATTCATTATTTGAAAGTAAAACAATAAATTATATGAAAACCTCGCTTCAGGACCTTGTCCCCCACGAAGTAGGACCTGCAATTTCTGTCATTCCTGAAGATGTAATCCGCTTTTTCAGCAACCATGGTGTTTCCTCGGAATCTGCTATGCTAATAAACGATTTAAAAGAAGCAAGTGATGATATTGTTACAGGGCATCTTGTTATTTTCTTTAATGGTTGGGATCAAGCGTTGTCTTACAAAGTTGCTTCACTGATAACCAGGCAAGTGACCGAACCGGTTGCGGAATCCGTAGTTCATGGCCCGCGTGAGAGTACCGTTGAAAATTTACAAAAGAATATCGGTCTGTTACGGCAGCGGCTAAAAACCCCTAATTTTAAATTAGAAAAGTTTACGCTTGGGGTAGATACCAAAACTGAAGTCAATATCGGTTATTTGATAAATGCAGTTAACTTGGAAGTCTTAGCTGAGTTAAAAAAGCGAATTTCGGGAATGAAGAAAGTTAATGTTCTTGATACCTCTTTTATTGAAGAGTGGATTGAGGATTCTACTTATTCCCCATTTCCTCAATACCGCTATACAGAACGGCCGGATACCGCTACTGCCGCTTTGTTGGATGGTAAAATCATCGTGCTTGTCGAAGGTACAGGTTCGATTTTAATATGTCCGGGACTTTTTACAGAAATGCATCAATCCTCGGAAGATTATTACCAAAGAAGTATGATTGCTTCTCTGATTCGTATTATGAGGATATTTGCATTTTTTATTGCTTTAAGTTTGCCGAGCATATATATTGCTTTAACGACTTTTCATCCGGAATTGATTCCTACCGTTCTTTTACTTGCCATCATGAATGCACGTGAAGGAATTCCTTTCCCTGCATTTATTGAAGCGGCCATCATGGAATTTTTCTTTGAACTTCTTCGTGAAGCCGGAGCGCGATTGCCAAGACAGATTGGCGCCACTATAAGTATTGTTGGCGCTCTCGTGATTGGTGAAGCAGCCATATCTGCAGGTATTGCCTCTCCAACGATGGTCGTGGTCGTTGCATTAACCGGAATTGCTTCTTTTGCCATTCCTCAATACAACATGGCTACCGCTTTAAGAATTATAAAGATACCGCTCATGATTTTAAGCACATTCCTGGGCGGATTCGGTCTGATGATTGGTTTTCTCTGGATCTTGCTGCATTTAACAAGTCTCAGATCCCTTGGGCAACCTTATCTAGCCCCTTTAGCACCTCTTCAACCTAAACAATTATTGGATACACTTCTTCGTGCCCCGTTAAAAATTTTAATTCGTTCACCGCGCAATAAGCTGCTCGAATCCAAAAAATAAAAGGAAATTTTTTGAAAGAAGGCTCATTTATGCGAAAAATCGCATTTGCCGGCTGTCTGATGGTCTGCGTTCTATTGTTGCCGGGTTGCTGGGACAAGGCAGAACTTACGGATCGGTCCTTTATCTTAGGACTTGCCATCGACAAAGCAGATAAAGGAATGGTTGATCTTACCGTGCAAGTATACAAGCCGGTACATTCCGGCGGTTCACAAGGAAAGCAAGGCGGAGATATTTCCTATATCAATGTGCATACTAAGGGTAAAACGATGTTTGATGGGGTTCGGGATATTATCCTTCATACAGGACGCAAAGCACAATGGAGCCATTTGCAGGCTATCATTGTAGAAGATCAGTTAGTACAAACCTATCCGATCGGTGAGGTTTTAGAATTCTTTTATCGGGATCATGAGGCTAGACTTAGTTCTTCGTTTTTTATTACCCACGGGAAAGCATCACAATATTTGGAAATGAAGCCTCTAATCGAAAAAACAATAAGTCAACAGTTATTGCAAATCACAAAATTTTCCGATCGGCATAATTACAAAACGACCGACACTTCATTACTTGAGCTTTTCCTCGGTCTTCGCAGCCAGACGGGGATTTCGTTAGTTCCTTACATCACAAAAAGTGGAGAACAAGAGGAAGAGCTGGTGGCTAACGGAATAGCAGTCTTAAAAAAAGGAAAATGGAAGGGGACCGTTTCTTCTCAGGATTCGCGAATGATACATATGTTGCTTAATGATTATAAAGGTGGGATTATCCGCGTTCCGTGCGAAACTCAAAGCAGTTCGAGCGAGACAAGCGACAATTCCCTGGAAGTATTATCCTTCCATTCCAAACTAAAACCGCAAATTGAAGGTGAAGTAGTCAAACTTCAAGTCTTCGTTCAGTTTTCAGGAGCTATTGGAGAGATGAGGTGCACGAAATTAAAAACTTCGGAAGATGAAAAGGAATTTGCTGAAGCCGCAGCTCGGACAGTTGAACAATCTTTAAGAAAAACTCTGAACCTAATGAAAAAAAAGAAATTAGACCTGATTGGATTAGGAGACCGGATTTATCGTCAAGATCCAGCCCTATGGAAACGGTGGGAGAGGAATTGGGAAGATCGTTTCGCTGATATTCAAATCGATATTAAGACAAAAGTTGAAATAAAAAATAGCGGAACAGCAGTACCAAAACCGCTTTCTATGGACAAGTAGTGAAGGAGCATGAACGATGGCTGAAAAAATGGTGGTTGTGATTTCGAGTTATTTGTTAATGACGTTCTATAATCTTGCCAGAATAAAGAAAATGGCACTGCGGGACAAGATCACCTATGGAGTGACCGTTATTGTCTCTATTTATCTTGTTATTGAGTATGTTGGGGAATTTGGAATGCCGATTCTTCATGACATTGCAGCATGGCTTTATAAAGATTTGGGTCGTAGCATTGTCGGGTATTTAGACAGAAATTCTTAGAAAAGGAGCAGCATGATCTTTATGAATAAACAAATCATAAATCAAGAACAATTGATCGTGTTGTTTTTTGTTTATTTGACTGGCTCAGTTATTGTAAACCTTCCTGGTCCGTTAATTGGATTCGCCCATAACGGCGTATGGATATCTCTGCTGCTCTCCAGCGCGGTTGCCATGATACAATTGCTGCTTGTCCTTTACTTGGATAAAGAATATCCCGGACAATCTTTTATTGAATATAGCCAAGCTGTTTTGGGAACCTGGCTTGCTATTGTTATTGTTATTCCGTTTATTTCGCTCTTGTTTGAAATGAGCACTGATATTGTACATGAAGTAGGTAAATATGTTAACAGTTCTTTAATGAGGCAAACTCCCCAATACATATTCGATATCTTTATCTTCACCACAGTAGCCATAACTGTACGTGCAGGGATAGAAGTTATGAGTAGAATGTTTACCATTCTAATCTTCGTCGTGATGCTGTTCATCATCTTGACAATGTTGTTGTCCTTTCCTAATTATCACAGCGAATTTCTTTTACCTGTTCTTCCTGACGGAATCAAACCTGTATTGCATGGCGCCTACCTTTCATTTGGTTTCACACACGCAGAACCGGTCTTGCTCGCCCTTCTCCTTCCTTTTGTCCGCCGGCCGGCCCAGGGTTTACATAAAAAGCTGATAATTGCGTTTATTATCAGTGTGATCACATTGATTGCGGTCACCATATCAACCATTCTTGTTTTCGGACCCTTAGCCGGGGATAGAAAGTATTCAATGGTAGAGGTTGCACGAATAATTAATGTACAACCTATTATTCAGCGGGTAGAATTCATTGTTGGAATAGCATTAATCGTAGGTTCCTACATGAAAGCCTGCATTACACTTTTCATACTAAATCAATTAATTGTACGTATATGTAAGTTAAAGGATGAGAAGGTGTTTATACTTCCTCTGGTTTTTATCAATATGATATGTGCTTTTATCTTACAAAGAAGCGAAACAGGATTGACCGAGCACATCACGGTGATCCTCCCCATTTGGAAGTTGACCGGATTTACAATTCCTCTGTTGCTCGTGTTTGTAGTTCATCTGCTGAAGAAAAGATTTGGCTTAAAAAAGACGCCAACCCAATGAGAGGATCAGCGTGACCCATTCTGATTTTGTCCAGAAGGTTGAACACCTCTTAAAAGGCAGCTCTTTCTACTTAATTAATGTGAATGAAATCACATGTGTAACACGCCCTAGGCCATTCATAGGAAGTCTCTAACTTAATTGGAAATTTAGGACTCCCAAGGAGTTTGCACTAGTGTTAATATTTACATAAGTAGAGTGACTGCTCCCAATCATTAGCAAATCCCCCCTTTTTAATTTTTGATTATGGATGAGGTGTGCAATTATGATTTATCATTTTTTGGAGTTAAGTCCATTTCTGTTGGTTTTGTTGTATTGTCCGCTGATCTCATTAATTGCAGGAGTGATCGTCGCTTCTCTTCGTTGGAGTAAAATAATGGCTCCAGCAGCAGCATTTTTACTTCCTCTCCTCTACATCACGGTCGACTGGAACACATTTACAACAAATTTGGATGCATGGTTATTGTGGGGGAGCATGTATGCATTATTAGCCTATTTCGCTGTGTGGTTTATGACCTCCGTTAGAAAACGGAGAACATAGTAGATTTGTTGGATTTGGCGGACTTCCATCCCGCTATTCACTAGGATTGAATGATCAAAGAAACAGAGGAGCGAAGAGTTATGAGTAGACAAGCGGCTTTATTGACAGGAGATCGGGTGATTCTGCGCCCGGTGAATGCGGATGATGCGGAGTGGATGTACGAAAGCTTTTATAGTGAAGAGACGCGCAGACTGACGGGTACACAGAAACATTATACGAAGGAGCAAATTGCCCGGTATATTGAGGCCAAAGCGGGGGATGTTACATCAGTGCTGCTGTTGATTGCCCTGCGGGCAAACGGGGAGGTTATCGGCGATATCGCTATCCAGGATATGGACCGCAATAACCGTACGGCCAATCTGCGGGTTGCAATCAATGAGCCGGAACATCAGGGCAAGGGTTATGGGCAGGAGGCGCTGCCTCTGATGCTGGACTATGGCTTTGGCATCCTGAATCTGCACCGTATAGAGCTGGAAGTATATGCATATAATAGCCGTGCTGCACATGTCTATGAGAAGCTGGGATTTGTGCGCGAGGGGGTCCGTCGCCATACCCTTTTTTACAACCATGAATACCATGATGTCATTATGATGAGCATGCTGGAGGACGAATACAAAGCGCGATATGTAAAGTAAAGGTCGAATAAGGTCAAATTAATCAAAAGACTAAAATTTGTTCTGAAAAATGAGCGGAAATGCCAGTATATGGCCTTTTATGCGCTTAAATCGCTTTTGTGCCCCCTGCTGAAGAAGGCTATAATAAAGCCATAGGTCAAACAAAGTCAAAGTACACGAGAGGAGAATGGAAAATGTTTGATTTGGTTCCTTTTGGAAAACGCAGAGATGATGCTTTTGGGATGCTGGCGAAGTCCCTGAATGAAGTGTTTAGTGATGATTTCTTTGCACCGATGAAAAGCTCGACGTTATCTTTCCGCACGGACGTGCGTGAGAGCGACCAGGCCTACCTGATCGAAGCGGAGCTTCCCGGCTTCAAAAAAGAAGAAATCGACATTGACTATGCCAATCCCTACTTGACGATCAAAGCGGTGCGCAAGGAAGAGAATACCGAGGAGAACAGCCAGCATCAGCTGGTACGCAGAGAACGCCGTTACGGTGAATATGTGCGCAGATTCTATGTACAGGATATTTCGGAGGAAGGCATCCGCGCTTCGCTGAAGGATGGTCTGCTGACGCTGGAGGTTCCTAAACACAAGCATATCCAAGGCAAGCGGATTGAGATTCAGGACGGGAACACATCCGGCGGTGAGCTTCAGTAAAGAAGCGCCAGAGGCAATGGGGTGCTTTTCAAGACCGGTGAATTACGGGTGAACGGGAGTACGGGCATAAGCGGTACAGCCCATGGGTCCTCCCGGTCCCCGAAGCCACAGACCAATCACCGGCTTTTAATATAAGAGTAGTATAAGAGGCGCATTGTAGTGGGGATTCCGGCTATAGTGCGTCTTTTGTTGGAATATACTGAATTCTTGAAGGGTTACGGAAGGAGGCAGAGCTATGGCAGCAAAAAGCTACTACGAGGTGCTGGGTGTTCCTAAGAATGCCTCCAGACAGGAGATTAAAAAGGCCTATCAGAAGCTGGCCAAACAGTGGCATCCTGATGTCAATAAGGCGCCGGAGGCGGAACACCGCTTCAAGGAAGCTGCGGAAGCTTATGAAGTACTCAGCAATGAGGATAAAAAAAGGAGCTATGACGAGGAATTGCGGTACGGGGCAGGAAGCAGGTCTGCGGGAGGTTCAGCTTCCGGCACGGGTGCTTCCTGGGAGGGGCCCTTTGGCTCGGGCCGGAGCGGAGCGTATACAACCGGCGGCTTCGGAAGCGGCGGCGGATTCGCTGAGGATGACCTGTTCGGGATGTTTTTTGGCAGCCGGGGAGCGGCGGAGCGTGCGGGGTTTGATTTTTTTTCGGGCAGTGGGGGCGCGGGCCCGGGCCCGGGTAATCCGTGGGACAATGTCCGAAGCAGGGTACAGGCGGAACTGAACATTACGCTGGAGCAGGCTTATAAAGGCGGCGATATCCCGGTCCGAGCGGGCGGGCGGGACGTGAAGGTGAACATTCCGGCCCGGTCTGCCGAGGGCACAGTGGTGGAGCTGCCTGGAGGAGCGGCGGGCGGAGCCGGACCGGACGAAGATCTGCTGATTATTCTGCATCTTCTGCCGCATGAGATCTATGAGGTGCAGGGGAAGCATTTGCACGGCAAGGTGCAGATTGCCCCTTGGCAAGCGGTACTGGGCGGAGAGGCCAAGGTTCCCCTGCCTGATGGCAGCACGGTGAAATTGAAGATCCCGGCCGGAATGGAGAGCGGCAAGACGTTGCGGATGCCCGGCAAAGGCCTGCTGGGCGACGGCGGGATCAATGGCGATATTCTGTTCGACATTGAAATTGTTATTCCGGACCTTGCCGGTGAGGCGGAAAAGCAGCTGTACCGCCAGTTGGCTGAGCTCAGCAGCTTCCAGGCCGGAGCGAAACGGCAAAGCGCCGGGGCCCCGCGCGGGAAAGCGCCGGTGGGCTAATGCGGTGGGAATCGGCTGACGGCCCGGAATGAGAGGCAAAAATGCCTCTGATGCGGTGGGAATCGGCTGACGGTGCGGAATGAAAGGCAAAAATGCCTCTGATGTGGCGGGAATCGGCTGCCGGCGCGAAATGAGAGGCAAAAATGCCTCTGATGCGGCGGAAACCGGCTGATGGCCCGGAATGAGAGGCACGCTACGAATAACGTTGAAAGGTGTGGGGGGACTTATGGATTTTAATAAATTAACGCAAAAGCTGCAGGAGGCGGTGGCCGCAGCGCAGTCCCTGGCAGCGGGCAGCGGGCACCAGGAGATTGATCATCTCCATCTGCTGAAGGCGCTGCTCCAGCAGCATGAGGGACTGCTGCCGAGACTCCTGCAGAAGATGAATATTCCTGCAGCCGAGCTGCTGCACAGCACGGATGAGCTGCTGCAGCGCAAGCCGGGCGTAAGCGGCACCGGCGCGGGAACGGTGCGGCGGTATGCCTCGCCGTCGCTGATCCGGGTGCTGGAGAAAGCGGAGCAGGAAGCCGCACAGATGCAGGACGACTTCGTGGCCGTTGAGCATGCGGTGCTGGCGATGGTGTCGGATACGGGCAGCGAGAACCGTGAGCTGCGCGGGATGTTTACCAGCCGCGGCGTGACCCGGGAGAAGCTGCTGGCTGTACTGGCAGAGATCCGCGGGCATCAGCGGGTGACAAGTCGGGAGCCGGAAGCCACCTATGAGGTGCTGGAGAAATACGGGCGCGATCTGGTCGCCGAGGTGCGGGCCGGCAAGATCGATCCGGTTATTGGGCGCGACGGCGAGATTCGGCGGGTTATCCGAATCCTCTCCCGCAAGACCAAAAATAACCCGGTGCTCATCGGGGAACCGGGAGTAGGGAAGACAGCCATCGTCGAAGGACTGGCCCACCGGATCGTCCGCAAAGACGTGCCGGAGGGACTGAAGGACAAGACGATTTTCTCGCTCGATATGAGCGCACTGGTGGCTGGAGCCAAATACCGCGGTGAATTTGAGGAGCGGCTGCAGGCAGTGCTGAAGGAGATCCGGGAAAGCAACGGGCGGATTATCCTGTTCATTGATGAGGTGCATACCATTGTCGGTGCAGGCAAAACCGAAGGTGCCATGGACGCCGGCAATATGCTGAAGCCCATGCTGGCCCGCGGCGAGCTGCACTGTATCGGGGCCACGACACTCGATGAATACCGTAAATATATCGAGAAGGACCCGGCACTGGAGCGCCGGTTCCAGCAGGTGCTGGTCAGCGAGCCGGATGTTGAAGATACGATTTCGATTCTGCGTGGGCTCAAGGAGCGGTTCGAGGTGCATCACGGGGTCAAAATCCATGACAGCGCCCTTGTCGCGGCAGGTGTATTGTCCAACCGGTATATTACGGACCGTTTCCTGCCGGATAAAGCGATCGATCTGGTGGATGAGGCCTGTGCCATGATCCGCACGGAGATTGACTCTATGCCGGGCGAGATGGATGAAGTTACCCGCCGCCTGATGCAGATGGAGATTGAAGAAGCGGCGCTGAAGAAGGAGACCGATGAGGCCAGCGCCCGGCGGCTGGAGAGCTTGCAGCGTGAGCTTGCCGATCTCAGGGAGAAACATCTGGGCATGACTGCACGCTGGGAGAAGGAGAAATCGGTCATTCAGGGGATCCGTGAGCTCAAAAAACGCCTGGAACAAGCCCGTAAAGACTTGGTCGATGCGCAGGAGGTTTACGACCTGAACAAATCGGCCGAGCTTAGCTACGGCATCATTCCCGACCTGGAGCGGCAGCTGAAGACAGCGGAAGAAGCGGCCTTGTCGGATCAGGATACGCGGCTGCTGCGCGAGGCGGTCACGGAGGAGGAAATCGCCGATATCGTGTCGCGTTGGACTGGCGTTCCGGTGAGCCGTCTGGTTGAAGGCGAGCGGGAGAAACTGCTGCGGCTGGAGGACACACTGCATGAGCGGGTTGTCGGGCAGAACGAAGCCGTTGGCCTGGTGGCGGATGCCGTACTCCGCGCCAGAGCGGGAATCAAAGACCCGAACCGGCCCATTGGCTCGTTCCTGTTCCTCGGCCCGACCGGTGTCGGCAAAACGGAGCTGGCCAAAGCGCTGGCGGGTTCGCTGTTCGACCGCGAAGACGGCATGATCCGCATTGACATGTCGGAGTACATGGAGAAGCACAGCGTGTCCCGCCTGGTGGGTGCGCCTCCGGGATATGTCGGCTATGAAGAAGGCGGCCAACTGACCGAAGCGGTGCGGCGCCAGCCGTATACGGTGGTGCTTTTGGACGAAGTGGAAAAAGCCCACCCGGATGTGTTCAACATCCTGCTGCAGCTGCTGGATGACGGGCGGCTGACCGATTCGCAGGGCCGCAGTGTGGATTTCAAGAATACGATCATTATTATGACCTCGAATATCGGGTCGCCGTATCTGATCGAGGGCACGGATCCTAACGGCGAGCTTACGGAAGCCGCCAAGGACAAGGTAATGAAGGAACTGCGCAGCCATTTTCGTCCCGAGTTTCTGAACCGGGTGGATGACATTGTCATGTTCAAGCCGCTCACACTGGCGGAAATTGAACAGATCGTTGATAAACTGGCGGATGGACTACGTCTGCGGCTGGCCGAGCGGGGGATCGGGCTGATCCTGAGTGAGGCGGCGGCGCGTTACATCGCCAAGGAAGGCTTCGATCCGGTCTATGGAGCGAGACCGCTGAAGCGTTTCATCCAGCACAGTCTTGAGACCCGGGTGGCGCGTGCGCTTATTGCCGGTGAAGCGGAAGAAGGTTCGGTTATGGAGGTCGGCGAGTCCGGCGGCGCCTTAACCGTCTCCATTAGGAGGCAACAAGCCGCTGATGTAATGAGTCCTGTATAATCAAAAAAGGCGTTCCCTGCCATTGTGGCCCGGGGAACGCCCTTTTTGGGTTAAATCAACTCGTTGTTCCGTTTCAGATGACGGTACAGCAGGAAGGCGAACAGGGAGCACAGCAGGGCACACAGGCCAATGAAGGCATATCCGGCCTGAAGTCCCCTGAGCAGTCCCGTGCCTTCAGCGGCACCGGCAGCGAACAGGTTTTTGATGCCATTCGTTAAAGCCCCAATGAAATAATTGCCCAACACGCAGGCCACCCCCATCAAGGTGACAACGAACGTTATGGCGGCATCGCTGCTCTTGCGGTACCTGTCGGCAATCAGGGCCATAACCGTAGGGTAAATCGGAGCGATGCCTGCCCCCGCCAAGGCAAACAGGAACGCTCCCGGCTCACCGGCAACAATCGCCGCAAAAGTGCAAAGGCCCGAAAATCCGGCCAAAATGATCAGCGACAGGGTGAAGCCGATTTTGTCCGTCACGGGACCGAGCAGCAGCCGGGCCAGCGTGAAGCAGAGGAAAAAGGCGGACAGCATGCCCGCTGCTGCGGAGCTTTCCCAGCCGTAGGCTTTTTCCAGAAAGTTAACCAGCCAGCCGCCCACCGCAAGCTCAGAAATGACGCCGAAGGAAAGGACGGTGACCAGCAGCCAGATGACCGGGTCGCGGGCAATCGCCTTAAGCGGTATCCGGTCCTCGGCCAAGGTGGCATCTCCAAGGAATTTGCCCATCACAGCCGGGATCATCGGCACCACGGACAAAGACAGGATGATAAGGTACACTCCCCGCCAATCCAACATATGGCCAAAGACGGTAACGGTCATCAGCCCCGAAGAGACCAGTGGAGCGACTGTCGAGCTGAGCCCATAGAAAAAATGGGACAGATTCATCATCGTGCCCGTATTTTTGACAAAAATCCGCGCTCCGAGCACCGCCAGGCCAATCTCCAGCATCCCGTTGCCGATGTACATCAGGAAAAAGGAACCGGACAACACCGGATAGCTATGGGACAGAAAGATAAAGACGCCGGAAGCCGCCATAGAACCAAAAGCAATCAGACTGACCACTTTGACGCCTATACGGCGAATCAGGTAGGCGGTAAAGGTGCAGGCCAGCAAATAACCAAGCGAGTTCAGCGATAAAAGGGTGCCAAGCTGCATCTCATCCAGCCGTAAATCACTTTGAATGCGCGGGATGGCGGGTCCCTTAATATTTTCGGAAAAGCCGAAGATCAGAAAGCCGACAAAAACGGTCAGCAGCTGCAGGATATAATTTCTTTTGGATGAGCTTTTCGCGTGTGCAGGACTTTTCAATTAGGAACCTCCGGAAAATGAATAGATCGGGGCATAACCGAACATGCCGAATGTGTTCTATTATACCACCGCTTACTCGCTCCAGGGAACCAAATGGGGATGCTGATCCAGGATCGAGATATACTGCTCTTTCCATCCGTATTTTCCTTCGGGATCAAGATGCATATAGCGCAAATATTTCTCCAGCCGGAATTCAGCCCTGGACCAGCCGAGATGCTTGAGCCGCAGGTTGCTTAACTGATGAGGAAGCTCGAATATATTCTCCGGAAACCGCCCGCAATGCTGCGGGACTTCATTCCACACGTAATGAAAATCCTTTTTGTAGCGGAGCAGAAACGGGCGGTAGCTGAGATGTGAGCGCCAGTAGGCATCTTCGCGGTAATGATCCTCGTTCCAGAAATCGTAGAGCCGGAAGCAGTACAGATCCACCCCCGGTTCCCGCAGCAAATGACCGATCTCTTCGGCAAAACCCGCTTCAAAAATCTCGTCGCCGTCCAGATTTAGAATCCATTCGGGCTTCGTTTTGATAACCTCTTCCCACTGCTGGGTGCGCAGCTCAATTTCATTGCTGAATTTCGAGGCGGTATTCTGCACGAGGTGGACGGGGATGCCCTCCAGCACTTCCAGACAGACAGCGGCTGTATCATCTGTGCTGCCATCGTCAATAATGACGGCTTCATCGATATATTTGCGGTGTTCCTCCAGAACCTGACGCAGGAAACGGCCACTTTCATTTTTGACAATCATGGTCAAAGTCAGTTTGGGGCGCTGGCTAATCTGTACGGGAGCAGAAGGAGGTTCAGGAGGTTCAGCTTCAGGCTGCGGCGGTGGACCGGGCTCAGAAGCGGGTTCGGCTGTGGCGGAGGTTTTTTGGATAAAATCGCCGACCCGCTCCAGATCGCTGTCCCTGTACAGATGCAGTGCGGGATAATGCGTATCGACATACAGCGGAATGCCAAGCGCAGCCGCGCGGATGCAGAAATGCCGGTCCTCTCCCCAGTAGGAGATATTCCGGACCTGATTATAGCTGACCCCGGAGGCGATAGCGGCGCGGCTGATCAGGGTGCAGGCACCAAGGCCGCCGACCTCATAGATGCCCGGGGCTTGCAGCTTGGCGATGAACTCGTGAAATCTGCGGTTGATTTCATCGGGCGAGAGCTTTTCCCCCGGCAGCCGCTCCCATTGATTGTATTCATCATGCATCCACACTTGCGGCTGAAGCATGGAGTCCGGCTGCCACTGGGTCCAGAAGACTTCAGAAATGATATCGCGGTCCGTTTCGATCAGGTGCTTCAGGGTAGCCGGGTGAAGAATGAGGTCGGAGTCGATCAGGAACAGGTAGTCATAGTCCAGAAGTGCGGCGCGCTGAATCATCATATTTTTGAAATTGGCAACCTTCCAGACCAGCGTGGAGTTCCAAAAGTGAGTAGTGTCGTTGCGGATGTAAGTATCATGGTATCCCGAGGGCTGGAGTAGAATATGTGTGTGCTCGCCCTTAAACTGCTGCAGGAGCAGGCTGGATTCTTCATTGTCATTGTCGTCAATCAGGTAGAAGTCAAGCTCAATCCCCTTTATGTCCAGCCGGAGCAGCGAGTCCAGAAATTGGCGTAGAACAAGCGGCTTCTGATGAATCGGACTACCCAGCAGTATACGTGTCTTGTGCTCCTTCATGCCGCACCTCCTTTGACGGGATTAACGGTTCTCCAGAGAGGTTAGGGTCTCTGCAGCACACGCTCGTCATTGATAGGGTATGCGGGGGTGAACGGTTTTTGTTCATGGGTGTATGGGGATTTTCTGAAAAATGTGAGGTGGGAACAGCCGATCACAGGCTCATTCAGCGCATCAAACGCTGTAGCGGCATTCTGCTGCATATTGTGCAGCAGAAATTGATTATATAGCCTGCTTGAGCGGTTTGGCTGCATTATGTGCAGCCAAATCTCTGTCTACAGCGCTAAAAGGGGGTTTTCCTGAAATTCCGCTGCATAAAATGCAGCAGAATTCAGATCGGGGGGCTTTGAGAGTGATTCTGCTGCACTTTATGCAGCAGAATCAATCCTCGCGCCGTGCCGCGCCGCCCATACCGCCCACGCCGCGCCAACTGCGCCCGCTCCTGCGGACGACCACCGCCCACGCACCAAACGACTCCCGCCCGGCAGGGTAGGGTGAGCTATCATTTGGTGTGAGTCGGTTTAGTTTACTTGCAGCTTGCTCATACCATTTAGCGGCAGGTTATGCGTGGTTCGAGTAATAGAGCATTCAGCGCATCTTGCGCTGAAACGGCATTCTGCTGCATTATGTGCAGCAGAAATTGATTATATCGGTTCGGCCCCCTAATTATGGAGTCATTCTGTTAAAAACGACTGTTTTCGCAGTATCTCGTTTACAGCTTCATTTCTATTGGTTTTAGCTGACCAGCTTTCCATGCGGCGTGGTATTGGTTAGGGCTCATGCGCTGTAAGCTGCCATGGAAGCGGCGCTCGTTGTAAAATTCAATATAGACTGCGACAGCTTCATAGACTTCTTCAAACGTTTCAAAGTACATTTTCGTAAAAATCTCTCTCCAAAATGCTGTGAAAAGACTCAATATAGGCGTTCATATTCGGCGTTTTTGGAGGAATACGCTCGTGCTCCAGGGGTCGCTCTGTTTCCGCGCATAGCTCTCCAAAGACCTCGCTTAGGAATTGCGGGCCGTTATCTGAACGGATGACCGGAGGGGACTCTCCGGGCTGCAGACGTCTGGCCAGAGCCTCCCTTAAGGTGACACAGACTTGCTTTGCAGTACAGCTCGCTCCTACGTGGTAGCCGACGATGCAGCGGTCAAACACATCGATCATGTCAAAGATAAAAAAGAAGCGGTCGTAGCCATGAATATATCCATATTAAATGTCAATCTGCCAGAGTTGGTTGGGGCCAGTGACCACTCGATTCCGCGCCAGACGCCGAGGGAATTTCACGTTCCTCCCCGGCTTCTTCTGGAGCAATCCGAGCTTCTTGCACAACCGGTATGCCTTCTTGTGGTTGAGGATCAAGGCATGCTGGACGGATAGGGCGTACGCTAGGTTCCGGTAGCCGTAGCCGTTCTCCTCGCCCTCTACCAGCTCACTCAGCCACTCCTCGATCTGCAGGTCACTGATCCGCAGGCCGCCGGTGGTGAGGGAATAGGCAGGGATGGGACGACCGGAAGTCACTACAGACATCGGGACATTGGGTAGACGAATGAGACGTTTTTTATGCGCATAGTATGTCGAGGGTTGAACCCCAACGATGCGTAGTACGAGTGTTGCCGAATACCCCCGCTTTATCGTTTCGTCGGCGAGTTCGAGTTTGTCCTGTAAGCGGGGTTGGCTTTTTTTAAGAGTTCACGCAGCAGTTCAATCTCCAGATCCTTTTCGCCCAGGAGCTTAATGGCAGTCTCCATCTTCGTCTCCAGGTCTTGGACGCGCTCAGCATCTTCAATCCGTTCCTAGACGGACAAGGTGGCCCCTTCTCCAAAACGTTCCTTGTAGAACTTTACCCAATTCGTAATGGTGCTGGGGGAGACGGAATACTTTCGGGCCAGGAAGGAGAGCTTGGTTCCATTCATCGCTTCTTGGGCCACTTTGATCCTCTGTTCGTCGTATAACTTGTTACTTTTCATCAGCTCCACTCCCTCTACCTTAGTGTACCTCTTGCATGTCAAGGACTCCACTTCAATTAGGGGGCTTAAGAGATATAGCCTGCTGGATCGGTTTGGCTACATTATGTGCAGCCAAATCTCTATTAGCAGCGCTAAAACGGGTTTTTTCTGAAATTCCGCTGCATAAAATGCAGCAGAATTCAAATCGGGGGGCTTTGAGAGTGATTCTGCTGCACTTTATGCAGCAGAATCACTCCCCGCGCCGTCCACGCACCGTGCCGTGCGGCCCATCTCGCTACTCCCCGCGCCGCGCCACCCACCGCGCTCACTCCCCCGCGGGTGCCGCCCATCACGCTCACTCCCCGCACCGCGCCGCCCATCGGGCTCACTGCTCGCGTGTGCGGCCCATCGAGCTCACTCCCCGCGCGTGCGGCCCACCGTGCTCACTCCTCGCGCCGCGCCGCCCATTGCTCACTCCCCGCGCGTGCCGCGCATCGGGCTCACTCCCCGCGCCGTGCCGCCCATTGCTCACTCCCCGCACCGCGCCGCCCATCGTGCTCACTGCACGCGCGTGCCACACCGTGCTGCCCACCACGCTCACTGCTCCATCGGGCCACAAGTATCAAAAAGTAATTGTTGAATGAGCTCAATCATTCAAAGATGGAGCAAAGCTATTGGATTGGTTATTATTAAGTATGCTTTGTGAAGTGAGCTTGCCAGTTTGTAATGGGAGGAATAAGACATGTCAGAGAATTTGAGCCGAGTGAAGCTGTCCCAATGGGATGCGCTGCTGCTTGAAGCACTGCGGGTGTTGAGCGGGTCGGATGAAGAGCTGCTGCGCCGGGTGAGTGACGGCGATCTGCCGGTGGACGAGAGTGAATATGAGTTTGATTATACGCGGCTGGCGGCACTGCAGGAGGAGGAGCCGGAGTCCTTCGGGCGGGCGGTGCGCGAAGGGTATCAGATTAAATACAATACGATTCGCGGCATTGGCAGCTGGCTTTCCGTTGCGCTGGGCAAGAAGACGGAGCTGGAGCTGGAGGAGGGCAAAGAAGCTGTTGAGGTGGAACTGACTACGGATGAGAAGAAGCGGCTGGAGTCGGTATTGTCTTTTGGCTGGAAGCTCTACAGCAAGCCCCAGACCGTTGCCGGGAATGCAGCAGTCTATCGGATTGAGCCTATTCAGCGATAGGTGCTGTAATCGGATTAGAGATTTTTAGGGTACCTGCGAACGCCTCATACAACAACGAGCACTCCCCCGCCTTTTGCCGGAGAGTGCTCGTTGTTGTATACGCAGCTTAGTGTACACGGACATAAACCGCCCCTCTGTCAGCGAACCTTCGCTGCAGGATAGGCCACCTCATATTGTGCGGCTTCGATCCAGCTGCCTGTCATGAAGTCGCGGCCTCTGACCCGAACCTTGTCGCTGTATACTTCGACGTAGTAACCTTGGCTGCCGGTCTTGTGTTTGTCCTCGTTGGTCCACAAGTAGGCGACGGAAGCGGCGTTGAACATCGTAGCTGTCTCGCCGCGGCCGGGGTACATTGTATTGTCCACCTCAAGCTCCCAATGGGTATGGCCCGTGAAGAGCAAGGTCTGCGGGTATTTGGCCAGAATAGAGCGCAGCTCCCTATCCTGGGTTACCCCGTACCATTCCTGTGATTCGAGCGAACCGGCCACCGTGTTCTTGAGCGGCTGGTGCAGGAACAGGAAGATGGGCTTGTCCGGCGCGGACTGCTCCGCCAGCTTCCGGTCCAGCCAGAGGAGCTGCTCTGCAGACAGATCGCAGAATGTTGGCAGTCCTTCCTCCGTACCGAGGAAAATAAAATGGTACCCGCCGATCCAGTGATCGTGGTAAGGCCCGTCCATCCCGGTGTTTGCAGCATACAGAGCGAGACGTGATTCCCAGTGGCCGAGACCTACATCGTGATTGCCGAGCGTGAAGCGGAAGGCGGGCAGCGTTTCCTGATACAGGCCGACGATGCGCCGCATTTCTTCATATTCCTCCGGGAAGCCATGATCCGTGACATCGCCAATATGCATAATGCCGCTGCTGCCTTCAGCATGGGCTGTGAGATCCCGGAGCGCCTGCTCCAGATTCAGATTATATTCATGCGATGGATCAGCGGTGATATGGGTATCCGTAATAATTTGAAAAGAGAGCACCGGTTGTCCATCCGTTTCTTTGTGCTTGTCCATGCTCATTTCCCAGCCGCCTCCTTTTTTAATGCGTTTTGCCGCTGATGTTTAGCCCCACAATGCCGGCAACGATGACGGTTACCCACAGCAGAGAGGAGGTTGACATCTTTTCTCCAAAAAACATCGCTCCCACCAGGGAGATCATAATAATGCCGGCACCCGACCACACAGCATACGCCACCCCAACCTTAATGGAGGTGAGCGCATAGTTCAGCGAGGTGAAGCTGATTCCATAGAAGAGGAACATGAGCACGGAGGGCCAGGTCCGTGTGAACCCGTCCGACAGCTTCATGGAGATGGTGCCGGAGAGTTCAAACAGAATCGCCATCGCCAGAAAAATCCACGCCCCCGCGCCTTCAAATCTCACCGGTCCATCCCTCCAACATGCAGCTCCGCATAGGACTCTATGATGATGTCCGCATCAGGCAGATCGCGCTGCCCGGACGAACCGCTCCGGGTGTCCGCAATCGCAATAGCCACCGCAGCCCCAGCCGCCTTGGCCATACGCATATCGCCGTTTGTGTCGCCGATCACTGCTGTGCTGGAAGGGGCGACACCCAGCCTTTGGCAGGCGAGCAAGGCCATGTCGGCAAAAGGTTTGCCGCGCTCCACCTGGTCCGTGCCCACCACTGCGGCAAAATACTGCCGGATGCCGAGCCAGTCCAGGTGTTTCTCCGCTGCGGCGGTCTCATCGGCGGTGACTACCGCGAGCGGCAGCCCCTGGGCGGCAAGCTCGTCCAGGAAACGCTGCAATCCCGGCAAGGGTAACGCCGGCCGGCTCCGATCGAGCAGGGCATCGGCCTCCAGCCGGCAGCGGTGAACCAGCTCCATCGACTCAGCCCAGGACAAGCCGAGCGAGTAGCCCTGCCAGGACAGGATGGCGTAGAGGTCGTCCATCGTGCCCATAGCAAGCGGCCCGTTCCGGTCTACCTCCGTGATATGTCCCTCTGTATCATGCTGTGTCCCCCAGAGTCCGGGGATCTGCTTTGCCGGAACCGGCAGTCCGCGTTCTTCTAACCGCCGGGTGAAGTGCTTCAGGAAGCATTCACTCCAGCTTCCCCAGAGAGAGACGAACTGGAGCAGCGTGCCGTCTTTGTCGAAGAGAATGGCCGAGACGGAGCGGCTCCCTTGAGGAGTGATCAGCTCGGTCATGAGCGGCTGTCCCATTATTTCAATTTATCCAAAGCAGCTTGTGCGGTCTTCTGGGCTTCCTGAAGCGCTTCTGCTGCCGGGATATTCTCGATTTGCACTTTGTCAGCCGCGATCGTGAGCGCATCGTTGATCTTGCCGCCGGTAGGGTCCTGGAACGGTGCAGAGCCATGGGCTGCCTGCATCAGCGGGATTTTGATCTGCGGATTGCTCTCGCTGAACTTCACGAAGGCCGGATCTTCCAGAGCGGACTGGCGTACGGCAATGTAGCCGGTGTTAATAGACCAAGTGGCTGTGTTCTCCGAATTGGTGAAGTAAGTGAACCATTTCATGGCTGCCTGCTTCTCTGCATCGCCGGCCTTGGCCGGAATACCGGCCATGATGGCCTGCGCTACCGGCTTGCCTTCGCCGACGCCTTCCCAGCCCGGCTGTTCCATCGCGGAGACAATGCTGAAGTCGAGATCGCCCTGGTCGCCGCTGGAGCCTGTGTAGCCTGCGGCCTGGCCTTTCATGACATCATCAATCGTTTTGTACCAGTACTCCCAGCCTTGTCCGCCGGAGTGAATCCGCATAATCTGATCCTCGTGAATCCATTTGCGGAACAGGTCCCAGGTCTCTACCCACTCGGGCGTGTCGAGGGTTACCTTCGTTCCATCTTCGCTGAGAATACTGCCGCCCTTGCTCAGCACGGCATCCACCATGTTGCCGGAGCCCCACATCGGTTCCCAGCCGTAAAAGGTTGTTTTGCCGCCCTCTTTAACGGTCATTTTCCCGGCAGCGGCAGCAAGGTCTTCCCACGTCTTCAGCTGGCTGGCATCGATCCCGTTTTTCTCAAACGTGTCCTTGCGATAGTACATAACCTGGGTCGTTCCGTACATCGGAAGGAAATATTGCTTGCCGTCCACCTGTCCCTGGGTCAGGAAGGTCTGGACGAAATCCTCTTTATTGAAATCCGGCTCCAGAGCCATCAGCTCGTCGACCGGAGCGAAATATCCTTTGCGTGCCCAGTCTGCATTGGAAGAGAGCACTGCGGCCGGGACTTGTCCGGTGGCAATGGCGGCCTGGAGCTTCTGCTCGGTTTCGCTGTAATCAGCCTGGACAATTCCCTTCACAATTACATCCTGCTGTGATGCATTGAATTTCTGGATCAGCGCCTCCATGTTCTCGCCCAGCTTGCCGCCCAGCCCGTACCAGAATTCGATGGTTACCGGAGCACTTGGGGCAGCCGGAGAGGCAGAGGAAGGAGCATTTGCTGCTCCATTCGCCGCTGTGGTGTTGCCGGAACCCGAGTTCCCGCCGCAAGCGGTCAATATCGTAAATCCGGCAACCATGGACAGAGCCGATAGTCTTTTCAATACGTTCATCATCATTCTCCTCTTTGGATACATATTTGAGCGTTTAACCTTTATTGGAGCCGGCAGTCATGTTGACACTTCGCATAATGGTTTTCTGTGCCAGCAGGAATACAAGCAGCAGCGGGGCGATGGTGAAGGCGCTGGCGGCCATGATCAGCGGCCATTTTAATCCGTATGCACCTCCTTCCACAAAAAAGCTGCGCAGACCGGCGGATACCAGCTGGAGGCCGGGGTCTTTCGTAATCAGCATCGGCCAGAAATAGTTGTTGTACTGGTCAATGAAGGTAATCAGCGCCAATACGGCGAAAGACGAGCGCGTGATTGGCATAATCAGCGTCCAGAGTATCCGCATATGCGAGGCGCCATCCGCTTCACCGGCTTCCACCAGCTCATGGGGCACCTGCAGAAAGGCCTGCCGGATCAGAAAAATGGAGAATACACTGACACAGTTGGACAGGATCAGCCCTGCGTAGGAGTCCAGCAGGTGCAGCTCGGAGAGGACCAGATATCCGGGCAGATAGACCGCTGTAGACGGGACCATATAGCCGAACAGGATTACCCCTGCGAACAGCCCTTTTAACCGGAACTTCATATGGGTCAGCGCGTAAGCCATCATTCCGGAATTCACCACCTGCAGCAGCACAATGGCTGTGGCTACGAAGATGCTGTTGCCCATGTATCTGGCGAAGGGAGCTTCGTTCCAGGCAGCGGCAAAATTGCTCCAGAGCGGCAACTCCGGCCAAAGTGTAGGCGGCGAGCGCCAAATCTCATCATTGGTCTTCAGAGCACTGGTGACCATCCAGTAGAACGGGAAGGCCATCAGCACAGCAATGACCGCGAAGAAGAGATGGCGTGAGAGATTGCCAAGCCGTTGGATCGAACGCATACCAAGGTCTCCTTTATACAAAATTTTAATGATAATGAGTGGTCCGTTTACTAATGTTCAGGGAGAGCACTGACAGCAGCATGCAGATAAAGACAAGAACCATGGCTACGCTGGATGCTTCACCGATCTGGAAGGATTCAAAAGCAGATTGGTAATACATATAGAGCAGCGTGCGTGTAGAGCCGGAAGGTCCGCCTTGCGTAAGCACATTGATCTGGTCGTAGGCCTGAAGTGCACCGATAATCTGTACGATAAACAGAAACAGGGTGGTAGGCGAGATCAGCGGCAGCGTAACCCGCATGAACTTCTGAAACGGGCCGGCACCATCAAGCTCAGCGGCTTCCAAGAGATCGGAAGGCACATTGCGCAGCGCCACCAGATAGAAGATCATGGCCCAGCCTACCGATTTCCAGATGGTCACGAGCAGCACACCGATAAGTGCCCACTGCGGATCATGCAGCCAGCCTATTGGGGGAAGACCCAGGAAGCCAAGCACTGTATTGGCAAGCCCGATCTCGGGCTCGTAGATCCAGGACCACACAATGGAGACGGCAACGGTCGGCGTAACCCAGGGGGAGAACAACAGCACCTGGTAGAGCATGGAGCCTTTTAGCTTGCGGTTCATCAGGAGGGCCAGTCCCAGACCGATCAGAATGACGGGCAGCACGCTTCCCGCACAGAACAGCACGGTCACCCGCAGCGCCTGGTAAAAGGCCGGATTGCGCAAGAGATCGATATAGTTGTCCAGACCGACAAAGGTCTTCTCCGGGCTCATAAAGTCCCATTCCGTGAAGCTGAGATAAAATACATACAAAAGCGGCGCCAGCCAGAATAATACGAACGGAATCATTGCCGGCAAGGTGAAGAGCACCGGTTTTAAACCGCCAAGCCACTTTGAACGTGTCATTTTCTTTCCGATACCCCATTCCATCTGCTTAATTTTGCTGTATAATTTTTGAAGAACACTCTTCTGTTCAAAAAAAATTGTACACTCAAGCGGCAACGGCGTGGTTAAAGGGACGTAAACATCTATCAAAGATTGTGTAAAATTTTTGAGAATCGCGGGAAAAAGCTAAAGAGTTGTGTAATCTAGTAGGAACGAATCCAAACAGATTGAAGGTGCAGCTAATGAAACAGGCAGCGTTTGGCGAAGGCAACGCGGATTTGTCTCCACGGGAGCAGCTTCTGCGCCCCATAATTGATGCGATTGCCCAGACTATGGACTTATACGGGTCCAATTATTCATTTGGGCAGCTGTATGGGATTATGTTTTTTGAAGACAAGCCGATGACCCTTGAGGAAATGAAGAACACGATGAATATGAGCAAAAGCAACATGAGCTACGGTGTCCGTTCGCTGATGGCTTCGCGGATGGTGACCAAGCTTGCGGAGAAACGTGAGCGCAAGGATCTGTACGCTGCGGAGACGGATTTCTTCCAGGCCTTCAAGAACTTCTTCACTATGAAGCTGCAGCGGGAAATTGATGTGATGCAGGAGGCGCTGGCGGCCGTGATGCCGGAGCTTGCAGCGTTGACACAGGCACCCGGCACTCCGGAAGAAGAGCGGAGCAGCTGCTTGCGGGATCTGGACAAGCTGGAACACGCCGTGCAATATTATGAGTGGCTGCAGCGGTTTGTTGATGGGCTGGAAGAAGGGGAATACTTCGGAAATCTGCAAAAATAAGAAGATATTGTAACTTTATACAGGTAGAATTGTCACCGGGTAATGTAGTTACATAGTCTGTGAGAAGATTTCACCTGAAACACACTTTGCTTTCAAAGGGCATTCAGGCGAATTTAAGGAGACTATGAATTTGAAAAGAGTTCACTTGGCGATGATGCTCATCGCCCTTGTCCTTTGTCTTTTTGCATACCGAGGCTATATAACTGCATCTAATACCGTCACTTTGAATATTAACGGACATAAGATTCTGGGCGCCATACCTGCCCGGTATACCCATCATGAGGTGATGATTCCGAAGGAGCTTGCGGAACAGGCGCTGAACGTGAAGATTGGCTGGGACAGGCCGGAACCGCTGCCAGAGGGCGTATATTACAGGGATGAGGTAGCCGTTCTGATGTATCATCATCTCTCGGAGCAGCCGATGCCGCTGTTTCCCTGGGTATTGTCTGTCGACCGGTTCAGGGATCAGATGGAGCTGCTCAAGCAGGAGGGCTTCCATGTCATTACAATGGAGCAGTACCGGCAGTTCATGCTGGATAACGGCTCCGTTCCTGATAATGCGGTGCTGCTGACTTTTGATGATGGTTATGAGAGCTTCTATTCTCTCGCTTTTCCGATCCTGCAGGAATACGGCTACACGGCCGTCAACTTTATCATCGTGTCTACTATTGACAAGCCTGACACGCTAAGTGTTCCCAAGCTGACCTGGCCGCAAATGAGGGAGATGAAAGCAGCCGGGATGGGCTTTTATAACCATACCTACGATATGCACCGTTACGGGGTTGTTGATGCGGAAGGCGGGGGCCGCCCGGCCGCCAGTGCACTGCTGTACATTGATGACGAGAACCGGAATGAGCTGAATGAGGAGTATTACCAGAGGGTCAGGCAGGATCTGGGCACAGCCGAGCGCAGGCTTCGGGAAGAACTGGGCAATACCGATTCAGCAATCGCTTTCCCTTACGGGTCCTATAATGACCGCCTGCTGGAAATTACCAATGCTTTGGGCATCCATCTGAAATTCAATGTAACGGAAGGGCTGGGTTCCAGTCTGGATCTGAACACCTGCCGGTTCAACGGAGGGAGCGAGCTGCTCAGTGCTGCCCAGACCATAGATCAGCTGAAACGGAGCGAACCGCCGATGGTGCTGACAGTGAATGCACGAAGAGTTCCCCTAACGGGTGTAGAACCCAGGCTTGAGGAGGGCACTCTGCTGATCCCGCTGGGCAGGTTGTCCAAGGCGCTGCATCTGAATATGGATTATGACCTGTGGAGCCACACGGTAAAATTAACAGGCAGATAGAGGAATGAGGCTTACTTACGGGTTGAAACATGCAATTTTTTAGGGGAATATGACGTTTGTGCAGTTGCTATAAGTGTTTTCCTTACTGTAGACTGTACTTAGGTCCTAAATGTGCATGAATGGAGAGAAACAATGGAAGTATTCAAGCGGTATTATGCTAACCTGACCGTCCGCCGGTTTTTTATTCTGGCGCTGGTTGCCCTGCTGTTGTTCAGTATTAGAGATATGCTTAATGTGATCCTGTTAACTTTTTTGATCGCTTATGTAATGAACAGCTTCCAAGTAGTGCTCAGTAAGCGGATTAATAAATATGTGGCAGTCAACAGCAAGGTGATTATTGTTATTCTTTACCTGATATTGATCGCAACATTAGTAATCGCCCTTGTTAATTACTTGCCCAAGGTATTTACACAGATTAAGCAGCTGACCTATTTCCTGACCAACCTGACCCCTGCCAATATCCCGCAGAATGAGATTACCCAATACATATTTAACACGCTCAAGGATTTGAACTATGAATCTTATATGACTCAAGGTATTGAGTATGTCATGAAAATCAGCAACTGGGGCACAACCTTCGTCATGGCTATGATCCTCAGTCTGGTGTTTATCCTGGAGAAGAACCGGATTGTCGCCTTTACCTCGAGGCTCAAACAGAGCAAGATATCCTGGTTCTACGTGGAGCTTGAGTATTTTGGCAGCAAATTCATTTCCTCTTTTGGGAAAGTTATTGAAGCACAGATTTTGATTGCCTTATTTAACACCTTTTTTACGATTATCGGGCTCTGGATCCTGGGTTTTCCGTACTTGTTCGCGCTCTCGATCATGATCTTCCTGCTGAGTCTGATTCCCGTGGTCGGCTTTGTGATTTCGCTGATTCCGTTATGTATTATAGGATACAATATTGGCGGATTGGTGATGGTCATTTATGTGCTGGTCATGATCGCTGTACTGCACTTTGTTGAAGGTTATTTCCTGAATCCGAAGCTGATGTCTTCCAAAATGAACCTGCCGATGTTCTATACCTTCATCGTGCTGCTGTTCTCCGAGCATTACCTGGGTGTATGGGGATTGATTCTGGGGATTCCGATCTTCGTCTTTTTCCTCGATATTCTGGAAGTCAAACGCGAGAAGTAGCAGAATAGCTTCGGTCACAATTATACGAAGGGGTGTCCCAAGCAGCCATACAATGGCTGCTTGGGACACCCCTCGTTTTTATGAGACTGACCCCAATAAGAGAAGCAACGGCAGCCATGGACGAAATAAAGTCTTGGACTACCGCTGTTTTATTGAACTATCGTTCCCCGTACCGATATCCCGGAATTTGAAAATACACAGCATTCATTTCAAGAACTGTCGCAATAGCACGACCCTTTACAGATGCGACCCGCCGGTCGCATCTAACATCTGTCCCGTTACCCATCGACCGTCTGGCGACGCCGTGAAGGCAACGATGTCCGCGATATCTGATGGTTCACCGACACGGCCAAGCGCGGACATCTCTTCAGCAAACTGACGGCCTTCGGCCGAATGCAGCCACGGCGCGTTGACATCCGTATCAACGATGCCCGGCATGACGGAGTTAACGGTAATCCCACGTGGACCCAGAAGCTTAGCTAGGTGTAAGGTGAATGTATTGACGGCTCCTTTAGTTAAGTTGTAGGCCATGATATTTGGATAAGCAATGCGTGTCACTCCAGATGAGATATTGATGATTCGACCACCGTCCCGCAAGCGTTCGAGCGATTGCTGTATGAGGAAGAACGGCGCCTTGACATTAACTGCGAACAGCCGATCGAACTCCGCTTCGTTTGTCTCTTCAAATGACGAGGATGTGCCGATGCCGGCATTATTGATTAAGATATCGAATTGGTTGATGCCTGTCCTGCGAATGAGCTCCTCATCCAAAATCTTAAGAAGCCGATCGACTCCATCCAAAGTATTGAGATCTGCACCGACGCTGAAGGCTGTGCCACCCGTTGCTTCGATAATGGCGACAGTCTCATCCGCCGCATCTCGCCGTGTACCGTAATGTACAACGACAATCGCACCTTCGGCTGCGAGGCGCAGTGCGATCCCTCTGCCGATCCCTCGGCTGGCTCCTGTTACAATAGCGATTTGGCCTTCTAGACGTTTCATATACATGTAGATCCACTCCTTATCAATTGGTTGATGCCATGATAAACCCTCCCCCCAAGGGGAGAGTCAAGAGTGTATCCCTATCTTTTTTCAAGCCCGATCGATCGGTACAATCGCCTCCGCCATTCGGAGCTGGCCATAGATTTCTTTGTCCGACGTCAAATAAACCTCACGTACCGGGATCATCTCGCCCAGCCTGTATCCCTCTTCATCGATCCATGTCCGCACCACCTCACTTGCTTTGCAAGTGTCATTATATGGGTCGCACCTGTGGATATACGAGACCGCTTCCTTTATACCGGGCAATTGATGAATCTTCACCCTGCGACTGTCAGGAATCTCCATAGAAACAGGAATAGCGACCTCAATGTCTGAAGGCTCTTCGAGGCAATCAGCCCTCTTGTGCCATAAGATTGTCATGTTGAGGTCCGACTTTTCGCCCTGTGAGCGGACATACTGCTTAAGTTCATCGAGTAGCAGACACAGTTGGCTTTGAGGCAAAATCTCGCGGATTGAAGCAACGAGAACTGGCTCCACGCTTCGCAGCGAGATTTTCCCTTCCGCTGGAGCCTTTGCATGCCGTTCGATCTGCACGATACGCTCATCAAGTTCCGTAAGTTGCCGCTGAGCCTCCTGTATCTGTTGCTCCAGCTCCTTCCGCTTCCTAAGCAACGTACGCTCCGCTAGCGCCAGAGTGATCGGTCCGCTCAACAACGGCCGCATCATTTCGAGTGTCAAACCTTGTTCTTTGAACCCCGCGATACGACGGATAGTAAGCAGTTGCTCCGCCGTATAAAAACGATATCCCGATTCATCATCTACTTGCGCAGGCTTTAACAAGCCGAGTTCATCATAGTGCCGCAGTGTTTTAACCGTCACACCACTCATCTTGGCAAACGTCCCAATCTTGAACATCCAGATTCCCCCTTAGCGGTATTCCGTAATGTTACGGTACCCTAATAATCGGTTCTCATAAATTACCCGAGTTTTGAAACTTCTTAAAGAATTCTTCATCGGCTCCGCATACCTCATATTTTTTTGTTTATCGTCTAACTCGTGATGTGATTATTGAGCCAGAGTGTCCGTTAGTTGAGAAAAACGGCAGCCGATCATTAACCGGCAGCCGTCGTAATTTTATTCAGCTAACGTTACTGGTTAGTTGAAGCTTCTTGAGGTACAATTACTGTTCAAGTCCTTCAAAATTGCATCGCCAATCAGACACCCATGCGGGAAAATACCCTAATCGTTGAGCTACTCTCTGTGAAGCAATGTTACTGGCGATTACGTCATAACTCGGTATCTCTCCACGTTCCAATATTTCAAAAGTTAACCTGTTTACAAGATAACTAGCCAATCCCAAATTACGATATTTGGGTAATACTTCTATGCCAATTTGCCACAGTTTTGCACAGGTTTTGCTTGCTCCTGACACACCAACAATTTCCCCGCCTTGCTTTGCAAGCACAGCTAGATCAGTCTGCCAGGGAAGATTCGTATCATAAATAATAGCTTCATTGAATCTTGTGTTATCAAGTAAACTGACCACTTCTTTTCGCGTAATCAGCTCAAATGAAAAAAAATTCGGTGGTGCCATTGGCTTTATTCTTTTTACATCAGGAAGAAAATGCAAATAAAGACCCCTGATAAATGGCAAGGAGAATACGGTATCCCTGTCTTTGCCCTGCATCTGTGTTTTGGCAATTAACAACCGTTCGGATGTAGCCGATACTACAATTGATTTCCCCATAGACACAATTTCGAAATAACGCGCCTTTCTCGGAAATGGCCTGCATCCAGGATTTTCTTTAGCTTCAACAAAAATAATGCTGTCCCTCTCGCCGTTAAAGTCATCGATAGAGCAATTCAGGTCAATTGCAAGTTGTGATTGCACAATGAACAGCATTTCTTTTTGTGTCATAATCATCGTTACCCTTCCTTTCGCTTCGGGGACGTAACGAAGCGCCATTCTTTTTCTGATATTTCCAAGTTAAATATGGTGCGTCGGTTTTCCAGCGCTATTTTTCTGCGCGTAATCATGCAGGTCTGCTCCCTTCATCCCTTATCATTTTGCTCCGCAGTCCCATAATAACATACAGTTTTCACCAAAAAATCAATAGAATTATGTTGAATTTTTTATATACTATCATGTATACATGGCTTTTTTAGGGGTATCTTTTTTGCATATTGGAAATTGGTTAATCGGCACATAATTGTGCAGGTTTTATTTTTTTGTTAACGTAATCTGCCCGTTCGCTTAATGACGCATCGCTAGTCTAAGACTTTATTTTCTTTCAACAGATAGACGTGAACACTCGGGTGGACGCTCCGCGAACGGACCGTTGTTCGGTTCCCTTCGCTTGCTCATAATCTGCTGAAGCAAGCTGCCCATGACCAAAAAAGCAGAGCAGCGATTCCCCGGTAACGGGAGAATTGCTGCTCTGCTTACTTTTTGCCGTTTTTTATAAAGATACCCTCATGCCTATGTATCCCGGTTATCATAATGAGGTGTTTAGACTCTCCGTAACAATATCCTTCAGCTCTTCCAGGTGAGCTGTGTATTGCTTGGCGGTGATGCTTCCGCTGGCCAGGCGTGCATCCAGCTGTTCCGTGAGCTGGGCTACCTGCAATTGAACTACGCTGTTAATGTTCCCCTTACGCTCCGCTGCGATATCCCTGAGTGATTTGCCGTCATACAACGCTTCGTACAAAGTTTCATCGGAAGCCATGTTCAGGGCCTCAAGCAGGTCGTCGCCGGTGTTTTCCTTTTCGGCAGTGCCGGCAGTGGACCATTTCGCAACCGGACTTGCGTTCACAGTCAGCTTGCTCCAGCCCGTTCCTCCAAAGGACAAAGCTACAATCATCGTTCCAACAATCATTACTCTTTTTATATTCATATATACATCCTCTTTTCTAAGTTTAGGCATTTCTTATATAGCAGCGAAGGTTATGGCGGTCAGGATCTGAATGCGTTCTAGCTTACTTACATTGTAAACAGCAAAGCTGAGGAGAACCTTAATCATTGTTTAAGATAACCTAAAGATTTTTTTCTGCAAGTTGTGGACAACATTGGTGAGGCTGCCCGGGTTTCAGGTGTTAATAAGCAATGCCAGGGGAACGCCATTATTCTCCACCCTCGTTCCTCTTGGGTCTGGCATCCAACAAAGGTATACTAGCAGCAGGACTTAAGCTCTATCTAAATCGGAAGCGAAAAGGTGACTTGGATGAATAAAAAAGTGTTGGTTGTCGATGATGAGCCGGGCATTGTAAGCGCCATTGCTTATGCGCTGCGGCGTGAAGGATATGAAGTGGAGACGGCGGGTGACGGGGAGGAAGCGCTCCGCAAGGCACAGTCCTTTCAGCCGGGAGTGATGGTGCTGGATGTGATGATGCCCCGGATGAGCGGATATGATGTGTGCCGGAAGCTGGAGGACCGGGACGACATCGGCATTATCCTGCTGACGGTAAAGAATGATATTGTCGATAAAATTGTCGGGCTGGAGCTGGGTGCAGACGATTATATGACCAAGCCGTTCGAGATCCGCGAGCTGCTGGCCCGCGTCAAGGCGCTGCTGCGCAGATTGGAGAAGCGTACAGGCGAGATAAAGTCCGAAAGCCTTAGGTACGGAGCGCTTCAGGTTCATGCTGACCGGCGGACGGTCCAGATTGCCGGGGAGCTGCTGGAGCTGACCCCGAAGGAATTCGACCTGCTGCTCTTGCTGCTCTCCCACCCCCAGCGGGTCTATATGCGGGAGGAATTGCTGGAGCAGGTCTGGGAGATGGACTATGCCGGCGGGACACGTACGGTGGACATTCATATTCAGCGGCTGCGCAAAAAACTCGGCGAGCCCTATCAGAATATGCTGCAAACCGTATACGGTGTTGGATATAAGGCGGTACCGGCCGGTGATTATCCATGAGAGTCAGCATTAAGCTGAAATTCAGCCTGTTTCTGGCGCTGCTGCTGATTCTGGCCTTAAGTGTGCTCAGCTTCTTCGTGCTGCGCGGCGTGGACCGCAACCAGCAGGCCCAGACTGAGCGTTATCTGGCTCAGCATGTCAAGACCGTGAATCTGCGGGTGAAGCAGACCTATTATACGGGGACGCGGCTTGAGCCACAGGAGTTCATGAAGCAGCGGGGCCGGCAGCTGGCAGTGGAGCTGGCCGGTTTTACCGGCCTGGAAGTGACGCTGTATGACGCGCAAGGCCGGCTAACCGGTTCCTCGGCTCAAGGCAAGCTGTCCAGACCGGGGGATGACGGGCGAAGCGAGGTGCAGGACTCGCTGGCCTATGCGCTTCAGAATAAAATAGCCTACCAGAGTAGGGGGGATACCCTTTTGTACCTCGCTCCGCTGCAAGGACCAGAGAAGCAGATGGGGGTGGTGCAGCTGCAATATTCGCTGAAGGATTCACTGAGCTTCCAGCAGACACTCAAGAACCTGTTCCTGACTACGGGACTGGCCGTGCTGCTGCTCAGTTTTATTATCGGGTATTTGTATTTCAACCGGGCGGCGGTGGCGATTAGCCGGCTGAAGCTGGCTGCGGAGGAGATCCGGAAGGCTCATTATATCGCCGCTCCTCCGGTGAAGCGCGCGGATGAGCTGGGCGAATTGGCGGAGGGTATCTATTACATGAGCCGGGAGATTGAGAGCAGCATTGCTGCCAAAGACGAGGAGCAGCGCAAGCTGAAGCTGGCGGTGCAGAAGCTTCAGGCGCTGGAGCAGCAGCAGAAGCAGTACATCGGCAATATCAGCCATGAATTCAAGACACCGCTCACCTCGATCAAGGCGTATGTGGATCTGTTGAACATGTATGACGATGACCCCAAGCTGCTGCAGGATGCCAAGGTCAACATCGCCAAAGAAACGCAGCGGCTCTATGAGATGGTCGAGAAGGTGCTGCAGCTGACCGCTCTGGAGAAATATGATTTTGAATCGCAGGCGGAACTGCTGGAAGTAGGCGGAGAGCTCCGTGAAGTATGCGGGCGCATGAGTGGCAAGGCCGAACGCTTCGGACTGACGCTTACCCTCGATACACAGGTGTCTCACATCTGGATGGACCGGGAGAGCTTCATGCATATTTTGATCAATCTGCTCGATAATGCGATTAAATATAATGTTACACAGGGGAATGTGCATATCCGCAGTGAAGCCAGGGACGGCCGGGTGTGGATTACGATCCGCGATTCCGGGATCGGTATTCCGGCGGAGGCCAGAGATAAGATCTTTGAACCGTTCTATACGGTTAACCGTGACCGTTCAAGGCAATCGGGCGGTACGGGGCTTGGATTGTCCCTGGTTCGCACTCTGGTGGAGAAGCAGAACGGGATCATAGAGCTGCTGGATATAGAGGGCGGGGGCTCAGCATTCCGGCTGTCTTTTCCGGCGGAATCATAAGTGAAGTTTACAACTTGGAAACAACCGGTGAGGGTTTGGAAATACTCCGGTGGTAACATTGCCCATATTGAAGAAGGCGTACAACACATGTAGGGGGCGTACAGAAATGAAGAAGAAGCTCGGCACTAGGAAGTGGGTTCTGCTCAGCGTAGCAGCGCTGTTGTTGTTATCGGCATGCAGTTCGGACGAGACAGTGTCCAAGGAAGTGATAGAGAAATCGGGCACCCGGATTACGGTTATGGACAACCAGGCGGAGTCGGTCTACACCCGGCTTAAGCTAGAACGCATCGACAAGCTCGAAGGCGTGCGGGGGATGGACTGGGCCAGTGAAGACTCGATTGTGGTCAGCCAGGAGAACAAGGCGATTCCTGCGGAAATCTGGGATGGGCAAAAGCATTACCCCCAGAATCTCTATCTGTACGATTTGTCTTCGGGTCAGCAGACGCCGCTGAAAGAGGGCAAGGACAACCTCGGGGGTGCACTGCTGTCGCCGGACAAAACGTACGTTTTCTACAAAGCGGGCTATGAATCTTCCGGAATCGGCTACATTATGAATCTGGCGACCGGAGATACGGTCAAGACTGGTGAGGGTGAAATCGCGATGGGCGAAGGCACTTGGAGCGACAACACCCATGTTCTGTATTCCGAGTTCCCGCCAGTTGCGGGCAAGGTGGTCAGAGTCGATGCGTACGGGAAGAGTGAGCCGGCAATGCAGACAGAAGCGAAATACGTGGCGAATGTCATCCAGTCCGGCACCAAGATCTATTTTACCGCCGAAGAAGACAGCCGTTTGATCGCCTATGATACGCAGACCAAGACCTCCGAGGTGCTGGGCACGGGTGTCATGTGGGTGATTCCCTCTCCAGATGGCAGCAGGCTGGCAGTGCAGAAGCGGGTTGCTCCAGGCAAGGTAACCTTGTTCGTTACGGATGGTGCAGGCAATGAACTGTCCACCGTCTACTCAGGATTCCAGATCTTCGGAACCAACTGGTCCCCGGATGGCAGTAAGCTGGCCTACTCCACCAGTTCTGAGAACGGCAATGAGAACCGGTTGTTCATTACTGAGGTGGAGACGAACGAACAGACGCCAATCTCCGATGAGATGCAGGCCTCCGACCAGCTGCGCTGGAGCCCCTCCGGCAAGAAGCTGCTTGGCACCACCACGGTCTGGAAGGGCGAGGCATACCAGTTTATTACGTATGTGATTACGTTGTCGTAATAAAACCATTAATTCATACTTGACAACTATGATTAAAGGGATATGTGATAACACCAATACTTCAACAATAATTAAATGAACAGTGAAATAATACAGCACAGAGCCGATTGGACCGCCAAAGGCTCCCGCACCTATCCTTGCCAGGATGGTGCCGGGGGTCTTTTTCGCGTCTACCGGCCGGCAGGAAGCAGAGGGAACGATGGAAGACAGAGACTGGGAACGGCTGGAGGAAGCGGATTACCTGTTCCGCAAGATGGTGCGAAGATTTGTCAAAGAGCGGGACCGCATTACCGTCGAGGGCATCAGCCTGCCGGGGATGCTGATCTTGCACAAGATTATCCGTGAGGGAGAGCAGCGGCTCGGGGATCTGGCGGAACAGCTGGATTTCACCTCCGGGGCAATTACAGCGCTCAGCGACAAGCTGGAAAAAGGCGGCTACACGATGCGCAGGCGCAAGGAGGACGACCGCCGGACGGTGGTGCTGGATGTAACGGACAAGGGCCGGGCGATGTATGAGCATAACAGCAATGTCGGGGTAATGTGTATCACGCTTCTGTTCGACGGGTTTACGGAGGAGGAGCTGCTGCTGCAGAGCCGCTTCTATGAGCGGATCATCGCGAACCTGGAGGGGTTCTCGGGGACGCTTCTGGAACTGGCGGAACAGAACGCCAAAACTCCGGCAACACCGGACCCTGAGCAGAAGCGGACCCGGCCTGCGAAGATGAGTAATTACCTTAGTTACTAATACGAATGTCTATGGCGTCACAAGGTCGTTTTATCCAAACAAAAGGGAGACAAGATCACTATGGGACACTCAACAGTATATCCAACTGGAGCAACATTGTATAAACCGGGCCAGGCCTGGAGCGGCTACACGGTGTATCAGGCAGGGGATGAAGGGGTTGTACTGATCGACATGAACGGCAAAGAAGTTCATATATGGCAAGGGCTGATCGGATTCCCGGCCAAAATCCTGCCGGGTGGTTATGTGCTGGGCAGCACAGGCCGCAGAGATCCGAAGTTCGGCATTCAGGACAATGTGGACCTGGTACAGGTGGATTTTGAAGGAAATATTGTCTGGAAGTACAACAGTTACGAACATATCGAAGATCCCGGCTATGAGCCCCTCTGGTATGCCCGCCAGCATCATGACTACCAGCGGGAAGGTAATCCGGTCGGTTACTATGCGCCCGGGCTTGAGCCCCAAACGAACAGCGGCAAGACGCTGATCCTGGCCCATAAGAATCTATACAACAGCGAAATTTCCGACAAGCAGCTACTAGACGACACCATTGTTGAGGTTGATTGGGAAGGCAATATCGTGTGGGAGTGGGCGGCGAATGAGCATTTTGCCGAACTAGGCTTTGATGAAGCGGCCAAGAACGTCCTCTTCCGTGACCCCAATACCCGTTCTTTCGGCGATCTGGGCGGCGGCGTAGGCGATTGGCTGCATATCAACTCCGCTTCGTATGTCGGACCGAACAAATTCTACGATGCGGGTGACGAGCGCTTCCATCCGGACAACATTATCTGGGATGCCAGAGAAGCGAACATTATCGCGATTACAGATAAAAAAACCGGGGCTATCGTCTGGCGGCTCGGACCGGATTATTCACTGCCGGAAGTGAAGCATATCGACTGGATCGTCGGCCAGCATCACGCTCATATCATTCCGAAGGGCCTGCCGGGCGAGGGCAATTTGCTGGTGTTCGACAACGGCGGCTGGGGCGGCTACGGCCTTCCGAATCCGGCTTCTCCTTTTGGACAAAAGAATGCGCTCCGCGATCACTCCAGGATTCTGGAGATTAACCCGGTTTCCTTGGAAATTGAATGGCAATATACCGCAGCGGAGGCGGGCTTCTCCGTGCCAACCGATTCTTATAAGTTCTACAGTCCCTACATCAGCTCGGCCCAGCGTCTGCCGAATGGCAATACCTTGATCACAGAGGGTTCCAACGGGCGGCTGTTCGAAATCACGGCAGACCATGAGCTTGTATGGGAATACATCTCGCCTTATACCGACCGCAGAAATACGAATATGGTCTATCGTTCCTACCGCGTGCCATACAACTGGGTGCCGCAACTGGCACAGCCTGAGGAGACTGCGATCGAGCCGATCGACATTTCACAGTTCAGAGTGCCGGGTGCGGCGCCGAAAGGCTCCGATTCCATCGTAAGCGTAGCTAGAACCCTGCCGTTCGTGGAGGGCGCTGCTTGCGTAGCCACCACTGATGAAGGCGACAGCAAGAAGTCACAGACGACAAATTCAAGACCATGAGGTGGTTCCGCATGAAAAAAACATTCATCCATACCGGGCTTCTGCTCTTATCCCTATCACTTACGATCCTTGTGGCAGGGTGCAGCTCCAAGGGAGATGCTGTCCCGTCCGGGGACACGGCCGATGCAGCGCAAGCGGCACTTAAAATCAGGGTGGCCGATATCAACACCAATCCGACGTTCCGCATTGCGGTGGATCAAGGGATTTTTGCCAAACATGGCATTGAGGCTGAATTATTAAATTTCGGTACACCAGCTGAAGGAGTAAATGCGCTCTTCATTAAGCAGGTCGATGTTGCTTTTGGAGCCGATTTCCCGCTGTTGAACGCAGTTGCCAAGGGGGAGTATTCGATCATTGCCTCGGCGGGTCTGGCTACGGATGCTGCGGCCTCGTCCTGGAAGTTGTATGTGCGGGATGAGATTCAGCAGCCCGGCGACCTGGCGGGCAAGAACCTGAGCTTTATGCGGGGCACGTTCCTTCCTTACCTATGGGATGAGTATTTGAAGGAGAACAAAATCGCTTTGAGCACTGTGACGTTGACCGGCCAGGGCGCTTTTGACGAAGCTTATATTGCCTTGAAGCAAGGTGACGTGGACGCGGCTTGGTTCAGCGGCTCGGCGCTCACAGATAAGCTGCTGGCCCTTGACGGCGTGCATGAGCTTACCGATATGTCCAAGACCAATGTGCGGCTGGGGATGGGGATTGTGACAAGCGATGAATTTCTGAAGCAGAACCCGGATGGCGTGGCCGCCTTTCTCGCAGCTGTGGACGAAGCGGGAACTTACGCCCAGGAGCACCCGGAAGAGGTGGCTGATCTGATGTTCAAGGAAGTGAAGCAGCCGAAGGAGGCCACGCTGAAGGATCTGCCGAACAACCCGTGGCATCTGGGATTCTCACAGGCGGCTTACGACAGTCTGGCGAATCAGAAGAAATATATGGTGGACACAGGCATCATTGCCCAGGAGTTCGATTTGGACAGTAAGCTGAATCTGGCGGCGCTCAAGCAGGCGCTGCCGGAAGAAGCTACGTATCAGAAATAGGAGGAGGATCCATATGAGTCTGCCTGCCACTTCGCACACTATTCATATTGAACAGCTCCGCAAAAGCTATAACGTGGGAGCCGCGGTTACAGATGTGCATTACATTATCAAGGATGTGAACCTGGTCATCCGCGGCGGAGAATTCTTCGTGCTGCTGGGGCCAAGCGGCTGCGGCAAGTCCACGCTGCTGAATATGATCGCCGGATTTGTCTCCAAATCCGGGGGGCGGCTGCGGGTAGGCAATACCGAGGTAAATAAGCCGGGCAGCGACCGGGCGGTTGTGTTCCAGCAGGCAGACTCATCGCTTTTCCCCTGGTTGACCGTGCGTGAGAATGTGGAGTTTGGATTGCGGATGAAGAAAATGCCGCGCTCCGAAAGGCGATCCGTCTCAGACCGTTATATCGGGCTGGTTGGATTGAACGGACACGAGGAGAAATTTCCGAAGGAATTGTCGGGCGGCATGAAGCAGCGTGTGCAGCTGGCCAGGGTGCTCGCCAATGATCCGGCAATTCTGCTCATGGATGAGCCGTTCGGTGCCCTGGATGCCATGACCCGCCGCACGATGCAAAAGGAACTTGTGCAGATCTGGCGGGAGACGCATAAGACGGTTATTTTTGTAACGCATGATATTCAGGAAGCGCTGTTGCTCGGGGAGCGAATCGGCATTATGTCAGTAGGTCCGTCCTCTAATATCACCGATATTTACGACAATACGCTGGCCTACCCGCGGGATGTGGCTGCGTCGGAATTCTACGCGCTCTATAACCGGATTCAGAGCCATTTTGAAGAATAACAGGATGAATTACGAAGGATAAGATTGGGGGCAACACATCATGAAATGGGTCGAGAAAAAATGGGTGTCCGTCACTTTGCTGTGGCTGGCTGCGCTCTGCATTTGGCAGCTTGGCGCCGTTATCTACGGACCCGATGTCATCCCGGGACCCTGGACCACGCTGCTCGGCGGCCGTGAGCTGCTGGAGGACGGGACATTGATGCAGTACATCGGCATCAGCTTTTACCGGGTGCTCGTGGGCTGGGTACTTGGCAGTCTAATCGCGATCCCCGTAGGGCTGATCATCGGGAAGGTGAATGTAATCCGCATCTTTGCGGAGCCGTTTCTGAATTTTATCCGCTTCATTCCGCCCATCGCTTTTATCACGCTGTTCCTGGTCTGGTTTGGCATTGGAGAGCAGTCCAAAATCGCGCTGATTATGTATGCCACCTTCTTTATCGTGGTGCTGAACACCCTGACGGGTGTGATGTCAGTCGAGGATGACAAAATCCGTTCTGCCCACAGCATGGGCGCCAGCGAGTGGCAGATTCTGCTGCATGTGATCGTGCCTGCGACGATCCCCTATATTTTCACCGGGGTCCGGCTGGCTATGGGCACCTCTTATATGGCGATTATCGGTGCGGAGATGATTGCCTCGAACGAAGGGGTAGGCTATCTGATCTGGAACTCGCGGCTGTTCTTCCGCACGGACTGGATTTTTGTTGGCCTGTTCTGCCTGGGATTCATGGGTTTTTTTACAGACCGGGTCTTCAACTGGTTCGGTAAAAAAGTACTGTACCGCTACGGCGTAGTCAGTGTTGCGGCGAAGAGAAGGTAAGGGAGTGAGGATGCAGGTAAGGATCAGAATGGAAGCTGCCTGGATTCAGGCAGCTTTTTCATGCTGGCATCCGATCTCCCAGCCCCGCCAGCGGGCGAAATCTCCTGCAACTACAGCTTTACATTCCCCGCTCTGTTTTACAAATATTCCTATTTCCCTTAATTCCCCGTAAACAGTGCCTTCCTATACTTCAGTAGGGTAGAGACAGCTTGGATCACAGGGAAAGCCCACAATAAGAAATAGGAGTGAAGGGGAAACGATGATAAAAGAATTCAGGAAATACCAGTTGACTGTTCTTGCGCTATCCTTGCTCGTCCTGTTGCTTGCTGCTTGCGGGAATTCGGAAGCCAAGGCTGATCAAACGAACGGAAATGCGGGAAACCCCGAGCTTACTCTAACCGAGATTGAGGCCAAAGCTAAGGAAGAGGGCAGCGTGGTCAGTGTCGGGATGCCGGACTCCTGGGCCAACTGGAAGGATACCTGGGCGGATGTGAACAGCAAATACGGTCTGGCACATTCAGATACAGATATGTCGAGTGCAGAAGAGATTGCCAAGTTTGAGGCGGAACAGGATAAACCGACCGCCGATATCGGGGACGTCGGGATCGCCTTTGGTCCAGTGGCGGTGGATAAGGGAGTTACGCAGCCGTATAAGACCTCTTACTGGGACGAGATTCCGGGCTGGGCCAAAGATGCTGACGGCCACTGGATCGTTGGTTATCAAGGCACGATTTCCTTGCTGACGAACACCAAGCTTGTCGGGAGTCCTCCCAAGAGCTGGGAGGATTTGAAGAATGGCGACTACAAGATCATCGTCGGTGATGTAACCAAAGCGGCGCAGGCCCAGATGGCGGTTCTTGCGGCGGCGATGGCCTTCGGCGGCGATGAGTCGAATATCGAACCGGGGCTCGCTTTTTTCGAGGAGCTGGCCAAGAAGGGGCGGCTCTCCAATGCAGAAGCTTCGCTGGCCAATATTGAGAAGGGTGAAGTAGAGGTCACGTTGCTGTGGGATTTCAATGCGCTGAACTACAGGGATCAAATCAACAAGGACGGCTTCGCGGTGACGATTCCGCAGGAGGGCAGTGTCGTGAGCGGGTATGCGACCCTCATCAACAAATGGGCGCCGCACCCCAACGCAGCCAAGCTTACGCGTGAATATATTCTGAGCGATGCCGGACAGATTAATCTGGCTAAAGGTTACGCCCGTCCAATCCGCGACAATGTACTGCTGCCCGACGATGTGGCCGCCAAGCTGCTGCCGGCAGATGAATATATCAACGCGAAACCTGTCGCAGACTACAAGGCTTGGGAAGAGACAGCCAAAAGCATTCCGCAGTTGTGGCAGGAACGGGTGCTTGTGCATTTGAACTAGGCATTAAAAACAGCGGGCGCCTTCGTCTTTATGCCGAAAGCGTCCGCTGTTCGATTCGGCCCTGAGGAGCGTATACGATGAAACCAAGAAACCGCGGCGTTATTCTGGCCCTGCTCCCCTTTCTGCTGATGGTGCTGGCCTTTCAGCTTGTGCCTGCAGTATCCATGCTGGCAGGCAGCTTCCGCCAAGAGGACGGGACCGGCTTTACACTGGGCAATTATCTGCACGCCCTGCAAAGCGCCTATTATATGCAGGCGATCAAAAACAGCCTGCTGATCTCCATCACCTCCAGCCTGATTGGCATTGCTGCCGGGTTGTTGTGCGCGTATTGCATTACCCGCTTTACTTCCAGGGTGCGGGACCGGCTGCTTATGCTGACGAATATGACCTCCAATTTTGCCGGTGTTCCGCTGGCCTTTGCCTACATTATTCTGCTTGGCAACAATGGAGTATTCACATTGCTGTTTAAGCAGTGGGGCTGGGATATCTTCGGCGATTTCAATCTGTACAGCTGGTCCGGGCTGGTACTCGTCTACATCTACTTCCAGGCTCCGCTGGCTTTACTGCTGCTGTATCCCTCGTTCTACGGGATCAGGGAGCAGTGGAGGGAGGCGGCGGCTTTGCTGGGAGCGGGCCGCTGGCAGTTCTGGAAGACCATCGGCCTGCCGATTCTGGCTCCGGCCATCTTTGGCACGCTAGGCATTTTGTTCGCCAATGCCATGGGGGCTTATGCCACAGCCTATGCTCTGGTCGGCGGCAATTATAATCTGCTGGCTGTGCGGATCGGCGCCCTGGTTGCGGGCGATGTAGTTACCCAGCCGCAAATGGGCAGTACTTTGGCGGTCCTGCTGGCCCTGACCACGCTGCTTGCCGTTTATCTGAATCAACGGATGGCGAGGCATGCAGAGAGTTTCGGATTCGGACCGGCGGCCAAGACAGGCTCGAACGGCAAGGTTTCACTCCGGCTAAGGCCAGCCGTCCGGAAGGAGCTGGGCCAATGAATATACGAAAAGCGGGCTTTGCCCCGCGTATTGTGATGCTGCTGTTCATGGCATATCTGCTGCTCCCTCTGCTGGCAACGGGGCTCTACGCCCTGGCCCGGGATTGGCAGGACAGCCTGCTGCCCACGGCCTGGACTTTTAGCTGGTTCAGCGAGCTGCTGGGGGATCTCCGTTTCCTGTCGGCGCTGTGGACCTCTTTGTATTTATGCCTGATCAGCGTGGCGCTGAGCCTGGTTGTCATGCTGCCTGCGGTATTTGCCATTACAGTCTATTTCCCGCATTGGGAGCATTTCATGAAAGGGCTTGTGGTTCTGCCTTATGCTGTGCCCGGTGTCGTAGCGGCAGTCGGGCTTATCCGCACGTATTCTTCAGGGCCGCTCGATATTGCCGGAACCGCTTATTTGCTGGTCGGAGCCTACTTCGTCGTCATACTTCCTTATATGTATCAGGGAATCCGGAATAGTCTGCTGACCGTTTCAGCCGTAGAACTGCTGCAAGCGGCTGAACTGCTGGGTGCCCGGCGGCGGACAGCTTTTCTGACCGTGATTTTGCCCAATATTTGGCCTGGAATTATCGTCTCCTCCCTCTTGTCCTTTTCTGTTCTATTTGGCGAGTTTGTGCTGACCAATATGCTGGTCGGAGGACATATCAAGACTATTCAGGTCTATCTGTACCAGCGGGTGGGGGAAAGCGGGCATCTGGCCAGTGCCATCGCCATCTCTTATTTCGTGTTTATTCTCATGTTGTCCATGGTGCTTATGAAGCTTGGCCGAAGAATGGGAGGAGAGGTGAGCAAATGAACGATTATTTGCAGCTGCAGGGTGTGCGGAAAATGTTCGGGGAGACCCGTGTGCTGGACCACGTAGATCTGAGCATTCGTGAGGGCGAGCTCGTAACGCTGCTGGGGCCCTCCGGCTGTGGGAAAAGCACTCTGCTGCGCTGTATTGCCGGTCTAGCCGAACTGGATGGCGGCCGGATCCTGCTGGAGAATAAGGATCTTGCGAAGCAGCCGCCCCGCAGCAGACAGGTCGGCATGGTCTTTCAGTCCTATGCGCTGTTCCCCAATCTGACCGTCAGCGAGAACGTGGAGTACGGAATGAAGATGCGCGGAATCGCCAGACCGGCGCGGCGCAGCCGCTGTGAGGAGCTGCTGGCTCTGGTCGATTTAGAAGAGAAACATGATGTCTATCCGCAGTCTCTGTCCGGTGGACAGCAGCAGCGGGTTGCCTTGGCCCGGTCGTTGGCCGTGCAGCCCAAAGTGCTGCTGCTGGATGAACCGCTGAGCGCCTTGGACGCCAAAATCCGCAAGAATCTCCGGGCAGAGATCCGTGAGATTCAAAAACGGCTTCGCATGACAACATTATTCGTCACACATGACCAGGAGGAAGCGCTCATTCTGTCGGACCGGATCTGCATCATGAATCAAGGCCGTATTGTGCAGGACGGTTCACCGGAGGCGCTTTACACAGCGCCGCGCACCGAATTTGTTGCCCGTTTCATGGGCAGCTACAACGTTTTGACCCGGGCGGAGGCGCTGCTGCTGTTCCGGAACGTCGACAGTACAGCTGACCGGTTCGCCATCCGTCCTGAAGCGATTACGCTGTTGCGGGAAGGGGAAGGACGCACGGAAGCGGTCGAAGGCTGCATCTTGGCAGGCGGTTCTGTACATTCCGTATCGGTGCTGGGCAACATTATTCGTCTGACAGTGGACACAGCCGGTATCCGCTTGACGGTCGATCAGTTGAACGACGGACGCTGGCTGCGGATACAGGAAAAAGATAACGTCACACTGGCCCTGGACCCGTCCCAGCTGCTGCATTTGGAGCGGGAAGGTGCTTAACCACCGATATCTATGCAGAATATGTCGAATGATGCTGGGAATAAATTATATTTTTGTTGGAATAGATAAAATGGTAGTTGTTGCTTAAGTATCCATGTATAATCATTAGTATATTTTACCTACACTTACTGGGGGAATGTTTGTGAGTAGTTCAAGAGTATTGAAATGGCTTACGGGGGCGTTTGAAATTGTATTGGCGATCCCTTTCTTGGGAGGCGCACTGGTCATTGGGAGTGGCTATAGTGCTCTGGGATTGATGTTTATTCTGCATTTAATTACACTGATTTTGTCTTCTAAGAACAGAGAGCCTTTTTACGGCTCAGTAGTTGGTATTTTGACTTCCCTGATAGCTTGGATCCCTATTGTGGGCTGGGTAATGCACTTGATTTCGGGTATTCTGCTGATGGTGAGCGCAGCGCAAAAGCCACGCAACGATCACCCAACATACCCGGTATAAGGCATAATTTCAGGAGCGAAGCGTAAAAAGGAGCAGGATGTTATGGGAGAAACGCCGGAGGCCACCGCCCAGGAAGTTGCGGAATGGATGGTCAAGGAAATCCGCTTTACAGGAACCTTGTACCAGACGGCTGCCATAGAATATGTGAAGGCCAATTTTGGCGAGCAATTTGTGTTTGTGAATGAGAACGGCAACGCCTCCTTGTCCAAAGACGTAAAGAAAGCCTTCCGCAAGCTGCATGGCGGAAGAATCGCTTGGGACCGGGACGGATTTCTGTGGGCCTGGACATAAGAAACGGCCATCCGTGCAACTGGGATGGCCGTTTTTTAAAAATCTATGCTCAGATATATTCAGTCATTCCTTTGTCCTTCAGTAAATCTACAATCTCTTTAACGGACTGCGCTTTGTCCTTGGGACAGATGAGCAGCGCATCTCCAGTATCCGCAATGATGAAACCCTCGACGCCAATAGTCGTAATCAGCCTGCCGTTGCCATAGATGATCGAATGGCGCGTATCAATACCGATGTGATTGGCCTTGATAATGTTGCCCTCATCATCGGGAGGGAAAATGGCGCCCAGCGCATCCCAGCTGCCGATATCATTCCAGCCGAATTGCCCGGACAGCACCACGACTTCATCGGAACGCTCCAGAATGCCGTAGTCAATCGAAATATTTTGCAGCGTCGGATACACGGATTCCAGAACATCAGCCTCCTGCTCTGTACCCAGCGCCTCGCCAATCGGCAGCATCATCTTGTACAGTCTCGGCAGATAACGCTGGAAATGCTCTATAATCACGGATGTCTTCCAGATGAATATTCCGCTGTTCCACAAATAATTACCTGAAGCCAAATAGCCCTGTGCTTTCTGGAAATTGGGCTTCTCCACGAATTCGGCTACCTCATACACGGCCACAGGCTGTGCAGAGACAGCTTTTTGGTCATAAGCAATATATCCGTAGCCGGTAGAAGCGAAGGTTGGCTTAATGCCGATCGTAACGATATTGTCCGTCTCCATGGCGACCGTACAGGCCTCGTCCAGCGTCAGCCGGAACTGTGTCTCATCCGTTATATAATGATCGGAAGGTAACACCACCATTAAGGAATCTCCGTGCGATTTCTCGATGGACATGGCGGCAAAAAGGATGCTGGCGGCTGTATTCCGCGCTACAGGTTCAATCAGAATATTATGCTTCAGCACACTGCTGTGCATAATGCTCTCCAGCAGAACCGCTTGTGTGCGGTTCGTGACAATAACGGTATTTTCCTGAGGGATAATTCCTTTGAAACGTTCGATGGTATCATTCAGCATGATATCATTGCCGCTGATATTCAGCAGCTGCTTCGGAATTTCCTGCCGCGAGAGCGGCCAGAATCGGGTGCCGCCGCCGCCGGCCAGGATCGTGGCGAATTTATTCATGATGCATCACCAGATGGGCAATGGAGAAGGAAATGATGCTCTCTGAGCCCTGATTCAGGTTGAGCCCTGCGGCATGAATACCATCATAACAGGCCCCGGTTTGCGGATCTATTAAGGACATGTTCAAGGAATTATGCCCGAGATACCATCTGTAGCATAATTCAGCCTGCTCCAGATAGGTCTTATCCTCAAGGACTTCAGCAGCTTCCCGGCAGGCCAGCAGCATCTCGCAGGCTTCAATCGGCTGCTCGTCGTAAGGAGCGGCCTTGCCGTCCCGCAGCAACCAGCCGTGGCTGCCGATTGGCTTATAGTAGCCTTTGCTGGAGAAGGTAGTGAAGGCCAGGAAATCCAGGCCTTCTTTGGCCGTTTCCTTCAAGCTGTCATTAGCCGAAATACGGAACGCCCGCAGCAGGGCCCATGGCAGCATGGAGTTACCGTAGGTGATGCTGTCCTCGAACCAGTTCCAGCCGTTTCCCTTATAGCGGGTATACTGATCGTGCAGGCGGACGGCTATCTTTTCGATCAGATCAACGATCACCGCCCGGGGCAGAAAGGCCGCTTCCTCCGCAGTGCTGGGCGTGTGAGAGTAAGGAAAGGCATAGGTCAGAGCTCCGGGTGTCTCAATAAGGTAACTTAGACCGATAATAGCGTAGGCTCCCGCCCGGGGGGAGCTGAGAGCTTCCACATGCGGAAGAGCCTGATTGACTAAATACCGGCAGGTATTCATTATATTATCGGGCAGGGAGGCCGAATGCGACAAGGCGAACCCGAGCGCCCATAATGTGCGTCCCTGGCAATCCTCGGAGCCTTTGTCTTCCATGAACGACCGGTTGTAATCCATAAAGTTTCTGAAATTCCCCTCCGCCGTCTGGGCGTGGTGAACAAAAGAGATATACGTATGAATCAGATCAAGTGCGACAGGGTCCTTGGAGTGATTGTACATCAGGACCGCTGCAATCAAGGCCCGGGCGTTATCATCTGTGGTGTAGCCTTTGGAACGGTCGGGAACCCCGAATTTGGTATGCTGAAAAATCCCTGTATCATCCGTTATTCTCCGCATATAACCCGGCTCATACTTTGGCATTGCAGGTGCTTCTATCATTTAAATCACACTCCGTTTCGTAAGTGCCGGCTGTTTGATGTTCTTCTGGAACAGGGCAGCGTAGAGCTTGGCAATTTCGTTCCAGCGCATGGTTATTCCGAGCTTAAGCGTGCGGTCTTCCATCTCTTTCACCAGGGAAGGGTTGCCCAGCAATTGCAGAATACAGGCTTCAAGGGAAGCGGAATCACGGAATTCTGCAAGCAGGCCGCGGCCCTCCGCAAGCATTTCCTGAGCGTAACGGTAAGGAGTGGACACGATTACCCGGCCATATCCGACCCCATAGGCAAGGGTGCCGCTAACGGCTTGATCTTTGCCCAGATAGGGAGTCATGTAGATATCTGACATTACCAGCGACTGAATGACTTCTTCCTGGGTCAGCAGCTTGTCGACAAAAAGGACATTGGACTGCAAGTCGAAGGCGTCCACCCGGTCCATCAGCATCTGCCGGTAGACTTCTCCGGTTTCCAGCTTCACTACCGGATGGGTTTTGCCCCAAATGATATAGAGCGAATCGGGGTGCTGTTTCACCACGCCGCGCATAGCTTCAATACTGTACTCAATCCCCTTGCCGGGGCTTAGGAAACCAAAGGTGGAGAGGATTTTGCGGCCCGCAAAGCCGTATTGCTGTTTGAGGGCTTCACGGGAGGCCGTCTTAACATCAGGAACACCATGATGAATGAAAGTGATTTTGGCCGCTTCAAGGCCATAGATGGCAGTCAAATCAGCAACGGTGGACTGGGCCATCGTCACAACCTGGGCGCTTAGCTCGGCGAGACGCTGGATAATATGCTGCTGCTTGGGGGAAGGTTTGGTTAGCACAGTGTGGAAAATGACAACATACGGTACACTCAGCCGCTGGGCGAAGGGCAGCAGGTATTCTCCGCTTTCTCCGCCGTAAATACCGAACTCATGCTGGATGACGAGGAGATCCACATCGGAAGTATTCAGGAAATCGGCCGTATCTATATAATCCGCCAGCTTATGCTGGTCAATCTCCCGCAGGACCTGCTGCTCATAGTGATAGGTTTCATTATTGTTGACGGCAATGATGCGGGGAGTATTAAAGCCGGGAATGTGCACAAATGCATCCAATAAATCCTGTGTAAAAGTAGCGATGCCGCATTCCCGCGGCAGACTGGTCCCCAGAAATACGACATTTTGATTACGGGCTATATTCTTCATTCAAAGAGCCTCCCTAATAGACTTGCGATTGGCTGGATACAAAAAAAGAAAATAAAGTAGGCTTTATTTTCTGAATAGGGAAAGGGTATTTTATTGAATAAACCTAAAAATGTTGCAAATGGTGGTTTCTTGCCCTAACTGTATCATGACCAGTTTATCTTGTCAATTTAATTGACTCTCCGGGGGGACTGCGGATATATTAGAATAGGAGGTGTGTGAATGCCAGTCATACGCAGCAAACTGAGTGAGGTCATGGAGAAGCATGACCCGAACCTATCCATACGCAGGCTCGCGAAAGAGGTCAATTACCACTTTGATTCCGTGCGCCGGATGTATAAAAATGAAATGGTGCAATATCCCAGGGATTTGCTCCTGAAGCTTTGTGTATACTTTAATGTCCAGCCCGGCGAGCTTATTGCCATGGACGCGGAAGATAATGATTGGGCTATCGATCGGTCAAATGATTATGAGGAGGACAGCGATGACAAGGAATCCGGCAAAAACGGCAACCTGTAAGCAGCTTCTGGATACATACCATGCCGGGCTCCGCGCTACGAGAGTGAATAAGCTGACGTTTGCCGGTGTAGGATACCGGGATGTCTACAATATAACGGCCCCGTTTCAGTACAACGGGGAGGAGGTACTAATGGGAAGAGTTGAGGAACGGGACAGCGAGTTCTCTCAAGTCTTCTTTTTTACATGTAAAAATGAGGTTTGGAGTCCGCGTGTGCATACACATACGTATAATCTGCAGGACCCGTTCTGGACCCGGATCAGGGGAGAACTGATCGTAGGCGGAGTTGAGGTGATTACGGCAGCCCATGACCCGCAGAAAATCGTGTCCTGGGTTACCCAGTTTTACCGTGGCTACCACATCGATTCGCTGACTCATTTCTCGTCTGGCCCCGGCACGATGAAGGATATCCGGCTAATTGAACTGGCAGACGGCAGAGTAGGCGTATTTACCCGGCCGCAGGGAGAGCGGGGTGGACGGGGACAGATAGGCTTCACGATTATCCCTTCCCTTGAAGAATTAAATGAACAGACCTTTATCCATGCGGAAGTGCTCCATGACCAATTTGTTCCCGAAGAGTGGGGCGGGGCGAACGAAGCGCATTTGCTGCGGGGGGGCCATGTGGGCGTCCTGGGGCATATTGCCTGCTTTGACCCCTCCGGAGACAAACATTATTATGCGATGGTGTTCTCGCTGAACCCGGAGACCTTTGAGACCACGCCGATTCGAATTATTGCGACCAGAAGCGATTTTCCGGCTGGACCCGGCAAACGCAAGGAACTGAAGGATGTGATTTTTAGCGGAGGACTGCAGCGTTTAGGCTCCGGGCGGGCCGTGTTGTCCGTAGGAGTCAGTGATGCAGAGGCGTATCAGATCGAGATCCCGGACCCTTTTGACGAATACGAATGTTGATAGTATCTAATTTGACTAGATTATATGGTCATGTTAAACTGGAAATGACAAGAATTTATGGTCGAAGAGAGCGGGAAAACAAATGAGTAAGTTTATTCAATTCAACAAACGTACGGTGGAGACAAAGTCCAACATCAACGCAGCAAGAAAACAGGGGCGTGTTCCAGCCGTATTATATGGTATTGGTAAAGAGACTCTGACGCTGGAAGTCAACGAGAAAGAACTATTGAATATTCTAAAAAAGAATCCCCGGGCCATTCTGCAAGGCAAGGTTGGAGACGATCTGGAAGTGCCGGTCATCGTTCAGCACATTCAGAAGGACACTTTGTCCGGTAAAATGCTGCATATCGATTTTCAGCATGTCAATATGAAAAAAAGTATGGACAGCAAGGTAACGATCCATTTTGCCGGAGAAGCCGTGGGTATCAAATCAGGCGGTACGCTTCAGGTCGAAATCTATGAAGTGGAAGTTCGCTGCATGCCGGAAGATCTTCCTACATCCATGGAAGTGGATATCAGCGGACTGGACATTGGCGATCAATTGCTCGTCTCCGATCTGATTTTCCAAGGCGGAATTGAAGTGCTGACAGATCCGGATACTGTGATGATCCAGATCAAAACGGTGCATGATGAAGCCGAAGAAGCGGCAGATGTTACACCTGCCTAATAAAGTTGCAAAATAAAGCAGTTATCACATCTGTATGTATAAGCCCCAAGTTGATAGCGACCCGATGCTAAAAGCCTCTATTCTCCTTATGGAGTCTGGAGGCTTTTTCATGCCCAAAATGGGAGCTATCTCTAGGGATCAAATGAAGAGCAAAGGATTCTATAGATGATTTCGATAACTACCTGTTCATGATAAACCTTTATATGCAAAGACTAAAGCGCATATAAGAGGGAAAATAGCAACTATAGTGTTTCCATCGATAAATTGAGCTATTGATATAATAATAAATACAGTCATCATTACAAATGAAAAGGACTTCGAATTTTTAGGTTTCATATAATATACCTCACAGTATTTTGATTGAATTCCTATGAACGTTTAATAATCTGTTTTAGTGAAAATGTAAAGGGATGTAATAAATGTGATCAAAACAAAGGCGATCGTAAAAGTAGAAAAAGCAACTAGTGGATAGTCGAATATAAACGAGATGAAATTGTTATCTTTGTTTAATAACCCTATTTTCCCTGCAAAGTTTGAACCGATAACAAATAACATAATGCCGATTATATTGGCTATCTTATACCCGAATTTGTAGTAGAGAGGATAAAAGAGGGAACTCATAAAATAGGCGCTGCAAAAAGATACAAAAGTTACTTCCCAATTTAATATGGGTTGGTTCATTTGAATACTGAAAACATATTTCAATAAAAAAAGTACTGCGATTAACCAAATGTAAGTTATTAACCACCATATACAGGTCATGAGATATTTAGAACTTATAAGCATTTTTCTGGATACTGGTAGGCTTAATAATAATCTGTATTGGAGTTTTTCAGTCTCTCCAGTATTTGAATTTGAGTAACTTGTTTGAAAGTAACTGATAAATCCGACTGTGAAACTGAAGATAATAGTCGAAAGGATACCACCCTTAGATATAACATCATCGAGTGTAAAGAAAAAAGGAAGCATAATAATTGGAATGAAAAAGGCTATTTTCTTTTGGGTGTATACTTCCATGAAAAGTAAGTTAAACATAGAGTAAAGGTCTCCTTTATCTTTTCTTGGATTTAACAAGATTATACATAATGTCTTCTAAGGAAGGTCGTTCAATTTTAAATTCTAAGTTGGTATTGAGCGATGCTAGTTGTTCTTTTTTCATGAATGCTTCGAACCCAAGAGAGGTCAGCTTAGTAGAGAGGGGACAATGGACTTCTACAAGCTCTTGTAAGCTTTTGGGACCTTTTACAATGACATATTCATCAAGTACAGTTTCTGTTTCTTTGCAGAATTGGACATTTCCATCAAAAATAAATGTGATATAGTCCGCTATATGTTCTAAATCGGAAATATTATGAGTTGAGAAGAAAATAGCTTTATTAGCATCCTGAATAACTTCAAGCAAAACTTCAAGCAGCTCTTTCCTGAAAATAGGATCAAGTCCGGATGTAGGTTCGTCCATAATAATAAGCTCAGCATTATGTGAAAGTGCTACCGCTAATGCGAATTTCATAGCTGTCCCTTTGGATAGGGATTTCACTGGCGTTGATAGGGGCACATCAAATTTTTCAATGTAGTCGTAGAAAGCCTTGTCGTCCCATTGGTCATAGTACATTGAAATTACTTTTTTATTTTTCTCTACGGTTAAGTCTTCGAAAAAAACATTTTGGTCATATACAAAGCCTATATTTTGCTTAAGTGCCTTCATGTTGGTATGGAAATCGTTGTTAAATAATTTAATATTGCCGCTATCGATATGTGACAAGCCCATCATACATCTAATCGTGGTACTTTTCCCTGCACCATTAGGACCTATAAATCCCATGATATAACCTCGTTTGAGGGAGAAACTTACTTGCTGCAATTCGAAATTTTTTAGTTTTTTACAAACATTGGTTACCTCCAAAATATTCTCTGTTTCCTTCAAAATATTACCCCTCCTCATAAATAAGCTGCATTATCTTCTGTAGTTCTGTAAGTTGAATGTTATATTTTTTGCAATCTGGGACAATACGTCTTAATTCATTCTTGATCACCTCTATTTGGTTAAGTTTGACGTTCTCCTTGTCTTGATAGGCGATGAAGGTACCTTTTCCTGTGACAGTGTGAACATAACCTGCCCTTTCCAATTCTTCATAGGCACGTTTAGTAGTAATCACACTTACCTTTAGTTCACTTGCAAGCTTTCTTATTGAGGGGAGTTGATCTTCTTCCCTTAGTTCACCATTTAATATTTGCGCAACAATCTGAGTAACAATCTGCTCATAAATGGGTTGCTTTAGAGAGAATAAAATTGAAATGTCCATGTTGACCTCTTTATAAATTTTGTGTATGTATGATATATACACTTACAACTTACACTTAGAATTTTATATTGTCAACTATTGTTTTTTTTTGAGTTTAATCCCAGGTTATTTAGGATATCTTTGAGTATTTGGGGATATCTGTTTTTTATCTGATTGGATTTGTCTCAGGATTCTAAAAACGAACTGCAACATAAAGAATGAATTCAGATATATGGGCAGCTATGGAGGCGATAGACTTGCGATCTACTCTGAATTAATAAACACCTAGTGCCCCATCCGAGATCATAGTTGGGAAAACGGGTAATAACACGTAAATCCAACTCTCTCGAGGTGAGCGATATGACTGTTTTTGTTCGTGACTTAACCCAGGAAGAAGGCAACCGCCTATCAGGCATACCATTCATCGATTTAATCAGGAGGGCCTGCCCTCATTGAAACCCAAGTATGGTGGAGGACGTCTGCCCACTTTCACTCCAGAAGAACGGAGTGAAATGGTTAAGCTCGCTCAAATTCCACCCCAAACAGCGGGCTATCCGTTTACGAATTGGTCGCTTTCTAAATTGAAACAAGCGGTAGAGGAACGCAAAATCGTGTCTTCTATTTCCATCGAAACGCTCCGGATAATCTTGAGCGAAGCCCGAATTACCCACCAAAACACGAAAACGTGGAAGGAATCAAACGATCCGGCATTTGAGTTTAAAAAAAACGAATCATGGATGATCTGAATCGCAGCGGGCTACGACAAGCCTTGCGTATGGTGAAGGATCTGTTGGATCGCTATGGACTGGACGTGGCCGTGAGCAGCCTGCAGGAAGCGATTGTCCGCCGCCGTGCCGATGGACTTTCCGTGAATACAGCGGTCATTGCCGCCCGGGTGGCAGGCTATGGATTAGACACGGCAGCTTCACCGGGGCCGGACATGCGCCTTTACGATGAAGCTTTATTACCACACCCGACGACAGGAGGTGAGCCCTATAGACCGCAGTGAAATCCGCAGTGAGATTTCCCGTTTTTATGTGCGTCTCACAGTCGCACTATCTAGGTGGTTCAAATCCACCCGGTAACTTTACCCTTTAAAGTGCCGTAGCCGAAGCAAAAATCCGGCACTTACGTGTGGGATTGGCAGGGTGTCTTCCGTGAGGAAGAATCCGAAGGGCCTGCAGGCAAAGTCCAGCCCGGAATGCAGTGAACCTGAGGTGGCGGCGATGCGGGGTGACCCGCCCCAAAAACGGGGAACCTATACGAGATCGTATATCTTACGGGAAAACATACAAAGGGAAATGACCTGTAAGACTCATCGACGTGATTAGGGTCAGGATGGATGGAACAGAAAGTGCAGATAACTGAGGGAAGTCTCGTAGTCTCCTTGGTGCAAACGCAGACAAGGTAGGGGAGATTTAACCGAGAGGGAAAGCCAAATCGAAGGACTGCGAGATGGCGGATCGTTCCGTAGTAGCGAGTAAATCCGGGCCGATGAAAGCTGGTAACAGACTGGAGGAGAAAACCCGGATGAGTATGTGCCCATAATTTTTTTTAGTGGTAAATAGCCAGAAAAAAATGGTATCGCATACCCTGCTCTCACTCCAAAAGAGGAGAGATAGAGGCGAAGGGAACGTGCTTCGTCAAAGACTGTGAGTTTTCGTGAGTGGAGATCGTAAGCGCCATAAACCTGCGAGCGTTTGACCAAGAGGGTGCGTCCCGCCGAGAGCGAAAGAGCGCTTGGGGATAGAGGCAAACGGGCGGCCTGAGTATATCCAAGGCAGCAGGAGCGATTGAATTTTTCCTTAATCGATAAAGTATACCAAATGAACAATCTGTACGAAGCCTGGCTATCGGTAAGGAAGAATCAGGGAAGTGGCGAAATCGATGGCGTGAGCATCGGGATGTACGAGAAGAATGTGGGCACGAACCTGAGGGAACTTCAAAGGTTATTGCAGCAGGGTCAGTATCCAATCTCATATTTATGACATATATATGAATTTATTATCAAACTATTGATTTTTTTGTAAAAAAAATGAAAAAATAATAGTGAAAGGAGGTGGGATAAAATGGAACAAATGAATAATGTTACACCGCAAAGTGGCTGGACTTGCTCTATTAGTTGTTCTGGACCATGTTTCGCAGCTTGTGCAGTTGGAGCAGCAACAGGGCCGGCTGCGTTGGCTATTGTTACTGGCTCATTCTATTATACTTACTATGCTAGTTAAGGGATAATAGGAGATCCTAAAATCGGCAGTAGATACTCATAATTATAGGAGGCATATAGAACTAGGAAACGAGTCTTCTTGGATCGGCTTGGTTTTATGTGTCTTCTTATTATTAATGGATTATAAAGTACTTTGAGGGGGGATTTAAAATGAGTGATAGAGGGTTCTTCTTTACTACAAGCAACGGAAACTCATACTATTATGATGATGGTACAAGCAATGTGAAATATCAGGAAAAAAGTGAGAAGAATAATTTTGTCTTCGGGAATTCAACGGTGCAAGAAGTCTCAATTAATAGGAAAGAGCTAGAGGATTATTTGCAGGACAATAGCGGCAGTCAATTAATTCTTTTAACAACAGAAGCTTGTAATATTAGATGTACATACTGCGTATATTCAGGAAATTATGAGAATCAAAGGAGCCATAGAAGAGAATTCATGAGTGTGGAGACGGCTAAGAAAGCAGTTGATAAGTATTTAACTAATTTTAAACAAAGGAAATTTAAAAATCCTTTTGATAACCCACTCATTGCATTTTATGGAGGAGAGCCTTTTCTTAATTATGAATTAATCAATGAAGTTGTAAACTTCGCAAAGAATAAATATGATAAAAAGATTCAATTTTCAACTACAACCAATGCCATTTTACTTAATGATGAAAAGATTCATTTTTTGGCAAAAAATTCCTTTATTCTGTCCATCAGTTTAAACGGAGATAGAGATGAACATGACAGAATGAGAGTTTTTAAAGATGGGTCAGGCACTTATGAGATTGTAATGAGAAACTTAAATAGAATTAGAGAGTTGTATCCAGATTATTATAAAGAATACTGTCAATTATTAATAACTATAGATACGGGTTCAAATTTGATGAAAATAAGAGACTTCTTAAAAGAAAATCAAAAAATACTACCGAAAATTGCAAGGATATCACAAGTGGGTGCATCTTTTACAAATTGGTACGATCAATATTCAGTAGAAGAAAAGGAGGAGTTCATCAACTCCTTCGACAGATTAAAGTCAGTTTATATTGATCAAGTTAGATCTCCTGATGGCATAGAATCAGAAGCATTTTTGAAAATATTATTCAGTGTCCCAATGTTTTCAATATTGAATCGTTCTAGGAATATTTCATTTCAAAATAGACGCCCTAATTTCCTGCCATATACTGGAGCGTGTGTACCAGGAGAAAAAATTGCTGTAGATACAAATGGTAATCTTCATGTATGTGAAAGAGTGAATCTAAGTAGGTCTATTGGTGATGTTGATCATTGGTTAAGACTACCTTCAATAATGAAATTGATAGAGGACTATCAAAAAAATATAACTAAGGATTGTCCCGATTGTCCTGTTCATAGTCTTTGCGATATATGCTACGCTGGAGTATTGGATGGGGAGGGGGGGTTTGATAAATCTTATATGGAACCGAATTGTCAAAAGATCAGAAAACATATTCAAAAACAGTTCGCTGAGATATGGAGCATTATGGAAGAAGGTATATTGGCTGAAGATTTAGTTCCTAATTTTTAACTCTTGATACGGGGGGACTTATATGGAATTTCTTATATTAAAGAGTAATTGTGCAATCGTTGTAGGAGATAATGGTTCTTTCATTTACGATTTAATCAATAGGAACTATTATTCTCTTGATGTTCAGCATACTGAAATTCTCAATCAAGTAAAAAAAGGGATATGCATTGAGAAAATAAAGAATAGGTTTGACGTGAATGTGGTGAATAAATTTTTTATTAAGTTAATAGAAAGCGGTCTCGCAGAATTGTCAGATTACTATTATGTTGAGGAGATATCCCGAATAGGACATGCTAGACCAATTAATAATTTGCAACTTACTACCTGTTATATCGAGTTACCCTCCTCATGCGAAATGAATTGTAAAACCTGTCATAGCTTAAAGTTATTTAGTTGCCTTACTTGTAGTTGTTCAACTGTAACTAGCACTGAGTTGGATATGGAATTTTATAAAGAGCTTTTATCTGATGTATTGAAAATGTCAGTGCAAACATTAATTTTTCATGGTGGAGACCCGTTAACTTATGGCAATTCGATGTTAGAACTTCTTAAATACACACGAGAAAATGCGAATGATAACGTAAGTATAATTCTAAAAACGAACGGTCGGCTAATGGATATCAAGACGATGAATCATTTTATAAAATTCAAGATTAATCCGTTGTTTGTTTTAAGATACACCAAAGAGAATGAGCACCCAAACAGTATGTTAGAAAAATCATCAGAGATTTTTCGGATGTTCCTTGATAATAACCTTGAATATTCCTGTAATGTTGTATTGGACTCTCCAACACAGCTAGAGTCAATTATCCAAGAATTAAATGGATATAATTTTAGCAACATATCAACAAGTATTGTTCTTGATGAGCAAAACAATTTGCAAAGTTATGCGAGTGTTCAGTTTTCAGATAAACTCTCCTATAACTTTATGCTTAACAAAGACTTACATCCTTGTTTGATGGGTGTTATTTCTATAACTGCAGATAAAAAGGTGATTCCATGTCCTTCAATGATTAAACACCCTTTATTAGACTTGGAAAAATCACATATTTTAGAATTATTTGAATACCCAGAAACATTAAATGAATTTTGGCGTTTTTCACTTGAAAAAGTTGAGAAGTGCAAGCTCTGTAAAATGAAATTCTCATGTGTAGATTGCAGGGCTGTGGAAGAGTTACTAAGTAATGATTTATATAAAAAAGAAATTTGCTACTTAGGACATTCGAACTGAAAAATTTTGAAGGGAAATATAATTAATGCTTTAATTGGAGTTTGATAACAATGTTAAAAAGTTATTTGGATTTTATTTGTAAATACTTATTTAGATTTAAGTTAATGTTAGTCGGTATTCTAATATTATCAATTTTATCAAGCGCTATTAATCTGCTTATACCTTATATAAGCAGCTTACTTTTTGACTTGGGAATAATGTCAGCAGAGATTTCCCCTATTATTAATATATCTTTATTGCTTTTGTTTCTAAGTGTGGTTAAATTTTTTATCAAGTATTATGTCCAAATCCTTCATGCTCAATTGTCAGTAAAATTTACAACATCCATCAAAAAAGATATGTATTCACATCTGCTTCGTTTGCCAATGAGGTATTTTGACAATAATCACAAAGGCTATCTGCTCTCGAGGATTGATGAGGTGGATGCTTTGTCGGTATTATTTTCTTCAGCTATCTTTGACTTTTTTGCAGCTTTAATAACTGCGGTGGGTGCGTTTTATTATATTTTCGATAAGAGCTGGATACTATTGTTGATTTCGTTTGTCTTTTTGCCAATATTTTATATTTTAACACGTGCATCGCTCAAAAAAATTCATAAAACATCTAGAGAGATATATGAAGTGAATGCAACTACAAAAGGGAAGCTGCAAGAATCAATTGAGGGTATACAGGAATTAAAGCATCTAAACAACGAGGAAAGAACATTTAAAGACTTGACAAATCAGGTGAATAAAATAGCACGAAAAATTATAGAGCAAAGTAAATTTGCTGCTATGGGGACGGAAGGAGTTTCACTACTACTAAACATATCTCAAATCACCATTACTCTAACCATAGGGATACTGATAGTGCGCAGCCAGCTATCTATTGGAGATTACGTAGCTCTTACTCAATATGTTTTGCTTCTCTATGCTCCTGTGCAACTAATTGCGGCGTTTAGCATGACGATTCAACCTGGATTGGTAGCACTCGACAGAGTTAGCTCTATTTTGAAAATGGACATTGAGGAGAAAGAAATAGGAATTAAAATTGAAGAGATTGTATCTGTTCAGTTCAAAGAAGTGTCGTTCAAGTACGAAGGGGCGGCAGATTATGTTCTGGAGAAGATTGATTTCACATTGGATAAAAATGAAATTCTGGCGATTCAAGGAGTGAATGGTTCTGGGAAATCAACAATAATTAAAATATTATTGGGATTATACAGGGAGTATGATGGAATTTTAGAAATAAACGGAATCAACCTTAAGGAGGTAAATATACAATCCCTTAGAAATCGTGTGGGAATTGTCTCACAAAATGTCATTTTGTTCTCAGGTACACTGTTGGAAAATATAAAAATGGCCAATCCCAATATAAGCAATCAGCATCTGGATAATCTTTTGGACATTTTTCAGGATAAAATGTTTACGGATATTGATCCTTACTCGATGGTTCTAAATGAGAAGGCGAATAATCTCTCAGGGGGGCAGAAACAAAAAATTGCTCTATTAAGGGCATTTGCTAAAGATCCGGATATTTTGATTTTTGATGAAGCCACTTCGAATTTGGATATAGCATCCAAAGCTTTCTTGGAAGAAGCTATTAAAAAGATTTTTAAAAATAAGATGTGTATTATTATTTCTCATGAAGAGAATATTAGCAGGATTGCGGATAGAATATTGGAAATTGTGGATGGTGTACTAATTGAAAGGGGTTACGATGCTGCATTATCCGCCGGGAGGGACCAATAATATGCTTCGCTTACTTGACGTCTCTAAAAGTTACAACAATTCTGAAAAGGCAGTACATAATTTAAGTTTACATGTAAACGAAGGCGAAATATTTGGATTCTTAGGACCTAATGGAGCTGGAAAATCAACTACTATAAAATTGATTACAGGGATACAGCCATTAGATTCTGGAACTATTAAGATCAATAATCTTGACATTGAAAAAGCTCCTTTAGAAGCAAAAAAAAACATTGGGTATGTAGCGGATGTTCCTGAATATTTTATGCATTTCAAAGGAATTGAATTTTTGAGTTTTTTAAGGGATATATATAAAATTCCTGTTGAAAATGCTGAGAAAAGGATTGAGAATATTGCCTCAAAATTAAATATGCTTTACGCTTTGGAGGGACACATCAAAAACTATTCACATGGAATGAAAAAAAAACTGTTCATAATAGGTTCTTTGCTTCACAGTCCAAAAGTTTGGATTCTGGATGAGCCGTTAAACGGACTCGATCCAAAGTCTTCGCATACAATAAAGGAATTAATGAAGGATCATGCAAGTCAAGGCAATGCAGTTTTTTTCTCAACTCACATGCTTGCTATTGCAGAAGAGGTTTGTCATAGGATTGGAATTATAGATCGAGGTCAGAAATTATTTGAAGGTACAGTTGAAGAAATTAAAAAAAATGTTCAAAATCAAACTTCGTTGGAAAATTTGTTTTTGGAGTTAATTGATGATGACCATAACGCTAATTAAAAACATGCTTCGTAGCCAGTTGAGGACAACCTTGGATAGGAATGGAAAGCTCTCATTTCGAATTATTGGGATAATCTATTTTATTTGTCTATATGTCATTATCAGTAGCGAGGTCATAGATTACTTATACAAACAACACGGGGTAAATAGCCTTGCAATAATAATCAATCTTTTCTTTGCGCTTTCCAGTTTAATTATTTTCCTAGTTGGAGTTTTACAAGCCATTTCTATGTTTTGTTTCTCAAATGATATATTGGGATATTTTCATCTGCCTATTAAGAAAGAAAGTATCATTCTTTCAAAATTAATAGTATGGCTTATATCGGAATATATACTTCTGGGAATATTGGCTATTCCAATTTTATGGAATATTGTACAAGTGGAGCATCCATCTATAATTTTTCATATTTGTTTTGTAATAACTATTTTGAGCGTTCCTCTTATTCCCAATACTGTCCATTTATTAATAACATTTTTATTCATGAATTTGTTAAGACGCTATAGGAATAAAATAATTATTGTTAGTAATATAATGATTTATTTATTTGGATTGGTAATTCTTCTATGTATATTTTTCTTGAAAAATAGAGTTGGATTACTGGCAGGATTTACGGAATGGAGAATGTGGAATGCGTATGGTTATCTGCCAAGCGTAGTTATTAATTTTGTATTCAGTTCCACAATTACTTATTATTCTATAGGGATAGTAGCATCACTTCTAATAATTCTAATGTTTATACTTTACCTGATCGTTTATCTATTATCTATTTTTTATTGGCCTCAATATTATGAAGTTCTTAATAAGAAAAGCACGGCTAATTCCCAGAGTGAAGTACAGATTTCACTCCTATCACACAAAGAGTTTAGGAGTTTAATCATACTGGAATTTAAAACACTCTTTCGTAGACCCGTATTATTTATAAAGGGAGTAACTAGTTCCTTTTTATTTCCAATATTATGTATATTTCTTTTTGTAATGAACAACCAACTTGAGGGGATCAAGACCTTTATAAAACAGAACTCAAGTCTATCATTTGTATTTTTAGTTTCATATACAGTTTTGACTATTAGTTGGAATATTATTGCAATCACATCATTTTCTCGAGACAAAAAAGATCTTCTTTATAAAATTACTATGCCGCTCTCAATACATAAATTAATTTATTCCAAAATTTTTGTGGCATGGATTTTCTATTTACCAGTAATTATTATTAACGCATTGACTTTCTATGCTGTTTTTAGTATTCCTTTGTATATTTTATTAATATGGTTTTTTTTAGCCATAATAATTTCTCTAAATGGGGTAATGCTCTGTACCTTCTATGATGTTGTATTTCCAATAATGACTTGGAACGACGAACATCAACTTCTCAAAGAGCGGCCAGCTATAACCATCTTTCATATGACAAATTCGGTTCTTACTTTAGTTATAATTTTAAGTGGTGTAGTCTGTAATACTTACACTGCAGAGGACATATTTCTAATAGCAACGTTGTATTTCATTGTTTTTCTTTTGTTCATAGTTATGTTAGCCTATTTTTTTAACAAAAGAAAAACCCTTATATTCCAAAATATAATAAATAATGATAAAATAAGGACAAAAAAGGTGGGATAAAATGAATTATAGACTGATTTTTATAATTGCAATTTTGCTCTGTGCTGTAAGCATTACAAATTCTTTGATGGCGGGATTTCAGATATGGCAGCTCATACCAGTCTTTTTGGTTTTATGGTGCTTATATGTAATTATTAAACAAAATGGAAAAAATAAAAGATAATACAACAGGTCTAAATACGGATTGCTTGGTTATAGATCTGGGGATTACCAGATGTTTTATTTCGGAGGCAGTCCAACGTATCTTCCAAGATCTCACACTTCACTCCTTAACATTCATTTATTGATGAGCTGTAAGCCAACGAAGGCTCACGGCCAATTCGCTTAACTAGTGCAGCAAAACTCAATGACTCCGACAGTTCAATAACCCCAAAAGCGTGTAATAAGGAGTAGGAATAACACGCTAAGCATTCAAGGGGGATGAAGCACATGACAACGGGACCCAAAACACTACCCATTGAGGTTACGCCAGAGCAACAACACATATTGGAACGATATATCGGGCGGCGTAAAACACCGCAATACTTGGCCAAGCGAGCCCGACTCGTGCTGGAGGCAAAGGCTGGTCTCAGTAATAGTGAAATCAGCCGTCGTCTTCCGCTGGACCGAACGCAAGTGGTGATGTGGCGAAAACGGTGGGTGGAGCGGTATCCGGGGCTGTGTCGAATCGAGCAAGAACCTCCGAACGAGTTGGAGGCTTCGATTCTTCAAGCGTTGCGGGACGAGCCGCACCCGGGCCATCCGTCTACGTTTTCGGCAGAACAGGTCGTGCAAATCGTAGCTATTGCCTCCGTAGATCCAAAAGACTGCGGGCGTCCCATCAGCCATTGGACGCCACGAGAAGTACGGGACGAAGTCCTCAAACGAGGAATTGTTCCGTCGATTTCCGTGACGCAAGTGGGTCGTTTTTTAAAATGAGGCGGACCTTCGTCCACATCGCTGCAAAGGCTGGTTGAACGCCAAGCCGAAGGACCCGGCTCTGTTCGCGGAGAAGACCCGGGAGATCTACCGTTTGTACCAATGGACCCCACTGCTACACACCTTGGGTGTCCATGTCGTTTCGCTGGATGAAATGACGGGGATTCAGGCGCTGGAGCGACTCCATCCCACACTGCCGATGAAGCCGGGTCTGATCGAACGGCGCGGATTTGAATATATTCGTCATGGCACCCTTAGCCTTATTGCGGGATTTGACGTGGCTATCGGCCAACTTCCAGTCGTATCGATGGGTCCGACCCGGGGCGAAACGGATTTTGCAAGTTTTGATCGCTGACGGATTGAACACGCACCAGTCCGAGAGCTTGGTTCGGCTCGTCGCCGAGGTTTGTGAGATCGATACACCGCTGGGGCAAAAAGGAAAGAGCGGGATATTGAAGTCCCAGCCCCGCCGGGCAGCTTTTCTGGCAGACCCTTCTCACCGTATTCGTTTTGTATACACGCCGTAACACTGTTCTTGGCTGAACCAGATCGAACTCTGGTTTAGCATCTTGGTCCGTCGCCTTCTCAAACGTGGAAACTTCAAGAGCACCCTTGATTTACAGAAACAGATTTTCCAGTTTATTGAGTATTTCAAGCAAACGATGGCGAAGCCAATCAAATGGACCTACAGAGGCAAACCGCTTTGCGCTTAACTGTTGGAATTATTACGTGTTGCTGCACTAGAAGAAGCATCCAACGCAGAGAAATGTTCTGCAGTTGAATGCTTTTTTTCTTGCGCCGGCGGGCGTCACGTCCCTCAATCCATCCGAGTCCCGATATTGCCGACTGGTTCCCCCTGCTGCATCCGCCGGAAGGCTTCGGCGGTGTCATGGATAGGGAATACACGGTCCAGGACAGGCCGTATAAGGTGCAGCTCTATAATCTTCAACATGTCTCCAAATTCTTCGCTGCTGCCCATGGAGGTGCCGATCAGACTGGTCTGAGGAAAAAACAGCGATCTCGCCGGAAACTCCAGACGGTCCCCGGAGCTTGCTCCGAACATAACGATCCGGCCTTCCGGTTTGATCACCTCTAAGGCTTGCCCGAAGGTCGCGGGCCCGATGCTGTCGAGAAGATCCACAGGTTCGCCGTGGAGGACCTCACTCCAGTTGCTGTGGCTGTCCACGGCTTGCTCGGCACCACGGGTAAGCGCCGTCTTCCGTTTCACTTCGCTGCGTGAGGTCACACTGACCCGCGCGCCTGCCGCCACTGCCATAAGCAAAGGTGGCTACACCGCCGCCGATGCCGGGGATACATGATCGCCCGGATGCAAGCGGCCCCGGGTGAATAACGACCGGTAGGCCGTTAAGGGGGACAAGGGCAGCACCCCAGCCTCCTCCCAAGTCAGATACTCTGACTTGGGGAAAGCGTTCTGCGCGGAATAAGGATCGATTCCGCCAAAGTGCCATCCGTGGGCCCACCGACAATCTGCGGAACGTCCGGCACAGACTGCACCGTGTCCCAGTCAATGCAGGGACTGATCACACCACAGGCAGCAGCCACTGCTCTGCACCGTAGGTCATCCAGTTCCCCATCCCGCAAGCTACATTGGGGCAATGGTACGCCATGTTCCAGGTCTCCAGAATTCCGTCCAGAGTGGCTAGAATTATATGGGAAGATGTATGGTGGGATATGAGTTTATAAATAAAATAATAGATTTAGACCTGTATGAACGTGTATCTCTGGCTCAGGGAGTTTAAGATTTTCGATGATTCAATCACATTGGAGAGGCTTGTTCTTATGCTACCGTGATTAATTGTCCTTTTAGGGGAATTATTCGTTAATCCAACAGTATATAAAACAGCGCATCTTCATCGATTTTGAAGATGCGCTGTTTTTCGTAGAACTTGTCTTAGTTATACCGGCACTGTCCGGGTGCCCTTCTCCATAGGAGAGCTGCATAACGGGCAGGGCTTGTCCATGAGGTGATCCTCGGCCCCGCCGGATTTCATACGGGTCCAGCCTGGACAGCCGGTCCCGGTGCAGTTCCAGACCGGCACGTTGTGCGTTCGGGCTGCCGCCGTGCGGTTTCCGGGCAGCGACCGTGCGGTCACGCCCAGTGCGCTGCGGGCAGCCGGTGGGCCGGCTGGCATAGCGGCCGAGCGGAAGGCCGCGAGCATGAAGCGCGAGACTTCCGCTTTTTTGCCGCGATGGCGGGCCGGGGAACTGATAAACAGCTCTTCCCGGGCCCGGGTGACCGCGACATAGGCCAGTCTGCGCTCTTCTTCCAGTGCCGCAAGATCAATTGCCCCGCTGCGGACGGTGGCCATCTTGCGGTCTTTCAAACGGTCTCCCTCCAGCGCGGAGCTATGCGGCAGAATGCCTTCGGAAGCTCCGATCAGGAACACCACCGGGAACTCCAATCCCTTGGACTTATGGATGGTCATCAGCGCAATCCGGTTGCCCTGTTCCTTGGCTCCCGGCTGGCGGTTATGCTCGTTCCGTTCGGTAACATTGTCTATGAAATCAAGGAATACCGGAATGCTGTCGAAGCGCTCCGCCGAGGATTCCAGCTCATCCAGCATTTCTTTGAGCGTCTCCCGGTGGAGCGTGGCTTGATGCCGATCATTGGCCTCTATGAAATGATCATAGAACTGTCTGCGGATCTGGCGGATGGCCTGCACCGGCGTCAGCTCGCGGAGTCCGCGGATCAGATCAAGCCGTTCACGGAGCTTTGTACCCTTGAAATCCTCCATCCCCGGCAGCGACAGCAGGTGAATGAGCGGCCCTTGCTTGGGCTGGACGGCCTCCATCCGGCGGATGTGGTCCATGCCCTTTTCCCGGTTCATATACAGAGTGGGCAGGATGCTCTCCATGGCGGCGAAATTACGCCGGTCCACAGACAGCCGTAAATGGTCGACCACCGGAGCAATCAGCCAATGTTCATAGAGCAATTGGCCTTCGCCGAAGTCAATGTAGGGAATATCGCGCAGGAGCAGCAGCTCCAGCACCGCACGGTTGCTGCTTGTGGCTCTGTACAGCATGGCGAAATCCTTATATTCGCGCCGTCCGCTCCCGACTTCGGCCTCGATATAATCCACCATTTGCTCCGCTTCCTCGTCGGCGGTTTGCGGCCGCATGTACCGGGGCTGGCTGCCGCTGCTTTTGGCGGCTTGCAGCGTTTTGGAACGGCGCCGCGTATTGTGGCGGATAATGCCGTTGCCCAGGCCTACAATGGCCGGGCCGGAACGGTAGTTGATATCCAGCGTGATCACTTTGGCCCCCGGATACTGCTGTTCGAACTCCAGAATGAATTCGCTGCGCGCCCCGTTGAAGGAATAGATGGTCTGATCGTCGTCCCCGACAACCATCAGATTGCGCTGCGGGTGGGCAATCATCTTGACGAGCTCATATTGCAGGGCATTTGTATCCTGGAATTCGTCCACCATGACGTAGAGATAACGCTGCTGCAATTCTTCCAGGAGATTCGGGCGTTCGCGGAGCATCCGGTAGGCCATTAACAGCACATCGTCAAAGTCGATTTTGAAATGATCCAGCTTCCATTGTTCATAGATTTGCAGAATAGCCTTCATCTCATGCTCAGCGGTTGTGCCTTCCGGCAGGCTCTCCGGCGTACCCATGTTCATCTTGCAGGAAGAGAGCAGCGTCAGCAGCGTCTCCGGGGGATAAGCATCTTTGGGCAGCCCCAGCTCACGCATGATCTGCTTCAGCAGAATATGCTGGCGCCGCGTCTCGCTGAATATATCCTGCTGTAAGCCCTGTCTGCGCAAAAAATAAAGAAAAAAGGAATGAAACGTACGGGCCTGCAGCCTGGCCACATCCCCTTCATTTACCCCCGGCAGGACAGCAATCCGTTCGCGCATCTCCGCCGCAGCCTTGTTCGAGAAGGTCAGCAGCAGGAGCTGGCTTGGAGCGATACCGCGAACCGACAGCAGATAACCGGTCCGGCAGATCAGCACCGAGGTTTTGCCGGAGCCGGCGCCTGCCAGCGTCAGCAGTGGCCCCCGATGATGCCGTACGGCTGCGATCTGGGCCTGGTTCAGCAGGATGCCGCCCTGCTCCAGCCTGCGGAAATATGCAGCATCACTGTCCCCGGATCTGACCAGCTCCCGGCTGGTTTTGGCCGAGGCGACAGCCGCCTGGGGAATCCGTTCTCCCGAAGCACCCAGCGGGATATTATGAAATAATAGCTTGTTCAATAGGTTCACCTTCATATGCTTGACTCTTATAACCAACCTATAATATATCATTCCGGCGTTGGAGCTGCACAAGCAAAATCTGTGAATGTACTATTTTTTGAGATAAAAAATCAAATAGCCATTTGGCGGCTGTGGTAATTTAGAAACAGGGGAAGGGGCGCATCCATGATGGATAAGGGGCATTCCAAGACAGTGAAGCAATCGCTGCACTATATTGAACGCAATCTCACGGAAAAAATCACGCTGAAGGAAATATCGCATCACAGTAAGTTCTCCAGTCATCATTTTTACCGGATCTTCTATGCAGCCGTGGGCAAGACGGTAGCGGATTATGTGCGGCGGAGAAGACTCGCCAAAGCAGCCAGCGAATTAATCTATAGCGAAAAGCGGATTCTAGACATCGCCTTGGAGTACCATTTTCAATCTCAGGAAGCATTCACCCGGGCATTTAAGAAGGTATACCGGCTAACCCCCGGTCAGTATCGCACATATTCGAGAGAATTGGTCAAAGGAGAGAAAACAATGACAACGGAAACAACCTTGAAAGGTTGGATGGTTACAGGCCAGAATAGCGGAGAATATGAGGTTACGGTCGACAAGTCGGAGGTGCATATGGGCAAAGCTTCAGCACGGCTGTCATCGGCAGCGGCCCGTAACGGCGGGTTTGCCACACTGATGCAGATGTTCAGTGCGGAAGTATATTTGGGCAAACGGCTCAAGCTGACGGCGTTCGTCAAGGCGCAAAAAGTCAAGGGCTGGGCAGGACTGTGGATGAGGGTGGATCACGCGAACGGCGAAATGCTGAAATTTGACAATATGCAGCAGCGTTCGATCACTGGAACCAGCGACTGGAATCAATATGAAGTAATTCTGGATATTCCGCAGGAGAGCCACTCCATTGCCTTTGGGATTTTGTTGAGCGGAACCGGAACCACCTGGGTGGATGAGTTCCGGTTCGAGGTTGTAGACACCAAGACACCCACTACGGATGACGGTCCGGAGAATACCCTGCCGCTTGCGCCGGTCAATCTGGATTTTGAAGAGTATTAAGCAGCCTTTGCAGAATATAATTAACCTTCCGCTCGAACAATCTGGGGCGCTCCTCCTTGATCTCTTCCAGCAGGAAGGCCAAGGTTCGCTTGATCCTGTCGTTCATGCCTACGGCAATGGCGGCATATTCCTTACGGTAGAGCTCATCGTTCAGGATTCGCTTATTCAATATAATGGCCCAGTCGCGGGCCGGCTCCAGCATTGCCGGCAGTGACTCCAGCAGCTGGGTCAGATACATATCCATCTGGTAGCTCTCCACGAAGTGCACAAGGCCGAACATAACCTCCTCCTGTTCGGTCTCATCATCGAACACGCGAAAGACCTCGTGAATAATCCGGTCCTCCGTATCCCCGGCCAGCCCTTCCAGCGCACGGTCAAACTGCTCGCATTCCAGCTCCGTCCGCAGCAGCCGGTTCTCATAGAGCCGGGCAATTGCAGGGTGCATATCCATCTCAATTTTCTCCCTTGCCAGTAAGTTTTTTATTATATTAAAGTATACCCGGCTGCGGCTCTGTCGCAAGTACCCGGAGATTGAACCCATAGGGCTAAACACATCTTTTTGCTGAACACCCATTCCCTTTCCCCGCACGGCTCATATCCTAACAGCAAAATCATTGTTTGGAGATGAACCCATGCCTAAGCCCAGTGAAGTCAGGATCAGACATGCCGTCACTATAGATGTGCTGATCCCTGCGATTGAGAAAGATTTGGAGACCCTCCCCTATGTGATTGATGCTGTAAGAACCCATGTGAAGCATCCTATCGGCCGTATTCTGATCGTGGCCCCCCGCAGACAGCGGATGCTGGATTTTTGCCGTGCCAAGAATTGTACATTTATTGATGAGAATAGCGTGCTGCCCCTTACCAAAAAGGATATTCATTACCGCTCGAAGACCTGGGAACGTTCCGGGTGGCTGTTCCAGCAGCTGTTGAAGCTGAATGGCGACAGATTATGCACGGCGGATTTTTTCCTGGTCATTGATGCCGACACCGTATTGATAACGCCGCATCGTTTCCGGTTGAACGGCAAGACCCTTTTTTACAGCCGGAACTGGAGCCAGCCCGAGTATTTCAAGACCTACCGGAAGCTGATGGGCCGGAAAGCGCCGTCGGCAGCGTCTTTTGTAACGCATTATATGCTCTTCGAGCGCACCAAGCTGGCCCGGATGAAGCAAGAGATAGAGGCCAAACATCATAAGCCCTGGTATTTGGCGATTCTGCACAGCATGAACCGGTCGAAGCAATTTGCCTTCTCGGAATTTGAGACGTACGGCAATTACCTCTATTCCCGTGACCGCAGCGGAATGCTGATCCGCAAAGCCCGCAACAAAGGGCTCCACATGAATGTGGGACAGCTCTCCAGAGTCCGGCGGAACCAGCTGGCACGAACCTACCGGTCGCTTTCCTTTCACAAGCGGAAAGGGTATTCCAGAACTCCGTAATGGCTCGCGGCAGGATCTTCAGCTACGTCATTAAGACGATGAAGGAGGTGTTAAGAGTTGCAGATCGTTCTCCTGTCAGGCGGCTCGGGAAAAAGATTATGGCCGCTGTCGAACGAAATCAGGTCCAAGGCATTTCTGAGGCTGCTGCGCTCCGAGACCGGAGGCACGGAGTCCATGATTCAAAGAGTGTGCCGGGGGCTTGCACATACGGGACTCCTGCAATCCTGCAGTATTGTAACGCATCAGTCGCAGGTGGAGATTACCAGAAGTCACATCGGCGATGCCATCCCCATTCTTGGAGAACCGCAGAAACGGGGAACGTTTACCGCCGTTGCGCTTGCGGCCAGCTATCTTTATTCTGTACGGGGAATCAGCCCTGCGGAGACGGTAGTGGTGCTTCCGGTGGATTCGTATGTAGACCGCTCCTTCTATGAACTGCTGCACCGGTTACCGGCTGTACTTGCCGATTCACAGGCGGACATTGCCTTAATCGGAAGTGTCCCGCGCTCACCTTCTGCCGAATTCGGGTATATCGTGCCTCAGGAAGGAAATGTCCGTGCGGATTATTTCACCGTAGCCAAGTTCATAGAGAAACCTGTACCTACCGTGGCCGGGTCATTGATTGCCAGGCAGGCCTTGTGGAATTGCGGTGTATTTGCCTGCTCGCTTCAGTTTCTGCTGACAAGCTTGAAGGATAGAGGACTGCCGCTCGATTATAGGGAATTCAGGGAGAGGTATGATGAATGGCCTCAGGAAAGCTTTGACCGTGAGGTCCTGGAGAAGACCCGCCATGCTGTGGCAATTCCCTATAATGGGACCTGGAAAGACCTTGGAACCTGGGGCAGCCTCACAGCTCATCTGGAGGAGAAGGTGTACGGAGCGGGAAGGATTTCGGAAGACTGCAGCAACACCCATCTGGTGAATGAGCTTCCTTGTCCTGTGTATGTGATCGGAGTGTCGGATTTGATCGTCGCGGCTTGTCCGGATGGCATTCTGGTCGGGGACAAAAGCCGGGTTCATCTGATCAAGGATGAGCTTGGAGACCTGCCTGTGCGGACTATGTATGAGGAGAAACGGTGGGGCACCTGCCGGGTACTGGATGATTCGCGAACAGAGCTGAATAAAGACGTTGTGACGCGCAAAATAGAGCTGCATGCCGGGAAAAGCACCAGCTATCATTGGCATCGGCACACAGAGGAGTGCTGGACGATTCTCAGCGGTTCAGGGGAATATATGCTGGATGGGATCGTCTGTCCGATTTCGGCCGGAGGCATCCTGCGAATCCCCGCAGGCACGAGACATGCCATAAAAGCGGAGACGGCGCTGGTGTTCCTCCAGGTTGAAATCGGCGGCTCCGGCGGAGAAGAAGATCTGATCAGGGAACCGCTGGATGGCAAGTGGGCCTCCTCTTGATTCGCCAAACGACCAGGTCAGGGAAGCACCCCTGGCCTGTTTGCTATGCCAGCACTTTTTGGTCCACAACATGCCTGATTGCGACGGCTACCCCATCCTCATGATTGCTTGCGGTGACAAAATCCGCCGTTTCTTTCAGAATCGGCGCCGCATTGGCCATGGCTACCCGGTAACCTGCCGTCTCGAACATCGGAAGATCGTTATAACTGTCGCCCATGACGACGACTTGCTCCGGGGGTATCCCGTAATGAGTGGCCAGTGTGCTTACGCCGGCGCCTTTGTTGGCGTCCTGATGATTGATTTCGATATTATTCTCATGCGAGGCGGTAATAATAAGGTTCGGAATAGCAGCGGCACGGGCAGAGGCTTCCTTCAACAGCTCAAGGTTCAGCGAAAAAGCGAGTGCCTTGTAAATCACCGTTTCTTCCTTGTTCCAGATGTCTTCCATACTCTCTACATAAGTCACGGCTGCCTGGCGGAATTGTTTGCCTACAATGGCTTTGAGAATCCAGCGGATCTCTTCCGGAACTTCTCTTTCGCCAAGCTCCGATAATTTCTCCAGCCGCACCCGTTTATTGAGTTCCACGTAGACATTATCCTGAGTATAGACCTCATAATATAGATCCGGTATTTCGTTCATCCAGCGCAGGGTGGGAATGAGTTCCTCTTTGTTCAGCGGTGTGCTTGCAGCCAGTGTCCCATCGGCCAGCAGGATGGCCGCTCCATTCAGACTCACCACGGGGCACTCCAGTTCGGCCAGCCGCAATTGGCGTTCCGCATCCATATACGAACGTCCTGTGGCAATTGCGACTACATGTCCCAGTCCTTGGGCATATACAATCGCCTCCCGGTTCCCCGGGCTGATCATGCCATCTTCACCGAGCAGTGTTCCATCCATATCCAAAGCTATCAGCATAAGTTAGTGTCTCCTTCTTCTCAGAGGTTGCCCCTTCAAGGGGGAATGAAAGTAATGATTGTATTTTATCATTAATGTTCTGAAAACCAAAAGCCAGTTTCATGAAAATGTGGAAGGGAGACCGTAACGTCCCGGTCTTGCGGGATGGCGATATTTTCTGAAAAGAGAATAGCATGGTACAATGGTTGTTAAACCAACCAACTAGCCGGGTGTGCTTGAAGACACCGGCAGCTGTTATATGTAAGGGGGACCCATCATGAGATCCAAGAATCTGGCTACCATGTCTCTTGCCATTATGGCTTTAGGCTTTTTGGCCACATTGTTTATGCCGGAGAATCTGGCCGTTATTCTGCTCAGAGGCGGTTTTGAAGCGGGTCTTGTAGGGGGGATTGCCGACTGGTTCGCAGTTACGGCGTTGTTCCGTCATCCGCTGGGCTTGCCGATACCGCATACGTCCCTGCTGCTTAAGAACAGGAACAAACTCATTCAGTCGCTCATCTCGGCCATGGAGAATGAGCTGCTGAACAAAGAGAGCATCGAGAACAAGCTGCGCAAGATCCGTATGGTCTCACTGGGTTCAGGGCTGCTGACGAGACTTTTCAGCAGAAAAAAGGCGCGGGCCGAAATGCTGGAGCAGCTGGCCGGCATGGTGATGCGGCTCCCACTGGCCGGGGCAGTGCCTTACCTTCAAACGGCAGCGGCCGATTATATCCGGGACTTTGAGCTGGGGACCGCTGCTGATACTATCGCCACCAACCTGATGAACGAAGGCAAGGATGTCGCTGCCCTCGATTATGCGCTTGAAGGAGTAGCAGCCTGGAGCAGCCGGCCCGAGACCCGGGCGATGCTGGGCAAGATCGCCAGCGAGAAGCTGGCCGAAGTGAAGCTGGGCGGACTCAAGGGCATGGCTTTTCAGGCTTTTGTCGGGTTTATGGATGCAGATATGCTGGGCGAGATGCTGCAAGGCATGCTGCAATCCGGCATTCGCGACTTTCGGGAAGAAGACAGCCCTTACCGCGAAGAGATTATCCGCGAGATCCGTGTCGCGCTGTTTCAGCTGATCAATGATGAGACGCGCCATGCTTCGCTGAAAGACTGGGCCTTGAATGGGATTCAGGGAGAGTCCGTCACGGCTTTTCTGACGAAGCAATTGGAGCACATCCGCAGCAAGGCTGTTGCGCTTCTGGAGGAAGACCGGGTTGCCGGTGGGCGCAAGTTGTTCGCGCTGTATGCCCTGCTTGTACGCCGGGTCAGCAAGGAAGAGAGCTGGATCCAGGGGTGGGAAGAGCGGATACGGGCAGCGTTGATTGCAGCCGTAGAGGCCAATCATTACCGGATCGGTCTGCTGGTGAAAGAGAATCTGGACAGCATGGATGATGCCAGTCTGGTGAACATGCTGGAGGAGAAGGTCGGCAAGGACTTGCAATGGATTCGTGTCAACGGGGCGTTGTGCGGTTTTGTTGTGGGGCTGGTGCTTACCGTTCTCCAGCTATTCTAGACTCAACAAGGCATCTTGAAAGATCAAAGGCAGCAAGGCGAAGCCGACCCCGGGTTTAATACCCGGGCGGCGGAACGCATTGCTGCCTTTTTGCTGTAACTGCAAGGATTCCAGCTGTGTCTTTCACCGGAGAGCTTCAGCCGGGCAGCTTCAGCCAAAGAGAGCGGTATATCTTCTCCAGCCGGGCGGCAGTATGCACCCAATCGAAGGTACGCAGCGCATCCAGCCGGGCCTGCGCTCCGATTCTGGCAGCCATTTCCGGATCACGTGCCAATCTGTACAGGCATCGGGAGAAGGCCGCAGAATCGTGATAACGGTCTATCAGATAGCCATTCTGACCCGGAACGATAATCTCGCGAATACCGCCATTGTTAGAGGCAATTACCGGAAGGCCCGAAGCCATAGCCTCCACGTTGACCAGCCCGAAGGATTCATGCCTCTGGGAAGGGCAGACCAGGCAATCCGCTGCCTGATATAAGCTGTGAATGTGTTCGTGGGCTACATTTCCGAGAAAGGTGGCCGAAACGCCCAGCCGCCGCGCCAGAACCTTTAGCTGCCGGATGTAGGAGGGCCGTCCTCTGCCGGCAATCACCAGATGTGCCGGAAGGCGCTTGTTCAGGCGCCGCATAGCATGGATCAGCAAGGGGACCCCCTTGCGGGGGATGACCCGCCCGACGAAGAGGACGGTAAAGGTCTGCTGCGGGAGCCGATGAAGCTCGCGCCGGAGCTGTTTGCCGGAGGCTCCCGCAGGAGAGAAGCGGGACAGATCGGCTCCCAGCGGGATGACGCTGATCTCCTGCGCAGCATGGGAGAAACGCCGCAAGAGCCGTTGCCGCAAGGACTGGCTGTTGGCGATGATGTGGTCTGCACGGGCAAGACTGGCAGCTATTCCGGCCGCAGCCGGTACAAACGTCAAGGAATGCAGGAACAGAATCACAGGAGTCCGGGGCAGCTTGCTTTTAATGGCAGCCATCAGGCGTGGCCGGTTATCCACCTGCACAATATCGAACGCTTCCTTCTGCAAATAATGGATTACTGCAGCCTGGTAGCGCGAAGGGCTGCCTGCAGGCAGCCGAATGATTTCTACCTGCTCCAGTTCGGCAGAAACAGACAGTCCGGGGCTGGAGCGGCTTAGGATGGTCACTTTATGCTGCCGGGCCAGTGCTCTGGCAATGGCCCAGATGCAGATTTCCACAGAGCCGTCCCCCGGAACCGGGAACTGCTCCGGTGCGACGATACATATGTGCATGATGCCTCCACCCCCGTAATCCGCAGAATTATATCTTCCCTGTTACCTTATGCAGCCGGATAGGCTGAAGACACAGCCTTGAGCGGAGAGGGCGATCTCCTTATGCCATCGGTACAGCCGGCGCATAAAATACTAAGGTTTACCAAGGGCGAATATAACTTTTGTAGGACAGGGGAGAGAACATTTGGGAAAGAACACGAGATCAAAGTCAGGGTCGTCGCTGACAAGCAAGTGGATCAAAACCAAGGTGCTGCTGCAGAGCCCCGAAATATCATCTTTGATACCGGAAACAACAAGATTTACCCGAAGCAATCTTAGAACCATGCTGCATAAATACGGAATGGTCTACGTGAAACCGGAACGCGGCACCTACGGCAATGGAGTAATGAGAGTAGAGCAGTCCGCTCAATCGGGTGCAGTTGCGTACAAGTATCAGAGCGGAGTAAAGATTAAGACCTTTGGAGCCTTTGAACCGTTCTACACTTCTCTGAACAAGGCAACCCGCGGCCGCAGCTATCTGATCCAGAGAGGCATTGCACTGCTGAAGCACGGTGATCTGCGCTTTGATATCCGTGTAATGGTCCAGCTTAGTCCACAGGGGAAATGGGAGACAACCGGGCTAATCGGCAGGGTGGCCGCACGCGGCAAGATTGTTACCAATTATCACAGTGGCGGCAAACCAACCGCTGTTGGAAAGCTGCTTGCCCCCCATATGAGTCCCGGGCTTCAGGCCCAGGTGATGAAGAGACTGTCCCGGCTGGGAGAAGACATCGGCCGTTTCTATCACAAGAAAGGGCGCGGATTCACCCAGCTTGGTGTCGATGTGGGGCTGGACCGCAACATGACACCATGGATTATTGAAGTCAATACCAATCCCGATCCGTACATCTTCAATCAACTGGCTGATAAAAGCATGTACCGCAAGGTAATGGCCTATCGTAGAGCCCAGAAGAACAAGAAGAAGGCAAGCAGATAGATAACGGGCGATCAGGCACCGATTTGTCTTTTAGTATTCTGTATAACCTCGGCGACTTTTTGCTCCAGGGTAATGATTTTTTGTTTGTATGCAGCCATTTGGCGGTAGCCGGACACAAGCGAGGACAAGGATTGCAAGGTTAAGGGCGCATTTTGCTTACGGATGGCTGAGGTGAAGCTGCCCCAATCTGCAGATAGCCGTTTATTCAGCGCTGTGACTGCACTTTTCTGGGCTTTGATTGCGGTTTGAGGGGTGCTTATGCCATCAAGGGTTTTGCGGGCGGCGGAAATCCTGTGTGTCCGCACCGCCTTGGCGGTCTTTAATGCTTCCTGCTCGTCGCGGATATTCTGTTTGGCGATTTGGACCAGAATCTTCATGGCGTCGGCTTGATTGCGGAGCAGGCTGTTCAGGGTCTTATTCTTAAGACCTTTGGCCAGCTTCATCTGCCGGTTCAGCGCAGTGTATTGGTCGAAGAGCGGCTGATAGCGCTGCTTGACACTGCTGACGTTTAGTTCCAGCCGGCTGATGGCCGCCTGGTCAATTTGCTTGATCTGGCCGCGGACGGCGGTGAGTGTCTGCTCATTGCTGTAATGAAGAGTCCGGATCTGCGCTTCCCGGTTGTTGAACTCTGTCTTCAGCACAGACAGTTCACTGTATAGAGTATTTAGCCGGGCTCTTGTTGTATCATCCGTCTTGGCCGCTGTTAAATCAAAAGCGGCCTTGATCGAAGGGGTTAATTCAGCCGCAGATGCTGCGGATGCTGCAGGTGCTGCTGAAGCGAGCAGCATCACGAGAAGCAATGACAAAAGCCTTGCGGTTACCTGCTTAATAATATGCATATCTGTTCCTCCCTTTTCATCCGTGCGGCTAATAGACGACAAAAAAGCACCCGCAGTAAAGGCAAATGCCTTTATTACGGGTGCTTCCATCGTAATAGGTCACGAATCGTTTATTGACTTTTACTATACTGTAAACCGCCGCTATACGTCAATATTTTCCTTTTTTGAGGTTGCGGATTGCATTGAATTCCAGCCGCTTTTTTCGCTGATTCGCTTATCGTATACTGGGATAATAAGATATAGCGAATATAATGTACAGGTTCGCGGTGAAGGAGGCCTCGGCCATATTGGATAATCCTATACTGGATCAAGCGTTCATAAAGTCTCCGGTGGGAATGGCGGTACTGGATGTGAACTTGGGAAACGCGCTGAAGATAAACCCTGCTTTTTGCGATATGCTTGGTTGCACGGAATCCGAGGTTCAGGCGGGGCCTCTTTTGGGCTGCGAAAAAGATCAATCCGGACAGTGCCCCTCATTCAAGGAAATCCTCGATGAGCTTCGGCGTTCTCCCGGCCATCATTGCGTCAGAGAGCAGCGGTTTGTCAATCGGGCACAGCGGCCAGTGTGGCTTTCCCTTACCTTTACTTTGGCCGATGAAGGCGCTGCTCAAGTTGTTATAGTGTATGCCCAGGATATTACGGACCGCAAAATTGCCGATCAATTAACTGTGGACAGCCGCGATTTATATGATTTATTCATCAAAGATGAACAGAGTATTATCTCATTCACCTTGCCTGACGGTACGCTCAGCTTCATCTCGCCTTCAAGCCTGTCATTGCTCGGGTACCCTCCCGAGGAAATGATCGGCACCAACCGCTCGAACTACTACCATCCGGATGATATTAAAGAACTTAAGACACCCGAGGGAGTCTTAAGGGACTCCTTTGCCCGCCGCCTGCGCCATAAGGATGGCCATTATCTGTGGTTTGAGACTTCGTTTAATAGCATACGGGATGAGAATAATGAGATTACGCGCATTATGGGCATCGGGCGTGATGTGACGACCCGCAAGCAGAGCGAAGAAGCGCTGGCGACAGCGCAGAAGGTGGCCAGAATTGGTGCGTGGATCTGGGATTTGAAGACAGACAAGCTTTCTTTTTCCGAGGAGCTGCGCCGTCTTGTGTTCTATACACTGGATGCAGAGAATGTGGATTATGCAACCTTTAAGCAAATGGTTCATCCCCAGGATAGAGCTTACGTTGATGAAGTTGTTGAAAAAGCCATAGTCAGAGGGGAGTCCGGCGAGGCTTCCTATCGTCTGGTCATTTCGCATCAGCAAATACTGGCCGTACATACCCAGTGGGAAGTGGTGCGGGATCCCTCCGGGCAGCCCTCTCAGCTTATCGGCATGATGCAGGATGTCACCGAACGGATGCAGATGGAGCAGCTGCTGCGGGAGAGTGAGCGGAATTACAGGCTGTTGTCGGAGAATTCCCTGGATATCATTTCCCGTCATACGATTCAGGACAGCATTTTTCTGTACTGTTCCCCGGCCAGCCGGACCATGCTCGGCTATGAGCCGGAGGAAATGCTCGGGACCAGTGCCTATGAGTATCTGCATCCGGACGATCTGGAGATGATGCAGAGGCTTATGGGAGCAAGCCGGGATACCAACGTTATCCCGGTGGTATCTTACCGTTACCGGCGCAAGGATGGAAGCTATGTCTGGCTGGAATCCAACAGCCGTTATATTTATGATGACTCCGGGAGAGCCGTGGAGATCTTAGCCGTTGGCCGTGATATTACGGAGCGCAAGCAGTTCGAATCCAGGCTTCAGGAGAGCGAGCAGCGTTACAAGTCCCTGTTCGAATACAATCCTTCCGCCGTGTACTCCATGAATCTGCAAGGGGAATATTTAACAGCCAACACCAACCTGGAGAAGCTTAGCGGCTACCCGCTGGAAGAATTGATTGGAATGAATTACGGGCCGCTGGTTCACGGGAAGGATGTTGCCAGAACCCAATCTCATTTCGACTTGGCGAGCCAGGGAATTCCCCAGAGCTACAACTTGACCCTGATCCATAAAGACGGTCATGAGGTGGAGATCAATACGATCAATATTCCGATTATTGTGGATGAGCAAGTAGTTGGTGTATATGGCATATCCCGCGACATTACCGAACGAATGCGGTATACCGCACAGATTGAGAAGCTGAGCAACGAATATACTTTAATTCTTAATGCGGTGTCGGAGGGCATCTTCGGTCTGGATACGGAAGGCAAGGTGACCTTTATTAACCCGGCCGGAATACACATGCTGGGGTTTGAATATAACGAGATTATGGGCCACTCCTATCTGGATCATATTCAGCAGTCGGCAATAGATGGTGTTCACTACCGTCCTGAGGAGTCGCCCCTGATGAAAGCGATCGAGTCCGGTACTTCCCACCAGAACAAGGAGGCTGTGCTGTGGCGTAAAGACGGCTCCAGCTTTCTGGCAGAATATCAGGTTACGCCTCTTTTTGACAGGGGAGAGCGCAGGGGGGCAGTCGTGGTATTCCGTGATATCACGGATGAGAAGGAGATTATCCGGGCCAAGGAATCTGCGGAGAAGGCAGATCAGGCCAAATCCGAATTTCTGGCTATAATGAGTCATGAGCTGCGTACGCCGATGAACGGAATCATGGGGATGACGGATCTGTTGTCAGAGACGGAGCTGAATGAAGAGCAGCGCGGATACACCCAGATCATCAGCGAAAGCAGCAGCTCTCTCCTGTATATCCTCAATGAAATTCTCGATTTCAGCAAGATTGAAGCGGGCAAAATGACGCTTTTGCATGAGCTGGTGGGATTAAAGCCCATCCTGGACAATGTAACGGAGCTGTTCTCGGTGAAGGCCAGGGAAAAGGATCTTCAGCTGTCCTGCCGGATTGCTTCTGAAGTCCCGGAATTCATTATGGGGGATGCCGCCAGGCTGCGGCAGGTGCTCGTCAATCTGGTCAGCAATGCCGTCAAATTTACGGAACAGGGCAGGGTCGAGATTCTGGTGGAACGGGAGTATTGCCCGAATAGTAACAAGCTGCTGCTGAAATTTAATGTAATGGATACAGGAATCGGCATTCCACCCGCCAAGCAGCCGCTTCTATTCCAGTCCTTCTCCCAGCTCCACCCCTCCATTAACCGCAAATATGGAGGAACAGGGCTTGGGCTGGCTATCTGCAAAAAGCTTGTTGAGCTTATGGGCGGAGCCATTGGAGTGGAGAGCAGTGAAGATCAGGGCTCCAACTTCTATTTCAGCCTGCCGCTTAGCTTGAGCGGTGATTCCATTGGCAGTGAAGAAGAAGCTGCAGCTCAAGCGGTGGAAGTAGCTGGGGTACAAATTAGGAATGAAGCTGGAGAAGGACCTGCAGCAGACGAGGCCCTTCCCCTGCCTGCACCCCAATATGGTCCGCTGCGAATTCTCATCGCCGAAGATCATCCGGTGAACCAGAAGCTGCTGCTGACCTTGTTGCAGAAGCGGGGTTATCAAGCCGATCTGGTGGAGAACGGGGAGCAGGCGCTCGAAGCGGTTATGCAGAATCACTATGATCTTGTATTTATGGATGTGCAGATGCCGGTGATGAGCGGACTTACAGCGACAATGATGATCAGGGAACGGGCTCCGCAGGAGCACCAGCCTTATATCGTGGCTGTGACAGCCTACGCAGGACAGGAAGATAAGGAGCGCTGCCGGGCAGTAGGGATGGAGGCACACATCAGCAAGCCGATTCTCTCTTCTGAGGTGGAGCGGATATTGCAGCGGCGCAGAGAGAGCATCCTCCGATGAAGAGGGAACAGGTCCGCCGCAGGCTGGCGATTGAGCCGTATACGCAGTGGGAGGAAGGGGTGGAATCGCCCGGCTCCGCTTGCGGACCCGCGACGATGGCTGCGCTGACGGAGTACTGGAACAGCAGACAGGGAGTACGGCAGGTTCGCGGGAAGAAGGCTTTTGGTTCCAGAGCGGCTCACATCAATCATATCTACAGGCATCACGGCGGAAGGCCGTGGGGAATGAGCGTGCACGGCTTTACCAAAGGGCTCAAGGCTTATCTGGCAGAGTCTTTGCCGCTTGAAGAGCTGCGAGGCAGGCTTTCGATCAGAACCTTAACGGATATAGCCCAGTATAAGGCCGAGATTGATGCAGGCCGCCCGGTAGCGGTCAAGTTCGATAAATGGTTTCATTTTCGCTGGCGGGGAAGGTATGCCTACGATTATCACTGGGTTATGGGGATGGGTTATGAAGAGCCTGCGGGCGGTTTTGGGCCAGTCCTGATTGTTCATGACAACGGGGTGCGGTATAGAGACGGCAGCTTTGCCCGGGGGCAAGAACGCCTAATCGATTATGAATCCAATCAAGAAATTATGACGATGGTAGCTGTGAATATAAAAATTTAATTCAAACGTTTGCACTGGCACGACAATCATACTATAATATCCAGTCAAGAGGAGATTTATTCCAAGGTAAAGGAGATGGATTGCTGTGTCCGTACAAAGGGAAATGAAAGAGCCGGTTCATTACGGAGACCTTGCTTCTACGAATGGCATCTCTGTATTTGATCACGAATTCGATGATTTGTTCAGCTACGATGGAACGGATCTTGGACTTACTTACAGACCCGGCTACTCTGAATTCTGCTTATGGGCACCCACTTCCCAGGAGGCAGAGCTGGTTCTGTACGATTCTTGGCAGGGTGAGGCTGCGCAAAGGCTGCCTATGAACCGGGAGGTCAGGGGAACCTGGCGGCTTACCGTAAAGGGCGACTTGGCGGGGAAATTCTATACATACCGGGTGCGTATTGAAGAACAGTGGAATGAAGCGGCCGATCCATACGCCAGAGCTGTGGGCATCAACGGCGACCGGGGAGCCATTCTAGACATGGAGAAGACCAACCCGCAGCGATGGACTACGGATAAGCCGCCGCTCGGTGATCCTGTAGATGCGGTGATTTACGAGCTGCATCTTCGCGATCTGTCCATCCACCCGCAGAGCGGTATTGTCCATAAAGGGCAATATCTGGGCCTTGCCGAGGAAGGGACACGTGGGCCGGGCGGCATCCCCACAGGTTTGGATCATATTGCAGATCTTGGGGTAACCCATGTACAGCTGCTGCCTGTCAATGATTACTCCACGGAAAGTGTGGATGAGACCAGACTGGATCAGCCCCATTACAATTGGGGATATGATCCCAAGAATTATAATACTCCCGAAGGCTCCTATGCCACGGACCCTTACGTACCAGGGTTACGGATCAAGGAGCTGAAGACGATGATCCAGTCGCTGCATGACCGTGGACTGCGAGTGATTATGGATGTGGTGTACAATCATGTATACGATGGTTACCGCGCCAATCTGTCCAAGCTGGTTCCCGGCTATTACCTGCGGCATCGGCCCGATGGCAGTCTATCCAACGGCAGCGGCTGCGGGAACGATGTGGCTACCGAACGTGTGATGATGACACGTTTCATCGTGGAGTCCGTACTGTATTGGGCCAAGGAGTACCACATTGACGGCTTCCGCTTTGATTTGATGGGGCTGATCGACATCGGAACGATGAACGAAATCAGGCGCCGTCTGGATGAGCTGGATCCGACTCTCCTGATGATTGGCGAAGGTTGGGTAATGGACACGGAACTGCCGGCTGAACAGCTTGCGAGTCTGGATAATGCGGGATTGTTGCCCGGGATCGGGCATTTTAACGACGGGTTCAGGGATGCGGTCAAAGGAAATATATTCGGGCATGAGTTGACCGGATTTATCAGCGGCCAATCCGGGCTGGAGCTGGCGGTGAAGCGCGGGATAGCCGGAGGAATTGCCTATAGCCGGGAGATCCGTCAATTTGCGGACGAGCCGCAACAAAACGTCAACTTTGTGGAATGCCATGACAATCATACGCTCTGGGATAAGATCATGTTGTCCACCGAAGGAGAGAGTAATCAGAACCGCCGTGCCATGCACAGACTTGCTTCGGCGCTCGTGCTGACCAGCCAGGGGATTCCTTTCCTCCATGCAGGCCAGGAGTTTATACGTACAAAGGACGGCGTGGAGAACAGCTTCAAATCGCCGGTGGAGATTAACTGGCTCGATTGGGAACGATGTGCTGCCCATCAAGGCGATGTGGCTTATATCAAGCAGCTGATAGCGCTGCGCAAAGCCCATCCGGCCTTCAGGCTGCGGAGTGCGGAAGCCATCCGGAAGCATCTGGTGTTTGAGAAGTCGCCGGCGGGCACGCTGGCTTATACTCTCCGCCATCATGCGGGCGATGATGCGGCGCAGCATCTCTTTGTTCTGTATAATTCCAATCCGCAGGGAGCTGTAGTAGACCTGCCGCTTTTGGGAAAATGGAGCCTGCTTATTGGCGACAAGCCCGCAGCGAAGCTTACGGGCAGCAGGCTGGCAGTAGACGGGATCGGGATGGCTATCCTGGCTATACAATAGCTTATATAACTGAAAGCGGGCACTGCTCCTTTAATGGAGCAGGTCCGCTTTTTTATTTTGCCCAAATTCCTGAAAACTACTTCACCTGTCGTAGTAACTGTGCTACAATGCAATTACTACGACAGATGTAGTACGACAGATGTAGTAAAGGAGGACAGCCGTTGATTAGCAGTGATGTTATCCGGGGTTACAATGACACACTCATTCTATATATGCTGCTGGAAAGGGATTCCTACGGGTACGAGATCTCCAAGAATATAAGAACCCTCTCCGAGGAGAAATACATCATGAAAGAGACTACGCTCTACTCCGCTTTTACGAGACTGGAGAAGAACGGGTATATTCATTCTTTTTTCAAGGAGGAGGAGAGCTTCGGTAAGCGGCGGACGTATTACCGCATCACCCCTGAGGGGCTGATGTACTACCGGGAGAAATGCGCCGAATGGCAAGTTACACAAGAGGTCGTAAACAAATTTATTAAGGAGCTGTGATCAAGCATGGAAACGATAATCGGTTATCTGAATAATATGTTTGCGGCCTTGCCCAGAACAAGCCAGATGTTGAAGCTCAAGCAGGACCTGCTCGCCAGTATGGAGGAGAAATATTATGAACTGAAGAATGACGGGAAAACGGAGAATGAAGCGGTGGGGATTGTAATTTCAGAGTTTGGCAACATTGATGAATTAATCAGTGAACTTGGAATCGGCCAGAATTACGGAGAAGAATTGCTGCCCTTTCTCAGTGAGGATGAAGCCGAGGGTTTCGTTGCCGCCAAAAAAAGAACAGGTCTTCTCATCGGCTTTGGAGTGGCGCTGTGTCTGATAGGGACGGCGCTGCTGATCCTGTTTACTACGCTTGCAGAGGAAGGGTCGCTGGGGGTATCGGAGGACTTCGGCAGCATGCTAGGGATCATTTCCTTAACCGTTCTGATTGTGCCTGCCATCGGAATGTTCATTTACAGCGGGATGAAGATGGAGCCGTACAAACATTTGCAGGATGGTTTTCAGTTGACTTATCAGTTAAAGTCGTACCTCCAGCAAAAGCAAAAGGCTTTTGCGCCCACCTATACCTTATCGCTTATTATGGGTGTAGGTCTGTGTGTACTATCACCGATTGGGATGTTCGTCGGTTCGGCGTTTGATGGAAATGTATCTACGTATGGTGCGGCGATCATGCTGCTTGTTGTTGCCCTAGCCGTATTCCTGCTGGTCTATTACGGCCAGATCCGCGAGAGCTACACTATACTGCTGACCACAAAAGAAGTCACCAAGGCGAAAAAAGAGGAGGACCGGGTGATTGGAGCTGTTGCTGCTATCGTCTGGCCGCTGGCTACCTGCATCTTTTTAATCAGTGGACTGATGTTTCAGCAGTGGCAGATCAACTGGATCGTCTTCCCGATTACCGGCATTTTGTTCGGGATGTTCAGCGCCGTCTACAATATTCTCAAGGTAAAAAACAATTCATAGCCTTTCTGCGATAGTATTTCCGGCTTGGGCAGACGCTGTACTTCAGGTACTGCGTCTGTCTTTGCTGTGCGGATCAGGTTTCACCCTGGATTCATGGCGGCAGATCCAAATGACACTGCCCAAATTAATGCCCAGGAAGAACAAAATCAGAAGCAATTGATCTGAATCCAGCGCTGTCAACAGCGGAGCGAGCATAGAAGGACCTCCTCGTGGATATGTGTGATGAAATTCAGTAGAATGGCAATGGCCGATTGATTGTGTATTGATTTAAAAGCTCATCCAGTTTCACAGACTGTTCGATGACCTTGGGGTGGGTAAGTAATCCGTATCTTTGCTGGGTCCGGTACAACTGCTGCCTGGCTTTCTCCACACGAAGCAGAGTTGCAGCCTGATTATACGACATGGCGCACAACCTCCTTTGTGTAATATTTTAGAACAAAGTGACAAAAAATAGGGTATTGAATATTCTGCGGGAACAAAAAAATCTGCGAGAAAAGCAGCCCTTAATATTAGAGAATAAGCTTTGTGCCGACTTTGATTACTTACGCTATTACTGAAGAGCAAAAAAAATGAGCCGCGGAAAGCGCGGCTCTTGAACTTGTTTATTCTATTAGGATCCAAAACCATGATCAAAGGGGCGAACTGATGTATAAGTTGCATTATTGCTGGTGTAGGAGATATTTGGCGCGATGGTAGCAACAATAGAAACTAAAACACTACAAATAGTGAGTAGAAAAACCAATTTTCTTTTCATTTAATGTTTGCACCTCTCTGATTAGAATTTTGTATTTTTTCTGTGCCTGGTCAGATGCATATTCACGAAACTGCTCATACAATCCTATACATCTTAGCATAGCACTGTCAGAATTTATTTTAATAGATGATTCCAAACTTTCCAGAACTAAGGAAATACCCTTGTCAAATATCTTAGCGTTTAGATAATAGATTCCCAATTCAGCCAGTAAACGTGTGTAGCGTTCTGCGGTTACTTGGTGACTGATCCTTCCAATCTGATTTTGCATCCATTTGAAACCCAAATAGTCGTCAAAGAGCTCGAGAATATCATCTACATTGATATTGTATTTGTTTGCAGCAAGGATAATTTTACACAAACCCGGGAAGATTTCATTTTCTCTCGCTGCAATATAATCTACGTAATCTGGCAGTATTTCGACGTTACCATTTAAAAGCTGATACATGTATCGGTTGGCCTCAGCCCATTGGCTAAATTGATTGATCACGCCTTTTTCTATATCACTGGGTTCTTTAATCCAACTGTTTTCAGCATATAAAGATACATAATATAAAGCTTTTTCATAATTTCCATTCTCACGCCAAGCATTTGCTCGTGCTAAATAAGCATAAAGTATGTAGAAGATGAGCGGCTTCTTTAGTTTTTCTGAAAATCCGTCTTTAATGCTGTTTGTTTCGTAGTATATTGAAGCTTTGTGACCCATTTTCTCAGCCAGTTGTTCTACCTTATCCCATCGTTGAATTGAACCGTTCGCATTTATGAGTTCATTAAGCGCGTCTAACTGATAAGCTTCATCCAGACGCTCTACATAAGGCTCAAAGTGAACTGCGGCCAGCAGATTGACATTTTGGTCATCGCATAAACTGAGTGTGAACAATCGGTATTGGCATAACGCCAAACGCTCGGAATGCTGGGACTTCTCTCCTTCGGCTACTATCTTGTAGAGTATAGAGGCAGCCGTGTAGTGTCCCTTAATAAATAATTCTTCTGCCGTATTGAACAGTAAGGGCAAGTACATCAGATTGTCCATAATATGCCCAACAATGCGCTGAATGGCGTCCAGCTTGTCCAGTTCCGCGCACCGGTGCAGGAGCGGTCCAATCCGCCGCCAATCGGGAGATCCTTCAATTATGTAATTATCTATATATAAGTCATAGAAGTAACCCTCCGCAAGACCCATGGCTTCTGTGATACGGTCAAGCTGCTGCATTGCAATGGGACGGAGCCCATGTATTACGTTGCTAAGTGTTCCTGAATGAAGGCCAGACCGCTCAGCAAATTGTGTGATCGTCAAAGCTTCTTCCTTTAAGTAATGTCCAAGCTCAGCCAGAATCGTGGGTGCAGGTTCCAAATGATCGCCACCTTTCTCACTTGGCATTCATCAACAAAGGATACGCCAATGTGTATTATTATACAAAATATAACAGTGGTCGATAAACTAAACAAGTCCTAATTATGAATTAATTTCTAATTAATTAAATAAAAGGATATTGAGTTGCCACTACAGCAATAATCCTGTTTATTTTTGCGAAAAAAGGTGACATTGCTCATGTTCGGGCGGTAAAAACAGGTGTTAATATGAAGGCATTTCTAGCCTGCATATTATGTATAGAGGGGTGTTGTAAGGGGGAAGTCGCCTTGCTGCATTTACTCACTTTGTCGCTTTACAGTGACATATCAATTATTGCTGTTCGGCAGCGATCAGAAAGACTCGGAGGATGAGCGTATGGGAAAGGCAACAGGTTTTTTAGAATATCCGCGGCAGACACCATCAGAGTGTGAACCTTTGATGCGGATTAGGCACTGGAATGAATTCGCGCTGCAGATGGAGGAAGAGAAGCTGCAGGAACAGGGTGCACGCTGTATGGATTGTGGAACGCCGTTCTGCCATGTAGGACGCCTGTTGTCCGGGATGGCCTCCGGCTGTCCCCTGCACAACCTGATTCCGGAATGGAATGATATGGTCTACCGGGGCAATTGGGAGGTTGCACTCCGCCGTCTGCACAAGACCAATAACTTCCCTGAATTTACAGGGCGTGTGTGTCCGGCACCCTGCGAGGGAGCCTGTACTGTTGGCTTGCATGGCAAGCCGGTAACGATTAAATCGATTGAAAAGGCGATTGTGGACAGAGGTTTTGCCGAGGGCTGGATTGTTCCTGAGCCCCCGCTTGTGCGTACCGGCAAAAAAATCGCCGTAGTGGGTTCTGGTCCTGCAGGGCTAGCCTGTGCGGCCCAACTGAACAAGGCTGGCCACAGCGTAACCGTGTATGAACGTGCCGACCGGATCGGCGGTCTGTTGACTTATGGTATCCCGAACATGAAGCTGGATAAAAGCACAGTCCAGCGCCGGGTTGATCTGCTTGCTGCGGAAGGGGTAACATTTGTAACCCGAACGGAGATCGGGACAGATATCCCTTCCTCCCAGCTGAAGGCGGAACATGACGCGGTTGTTCTGTGCGGCGGGTCTACGCGGGCCCGGGAGCTGCCCGTGGAGGGGCGCGAACTGTCAGGCATTCATCAGGCGATGGAATTTCTGACGATGAATACCAAAAGCCTCATGGACTCCAATCTGGCTGACGGACAGTATCTGTCGGCTGCTGGCAAGGATGTGGTGGTTATCGGGGGCGGTGATACTGGCACGGACTGTGTGGCCACATCGATCCGGCATGGCTGTCACAGTGTGACCCAGCTTGAGATTATGCCGCAGGCTCCGCTAACCCGGGATCAGGGCAATCCTTGGCCGGAATGGCCAAAGGTACTCAAAGTTGATTACGGCCAGGAGGAAGCTGCTTCCTTATATCAGGAAGATCCGCGCCGCTATCTGGTATCGACGCAACGTTTTGCCGGCGATGAAGATGGGCGGGTTCAGGAGCTGCATACGGTCCGCATCGAATGGACCCGGAATGAGCAGGGGCGGATCGTTCCCGTTGAGGTTCCGGGCAGTGAGGAAGTGATTAAGGCGCAGCTGGTTTTGCTGGCATTGGGCTTCACTGGGCCAGAAGAGACGGTTCTGGATCAGCTCGGGGTGGAGCGCGACGAACGCGGGAATGCCAAAGCCGAGTTCGGAGTACAGGCCACCGCTGTGGAAGGGGTATTCACGGCAGGCGATATGCGCCGCGGCCAGAGTCTTGTGGTGTGGGCAATCGATGAAGGCCGTAAGGCTGCGCGCGAGGTAGACCGCTATCTGATGGGCTCATCGAATCTGCCCTGAACCGGGCAGCTGTACAAAGCAGACCAGACGGTACTCCGATAGCAGGTAGTCCTGCACAACAGCGCTTTTCCCGTTACCCGGAGAAGCGCTGTTTGCGTTGTTAAAGGGAGGGTAACCACTGATTTGGAGAAAGAACCTAAAAAGATTAAAATCGACTTATGGATATACATATCAAGGAGGGGACGACAGGCCATGAAGCTGATGTTTATTTCCGATATTCACGGATCACTGTACTGGCTGGATAAGGCTTTGGAACAATTGCAGGAGGAACAGCCCTCTCAGCTCATCATACTGGGGGATTTCATGTATCACGGGCCGAGGAACCCGCTCCCGGAGGGGTATGACCCGCAAGGGGTTGCCGACAGATTGAACGCTTATAACAAGACTAACCCGATTATTGCGGTACGCGGTAATTGTGATGCGGAAGTGGATCAGATGCTGCTGCAGTTCCCTATGATGGGCGATTATACGCTGCTTCTGCATGGAGGCAGACGGATTTATGCTACCCATGGGCATGGCTTCAGCATCGAGCGGCTGCCACAGCTTACAAAAGGCGATATCTTCATTCAGGGACACACCCATCTGCCAGTGGCCGATAAGAAAGAAGGCATTTATGTGCTGAATCCCGGGTCGATTTCGCTGCCAAAGGAAGGGAATCCGCATTCCTATGGCGTTCTGGTGGACGCCAAATTTACAGTTAAGGATTTCGAAGGCAATACCGTAAAAAGCATATCTTTGTAGTCCGCGATCTGGATAAAGGTATATTATGTCCTGCACCGAAGGGGCTTATCCGCCCAGCTGCTGTATGCTGAGACGGCGCGGCTTGCCGATATCACAGCAGCCACAAGGTCCATTCCCGGCTTCCGGCAGTGGGTCATGGATATGGCCGAGGCGGTCAGGGGCATACTGACCGCACAGAGCGGGGCAAATTCTGTTGTATTTAAGCTCAAGGCTTACATTGCCGACCGGCTGAACGAAGAACTAACCCGGGAGCAGCTGATCGCGACCAATAAGAGTATCAGTGAAGTCGCAGACGGGTTGGGATATGGGAATTTTTCTTATTTTGCCCGCCTCTTCCGTAAGGTGCACGGAGTCACTCCCCACGATTACCGTAAAAATGTAAGAAGCCGCGCCTGATCCCATTTCCAGAATGTTTCGTGAAGCGCAGCAATTGAGCACATGGGCATATTATTGTATGATGGGTAAGGAGCTTTGGATCAAGCAGCTCCAAATTTAACAGCAGAGGTAGCTAACGAATGTATCCTAAAGATTTAAACTATACAATGCCGCCCGAATGGGCCAAGCATGAGCGTACTTTTATCTCCTGGCCGGTGCAGGCATCGATGTGTTTCCCGGATAACCACGAATCTGTGTGCCAGGGATATACCGATATTATCAAGGCGATGGCCGAATTCGAGCCGGTCACGGTCGTTGTGAACCCGGACGAACTGGAGTCCGTCCAGAAGCTTGTAGGCGGACCGAACGTGGAACTGCTGCCGATTGAGCACAGCGACGCCTGGCTGCGGGACAACGGCCCTACCTTTGTTGTGAACCCGTCCGGTGGACTGGCAGGCGTAAACTGGAAGTTCAACGCCTGGGGCGGCAAATATTCGCCATGGGATCTGGATGACGAGGTTGCACCTCAGATTCTGGAACATGTACAAGTGAAACGGTTCGACGCACCGCTTGTCATGGAAGGCGGTTCGATCCATACGGATGGAGAGGGAACGCTACTCACGACCGAAGAATGCCTGCTGAACGCAAACCGCAACCCGGACCTGAGCCGGACCGAGATCGAGGAGCAGGTACGCCGGTATACAGGTACAGAGTCGATCATCTGGCTTAAGCGCGGGTTAAGCGGCGACGAGACCGATGGCCATGTCGACAATATCGCTTGCTTCGCAGCACCCGGCAAGGTGATCATTCAGGTCTGCGAGGACCCGCAGGATGAGAATTATGAGATTACGGCCGAGAATCTGGCCATTCTGGAGCAGGCTACGGATGCCAGGGGCCGGAAGCTGGAGATTATCAAGATCCAGCAGCCGCCGCGCGTCGATGGAGAAGACGGCCGGCTGACCCTCAGCTATCTGAACTTCTATTTCGTGAACGGCGGCATTATTCTGCCGGTCTTCGGCGGAACCGCTGCGGCAACGGACAAGCTTGCCGAGCAGGTGCTGGCTGAAGTCTTCCCTGACCGCAGAATCCGCACAGTGAGCGGCATGGCGGTCATAACCGAAGGCGGCAACGTGCATTGCACCACCCAGCAAATGCCTGCCGGCAACTAGCAATATATACAGCATAGGGAATTTATAACTAAGGAGGACAGACACTTGAGAAAAGTAAAAGTAGCTGCGACGCAAATGAGCTGTTCCAGCAACATTGAGGAGAATATCAGCAAAGCCGAGGTTTTAGTTAGGGAAGCGGCGGCCCAGGGCGCGCAAATTATTTTGCTCCAGGAGCTGTTCGAGACCCCGTATTTCTGCCAAAAGGAGAAATCCGATTATTACGAGTATGCGACGGAACTGGAGCAGAATAAAGCTGTGAATCATTTCCGGGCTATCGCCAAAGAGCTGCAGGTTGTGCTGCCGATCAGCTTTTATGAGAAAAAGAACTATGCACGCTATAATTCGCTCGCGGTAATAGATGCCGACGGCACCGTGCTGGGTAAATACCGCAAAAGTCATATCCCGGATGGCCCGGGTTATGAAGAGAAATTCTATTTCAATCCGGGAGACACCGGGTTTAAAGTGTGGAACACACGGTATGCAAAGATTGGCGTCGGCGTCTGCTGGGACCAGTGGTACCCGGAAGCGGCAAGAGTGATGAGCCTGATGGGGGCGGAGATCCTGTTCTATCCGACAGCCATCGGTTCTGAGCCGCAGGACGGCTCCATTGATTCCAAGGATCACTGGCAGACCTGTATGCTTGGCCATGCGGCTGCGAACCTGATTCCTGTCGTTGCCTCCAACCGGATTGGTGAGGAGATCGATGAGGATTCCAGTATTAACTTCTACGGTTCCTCCTTTATCGCCGGTCCTCAAGGGAATAAGATCGTGGAGGCCGGGCGCGATGAGCAGACGGTGCTCGTCAGCGAGTTTGACCTGGATGCGCTGGAAGTGGGCAGAATTGAATGGGGAATTTTCCGTGATCGCCGGCCCGAGCTGTACCGGCTGATTGCTTCCTATGATGGGGATTTAACGTTTTGACAATAGCTGAATAACGGGTACCGACAAAGAAGGATATCTTCCTCGTCGGTACCTTTTTTTGTGTTGTACCCGGGCTGGCGGAGGATATTATAGAAAACTATCTTTATAAAATAGGAATGAAAAACAAGAATGATGGGAATATGATAGAGTAACAAGGAGCAAATGTTGTATATAATTTCATTAGCGCTGTTGCTGATAGCTGGCGGCAGGTTTAATGAGACGCATGAGGCCTTGGGTGCTGCGGAAATCGGGCAAAGTAGAATATTGTGATTTAATCGGGTATATTAGAAGAGTAACCTAAATCAGGAAGAATCACGTCGATATTTGTAAAGCGGACAGAGAGGAGGCTCAGGGGTATCTTTTGATTATCATAATTCATAATGATAGAAGGAGAATACAATGAGCACATTTAAAAACTGGTTGAATACCACCAAAAACGGACTGAACGAACAAGTTAAGAAATTCAAAAATAAAGATTTTATGAATGCGGTAGTTGCGGGCTGTGCCCTGGTAGCGGCTGCCGACGGTAAAATTGAGGAAGCTGAAAAGAACAAAATGGCGGGCTACATGAACCTCAGCAATGAGCTCAAGGTATTCGACATGAGAGACGTCATTGCCCAGTTCAATACTTATGTCGCCAATTTTGATTTCTCGCCGGAGATCGGCAAGCAGGAAGCGCTGAAGGCCATCTCCAAATTCAACAACAAACCTGAGGTTGGACGCCTGATTATAGCAGTCTGCTCTGCGATTGGTGCGGCTGACGGCGATTTCGATGAGAATGAGAAGGCTGTAGTACGGAATATTTGCAGTGTGCTCGGATTGAACCCTAGCGAATTCAGTCTATAGTACAGTCAGAGTATTAAATCTGCAAACCGGTTGAAACGCATTGGCTTCTTCTTCGTATCACTGGTAGAGCATTTAATACTAGACTTACAGACTGTGATTATTGTGAATGGAGGTTTGCAAACGGTGGCTGGAATTAATCTGGTAAAAGGTCAGAAGATTGATTTAACAAAAGGCAATGCAGGACTTTCCAAAGTAATCGTTGGTTTGGGCTGGGACCCGGTAGAGGCTTCCCGCGGGTTCTTCGGCGTCAAGAAGCAGGCGAATATCGACTGTGACGCTTCCGCATTGATGCTTAATGAGAATGGCAAGCTGGCGAAGAAGGGCAACCTGGTATGCTTCCATAACAAGCAGAGCCCTTGCAATTCCGTCGTTCATTCCGGAGACAACCTTACGGGTCAAGGGGATGGCGATGATGAGCAAATTCAGGTTAATCTGAGCGCGATTCCGGCCGATGTTCACAAGGTTCTGGTTGTGGTCAATATTTATGACGCCGTCAACCGCAAACAGGATTTCGGGATGATCAAATCTGCCTATATTCGGGTGATGAACGCTGCCGGCAACAGCGAATTAATTAAATTCAACTTGTCGGACAATTACACAGGTTTTACGGCATTAATTTGCGGGGAGTTGTACCGCCAGGGCGGAGAATGGAAATTTGCCGCTATCGGCGAAGGCAGCCACGCAGCACATATCAATGAATTGGCAGAACGCTACATCTAAACCAAATCCTAATTTAAAGAAAAGAGGTTGTACACATGGCAATTAACTTATCCAAAGGTCAAAAAATCGATTTAACGAAAACAAATCCGGGTCTATCCAAAATCACTGTAGGTCTGGGTTGGGATACCAATAAATACGATGGCGGCAAGGATTTCGACTTGGACGTATCCGTATTCCTGGCCAATGCCAACGGTAAAGTGGACAAAGAAACCAACTTCATTTATTTCAATAACAAACAAAACGAAAATGCTTCCGTTGTTCACACCGGAGACAACCGTACAGGCGAAGGCGATGGGGACGATGAGCAAATCCAAATCGACCTGCAGAACATTCCTGCGGATGTAGACAAGGTTGCTTTTACCATTACGATCTATGAAGCAGAAGCCAGAAGCCAGAACTTTGGACAAGTCTCCCGTTCTTATGTACGTATCGTGAATGATGCAAACAGTGAAGAACTGATCCGTTTTGACCTGGGAGAGGACTTCTCTATTGAAACTGGTGTGGTTGTCGGCGAATTGTACCGTAACGGCGCGGAGTGGAAGTTCAACGCTATCGGCAGCGGCTACAAAGACGGCCTGAGCGGTTTGACCCGCGATTACGGTTTGCAATAAATCCTGAAATAAGACTTTATTCAGAAAGAGGGTTTAGGGCGTGACAATCAGTCTTTCCAAAGGACAGCGGATTGATCTAACCAAGACCAATCCGGGTCTGACTAAGGTAGTAGTGGGGTTGGGCTGGGATACGAATAAATACAGCGGCGGCCAGGACTTTGACCTCGATGCATCGGCATTTCTGCTGTATGAGGACGGCAAGGCCAAAGGCGCCGATGACTTTGTATTCTATAACAATCCCTCGGGTGGTTCAGGTTCCGTAATCCATGCGGGAGATAACCGTACCGGTGAAGGTGACGGGGATGATGAAAAGATCGATCTGGATTTCAGCAAAGTCCCCGCTAACATCCAGCGCATCGGAATTACGGTAACTATTTATGATTACGAAACGCGTGCACAGAACTTCGGACAAGTCTCCAATGCCTTTGTGCGTGTCGTAGATGCTTCGAGTGACCGTGAAATCCTGCGTTATGATCTTGGGGAGGATTTCTCTACAGAAACGGCTGTGGTTTTCTGTGAATTTTACCGCCATGGTGCGGATTGGAAGTTTCAGGCAGTGGGCAGCGGTTTCGCCGGCGGTCTGAGTGCTTTGTGCAGAAACTATGGACTGGACGCGCAATAGTGTCCTGTGGGCGGGGTCATTGCCGATCCTGCCCTTTTTCTAAAGAAAGCTATGAATCCCCGCAAAGAGCCGGATGCTGCCCGTGAAATACAGACTCCACTTTGTGGGGTTTTTCAGAATTTCTACAGGAAACGGATGCCTGAAGCGATACCTTGTATCGCGGTCCCCATGAAGCCCAAGCTTCTGTGAGGAAGGGTGTGACCGTTTCTTCTTGTCTTTCTACTCCATGAACAAGAGGTGGTGTGACGAATGAGTATTGAGCTTGTGAAGGGACAAAAGGCGGATTTGACCAAAGGAAATCCGGGTCTTAACCGTCTGACCGTGGAGATTGGCTGGCAGGCACCGTCTTCACTTGAGATTGACACCTCTGCTTTTCTGCTGGGTGCACAAGGGAAAGTGAGCAAAGATGATGATTTGATCTTTTACAATAACCCCTCCACTTCTTATATCAGATATAAGGATGTCCAGGGCTCAACCGGTCTCAGGCAATTTGAGGTTGAACTCGACAAGATCCCTTCCGATATGATGAAAATCGCCTTTTCGCTGACCATCTACGACGGGGAGAAGCGGGGGCAAAGCTTTGGACAGGTAAGCCAGGCTTTTTTCCGTATTGTTAATCAGGCCACCGGTTCGGAAATCCTCCGCTGTAATCTGGGGAATCAATTCTCTGTGGAAACAGCCGTTGTGGCAGGCGAATTATACAGGTATGGAGCAGAGTGGAAGTTCAGCGCGATTGCAGCTGGTTTCTCGGGCGGACTCAAGGCGCTTTGCGGCAACTTCGGAATCGAAGTGGAGGATAGCCCTCCCGCTTCACCGCCTGCGCCGCAGCGCGCGCCGGAGCCGGCTCCGATTCCTGTGAGCGAGCCCAAAATTCAAATCCCGCCTCCTCCGGCAAGGCGTGAAGAGGCTCCGCCCGCACCCCTTGCGAACCTTAATCTGAAGAAGATTGAGCTTAAAAAGAAAGGCGATTCCATCAACCTCAAGAAATCTGCCGGCGGATTGGGTGAGCTGTCGATTAACCTGAACTGGAATCAGAAGCAGGGCGGATTTTTTGGACGTAAAAATGGGGTCGATCTGGATCTGGCCTGTCTGTACGAGCTGAACGATGGCAGCAAAGGCGTCGTGCAGGCGCTGGGCAATGCCTTCGGTTCGTTGAATCAGCCGCCATTCATTCAGCTGGATGGCGATGACCGGACCGGGACAGTCACTACCGGTGAGAATCTGCGTATCAATGGGGCAAGAGTGGCCGAGATTAAGCGGATTCTGATTTTTGCATTTATTTATAAAGGGGTTACCAACTGGTCCGAAGCCGATGGTGTTGTCACCATTAAGCAGGCCGGCGGGCCGGATATTATTGTGAACCTGGACGAGCATAACAACCGCAAGGGAATGTGCGCAATCGCCCTGTTCCGCAATGTGGACAATGAGACGTTCAGTATCGAACGTCTGGTGCAGTACTTCAGCGGTCACAAGGAGATCGATGAGGCTTATGGCTGGGGACTGCGCTGGGTAGCAGGCAGCAAATAATTTATATTAGCGGAGGCGCAATGTTTAATGGACTGGTTTAGTGATTTTTTCAGGAGTATTAGTGAGAATTACGGTCATTTCTTCTCGTGGAGCGATGTGATGGCAACACTCTCCGACCCGGTCAGCTGGGGCATTATCGGAAGCCTGGTCTTGCTGGAAGGTCTGCTATCTGCGGATAATGCGTTAGTCCTTGCGGTAATGGTTAAGCATTTGCCGAAGGAGCAGCAGAAGAAGGCTTTATTCTATGGGATTTTAGGAGCTTATATATTCAGGTTTCTGGCCATCGGTTTGGGTACATTCCTGATTAAATTTACTTTAGTTAAAGTTCTTGGAGCGCTTTACCTCTTTTATATCGCGTATAAAGGATTATTCAAGGGCAGTGAGGAAGAACACACAGAGAACAAAGGGACCTCCTTTTGGAAGACGGTGCTGCTTGTTGAGTTAATGGATATTGCTTTCAGTATCGACAGTGTGGTTGCTGCCTTTGGTCTGAGTGACGAAGTTTGGGTCCTGTTCCTCGGGGGTATCCTCGGCGTATTGATGATGCGCGGTGTGGCGCAGGTATTCCTGAAGCTCATTGACAAATTTCCGGAACTGGAGCAAAGTGCGTTTCTGCTGATTGCTATTATTGCCGGTAAAATGCTGGCGGGTGCGTTCGGATACGAGCTGTCACACGCGATATTCTTTACCATTCTGATTGCCGTCTTTGTGGGAACCATGTTGTACAGTGCCGGACGCAAGAAAAAAGAGGCCAAAAAGAATTCTTAATGCAAGATGCAAACACCCTTATCTTCGGGTAATCATACATGTTCTATCAGCGTAGGCCTTTGCTTGTTATGGAGAGAAGACGGCTGTTGTTTCGTCAGTGGAACGCACCGGATCCACGATTCTCTTTAAGGAGGTCTGCGCTTGCTTTTGTTTCGCTTCGCAAATCGATAAGGGGGAAGGGCCTTGAGATACTTCGATTACCTGACCAACGAACAAGAACAATCTTTATTCTATTCTCCGCCGATTTCATTTGATCATACTATTAGCAAGGAACTGCTGGCTTACGCGGTAGGAGCTGCCCTGTATATGCCGGCTACCCGCCCCACTGTTGCTGAAGATATTGTGAAGCTTGCAAGCTCCGGTCTGGTTACGGTCATTATTGATCTGGAAGATGCGATTGGTGATGGTGAAGTGAATGTTGCGGAACAATCCATTGTCAGGCATCTGGCTTACCTGGCCGCTTATGCAGAGAATGAAGCCGGGGGAGAACGCGCTTTGCCGCTTCTTTTTATTCGGGTGAGGAATCCGGAGCAGCTGCAGCAGTTGATTTTTCAACTGGGCTCTTTAATTACGATGCTGACCGGGTTTGTTTTCCCGAAATTCTCGGTAGAGAACGGTGTGGAATATTTTGAAGCCATTGCCGATTATAACAGCTCGCGCGGCTATGGAGCGCCGGTTTTGTATGGAATGCCGATCCTGGAGAGTGCTCCGATTATTTTCCGGGAAAGCCGTGTAGAGAGCCTCATGTCCATCAAGGGTTTGCTTGGGGAGTACCGTGACTATGTGCTGAATGTCAGAATAGGCGCCACTGATTTCTCAAGCCTGTTCGGGCTGCGCCGCAGTCCCGATATCAGCATTTATGATCTGACACCGATCCGGGACTGCATGGCGGATATCATTAATATTTTTGGGCGGATGGATGAAGGGTACGTCATCTCGGGTCCGGTGTGGGAATATTTTGCGAACAAAGGGCATCGGGTGCTTCGCCCCCAGCTGCGCCAGACTCCTTTTGAGGATACCTATGGCAAAAACGGCCGTCACCTCCGCAACAACTACATCTCCAGCAGTATGGACGGACTTATTCGTGAAGTGATTCTGGATAAAGAGAACGGCATTGTGGGCAAAACCATTATTCATCCTTCCCACCTTCGGCCTGTTCAGGCCCTGTATACGGTGATGCATGAGGAATACGTTGACGCAATGGGCATCGTAGAGAGCAATGATGGCAGCCGCGGCGTGTTCAAAAGTGAATATTACAACAAGATGAATGAAATCAAGCCGCATTTGAATTGGGCGAAACGTATTTTACTACGATCTCAAATATACGGGGTGTTACATGAACAACAGCATTTTGTCGGATTATTACCCGAAAACGAATATACACACGTTTAATATCGTGGAGAACCTGCAGGTCACGGTAACCGAGACAGCGAATCCCTTTCATATGCCGGTTGAATCCCTGTTCTCCATGGCTGCCCGCATTAACAAGAAACGTTCCTTTTTATTCGTGAGCAAGGTGCTTGGAAAACATATTCCCGTTAATCCGTACACCCCGCTGTTAAGCGGAGCGGCACTAGGCCTGCTGCTGTATCAAGAGCTGAACCGTGACGGGGAAGCCGCCCAGGGATGGATGGAGGAGCTGCTGAATAAAGCCGTGCAGGGTCTGATTCACCCGGAGCAAGCGGAGGATGCTTATCATGCTCTGCTGGCGGCCCGGCTGACTCTGCCAAGTCCGGTGATCTTTATCGGCTTTGCCGAGACGGCGACTGCCTTGGGCCACAGTATGTACAACATCTTTGCCGGGGGTGCCTCATATATTCATACTACCCGTGAGGATATTCCTGATCTTGAATCGGTTGTGAGCTTCGAAGAAGAGCATTCGCATGCAGTGGATCATCTCTGTTATGCCTTGGACCGCGGATTATTATCAGGGAGCGAGCCGATTATACTGGTAGATGATGAGATTACGACGGGCAATACGGCCGTAAATACCATCCGTGACATCCAGTCCAAATTCCCGCGGCAGGAATACGTGGTTGCCTCCCTCCTCGACTGGAGAACCGGCAAGAATATTGAGGTCTATCAGGAACTTGAACAGGAGCTGGGGATTCGGATCCGATCGCTATGCTTGCTACAAGGCAGTATAGAAGTACAGGGGACCCCGCTTCTCCATGCCCAAGAGGATGTTGCCCGCTTAGCCTCGGCGGCCGAGGTTCCAGTCGTGGTTACGCATGTCCGGGATGAACTGGAACGGCTGCCGGTTACCTCAAAGGATTCCTATGGAGAGATCAACGGGTCTCCTTATGTGAAATGCAGCGGCCGCTTTGGCATAGTGTCGCAGGACAACACTCTGATAGATCAAGCAGTTACGCGGATTGCAGCTAAGCTGCGCAGTCAACGCGAGGGCCCGAGGGCGCTGGTGATGGGTGTTGGGGAATTCATGTACCTGCCGATGCGGATTGCAGCCGGAATGGGGGATGGCATCTCCTATCAATCCACCACCCGCAGTCCGATTCATCCTGAGCGCAGGCCCGACTATGGTGTACATAGTGCGGCGGCCTATCCGTCAGCAGGTGATCCTGAGATTACGAACTTTATCTATAATGTAGAACCGGGCCAATATGATGAAATCTTCGTTCTGTTGGAGCGGGAAGTGCCGCCTGAGCGGATTAAGCCGATGACGGATATCCTGCAAAAACTGGCAGGACGGAAGGTACATCTTATTGTCCTCACATCCGAAGATTCAGGAAATGGAGGTGCCGGCGATTGAGCGGAATCCGTACGGAAGAAATCATGAACAAGAGAATCACTCCCCCGGTACGGCTGGGCAGCTATCCTCCGGCTGATGTAACCTTCCTGCTGAAGGATCTCAGCAGAGTCTCCCTGGAACGGGCAACGGAAGAGCGGGAACGGGCTATCCAGTCCGGGGTGCATTATTCCGAGATGCTTCCGGTAGAATACCAGCCTACCGCCCAGTATATTGAGTTGTTCCATGAAACGCTGCAGCAATCGGCGGGCAAAGTAGCGCTGGCGGTGGCAGTGGTCTCCGAGATCATTGTCGCCCGCAGGGGCAAAGGGGCTGTGCTGGTCTCGCTGGCCAGAGCGGGAACGCCGATAGGTGTATTAATCAGACGTTATATTGCAGAAATATACGGCTGGGAATTTCCGCATTACAGCATTTCTATTATCCGGGGCAAGGGCATTGACGAGAATGCGATTCTTTATATCCTGCAGCAGCATGGACAGGATGCCGATCTGCAGTTTATCGACGGCTGGACGGGAAAGGGAGCGATCCGCAAGGTGCTTATCGAAGCCTGTGACCGTCTTCACCGGAAATATGGCATTCGGCTGAATGACGATCTGGCTGTGCTGGCTGACCCGGGGCACTGCTCAGGCACTTTCGGGACCCGGGAGGACTATCTGATCCCGAGCGCCTGTCTGAATTCAACGGTCTCCGGGCTGATGAGCCGCACCGTGCTGCGGGATGATCTGATTGGGCCGGATGAATTCCATGGTGCCAAATTCTATAAGGAATGGCTGGATACGGACCAGTCCAATGTCTTTATTGACAGTATCTCCCCCTACTTCGCCGGTGCTGCGGCTGAGGCCCGGAGGTCTGCTATGGATATGCTCGATTCCCCGCCGGAGATTACCTGGCAAGGGCTGCGCGATATTCAGAATATCCAACAGACCTTTGGCATTGAGGATATTAATCTGGTCAAGCCCGGTGTCGGTGAAACTACCCGGGTGCTGCTGCGGAGAGTACCCTGGAAAATTCTTGTCGATACTATGGATAATCCGAATTTGCGGCATATTCTGCTGCTTGCCGAGGACCGTGGTGTACCGGTAGAAGTATTCCCCGGGATGACTTACTCCTGCTGCGGAATCATCAAACCGCTGAAAGGGGAAAGCGAATGATCTATGCCAGCGATTTGGACCGTACGCTGATTTATTCTCTCGGTGCCCTTGGGGTCTCCGAGGATTCACCAGGATTGATCCCGGCTGAGGTTATAGACGGCAGGACGGTATCGTATATCTCTGAGCAGGCCCTGTCCCTGCTCAAGGCGTTGACGGCAAGCAACAGCATTATTTTTATGCCGGTGACGACACGTACTATACAGCAGTATCAACGAATTAATCTGTTCCAGGAGACGGTAATTCCTGATTATGCCATTACGAGCAACGGCGGGAATATTCTGGTTAACGGAGTAGTGGACACAAGCTGGAGAGCGGCGGTTGGCAAGCTGGTGGAGAGCGGCTCGGCTGCGGCTGAGGAAGTGAGAGCACGGGTCAGGTCGGTTGTGCGGGAAGAATGGATTATCAGTGAACGGTATTGCGATGAGCTGTTTTACACTTATGTGGTTCACCGTGATCTGCTGCCACTCGATGAAATTAATCAACTGGCCGAACGGCTGGACAGTTTAGGCTGGAAAGTCTCTCTCCAGGGGCGCAAGCTGTATGTTGTGCCTGCGGCAGTCAACAAAAGCGATGCCATTATTCATGTACGCCGTACAGTCCAGTCGGAGCCCCTGGTGGCTTCGGGGGATTCGCTGCTGGATAAGAGTCTTTTGGAGAGTGCCGATTATGCGATCGCTCCTTGCCATGGGGAGATATTTGCCGAGCAGCAGAGTGGTCTTGTACAATTGAAGTATCCCTTTACCGCACAGGCGGGCGTATTTGCCGCTGATGAGATTATGCAGTATGTGCACATGACTTACAACAATCTAGCCTTATTGGGAGTGGTCCATAAGTGAAAAAGGTAAATATATACTTCAACCGCTGGTTTTCCGTAGCTTTTCATTATATGAATCTTATCCGCAATAACGAAGATGGCGTCCCTGTGCAGATCTTCGCTACACATCCCGATATCAACCATATGTCGCTGCAAGGGGCTGATGTTGCCGGGACGGAGCCTGCGCTGGAAGGGATTGAATACGTTCACTTTTGCGTAGACTTTTGCCGCCGGAATGAGATTGATATCTTTATTCCGAGACTGCACATGCTGGACATTGCTTTGCATGCCGCTTTGTTTGATGCGATCGGGACGAAGCTTCTGGTCTGCCGGGATCTGGACCTGCTGGAGACGATTATGGATAAGGGCAAGTTCTACGAAAGTGTCGCGGGCAAAGGAATTATGACGATTCCCGATTATCATGTGGTCCGGACGGCCGAGCAATTCAGGGAAGCCTATCAGGATCTGGCCGCCAAAGGCCACCGTGTCTGCTTCAAGCCCACTGAAACGGAGGGCGGCCTCGGCTTCCGCATTATAGATAATGGCCGCAGTCCTCTGAAGGAGCTGTTCGGCCATGTAACTCCGCTGATCTCCTTTGACGAGGCGTATCATATTCTATCCACAGTCCCATCCTTCCCGGACTTGATGGTAATGGAGCTGCTGGAAGGGTTTGAGTACAGCATAGATTGTCTGGCGGATGAGAATGGCAAGCTGCTCGCAGCCGTTCCGCGCCGTAAGGCCGGGGGCAGACTGCGGCTCATGGAGCATATCCCTGAGCTGGAGGATATTGCGCTGAAGGTGGCCGAGACCTACCGCATCCCGTTTAATTTTAACATTCAAATGAAATATAGCGGAGATACCCCCAAGCTGCTGGAGATCAATCCCCGGATGTCCGGAGGATTGCATATCTCTTGTCTGTCGGGTATTAACTTTCCGTATCTGGCGGTCAAAAGCGCCCTCGGCGGCGAGGTCCAGCCTGCCGAATTCGCTCATGATGTATTGGCCAGCCATGTAGAGCAGCCGTTGATCATGAAAATAAACGGCCAATCCGTCATCCCGGATGCCGTGAATTGAGCGTCAAGAAATACGCTCACAAGAGGTGAGAATAATTTCTTATAAATTAAAAATATTGTTGTATGCTGCCGTTGGTTACGCCGCTGCTGTATTGACAAGTCCTATTCTGCCGGAGATGATCTCGCTGCTGTTCCCGCTGGCGGGTGCGGTTGTCGGTCTGTTCGGCAAGCGGGACTCCGGTACCAACCTGCCTCCAGAGGTGCTGCCTGTGCGGCAAGAGCCGCCCCGTGTTGCTTCTCCGGACGCTTCCGGAAATGGGGGCAGGGAGCTGAATCTGAATGGTGCCAGCTCCGCTGCAGATGTTCCTGCAGTTCAGGGCCCTGCCGGAGCTGCCGGGGCCGCCCGGGAGATTGGCCCGGAGTTCGCTCCGGTGGTGGAGTACCTGAGCATTCTGGAGGATATGATTATTTCCGAAGGCCGCAAGGATACGCTGGATAATGAGATTGTAGAGAAGTCACTGGCTTTATTCGCCCGGCTGCAGCGTATTATCCCGCTGCTTCAGGAGCTGAATAACGGAGAGATTAATCATACGGTCCGCCGGTTGATTCTGAAGGATCTGAACGGTGTGATCAATCCGTTCCTGCGGCTTGGCGGCGAAGCGAAGACCAAGAACCGGAGAATGCTGCTGAACGGCTTGCGTGATGTCGATACCAAAATATCGGATATTGCCTCAACGATCGAGCATAAAGATTTGATGGAGCTTCAGACTAAGGCCGAGCTGATTCATCAGCGATACAGCAGTTCCGAATTATAGGAGGGAAGCCCATGTCCACACAATTAATCCAATTGAAAAAAGAGGATGAACAGAAGGTGGTTCAAGAAGCCTCGCAGCTGATTGAGCAGGTGGCCAAGACCGATACGGTTACGCTGGATTCTTTAATGGATGAGATCGGCAAGCTTGGCGTGAAGACACAGGAGAAAGCGGGGCAAACCTTGAAGCTGCTGGATCGCCCGGTGAATGATCTGATGTCCGGCAAACGCGTGGAAGTGCCGAATATGATTATGAAGCTGCGCAATGAATGCGAGGATTTGCAGCAGAGCAAGAATGTGAGCTTTTTTGGCAAAATCCTGCGTAAAAGCCCGCTCAAGAACTACGTCTACAAGTATCAGTCCGTCCGTACCAATATCGATGCCATTATAGCCGGTCTGCGGGATGGCAGAGATACGCTGGAGGAGAGCATTGTGAACATGCGCCAGCTGAAACGGACCTCCATGGAGGAGATCTACAACCTCCAGACGAAGATCGCCTTCGGCAACAAGCTGAAGGAAATGTTCGAGGTGGAGATTGCCAAACCCGAGAATGAACTGCGCAAAACATATTTGGAGCGTGGCCTGCGTAAGGTTATGGTTCGCATCCAGTCCATGACAGAGATGATCCTGCTCTATAACCAGGCGATTGCCGCTACAGATATCATTAACGATAATAACGACAAGCTGATTGACTCCGTGAACAATGCGATCGACAAGACTTCCAACCTGATCACGGTCTCTGCGATGATAGCCATGTCGCTCGCCGATCAGGAGAATGTGATCTCTGCGGTCGAAGCGACCAACAAGACCATAGAGGACCAGTTCAAGGAGAACGCCCGATTGCTCCGCACTACCACGGAGAAGACCACGGAACTGCTCTCCAAACCTTCCATGTCGCTCGAATCGGTGAACCAGGCTATCGGCGATCTGCTGAGTGCCCTGGATACATCGGAGCAGTCCAACCGCCGGATTATTGAGAGCTGCCAGGACTATACCACCAAAATGACCGCAATCAATACGCAGCTGAACAACCGTCTGGGCCTGAATGAAGGGGACAAACCGGCGGCGCTCAAGGAAGCCGAGGCTTCCAATGGAATTAGCAGTTTTTTGAATTAACAGAGAGAACGAGAGAGTCTGTCCCATAAATGGATTACTCTTATTCTAAAAACTGTAAAAAGACAGCAGAGCAGCGATTCCTTCGTTACCCGTAGAATCGCTGCTTTCGCGTTTTTGTTCATTTACAGCTTGATTTAGCAGTTGATGGGCAAGCGAAAGCCATCCAACCTCGAACGTCACTTTTTCCATCCCTCAAAGCAGAAATCTGCGAAATCCCCGGTTGTTCATCAGTTGCCGAACCTGTTGTCTATAACGCAAGCTCTAAAGACTCACAGAGCCTCCCAGTTGCCATTAGATTCCGGCATTAGCGGACATTCCTGGCCATCGTTACTTCGGTAATGGCGTTGGCGCAATTCATAACCGCTGTCTACTCTAAGCCTTTGGTTTGACTGCATTTTGTGCATCGGAACGCAGGCAAACCCGACTTTTTTTCGATTTCGCTGCATTTTGTGCATCAGGAAAGGCAGAGCGGGCCTGTATTTCTATATTTTCTATGTTTCCGATGTACAAAATACATCAGAATGGACTTTCGAGCCCCTCCCGGAGCGATTTGACTGCACTAAATACATTGGAGCGGACAGCTGGACAAACTGGCTGCCCGCTCTATGCCGACACCAAAACCGAAACCGCCTGCTCTGCCCATTCATAAAGCCTCTCCTCCGCACATAAGTTGTCACAAGACTACATCTGGAGGAAGAGAGGATAGGCATATGATTCTGGGAGGTTTGATACTTGTGCTTATCATCGTAGCCAGCAGTGAAAAGGCGGAAGCTATCGTGGAACTGAATGAGGGCAAACCTTAGCAGTAGCAGCCGGGCATTGTTCTTCTAATACCCCCAATCGTCAAGTGTTTTAGGGATGATCCGTGGATTGTTTCAATTTTTAGCGTTTTTTTGGGTAATAATAACCAAGATGTTGTACAATCAACATTATAAAATGCTGGAAATATTATATTTCAAACACGGAGGGTATATGGAGAACGAAGCACTTCTGCAGGTGGAAAAATTAGCGCTCAAGAAACAGAAGATCTTTCGGCAAAGTGCGTTTCGCTATATTGCCAGGGCCATGCTGGCCAGTATGTTCATCGGCTTCGGTGTCATCGTAGCGTTTAAGACGGGTAATTTCTTTTACATGGAGCACTCTCCGATGACGTATCCCATGGCTGCCATTACGTTCGGTGCGGCCATTATTCTGATTTCATACGGTGGCGGGGACCTGTTTACCGGGGATACCTTCTATTACACCTACGCTGCGTTAAGACGGAAGATGCGCTGGCCTGAGGTGATTCGGATGTGGGCAACCAGCTATGTCGGCAATATTCTCGGGGCTGCGGCATTTGCATTGCTGATCTTTCTGACCGGATTATTTTATGACTCGAATGTAAACGGCTTTTTGCTGGATGTGGTCGCCCATAAAATGGAGGCCCCGGCCATTCAATTGTTTTTCCGCGCGATTCTGTGTAATTGGCTGGTGTGTCTGGCCTTTTTCGTTCCCATGTCGATGAAAGGCGACGGAGCGAAGATGTTCGCGATGGTCTTGTTTGTATTCTGCTTCTTTATCTCCGGATATGAACACAGTATTGCCAATATGTGCACGTTCGCGATTGCGCTGGTGCTCGATCATCCCGGAACCATCTCCTGGGGTGGGGTGGTGCATAACCTTGTACCGGTAACGCTCGGCAATCTGATTGGCGGAGGGGTTCTGATGGGCGTCATGTACCATTACGTGAACAAACCTTTTTTGGATGAGGAGCAGCATTAACCTATGCGTTTGAACCCTAAGACTTCACCCCGGAAGGGGTGGAGTTTTTTTGTTGATATAAGCTTGTATATACGATATACGATATCCTTCATTCTATGGAAGGAATCCACCGCAGAAAGTAGAATACATAAATAGTGTTAAAAAATTGAAATATTAAAGAAGAGATAAAAGGGGGTACAAAGATGGAACGAATAATGGTGACCCCGACTGATGAGATGATCATCAGAGACTCAAAAGAGAAATGTATCAGGCAAGGGATCGACCCGGAGCAGCCGCCTGTTTTTGTGAAACGTTACACCAAGAGCGAGCTGAAGGTCCAATTAAACAAATATAGTGAGGTTATCGAGGTCATTGATTTTTTTGTGAATAAATTCCTTTCTTCGGTGACGGGCAACCCGATTCTGATTGCTATTTCCAATGATGAGGGATATTTGCTGGCATTCAAAGGTGATCCAACCATTATTGATATTGTCAGACAGGTCGGTATAAAAGAAGGGGTTCAGCTTAGCGATGAGGTAGGCACCAATGCCATCTCTTTATGTCTTTCGCATCAAAGGCCCTTTCAGCTGGTAGGGGAGGATCATTATCATCAAATTCTGCATCATCTGGTCTGCTGCACTGCTCCTTTTTATAAAGATGAGGGGCGACAGCTGCTGGGCAGCCTTTCATTTATGACCGATCTTGAAGTGGCTCATCCCCACTTGCTTCCTTTGCTGTGTACGATAGCGGACTCCATTGAACGTGAGCTCCTGCTGCGGCAGGGGAATGCCCAGTTGCGGCTTCTGAACCAAATTCTCCTGGAGACCAATTATCTGGGTGTGATGATTACGGATGAGCTCGGAACCATTGTGAACATCAACGAAAACAGTGTGAAGATGCTCCGTCTGGAGCGGGAATTGCCCAGACCTTTATTAGGAAGCAGTGTCTTTAAGCTGAAGGATATCGGCTCTTATTTTGAGCGGGTGATTATGCTGCAAGAGGAATGCACCGGCAGGGAGATTGTTCTGGAGCGGCAGGGTTCTGTGGAGTATTTCATGCTTGACGTAGTGCCTGTCTATGATGTCAGGGGTTCGCTTTCCCGGGTGATCGGCAGCTTGCGCAATATCACGGAGATGAAAAGAACGGAAGAAGTGCTGCGCAATACGGAAAAGCTGGTGTTCTCGGGACAGCTGGCCATGAGTATTGCCCATGAGATCAGGAATCCGCTGACCACGGTCAAGGGAATGCTGCAGTTATCCCACAAAAATTCGCAGCTGCAGCATTATGACCTCATTATGTCCGAGGTGGAGCGGATGAACCTGATTGTGGGGGAATTCCTAATCCTGGGCAAACCGCAAGCAGTTCAATGCAAAGCGGAGCGCTGTGGAGCTATATTGCAGGAAGTGGTCAGCATTTTTGAATTTCAAGCCCGGATGAACAATATAACCATCAACCGGGAGATTCGGCAGGACTATGAGATTGAATGTGACCGCAACCAAATCAAGCAGGTGTTTCTGAATCTGTTACGAAATGCAATGGAGGCTATCCCGTTTGGCGGAGAGATTGAGATCGTGCTGGAGGTGCAGGAGGGCTTCCAGGTTGTATCGTTCACAGACAACGGAGAAGGAATGAGTCCCGAAGTGCTGCAAAAAATAGGGGAGCCCTTTCACACCACCAGATTTAACGGGAATGGCCTTGGCATGATGATTGTCAAAAGGATTGTATCCAGCCATAGAGGGCAGGTAGGTATTACCAGCAAGCTTGGCGAAGGGACCGTTGTGGAGATCTGTCTTCCGCTGGCTTAAAAAAGCATAGACTAGCGCGGCGGCAGGGTCCAGTACATGGAGGCCTGGTCGCCAAGCGTACCTTCGAGCTGACCGCCTTCTTTGCGCCAATATTCCATCCCGCCGAGCATTTCCTTGACCCTGTAGCCCTGTGCGGCCAGCCTCGCGGCGGCCTTGGCGGCTCCGTTGCAGGTGGGTCCCCAGCAATACAGGACCAGGAGGTTCTCGCGGGATAATGCCGGAGCAGAAGGATGCTGCTGTCCGGAGGGAAGGGACACGGCTCCAGGCAGATGGGCCTCCTCATAGGAGCGGGCGTCACGGACATCAACCAGGGTAAAGCCTGTAATTCCTTCGCGCAGATCTACTGCCACATCGGCCACATCGGTCTCATATCGGCCTTTGGCCAGGAAATAATGTGCGGCCTCTTCGGGGGCGGCTGCCGGTGTGCCAAGTACTTGGGATCTGGGTTTGAACTTCATCGTTATTCCTCCTTCGCTTCTCTTGAAGGTATTGTATAACGAATCAAGAATTATAGTTATCTATAGTCTTCGATATCAACTATCGAAATGAATGATAATTGGACAGGAGAAGTATGGATGGAATTGACCTATTTGCGTACCTTTTGTGAAGTGGCCTCCTTGGGAAGCTATACCCGGGCAGGGGAACGCCTGGGCTATGCGCAGTCCACGGTAACAGCTCAGATTGCCAAGCTGGAGGAGATATACGGAGCAGTTCTGCTGGAGCGTTCAGGCAGAGGTATGGTTCCGACCTTTGCCGGGCGCAACCTGCTGCCCTATGCCCGGGAGATGCTGGCGCTGCGCGAAGAAGCCAGGGAGATTATCTCCGGCGGATACAAGGGCCAGTTGACCATTGGGGCTATTGAAACGCTCGCAGCATATTATTTGCCGCATCGTCTCCACCGGTACAGAGGGCGGTATCCTGAGATTCAGCTGCGTGTCGAGCCTGGATCGGAGGCGGAGATTATCGCCGCTGTAAAGGGGAAATCAGCCGATTTTGGGCTAATCTTCGATAAGCCTTATGAATCGGAGGAGTTGGTCTCGCTGCCTCTGCGGCAGGAGCCGATGTATATTGTGGTCCATCCGGAGCATCATCTGGCTAAGGTTGATTCCGCTGCTCCTTCAGCGTTGGCCGGGGAGCCGCTCATTCTTACCGAGGAGGGCTGTACCTACCGGCAATATCTGCTGCAGGCATTAAAGCAAGCCGGAATGTCCCCTCAAGTAGACATGGAATTCGGGAACCTGGAGGGAATCAAACAGGCGGTCAGACATAGGTGGGGTACGGCTTTTTTGCCGGGATACGCCATTGAGGAGGAGCGGCGCTCAGGTGTGTTGAGAGCAGTCCCCTTAACTAACGATGGGGAGGAAGCCTTTTATATTCAACTGATTTACCGTAAGGACCGCCGGCTGCCGGCTGCGTTAGCCGATTTCATAGTTCATATGCAGGAACAGCAATAATAGGGTGTCAGGCTCATTAAAGAAAGACCCCTCCGCCCCAGTAACCGGCGGAAGAGTCTTTCGAAGATCGGTACCTGCACTACCATTTGGAGCCGCCGGAGGAGTTACCTCCGGATTTGCCGCCGCCCCAGGAAGAACCGCCGGAGGAGCGTCGGCTGCTTCCTCCACCGCCCCAGGAGGAGCCGCCGGAGGAACGCCCGCCCCCGCCGAACCCGCCGCCGGAGGACATGCGTCTGCGGGCTTGTTCCCGCCGCTGCTGCTCTCGCATCATCGCCAGATGAGCCTGGCGTTCCTGCTCTTCCTTCTGGCGGATCAGACGGCTTGCTTCGTCTACAAAGGAGGAAATCTGCGAAGCATAGGCACGGCCCAGCGTCTCCAGTTCATCCAGATTATACGGCCGGGCGGACAGCTTGTATTCCAGCTCTGTGTATTCAGGCAGCCGGGCCAGCTGGAACGGGTTCCTGGAAGCGAGCCCTCTGCTGTGCAGCAGCTGCTGGGCTGCATCGACCCGTCCTGGACCTTCGGAAAAAATCCGCGTGACCTTGGTCAACCGTTCATTCAGCTGATCCAGACGTTCAGAGACGCTGCTGAATTGACGTCCAGCTTCGTCTTGAAGTGACAACAGCTGATCCAGAGCCTGGCGTGCCTGCTCGTATTCGCCGCGCTCGTCGCTGGTCCAGGTCTCGATCTGTGGTACCCCGGCGGTACCCTCCTGCAGCCGGGTGCTCCATTCCTCCAGAGTAGTCTGGAGATTGGATACATGTTGTTCAACGTAATGGGTCCGGGCTTCCGCAATCCGGTTCAGCAGCCCGTCCCGGCGCTGGTTCAGCTGGTTCCAGTTCGTGCGGATGGTCTCCAGATCCCGGCGGTTGTTCTGGCGCAGGAGGGCCTGCCGCTCGGTCATGGCGACGGCCTCATCCAGCAGCAGGTCGATCCGGGAGGCAATATTGCGTACGGCATCCATGTCTCCGCTGCGCAGCGGAGCATTAAGGGTTTCCGCTGCTGCCCCCGCCTGCTCCAGATGCTCATAAGGTTTGGCCTTCATGTTCTGAAGTGAATGCTGCTCGATTATACCGGCTATTTGGGTGCGGACCGCAGACATGACGCCCGGAAAAGCCTTGATCTTGTCGTCGTAGATCTCGACATCCTGTAAATCCTGCTCAATCTGCTCCTGCCGCTTCTGGGCCTCCTGAGTGACCTCCTCTGCCGCTATCGGGTCGAACAGCTCAAGCCCGTCGGCCTTGGCTGTCTCTTCCTCCAGCCGCTTTAGATCCCCGGAAAGCTCCTCCAAGCCATACCCCGTTTCCTTGACCGAATCCTTCAACTGTTCATTGAGCTCAGGCATATCCTGCTTGAGTTCGGTAATCCGCTGTTTGACGTTGCGGTCAGCTTCGATGATGACAGCGATCTTTTGTTCCTCCTCCTCCAGGGCGGAGCGGAAAGAACTCACGGTCTGCTGCAGCTGGGCGATTGTTGCCTTGAGTGCAGCAAGCTGATAAAAGGCCGGTGGTTTGCCTTGCCCCTCATTTTGCAGCGAAGAGATCTGCACTAAATGTTCCGACAGCCTTGCAGAAATGCCCTCAACCAGCTGTCCGGTCTTGCCCTGCACGATCCCTTGAAATGGCTGCAGTGATTCGAGCGCCCGGTTGGCCTGGACCAGCAATCTGCCTAACTCCTCCTGCTGCTCCGCAAGCTCCCTGCGGCGGCGCTGCCCTGTTATCAGCACGAACGACACAATAGCCACCAGAGCGGCGCCCACCAGGATAGCGGCTATCCTCAGCACGGGAACAGTAGAACGGGCAGAGCCGGCTGTATCTGGTGCCGGATGGTTGCCGCTCTGAGCTCCTCCTGCCGTCCCCTGCCCCTGTGCAAGGTCTATAGATCGCACGGCTTTCATTAAGGACGTGATCCCTCCTGCAAAATCGCCATCTGCAGCATAGGGAATGAAATACGAATCCAGCAGTAGGGTGAGGGCTGCACTGCCGGACGAGCCGCCTTGACCCTGAGACCATGAGTTGAGCGAGGCCTGCAGCCCCGGATTCTTAAAGTTCAGCTGGACTTCCCGTTCTCCTGCGGAAATGACCAGGAGAATATCCTTTGCAGTCAGTTCCCAGGAGTCATACACACGGTCCGCATAGGGTTCTGAAGCGGTTCCGTTAAACGACTCCACCGTCAAAACATGAAAGGTTAGGCCATCTCCCGCAGCGGTTGTGGCAATGGAGGTTTTTTCACGGCTGCTGAGAATTCCTGCTTCATCCGTAACCAATCCTTGCGGGGCAGGACTTCCTGCGGCGTACACGCCGGGTATCCAGAGCAGGCTGAACACCAGGAACAAAGCTATATATTTTCTCAAGCTGACACGCTCCAATCTGTAGAGGCTTCTGAATGGATATATTATGCGACTAAGTATACTATATCATTAACCCATTCTTTGCCCGCAGATGCGCCTCTGCTCAAATTCGCTGGGGCCGCTTCAGGCTGGATGCAGGGGACTAAGAACATAAAAAAACCGCCCACCCTCAATAAGGGAGGCGGCTATACAGAACCGGATTATCTGGTTTGCAGGCAGAGAATATATTGCAGACGGGATTTGATTTCCTTTTGCCATTTCAAATCTCCGACTTTAACGGCAAGATTGAGCAGATCCAGGTAATCGTCAACTTGCAGTGCCGTCCGTGTGGTGGCAACGTTCATGGGTGTTCAGTCTCCTTTGGATTCAAATATAGTAAGGGAAGCCATTGATCGAATATTCAATAATGATAATCATTATCAGTTGTTAATGTTATTATCCACATTTCCCGCCTAAAAAGCAATATAAAAATGAAAGAACCTGTAAGGAATTTGATATAATTTTAAATATCGGTCAAAAGAGAGGCAGGATTTGCACATTATGCAAATATGGGCAGGAAACCTACCATTTTTTGTCGAATAAAGGGATAGATAAAGGTTGCCAACCGATTTTAAGGGAAAAAGGAGAACATGCGATGAAGCGGTATAACCTCATGCTTCTAATTAGTATTCTGCTTATATTCGCACCCTCTGCCACCGCTCACTCGCAAAGACAGGACCTCATCTATCAGGCAGAGCTGGACTATCCACCTTATAAATATGTACAAAACGGTTATCTGACCGGCTTCGATATTGATTTGACCAGCATGATTTTTGAGAGCCAGAACTACCGGGTCCGGCACAGTACGGGGCAGTGGAAGGAAGTCCATGAACGTCTGGTAAAAGGTGAGATTGACACAACCGGTCTGATGGCAATGTCAGAGGAGCGGGAACGGGATACGTTGTTCTCCGATCCGGTGCTCACAAGCTATATCTCCGTATATGCCCGTGAGAAGCTTAAAGATGAAGTCGATCTGAAGACGCTGGGGAAATACAAGATTGGCGTGGGCAGACAGCAGTATGCCGAGACGGCGCTCCGCAACCAAGCCGGTGTGACCCAATACATAGAATATGACACGATTCCTGTAGCACTTAAGGCCCTTGAGAAAGGCGAGATCGACCTGCTGTTTGAGAATCAGGGTGTGGTCGATTATCTGATTGTAGAACAAGGATTGACCGGCAGTATTACCCGTAAAATGAGTAACCTGTATCCTATCGAGGTAGCCTACGGAGTAAGCAAGTCTTCACCGGAGCTGATCCCGTACATCAACAAACGCCTGGACCGGCTGAGGTCCTCCGGTGCTTTTGACGAGCTGTACCGGCAATATTTTCACACGCGTTCAGATTATCTTGAAGACTTGATACATAAACGGATTATTTACGGAGCGGCTGGAGGGGCTTCCTTGCTGTTGCTGGTAATTCTTTTTCTCAGATTGTATATCAAGCGCTTAAGGCGGACCGTTTATTCGGAACAGCAGTTTTTTGGGGATGTCATTGAGCACACCGGAATGATAGTCTGGGCTGTTCATGCAGACCAAACTATTGTACGGTTCAATAAATATGCCGAACGGATGACGGGGCTTGCGGAACGGTCTGTCCTTGGAAAGACCCTGAACCAGTTGGAAGGGCTTGAAGGCAGTGCTGCTGAGCTTAAGGGGCTGCTATCCAGGGCTACCTATTCCGACTATGTCGGCGATGTGGAGCTGAAGCTGCCGGACCATGACCCGGGGGCAAGGTATTTCTCGATCCGGACCACCCTGATTAAAGGGCTGGATGCCCAGGCGGAGAATATCTATGTGCTTGTAGGCCTGGATATTGATGACCGCAAGCAGAATGAGCTGAAGCTTCGCTTAAGTTATGAAGAGCTGGAATCCACCTATGAAGAGCTTGCTGCAACCGAAGTGGAACTGCAGGAGCAGTTCGATATGCTGCAGGTCAGTGAACGCCGGTTCCGCCTGGCTTCGGAAGGCTCAGGGGCCTACATGTGGGAGCTGGACTGGAAGACCGGAACCTATAAGCTGTCCGAACGCTGGTATGAGATTATGGGTTACACCGAGGAGGAAATCAATTCCTTTGAGGGAGGAGTATTCAGCATTATCCATCCTGATGACCAGGAGTATTCCAATAAAGCCAGACAGGAGCATTTGGCTGGACTTACACCGGTGTATGAGACTGAATACCGGATGCGTACCAAACATAATCAATACATATGGTTTGAAGTCAGAGGCAAGGCAATTGTGGACCCGCAGAACAACATTAAGCTGTTCCTGGGCTCGCTCATTGATATCAGCACACGCAAGCAAGTGGAGTTCAAGCTGAACAACAGCTATCAGGAGCTTGAGGCCACTTATGAGCAGCTTACAGCAACCCAGCAGGAGCTTGTAGGCCAATATGATCTGCTGCTGGAGAATCAGAAGAATATGCACAGGCTGGCTTACAGTGATTCGTTAAGCGATTTGCCCAATCGCGTAAGTCTGCTCGATAGGATGGAGAAGTATTTCCGGCGGCCCGGAGGCAAGGCAGCGCTGCTCTTCGTCGATACCGATAATTTCAAATATATCAACGACACGCTGGGTCATAAATTTGGCGATATTCTGATTCGTCAGGCCAGCGAGAGGCTCCAGTCGGTAGTCCGGACAGGCGACATGCTCTCCAGACTAGGCGGTGATGAGTTTGTAATTTTTCTGAAAAATGAAGATGACCGCAAAGCGGTGCTGGCTCTGGCAGAGAACATCCTGCGCGCTTTCCGGAAGTCCTTTCTCATCGGCGAGAGCAGGCTGTACGTTTCGGTCAGCATCGGGATTTCCTTTTACCCGGAAGACGGGACGACTACGGAAGAGATTCTCAAAAATGCCGATGTGGCCATGTACCGTGCCAAGGAGGAAGGCAAAGGCAGATATGTGCTCTACGATAAATCGATGCATGAGGCGTTCAACGAACGTATGAATATCGAGAAGCATCTGCGCGGAGCGATGACTGGCCATGAATTTGAGCTGTATTATCAGCCGCAGCTGGATATCAGATCGGGCTTTATTTCCGGATTTGAAGCGTTGATCCGCTGGAACAGTCCGGAGCTTGGTTTTGTATCTCCGCTGTCCTTCATCAAAGTTGCCGAGGATTCCAGACTGATTATTGATATCGGGGAGTGGGTGCTCCGCGAAGCTTGTCAATTTATGAAGGATATTCATGACCGTCTGGGCCATCCCTACAAAATATCGGTCAATATTTCGGTAATTCAGCTGCTCCAGGATGATTTCACCATGATGGTGCTGGACAGCCTCCAAGAAAGCGGACTTGAACCGGGATTTCTGGAGCTGGAGATTACCGAGTCTATCTTTATGGAATCCTTCGAGAGTATTGTCAGCAAGCTGGAGTTTCTGAAATCGCGCGGGATTCGCATTGCACTGGACGACTTTGGCACAGGCTACTCTTCGCTCAGCTATTTGCAGCAGCTGCCGATTTCCACACTGAAAATGGATAAAACGTTCATCGATTCGCTGTCCGTAAAGGCCTACAGTCAATCATTCGTCCAAACCATTGTGCAGCTTGGGCATAACATGGGCCTTGAGGTTGTAGCTGAAGGGGTTGAGGAAGCCAGCCAGCTGGAATTTCTGAAGGACACGGGTTGCGATAAGGTGCAGGGTTATCTGATCAGCCGGCCTGTGCCGGAGCGGGAGGTTCTGCAGCTGTTGGAGACGCTGCAGGATTACGGCGTATAGCCGCAAATAACGGGTGCCATTCTGGCATCTGTTTTTGTGTATACGGCAAGTATAATTCTGATATAGATTGAACCTGAAAAATTAAGAATAAGGGAAAAGTGACGGAGGGGGATTTTGGAACTGGAGGAGCGGAAGCGACCGCCCGAAAGCTTTCCGCAGGAAAGCTCGCATCGTAAGCATAAGCTGCCCTGCAGATTTCAACCGAGAACCACGGTATAAATAAAGAAATCTGCAGACGGGCAGCGGCCGGAAGTCCAAACATTCGCTGTAGTCACGATCCAATCCCAAATAAAAAAATTACAAGTTCAGTTTATATAAGAGGAGATTATTTAAATTAATGTTCGCTTTTATGGATGAAATCAAACTTTGTTGAGTCTGGAATTGGTTTATATATGCGAAAATACGAATGATTTATTGAATATACTCTTGACACATTCGCTTATGTTCGATAAAATCCAATTGTCTCATTCAATCTGAATGTTGCTGTTCGTATATCCTCAAAGATAAGGTTTGGGGGTTTCTACAGGGAACCGTAAATTCCTGGCTACGGATAGGGTGCTTTGGCATACCTATGAAGTAGCCGGGATTTTTGTCGTTCTCTAGTACATTCCTATCAAAATCCGATCGCAGTGGAGGAACAGATGAGTAAATATGATGTAATTGTTGTTGGAGCAGGACCAGCCGGGATTTTCGCATGTTATGAGCTGACGCTGAAGGCGCCCCAGTGGAAGGTGCTGCTGGTGGACAAGGGGCATGATATCTATCGCCGGAGCTGTCCGATTCTGGAGGAGAAAATCAAGCTGTGTCCCCCGGCTTCCGGCCGTAAGGAATTTGCCGGCTGTCTGCCCGCTTGCTCGATTACAGCGGGATTCGGCGGAGCCGGTGCATACAGTGACGGCAAGTTCAACATTACTACGGAGTTTGGCGGCTGGATGACCGATTATTTGGCGCCCTCCAAAGTGCTGGACCTGATTCAGTATGTGGATAGTATCAATCTGGAGCATGGAGCCACGGAACTGATTACAGACCCGACAACCGAGAGCATCCGTGATATTGAGCAGCGTGGTTATGCCGCGGGACTTAAGCTGCTGAGAGCACAGGTGCGGCATTTGGGTACAGAGCAGAATCTGGAGATTCTGAAATCCATATATGAATACCTGAAGCCCCGTGTAGATATGGCCTTCAAAGCCGAGGTTGAGGATATCGTGACGGTTAAGGATAACGGAGTACACCGGATCACAGGGATTACAATGAAGAATGGCGACCACCATGAAGCCGGTCAGGTGATGATTGCTCCGGGCCGCGACGGCTCGGCCTGGCTGACAGAGATTCTGAAGAAACGCCGCCTCAAAATGTACAATAACCAGGTGGATGTCGGCGTACGCGTAGAGACCTCGGATGTGGTCATGCGGGAGATTAACGAGCATTTGTACGAAGGGAAGTTTATTTATAACACCTCTGTAGGCACGCGAGTCCGTACCTTTTGCAGCAATCCGTCCGGTCATGTGGTAGTGGAGAATCACAGCGGAGTTATGGCCGCCAATGGCCACTCTTATAAAGACCCTGCGCTGGGTTCCCGGAATACAAACTTTGCCCTACTGGTCTCGCATAAGTTCACGGAGCCGTTTGACAAGCCGAATGAATATGCCCGGGAAATTTGCAAAAGAGCCAATGATCTGTCCAGCGGCGGCGTGATTGTACAGAAGTATGGCGATATTCTGCGCGGCCGGCGCTCCACCGAGACGCGGATCAGCGAAGGATTCCTGGAGCCGACGCTTAAGGAAGCCGTACCCGGAGATCTCGGGCTGGTGCTTCCGTACAACACGATGAAGAGCTTGATTGAAATGGTGGAGGCCCTGGAACGGGTAACACCGGGGATCGCTTCGGAGCATACGTTGTTCTACGGTGTGGAGGCGAAATTCTATTCCGCCCGGCCGAAGCTGAGCGCATCCTTCGAGACGGAAATCTCCGGCCTGTACTGTGGCGGAGATGGAGCGGGCATTACACGCGGCCTGGCCCAGGCGGGTGCGGCGGGTGTATGGGTTGCCCGGGGCATGCTGGAGCGGGCCGGGGTGTAGGAAGGATCCTCCAAGGAACTGTCTTGACGCAGAGTTTTCTGCGAGAGGCAGTTCTTTTTATTTGGACGGTGAATCTATATGTACAGGATAGCGCTGTGTGATACGGATGAATCTTTAATGAAAAAACTAGCGGACACAGGTGCTCTTATTGGAGGCAACGAAGGGGGTTGTCCTTTTATACGGACACAGGTGCTCTTATTGTATGATCTCTAGCCCAAAACGAGGGTCAACGAACATATAGCGGCTCCTGAGTCCGTTTGACCAGAAAAATGAGCTGATTTCGCGAAATAACGTTTCTCCAGTCCGTTAAGTCTGTCAACCGCTTATTTTGAGGTAGAGTGCACTCGGCAGCAGCGATATTGACGATATTCTGTTGAACTTTGCCGGCGGGGTGATCGGCGTTGGCATGTATAAGGGATTAAGTGCAATGATCCGTTCCAGGGAGCGCCTCTTGAGCGTCCTGGTGGGTTTCTTTCTCCTGGCGGGTATCCGCGGAGTTGAGTACATCTTTGAAAATGAGCAGGTGTTGGCCGCACTGGATCTAAGTACAGCGGATGTGCGCGGTGATTTGCTTGCGGCTGGGCAAGACCGGATCACTGTAGGGATGGAATCCAGCCAGGCAGCCGTTGTTTCAGGGGAAGCTTGACGGCATCAACAAAAATAATCTTTGAGCATATTGACGTTGAGAAGAGTAGTCTTTTCAAAATCAGGGTAACCAGCAGATATGAAGAAAAAACGGCCGCTGATCTGAATGCAATCCTGTAGCCGATGGATACGCAGGAGCAGTTGTTTCGCTCGGTTAAGGTCTGGCTCTCCGAGGGGGAGCAACCTGTAGCCGAGACGCTGCTTGTCAGTCTCCCGGATTAAGAGGCCAATGTTGTACCTGATTCCATATGGTCCCCCAGTTTTTCTTCGCAATCCGTTGTTCATAAATAAACGCCAAAGGTTGGCTTGGAGCGAAATCCGGGGTGGGGCGGATCAGCATATTCACCACATCATCGATGCCATGAGGTGCAGCCAGAATCAGCCGGTCCTGCCCGTCCAGAGAGATTCCAAGCGCGGTTGCCGTCTCCGGGAACCTGGACATAGCATCAGTGGATGAGGTATAAGGAGACTGGTTGTTGAGCAGATGCATCCGGGCCTGATTTTTGACCGACCAGGGAACGTCAGCCTTCAGGTTTGATAGCTTTGCTTCCCATTCCTTTTCCACCTTCTCATGGCTGTCCGTTTCGTCAAAATAGATCACATCAACATCAGGCAGTGGTGTCGGGTCTGTGAATCCGTGCTGAACATCCCAGATTTTCGAACGGACAAAGCCGGCGCACACCCACCAGTCCGGCAGCTCCAGCGAGCGAACCGCCCGCAGGATATCCATCATCCACGGATCTGCCTGGACTGCCTCTATAATATCCTCTTCTTTATACATTCTCTGCATGCTCAAACTTTTCGCCTCCTGTACTCGTGCCTCCCTAATCATACCCTATAAGTTCAGCACAGGATGGACAGCGGCGGAAACAATCCTTATAATGACCCGTATATTGTCCACTGGAGGCCGTGACCATGCAATACACCCTGTTGATTCTGCTGCAATTGTTCGAAAGAGCCGCTTTGCTGCTGATGTGTCTGTTTGTGCTGACCCGTCTGCCGCGGTTTAAGGAGATTTTTCAAAAAGAGGCCTATACACGGCAGGAGCTTGCCGTCGCTACGGTTATTTTCAGCCTGTTTGCCATCTTCGGCACCTACAGCGGGATTAACGTAGAGGGATCGCTTGTGAATGTACGGATCATCGCGATTATGGCGGGCGGCATTCTGTTCGGGCCATGGGTAGGGCTGATCACCGGGCTGATCTCCGGCGTCCACCGCTTCCTGATCGATATTGGCGGAGTCACTTCACTGCCCTGCTTAATTACGAGCATTACCGCCGGGGTAGTCTCGGGTGTGATCTACCGCAGGATCTCCGGAGAACGGCGCTGGATCGCCGGAATTGCCGCCGGGATGGCTTGCGAGGCACTGACGATGGTACTCATTCTGGTGATGGCTCAGCCCATGTCGCTTGGAGTGGACATTGTATCCAAAATCGCTTTTCCCATGATTATGAGCCAGATCAGCGTCGGCCTGATCGTCATGCTTGTCCAGAGTGTCGAAGGAGAGAAGGAACGGATTGCTGCCAAGCAGTCCAAGCTCGCGCTGGATATTGCCAATAAGACACTGCCTTATTTTCGCAGCATTAATCCCCAGGCTCTGAAGATCATCTGCCGGATTATTAAAGAGGACATTGGGGCGGATGCCGTGGCCATTACGGATACCCGCTTCATTCGCGCTTACGTTGGTGTGGGTGAGGATTATTATGTCGAGGAAGGGGAGATTATCAGCGATGAAACCAAGCAGACGTTGTCCAGCGGCGAAATAACAATCCGCAACAATGATACGGACCATACGAACCCGGTTATTAAGTCGCTGATTATTATTCCGTTGAAAGAAAAAGGCGAGATCACGGGCGCGCTCAAAATTTACTATACCAAAGCCCATAAGATCACCTATTCCCTGCAAGCAATGGCGGTCGGCCTGTCGCAGATTATCTCCACACTGATGGAAGTCTCACGGGTCGAGGGTATCAAGGAGATGGCCAATAAGGCGGAGCTGAAGGCGCTGCAGACGAGCATTAATCCTCATTTTCTGTTCAATGCGCTGAACGCGATTATCTCTTCAATTCGGATTGATCCGGACAAGGCACGGGAGCTGATTGTTAATTTGTCAGGGTACATGCGGCATAATCTGGAGCTGACGGATGAATTCATCGATATTAAGAGAGAGCTTCAGCAGGTGCAGCAATACGTGGAGATCGAAAAAGCGCGCTTCGGCAACCGGCTGGATGTGGTGTATGACATCGATGAGGTAGAGGTGCGCATTCCCAGCCTGAGCATCCAGCCACTGGTCGAAAATGCGATTGTGCACGGTATTCTGAAGGCCAAAGGCCCGGGAAGCGTGACAATTACCGTAAAAGACCGGGGAGATGTTGTGCGGATAGGCATTCGGAACACCGGCGTGGGCATCAGTGAAGAGACGATGGAACGGGTGTACAGCGGCAGCATGCCGGAGAACAAAATCGGCCTGTACAATGTGCATCAGCGGGTGAAGCTGATCTATGGCCACGGTTTGACGATTCAGAGGCTGGAGCAAGGAACGGATATCTATTTCGATGTAAAAAAGGAGAGCCGATGAGAGCGATAATTGTAGAGGATGAGGTACTGGCAAGACAGGAGCTGGCCTTTCTGATTGAAGCGCACAGCGGGATTGAAATAGCGGCCCAGTTCGAGGATGGGCTGGATGCGCTCAAATATTTGCAGGCCGAAGAGGTCGATGTGCTTTTTCTGGATATTAATATCCCATCCATCGATGGGGTGCTGCTCGCACAGAATATCAGCAAGTTCTCGGTGAAGCCTTATATTGTGTTCATAACAGCCTACAAGGAGCATGCGGCAGAGGCATTCGAGATCGAAGCTTTTGATTATATTCTGAAGCCATACAGCGAGGTGAGGATTAAGGCAATGCTGCACAAGCTGGAGACGGCGTATGCCTCCCGGGGACGGCTTGGGGAAGAGGAGGAGCGGAATCCGGTCAGTAATAAGGTCAATCTGTGGAAAAATGAAAAGATTATCGTCGTCGATGCCGATGACATCTATTATGCTTCGGCGCAGGAGAAGACCACCAGTGTGATGACCAAAAGCGGGGAATACAGCATGGCGCTCAGTATCAGCGATTTTCACAGCCGGCTGCCGCAGGACAGGTTTTTCCGCTGTCATCGCTCTTATCTTGTTAATCTGTCCAAGATTAAAGAAATCATCCCCTGGTTCAACAATACATACCTCCTGCGCCTGCGCGATCTGGACTTTGAAGTGCCTGTAAGCCGCAGCCGGGTCAAAGAATTCAGGCAGATCATGCGCCTCTGAGTGCAGTTCATTCTGCATTAACGTCATCTCATTCCGGATTTCTCTCAAGGGGCTTCAGCTTCGCTACAATGAAGAGGTCAAAGAGACTCTTGCAGCGATAAACGAGAGAAAGAAGGAAATGACCATGACTACAGTGACGACAACGGCTGGGACAAAAGGGACGGAAGTGGGCCGTTCCAACGCCAAACGGTGGCTTATTGTACTGGGAACCGTCATTATGCAGATGGGTTTGGGAACTATCTATACCTGGAGCCTGTTCAATGCACAGCTTGTAAACAAATTCGGATGGGAGCTGTCTTCCGTCTCCATCATATTTTCCATAACCAGTTTTGCCCTGGCTTTCGCAACCTTGTTCGCAGGGCGGCTGCAGGAACGGATCGGTCTCCGCCGACTGACGGCCTCGGCAGGGATCATGCTTGGACTCGGATTGATGCTCAGCTCCCAGGCCAGCTCGCTTCCGATGTTCTATCTGCTTGCCGGTGTCATTGTCGGTTATGCAGATGGTACGGCTTACATTACTTCATTGTCCAACCTGATTAAATGGTTCCCTAAGCACAAGGGCCTGATCTCCGGCGTCTCTGTCGGTGCTTACGGCACAGGAAGCCTGGTCTTCAAATATATCAATGGCAGTCTGATTGAATCGGTTGGCGTCTCCAGCACCTTTTTCTATTGGGGATTAATCGTGATGGCCATGGTTGTGACCGGCTCACTGCTGGTCAGAGAAGCGCCGGTACCGGCTGCGCCTCCAGCAGCAGCTTCGGTACAGGCAGCAAAACCTGCCGCCGTTTCTGCAGCACCGAAAGACTATACGGTGAAAGAAATGCTGCGCACGAAAGAAGCTTATCTGCTGTTCGTCATTTTCTTCACCGCCTGCATGAGCGGACTCTACCTGATCGGAATTGTAAAAGACATCGGCGTCAAGCTGGCTGGACTTGATGTGCAGACAGCCGCGAATGCTGTGGCGATGATCGCTATCTTCAACACCGCCGGACGCCTGATTCTGGGGGCCTTATCCGACAAAATGAGCCGCCTGAAGCTCGTCGGCGCATCACTCGCCGTCACAGCTGTGGCGATGCTGACCCTCAGCTATGCGAACCTTAACTTCGGATTGTTCTTCGCCTGTGTGGCGGCCATTGCCTTCTGCTTCGGGGGCAACATTACCGTATTCCCGGCGATTGTCGGCGACTTCTTCGGGCTGAAGAACCATAGCAAGAACTATGGTGTCGTCTACCAGGGCTTCGGCATCGGCGCCTTATCCGGCTCGTTCATCGCTGCTTTCCTCGGCGGGTTCAAGCCCACCTTTATCGTATTCGGCCTGTTATGCCTGCTGGCTTGTCTGATTGCGGTTTCCCTGAAACCGCCGGTCCACAAGCGCAAAGCAGAAAAAGGAATGAGCCTGAAGCCCTTTGGGCGGACGGCCTGATCCTATATAACAAAGATGTTGGCCCATCGTTAACTAAAGAGACAACAGAGAGAAACAACCTCAAGAGATGCCCGGATGCTGTGAAAATGGCCGCCGGGCATCTTCTTGTTCGCGCAAGTCGGGTAGAACCCCCGAAGCTGTGAAGAATGATTTTGTTGTAAAGTTGGCTTTACATTTAAAAAGGTTTCTGCTATGTTTGATGTAAAGCTACCTTTACATAGATTGGAGGGAGTACATGCGTAATCATATCCGTTTGTTCCGGGAGCACGAGAAGATGACACAACAGGAACTGGCGGATCGGGTCGGAGTTTCGAGACAGACCATTATTTCGCTGGAGAGCGGCAAATATAATCCTTCAATCCTGCTTGCCCACAAGCTGGCCAGCACATTTAAAAAGTATATCGAGGAAATTTTTATTTTTGAGGAGGATGAAGATGAGTAGACAGGCGGAACAGCGGCTGAAGCGTGACCGGGTGTTGGCATTTGTGTTGATCGGCATCGGTGTGATAGCGGCTGCAGGCGGCTGGATGAATTCGTATTATAACTGGGCGGATGCCGGTTACTTCATTGGGATTGCCTGCGGGGGACTCAGTGGCGGGATTGGCAGCATGATCTCTGTTATCGCAGTGGGCAGGAGCGGCAAGCTCCGCCAGAACTATGAGCATCAACAGGATGAGCGGAATACCTATATCCGTACCCAAGCCAGAAGCGCCTCGCATCGGGTAATGTTCTATTCCTTATGTGCCGCGACCTTCGTCTCTGCCTGGGGAGGCTGGAGAACAACCACACTTTGCTTGTTGCTGATGGGTCTGAATGTGGCTGCTTATCTTTTTTATCTGATGTTCTACAGCTATAGATACTAGCGACTTTAGAGGCTAATTGGATGAAGAACTGCCCAAGGTTGGAACGGCTTGCTCTACGGTAGTATTACTACTGATTGGGCAGGCTTTTTTTGATCAAGAAGAAGCCCGTGTAACGCGGGGAAATCCGTCTGGTGAAATAGCACTCTGTGTTGTTCAGGGGATTTTTTTGTGATTTTAGGAGAGGGGATGGCACTTTTTCCGGTGCCCGGGTGTTATAGAGAATATATAGTTTGGAGGAGGTGAGGGGAACGTTGTCTAATTCGCCGGATAACAAAGAGTTGGAAGAGTGGATTGCCGACATTCAGCAGGGAGATACGGGACGTTATGCATTAATAGTTGCAGCCTTTCAGCAACCGATGTATCGCTATTGCTGCCGCCTGCTTGCGAACCGGCAGGATGCCGAGGACGCAGTGCAAGATGTATTGGTAAAGGCGTATCAGTCGATTCACCGTTATAAGCCGACGGTTCATTTTTCAGCATGGCTCTATCGGATTGCCTATAATCATTGCCTGAATTTGCTGCGCCGCCGCCGTCTGCATCGTCAGGTCATGCGTATTTTCCGGCCGGAGACGGTGGCGGCAAGTCCTGAACAAGAGCTGGACGCGTTGTTGTACAAGCCGTCTTTGGCGGCGGCTCTGTCACGGTTATCCTTAGAGGAACGGAACCTCTTGATTCTGCGGGTATTCGAAGAGAAGAGCTATGAAGAGTTGAGCGAGATTCTGAAGATTACGCCCAATGCGCTGAATAAAAGAATGGCCCGGATCAAGAAGAAAGTGAAACTCGTCATGGAATCGGAGGAGGAAGAGCAATGGAACGAACCGCAATCAGCCATGAATACCAAGATATAATGCAGGCTTCTTCCGGACAGGAACAGCTGCGGGAGATTGATGTAGTGGAGCAAGTAATGGGTCGGGTGGAGCGGCTGGCATACAATCATCCTGCGGTGTGGAAGGAGAGATTGTGCAAGCCTACGGCAGTGTTCAGTCTGCTGACGGTGCTGCTGCTCCTTTCCGTAACAGCATATGCCGCTACGGAATATATTCAGATCCGCAATAGCAAGGGTGAGGTGAAGGTGCAGTACACAGAGCCGGGTCAAACGGGAGGGACTAGCCATGTGGGGGCGGATAAGTTGGAGATGCAGGCAAAAGCTATTGCTTTTGCTAAACCGGGGGAACTGATTGCTTATTATGTAAAAGATGATGTGGTCTCGGACAAAAAAGGGGGGACGCTAAAGTTTGTGTATAAGGAGAAGCGTATAGCCGCCTATTCTGATTTCTTAAAAGAGATACGCCGGACAGGGGCGCCTGTGCTCCCGGAAGCGCCCGGAGGGTATTCCTTCCAGTATGCTTACGTCAGTCCCAACTTTCCGAACACTCCCTCTGATAAGGGGGATTCCCTGTACCTGGATATCCTGAATGAGCTAAGGAGCGAAGCGGAAAAAACTGCCGGAAACCAGAAGCTTTTTATGAAGTCTGTGCCTTGGACAACTCCAGTTATGGTCAATGCTATCTATGCAAAGGATGGCGGCACATTAAACATCTCTGCCTATCTAATGCATGGCGGCAATATGACCGTATGGCAGGAACAGGAGAATCAGACCAGCAAAGTCACTGTAGCCGGAACTGAGGTTGTCATCAACAGTGTAACCAAAGATCAGGTCAACTACCGTTATCTGGATTGGTATAACGAAGAGCAGGACGCGTATTATAATCTCACCAGTAATGGCGACAGAACTTTAAGCAGGGAGAAACTGTTGCAGCTGGCCGGCGAGTTGCTGCAGTAGTGGCAGGGCGTTCATTATAGCAGGAATGCAAAAGGCCCGAGTGAAGAGCCTGGATATCGGTAGGCTTTTCACTCGGGCTACAAGGGAAGGATTATGGGCGGGACTGAGGGAGAACGGGAGGATCACAGTTCGGATCGCTCAGATCCGGATGTTCAATAAGCTCCTTATAATGGCTTAGTTTATAGTCAATGATCTTCTGGGTTTCCTGCAGCCTGGCAATTTCACGCCCGATCGCTGCCTGATGCTCTTCAAGGATGGAGTATCTTAGCTCAAGCGTATCGCTTCCTTGGCTGCTCAGCTCCCGGTAGTGCTTCATTTCTTCTATGGTCATTCCTGTAGCTTTTAACCGCATTAAGAAAAGAATGCCCTGAAGATGTTCCCGTGTGTAATGCCTGTGCCCGTTGGCTTTACGTTCGGCGTAGGGCAGCAGTCCAACCCGCTCATAATAACGGATCGTATCTTCCGACAGACCGGTTACTTCTGCAGCCTGCTTAATCGAAGTAGCAATCTCCGGTATCGCCTGCATTTCCTGCATGGTATCCTCTCCCTTAGTAATGGTTACCAAGGAACTTCTCCATTCTCAGCAAAAAATCCTCCTGTCGGCCCGTCTTCAGGCAGTGTAGCGAGGCGTATAATCACATCCGCAGCCTGCTTGACCGTCCGGGGGCCCGTGAAACCATTAAGGTCCGTGGCGGTAAATCCCGGATCTGCCGAGTTGATTTTGAGCGGAGTGTGTTTGAATTCCTTGGCAAACATGATAGTAGCTGCATTCAGGGCTGCTTTGGAGCTGTTGTAAGCCAGCAGGTTGAAGGCCGCATGTTCATGATCCGGATCACTGTTATACGTTAACGAACCCAGTCCACTGGACAGATTGACGATTCTGCCGGCTGAAGAAGCCAAAAGCAATGGCAGCAATGCTTGTGTGACAGCGATGGTGCCGAAGAGATTGGTCTCATAAGTTTCTTTCAGGTCGGAGAGGTTGAGCTGGCTTGGAGAAACACCTCCCCCAAGTGAAATTCCCGCATTATTGATTAAGATATCCAATCTGCCAAAGTCCTGTTCGATCTGTGCCGCCGCTGCTTCAATGGAGGCTTGTTGAGTCAGATCAAGAAGGATAAATTGTGCTTTGATGCCTTCTTGCCTAAGTGACTCGGCAGCTTCCCGGCCTCTTGCCTCGCTGCGTGATCCCATCAGAACAGTATATCCCAAAGCTCCCATTTGCCGGGCCGTCTCATAACCGATTCCTTTGTTTGCACCTGTAATCAGAACTGTTTTCGCTGCATTCATCTAAGTAATCTCCTTTTCCTATTGCATAGTACGGTGGCCACCTGGTAACCAATGTACAACTTGGAGTGTACTCAAAGTCAAGGGATGAAATGCTGCAATCAAAACAATATATAAACTGGGCTCAACTTCATAATCAGCGGTTGACTTGGTCCCGGCACACCACTTGTCACCGGGACCGGCTGTGCAAGGAAGCGGACTCAGGTGCTCTTATTTGAGGTAACGAAGGGTGTTGTCCTTTTTGACGGACACAGGTGCTCTTATTGTATGATCTCTAGCCCAAAACGAGGGTCAATCAATCATTTAGCGGCTCCTGAGTCCGTGTGACCAGAGAAATGAGCTGATTTCGCGGAATAACGTTTCTCCAGTCCGTTAAGTCTGTCAATCGCTTATTTTGAGGTAGAGCCTCTTACATTTTAAGGTTCAGTCTCTATAAAAAAGGTACCCCCAGGCTTTTCGTCCGGGGATACCTTTGTTCAAATATAAGAATTTATATGTTTCACGCTATATATTATCCTTCTATTTCTCGCTGAAACACGCCGTCCCTTAAAAGGACGGCGTAGCCGTTTCTACTTGTCTGAAATGCAATAAAGCAGGATTAAATTCGGGAATCAGCCTTCCAGCAGCAGGGCTTCCGGATCTTCCAGCAATTCCTTCACCTTGACCAGGAAGCTAACCGCTTCCGAACCATCGACAATCCGGTGATCGTAGGACAACGCGATGTACATCATCGGGCGGTTCACTGTGGTCTCCTCGTCAAGGGCAATCGGGCGCAGCTGAATCTTATGCATGCCCAGAATGCCGACCTGAGGCGTGTTCAGGATCGGTGTCGAGAGCAGGGAGCCGAATACACCGCCATTGGTGATGGTGAAGGTGCCGCCTTGCAGCTCGGACAAGCCAAGGGTATTTGCGCGTGCTTTGCCGGCCAGCTCGCCAATCTGGCGTTCGATTTGCGGGAAGCTCAGACGGTCCGCATCACGGACAACCGGAACAACCAGCCCTTCTTTGGCAGCAACCGCAATCCCGATGTCATAAAATTTCTTCAGTACCAGGTCCTCGCCGTCAATCTCGGCATTGAGCATAGGATAAGCCTTCAATGCACCGATAACGGCTTTGGTGAAGAAGGACATGAACCCGAGGCCCACCTCGTGCTTCTGCTTGAAGTTATCCTTGCGGCGCTTGCGGATATCCAGAATGGCCGTCATGTCCACCTCGTTGAAGGTGGTCAGCATGGCTGCCGTCTGCTGGGCTTCCACCAGGCGGCTGGCAATCGTCAGCCGTCTGCGCGACATGCGCTTGCGCTCGACGGCTTTGCCATCCTCCGGCGCCTTGCCTGCCGCAGCTGCCGGCTTGCCTTGCGGCGCCGCAGGAGCGGGGGCCGCGGCCCCTGGCCCGGCTGCGCCATGATCCTTCACATCGGCCTGCCCAATGCGGCCGATCGGGTCACGGGCGCTGACATCGCCGAGGTCGATGCCGCGCTCCCGTGCCAGCTTCCGCGCGCCCGGCGTTGCCAGGGCGGCGGAACCGCCGGCACCTTCGGGTGCCGGCGCAGCAGCAGGGCTTGCGCTTGCTGCTGCCTGCGGAGCAGTGGCAACGCTAGCCGCGTCGCCACTGCCGCTGCTTGCAGCCGCTGCGGGTGGTGCCTCGCCAGCAGCCTTCAGTGCACTGCCGGCGCCGCTGCCGATGATGCCGATGGCTTCGCCGACGGCTACGTTCTCGCCGGCTTGCCGCAGGATGGAGGAGATGACGCCATCCTCTTCGGCGCTGATCTCCAGGTTGACCTTGTCGGTTTCGAGCTCGGCCAGCACGTCGCCTTGGCCGACCGTATCGCCTTCCTTAACCAGCCATTTGTAGATGGTTCCTTCGGATATGGATTCGCCCAGATCGGGCACTTTAATTTCTGACACAGGCCGCTACCTCCCCAAACTTAATAGTTTCTGCTATCGTGACGCCGTCTCTTTGGGAGACGGCACAGCTGCATGTTCCTGCGAGTTCATCGTCAAGGCCTCTGTAACAATTCTGCGTTGTTCAAAGCTGTGTACATCCGCGTAGCCGCTGGCCGGGCTGGAGCGCTCCGGACGGCCGATATAGCGTACCTTGGTGTTCCCGGGGGCGATGGCGCGCAGCCGGGGTTCGGTATAGCTCCATGCTCCCATGTTCTTCGGTTCTTCCTGTACCCAGATGATTTCTTCCAGAGAGCGGAAGGAAGCCAGGTGGGGGGCCAGTTCCCGCTCAGGGAAGGGATACAGCTGTTCCAGACGGAGGATATGCAGCCATGACCAATCCTTGTCGCGGCCGGACTCCAGTTCCGTCTGGAGATCAATGGCGACTTTGCCGCTGCAGACGACCAGGCGTTTGACTTCCCCGGGCTTCTGGCCCAGCAGCGGCTCCGGCAGCACGTTCTGGAACTGCCCTGACGCCAGTTCTGACCCGGCGGAGGTGCTGCGCGGATTACGGATAAGGCTCTTTGGTGTCATAATAACCAGCGGCCGGGCGTCTCCCTGTCCGCATAATGCGGCTTGACGGCGCAGCAGGTGGAAATATTGGGAGGCGCAGGTCAGGTTGGCTACCGTCCAGTTCTCCTCAGCGGACAACTGCAGGTAGCGTTCCATTCTGCCGCTGGAGTGTTCCGGCCCTTGGCCCTCATAGCCGTGCGGCAGGAGCATGACCAGATTGCTGCGTTGGGTCCATTTGGCCCGGCCTGCAGAAATGAACTGGTCGATGATGACCTGTGCAGCATTGGCGAAGTCTCCATATTGGGCTTCCCAGATGACAAAGGTTTCCGGTGCGAACACGTTATAACCGTATTCGTAGCCGAGTACGGAAGCTTCAGACAGAGGGCTGTTATACACTCCGAAGGAGGCCTTGGCGTCGGTAAGCTGATGCAGCGGCGAGAACAATTCACCGTTCTCGCTGTCATGCAGCACCAGATGACGGTGCGCGAAGGTGCCACGCTGTGAATCTTGTCCGCTCAGCCGGATAGGGGTGCCATCCTGCAAAATGGTAGCGAAAGCCAGGCTTTCCGCCAAAGCCCAGTCCACTTTCTCCCCGTCATTCAGCGCGTCCTTGCGGCGCTGCAGAATCCGCTGAAGCTTCGGATAAACCTTAAATCCCTCGGGAACCGTCAGCAATTGCCGGTTAACTTCCTGCAGGGTTTGCAGCGGTACCGCAGTGGAACGCGGCTCGGAGCTCTCCGACTGAAGGGGCACGGCAGTCTTGGCATCCGCGCTTTTGTGTTTGCCTTCTTTCATATTATCATAAGCCTGCTGAAGTTCGTGCTCTGCTTCAGCATACAGGGCCTTCACTTCTTCTTCTGTGACGACCTTCTCATTCTTGAGGCGGTCTGCGTACACATTGTATACCGTTGGATGAGTACGGACTTTGCCATAGACAATAGGTTGGGTTGTCTCCGGATCATCCATCTCATTGTGACCATGGCGGCGGTAGCCGATCAGATCAATGACAAAATCCTTCTTGAACAAATTGCGGTACGTGCTGGCCAGGCGAACCGCAGCCACACAGGCTTCCGGATCATCGGCATTGACATGAATGATCGGAATCTCATAGCCTTTGGCCAAGTCACTGGCATAATGCGTGGAGCGGGAATCTTCGCTTTCGGTAGTGAAGCCGATCCGGTTGTTGACGATAATATGGAGCGTACCGCCGTTGGTATAGCCTTGCAGCTTGCCGATATTCAGCGTCTCCGCTACGATTCCTTCACCCGGGAATGCAGCATCCCCGTGCATCAGCACGGCAATGGCTTTGTTTGTATCCAGCTTGGGCAGACCCGGCGCTTTGCGGTCCTCCTGCGCCGCGCGGGCGAAGCCCTCAACGACAGGATTGACAAATTCCAGGTGGCTCGGGTTGTTGGCCAGCGTAATCCGGGTCCGGACCGTTTCGCCTTCGCGCACGGCACGGTCAGCGCCGAGATGGTATTTGACATCCCCGGTCCAGCCATAGTTAATGCCCATGGACCCTTCCGACGGGAACAGCTCCTTGTTCGGAGAATGGTGGAATTCCGAGAAAATAATATCATAAGGTTTGCCCAGAATATGGGCAAGCACGTTCAGCCGTCCGCGATGGGCCATGCCCATCAGAATATGCTCTGCACCATCGTGAGCAGCGGCACGGACAATTTCGTCCAGCATGGGAACCAGCGCATCATTGCCTTCCAGGCTGAAGCGTTTCTGGCCGACAAAGGTCTTGTGCAGGAAGGTCTCGAACTGCTCGACCTGAATCAGCCGGTTCAGCAGCTCCTTGCGCTCTGTGTTGTTCAGAGGGGCAGGATTGCTTACGGATTCGGCCTGGCTGTTCAGCCAGCGTAATTCCTTCTCGTCATGCACATGCCCGAATTCATAGGCGATGGTCTTAGTGTAGACCTGGCGCATCCGGTGCACGGCGTCCCAGCCGGTACGGACTTCATCCGGGGCATTCTCCCAGATCAGTGAGGCAGGAAGTGCCATCAGATCCTCGCGGGTCAGTGAATAAGTCTCCGGTTCCAGCCATTTGGCCATCGGATTCTCAGCCCGCTTCAGCGGGTCGATATCTGCGGCCATATGGCCATATATACGAATATTGGCGATCAGTTTGGATGCTCTTACTGCTTTTCTAAGCCATTCGGTATCTCCCGAAACCACAGCCTGCGGAGCCAACTCGGCGTCAGGCGCCAGGGGAGGGGGACCGGAAATCGTAAAAAGATCGCGGTAATTAGGTTCTACTGAAGAAGGGTCTTTAACAAACTGTTCATATTTCTCTTGAATGTAGCCCAAATTGGGTCCGTAATACTTACTCCAAATGGATTCGTGATAGGGCTCTTTGGCTGCCATGATACATCCTCCTAACGGATGAACTCCATACGAAGGCATAGGAGCCGTCGCTGTTGGAGCTGCGATGATTGCGGTTTCATTCCTCATCTTATTGTGCTACTTTCGGAACCGGTAATCAATTCATACTTTCGTCCAATCCAATCGAAAAATGGTATGGTTCAGTTGATTTGAAGCGAAAAGAGAGATTAATAGACCTTTAGGACGAGCAAATGTCAAAAAAAGCTAATCTTTTTCTGTTTTGACTGAAAAAAATTCCAGGAAACGACACACAATTCCAGGCTCTTCTTGTATAATGTTATTGCGGCTAACGGTTTATATCATTCTAGCCAGATCCTTTCATGTAAAGGGTCCAGTAAAGGGTAAACTTGCTGAAAAGCAGGGGCACAAAGTCGCGGGTCTAAGGTAGAAATACTATGACAGCCGGACTGCCTGGGGACGCGAAATCTTAGGAGGAGATTGAGTGGATATGTCCAACCAGGGGAATAATGGAGAACAGCAGACGGTTGATCTGGATTTAGAATGGGTGTATTTATTATTATCAGCCAAGAAGGCAGGGATTGAAGCGGAGGAGGTACGCAGCTTTTTCAATCGAAAGGCGCTGCAAGCCATCTAGGCAGAGCTGCCTGAGATTGAGCAAAAGCTACATACATAAAAGGGCACAGCGCCGGATGCTGTGTCCTTTTATGTATGGCAGATTACCGATAAATAGTATACGGTTCGTGGAAATAGTGGGCTACTGGTCCTTTTGCTCAAGCCGCCATTTTTGATAATCCAGAAATTCCTTGAACTCCCGTTTGCTTACTCCTGAAGCCATGGCTTCCTGAACCAGCCGGAACCATTCTGAATCCAGGGGAGTTTCCTCGGCATCCGAGGGATTGCCGTACAGTAGGGCATGAATAGAAACCTGCAGTGCATCGGCGATTTTTTCGATGAATTGGATTGAGGGGTTGGATTGAATATTTCTTTCGACATTGCTTAAGTATGATTTGGCCACATCTGCCTTGTCTGCAAGCTCGGATAAGGATAAACCCTTCTCCAGCCGGAGATGGTGGATGCGACCACCCATATTATCTGGCACGATGACAACGCCCCTCCGTACTATTTTGAAATACAAGAAACCTCTGGCTTCCCGGTGACTTGTTTAAGTATAACAAATTTAAGTAAGACCGACAAAGAACCAGAGACGGTAGTCTGCAAATATAGGGCTTATCCCTCCCCAACCCAAAAAATACCGGCATTTCCCTGCCCGCAAGGGCGTAAGATATGCCGGTATTTGGAGAAGGCAAGGGAAGGTATTATTTCAATTCACCGATACCCTGTTTGGCGTTGAAGGTCCATTTTATGGAGATGCCGTCTCCCTGGAACTGGTTCTGGTCGTTGTTGTTCTCCACGAACTCAAAAGCGACTTTAAAGTTCTTTGAAGTACCGGCGCTGATGCCGCCGCTGAACTCCGGAAGGGTGAGGAGGTTCAGCTCCGAAAGGGCCTTCAGATCCTTGAATGTAACTTCCTGAACAACGTGTCCGGCAATGGAGCCGCTGGTATAGCTGGCGTCAAGGATTTTGACTTTATAATGTCCGCCCAGATCTTCCGTGTTGGCCGCTGCTCCGGCAGCATTAGTAACGGTATAGTCGGTCACCAGGCTAAGCTGCTTGATGTCGAGTGTGCCATCATTCTTGAGCTGGAAGCTGCGGACCGCAATGTCACCCGGCTTCATATTATTCAGGGCCACAACCTCTACAGGATTGGTATTCAGATCCAAAGTGCCTGCTGCAAACGTCGCGGTGCTTTCTGCCGTATCGCTAAAGTAAGCATAAGTTCCGCCTCCGATTAAAGACAATCCCAGTGCTGCCGATGCTACGCCAAGAGCCAATGTTTTTTTGATACCCATAATGTAAATCCTCCTCGAATTGGTTTATTAGTTTATTTGTAGACGCCTGCACCCTGGCTCGCCTGGAAGGTCCAGCTGAGCTTCAGCTTGTCGCCCTGGAAGTGGTTCTGCGGCTGAAAGTTCTCGACAAAAGCAAACTGGACGGTCAGCTTATCGGCCGTTCCGGCCTTAAGTCCTGACTTTTCTCCGCCGAGCAAGGTGCCTATCAAACCTCTGGCCACGAGATCGGGGCTTTCCTTTTCCAGTTCGGAGAGACTTTTGATGAGGACCTCAGGCTGTTGCTTATCGTTGTTCACCAGGAAGGTGACCACAAGATAATCCTTCAGGTTGTTGCTACCGTTATCACTTTTCACATCCGTAACTTCAGACAAGGTCTTCAGCATTACTTTGGTTATATCCAGGGAACCGTCGTTCTTCAGCTTGAATTCCCTGGTGATCAAATCCCCGGGTTTAAGATTGCTGAGATCCACAATCACGGAAGGGTCTGATGTAAGGCTCAAAGTGCCGTTGTTAAACACAGCGTTGCTGGAAGCAGTATCGCTGAAATAAGCGAAAGTGCCCCCGCCGATCAAGGTCAGTCCCAGTGCCGCCGAAACCATGCCCAGACCGAGTGTTTTTTTGATATTCATTTGTTCATCCCTCTCTCATTAATCTGTTTCTTGTATAAGGTGACTGGCTGTATGCGTATATTGTGCTCCACGTTTCATAAACGGGAGAGGACAATCCTATTGCAAAGCTTCCGGCATCGGCTCGGACGGGGCGGGTGTGGCATTCTTTTTCTCCAGGGCCGCTACGGCTTTCCAGGAAGTGTAGAGCGAATACAAGAGAAGCAGCAGTCCGGGTACAATCATCAGCAGGACACTACCGGCTTTGGAAACCGCAAAGTTCATCGAGTATCCGACATAAGGAACGGTAAATCCGGTATATTCCCCGACGACATTGGTCGAGCTGACGGGGTCGGCATCCATTGCGTCGTTGTTGTCCCCTTTGGTAGTATAGAGGGTTTCGCCGATGGCGCTGTTCAGATTCGCCTCCGTTACGCGGTGAGTGATAAGCATATTGTCGGCATTCAAGAAGGTGATCACATCGCCCTTCCGGAAGCGGTTCATGTCGCCGCCCGGCTTCAAGGCGATAATCGACCCGGTATGAATGCCGGGCTCCATGGAGCCGGAAAGCACCGTTTTGATCTGGTATCCGAAGAAGGCGGGTTCACCCCCGGATGCTTTGGAGATCACTATAGCTGCTACAACGACAAGGAAAATCAGGAACATCAGCGTGGAAAGGGTAGTGCTGATTATTTTTTTGACACGCATGTTTTAATCGCCGCCTTCAATTGGAATGGATATCGGAAGCAGGGAGCGGGGTTGCGGTTGGCCCCGGGACTTCGTTCCCGGCGGATGATGTTCCCGGAACAGGTACTGCTTCAGGGGAAGCCGTCTCTGGAGCCGGCGTTTCATCTGCCGGTTCGGCTATAGATTCTCCCGCCGGCTCCTCTCCCGGCTCTTCTCCCGGTGTACTTGAGGGCCCGGGAGCTTCACTGCTGCCGGGGAGAGGTTCCTCCAGAGGCAGGGAAGTGGGTGCCGGAGTTGGCGCTTGTGCTTCCGGCTTCGTTTCCGGCGGGGCTTCTGTTTCCTTGGCCGCAGCCGCTGCGTCTTCCTGCTTTTTCTTCTCCTCCAGCTGCTTCTCCAGCTCAAGGCGTTCCTCTTCTTGTTTCCGGGCTTCCTCCACGAGCCGGAGCCGGGTGCTTTCGAGCTGCGCTTGCTGGGATTGCAGGCTGGAAATGTCTGAACTCAGCTTAGCTTTGGATGTGTTCAGACCGCTCTCCAGCTGCTCATAGGCGGATAACAAGCTGCCCGATATCCCGGGACTTGGGCTGTAGGCCTGAGCCGTAAAAGAGAGAATATCCCGGGATGCAAATCCCGAATTCCCCAGCTGCCGGCTGATCTCATCAGGATCTCTGGAGAGGTTGGACTCCCCGATTTGCTGAATAGAGCTTAAATAATGCAGAATGCCGTGTAACGTATCTGTAAGCGACTCGGATAATACACCGCTTTGATTGATACTGTTCTTGAACTCCTCCAGAAACCGGGCATCACGGATTTCCAGACAGTTCGGTTCAAGGTCTGCCATATTTCCTCCAATCTGGGCCAGCACGTCGGCAGCGCGGCTGATTTCTTGCAGAATCTGCTGCCAGATGTCTGCATTGCGGCTTAGCTGCTCTTCGAGTGCGCCGAGCTGCAGATTAGCGGCAGCGAGCTCCCCGGCCAACCGCTCTGCTGCCTGGTCGAGCTCTTCCAGCGACAAGCTGTCAATATCAGGTATGCCGCCGAAGCTCGCGGTTTCATAACCGGACAGAGATAATTTCAGCTTGGCAATGGCTTGGACATGACCGCTGAACTCGAGCAGCAATTGTTCGATGTGGTCAGGGAATACCATGCATAACTCAACCTGAGTATCCATGCCTTGCGAATCATTGAATTCGCCATAAGTGCTGCCGATCTGACCTGAGGTATACAGGAGCAGCATGGAGGCTGCCAGTCCGGATTGCAGCAGCCGCAAGCCGATAGCCTTTTTCCTTTTTTTCCTCTGCCTGGCGGATCTGGGGTACAGAGCAATCCCTCCCCTCATAGGTTCCTGGTGTAGATATCGCTATTTTCGTTCTTTATTAAGAACGACTTCGTAATGAAATCATACATCGCCCGCTGCGAAAAGAAAAACGTTAATTTAGCTGTTATGTACGCTATAAAGAACGAAAATGAGTTATTATCTCCGCTTTGCGTGTTATAACGCTGGATATCTTTATTTATTCTTTATAAAGAACAAAATGGATGTTATGCTCGGGTGAAGACAAAAAAAGAAATCGCCCTTTTGATAATGGCGGGAGCACCCAACCATTTTCAAAATAGCGATTTCTTTAGGCGTTGCCACCTATAGAAGATAATCCAGCAACTCTGCCCGTACCCCGCTTGTTCTTCCGTTCAGGGGTTTAGGGGAGTTTTTGTCCACGGGAGCTGACGTACAGGTCGTACCATTCCTTGCGGGTCAGCTCCAGCTTGTCGGCATCGGCACACGCTGCGATCCGCAGCGGGTTGACTGTTCCGATTACAGGCTGAATGGCTGCCGGATGGGTCATCAGCCAGGAGAGCACAATAGACTCCGGCGTTGTGCCCCGTTCCCGGGCGATCCGCTGGACCATCGCTGCCGTATTCACGATGTTCTCAGGCTGATTCTCCAGGGAACGTCCGCTGAAGAGGCCCTGGGCCAGCGGTCCCCAGGCCTGGATCTGAATATTCTCGGTGCGGCAATGCTCCAGGGTGCCCTCGGGAAAGGTGATATCCTTCCAGGGTTCCCGGTTCACGCTGATTCCGGCATCAACCCAGCTAATCTGGGCCAGGCTCAGGTGCAGCTGGTTCACAATAAAAGGTTCATCACAATAAGCCTGCAGCAGCTTGATCTGTCCTGCACTCATGTTGGAAACGCCGAAATGCCGCACCTTGCCTGCAGCTTTCAGCTTATGGAGTGCTGCCGCCACTTCTTCCGGGTCCATCAGTGGATCGGGACGGTGCAAGAGCAGAATATCGATGTATTCTATACCCAGGCGTGACAGGATGCCATCGACACTGTTCAGGATATGGGCACCGGAGAAGTCGAAGACGTTGGAGGTATCCCCCGGCTCCATCAGCCTGATGCCGCATTTGGACTGGATGATGATGTTCTCGCGCAGCTCCGGGCGGTCTTTGAAGATTTGGCCGAAGACCTTCTCGGCTTTGCCCCGCGTATAAATATCGGCATGATCAAACATATTGATGCCGATGGACAGCGCAGCATCTACCGCTTCATGCCCCTGTTTGATATGTTCAGCAGTAATCGGCTGGTGATCCCAGTCTCCCCCGAGACCCATGCAGCCCAGGGCAATGCGGCTGGCCGGAATGTGACGCTTATGGAGTGGCAGCGTTCTCAACAATAGTATCCCTCCGTAGCAATATGAATTGCAGATATGTGCCTATTGTACACTCTTAGAATCCGGTATGGTATTTTTTGTCGCTGGAAGAACGGTGTTTGGTGTTTTCTTTATCCTTTTCTTCCTCCTGCTCCAGTTTCAAATCTTCCATTGGGATCGGATCGACGTGCATTTCAGCCTCGTCAAGCTCGAACAGACTTTCTTTTTCCGTCGGATATTGCTCGGGGTGATCCCGATTGTCAAAGATCCTGTTCTTTTTATCCTCGGTCATGCTAACCGCCTCGCTTCCTCATTGTGATATTGGTGCAGATTGTGTCTGCCACAAAGATAGTGTGCCACTTAATAAACGTATTTTAAACCCTTCAAACAACAAAAGGAGGCCCTTAGGCCTCCAGGTTCAGTGCTTTGCCAACCTCGTTCAGCTTATACTGTGCCACATCCTCATAGAAACGCTTCAGCCATTTCAGCTCTGTCATGCCGTGCTCATATCTGCCGTACATCATATGCAGTACAGCGCGGGGAACGAGAGGGATATGTTCTTCATAAATCTGAAAGGCCAGGTTGACCTCATGTTCTGCTTCAAGAATACGTTCCTTCAGCAGAACTGCGAGTTTATCAGGGTCTACATAACGTGAAAGTGAGAGCGCAATATACAGCGGGTGGAACACGGGATTGTTCTTCTTAATCTGCTGCAGGACCAGCTGTTCAAAGATAGCTTTGCCATCTTCGGTAATAGCATAGATCGTTTTATCCGGCCGGTCGCTGCTGCGGACAATTTCGACGGCTGTTATCAGACCTTCCTGCGACAGCCTGTCCACAGCATAATAAAGCGAGCCCATCTGCAGCTTCATAATCCGGTCTATGGAGCGGTCTTTCATTACAACGTTAATTTCATAAGGATGCATGTTCCGTTCCAGCAGAAGCCCAAGAATCACGAGTTTCATGGACATGATGGTTTACCTTCCGCTGCTGGGCATCCCGGCGGACTTCTTCGGAAGGGTCAGCCGGTCTTTGGGCATCAGAAGAATAAAGACCAGTCCGAGTACGGCAGGGATAATTGCCCATAGGAAGGTCTGGGCGACGGAACCGGACAATGCGCCGGAGATTGTCTTCAGTACCGGCTCCGGAATTTGTGCTCTTGCTTCCGGGGACAAGGCAGCACGCGGGTCACTGAAGGCGGCGCTTTGTTCGCCTCCGCCAAAGCCTTCATTCAAGCGGTTCGTGAAGCTGTTGCGCTGAATGATCCCAAAGATGGTAATGCCCAGCGTCATCCCGAGCGAACGCATGAAGGTGCTGGTTGATGTCGCCGACCCACGCTTACGAATGTCGAAATGATGAATGGAAGACATGCTGAGCACGGAGAAGGAGAATCCGACGCCAAACCCGGTCAAGGCCATAAAGACATTAAGCATCAGGCGCGAGGTGTCCGGAGACAACGTGCTCAGCGAATAGATGCCGGCTATAAAGAAAACGACGGACAGCAGCATAATATTACGGAAGCTGGTCCGGGTGGTCAGCAGGCCGCCGGACTGGCTGCCGATAACGGTTCCGATCATCATGGGCATCAGGATCAGGCCCGAATTGGTGGCCGATCCGCCGTATACGCCCTGCACAAAGATTGGAATGTAGATTGTAGCCACGATAAAAGCAGAACCGTAGAACAGCCCGATTACACTGCTGGTTGCAAACAACCGTTGTCGGAACATGGCGAATGAGATAACGGGTTCCGCCGCAGCCCGTTCAATAAAGATGAAGGCCAGCAGCAGGACGGCAAAGCCGGCGAACAGCCCAAGAATCGTTGAAGAGCCCCAAGGGTATTGGTTGCCTCCCAGCTCCAGCGCGAACATCAGACAGATGATGGCACCCACCAGCGAGAATGCACCGCCCCAGTCTATACGCTGTTTGGAATGGTTGACAGATTCCTTGTAGAACATGGTAATCAGAATGAAGGCAATAATGCCAAGCGGCAGATTAATGTAGAAGACCCACTGCCAGCCTGCATATTCGGTGATATAGGCGCCGAGCAGCGGCCCGAGCACACTGGAGATTCCGAATACAGCACCGAACAGGCCGGTCAGCTTGCCTCTTTTTTCCGGAGGATAAATATCAAATACAATCGTAAACGCAATCGGCATCAGCGCACCGCCGCCGATCCCCTGAATTGCCCGGTAGATACTGAGCTGAGTAATACTTCCCGCGAGTCCGCACAAGGCAGAGCCAATCAGGAATACCACCAGCCCGAAGATAAAGAAACGTTTGCGGCCGTACATATCGGACAATTTGCCGAAAATGGGGGTGCCTGCCATCACCATGACCATATAGGCCGAGGTTACCCAGACGATTTTATCCAGGCCGTTCAGATCCGAGACAATCGAACCCATGGCTGCGGCTACGATGGTATTGTCCATAGCGGACATGAGGATACCAAGCAGCAGGCCCACCACGACCAGTTTAAGATTGCTGTCTTTTGTATGCATGTTTTGTTAGACTCCTTTTCCTAGTTCTTTCTGGAAATTTATTATATTCAAATTTGAGTAGGGTAGCAATAGTTAATTTGCAGCAGCAAAAAGCGGCCGTCTGCCTGAACTCAGGACAACGGTCGCTTTATTTTTACCCTAATGTACATTGGATACTCCGGCGTCATTCTTAAGGAGCTCCCGGGATTCTATATATTGTATGAACAGCTCCGTAAGTCCGGGGTCGAATTGGGTACCCGCACATTCCCGCAGCTCAATGATGGCTTCTTTCACCGATTTGGTAGACTGATAGGGCCGCTGGGTCGTCATGGCGTCAAAAGAATCAATGATCGTCAGCATCCGGCACAGTCGCGGAATCTCCTCCCCCTTAAATCCGTAAGGGTAGCCCTTCCCGTCATACCTTTCATGGTGCAGTTCAATATATGGAGCCAGATCCTTGAATTTCTCATTGGTCAAGGCCATTTTTTTGCCCCAGGTTACATGCCATTTAACCATTTCCCACTCTTCCGGCTCAAGCTTGTCCTTTTTGTTGAGGATGCTCCAGGGGATTTCCAGCTTTCCGATGTCGTGAATCAGCGCCCCGAGCGTGAACTGGCGTTTGGAGAGCGTGTCCAGTTCCAGCAGCTCGCTGATATCCATCGCATACCGGAAGACCCGTTTGGAGTGCTTGAAGGTCTCCATATCCTTGTACATAAAAAGATTCAGCTGCTGCTCAATATCCCTTACATCCTGGCTGAAATCAATATCCTGTTCCAGAGGGGACTGGTTGCCGTAGAGATGAACCATGTTTTTGCCTTGTTTTTTGGCATAATAAAGGGCCTGATCCGCATGGTCGACGAGCTCGGATTTGTCATGAATATCGGGCTGATAGGCAGCGATACCGGCAGAGAAAGACAGACAGCCCTGCGGGAAAATCTCTGAGCCTTCAAACAGGGAATTATTGAGGTTCTTCCGCAAGTCTTCGATAAATTGTTTGGCCGTAAGCGAATCATAACCCGGCATCAGCAGCGTGAACTCCTCTCCGCCATAGCGGGAGACAATAATCTCCGTATCCGTCGTTGCTTTTTTGAACAATTCTGCCAAAAAGACAATCAGGCTGTCACCCTTCAAATGGCCAAAATGATCATTGTACTTTTTGAAATCATCGATATCGATCATCGCCATCGACAGCTCGGAACCGCTGGCCCGGGATTTGCGCATCTCCTCCTCCAGCACAACTTCAAAATAACTGTGGTTGAACAAGCCGGTCCGCTGGTCACGGTTGGCCCGTGCCTCAAGCTCGCGGTACATGATGAACATCTGCTTGAAGGCGTAGGACAGCAGAACGCTGAGAAAGAGGAATAAGGCCAGCCCCACAATCTGATTGTGAACCAGCATGATCGTCAGCACCAGTGACAACACCAGCGTACTAAGATAGGCGAGCAGGGTATCCTTGACCATACCCTTTAACGTCGCGAAAAGCTCCTCCTGAAAGACCATATAGTAATAGAAACCGATCAGGAGTGTATTGAGCACAAAATAGACAGCCATGCTTCCGGCGTAGGCGGACAAGCGCTGGCTAAGCAGCGGTCCTTCCACGCCCCCCAGCAGCTTGAAGGTTGCCGAAGCAGCAGTAATCATCATGGTATACAAGGCGAAATTGCTGAGATGTTTCCACCAGACCGTCTTGCGTTCGATAAAAAAATTGATAATGGAAGTGAACAGGAGCACGCTGAGTGTAAACGGAGCCCCAAAAACAAAAACACAAGCCAGGTACACTGAAGAATCAAGCGAAAGTCCGTTGCCTTGCGGAGGAAGCTGGAATACCAGCACCGTCAGGAGCACTGCTGCTCCAGTGAGCGCGTATACCCAGACCCAGGTTGGTGAAGTATAGTGAATAAATTCCCCGTGATTAAAGCCTACAAATAGGCTTAATCCCGCCAGGCAAAGGAATAAGGCATAGAGATGGTTCCTGCTCGGTTTGAAGACGCCTAACGTCCGCTTGGGCACCGTCTGCCCCTCCTTTAATAATGATGTTGTTTCATTATTCTAAGGGATTTATCGGAATTTTCATAGTTGCGCATAATAGCAGGGAGAGGGGGAAAGCGGACTAAGCCCATTAAAAAAGAGTGGGGGTTTGGCGCAATTATCAGTGGTGAAAGCAGTCCTGATGTATTTAGTGCAGCAAAAATGCTCCGGGATCACCCGAATGTTCATTCTGATGTATTTCGTACAGTGGAAATTTAGAAAACATGTGTTTTTCAGCCCTTTCTTCTATTCCTGATGCATTAAATGCAGTCAGATCGAAAATGAGCCGGGTTTACTCGCAGCCTGATGTACTAAATGCAGTGGAAGCGCCTTGTAAGGGGGAAATTGAATATAAGCAAAGAAACCGCCCCTTTTAAAAGGACGGAGTGTTACCCCCAGTTATAAAAGGGCGGTTTCTTATGGTGATTGGCACCGGCGCTTGCAGCTTAGCCGACAAATCTGAAGCCTGATGTCAAGGCCATAACTACTGAAGCAACAATTACGGTATTAAGGATAATACGGGTGATATTGACACCCTCAAAAGTTTTTTTCATCTGCGGGAACCTCCTCTCTGCTGGTATGGGTTACTGCCGGGCCGTGATCTCCTGGGCTGGGGAAGTTCTCTTTCCTTGCACCATGATCTGTTGAATATAGAGGAAAATCCCCACATTCATGACAATATCCCCAATACTGATAACCTGGGTGCGCGGATACGGACTGGATAACGGAATGATATCGCCGAGGAACGCCAGCCGTGAAGCGGAATCCATCAGAAAATGTTTGGTGGCTACGGTCCCGGACCGCAGCATGTCCACATAGTAGGGGTCCAGAACGGAAGCTGCCTCCAGAGATACCGGCATTTTGCCCCCATTGACCGCCATAACAAGGAAATTCAGGAACACACCGGCGAAAATTAAGGGGAATCCTTGATTCTTCCGGTTCAACCACAGGATATAAAGCCCTGCCACATACACAGCGATAAAAAAGAATCCGCTGGCGGAGGCAATGGCAGGCAACCGTTCCGTCATAGCAAACAGGGCAAACTGCATCAGGAGAAGCGCTGGGAACCAAAGCCCTCCAATAATGCGAAGCTTGCCGAATTGTCCCAGCCCGTAGCGGAAGCCGCCCCGGATCAGGCCAACGATCAAACCAAGTACAATGCCATCGTAAACCATAAGAGCGCTCCTGTTAGTATGGATTGATAGAACTGGGTAAGCTGCTTCATGCATAATTCGCCATTTTTAACCAGATTCCTGCCGGTTCTGACCAAACATTTAGCAAACAATTCGCTTAAATTAGACGGATAGGGCCTTTATGGCTCCATAAACCTCTTGACATACCCACGGGGGGTATATTATATTGTTGAAGAGGAGGCTGATTCATGTGTCTACGAATGAGAAAGAGCAGGCAGGGCATTCCTGCGGAACCGATGGACATTCCTCTGCATCCGCTGTACGTAAAAGTCATCACTCAGCGGAATTCAAGAGCGGATTGACCACCCGGTTGAACCGGATTGAAGGCCAGATCCGCGGAGTTAAGGGGATGATCGAGCGGGACACCTATTGTGATGACGTACTTAATCAGCTGGCAGCGGTACAGGCCGCTCTGAACAGCGTCGGTAAGCTGCTGCTGGAAGGACATATGAAGAGCTGCATTATTGAACGGATCGAAGCCGGCGAACATGAGGTTATCGACGAACTGCTGGTGACGGTCAACAAGTTAATGAAATAAGGGCGGAAGTTTAAGTGAAGCCCTATACAACTTTTAGGAGGTTATATCAATGTCAAATGTTACGCTGCAAGTAGAAGGAATGTCATGCGGCCACTGTGTAAGCAGTGTGGAGAAAGCGGTTAGTGGTGTAGGAGCAGCTGCCAAGGTGGATCTGCAAGCTAAGCAGGTTGCCGTGGAATATGATGAGAATAAAGTGAGCCTGAATGCCATCAAGGCAGCGATTGAAGACCAGGGTTATGATGTAGTCTAACCTGTGATATGCAGGCTTTAAGGCTTGGAGTTCAGGGAGAACCGGAGGGTTCCCGAAGGCGCCAATGCCTTTTCTTTTATTCAAATTCATACCCCTTAGGGGTATGTGGAGGTGTAAGGATGATGGATAATACAACAGCTTCGGAGGAGCAACAGACCACCCTGCAGGTCAGCGGAATGACCTGTTCAGCGTGCGCGAATCGAATTGAGAAGGGACTGTCCCGGATGGAGGGGGTATCGCGTGCCAATGTGAATCTGACCCTGGAGCAGGCGACAGTCGCTTTTGACCCAAAGGTGGCAGGACTTGCACAGATTGAAGATAAAATCCGTTCGCTCGGCTACGATACTGTCCGGGAGACGGCAGATTTCGATATTGCCGGCATGACTTGTGCCGCTTGCTCGGCCCGGATTGAGAAAGTATTGGGACGTACCCCGGGTATAGCCGCAGTGAATGTCAATCTGGCGCTGGAAACTGCACATGTCGAATACACGCCGGGGAATATCAGTACAAGGGAGATTATAGACAAGGTTAGTAGTATCGGTTATACAGCCACGCTTAAGGCTGACCGTCAGAACAGTGCCGATCACCGCAAACTTGAAATTGGGCGCAAGCGGCAGAAGTGGATCCTTTCCGCCATCTTATCGCTGCCGCTGCTATGGGCAATGGCCGGACATTTTACCTTTACTACCTGGATTCCTACACCGGAGTTGTTCATGAATCCCTGGTTCCAGCTCATTCTTGCGACGCCGGTGCAGTTTATCATCGGCTGGCAGTTCTACGTGGGGGCTTATAAAGCGCTGCGCAACGGCAGCGCCAATATGGACGTGCTGGTAGTGCTGGGCACCTCGGCCGCTTATTTCTACAGCCTGTATCTGACCGTCGATTCGCTGCGGATGAGCGGGATGCATCATACGGTGGAGCTGTATTATGAGACCAGCGCCGTCCTGATTACACTGATTCTGGTCGGCAAATGGTTCGAGGCCCTGGCCAAAGGCCGCTCCTCGGATGCAATCAAGAGCCTGATGGGCCTTCAGGCCAAGACGGCTTTGGTAGTACGGGAGGGTGCCGAGATCAGCATTCCGGTAGAAGAGGTTCTTCCGGGCGACATCGTGCTGGTCAAACCGGGAACTAAGGTGCCGGTGGACGGTGAAGTGGTGGAAGGTTTATCTGCGGTGGATGAGTCGATGCTGACCGGAGAGAGTCTTCCGGTGGATAAGAAGCCGGGAGACTCCGTGATTGGAGCGACGCTGAACAAAAATGGCATGCTCAAGGTGAAGGCGCGTAAAGTAGGCCGTGATACCGCGCTGGCGCAAATTATCCGGGTGGTCGAAGAAGCGCAGGGCTCCAAAGCCCCGATACAGCGGATTGCGGATGTCATTTCCGGCATTTTTGTGCCGATTGTGGTGGGGATTGCAGCTTTGACCTTTGTTGTCTGGTATTTCTGGGGGGCACCGGGGCAATTTCCGGATGCTTTGGAGAAAGCGATCGCCGTCCTGGTAATTGCTTGTCCGTGCGCCCTCGGTCTGGCGACGCCAACTTCGATTATGGCCGGCTCGGGCCGCGCGGCGGAGCTGGGCATTCTATTCAAGGGCGGCGAACATCTGGAAGCGGCCCAGGGGATCAAGGTCGTTGTCCTCGATAAGACGGGAACGGTAACCAACGGCAAGCCGGTACTCACGGATGTGCTGACCACAACCGAAATACCCGCACACGGCAGAGAAGAAGCCGAGAACCGCCTGCTGTCTATCACCGCAGCAGCCGAGAAGCTCTCCGAGCATCCGTTGGCCGAGGCGATTGTAGCGGGAGCCGTTACGCGGGGACTGGAGCTGCCGTCTGCCGGGCAATTCGATAATGTGCCGGGACGGGGGATCTCAGCGGTTATAGACGGTCAGGCCGTCAGTGTCGGTACCCGCCGGATGATGGAAGAGAAGGGTCTTAACATCACGGACTGGGCGCCTCTCATGAAGGGCCTGGAGCAGGAAGGGAAGACGGCCATGCTGGTGGCTGTGGACGGCGGGATTGCAGGTGTGGTGGCCGTAGCAGATACGATTAAGGAAACTTCCAAAGCGGCTGTAGCTTTGCTCCACGAAATGGGCATCGAGGTGGTCATGATCACCGGCGACAACAAGCTGACGGCCCAGGCCATCGCCCAGCAGGCAGGTATCCGGACCGTATTGGCCGAGGTGCTGCCGGAAGGCAAAGCCGAGGAGGTCCGCCGCTTGCAGCAAGGCGGAAGAAAGGTCGCGATGGTTGGAGACGGCATCAATGATGCGCCGGCCCTGGCGACGGCCGATACCGGCATGGCCATCGGCACAGGTACCGATGTAGCGATGGAAGCGGCGGATATCACACTGATGCGGGGCGATCTGAAGAGCATCCCCGATGCCATCATTATGAGCCGCAAGACTATGGGCAACATCAAGCAGAATTTGTTCTGGGCGCTCGCGTACAACACGATCGGCATTCCGATCGCCGCGCTCGGATTCCTGGCTCCCTGGCTTGCAGGGGCGGCCATGGCGTTCAGCTCCGTGTCGGTAGTTCTGAATGCGCTGCGGCTGCAGCGGGTGAAGCTGTAACTTATGTTTGGCCATTCTTTTGACTTATCGGACTGGAGATACGTTATTTCGTGAAATCAGCTCATTTTTCGGGCCAAACGGACTCAGGAGCCGCTAAATGATCCAGGGACCCTCATTTTGGGCTAGAGATCATACAATAAGAGCTCCTGTGTCCGTATAAAAGGATAACACCCTTTGTTTCCTCAAATAAGATCCGCTGAGTCCGTTTCCTTGCCCAGCCGGTCCGGTAACGATTTGTTGCCTGGCCCCGGTCAACCGCTGATTATAGATTTGAGCCCGAAGAAATCGCTGCTTTTTTGAGAGGGTTACTCAACACTTCCATTTCATCAAAAGGGCGATTTTTTTATACAACGGTCCGTTCGCGGAGCGTTCACCGGAAGCACCCATGTCTATCCTGCTCAAAAAACGAGGGGTGTCCCAAGCAGCTATTTCACGGCTTAGGGGACAGCCCCTTTTTTTAATATTGAAAAGCGGAGGTGAATGTCCCGTTCCGTTCTGCTGACGTGTTATATATAAAGTAGCGACGGAAGGAGGGACTCCGTGGAATCCATCGAGGATAAAATAAAGCGAATACAATCAGGCGAAATATACATATTTGCAGATATTATCGATGCTTATCAGAACCGGATTTATAAATATTGTCTGCGTTTATTGAACAACAAGGAAGAAGCTGAGGACGCGGTTCAGGATATTATGCTCAAGGTATATGAGAAAATCAGATCCTACCAAATGCAAGTCAGCTTCACTTCCTGGCTATACAAAATTGCCTATAACCACTGTTTGAATCTGCTACGCAGACGTAAATTGCAGCAGCAGGTACAACGATTTTTTGGGCGGGAGTCTACTGTGGAAAGTGCTGAACGGGTGGTAGAGAAACAAATGTTCAGTGAACCGCTCGCCTCAGCGCTTGAGATGCTGTCGCTGGAGGAGCGGAATTTGCTGATCCTGCGGATTTTTGAAGACAAGTCGTTTGAGGAGATTGCCGAGATCCTGGGAAAGAACATGGAAGCGGTCAAAAAAAGGTACGGACGGATCAGGAATAAGCTGAAAGAATCCATGCAGGCCAAGGAGGAAGAGAAATGTGCAAAATCCAGTACACTGCAGAAGAACAGCTCCTGAGAAATTATGACCAATCTGCTGATGTTGAGTCCATTGATGTCCGGCAGCCGGTGATGAAAGCTATTGCAGATAAATATGGAGATAACCATGTCCATGCTGAGGTTGTTCCTAAAGATACGGAGGGGCACTCAACGATCATGACGCGGCTGGATAAAAAGGAAGCCGGGGATACCCGGCGCAGACCGGTTTATTTAAGAAGAATTATAGCCTATTCCACTGCCTTGCTGGTGGCTCTTTCGATTGGTGCTACTTATTATGTCCATACAGCAAAGCTCAGCCAGTCAACCCCAATTGAATATAGGCTGAAGGAATATGAACCCATTGAAGATCCGGGGACGTCATTCTCCATTAAGCTTGAGGAAATAAAGCCGGAGAAGGCAAGCGATGAACAAATCGCCCAAGCTGTGAAACAAAATGAGAAATATCAGCAGGCCAAACAATGGGTGGAGAAGCAGCTGCTTCCAGGAGAAAGGGCCTTTTTTCTGGTAGGGCAAGATTTAGAAAAGAATGCAAAGACCGGTATGGCAGTTCAGCCGCTTTACTTTGACGGTTACTCTGCATTCAGTGCCCGGCAGACGGAGCTTAACGCTCCAGCACTGCCGGAACCCAGATACATACCTAGTGGGTATGCTTTCACCGAAGGGCAGATCCTACCTGAAACAAGTATTATTTCAGCATTGGCTGATTCCACCGGGACTGCACCAGGAGAGCAGGCTGCAAACGGAGCTGAGGCCTATCAGAGATTAATAGAAGAAATGGCTACTATGAAGGCGACGGAATTAGGAGGGAATTACAAGCTGGTCTGGAAGAGGCTTCCGAAAGCGGGAACGGAATCGGTTAAAGTAACCTATACCTCAGATTCCCCGGACGAGCAGAAGATAACAATTCAAGCCACATACTATGCGCAAAAAACAATGGCCAGCTTTAACACCTGGGGTATCCAAAAAGTGGATAATGTGACCGTAAATGGCAAAGAATTCATCTACATGAGAGCTGCACCACAAAGCGGACAAAATTATGCGCAGCAGCTGTTATGGTTAGATCCAATCCATGATACTTATTATACGTTGTCTGATACCAAGGGCAGCCCCCTCTCCCAGGAGCAAATGATAAAGATAGCGGTCAGTATGACGGGGATAGAATAATAATCAGGAGAAATGTCCCTTTAATAGGGAGTGGAGTGTTGTATATATATGTAACGGGTTCAAAAATTTAAATTTCTCGGCCGAGAGGACTCGTTATTCATTTCGGAGGGGCATAAAGCCCGAGAGGAGAAATACGCGATGAAATTGCAAAGAATAGCCATTGCCGTAACCAGTCTGGCATTGCTGCTGGGCAGCGCATACGAACCTGCCAGTGCGGCGAATCGATCTGCTGCCAGTTCGGCCGCTGCGGCTTCGAATGCTACGCAGTCCCAGAAGAACATTAAAGCCCAGGTGGATGCGGTTGCTCTGAAGAAGAAGAATCCCGGAGAGATCTACTATGTTTATGTGAATGATAAAAAATATAATCCGGGAGGTTACGCTTATCAGGCCTTTTCGTACGGTTTGCCTTTTAAAAATTATGAGCAATATGTACAGAAAGCAGAAAGCCTGAAGCCCCCTTTTCTGCAGTTGCCGCAGGCTCCGGAGGGCTTTAAATTCAACTCGGCTTATATAGGGGCCTATAAGCCGAATCCTAAGACCATCGAGGGACAGAAGCTGAGTAAGCAAGTGGTGGCCGAGGGCAAAGCCTCCGGCAAGCAGGTCTACATCAAAAAAGTAACCGATAAGCGCTTGAATGTCAGCCTGACCTATAAAGAAAATTCTTCAACCCCGTCCGGTCAAGCGTTTCTGGCCATCACGGCGGAGCCTGCAGGAACACTGGATCCTACAATCGAATATGTCCCAGCACTCGCAGAGCCCGAGAAGCTGGAAGTAGAGGGGCAGGAGCTGACTTACAAGACTGGCGATGCGCTTGTCTATAAGACTGCGAACTCCCCGGCGATTAACAGCAGCCAAGGCGCGCATTACTTGGAATGGGTGGACTCCCGTACGCAAATCAGCTATACGATTTATCTCTCTGGTGGAGATACCAAGAAAGAAGCGCTGGTTGGGGTCGCGGAGCAGATTATTACAGGCCAATAACAAGAAGCTGAATCCAGACTATCTAAGGCTGAATCATTCCGCCAGCCAACAAAGTCAGGAGCAGTTCCATCAACCCGAAGCGGGGTGGATGGAACTGCTCCTTTTTTGTATATACGCCTGCTATTTAGATTGAACCTGAAAATATAAGAGATGGGAATAGTGACGGAGGGCAATTTTGGAACTGGAGGAGCGGTAGTGACCGCCTTTGTCTGCAGATTTCAACCGTGAAGGACGGTATAAATCAAGAAATCTGCAGACAACAGCGGCCGGAGGTCCAAACATTCGCCGTAGTCACGATCCAATCCCAACCAGAAAATTTATAAGTTCAATCTAAATAGTATTATAATATAAGCAGCTTATCCCGAACCGACGAATCTATTAGAAAAGGACGATTGTATCGTGAAAAAGGCGAATGAAACGCTTGAACTGTTGAATCGGCATGTATCTGTCCGGCAATACCAGGACAAGCCTGTAAGTGAAGAACAGCTGACTGCTATTATTGAAGCGGGGCAAATGGCCTCCACTTCAAGCAATGTTCAGGCGTACACCGTCATTGCGGTGACCGAACCCGGCTTGAAGAAAGAGTTGGCTCACCTGGCTGGCAATCAGGTCTACATTGAGCAGTGTCCGGTCTTTCTGGTCTGGTGCGCCGACCTGTACCGGCTGCGCGGGGCGGCAGCGCCTCATCTGCAGGATGAAGAGACCTACGAGGATTCTACAGAGAATCTGCTGGTCGCGACCATTGACGTGGCCCTGGCCGCGCAAAATGCTGCGATTGCCGCAGAATCGCTGGGTCTGGGGATTGTGTATATCGGCGGAATCCGCAACCGGATTGCCGAAGTAGCAGAGCGGATCGGGCTGCCCGAGCTGGTCTATCCCGTATTTGGCATGTGCCTGGGCTATCCGGCGGCGGAGACGGGGCAACGTCCACGTCTGCCGCTGGCGGCCGTACTGCACCGCAATGGCTATCAAGCGGATACCTTGCAAGAGCAGGTGCAGATTTATGATGAAGTGTCGAGCGCCTACCTGCGGGAGCGCACTGGCGGCAAGAATGCAGCGCCGTGGTCAGCGCTGATGTCCAAACGCCTTGCAGAACCGGTCCGGCTGCATATGAAGGATTTTCTGCAGAGCAAGGGCTTTTTGAAGAGATAGCAGTTCCGAGATTCTGAACAAGCTGGAAGTGGAGAACCGGATTGAAGCAGCTATAGGAGGAATCTGAGTTTAATCCCGGTTGACCCGTTAGGGGCAGCCGGGATTTTTTGTAGATTAGGACAGCTATACAAGGTTCCCATATGCTGCATAAAACAAGTCTGGGCAGCGAATAGTATAGGCAGGAGGTGTAGCTGATGCCCGGTAATCAAGACCCCTTGCTCTCCGCGAAATTAGCGGATAACCTGCAGGAAATCAGAGATCGGCTTGGAAACAGCCCTGACCTTATTATCCGTAAATTTGAGCTGGTAACTTCACTTATTGAGGTTGCTGCTATATATATCAATGGTTTGAATGACAAAGATATCGTCGATGAGTTTATTACGCACATTATGGCCTTTGACACTCTTGGCGGAGACGGGCCGCAATTGAATTCGGTAAACGGAATTTATCAATTTATGAAAGGCAAAGCCTTGAGTACCGGTGAAGAGAAAGTAATCAGGGACTGGAAAGAGCTTTTTGCAGCCCTTTTATCCGGAAATACGATCGTTCTGGTGGATGGCCTGGCCGAGGCCATTGGCGGGAACACCAGCGGTGGGGAGGTCAGGGCGGTCACAGAGGCTTCTACTCAGGTAGCCATCCGCGGTTCCAAAGAAAGTTTTACGGAGTCCATTGGCACGAATCTCTCTCTGGTCCGCCGGAGAATCAAAAACGCCAATCTATGGATTGAAACGATGAAAATCGGCGTTGTCACCCAAACCGATGTGGCTATTATGTATATGAACGGCATCGCCAAAGAATCGGTGATACAGAAACTCAAGCAAAAGCTGCAGGGCATTCATATCGACGCCATTCTGGAATCGGGCTACATAGAGCAATTAATTGAAGAAAACAAATATTCACCTTTCCCGACACTGTACAATACGGAACGCCCGGATAGTGTGGCGGGCAATCTAATGGAAGGACGAATAGCCATTTTTGTGGATGGCACGCCTTTTGTACTGATCGCGCCTACCACCTTTTTTATGTTTTTTCATGCCGTTGAAGATTACTACCAGCGGTACGACATTTCAACCTTGATCCGGTTATTGAGATTTATGTGCCTGATCATTTCTTTGTTTGGCCCCGGTTTATTTGTGGCAGCTCTGAACTTTCATCAGGAAATGATTCCGACTCCGCTGCTGATTAATCTGGCCTCTCAGAGAGAAGGTGTGCCTTTCCCTACTTTTATCGAGGCGCTCCTGCTGGAGGTGACATTTGAGATTATTCGTGAAGCTGGTATTCGGATGCCCAGCCCCATAGGCCAGACTGTATCGATTATCGGAGGGCTGGTGCTTGGGCAGGCTGCGGTACAGGCTGGGATTGTCTCGCCTGCGATGGTCATTGTCGTTTCTCTGACGGGCATCTCCAGCTTTGCCACCCCAGCCTTCAATATGGCGCTTTCGGTACGTATCCTCCGTTTCATCATTATGTTCATAGCGGCATTTATGGGACTCTACGGCATGTGTGTGTTTAGCTTTATTTTGATCGCGCATCTGTGTAGTCTAAGCTCTTTGGGGATTCCTTATATGTCTCCTATGGGCCCGTTTATTCCCCAAAACCAGCAGGATGCCGTCTTCCGGCTGCCCTTCCAATTCATGAAGAACCGGCCGCGCTTAATCAGCCAGAAAAAGCACAATAAACGTATAAGGTAACAAGGGGGCTTGGAAACCGGATGAAGGGTAAAAGGCTGCTGCTAACCGTATTTTGTATGCTTGCAGTTATGCTGCTGACAAGCTGCTGGAACAGCCGGGAATTGAATGAAATGGCGATCGTAACCGGCATGGGAATCGATAAAGCCCCGGATAAGGATGAATATCGGGTCACCTTTCAGATTGTGAATCCTTCCTCGACAGCTACAAGCATGGGAGCCAGTACAGGACAACCTACCATTACGGTCTATTCCGCAACGGACAGAACTTTATTTGGAGCATTGCGCAAAACCTCCAAAAAGGCGGCAAGACAGCTGTTTTTTGCCCATACGCAGCTTGTGGTTATCGGGGAGGACATGGCCAGAAGCGGCATAGATGATATTTTTGATGTGTTTGAAAGGTCTCACGAGCTCAGGTTGAACGCTACCGTTCTGGTTTCAAGAGGCGATGATGCCAATTCTATAATGAAAATCCTGCTGCCTATAGAGAGCCTTCCCGCCATGGGCTTGGTCAAGAAGGTTAGAAACACGGCGGCAATCTGGGGAGAAAACAGGGATATTACTATTTTTGAGTTGATTAATGGAATCACTGGAGAAGGTGAGGTGGTCATCAGTGGGATCCGGGTTATAGGAGACAAGGAAGAAGGCAAGAAAAAAGCAAACCTGGAACAGACGGAAGTGAAAGCTATTCCCGCGATAAGCGGTCTTGGCGTGTTTAAAAAAGGAAAACTGGTAACGTGGCTGGAGGGCTCCGAGGCCAAGGGGGTTTTATGGGTTCAGAACAAGATCGATCAGACCACAGTCAACATTGATACAGAGGGGTCGGAAGCATCGGTTGCAGTTGATATTAATTATTCCAAAACGGCTATAAACGTAGAACTTCGGGAGGGAGTACCCGTCTTTCATGTTCACATCCAGGAGGAAGGAAAGATAAGTGAAACACGGGGATTTATGGATTTAAGCAACGGTGACGAGATCGCGAAACTGGAGGAGCAATTGGCGAAGCAGACGAAAGAAGCGGCCATCCGCTCCATACAGGCGGCTCAGCGGCTGGAAAGTGATATTTTTGATTTCGGCAATGAACTGAAACGTCTCCGTCCCAAGGAGTGGGAAGCGGTGAAAGAGGATTGGAGCTCCTTGTTCGCCCAAGGGAAGCTGGATGTTCGTGTAGAGGCTCATATCAGGGGTACAGGAATGAGATTGAAGCCGTACCTGCAGAATAAAGATGAATCCAACTGAAGAAGAAGCGGAGCATAGGCTATGAGAAAAGAGGTCATTGGTACCAATCAATTGTTTGCCATGATTATTTTGTTTGAATTAGGGACGGCCATTGTGGTTCCCATCGGGCTTGAAAGCGGACATGCGGTATGGTTATCGATCCTGCTTGCCTTGCCTGGAGGTGTGCTTCTATATCTGGTATATCATGATTTATCCCGTCAATATCCCGGTCTGATCATAAGCGGGTATACCCGGAAAATTCTGGGCCGGACTATTGGATGGCCGCTGAGTTTGCTGTACATTCCTGTCTTTATGTTTAATGGCTCCAGAAACCTGCGCGAAGCCGGTGATCTGTTGATTGCAGCTTCCTATGACCGGACGCCGGTATTTATCATCAATGCCATCATGGTCATTGCTGTCATGTATATACTGAATAAGGGGCTTGAAGTGTTTGCCAGAACGGCGGAAATTTATCTGGCCGTTATTTTTGTTTTGGGTTTTATATGCAGTTTTGTCGTGATTGCTGCGGGGCTGGTTGACTTTAAAAATTTGTTTCCGCTGCATGCTGCAGATTGGAGGCAGGCCTTCAGGTCGGCCTATCCCAATATTTGGATTTTCCCTTTTGGCGAGCTGGTCTGCATTACTACGGTCTTGCCACATCTGAAAGAATCCCGTCTGTCCGGAAAAACGGGGGTAGGTGCCATTGTTTTAAGCGGCATTCTGCTTTGTGTGACGCATGCTATTGAGATGTCTGTACTTGGAGAGGACGTATATCACAGAGCTACCTTTCCCATGTACACAACGATAACGCTGGTTAACCTGGCAAATTTTATCCAGCGGCTGGATGCCCTTGTTATTTTAACTTTAATTATAGGTGTGTTTTTTAAAATGACCCTGTATTGTTATGCTGCCATAGCGGTGACTGCGGATTTATTCAAGGTGCAAGATACCCGAAAGCTGGCCGTTCCTGTTGGTGTTGTCGTTCTGTTCAGTTCATTTATCAGTGCAGAGAATTATCCAAGGCATATGGAAGAGGGGGGAGTTTTTTTGCGGTATATCTTGCCCGTGTTGTGTGCGGTCATTCCTATCCTGCTGTTCATTGTCCACCGGATACGTAAAAGATTCGGGCTATTGCGGTAAGGGCGCTAGGCTATCTCCGGGAGTTTCCTTTCCGCACAGCTGCGGCAATGGCATTGATAAAAGGAAGGGAAAGAAAAAACACCATGGTGATCACCTCCTGTATGCTTGTGTTGGCTAGAACCGCCCGGATAGAGTGAAATGATTCAAATAAACTCATGCCTGACAACATATCGACTGAGAGGATCATCGCCAGTACTAACAAAGCGAGGATGAAATATATAGCTACAATTTTCATGGCTCTTGAATCTCCTTGGTATGGAACTGAAGGGCAACAGTTCTGGAATAGGAAGCTAAAGGTATTATTTCCGTGAGTGCCTGCCTGTAGTCATTAGAGAACTTTCTTGACAGTTCTCATATTAGTACTGTACAGTACTAATATGAGAACAAAACCATCTAACCGCGAAACAGCCTTGCAGGTGGGGAAGGACCTGTTTTTGAAAAAAGGATATCTGGCCACCAGCATGGATGATATTGTGACGGAGAGCAAAGTTTCCAAGACGAACATTTATTATTATTTTAAAAGCAAGGAGGAGCTTCTGACAGAAATTATCAGGTTAATGGTGGAGCAGTACAGCAGCGTTATTACCTATATTGCAGCTCAGACGGAGCTGCCTGTTATGGAGCGCCTGCACAAGCTGCTGGGGCTGCTGACCGAGCAGGATACCGACTGTTTGGGCGGGTGTCCATTTTTGACCCTGTATACCCAGACTCCGCCCCAGGCCGAAGAGATCAGGCAGAGAATCGGCGGGTTCTTTCAGAGCCAGCTGGCCGTGATTGAACAATTAATCCGGGAGGGGACACAGACAGGAGAACTGAAAGCCGATTTGCCGGTGCAGGCTGTCTCTGCTTTAATTCTGTCCACGGTTGAGGGAGCGTTGTTTTTGCGTCATGCCGGTCAGGATGAGAGCCATATGCACCATTCGCTTCAAGCTTTAGCAGTTTTGCTAAAGTAATTTTTTTGTATGTATTAGTACCGTTTAGTACTAATTATTTGAGGGGAGCTGAAATGATGTCGCATATATTTCTTACCGGAGGCACCGGATTTATCGGGCAGAACATTCTCAAGGCAGTCCTGCAGCAGGGAGACACTCTGACCGTCCTGGTGCGTTCCATCCCGAAGTTCACGTTGCTGCTGAAGCGGCTGGGTCTGGAGCATCATCCCGCCATTACGGCGGTAACGGGGGATTTAACCCAGCCGCTGCTGGGGCTTGGCGCCGGGGATCTGCAGCGGGTCTGCACGGTGGACCACATTATTCATGCCGGGGGGCCGATGGATATACAGCTTGGCGAGAGCGAGGCGCGGGGGGTATTTGCGGAAGCGGCCCGGCAAATGGCCGGGCTGGCGGACAGGATACATGCGTACCGGGGCCTCAAGCAGTTTATTCATATCGTCGGATTCAAGAGTCCGGTCAGCGGGCAGGATTTGGCTGATCCGCAGGCGCTGCAGGCTTCTCTGGCGCATGAGCCTCCTTATGAGCGAATGAAGTTTCTGGCCGATCTTCATCTCAGGCAGGCTGCACAGGCGGCGGGATACCCGCTTTCCGTAGTGCATCCGGGTGTGGTCATTGGGGATACGGCAACGGGTGCTACCGAGCAGCTTGGGGGACTTGGGGTGATGGTGCATGCGGTCCGCAACAAGCTGATGGCCGTTTCACCGGGAGGAAAGAGATATTGGCTGCCGCTTGTCCATGTGGATCATCTGGCAGCATTCATCACTGCGCTTGCCCTGGAGGACCAGCCGGAAACCCAGACCTATTATGTGCTGGATTCGCAGCAGGAAAGCCCGCATATGCCGCAGCTCCTGGCCGAAATCTCCCGGGAACTCCGCGTACCCGGGCCACTGGCTGCCATCCCTCCGTCACTGGTATCCGCGGCACTTGGCAGCCGGCTGGGACGCAAGCTGGGGATTCCTCCGGAGTCGCTGGATTTTATTGTGAATAGGGACTATCCACTGGAGAATACGCGGCGAATTCAGCACAAATATGGACTGGATTATGCCCTGAAAGGGGCCATCCTTCCCCGTGTCATCGCTGATCTGGACTACCGGCTTTCCCATCCGTCAGACCTCCCGGTGCCTTATGCTCTGGGCCGAAGAGGTACTCTGGCTACAGTGGAGAACTGCAACGGGGCTGGAGCTCCCATTCTTATTGTGCCGGGGACCTTTAGCGGCGCGGATGTTTTGCTGCCTCTGGCACGGGAGCTTGGGCACACCAGGATCTGGCTGGCCGATCTGCCCGGCATGGGCCGTACGCCATACCATCACCAGGGAAATATACTGGCGGGCCATGTCCAGGCCCTTGTTGATGCCATCACAGTCCATAATACTCCGGTTACGCTGGTCGGACATTCCTACGGTGCCCTGCTGGCCGCCAAGGTCATGGAACAGATTCCGGACCGTATCCATTCCCTGGTGCTGCTGCAGCCGGTATTTCATCCGGCTCCTTCTAAATGGAAATATCCCTATATCACAAAAAAGCTGCTCTCGCGGATAACCGCGAAATCGCTCAAGGCAGCGCTGGTCGCGGAGAGCTGTTTTGATACGGAAGCGGATATCCCGCCGGAGTATGTACAGTATGTGCTTGGGGAGCTGCGCTCTCCAAGAGTTAGAACAACCCTTGCCGGAGTTCTGGCGCAGTTGACCCGCAGCGAGAGTTTTGAGCTGAATCCCGAGCAGTGGGACGCGGGGAAAGTGCGTATGATCTGGGGAACGCATGACACAAACTATGAGATTCCGGAGCGTTACCGTCATTTGCCCGTTGAACGGTTGCCCTATGGTCACCACTTTCCGCTCTCTCATCCGCATGAAACGGCGTTGCTGCTGAAAGCTCACACTGAATCGGGCCGGCTGCTGTCTTTATAGACACTGTAATTCGCAAAGGCGCTATAATGGCGGCTTCGGGCAAGGTATAATGACAGGATATGTACAGCTTAGAGAATGCTAGTGGGTCTGCATGTACCGAGATCTGCAGAATTTAGGCAGGTCGCCCAAGGTGGACTGTAATTCCGCTATTCGCTTAGTTTTGTGTTTTTTCGCAAGTTCACGGACTGTAGTTCCGCTAATAGCCGTGAACAGCGCTTTAATAAGGTGCTGCTGCTCAAATAGCGGAATCTGAGTCCTGCTTCCTCATGTTACGGAGATAATATAGAGAATAGCGGAATCTGAGTCCGCTCATGTACAAGTTGTATGGGCCCGTACCTATTCAGTCAATGATCGCAGCTTGTAGGTTTGGGCTCGCTCTTGGCCGCTGGAGATGTACAGTATTTGCAGATCAACCAGATTATGCAGTATGCGTCTGGCTTGCCGGTCACATATTCTAAGATGGCCGGCCAGCTCCAAGGGGGTGAAAGGCCGTAACAGACGGCGCGAGAATCGTACCGTTTCGGCTTCCAGCCAGGACAAAGTGGAGTGGACGTCCGACGCGATAAACTTGCCTATAAACGAGAGCACCAGCTGCTGGCATTGCTTGGGCTCCTCAACAATTGAAGGATAGGCTACGGGCAGAAAAGTCCAACCATCCAAAGACAGCAAGCAATGCCGCCTGCATAAATCCTTGAACCGCCGGACATCCAGATCTCTGGCATGAGGTCCAAATCCCTGGATTTCTATCCGCCTTTTGCTCCATCAGGCATATAGGCCAGATCCAAATAGCGGTACCCGTTCCCGAAATCCCGCACTTCCCATTCGGGAAGCAAGTGACTGAAATTGCCGACCGCCGGGAACCAGACAGAGCGTAAGAACTCTACAGTTCCGTGTCCCAAACCTTTTTGTAACAACTCTGTTCTTCTTGGATTCCTCTCTACAGCCAAGTTACTGTGCAGCCATTCCTCATACTGCTGATCAAACCGCGACATTGGTGTTCTCCCCCGTAAGTAAATTTATAAAACAAACGCCGCTTGAATGCAGTCATCCCTACCTTAAAAAAGGAGGATGTTCCTGTATTCAAGCGGCGTGTTCTTCACGACCCTATATGCTGCTATTATAGCGCGCAGTTAGTAATTGGACAAACTAAATATGCAGCCTGGACTTAATGCTATATTGAAAAATGTGTGTATAAGACAGTGGGAGATTAGCGTCGTTTACAGCTGTAAGGGGTTGCGGGCAGTGCTTCAAGACTGCTTATCAGCAGATGCGGACTACAGATCCGCTAATCCCGACAAAGGGAGCGATTTCAAGGTTTTTCGGCATGTATAGCTGAATCTGAGTCCGCGAAAACGGAGATATGGATTAGTTACAGAAGATAGCGGATTCTCAGTCCGTGCAGGTTGGAGCAACGCTGAAACGTTGGTTGTTCTAGCGGCCGCGAGGCATGCTTTGAGCTGGGCGCATGCTTTAGCCCAGGCGCACATGCTTCCAACCCAGAACCCGCAGCCGGCTACTTCCGCCCCTTCTCCTGTTCCTCCCGCATCCAATCCGACAGCTGCCGCTTCAGCTTCAGGAATTCGGGCGAGTCGGTGATCTCTTCCCGGCGCGGGCGCGGGAAGGGGATGTCCACAGTGTGCAGGATAGAGCCGGGCCGTCCGGAGAAGACATAGATCCGGCTGGACAGCAGCAGCGCTTCCTCAATATTATGGGTGATGAACAGCACGGAGCGGCGGTTCGCTTCCCATAGCTCCAGAAGCCAACGCTGCATGGCGCTGCGGGTGAGCGCATCAAGCGCGCTGAACGGCTCATCCAGCAGCATCAGCTCCTGCGGGGCCAGCAAGGCCCGCAGAAAGGCCGCCCGCTGCTGCATCCCGCCGGACAGCATATGGGGGTAGGCCCGCTCGAAGCCGGCCAGGCCTACTTTGTCCAGCCACTGCCGGGCTTCTTCACGCGCTCCTTCGCCGAGCGCGCCTTTGAGCTCGCCGGCCAGCAGCACATTATCCAGGATGGTCCGCCAGGGAAACAAGGCAGGCTGCTGCGGCATATAGCTGATCTCACCCCGCTGCCCGGTGAGGAGGCGGCCGTTCATGCTTACCGTGCCGGCATCCGGTGTTTCCAGGCCGCCGATGATATGGAACAAGGTGCTTTTGCCGCAGCCGGAAGGACCGACAATAGAGACGAATTCCTGCGGCTCTACCCGAAGGGATACATTGTTCAGCACAGGGGTCACCTTGCGGCGGTGGGTAAAGGCTTTGGAGACGCCGCTGACCTCAAGCGCTGCCGGCAAAGGGGAGGTTCTGCGCGTGTCAGTGCCATAAACGGGTTGTTCTTGAACGGGAGAATCGCTGGGTTGGGACATGGTTAGTTCCTCCTTTCTATACATCACGGCGCGGCTTCCAGCGCACCAGCCATTTCTCCAGCAGGGCGATGAGGGCGAAAAGCACGAGACTAAGCAACACAATAATGACGATGGCTACGAACATCCGGTCGGTGCGGTAGGCTGATTTTTGCAGCAGCATATAGTAGCCGATTCCCTTGTCTGCCCCGATCCACTCGGCCACCACGGCACCCATTACGGCATATGTAGCGGAAATTTTGACCCCGGAGAACAGGGCAGGCAGCGAGTGGGGCAGCTCCAGCTTGGTGAAGATCTGCCATTTGCTGGCCCCCGCCATCTTCATATAGTTCATCATGACCCGGTCGCTTTGCGCGAGTCCGCCCATGGCCGCCACCGCAACGGGAAAGAAGCAGACGAGTGTAATGAGTACGATTTTGGGCAGCAGGCCGAAGCCGAACCAAATGACGAGCAGCGGCCCAAGCGCGATCGAAGGGACGTTTTGGCTCAGAATAAGCAGCGGATAAAAAGCGCGCTTGGCCCATGGCAGCAGATGCAGCAGCAAAGCAACCACGAGGCCTACGCCAGTGCCGATTGGAAAGCCGATCATCGTCAACCGCAGCGTTGCCGCAGTATGCGTCCAAATGCCGGATGCGTTGCCTGTGAATTCACGGGCGATGCCGGAGGGGCTTGGCAGAATCCATGCTTCTATCCGGAATAACGAAACGGCCAGCTGCCATACCGCCAAAAAGAAGATGACCGCCACAAAGGGCGGCCAGATTTGCTTCCAGGTCGATCTCACGGGCGGTATTTCTCCGTCAGCTTCTCCATGCTGATGCCGCTGGGGTTGTGGGCGATTTTGATTTGGGAAATCACACTCGGACTGCCTGCTTCCACCAGCGCTTCGTGCATTTGGCGCACCACCTCCAGCAGCTCCGTAAGTTCACCTTCCATCGTGGTTTCCAGCGGGTTCACCTGATGTTTTACTCCGGACCGCTGAATCACCTCAATAGCTGTATCCACATACGGGATGGAATCTTCATTATTCGGGGTCTTCGGTATGACCTGAATGCTTAACAGTGTGTTTGCCATGGTTCAATCATCCTCTCAAAGGGTTGTAATGTTATTACTGGCTTTCCGGCAAAAAGTCATTGGTAAATGCAGCTTCGGCGTCCAGCGGTTTATCCAGCAGCTTCAGACCGTACATCCAGTCGGCATAGTTCTGCCACACTTCGGCCTTTTGCTCTCCCCAGCGCGGGGCATCATCCGTATATTTCGGACTGAGCCATTTCTGGCTGGCCAGGACCAGCTCGGGGTCGAGATCAGGTACCGCTTTGGTCAGAATGGCTGCCGCCTCTTCGGGATGATCAATGGCATACTGATATCCTTTGGACGTAGCTTTCACAAAAGCCTTGACCTGCTCGGGGTTATCAGCGATTTGCTTCTCGCTTGTGGTCAACACGGGAGTATAGTAATCCAGCTCCGGCGCATAATCCTTAATATACAGCATGTCCACCGGCTCTCCCCGCAGCTCGGCTTCAATTCCGGTCCAGGCATAAAAAATCCAGGCGAAATCGATGTCCCGCTTCACGGCAGTGAAGAAATCAGCCTCTCCCATGTTGATAATCTTCACTTTCTTCACATCCCCGCCTTCGGGGTCCATGATTGCTTTCATAGCCGCTTCTTCAACGGGTGATCCCCAGCCCCCGTAGGTTTTGCCTTCAAAATCTTTGGGCGACGTAATCTTGCGGTCCTTCGGCGCAGCAAAACCGGAGGTGTTATGCTGAATGATAGCGGCAATGGAGACCAGGGGCACTCCTTGCAGGCGGGCAACGGTCAGCCCTTCCTGGTACCCGATACCAAAGGCAGCCTCCCCGGAGGTCACCATGGTATCCGCACCGGCTGCACCGGGCTGCACAATGGCTACATCAAGGCCTTCTTCTTCATAGTAGCCAAGCTCCTTGGCCACATACAGGCCGGTATGGTTCGTATTGGGTGTCCAGTCCAGCGCGACTTTAATTGGAGCAAGCGTTTCGGGTGCAGCGGAAGCTTCAGGAGCAGCGCTGCTCTCCCCGGCAGTATTCCCTGTATTGCCGCCTGCATTCCCGTTATTGGTACCACAACCGGCAACGGCAATCACCAGCATGCAGGTGAGGCACAACATCAGTACTTTCTTGAATCCCATTTCTTCTTCTCCCCTTAATCAATGAATGCCGCGCGCAATTTCCGTTCACTCCACTTCCGAATACAACAAAAAACGCCCCGATGATCGGGGCGTTTGGCTCTTACGCAAGAAAAAGTAAAGATCACAGGGACCAAAACTAATAATATTCCTACGCTGGCATTATCCAGATCAGGTGTAAGGGTCAGTATCTTGTGGGATACACTCTCAGCCGGCCAATTCCAGCACCCCTGGTTCTATGAAGCTCACGGTCATGCGACGTTCTTACGGTGTATTATAGACGCCCGTTACAGCAATGTCCAGCAGCGACTTTTTAATTAATAATAATGCGGGTGGATTGCTATGGATTATCCTGGACTTGCGATAATGTTATATAATATAAGTAAAGGGGGACTACCGATGATTACGGAAATGCAGGCGTCGGCCGGGGAGCGGCTCAGTTTGCTTACGGACCGGCTGGCTGAACGAGTCACTGCGCAGCAATATCAACTGCAGCCGGAACTCATGGAAAGGTTTGGTCCCTCTGGAGTGGAACGAACAAAGCAGGATTCGGTTTATCATTTGCGTTATCTGGCGCAGAGTGTGGCCTTGGGGAGTCCTTTGCTTTTTATAAAATATATTATTTGGCTGAGACAACTGCTGGTGCAATATAAGATTACCGGAGAGGATCTGCGGGTGAATCTGAATTTAATAAGGGAAGCCCTGAATGACCAGCTGGAGCCTGGTCACAAGCTGCTTGTCCTCGATTACCTGGACATGGGCATCCATCAGGTGGATGAAGTGGAAGTTTTGCAATCATTCCTGCAGCAGGAGAAGCCTTACTTCAAAGAGGCGGAGAGTTATCTGCGGCTCCTGCTCGCCGGAGAACGCCGCCTGGCGCTGGAGTTTGTGCTGAAGCTTCATGAGGCGGGAGTGCCCATCAGGGATATTTATTTGCATATCTTTCAGACCTGCCAGTATGAGGTTGGCCGGTTGTGGCAGACAGGGGAACTTACCATTGCCCAAGAGCACTACTGTACGGCCTCGACGCAAAGTATCATCTCCCACCTCTATCCGCGCTGGATCACAGCCCCGCAGACGGACCGGACGATGGTGGCGGTAGGCGTGGGGGATGAAATGCATGAAATCGGGCTGAGAATGCTGACTGATTTTTTTGAAATGGAAGGCTGGGATACACATTATCTGGGAACCAATCTCCCGGATGCCGAGCTGATTCGTTATCTCGTCAAGCAGCAGGCCGATGTGTTGGCGGTCTCTGTGACCATGACATATCACGTGGCCCATGCGCAGCGTCTGATCGCAGCCATAAGGGCAGAAGATTCCCTGAAGGACATAAAGGTTCTGGTCGGCGGCATGCCGTTTAATATAGAGAAGGAATTATGGAGAAAAGTCGGGGCGGACGGGTATGCCCCCGATGCCAAAGGCGCAACGGAAGTGGCGGATAAGCTGCTCTCCCGAGCATGAGCGCATTTTTAAGAATATAAAAGGCGGGATCAGAATGACGGACAATCAGCAGGAAATCCGGAGGTTGAGAGAGACAATCGAGAATCTCTCGCATCAAATCATACTTGGCCAAGACAGAGAGAAGCAGACGCTGGCTGACTTCTCCGCGATGAACAATGAACTGACTACCACTTACCGCCTGCTGGCCAAGACGAACGCAGGGCTGCAGGCGCTTAAGGAGGAGGCGGAACGGGCAAACAGAGCCAAAAGCCTGTTCCTGGCTATGGTCAGCCACGAGATTCGGACCCCGATGAACGGGATTATTGGAATGACCGAGCTGCTTAGGGATTCCACTGTAACCCCGGAGCAGCAGACCCATCTGGAAGTCATCGAGGAGTCGGCCCAGTATCTGCTGAGGATCATCAATAACCTGCTCGATATTTCCAAGATTGAAGCCGGACAAATGACACTGGAGGTCAGCCCGCTGCAGGTTCGCGGAATGCTGGAGCATGTCATGCAGCTGCTGGCTCCGGCGGCCCGGAAACAAGGCAACACTATAACCTGCCATGTGGATGACAGGGTCGAAGCCTATTTGAACGGGGACGCCTCCAAAATCATACAGGTGCTGATCAATCTGCTTAACAACGGCATCAAGTTTACAAGGGACGGTACTGTAGAGGCTGCTGTGAAGCTCATCGAGGATCAGGGCAGCCGGCAGCGCCTCCGCTTTGAAGTGAAGGACACGGGCATCGGCATCTCTGCACAAGACAAGGTTAAGCTGTTCCGCCCCTATACCCAGATTCAGGATGAATCCGATACCGCCTCCGAGGGAACCGGACTGGGGTTATCCATTTGCAAGTCGATGGTTGAGCTTATGGATGGGAGACTGGATGTGGACAGTGAACCGGGGGCAGGCTCTACCTTCTGGTTCGAATTAGTGCTTGGCAAGACCCGGAGTGCACCCGGCGATACAGGGCAATCTGCGGCCAGCCCGGCGGCCCAGGTCTACCGTTCGCAGCCTGTACTGGTGGCCGAGGATCATCACTTGAACAGCAAGCTCCTATTGATGCAGCTGAAGAAGCTGGGCATTACGGATGTGCAGCTGGTGGAAAGCGGGCTGGAAGCGGTAGAGGCCGTACGGCAGAGAGACTTTGGCTTGATTCTAATGGACAGCCAGCTGGCTGAAATGAACGGGGCCGAGGCTGCTGCCACGATTCGCCGGATGGAACGGGCTGACGGACGGGTACGCACACCGATTATTGGCATCACGGGGGATGGCTCCCACAATACACAAGAAGCATTCCGTCAGGCCGGGATGGATGACTGGGTGGTTAAGCCGCTGACGCTGGACAAGCTTCGGCAGCTCCTGGGGGAATGGTTCAGCGCCAGTTGTCAAATGCCGATCATCAACGTCGAGACCATTAATGGTATCCGGGAACTCGATGAGGACGGGGAATCGGAATTGCTGCGTATGCTGCTGGATATGTTCAACAGCGATACCCCGGTAAGAATTCAGGCATTGTACACCGCGCTGGGCAAACGGAGTGCTGCCGAAAGCGCAGGTATTGCCCATAGTCTGAAATCGGGCAGTCTGGGTATCGGAGCCCAATATTTCGCCTCGATCTGCGCTGAAATTGAGCAGTATGCCAAGCAAGGAGACCTGACGGCGGCAGCGGCCCTGCTGCCCCAACTGATCCCGGCTTACGAAGAGACTTCCAAAAGGCTTGAGCAACTGATATGAAAGGTTGACTTCGGGGCAGCCTGCTTAGCCTTGGTATTTGAATTTTTTCCTGCGGCGGTTTTTGATTCCTTTCCAGAGCTCCTTGAGGGTGAGAATGGCGCTGACCAGAATGCCGCTGAAGGTCAGGAACAGGGCGATATATTCAAAGGGCGAATATTCGAGCAGCTTGCTCCAGTCAATCTGGCCTTTCAAATCCTCAATAACCTGGTTCATGCCGTATATGCCGCTGACGACCGTAAAGACCGTGAGGATCATCAACAGCGTATCGCGGCGTTTGGACTGATACTTATCCTGATATTGGAACAGGTCATTCAACGTCTGCTTCACCTCTCCGAACAGGGCATCATTCCCGTATACTTTTCGCAGCTGGAAAAAAATCTCCCGCCCCTGCGACTGTGAAATTAACTCCAAAAAATAGAATTTGGCCGAAAACTTGTTGATAGAGTAAATCAAATTTTCAATTTCCTCATTATCGCGGTTAATGCGCAGGCGTGAGTGTATATTGGCCAGCTTCAGCAGTACGATTTTGTGGAACAGGCTCAGCAGCAGTCCGTAGTAGTATTCGCCGTACATCTGATTGGCCAGCTTCACTACGGTTTCCCGGTCTGCCCGGCTGATACAGGTGAAGGTCTGTTCGTTGGTTATATAGTAGGTGTTGGGGGCCCAGCGTGTATAGGTATGCTCCCTGCAATATTGCTCGATATACTCAGGGTCGCTTGCGCTGGCATAGGGCTGCCCCTTTTGGTTCAGGCCGTCCAATTGAGAAGCCCGGAAACGCAACTGGACGTCAATTGTATCCGTTACTTCCCCGGATTCAATGCCGTAGAAGGCTTCCACCAGCATCCGCTCATCCACAAAAAAGGGCAAGGTTTCGAAATAGGCCCCGTTCAACTCGGTTTGGTCCATAAAGGGCTCTAGGCCTTCAAACAAGTGACGGAATACAAAATCCTCTACCTGGGCAAAGGTTGTGCCCTTATAACGGATGATGGCCTCCTCATCTTGTGGGGAGGTATTCTGCAGCGTACGGAAGCGGTCAGCGAATTCCAGAGCCAGGCTGATGGGAAGCCGCTCTTCCATGATTTGAACCCGTACGGTGATGAATCCCAGCTGAAAGGGACAAATGAAGATATCCGTGGAAAGAACACGAAATTCAATCTGCTGCTGCGATATCATCATGGTGAAATCCAGATCGTTCACCTTTGAGAAACGGCGGAATGAATCTTCGTCATCCTTCCGGGGGAACAACACATGAGCGGCAAAAGGCAGATAAGAGCGCTCCATTCGTTCATGGGACACGCAAAACCCCTCTCCGTAGTAGGCGTCCTCAAGCTCCCGGTTGTCCAGGGAAAAACGTGTGAAACCCTGCTGCTCCATATGCGCCATAAGCGCTTTGGACTCCTCCTGTTTAATGGAGAAGGGGAAAATAAACTGCAGCAATGCAGTATGCAATAATGGTTCGGAGGCGAGCCTATCCATAATCAAATTCCACCCTTGCCTAGAATATCGTTACAGCATCCATTACCCGAAAAGGGCTGCGGTGATCGTATAAAGCTGAAAGCACCTTCCACAGTCAGTTTATGAAGATGTACAGGATTCAATACGGTCAGGACGGGTACACTACTAATAAGCATTTACATCTGAAAGGAGCTGCATTGCCCATGAATAACAAAGAGCTGGAGCAAACGATCATCAAGGCACTGGATAACAACAAATTCGGTTCCTTTGGCACGATAGAAGCCGGCAACAAGCCAAAGGTGCGTTACATGGCCGTTTTTCATGATGGGCTGAGCATTTATCTGGCTACCAATCGTAAAACGCATAAGGTGGAGGAGCTTAAGAATAATCCGAATGCTTTCCTGCTGCTTGGCTATGAAGAAGGCGGGGACAAGGAGCTTTTGGAGATAGAAGCGACGGCAGATATCACCAAGGATGACACCCTGCGCGCCAAAGTGTGGAATAAAGAGCTGGAGCAGTGGTTTAAGGGGCCGGATGATCCCGATTACGTCATTCTTGAGCTTACGCCCTCCAGAATCGAATATATGGGCAAAAATAAAGAGCACGGGGTCTGGGAAAGACAGGCTGCGGGTTCGGGCAAATAAAGGGGGAGCTTGCTTCCCCGCTTTCACAGGCCATCCTCGGGATGGCTTTTTTGCTGTGCCTTAATAGGCCAGACTTGCGGCAGCAGCGTCTAATTCATAATGGGAAAACATGTTATAATAGCCTCACAGTTTGGCAACATCTTAGAGGAGTTAGGGGGATTGCCATGTTTTGCAGTGATTGCTCTGCTGTTGAGCCGCTAGAAGACGAGGGGGAGCTCAGGGTTCGTCCTTTGCCGCTTCCGCTGGCCGCTTCCGCTGGCCGCTGCCTTACACACAGCAAGATACGATTGTCAGGGGCCGGAGGAAGAGGGGCTCATCCGTTATCAGTCCCGTGAAGGTCTGCTGCAGCTGCTGCAGCTTCTGGAACAACTGGAGCAGGAGAATAATCTCGTCTTGGCTGTATGTATTACCGGCACAAACGGGAGACGATTGACCGAACGGTGGGTATCGCTGGACCAATTGAATATCCGAATCAACAATAACCATCTGATCGACATAATTATAAAACAAGACTTTTGCAGCTACATGCAGCCCATCGTGAATTTCGCGGAAGAAATTGTGGGTTTTGAATTCCTTTTACGGCCGCTGCCGCACGGGAGCCGGTTTCAGCCTTACGAATTGTTCGAACTGGCCCGCCAGGCCGGGTTTCATTCGTTCCTGGACCGGGCTGCACGAATCTCGGCTATCGAGACGGGAGCCAAATTATTGCCTGGAGGGATCAAGCGGTTTATTAATTTTTTGCCGTCATCGATCTATAATCCGATGTATTGCCTCACACATACGTTTGAGGTCATCAGCCGCCTGAAGCAGGACCCGCAGGATTTTGTCTTTGAGGTAGTGGAGACAGAGAAGATTGACAATATTCCACATCTGCAGACTATTTTTGCAGAATACCGGCTTCAGGGGATGCAGGTGGCGCTGGATGATGTCGGAGCAGGGTATTCCACAGTAGAGGTTATGTCGACCCTAAAGCCGGATTATGTCAAGATTGACCGCAGTCTGATCAGTTATTGTGATGAAGACCCGGTGAAGCAGAAGGTGATACGGGACATTATGAATCTTGCAGGTGAATTCGGCGGCAAATTGCTGGCTGAAGGGATCGAACGGCGGGAGGAATATCAATTTTGCCGTGACCTGGGCATGGATCTGGGGCAGGGTTATCTGTTCGGAAAGCCGGAGAAGAAGCCGCCGGGGGATTTCAGCTGTACGGTATAAGTGTAGAAAGGATTTGAAGGAAGATGAGCATGACCTTGTTATATATAGAGGACGACCGCGAGATCGGCAGCATCGTTTCTGCAGATTTGCGTGAAAGGGAGTATAACGTCCGCTGGCTTCAGAGCGGAGAAGGGGCCATAGAGGAAGCGGCGGACTGCCAGCTCGCCATTCTTGATGTCATGCTGCCCGGGTTGGACGGCTTCACTGTAGGGCAGCGCCTCAAGCGGGCGTACCCGGCGCTGCCGATCCTGATGCTCTCGGCACGGACGTCCATTGATGACAAACTGCAGGGTCTGCAGTTCGCGGATGATTATTTAACCAAACCTTTTCATCCAGATGAGCTGGCGGCAAGGGTGGAGGTGCTCCTTAGAAGGGCGGGAGCGTCAAGTACGGTTCCCCTGGCGCTGAAGCACCTTCTGGTTTATGAAGGCGACAACCGGGTTATCCGCGCCGGGAGCGGGGAAGAGATTTTGCTGACAGGCAAGCAGTTTCAGATCTTCTCTTATTTGCTGCGCCATCTCGGCCAGATTATGACCAAGGAACAGATCTATGAAGCGGTATGGGGCGAACCTTATATGGAAGGCGACAAGACGCTGATGGTCCATATCCGTCATTTACGGGAGAAAATTGAAGAAGATCCCGCCTCCCCGGAGATTATTGAGACCGTGCGCGGGATTGGCTACCGGGTAAGGGCATGAAGAGGTTCAGGCGTTTGCGTCTGCCGAAGAGCTCGTTGCTCTCCCGTTATTTGTTGATTGTTGTGGCTGCATTGTTTTTCGTTCCTGTCATTTTTCCACTGAGTATCATGGCTTACGGGTTCTTTACCAGTATGACGGTACCGAAGGACCCGGCTGATTATGCACTATATACAAAAGTTACAGAGCTTGAACAGATGTGGCATGAAGAGGCGCTGCTACTGCAGGGGCGTTCGGCGGAAGAGATTGATGAACGGCTGCAGGAGTTAAGCCGCAAGTACACCAGAGCCTCCATGTTCTGGGTGGACCATGAGGGAAAGACCCGGTTGTTGCTGGAGCCGGTTGCACCCGTTCCCGGGGCTTCGGCAGCTTCCCGGCCGGTTATCCCTGAGCGGTGGACAGCAGTTGACGCGATTTCATTTATGAAGAGTACCATTGGGAATGATCCGCTTGGCATTGTTGCCTTTATAGGGGACCGGGAAGAGGCCGGTGAAGGTTTTATGGTCATGCAGGTGTCACGGTTGGTCATAAGCTCGCCGACTGTTGAGATTCTGAATTTGTGGTTCATACTCGTCCTGCTGGTGTTCTTTGTAGGGTTCGCTATTGTGTCCTGGCTGTTCTTCATCGGCATCCGCAAGCGGCTGCTGCGCCTGCAAAGGGCAATGACTGTGACCGGTCCGGCTGGCATGCCACGGCCGATTCCGTATGGCAAGCCGGATGAGATCGGCCGCCTGGAAGAGGCCTTCAATACCATGGTGGGGGAGCTTGCCGAAAGCCGCAGGCGGGAAGCTGAGGAAGAAGAGCTGCGTAAACGGCTGGTCGCCGACCTGTCCCATGATCTCCGCACACCGCTAACGGTCATCCGCAGCCATGTGCATCATATGACCAAAGAGAATTTGACCATGCAAGGCCGGGAATCGCTCCAGCTCATGGACGAGCGCATCTCCGATCTCGGTACGCTGATTGACAATCTGTTGTCCTATAACCTGCTGCACAGCGGGCGGATTACCCTGGAACTTAAGCGTAAGGATGTGCTGCGGCTGCTGCGGGAAAGTGCAGCAGCCTGGTATCCGCTCTGGGAGAAGGAAGGGTTTGCGGTGGAGATCGATCTGGATGCCGAACCGCTGTACTGGATGGTCGACGAAGTCTGGTTCCGCCGCGTGCTGGACAATCTGTACCAGAATATAATACGCCATGCCCGCAGTGGGCGTTATGTCGGCATCTCTGCCGGGATTCGGCAAGAGCGGCGTGTCATTATGATTGCCGACCACGGCAAGGGCATCGGCAGCCGTTCGGAGGCAAAGGGTGCCGGTTTGGGGCTGTCGATCGTTGATCTTCTGCTGAAGCATATGGAGCTGGAGTGGAACGCCGAGAGCAGCGACGAAGGCACTGTGATTATAATCTCCCACGCTCGGCAGAAAATTTAAACAAAACTTAAACTTCGTCGGTGCGTGTTCTTAACCTTGGAGCGTTATGCTTATTTACGAGGTGAAGAACATGGGAGAAACAGTGATTAATACAAAGAGTTTATTGAAGAAGTACGGCGGCCGGGCCGCCGTGGATCACTTGAATCTGAAGATAGATAAAGGAGAAATTTATGGATTTCTGGGACCCAACGGTGCAGGCAAAACAACAACTATCCGCATGCTGCTGGGCCTCATCACGCCAACATCGGGCAGCATTGAAGTATTCGGGCAGGATTTGCGGAAGAACAAGCTGCAAATTCTGCGCCGGGTTGGTTCGCTGGTAGAGTCTCCGTCGTATTACGGCCATTTGACGGCTACAGAGAATCTGGAGGCTATCCGGCGGATCATAGACGCACCCAAGTCGCGTATTGCAGAAGTACTGAAGGTGGTCTCGTTGACCGGGGAGGAAAAACGTCCGGTGAAAGGTTTCTCGCTGGGAATGAAGCAGCGGCTCGGCATTGCAGCTGCGCTGCTGGGAGAGCCTGAGCTGCTGATCCTGGACGAGCCAACCAACGGTCTGGACCCGTCAGGGATACAAGAGATCCGCAGCCTGATTAAAAGGCTGCCGGAGGAGCAGGGGATCACTGTGCTTGTCTCCAGCCACCTGCTCAGTGAAATTGAGCAAATGGCGGGCACGGTCGGCATTATCCGCCAGGGGCAGATGGTTTATCAGGACACGATCGCCAACCTGCAGCTCCAGGCCTCCGGAGAGATGCGGTTAGCCATTTCCGAACCGGAAGCAGCCATGTTCCTGGCGAAGCGCCGCGGCTATGAAGGGACACTTCAGGAAGGACGGCTGATCCTGTCCCGCATGAACGATGCCCGGGTAGCGCTGCTGGTCAAAGAACTGGTTGAGAATGGACATGCGGTCTACCGTGTGGAAGAACGGAGACAGTCCCTTGAAGATTTCTTCCTGCAGGTCGTTGAGGGAGGAGCGTCATGATGCTCCGGGCGCTGTCGGCAGACTGGCTCAAAATCCGCGGGAAAGGGCTCTGGTTCCTGGTGTTTCTGGGGCCGCTCGGAATCGTTGCCATGCAGGGGCTCAATTTCGGCTTGCGGTTTGATTATCTGACTAAGGAATACAGCGATGATCTTTGGGGAGGGCTTCTTGATAATATAGCCAATTATGTGCCGGTGGCCCTATATTTGGGCGGGACCCTCTTGTGCTCAATGATTGCGAATGTGGAGCATCAGACAAGTGCGTGGAAGCAGCTGCTGGCACTGCCTGTCTCACGGACGGCGGTATTTATGGCCAAGCTGCTGCTCTGTCTGCTGCTGGTGGCTGTATCCTGTCTGCTGCTGTCGGCCGGCTCGGTGATTCTGGGGCTGATTCTGGGCTTCAAAATGGATCTGATCCCATGGGGGGATATTCTGCGGATTGGATTCATGTCATACCTGGCGACACTGCCGGTGCTGATTCTGCAGCTGTGGTTATCGCTGAGCTTCCGGAATCAGACCTTGCCGGTGTCGATTGGGCTGACCTTGTCGATGGGTTCATTGTTCGCTACATTTCTGACGGAATTTATGCCTTTAACCTGGCCTTATCTGGCCTGGAATGCCCCGAATCCCATCTGGTTCAGCGGCGCCGGCCTTTTGCTGGGCATGCTGCTGATTGTGCCGAGTGCAGTACATTTTGCAAGAAAGGATGTGGCTTGAGATGACATCCCTGTGGCGGTTAATTTCGGCGGAGCGTCTGAAAATGTCCAAGTCCTTTGTCTGGCTGTTGACCCTGTTGAGTCCGGCCATCGCTGTACTTCCGGGAATGCTGTCCAGCCCGCCGGATGGCGAGAGTTTGAGCTGGCAGTTGCAGCTTTCCGATATGTCTATGATCCACTCGATGCTGTTTCTGCCCGTACTGTCCGGTATTTTTGCCGCCTTGTTGTGCCGGTATGAGCACCAGGAGGGAGGCTGGAAAATGCTCCTTGCCCTTCCGGTGACCCGGATGACGGTATATTTGTCCAAATTCATCATGATTATCGTTCTGCTCGGGGTGGTCCAGCTGTTGTTCGGTGCGGCCCTGCTGGGAGTGGGATGGTTCCGCGAGATTACCGAACCCGTTCCTTGGGCCCTAATGCTGCGCAGTGTATTCGGCGGCTGGTTCGCCTGCCTTCCCCTGGCCGCTCTACAGCTGGCAGTCTCGCAGAGCTGGAGCAGCTTCGGGGCACCGCTGGCGCTGAATGTCAGCTTGACGCTTCCGAACATGCTGATTGCAAATTCTGCGACCTACGGTCCTTATTATCCCTGGGTACAGCCGATGCTGGCGATGTCTCCTTTGTCTCCTTACGGCGATGAATCTTTCGGGGCCTTTAACATTTCGCTGGAGAGCCTGCTGTTCGTTGTGCTGGGCAGCCTTATTGTCTTTCTGGCTGCGGGTATGATTTCGTTCTGGCGCAAAGCCGTCTAAGGCTGGCTTCTCCCCTCCATGGACATCACTAATGGATTTTCATATAATTAAGGAGTCTATAAGTATACAGCAAAGCCGGGTTGAAGCCGGAAAGCTATAGAGGAGGGCGAGAGCATGGAGCCAGCGGCACTGGAGGAATGTGACAATACATGTGAAGGTTCGGAGCTGGAACCGGAATCTGTTGCGTTGATCCTGCCTGACCGGGAGATTACGGATAAAATGGCGGAGATGTTCAAGGCACTTGGTGATCCGACCAGAGTTCGGCTTATCTATGCGTTGTCCCAAAGAGAGCTGTGTGTACATGATTTATCGCGGATTCTGGATATGGGGCAATCTGCCGTCTCCCATCAGCTCCGCTATCTGCGCAATCTGCGGATCGTGAAACGCCGCAAAGAAGGAAAGACGGTGTATTACTCGTTGAACGATGCGCATGTGGAGCAGATTTTTCTCCAGACGCATGAGCATATCCGTCATGAATAGATTATAAACAAGCAGCGAGTCTCCGGGTATGGAGATTCGCTGCTTTGTTTTGGTGTCCATTAGCCATTGCTAAGTGATTTGGAAATCCAGAAGCATTGACCGGCCAGTACCAGCAGAATGAGCAAATCGTAGCCGATAAAAGCGCTGCTGTTGTCGTTGCCGGCAAATTGAATCAGATTATGTAAGAAGTGAAAGAGGATCAAAGGAACGATATTATTGGTTTTGACCATCAGCAGGGCCAATACGGCGCCCATCAGCAGTGCGTATACAATTTGCAGCGCGGTCTGGGCCAGGGACTGTCCGGACAGGGCGTTCAGAATATGAGTCACCGCGAAGAGGATGCTGGAGGTAATCACAGCCGTTTTAACGCCTTTGGCGAGCAGCGTCTTCAGAATCAAACCCCGGTAGATACTCTCCTCCACAAAACCCACAAGCAAAGTGAAGAAGATCAGGAACAACACCTCGGAGACGCCGATCCCGCGGAATCCCTTAAGGCAGTTAATGAGCAAAATGGCGGCCAGCGGGGAGTAATAGACCCAGTGGCGCGGAGAAATACTGCGCAGCGGCCGAAAACCTAGCATGCTCCATTTGTTTCTCAGTGTGAAGTAAATGACCAGCACCAGGGCGATGGGAATAAAGGCAATCAGTACAGGGGCTGCATAATTAAGCTCATTTAATGTGGCGTAGGTTCCGGAGGCCATCATCGCCAGCAATAGCAGCAGTTCGATAATTACAACGGTCCAGACAGGCCGCTTTTGCGAAAAAGATACTTCAGTCCTTACATTATTCATGGTTTAAATTCTTCCTTTCCTTAATAGCTTTCAGCCATTGCTTCTCCATCTCAAAATGGTTTAATCCGTAGGTCAGAACAGAGACGCGGTAATAATAATCCTCCGGGTTCGGAATTTCGGCAAGCTCGCCGGCTACGATGGACTTAACGGCCTCAAGGGTGCGAAGCTCCTGCTCCAGCTTGAATAAATATTCTCCCAGCAGCCGCTGGCGGGTCTCCTCATCCAGGTAATCGAAGAAGAAGATACGGATCAACTGCTCATTACGGGCCCCCTGTGACGGTCCGGCCAGCCAAGTGAGGAAAGCTTCTTGTCCTCCGGGGAGCAGGGTATAGAGTTTCTTGTTCTTGCTGTTGTCAGTCTCTGTAAGGGAGATCAGGCCCTTGTCGGTCAGTCTCTTTAATGCAGGATAGAGACTGCCGAAGCTGGCTTTATAAAAGATTCCTACGGAGCTGTCAATGGTTTTCTTCAAATCATATCCGCTCATTGTACCTTCCATCAGCATGCCAAGCAGGATATACTCCAGCATGAGATCACCTCATTTATATCTATTTGATATATCCATTCGATACATTTATAATCGCGTTTTATGGCGAAAGTGTCAAGGTATTTTTTTCCTGGCCTCAAAAATAGGCTATCTCCGGCCAGTATCCTGGCAGAGGCAGCCTATCAGCAGGTCCAATGCAACCCTTATTTATACTCTTAGTTTTCCGTGCTTCAGTTGCGAATTCTCTATCTGGACCGTGCAATGGGTAATGCCAAATCTGGTCTCAATCAGGGATACCGCCTGCTGCAGAAGAGCCTGACTATCTTTGTCGTCTTCAATGAGCAAATGGCAGCTGAGCGAATCAAGCCCCGAAGTGATGGTCCAGATATGCAGATCATGAACATTAAGTACGCCCTCGATTTCCAGGAGCGACTGCGTTACTTCACCGGCATTGATCTGGCTGGGTGTCCCTTCCATAAGGATATGGAACGCATGTCTGATCACGCCCCAGGCGCCTTTGAGAATAAGCAGGGCTACAAGAACGCTAATGATCGGGTCAGCCACATACCAGGAGAACAGATTCATGATAAGCCCGGCAAGTATGGCCCCGACAGACCCCAGCGCATCGCCCAAAATATGCAGATAAGCAGAGCGCACATTTATATTGCCGTGTACATCGCTTTTGCGCATCAAGGCCCAGGCGCTGATCAGGTTCGCCAGCAAACCGACAGCAGCAATAAGCATCATGGGACCGCTGGCTACTGTCGGAGGCTCGAAGAAACGCTGGTACGCTTCCCATATAATAAAGCCGGCGATGACAAACAGAGTAACCCCGTTAAATAATGCAGCCATAATCTCAAACCTGTAAAAACCGTAGGAGTTTTTGAAGGACGGCGGTTTTACGGCAAAGATCATCGCAACCAGGCTTAATGCAAGCGAGGCGGTATCGCTAAGCATATGCCCGGAGTCCGACAGCAGAGCCAGGCTGTTGGTAATCAGCCCGCCGAAGAATTCCAGAAACATAATGCCTCCGGTAATCAGCAAAGCGATAATCAGGCCTTTTTTGTTGTTGGGAGCGTGTGAGTGCCCGTGTCCGTGCGAGTGGTCGTGTTGATGGTGGGAATGCCCGTGATCTTTATGATTCCCGTGAGTGTGTTCTTCATGGCTGTGTGTATCCTCATGCGAATGGTTATGCATAGTAATGCCCCTTTCCAAGAAACATATGAATGATTGCTCATATGTTAATCATATTCCTGATGTTTTTAAAGATCAAGTCTTTTTGGTAAGATTCTCTAAACTATAAATGCCCATACGAGAAAGTGAACACGTGCCAACACGCATTGACACTCCGGGATTATGGGGAATATAATACGGGTAATACCATAAATGAACAATTGCTCATATGTTATTTTTTTATCGAAGGGGCTGAGTAGTGTGAATACGCTGGAAGGTAATGTGAAACGCCAGTGGGAGCTTACCGGGCTGGATTGTGCAAATTGTGCCATGAAAATTGAAGATAGAGTGGGGAAGATTGAGGGGGTAACGTCCTGCTCCGTCAATTTTGTAACCAAGACGTTGACGATGGAGACGGTTGCCGGCTATGAAGCAGCAGCAGCGGCGGAGGCGCAGCGTACCGTAACGTCACTGGAGCCGCATGTGAAGCTGAATGAGAAAATATCCGGCGCGGTAAGGCCCCGTCCTTCTGCACATGCGCATATAGCAGGAGACGACCCTGCGCATGATCATAAGCATACGCATGCGGCGGAGGCTGGCCATGACCATAGCCATGCCCATGGCGAAGGGAATACACGCCGCATTCTCCTGCGGCTGGGCGGCGGAGGTATTCTTGCAGCTGCTGGCATGTTTCTGCCGGTCAGCGGAATACCGGAGCTGCTGTTATTCCTGGCCGCTTACTTTATTGTGGGCGGGGAAGTCGTCTGGCAGGCAACGCGCAACATTATGCGCGGGCAGGTGTTTGACGAGAATTTCCTGATGGCGCTGGCGACCATCGGTGCCTTTGCCATTGGGGAATACCCCGAAGGCGTTGCCGTTATGCTCTTTTACCAAGTGGGAGAGCTGTTCCAGGGGCTGGCGGTCAACCGTTCGCGGCGCTCCATCACGGCGCTGATGGACATCCGTCCCGAATTCGCGGAGCTGAAGGTGGGGAACGTTACACGGCGCGTCTCACCGGAAGAGGTGGGCGTCGGCGATATTATTCTTGTCAAGCCGGGCGAGAAGGTGCCGCTGGACGGCAGGATTCTGGAAGGTAACTCGATGATGGATACCTCAGCCCTGACGGGAGAGTCTGTCCCGCGGTCGGCAGGTCCGGGCAGTACGGTCCTGAGCGGCTTCATTAACCGCAACGGCGTTGTCACCATCGAGGTCACCCAGACCTTTGGAGAATCGGCCGTATCCAAAATCCTTGAACTGGTGCAGAACGCTGCAGGTAATAAAGCGAAAACCGAAAATTTCATCACCAAGTTCGCCCGTGGCTACACCCCGGTGGTTGTAATAACAGCTGTATTGCTGGCAGTTGTTCCACCGCTTCTGATCAGCGGAGCCACGTTCTCCGACTGGATCTACCGTGCACTTGTATTCCTGGTGATCTCCTGCCCTTGTGCGCTGGTCGTGTCGATTCCGCTCGGATTCTTTGGAGGGATCGGCGCCGCTTCGAGAAGCGGCATTCTGGTCAAAGGCGGCAACTTCCTGGAAGCTCTGAATGAGGTGAAGATGGTGATCTTCGACAAGACCGGTACACTGACCAAAGGCCAGTTTAAGGTGGCGGGAATCTATCCTGCTGCGGACATGGCGGAGAGCGAACTGCTGCGGGTGGCTGCTTATGCGGAGAGTCACTCAAGCCATCCGATCGCCGAGTCCATACGGGTTGCCTATGGTGCGGACATAGCCAAAGAAGGGATCACGGATTACAACGAGATTCCGGGCCATGGTATTGAGGTCCGGGTAGAAGGCCAGGCGGTGCTGGCCGGCAATGCGCGGCTGATGGAGCAGGAACGGATTGCGTACCGCTTGCCGGAGCAGAGCGGCACGGTGGTTCATCTGGCCATCGACAAGCAGTATGCCGGTTGTCTGGTGATTGCCGATGAAGTGAAGGAGGATTCCCGGGAAGCCATCCGGGCGCTTAAAGAGCTGGGCATCCGCAAGACGGTCATGCTGACAGGTGATACAGCTTCCGTTGCCGAGGCAGTGGGGAAGGAGCTGGGTGTGGATGAGATCTATGCCGGGCTGCTGCCGCAGCACAAGGTGGAAGTAATGGAGAGACTGGAAGGAGAGCAGTCCCGGCGGGAGAAAATTATTTTTGTCGGCGACGGCATTAATGATACTCCGGTGCTGGCTAGGGCCGACATCGGGATTGCCATGGGCGGACTGGGCTCGGACGCGGCTATCGAGGCGGCGGATATTGTCATCATGACGGACGAACCGTCGAAGATTGCTGCGGCCATCGGCATAGCCAAGCGAACACGGTCCATCGTCTGGCAGAATATTATTTTTGCCCTGGGGGTAAAAGCGGTCTTCCTCCTGCTGGGTGCGTTCGGGATTGCCACTATGTGGGAAGCAGTGTTCTCGGATGTCGGCGTGACTGTACTCGCTGTGCTCAACAGCGTGCGGGCTTTGAAGGTGCCGGGGCAATCCTGAACAATAAAAGTACACAAATGAACTTCCGGATTCCACATTGTGGGTCTGGAGGTTTATTTTTTGTGCCGGGGATAAAGAAATTTGTCTGATTATGCCGATATATGAATATGTATTTACAACATATGGAAATTGAAACCAGAAATGGTGGGAGGCGTTTTACGGATGGAAGGCATTGAAGTGAAAGGCGCACACACAATAGAGACGGAGAAAAACGGCAAAAAAAACAACAAGAAACGGAACAGGCCGGCGGCGGACAAGAGAGCAGCCTCGATTCAAACCAAGTGGTCGCTGGTCATATTGGCGCTGGCCGTAGTTCCATTACTCGGAGTTACTATTTTCTTTCTGCAGTATTTTGGCGGGGTTACCCGGTCGGACAGTGAACAATTGGCGCAAAAGATTCTGGAGATGAACACGACCCGCATTGACGAATGGCTCCAATCCAAGACTTCTGCGGTGAAGGAGCTGGTTGCTGCGCATCCGGAATTTGACCCTGCGAGACCGGCCAGCCTTTTCCCGACCCTTCAGGTGCTGGAGGAGAGTGATTCAAAGTCGGAAGGCTACAGCGTCATCAATACAAGCGGACTTCTGACCAATAGCATGAAGATGACAGCCGATATGGGGACAGCCGATTATTTCCTGAAAGCCAAGCAGACCCTCAGTCCGGCTGTTGCCGACATGTCTTTTCTTGAGCCGATGAATAAATACATCATCCCGGTGATTGTCCCCATGGTGGATGCTTCCAAGCAATTCACAGGCGGCGTTGCTTTTTCGGTCACTCCGGATATTCTGACAGAGATGAGCAAGAACATCCATGTAGCGGAGACTGGATATGGTTACGTAGTATCGGGAAAAGGTGAATATTACACTTATCCGGACGCTGCACGCATTGGCAAAACGCTGGCCGATTATGCGAAAACACCTGAAATGCAAAACACTGTGAAGCAAATCATGAGTGAGAACAGCGGTACCGCATCCTATGAGGGGGAAAATGGGCAGGCGGTTATCACCTATTTCAAGACCATCCCGGGCACGGATTGGAAACTTCTGATTACCGTACCGGAGAATGAAATTTATGCCAAGGTTACTTCAGCCCAACAATTGGCGTTAGTTTTAATGCTGGCAGTGATTCTTCTGGTGGTGCTGATTTCCTTGTATCTGACCCGGCGGATTGTGAAGCCGATTGTTGCCATTTCTGCTGTGACGAAAAAAGTGACAGAAGGACGTCTAAATGAACGGGTGGCTGTCCGCTCGGACGATGAAATCGGCCGGATGAGCAAGGACATTAATGAGATGATTGGGTCGTTGTCCGGACTGGTCAGTAAGATTGATACTGCCGTTGTGCAAGTGGCGGAATCCTCGGAAGGATTGCTGCAGGCTGCGAATCTGTCCTCCAACACCTCAGCGGAAATTTCCGTGGTTACACTGGAAGTGGCGCAGGGAATGGAAGCCCAGTTCAAAGGCTCGGAGCAGTCGGCCCGGGCCACAGAGGAAATGGCGGTTGGGCTGCAGCGGATTGCCGAGTCTTCAGTAAAAGTATCGGATCAGGCGGAGACCGTCAACTCCGAAGTGGAGAACGGCTATCATGAAATCGAGTCCACTCTGCAGCAGATGCACATTATCAATACAACGGCTAATCAAGCGGCTGAAGCCATCAGGCAGCTGACGGAGCAGTCCGAGCAAATTGGGAATATCGTAGAAGTGATCTCGGAAATTTCCAACCAGACCGGACTGCTTTCCTTGAATGCTTCCATTGAAGCCGCCAGAGCAGGCGAACATGGGCGCGGGTTCGGTGTTGTAGCCAATGAGGTGAAGAAGCTGGCCGAACGCACCAATCAATCTGTAATTCACATTGTAGAGCTGATTGGGCAGATTCAGTCTTCCACCACGCAAGCTGCCGATTCTATGGAGAAAAGCATTTCTGAGATTGGCGACGGGATGGCCAAAATGAACAATGTGGGTGTTTCGTTTGGGCATATCCGCCAATCGATCCGTGAGGTTTCCCAGCAAATTCAGGATGTATCGGCCATTAATGAAGAGATGTCTGCAGGCACCGAGGAAATTACGGCCTCTGTCACCGACATGCTGACGATTGCCAGGGAATCGGCGGAGAATGCTCAGGCGGTTGCCGAAGCCTCCACCGGTCAGACCGAAATTATGAAGGATATTGTCTCCTCTGCGGAATCCTTGAACAAGATGATGTCCGGTCTTAAGCAGGAGATCGGAAGATTCAGGCAGTAACGGCAGCGGCTCAGGCTTGTTCCTCTAACTTCAGGCTGGCGATACCGCTGCGGACAATGTCGCAGGAGGTATTAAATTTGGTGAATTCCTCACTGCTGAGATTCAGCTCAAGCAGCTCCTTGATGCCGTCTCTGCCGATAATGGCCGGGACGCCGGTGCATGTTCCGGTCTGTCCGTACTCGCCCTCCAGAATGGCGGATACGGCAATGATCTTATGCTCGTCATTGAGAATGGAGCGGGTAATATAGGCCAGTGCGCTGCCAATGCCAAAATGTGTCGAGCCTTTGCGGGTGAATATTTCCCAGCCCGCATCCTTGGTCTTGCGGGCGATATCCGCAAGATCCAGGTGGCTGAACCGCTCGCGGTGCTGCTCCAGAATATGCAGAATCGGCTTGCCGCCAATCGTGACATGGGACCAGGCTACGAATTGCGATTCGCCATGCTCCCCCATGGCATAACCGTTGACACTGCGCGGATCAATGGAGAAGACCTCGGACAGCAGCGTCTTTAGCCGGGAAGAGTCGATGGAGGTTCCGGTCCCAATCACCCGGTGCCGGGGCAGCCCTGATTTTTTCCAGACCAGATAGGTAACAATATCGACGGGGTTGGCGGCGACCACGAAGATTCCGTCGAAGCCTCCGGCCATGATGTTCGTGACAATTTCATCGGTTATGGCAGCTGCCGCATCCATCACATCCAGCCGGGTTTGGCCCGGCAGCGGATTGGCGCCGGCTGTCAGAATAACAACGTCCATGGGTGCACAATCGCTGTAGGTCCCGGCATATACCTTGGTGCGGGTTCCCGTGAAATCCATGCAGTGCGAAAGATCCAGCGCTTGGGCCAGAGCCCGGTCATACGTGCGGTCGATCATCATAATCTCGTCGCAAATCGCCTGATTAACCATGGAGTATGCACAGCTGGAGCCAACCATTCCGGAGCCGACGATGGCTACTTTTCTTGATTTACTTTTCATATCCCCTGCCTCGCTCTCTGAAAGTTATACCCTCCTATATTTTAACTGATCCTGGAGGGAGTTACCTGACATCAGCCATGAAAAAACGAAGGGGTGTCCCATAAGCCGAAAATGGCTGCTTGGGACACCTCTTTTTTGATTCGGAAAGACATTTGGAGCGAGAGGTCCGTTGGACTGGCTGCTGCTTCAGTGTATTTAGTGCAGCCAAATCGCTCTGGGAGGGCTCAAAAGTCCATTCTGATGTATTTTGTACATCTTGAAACAGAGATATTATCGAAATACAGGTTTGTTCAGCCTTACCTGATGCATAAAATGCAGCCGAATCGAAAAAAAGCCAGGTTTGCCAGCATTCTGATGCACAAAATGCAGTCAAACCCAGACTTATCTCCCAACTAGCAAATCTATACCCGCGGTTCGGGAAGCTGTGTCTGCGGCGGGACAAGAACGTTGTAGCGTTTGTACATGAAGAATCTCCAATGGAGAATCATGCCGAAGGCCAGAATGAAGAATAATCCACCTGATTGCGGTACGGAGATATACCGGTTGATAAATTCATGCAGCAAAGTGCGGACGAGAAGCAGGCCAAGCAGGATAAAAGCAAAGCTTTTGGAGCGCTGCGCATAAATTTCGCCATCCCGTTGCTCAAAGGTAGTGGTGCGGATCAGCGGATAGGCGAAGACAAACCAGCCGATCAAAAAAGCGAGCACCGCCCACCACCAGGGGAAGCGGACCTCCGGTACCACAAACATGGCAAAACCCGTCGACATGCCAAGCGGTGGAATCCATATTTTGCGGATCGTCACTGGACGGGCACTTGCTTTTAGGCGGATAAAGATAACCATCAGCGCCATGAACACGGCCCCTACAGTGGAGCCGATATGCAGAAGCGAGGGGTTAATGCTGCCCATGATTCACGTTCCTCTCTGTGATTTGAGTCACTAATGCCTACATTATAACAGAAAAATGATGGCAAAACATTGAACGGTGCAAGGGGAAGAAAGCGCTGGAATATATTTAGGACAAAGGCTGCTGAGCTAAGTGATTACACAGGTAAAACCCGCCGGGAGCAAGCTCCCGGCGGGTTTTGGGCAAGCAGCTGGCAGTTGCCGCTGCTTAAGGGTAACACGGACTTACGAACGGCTGCGTCCTCCAACCGAACGAAGGATGAGGCTGACAATGAAGATCAGAACGATAGCACCGATCAGGGAAGGGAACACGTAGAAGTCGCTGACTCTTGGTCCCCAGCTTCCCAGCAGCATGCCACCAAGCCATGATCCTAAAATACCGGCGATAATGTTACCAATTACCCCGCCCGGAATATCTCTGCCCATGATCAGGCCTGCCAACCAACCGATTACTCCACCAACGATTAACATCCAGAGAAAACTCATTTTGCTTCAGCTCCTTTTGTGTTTGTTGTCTTTGATGCTTACTATTAACCTCATGCAGATTGTTTAAACCACATGTGAAAATTTGGCTCGATCATTATAGCTTGCCCTTTATTGAAGCAATTTACACACAAAAAGTATTGAGCCAATAAACATGATATAGTGAAAAAAGAACGGGAGAAAAGATGCGTTGCCCGTTGTACAGGGTAAGTAGAGGTTAGACAAGCTGCAGTAAATATACGATAAGGAGTCGCTGCCATGAAAAGGCCAAATCAAGCCGAGTTTTATGTGGGAAGCTACAGTCCCGAGGGAGAACCAGCTATTCATTTATGCACACTCGATCTTGCTTCAGGAGAGATGAGGGTACAAAGTTGGACAGCTGGCATCGAAAATGCGTCGTATTTGGCGGTCAACAGTGTAAAAAATGTGCTGTATGCGGTCAGCGAAAAGGATGAGGGTGAAGTGTATGCTTTTGCCATTGATCCTGTGGCCGGATCGTTAACGGAACTTGGCAGCCGCAAGACTGAAGGAGGAGCACCTTGTTATGTTTCTATAGCTCCCAAAGGCGATTACATATTTGTCTCCAACTATTCGGGAGGGAATATTAACGTATTTCCGGTGAACGCGGACGGTTCCCTGCAGGAGATGTCGGCCCAAGTCCGTCATGCAGGTGTTGGAGTACGCGAAGACCGTCAGGAAGGCCCCCATCCCCATTCCATCATCCCGGACAGCCGGGGTTCACGTGTGCTGGTCTGTGATCTGGGTCTTGATCAAATCCTGATCTACAATGTGGAGGACGGCAAACTGACCACCCATCGGGAGATTGAGCTTCCTCCAGGCTCCGGACCGCGCCATCTGGCCGTACATCCTACCGGGAAATGGATGTATCTGATTAATGAGCTGAACAGCACGGTGACCGTGTTCACCAATAATGAACAGCAGGGAGATCTCCAGATATTGCAGCATCTGAGCACGTTGCCCGACCAGCACATTGCCGGCAGCGATGATACGGGCGCCGACATTCATGTATCCCCCTGCGGACGGTTTCTGTATACTTCCAACCGGGGGCATGACAGCATCGCCCTGTTCCATATCGATCCTGCAACTGGATTGCTGCAGGCCGAAGACTGGCAGAGTACAGGAGGGCGCACCCCCCGCAATTTTGCCATAGTCAGCGGTATGCTGCTGGCGGCCAACCAGAACAGCGGCAATATCACCTCATTTACTATCGACAAGGATTCGGGCAGGTTAATCCCTACAGGCAATGAGCTGGAGCTTCCGGCACCGGTGTGCATCAAAGCGCTGTAAGTGAAGACTGAACATTCTATGCTTCGCCAAAAGGGACTATTCCTGCAAGTGCCGATGTATGTGGGCATCTGGAACAGACCCTTTTGAGGCTGTCTTTCAGCGGGGAGCCTTTGTTCTGGCATAGAAGCCGATGTCATCCAGCATAACCTTATCGCCTTCTTCCTGAAGATAAAAGGTGATTTGGCTTAACTGATCCGGGGCAAGCGTTGGTGCTTTTTCCCGGAAAAGCTCAAAAGGCAGCTCATACGTCTGGAAAACAGCCTCAGAAAGGTCGCCATATTTGCCGTCACTGATCCGTTCTTCCAGCCATGGATGGAGCGTGAATTGGGTCTTCGGCAGCGGCAGGATCTCCATAACCTCGGACAAAGGCAAGCGGGCAGAGGTGCCCTGGCGGTCGGTCAGTTCAATCTCCACGGCCGGGGCCGGCCGTGGAACACCGGCGTCCTCCGCCTTGTCGGCATTGCGGTTCGCCATCGCAAAGGTTAAGCCTTCAGCTCCGGCAAGTGTATGCTCTGCGGCCGTTCCGTTTTGTAGAGCAATGCTGTAATATGCTCCCGGGTCCTGCGCTGAAGTACGTTTCAGAACAACGCCGTAGTTGGCTTTGCTCTTGTTCTCACGGTCCATGGCAAGCTCTTCCGCCCAGACTAGCCCTTTGGACTCCGCCGTACCGTTGACGGCTGTGCTTGTAATACGGTCTTCCTCAAAGGTAGCCACAGGACGAAAAGATCCGTCCAGGAAACGGTTATAATAAGAGGTCGTTTCGGGCAGCCACTGCTGCCCGCTGCGGTAGTCGCGGAACAAGCCCTCATATTTGTGTTCTCCATGCAGTGTCGCTTCCAGAAAAGCAGAGACATATACCTTGGCCAGCTGCCGCTGTGCGGCTCCGTCCATAATGCGGCTGCGGCTGAGGAACAATCCGGCTGGAAGTGACTGATCGTAGCCGCCCCAGTCGCTGTTGAATTGACTGTGATTGGCATCCGCAATATACAGGGAGCTCTTGAAGGCGGTGGAGCCGGCTGAATAGGTGGAGCGGTTATACTGCCGGTCTCCATAGAAATCATGCACATCCCCGTCGCGGGCACCCTGAAGGGTTAAATAGTTGATGTCCTTTAAGCGGGCCTGCTGACCGTCGACGACCTTGTCCGTAGGAGCGAGGGCGATGACGGATGTGATATGGAACCGGCCTGCCGCTGTCAGTACGGGGTCGCTTTTGAACCAGCGGGCGGCATCGGCGGCCATAGCGGCGGCCTGTCCGCCGCGGCTGTGCCCGAGGAGAGCGGTCTGCCCAAAGTCGATTTTGTGATAAAAGGGATTGCCGCTCTCCTCCGAGTAGGTGCCGAGCTGCTCCAAATGCTTCAGAATCATCCAGGCCCGGACTTTGAAATCATGCTCCGGAATGCCGGACCATGCCGAATAATTCAGGAAGTTCTGGTCCAGGGCTACAGCAATGAACCCCCGGCTGGCCAGCAGCTCGCCCAGATAGGCGTACCCTACATCGGAGTAGTCCTCCATCATATGATTGCCATGTACCAATAGCACCAGCGGATAAGGACCGTCCCCGGAAGGCATGAAGACGCGTCCGTTCACGGGAAGCGAGCTGCTGTCAAATCCCCAGAACAGGCTGCGCAGCCGGGGCCATTTCTTGATATAAGCGGAAGCATCTGCCGGGAAAGAGCGCAGCGTGATCCCTTCTCCATATTCGGCGCGGTGCAGATCCTGTCCGCTTCCGTAAGTAAAGGTGGTGAATGGTGTATCTCCGGGAAGACCCGGATTGGCGGCGGCAAGCTCAGGCCATTCGTCACTGGATGGAATAAACGTATCTGTCACCGCTGTCTCCTGGACCTTGCTGGCCAGAGCCAGCGGTGACAGGGTTAACGCCGCTATGAGCAGCAGCGCCAGCGCGACCCGTCTGCTGCGCAGCAGGCCGATTACGATACCGCCCGCACCTCCCGCAAGGGAGAGCAGGACGGCAATGGCTGCCGCTGCATCCAGCTGCACATCGGCATAATACAGAATAAGCAGAATAACGATGGCATCCGCCAGCAAGCAGCCTGCGAACAGCCTGGCGATACGTATCCCGGTCAAGGCCAGCAGGACAGCCAGAATATGGCCGGCAACCAACAGCACAATGGTTCCGGTGCCCGCAGCCAGCAGGATGTCGGCAGGCAGCCCCAATCCGGTGGGAATTCCCAGGATAGTAACCGTGAAGGCCAGAAAAGAGACGATCCAAAGACCGGAGAGTGCCGTCCTCCAAAAGGTGGTGTCGTACCGGTAAGTTTCTTTGATCCTGCGTCCCATAGCATTCAGTATACGCCGGCGCCGGCGTTGCCGCTGGGGCACAGGCGCATATTCCCATTCCATTTCCATGTGTTTCTCCCCCGAAACTGACGGCAATTACAGATTCTTGATCTGCCTGTATTAGATGTAGCAATAATATTACTTTGGGGCTGCAAAGACAAGTGAAGCTTGAAAGGCCCATATTCAGCGGTTTACACTCCGCAAAAAAAGGTTTGACAGTGACGGAGGGTTTCAGTATTATAACTCCATAACCTACTAAATAGATAGGAATAATAATTAAAAAGAAATGTTCTCACCGTACGAACGGAGGAACGCCCGCGCTTGGCTAGCAGACACGGTCTTATTTTGACCGGTTTGACCTGCCCGCAAGCGGGCTTTCCTCCGTTTTTTTGTTAGGAGAAATAATCAAATCTATAATTGCCAGAAGAAAACCATGGGGGAGTGTTCAAAATGAAAAAAACGTTCAAGAAGGGGCTTCTTGCAGGATTTACCTTGCTGTTAACGGCAGGGCTCGCCGCTTGCGGCAGCGGCAACACGGCAGATCCGGGTGAGAATACAGCAGCGGCTACCAACTCGGGCAACGGCTCAGCAACGGCAGCGCCGTCCAAAGAGCCTGTTGAACTGCTGAATGTGTCGTATGATCCTACGCGTGAGCTGTACGAGAGCTATAACAAAGCCTTTTCAGCATATTGGGAGAAAGAGAGCGGCCAGAAGGTTACGATTAAACAATCCCATGGAGGATCAGGCAAGCAAAGCCGGGCCGTGCTGGACGGTCTGGAAGCGGATGTGGTAACACTGGCGCTGGGTTACGATATTGATGCCTTGCAGGGCTCCGGCCTGATTCAGGAGAACTGGCAGAGCCAATTCGAGCATAACAGCTCCCCATACACCTCTACCATCGTGTTCCTCGTCCGCAAGGGGAATCCGAAAGGGATCAAGGACTGGCCCGATTTGTTAAAAGAAGGTGTCGAAGTCATTACTCCAAATCCGAAGACCTCGGGCGGCGCACGGTGGAACTATCTGGCGGCTTGGGGTTATGCGCTTGATCAGAACAACAACGACGAGGCCAAGGCTGAAGCATTTGTCAAAGAATTATTCAAGCATGTTCCTGTTCTGGATACAGGGGCACGCGGAGCAACGACGACTTTTGTGGAACGCGGGATTGGCGATGTGCTGATTGCCTGGGAGAATGAAGCTTACCTTTCGGTAGAGGAGCTGGGCCCGGATAAATTCGATATCGTCAATCCCTCTGAGAGCATCCTTGCTGAGCCTCCGGTGGCGGTTGTCGATAAAGTCGCAGATAAAAGAGGGACACGTGAGGTGTCCGAAGCCTACCTGAAATACCTTTACAGCGAAGAGGGGCAAAGAATAGCCGCCGAAAATTATTATCGCCCTACACTGGACAGCGTAAAGGAACAATACAAGGATAAATTTCCGGAGATCAAGCTGTTCACCCTGCAGGACAAATTCGGCACCTGGAAGGAAACCCAGGAGAAACATTTCAACGACGGCGGGATTTTTGACAAAATCTATGTGCCTGGCAGCTAAGCTGGCGGGAAAGGATGAAACTTAGGAGATGAATGCTGTCACCAATACAACTGCGGCAAAGCGCAGAGTACTGCCCGGCTTCGGGCTGACCATGGGCTGCAGCGTTTTATATTTGAGTCTGGTTGTGCTGCTGCCGCTGTCCGCGCTGCTGTTCAATTCGACGGGACTGAGCTGGGCGAAGTTCTGGGACGTGGCTACGGATGCGCGCGTACTTGCCTCCTACCGGGTCAGCCTGTCGACGGCGGCGGCTGCTGCTTTTGTGGATGCTATTCTGGGTCTGCTGCTGGCCTGGGTGCTGGTTCGTTATGAGTTTCCGGGCAAAAGAATTTTCGATGCCCTGATCGATCTTCCGTTTGCGCTGCCGACGGCAGTGGCGGGCGTCTCGCTGACGGCACTTTATGCCCCGAATGGCTGGATCGGCTCCTGGCTGGAGCCTCTCGGCCTAAAGGTGGCCTTTACCCCGCTTGGCATCACGCTGGCGCTGATGTTCATCGGGATTCCCTTCGTGGTCCGCACCGTTCAGCCGGTGCTTGAGGACCTGGACCGCGATGCGGAGGAGGCTTCCGCTACCCTTGGGGCCGGGCGCTTGCGGACCTTCCGCAAGGTCATCCTGCCGGAGCTGATCCCGCCGCTGCTGACCGGCTTTGCCCTGGCTTTGGCCCGGGGCATCGGCGAATTCGGCTCCGTTGTGTTTATCTCCGGCAATATGCCGATGCGCACGGAGATCGCTCCGCTGCTGATTATGTCAAAGCTGGAGCAGTATGATTACGCAGGAGCCACTGCCGTGGCGCTGCTGCTGCTGCTGATCTCCTTTCTGCTGCTGCTGGTCATCAATACCCTCCAGCGCTGGGCACGTAAAACCTCCCGGTAAGACGCCGGGGTGAACATAATGCATTCTTAAAGGGATTTACCCTGAAGGAGGAAATCACTATGGCGGGCACCGTCCCCCTCTACGTTCCCCGGCCGCAGAAGAACGTTTCCTCGCCGGCAGCAACGGAATCCGCAGCAGTGAAATGGATTCTGATCACCGCTGCCGGATTGGTGCTGTTCTGGCTGATTGCCTTGCCGCTGATTGTCGTGCTGACAGAGGCACTTAAGAAGGGATGGGATGTATATCTGGCTGCATTAACGGACCCCGATGCGCGTTCGGCGCTGCGGCTGACGCTGCTGGTGGCGGTGATTACCGTTCCGCTGAATACTCTTTTTGGCGTGAGCGCGGCCTGGGCAGTAACCAAATTCCGTTTTCGCGGCAAAGGGTTCCTGATCACCTTGATTGATCTGCCTTTTGCCGTATCGCCGGTGATCGGCGGCCTGATCTTTGTCCTGGTGTTTGGTGCACACGGCTGGTTCGGCCCCTGGCTAAGCGCGCATGATATCAAGATTGTGTTCGCACTTCCGGGGATCATCCTGGCCACGCTGTTTGTAACCTTCCCCTTTGTGGCCCGGGAGCTGATCCCGTTGATGGAGGATCAGGGGACCCAGGAAGAGGAGGCGGCGATCACGCTGGGGGCGCGCGGCTGGCAGGTCTTTTTCCGGGTAACGCTGCCTAATATTAAATGGGGGCTGCTTTACGGGATTATTTTGTGCAATGCGCGGGCCATGGGTGAATTTGGTGCCGTGTCCGTCGTTTCCGGGCATATTCGCGGAGAGACGAATACCCTGCCGCTGCATGTGGAGATTCTGTACAATGAATACCAGTTCTCGGCTTCTTTTGCCGTAGCCTCATTATTGCTGCTGCTGGCACTGGTGACGATGATTATGAAAAGCTGGTTGTCCCGTAAAAATGTGCATTGACAGCTCTTTTGGTTCCATGCTACTTTAAAACTAAGTATACAGGTTGGTTATTACGGAATTAGAGCGGGGAATATTCCCTATCCGGAAAAGGGAGGCTGGAGAATGGCTAAACCACTGAAGGTGGATGAGGTCTGGCTAACACGGATTGCAGGACTGCTGGATGATATGGAATTCGGCTCCCTGCACATCGTGGTGCACGAGGGTCAGATTGTTCAGATGGAACGGACGGAACGCAAACGTTTTGAGAACGAAAATACAAATGCACGTTATAGTGGAGAGACCGGAAGCCGGCGGACCGATTCCCGTTCTGCGGGGCGAGGGTAGGGCATTATCTCATAGATCTATACAAGAACGGCCCGCTCCCGGGATTGGGGGCAGGCCGTTTTTGGCTATGCAGGGTGATTAAGGATAGTAGCGGTTGCGCCGTTGTGAAGAGAAGATGCCTTCTACGAGGAGCACGATGGCAGTGATGGCGTGCATCACCCAGCCGACAAAAGGAATCAGCGCAACAATTGAGGTAATAATACCAAGAGCGTTCCCGATTATAGGGCCGCGGTCTCTTAAGATTACGACAACGGCTATGGCATGGAGCACAAAGGCAATCCCCAGCGGAGCCCAGCCATTCGCTACCACAAACAGGCCGCCGACCAGCGGCAGGGCCAGAAAAGCCTCAAACGCGAAAGTTATCCATTTTAAAAGTTTTCCCAAAGGAGACATGATCCTTCACCAACCTTTTCCTAGGTAATGTAATGATATTTATTCCACACCTTGCGCCAGTATTCAAGAACAGGCAGTTATAGTACCGCCGCTCTGTTCATGGTTATCTTATTTTACGCGGAATACCCCGTTTCGTTTCACGGCAGAGGCCGTTGTTTCTTGTTGTGAGCAGCACTGTCGTATATATTGGTAAGGAAGTGCTGTGTCTGAGAAAGAGACAAGCGGGTAAGGAGAGAGAAAACTTTGGACAGAATAGATGGATTGGTTGTCGCGCATACCCTGCCGGGGGTAGAGGCTTATCTGGCGTTGCGGCAGGAAGTCGGGTTAAGCGGCATGAGTGTGGAGGGGGCGGCTGTCGGCCTGCCACGGTCACTCTTTGCGGTTACGCTGTATGAGCAGGAGCTGCTTGTAGGAATGGGGCGGGTCATCGGCGATGGCGGGTGTTTTTTTCAAGTCACGGACATTGCCGTCAAGCCTTCTTATCAAGGGCGCGGATATGGAAAAATCATTATGGGCGAAATTAGCGCTTTTCTGGATACAGTGCCGAAACAGGCTTATATCAGTTTGATTGCGGACGGTGAAGCATACAGGTTGTATGCACAATATGGTTTTGTGCCGGTGATGCCGCAGTCGCAGGGAATGTTTCTGCCCAGAATAGTACCGGTTACCGGATAAACGTTAGATTACATATGGAGGAGACAAGGAAATGGATGTTGTAGTGTTGGGTGCATCAGGAACTATTGGCAGAGCGATTGTGCAGGAGGCGTTAAAAAGAAAACATGAGGTGACGGCCGCAGTGCGTCATCCGGAGTCATTGCAGCTGGAACATGAACGCCTGCAGGTGATAGCCGTGGATATTCTGAATCCGGCTTCGGTGGCAGCAGCCGTCCGCGGACATGGCGAAGTGATCAGCGCGTACGGCCCGGACCCGGGCGCAGAGCTGGACCTGCTGGCAGCGGCTGTCTCACTTGTGGAAGGGCTGGAGGCCGCCGGGGTAAGCCGGCTGCTTATCGTAGGCGGTGCAGGCAGCCTGAAGACGGAATCCGGGGAACGGCTGATGGATACGCCGGGCTTTCCGGAATCGGTGAAGCCGCTGGCTGCTGCCCATGCCGATGCCTATGAAATTTACAGAAACTGCGAGCTGGATTACACGTATGTCAGCCCCGCTGCCTCCATCCAGCCGGGCCGCCGCACGGGCCAATTCCGCATTGGTCTGGACCGGCTTATCGTAGATGAGGATGGGGATAGCAACATCAGCGTTGAGGATTTTGCCGTAGCTATGGTGGATGAGATGGAGGAAGGCAATTTCAGCCGCACCCGTTTCACGGTGGCGTATTAAACATCGTAACAGGGGGTGTCCCATAAGCCATGAAATGCTGGGACGCCCCCTTTTTTTAGAGTTGGATAAACACAAAAAAGAAATCGCCCTTTGGTAAAATGGAAGTGTCGAGCAACCATTTCAAACCAAAGGAGCGATTTCTTTGTACATTCAATATACCATGGACCAACTTTGCCTGGCCAATGGATTTAGCGGAAGACATTCCACAACATCACCTCGTTCGTGTCGTTAACGCCGCCGTGAATCGGCTCGGGCGACGCCATCTTTGACGCTGCCTGCCCCGGCGGTGGCCGCGACAGCTACCATCCCACAATGCTCACCAAAGTCATTATCTATACATATACGCAGCGCATCTATTCCTCCCGGCAATCGCCAAAGCGGTCCGGGAGAACCTTCCCTTCATGTGGCTGGCCGGACGGCAGTGCCCAGATTTCCGCACGATTAACCGTTTCCGTTCCCAGCGGATGAGGAACGTCCTCGAAACCGTATTTACCGCAGTCCTTCAATTTCTCGCAGACGAAACATACGTCTCCCTGGAGTATTACTTTGTAGATGAAACCAAGATTGAGGCCAATGCCAATCGCTACACGTTCGTTTGGGGGAAAGCCGTGAGTAAACACAAGGCCAAATTGCAGGAGTAGCAAAGCCGCAGGAAATCGGGAAGTGGTCGTTAGTTTGGAACGACTGTGGCACCAAAGTCAGGCTCGGGAAATTCTGCGGAGTGAAGAAGGTTATGCCTTGTCTGTGCGCCGGATGACGGAACTGGAAAGTGTGTTTGGACAACTGAAGAACAATCGGGAATTCCGGCGATTTTGGCGATGGTACATGGACAAAGTGTCGCTTGAGGTCGGTTGGCTTTCCCTTGCCCATAATCTACTGAAGCAAGACTTATGGGACATCCCCTTTGGATCATGGAAAAGCAACACTAATGTTAGATTGATGTTAGATACTTAATATTTCTATAAATATCGAAAAAGTAAGCCCTTCCATTATCCTTGGAAAATTAATTGATTGAAAATGGTGTCATTTATATTGACGTCAATGGATTAAAGTATTATCATTAAAACCAGCAATGGAGAATATAAATATGAAATACCTACACTATTGAGTTATTTTAAGATTTTATTTAGTTTTATGCTGAATTTCTTGTAAATTACATTTGTATTAATTCAGTGAAGATAATAATTAGGAGACTTGTCTGTGAAAAAACATGACCAGGATTTCATGAAACGGCAGAACCGGCTTACCGTGTTCGAAATGATTAAGAATCACCATCCCATTTCCCGGGCATCCATTGCTAAACGGACGGGCATGAGTCCAACCACAGTGAGCCGTATTGTCGGTGAATTGACCGAACAGGGCTACTTGTTGAACTCTGAACAGGTATCGGCTGGGCTTGGCCGTAAGTCAACGCTGCTCGGCATGGTGAATGCATCAGTACTGGCAGTAGGCGTTGAGCTGGACCGCACCCGGATGAGCATTGGAGTTGTAGATTTGCAGGGGAATATGGTTTGCAGCGGTAAGTATCCGAGAGTTCCTGAAGAGAGTGCGGAGCAGACTCTGATGCATATCGGCGCGGCCATGGAAGAGCTAGTGCAGCAGCACACCATTGACCGTACACGTATCGTTGGCATTGGGGTCGGACTCCCCGGCATTGTAGATAATGAGAAGGGAGTCGTGCTGTTCTCTGTACAGCTTGGGTGGAGGAATGTAGCGCTTGCAGAGCAGCTGAAGGAGTTGACCGGCTTCGAAATAGCTGTGGACAATGAGCTTAAGGTCAAGGCCCTTGCCGAGCAACTGAAGGGTGCCGCCGTGGGTTCAAGCTGTACTGCGCTGCTGGGCTTCGGGAATGGTGTGGGTTCTGCGCTTATCCTCGACGGCGAAATCTATCGCGGCGTTATGAACAGTGCCGGGGAGATTGGGCACACCACTGTAGACCCCAACGGGACGATGTGCGAATGCGGCAAGACGGGCTGCCTGCAGACTTACATTAACATCAGTTCACTGCTCGCTGAAGCGAACCGGATTCGTCCTGTAGGCACAATCGAGGAGTTGTTCGAAGCCCGACAGGCCGGAGAGCGCTGGGCGGTCCAGCTAATTGAACGGGCACTGATTTATATGGCGATCACAATTAACAATGTCGTATGCATGTACAACCCGGACAGCGTGATCCTGAGCGGAGAACTGATCGACAAGTTTCCGGATATTTGCGATGAGGTGGAGCAGCTCTATTTCTCCCGCTTTGTCTGGGAACCGCTGCGGGCCTCCTTCGCCTTTCGGCGTTCGATGCTGAGTGAAGAGGGCGTGATGATTGGCTCGGGGCTTCTGTCGCAGAATCGTTTTTTCGCATTGGCGTAGCTCAATATTTAAAGCGGATCAAGGAGGCGCAAAATGAAATTTGTACCACTAGTGGAGGAATATCGTGCAGGTGTGCTTGAGAATGTACATTACGGTGCCGTAAGTGTAGTGAACGAGAAGGGAAATATTCTGTACCAGGCCGGTGATCCGCATCATATGACCTATCTTCGTTCAGCGGCCAAACCGTTTCAGGCCTTGCCGGGCCTGAAACGGCGGATTGATCAGATTTACGGGTTGACCAGCCGGGAGGCTGCGTTGTTCACGGCATCGCACCGGGGGGAGTCTTATCATATTGAAGCGCTGGAATCCATGTTTGGCAAAATGGGGATAGACGAAGATTCGCTATGCTGCTGCTCGACCTATCCGCTTAATGAGGAAGCAAAAGCAGAGCGCCTGCGGGCCAATGAGCCCACCCGGAGAATCTTTCACAATTGTTCGGGCAAACATGCAGGACTGCTTGGCCTCAGCAAGCATATGGGCTGGGATGAGTCCACCTATTACGACACGAATCATCCGGCACAGCGCGAGATTATCGAGACGATGGCTTACATCGCGGGAGTGTCCAAGGAATCTATCCCGCAAGGCATTGATGGCTGCGGGTTGCCAATCTTTGCACTGGAGCTTCACCGGATCGCCTGGTCATTCCTAAAGCTGGCTTGTCCTGATTTGATTGCGGACCCAGAGACAAGCCGTGCAGCGGCTCATGCCGCCAAGCTTATGAATGAGCATCCTGATATGATCGCCGACCGCAAATTTGTCTGTTCGGCACTGCTGAAGGATGACAATCTGGCGGCCAAGGGCGGAGCTAAAGGGGTATACGGCATCGGGCTGCGCAAGGAACGGCTAGGCATCTCGATGAAGGTATCCGACGGATCCGAACAGGTAAGGCCTTGTCTGATCGCCTCCATTCTGGAGCGTATAGGCTACAGCAACCAAGAGACGATTGACCGACTGTATGAGGTGGTTCCTAACATTATTGTGAATGACGGTGGCACCGTGGTAGGTGAGCGGCGTGCTGTATTTGAATGGCAGGTCTGATCTTAATATCCAGGAATGATCTTCAAGTCTCGGCAACAACTAAGACGAGAAGCTGTTCTAATACATCATATCTATAGGGGAGTGTATGGGATGAAATCGAAACCAAAAGTATGGTCCATGTTCATGCTGCTGCTGATTATGGCGGTGGTGGCTGCAGGCTGCGGGAATCAGGCAAATAACAGTGCAGGCAATAACACCACTGCTACCAGCCAGCCGCAGGAAACGGGCACAGCGGCAGGCAGTGATAAGGATATTGTGATTGCGATTAATTCCAACTTCATGACGCTTGACCCGCATAACGCCAGTGATACGCATTCGATCAGTGCGGCCAGAACGATGTATGAAGGCCTCATGGGCTTTGATGAGAATATGAATGTGATCCCAGTGCTGGCTACAGAACACAAGATCAGTGAGGATGGCCTGGTGTATACATTCACCCTGCAGGAGAATGTGAAGTTCCATGATGGTACTGATTTTAACGCGGAAGCGGTCAAGGCCAACATCGCCCGGATTCAGGATGAACAGAATAACCTGCGCCTGCGCAAAAGCTTCGCCAAAGTGGCCAGTGTAGAGACTCCCGATGCCAAAACGGTGGTGTTTACCCTAAGCGAGCCGTACAATGCCTTCTTGAATAAAGTAGCGATGGCTCCAATGATCAGCCCGAAAGCACTGGCTGAGAACAGTGCCGATATCATGAAGAGTCCAGTAGGTACCGGGCCTTTCATGTATAAGGAATGGACGCAAGGTGACCGTCTGGTGGTCGTGAAGAATCCGAACTACTGGCAGGCAGGCTTGCCGATGGTGGACAGTGTAACCTTCAGACCGGTGCCGGAGAACGGTGCGCGGATTGCCATGCTGAAGACCGGAGAAGCCGATTTCATCTATCCGATGCCAACCGAGCAGGTGTCTGAAGTAGAGGGTCAGGCGGATATCATTGTGGATACAACGGAATCTACCATCGTCCGTTATGTGACGCTGAACACGATGAAGAAACCTTTCGACGATGTGAAGGTACGCCAGGCGATCAACTATGCCATCAATAAAGAGGCGTATATTAAGGTGGTCAAATCCGGGCTTGGTTCCAAGCTGGACTCTACCATGTCGTCCAAGACACAATATTATTCCCAGCAGACCGGTTATGACTACGATGTAGAGAAAGCCAAGCAGCTGCTTGCCGAAGCGGGTTATCCGGATGGCTTCGCCACCGAAATCTGGGGCGAGAACGAATCCGAAACGATTAAGGGCATGCAGTTCATCCAGCAGCAGCTGGCGCTTGTCGGCATTAAGGTGGAAGTGAAGTCGATGGAAGGCGGCACCTTGTCCGACCAGATCAACTCCGTGCAGACGCCGGAGGAAGCCAAGGTTCAGATGTGGTATGTCAGCTGGTCTCCGTCGTCCGGAGATGCCGATGGAGCGACCAGAGGTCTGTTCAGCAGTGAGATGTTCCCTCCTGCGGGCTCCAATACCGCGTATTACAAAAATGAAAATGTCGACCAATGGATTGCAGATGCCAATAAATCCACAGATTCAGAAGAAGCCAAAGCGATCTATGCCGATATTCAAAAAACAATCTGGGAAGAGGCACCTTGGGCCTTCATGGGTGTAGACCAGATCATCTCTGGTAAACGCTCGAATCTGGAAGGGGTGAAGGTATTCCCGGACGGATCGATCAATATCCTGAAGGCTGAAGTGAAATAAGAGGCTTGGCAATTATGAACCGCAAGAGGCCGCTTCATTCCATTCCCGGAGGAAGCGGCCTCACTATATCAAAGGAACAGATGGAAGGTGGTGCAGGGGTTGGGTAGATATGCCTTACAAAGACTTCTGGGGGTTATCCCCTTGCTGTTCGTGGTATCTGTACTTGTGTTTATGTTTCTTCACTTAATTCCCGGTGATCCTGCAAGGCTGATTGCCGGACAGGACGCAACATTGGAAGAAATTATGGGGATCCGGCAGCAGCTTGGTCTTGATCTGCCGCTGTGGAAACAATACGTGCATTATATGAGCAATTTGCTGAGTGGAGACCTCGGCAACTCGATTCAATCGGGTCTGGCAGTTACGGACATGCTGATGAGCAGGGTTATGCCTACGCTATGGCTGACCTTCTTGAGTATGGCCTGGGCGCTTCTAATCGGTCTGCTGATCGGCGTTGTCTCTGCGGTGTACCGCAACCGCTGGCCGGATTACGTGGGTACACTGGCGGCTATATCCGGCATGTCGGTGCCGGGCTTCTGGCTCGGACTGGTGCTGATTCAGATCTTCTCGGTGGAGCTGGGCTGGTTCCCGACAGGCGGCGTTGATACCTGGAAGTCCTACATCCTGCCGTCAATCACACTGGGCATGGGTATTATGTCCATGCTGGCACGGTATTCCCGTTCGTCCATGCTGGAGACGCTGCGGGAGGATTATATCCGTACCGGACGTGCCAAGGGAATGCGGGAGTACGTGGTGATTGGCAGGCATGCGCTGCGCAACTCGCTGATTCAGGTGGTGACGGTAGCCGGGCTTCAATTTGGTTTCCTGCTTGGCGGCTCTGTGATGGTAGAGACAGTGTTCAGTATCCCGGGACTTGGCAGACTGCTGGTCGATTCAATCCTGTTCCGCGACTACACCGTCATTCAGGCACTGCTGCTGATTTTTGCAACCCAATTTATTCTGATTAATCTGATCGTAGATTTATTGTACGGGGTGCTCAATCCCAAAATCAGATATTCATCTTAAGCAGATTGTTGAATTTAGGAGGTGGAGGGATATCATGAGCGACAATTCAACGGTGATGGGAGCAGGTTCTCCATTGTCCGGAGAGGTGCTGCCCCCGGTGAAAACAAAAGGCCGCATAGGAGAGTTCGTAAGCAAATTCTGCCGCCAGCGGATGTCTCTGACTGCCGCCGGATTTATTGTTTTGCTGCTGCTGATTGCGGTCTTTGGGCCGTTCTTGACGCCATACAATCCGGACGAGGCGAATTATGAGGTCTTGATGGCTGGGCCATCTGCCGATCACTGGGCAGGGACGGACGAATATGGCCGCGATATCCTCAGCCGTCTGATTGACGGCACAAGGCTTACATTGGCGGTCAGTTTGAGCGCTGTCTTCATTGCAGCGGTTCTGGGTACTATTCTGGGCTTGCTGAGCGGGTTCTACGGAGGTTGGCTGGACCGGTTGATTATGCGGGGCAGTGACGTTCTGTTCTCTTTCCCTGACCTGCTGCTGGCCATCGGGATTGTGGCAATTCTCGGACCGGGATTATCCAATGTTGTAATAGCGGTAGCCGTCTTCGGCACCCCTTCATTTGCCCGGATTATCCGCAGCGTCACCCTGTCGGCGAAAGAAACCCTCTTTGTGGAGGCGGCGCGCTCCATGGGGGCGAAGAATGGCCGGATCATCTGGCGGCATATCTTCCCTGAGACGGTTCCCAGCATCATTGTGAATGTATCGATGAAAGTAGGCGGAGCCATACTGGCCGCAGCGTCACTCAGCTTCCTCGGCATGGGGGCAAAGACCACCGAACCGGACTGGGGCGCAATGTTAAGCATGGGCCGTGATTATTTAAGTATTGCTCCGCACATTGTTTATTTTCCGGGAATCGCCATTTTTTTGACGGTGCTTGCGTTTAATCTGGTCGGGGATGGCCTGCGTGATGCGCTTGATCCCAAGATGAAGAACTGAGGAGGGCGAGGCGTGACTCAACATTTACTAGAAGTTCAGGGTTTGGAAACGGAGTTTGCCCGTGGAGGTGGAAGCGTAAAGGCGGTTGCGGGCGTTGACTTTCATATACAAAAAGGCGAAGTGCTGGGCCTGGTCGGCGAGTCGGGCTGCGGCAAAAGCGTAACCTCGCTTTCGATCATGCGCCTGCTTAAGGATACCCCTGGCAAAATTTCCGCAGGTTCTGTTCGGTTCGAAGGAACCGATCTGGTAAAGCTGCCGGAGAAAGAGATGCGGCGGATTCGCGGGAATGATCTGGCGATGATCTTTCAGGAGCCGATGACCTCGCTGAACCCGGTGCTGCGCATCGGACTGCAGCTGGCGGAGCCGATTATGATGCATTTGGGTTATGGGCGCAAGAAGGCCCGTGAACATGCGATTCATATGTTGCGTCTAGTCGGGATTCCCCGTGCCGAGGAACTGGTCGACGATTATCCGCACCAGTTGTCCGGGGGAATGAGGCAGCGGGTAATGATCGCCATGGCGATGTCCTGCCATCCAAAATTGCTGATTGCCGATGAGCCTACCACTGCACTCGATGTGACTATTCAGGCACAGATCCTCGATCTGATGAAATCGCTGAAAGAGGAACAGGACATGGGCATGCTGCTGATTACCCATGACCTTGGCGTGGTGGCGGAGTTGTGTGACCGGGTGGTAGTGATGTATGCAGGCCGTGTGGTCGAGGAGGCCTCCGTTCATGAGTTGTTCGCCAATCCCCGGCATCCTTATACTAGAGGGTTGATCCATTCCGTTCCGAAGCTGCGCCAGAAGGTCCGCCGCCTGGAATCAATCAAGGGGAATGTGCCTGATCTGTCGCAGATGCCGCATGGCTGTAAGTTCGCCCCGCGCTGTGAATTCGTTATGGAGCAATGCCTGGCAGAAGAGCCGAGGCTGCTTCCGGTTGAAGGGCTGGAGGAACGCAAGAGCCGCTGCTGGCTTACGCAGCAGGAGAACGCGGAAGGAGGGGAATCTGCGTGAAGGAGACTCCGCTGATTGAAGTGAAGGACCTGAGAAAGTATTTTGCCGTCAAAAAAGGCTTCCTGGGTACCGCCAAATCGCTGCGTGCGGTTGACGGCATCTCGTTCGCAATCCGCCAGGGAGAAACCTTCAGCCTGGTTGGGGAGAGCGGCTGCGGCAAATCTACTACAGGCAGGCTGGTAACTCGCCTGCTGGAACCCAGTGAAGGCGAGGTCTGGTTCAAGGGCCAGAACATCAGTCACAGCACCAATAACCAGATGCGCCCGATCCGCAGGGACATGCAGATGGTTTTTCAGGACCCGTATGCCTCACTTAATCCCCGGATGAAGGTCAAGGATCTGGTAGCTGAGCCGCTGCTGATTCATACGAAGCTGTCGCCAAAGGAACGGGACCAGGCAGCTTACCGGCTGCTCGAGACTGTCGGGCTGAGCAGCTTGCATGCCGAAAGGTTCGCGCATGAATTCAGCGGCGGCCAGCGGCAGCGGATTGGAATTGCGCGGGCATTGTCTGTCCGCCCGAGCCTGATCGTGGCCGATGAGCCGGTTTCGGCGCTCGACGTCTCGATCCAGTCGCAGGTGTTGAATCTGCTGCAGGATCTTCAGGAGGAATTCGGGCTGACCTATTTATTCATCTCCCACGACCTCAGTGTAGTGGAGCATATCAGCGACCGCATCGGCGTGATGTATCTGGGGACGCTGGTGGAGACGGCGGATAAAGATACGCTGTATGACAAGCCGCTTCATCCCTATACACAGGCGCTGCTCTCCTCGGTCCCGGTGCCGGACCCGAGTCTGAAGCGGGAGCGTATCATCCTAAAGGGGGATCTGCCGAGTCCGGTAGATCCGCCAACCGGTTGCCGGTTCCATACGCGCTGCCCTTCCTGCATGGAGATCTGCAGGCGGAATGTGCCCGCATTTCGTGAGGTTGAGCCGGGCCATGAGGTGGCCTGCCATTTGTACGATGAAGAAATGCTGAAGCTGGAGCGTTAATTGCTATACAATTCTTGAGTAAAGAAGGGACTGGGATGAATATTCTGATCGATTCTCCTGAACCGGGGAATCTGCTGCTATATCCGGTGTATGAAGAAGAGCCATTTGTGTTCCGGCTGGCGGAAGCGCATAAACGAACCGGCTGCATTACATGGCTGTATGGCCGCTCAGGGGAAGAGCCGGATGTACTGGCCGTGGGTATGGGCAAACGCCGGGAACTGACGCCCGAGAGAATACGCCGGGCGGGAGGAAGGGCTGCACGTGCCCTGCTGCGTGAAGGTTACTCCGCAGCTGTGCTTGTGCGGCTAAAAGAAGCTGCGGCCTCAGCCACTGTAGAGATTGGCGCTGCGGCTGAAGTGCAGGCCTGGTCCGAAGGCTGGCTGTTCGGTCTGTACCGGTTCCAGACTTACCGGGGGGTAAGTCGGACTGAAGGCTCCGCCGATCTGCTGCTGCAGTCAGCGGAATGGGCCGAGTTGTCCGCCGCCGGTCTGCGGGAGGCTGTTGAAAGCGGCTGCTCACGTGCAGCGGGGGTGAGTATTGCCCGAGATCTGGTGAATGAAGTTCCGGGCACGCTTCATCCCGATTACTTCAGCGAGTGGCTGGAAACGTACTTCACACGGAGTGATGTGCCTGTTAAGGTTCGGGTCTATCGGGGGCGTGAACTTGACCAGCTGGAGATGAACGGTCTGGTGGCGGTGGGTGCGGGAAGTAAACATGCGCCTGCGATGGTCGAAATCCGTTATGAGGCTAACCCGGATCTGCCCATGCTGGCGCTGATTGGCAAGGGTGTCACCTTCGATATGGGCGGCATGAATGTCAAGAACGGCCGTGATCTCAGTGACGCACGGATGGATATGGGCGGAGCGGCTGCGGTCATCGGCGCAATGGACATTCTCCTGCGCCGCCGGGCGGCCGTGAATGTGACCGCACTCATCCCGGTCGTTGATAATGTGCCCGATGCCGCTGCCATGCTACCGTCCTCTGTGATTCGTTATCCTAACGGCCTGATCGTTCAGGTAGCCAATACAGACGGCGAAGGACGGCTCGTCATTGCCGACGCCTTGCTCCACGCCGCCCGGCTTGGGGCGGTCGAGGTCATAGATATTGCGACACTGACCGGAAATGTCGGCGCAGCGCTAGGCCTGTCCATTGCCGGAATATGGGGCGATGCCGGGATGACGCAGAACCTTGCCGATATAGGGGAAGTCAATGGCGAAAGGCTGTGGCCCATGCCGCTGATGGACGAGTATGAGGCTGAGCTCTCCAGTCCCTACGCAGATCTGAGCAATGTCGGCAGCTCCACGCTCGCCGGGGCGATTACAGCCGCTTTGTTCATTCGCCGGTTTGTGGCGAAATCGATGAGATGGGTCCATATCGATATGGCGGGGACTGTACAGTATAAGCAGGACGTAGGTTATGCCGAAAGGGGAGCGACCGGTTATGGCGCGCGGCTGCTGGCTGACTACGTTCTGAAGCAGGAGAGTGGACAAGACAACAATCGTTAAGAGTGGAGGCCGGGTTATGATATTGGAAGTGATCGCCACGTGCATGGCGGATGCTGTAACAGCTGAGGCGAACGGAGCAGATCGGCTGGAGCTGGTCACCGCGATTACAGAAGGGGGGTTGACACCGGGCATCGGATTGATCTGCCAGGTTGTGGACGCAGTGAGCATTCCCGTCTTCGTAATGGTTCGTCCGCATAGCCGCTCCTTCGTCTACTCGGAGGATGATCTGGCAACGATGGCGGCGGAAATCGAGGCGGTTTCGGAGAGTGGTGCAGCAGGGATTGTTCTGGGAGCATTGACCCCGCAAGGACAGATTGACCGGCAGGCGCTGGACCGGCTGCTGCCGCTTACCAAGGGGCTTCAGGTCACCTTTCACCGTGCGTTTGATGAGCTGGAGGACCAGCTCGAAGGCTTGAGTATCCTTGCCGACTATCCGCAGATTACACGCGTATTGACCTCCGCTGGACCGGGACCTGCCCTGGAGGCCATTCCGGCTATGCGCAGGCTGGTTGAAGCCTCGCAGGGCATGCCGCTGACTATTCTGGCCGGAAGCGGGCTGAAGGTGGAGGGGATTGCCGATTTCATCGCCCGGACGGGTGTGGGAGAAGTGCACTTCGGATCTGCCGTCCGCTTCGGCGGTAATTCCCTGCAGCCGATTGACCCGGTAGCCCTGAGGGCTTTGACTCAGAGTATTCACGGGACTACTCGACATTCAAACAGCGAAAAGGTGAATGGAAATGCATAAGGTGGACAGTTATATGGTCGGTATCGACCTGGGAGGAACCAAAATCGCAGCAGCTCTGTTCGATTCGAACGGGACGATGCTGAAACGTGAACAGATGGAGACGGCGGGTGCCCGTACCGCCGGGGAGATCGTACAGCGGATGATCGAACAGATTCAATCCGTCTCTGCAGGTTATCCGCTGGCAGGAATTGGGCTGGCTTCTCCGGGAGCGGTGAACAGCCGGGAGGGCATCGTGATTAACGGCACCAATCTGCCGGGGTGGACGGATGTGCCGCTGAAGTTATGGATGGAGGAAGCATTGGGGACGGAGGTCAGAGTGGTTAATGATGCGAATGCCGCAGCGTGGGGAGAGTATGCCAGGGGCGCGGGCAAAGGCGCGCAGAACATGGTATACGTCACCTTGAGTACAGGGATTGGATCAGGAATTGTGCTGGATGGAAAGCTGCTGCTTGGAACGGATTCCTATGCCGGAGAGCTTGGTCATAACATTGTAGATCCAAATGGGCCGCAGTGCAGCTGCGGCCGGTATGGCTGCTGGGAGGTCTTCGCTTCAGGCACGGCAATACGGAATTCAGCGCTTGGCTTGATGGAGGAGCGAAGCTCTGTGATTACAGAGCTGGCCCGCAGGGATGGGGAGGAGATTTCCTCCCGGCATGTCTTCGAGGCGATGAGTCTGCAGGACCCACTGGCCATGGAGGTCATTGGGCGTAGTATCGATTATATGGCGCTGGGATTGGCCAATGCCGTGCATACCTTCAACCCCGACCGGATTGTGATAGGCGGCGGTGTCAGCAGGGCCGGTGATCTGCTCTTCCCGCTGCTGCGCGTCACGACGGAGCGGTTGGTAATGAAGCCTTACCAAGGGACCTTCACCATCGTCCCTGCCGGTCTTGGAGATGATGTGGGTCTGATTGGAGCAGCGGCTCTATTCCATAGGTTTGAAGAAGAAATAAGTCGCGTATAGAAGCGTTTTCACAGCGGAGGGGTGTAAGCAATGAGCACTAGAGCAGAACGGACAGAATGGTTCCTGCGCGATAGGCTGGGGCTGTTCATTCATTGGGGACTGTATTCTATTCCTGCCAGAGGCGAGTGGATTCGCGGCAATGAACGGATGAGCCGGGAGCATTACATGGAATATTTCGCTGAGTTTGATGCTGCGCGATATGACCCGCGGGCATGGGCAAAGGCGGCCAAAGCTGCGGGGCAGAAATACGCAGTGCTGACAACCAAACACCACGACGGATTCTGTCTGTTTGACAGCGGGCTGACTGACTTCAAGGCGACGAATACACCGGCTGGACGTGACTTGGTCAGTGAATATGTCGATGCTTTTCGCGGGGAAGGGATTGCTGTTGGGTTATATTACTCGATTATTGACTGGGATCATCAGGATTACCCTGGTTATGGAGACCGTGCCCATCCCGATCGGAGCAATGAAGAAGTCAAGGACAAGCCGATCGACTTCGACCGTTATCTGCGTTACATGCATGGACAGGTGAAGGAGTTGCTGACAAATTATGGGCCCATCGATATCATGTGGTTCGATTTCTCCTACGATGATATGACCGGAGAGAAGTGGAAGGCGACTGAACTTATCCGAATGATCCGCTCTCTCCAGCCAAATATCATTATAGACAACCGGCTGGGTGGCAATATCCGCGCGGCGGAGCCGGAAGAATACGCCGGTGATTTCTTCTCGCCGGAGCAGATTATTCCGCCTGGGGGAATTGTTGATGTGAACGGCAGTCCCGTTCCGTGGGAAGCCTGCATTACACTCAATGACAACTGGGGGTATCATGCCGGGGACCGTAATTACAAGTCCGTGAAGCAGGTGATCCGTTCCCTGGTGGAATGCGTTAGCAAAAACGGGAATCTCCTCCTTAACGTAGGCCCGGATGCCAAAGGGGAAATGACCCGGGAATCACTGGAGGTGCTAAGGGGGCTTGGGGAATGGATGCGACTAAACGGTGACAGCATTTACGGCTGCGGCGGTTCTCTGCTACCTAAGCCGGAGTGGGGCCGATATACACAGAATGGTAACCTATTGTATGCCCATGTGTATGACAGGGGAATCGGTCCGGTCTACCTGCAGGGATTAAATGGGAGGATCAAGAAGGCCAGGCTGCTGCGCGACGGCAGCGAGCTGAAGGTCGAAGCGCCCTGGATGGCGAAGGAATATTCGGATACCGCCGGCGGCGCGTTCATTACGCTCACAGGCGCTGAACTGCCCGACGAGTGTGATACGGTGATTGAGCTGGAGCTTATTCCTTGATGTTGTATTTAACGGTGGAGGGCCAAGTAAAAGCTGTCCCTGTGCGAGTATCAGTTAATAAAATACTTGCGGTGTAGGAGATCGGGCGCTCGCTCGATCTCTTTGCGTTCTTCCCTGGACAGATGTCCAATACGGTCCTATTCTTTTTAACTACCTATAGCGGGTTGGAACGAACAAAAGCCGGTGTTGACGCGGTCACCGAAGAGTGATTTAATCGTGTTGCCATAACAGGAATTGCAATTCACATAGTGATCTGATAAAGCAGGGAGGGAACGATATGTATGTGGTTACTGCGGAGGAAATGCGGAAACTGGACCGCGAGACTATAGAGCAGCTCGGGATTCCGGCGGTGGCGCTGATGGAGAATGCCGGACGGGCTATCGCAGAGGAGATCATTGCCCTATGCCGCAGCCGGAGCGGGTCTGCCGGAAGTCCCCGGGGGGATGCGGGGACAGCAGCAGCCGGGACGGCTGGGATTGGCGGCGGCGCGGGCCCCGCTGCGCCCGGCTTCATCGTCAGCGGCGATGCCGCGCTGACGCTGGGCACGGCTGCCGGCGAGAGGTGGTTCATCCTCGTCGGCAAGGGCAACAACGGCGGCGACGGACTGGTCGCCGCCCGGTACCTGCGTGAGGCCGGCATCGCCGTCACGCTGGTCTATGCCGTGCCGCCGGAGTCGCTGACCGGCGAGGCCGCCCTGCAGCGGGACGCCGCTGCAGCGATGGGCCTGCCCGCCGCCGTATACGGGCGGGACCGGCTCGACTTTGCCGAATGCAGCGGCATCCTGGATGCGCTGCTCGGCACGGGCAGCGCGGGAGCCCCGCGCGGTGCCTATGCGGAGCTGATTGCCGCTGCGAATGCGAGCGGCAGACCGGTCGTGTCCGCAGACATCCCAAGCGGGCTGGACGCGGACACGGGGGCGCTACATGAGCCGTGCATTCATGCGGCGGTGACGGTATGCCTCGCGTTCCTCAAGCGGGGCCTGGTGCAGTACCCCGGCGCGGGCGCTGCGGGGCGGGTGGTGGTCCGCTCCATCGGCATCCCCGCTTCGCTGGCCCAAAGCGGCGGGGTCGAAGCCTGTCTGCTGACACCGGAAGTGCTGCGCGGGCGGCTTGCGGTCGATGTGTCCCGCAGCCGCTCGCCCGAAGGGCATAAAGGCACCTACGGCCATGTGCTGCTTGCGGCAGGCACCATGCAGATGAGCGGGGCCGGGCTGCTCTCGGCACGCGCTGCGCTGCGGATCGGCTGCGGGCTGGTGACCTGGGCGCTGCCCGGGAAGCTGCTGCCCGCCGTAATCGGGGCGGTCCCCGAGCTGATGCTGACACCGGTCGGCGGCGAGAATGGCGACTGGAATGCAGCAACGGCTGCAGAGGTGCTGCGGCTGAGCGAAGGGCGTGACGTTATGGCTGTGGGCCCGGGCCTGGGCCGGTTTGAAGGAGATGCTGCCTGGCTTCGGGCCTTATGGGAAGGGGCGGCTTGTCCACTCGTTATTGATGCGGACGGGCTCAATATTCTGGCGGAAGCGGACTATGCGAACTGGGCAAGCCGTTCCCATCCGGTTATTCTGACCCCGCATCCGGGGGAAATGGCCCGGCTGGCCGGCGTGTCTACAGCCGAGGTGCAGTCGGACCGGATCGGACTGGCGATGGCCTACGCACAGAAGCACGGAATTACGCTGGTACTGAAGGGTGCACACACAGTCATTGCCACGCCCGGAGGGCAGGCTTATGTGAATATCACGGGGCACCCCGGTATGGGAACAGGCGGAGCAGGCGATGTCCTGACCGGCATCATTTCCGGACTGCTTGCGCAGGGGCTGGATGCCGCGCAGGCTGCGGCATTTGGCGTATATCTGCATGGGCTGGCCGGTGAACGGGCAGCCCGGCAGCGGAATCATCCGGCGGCGGTTCTGGCCGGAGACATTATTGAAGCGTTATAAGCCTGACTTTGAAGCGGCGGGGCCTCCCTCGGGAATGAAGTACCGCCGGTGCCTCAGGTGAACAGCAGCAGACACAGCAGCGGGATAAAGAGGGCGAAGACCGGCACGAGCAAAGGCAGGCGTTCCACCAGGATCAGGGCTGCCCGGAACACAAGAAGTAAGAGGGTGCCGGCCACTACGCTGACAAGCAAGGTCCCCCCTTGCTCGGCCTCTATCCAAAGTCCCGCTCCCGCTCCTGCGGCAGCGTACAAAAGGAAAGCTAGCACTAGGGAGCTGCTGCGCAGCAAGCGCAGGAACAGATCTGCAACAAGGGCGGCCGGCAGACCGTAGGCATAGATTGCATAGGCCGCCGATACCGGCCATTCCTCCGGCCAGCCGATCATATCCGGAAGGAAAAGCACCAGCAGGGAGAGCAGCAGGAAAGTGATGCCGGCACAGGCTAGCTTGCTTAAGGCATATAGCCCGGAGGTCAGGCGTACCGAGGGAATCTCGGATTTAAGGATTTTATTCATAGTTGTGTGTCCTTTCGGTACAATCTCAGTTTGTGACCATGTCCCCACCGTTGACATGAATGCACGCACCGGTAACGTAAGTGGAATCCGGGCCGGCCAGGTAAACATAGGCTCCGGCCAGTTCATAAGGCTGTGCGGCCCGTTTGAGCGGGGTATCCGTCCCGAACAGGCTGACTTCTTCGGCCGAGAAGCTGGAAGGAATAAGCGGTGTCCACACGGGTCCAGGGGCAACGGTGTTGACCCGGATCCCACTGTCTGCGAGCGACAGGGCCAGGGAACGGGTGAAGGTGACAATGGCTCCTTTGGTGGAAGCATAGTCGATAAGCTCCTTGTGGCCCTGGTAGGCTGTGATTGAAGCGGTGTTGATGATGGCAGCCCCTCTGCTCAGATGCGGCAGAGCCGCCTGGGTCAGGAAAAAGAATGGAAAAATATTCGTCTGAAAAGTCTGATACAGCTGTTTCTCCGAGATATCCAGCACACTTTGCTGCGGATATTGTACGGCATGGTTGTTCACCAGAATGTCCAGCTTGCCGAAGACAGCTACCGTGTGTTCTACAGCCCCGGTACAGTTCTGTTTGTAACGGAGATCGGTCCGAATCCGCAGACAGCGTTGCCCCAGTTCTTCAATTCGCCGCTGGGTAACCTCGGCATCGGAGTCCTCGTACAGATAGGCAATGGCCACATCCGCACCTTCCTTGGCAAAAGCAATAGCCGCCGCTTTGCCGATTCCGCTGTCCCCTCCCGTAATCAGGGCAATTTTGCCCTTCAGCTTGCCACTGCCGCACACCTCCGTATTTTCGCTGAGGGGTCGGGGGTTCATCAGGCTCTCAAGGCCGGGCTGGCGATCCTGGTGCTGGGGAGGAAAAGCAATCGGCTGTTCCCGGCACACCGTCTTTTGACCATAATAGGGATAAGTGATATTCATCTTGCAGGCAGTCCTCCTTGGCGGTCACAATGTCCATATATTTCTATGCATCCGCCCAGAAAAGCGTGCATCCTATGCCTGGGTTCGTCCAGGGCTCAGCAGAGCCGCAGGGTGTTCGTTATGGGGCTGGCGCGGTTCTGGTGTTCGGCAAGTACAGATGATAAATTAAAAGTGGAAGAACTCATGGGCTAAAGAGGACAGGGAGGCGGATAGGGTTGAACTTATCTATTAGGCAGGCACAGCAGGCGGATGCCCCGGAATTATGCCGGCTCATGAAACAATTGAACGGCAAAGTGCTGCCGCTGGCAGACATGGAAAGGCGTCTGGAATTCATAAAAACGAGTCCTATTGAGGAACTATATGTATGCACCGCTGGAGAAGGTCATGCAGAAAGGCGGCTGTGTGGAGCTCTGGGGTTCCGGCTGCGGGAGAATATTGAGGATATGACCCGTTACGGGGAAGTTTCGCTGCTGGTCGCAGACCGGAGCAGCCGCAGGCAAGGGATCGGGCGGCGGCTGATGGCGTATGCGGAACAACTGGCAGACGAACGCGGCTGTCTGGGGACCTGGCTGGTCAGCGGACTTGGCCGTGCGGAGGAAGCACATGTTTTTTACAAGGAATTGGGCTATGAAATAAATGGCTACCGGTTTGTGAAAGTGAGGGAGAGTCATTGATTTATAGAGACATGAATACAGCCGATTATGATGCAGCCTATGAACTATGGGAGAATACGGAGGGCATGGGGCTTAGCAGTGCGGATGCAAGAGAAGAGATCACCCTCTATTTAGAGCGAAATAGCGGAATCAGCCAGGTTTGTGTCCGGGAGGATGGCACGCTGGCCGGGACGGCGCTGTGCGGCCATGACGGACGAAGAGGCTATATGTATCATGTGGCGGTCAGCGGGGATTGCCGGGGGTTAGGTGTGGGCCGCGCGCTGGTCGCCCGTTGTCTTGACAGGCTGAGGGAGCAGGGGATTGTAAAATGCCACTTGATGGTGATTGCGGGGAACGAGCAGGGGCAGGGTTTCTGGGCAGGCCTCGGCTGGCAGCGCAGGGACGGAATTCTGCTGTATTCCCAAGATGTCTAAGCAGGGAGATCCGGGCAACGTCACAGCTCATGTTACGGTGTTGTCTGCGGATATGTGCAGTATAATAGGGGCATAAGCATCTATTTCATCAATTGAAAGCGGGCGACCTTTCTATGCGGTTCAAGGATGTTTTCTCGATTATCGGCCCTGCCATGGTAGGGCCGTCCAGTTCACATACAGCGGGGGCGGCGCGGATCGGCAGAGCGGCCAGGCAGGTGCTTGGTGAAAGGCCAAGCGTTGCCGAAGTGACCTTTTTTGGCTCCTTCGCCGCAACGTATCAGGGACACGGTACAGACCGGGCCATTGCCGGAGGACTGCTTGATTTCCCTACCGATGACCACCGGCTGCCGGATTCGATAGAGCTTGCGGCAGAAGCCGGGATGGATATTTCTTTTGCCCAGGGCACGGGACTGTTTCCACATCCCAATACGGTGCGGCTGCGGCTTACCGGACAAGAGACGGGACAAGTGCTTACGCTTACGGGCATATCCATTGGCGGGGGTAATATTGAGATTGTCGATATCGACGGCTTCAGCGTCAAGCTGACCGGTATGTATCCAACCGTTCTGATTCAGCATATGGATTATTTGGGTGTGCTGGCGAGCGTTACGGATGTGATGCGCAAAGGGGAGTTCAACATCGGCCATATGTCGCTGGACCGCAAGAACCGCAGCGGAGCAGCTCTGACAGTGCTGGAGCTGGATGAATCGGCTACGGTGGAGCTGCTTGAGGCGCTGGAGTCATTGCCCGCTGTGAAATCGGTGAAGCTGGTTGATTTGAATGAAGGCAGACGGGAAAAGCCGGGAAAGGAAGGCGCAACATGAATTTTCAGACATTAAGTGAGCTGGCTGTATTATGCGAGGAACGGGGGCTGGGGATCGGTGCGCTGATGCTGGAGGAGCAGAGCGCGGAATCCGGACGCTCCATCAAGCAGGAATTTGCTACAATGAGCGAATATTATGGTGTGATGAAAGAAGCGGTCCATCGCGGCATGCATGAGGATACCACCTCGCGCAGCGGCTTGACGGGGCTGGATGCCCAGCGCGTCGGGGCCTACAATACGGCAGGGGAGCCCTGTCTGGGCGGACCGGCAGGTCAGGCCATGGCTTATGCACTGGCGGTCTCGGAAGTGAATGCTTCTATGGGCCGCATTATCGCCACACCTACAGCCGGGTCCTGCGGCATCATCCCCGGCGTATTTCTCAGCTGCCAGGAGCGCTTTGGCTGGGAGGATGATTTTATGGTGTCCGGCCTGTTCGCTGCCGGGGCCATCGGGTATGTGATTGCCAACAATTCCTTTGTATCCGGAGCGGAAGGAGGCTGCCAGGCCGAAGTCGGGTCTGCTATAGGCATGGCGGCGGGCGCACTGACAGAGCTGCGCGGCGGAACCCCTGCCCAGGCGGTGCATGCTGTGGGGCTGGCGCTGAAGAACACGCTGGGTCTGATCTGTGACCCGGTTGGCGGGTTGGTCGAGATCCCTTGCATTGTCAGAAACGGCTTCGGAGCGGTGACGGCTCTGGCCGCGGCGGATATGGCCCTCGCCGGGGTACGCAGCGTGATTCCTTCGGACGAAGTCATCAAGGTGATGCTGGAGGTGGGCTCGGCCATGCCGGAGAAACATCGGGAGACAGCAGGCGGCGGACTGGCGCAGACGCCGACCGGCCGCCGAATCATGGCGGACCTGCGGCGCAAGAAGTAATATTTCCGCGCGGCTCAGCGCATTTTGAAGCGTTCCAGTTGGTCCCACAGTCCTTCTTTCCGCAGAATGTCCGGTTGTTTGGGTCCAATAAGATCAAAATGGGGGAACGGCGAGCGGTTATGAATATACTTGGCAGGCAGACCGTTCTCCTCGCACCAGCGTGCCAGCCGGTCAAGGTCACTGCAGCCTACCTTGGTGACTGTCGTTACACCGGGAAAACGCGGGTCCAGCCAATAATGGGTCAAAAAGGCGATCTCTCCTGCGGAGACCGCTTTTTTCCAGCGGTTCAGTTCATCTCTGTTAATGCCGAAGGCCATCGTTGCTCGCATCCTTATCTTTAAGAGTTGACTCCATTATAACTCCTTTCCCTCTTCTGATATAATAAGAGCCATACGAAAGGGGAGTACATCATCATGAATGGACAAGTAAGAGCGGACATCCGCGCCGGGCTTGAAGTGGATATCGTGCTGAAGCAGGATCAGGCTTCCGGCAAGCTCACGCACGGCACGGTTAAGGATATTCTGACCAATTCACCCCGCCATCCGCATGGCATCAAAGTCAGACTGACCAGCGGACAAGTGGGAAGGGTCAAACAGATTACGAGCTAACTGGAATATGGCTGCATTACAATGCCGCATACTGAAACGCCCCGCCAGGGTCCTGGCTGTTCTTTTTGAACAGCCATGAATCCAGGCGGGGCTTTATCGTATTTCTTAACAAAACGTTACCGGCTCATGAATTCCTCGACATACTGGTCGGCTTTGGTCTGATTGCACAGATTGCAGGCACATACACAGTTAACCGGTGTGGTATGGCCGCCTTTGGCGCGCGGCAGCAGATGGTCGATGGTGTCTCCGTATAAGCCGCAGAAATAACAGGTGTAATTGTCCCGCGTCAAGATTAGCTTGCGAAAATCCTTATTGCTGTAAAGGCGGCGAATGGTGCGGCGGTTCAGAACGATGGCTGCCTTTTCCTTGACCAGAGTCACAGCAAGCTCCAGATCAATCTCCTGATGCCAGCGCCGGCCTTTGTCGCTGTGGCCGCGCATCAGAATCATGCCCTGCGCAGACGGGACCAGGGCGGACACATCCTGCGGATCGGGTTTAACGCCCCGATGCGGCGGGGTGCGCCGCTGCTCTGCGCCGCGCGGCCGGGATTTCGCCTTGGCTGCCGGAGAGGCGGAAGGCGCCTTGCCTTCCTTGGATCGTTCCGGCAGCGAATGCTGATGGGCTTTGGCGGGCGAAGGCTTCGGCGGCAGCACAGTGGCTGCGGAGACCGGCCGCCGCTGTGCCGGCGGCGGGCCGGACGGAGCCAGTCCGGCAATGGCTGGCGTAGAGGACGCCTTGCTCCGCAGCGGAGCGGCGGGTGCCGCAGCTTCCCGCTGCTTGCGGCATTCCCGGCAAGCGCCGCGGCGGGATTGGCCCTTGGAGCGTTTGCCTGTCCGTCTGCGGAATTCGGAGAGCGGTTTCAACTGCTGGCAGTAGGCGCATTTTTTGGATAATGGCAAAAGGATATCGGTCATAAGTATATGTGTGGCAGGGTGTCTGCTTGATCGCTTGGCCCTGTCCAGCCCCCTCGATTTTCTTGTGATATAAGACGGTATAACTTCCCTGGATAGATTGGTTTTTTCATATAGCTATAGTATAGCGCAAAGTGCCGCTGTTCACACCGCAGGCTCTTAGGCCAGGTTATCCGGTGTGACAAGTGTCTCCGCGCCTGAACGAAGAAAGCTGTAGAATTTCAAGCAAGAGCCAGTTGATTCTACAGTGCGTGCGGGAAGCGGGTGCTCTTATCTATTTTATACACAGAAATGAGGGATTGGAAATGGTGCAGAAGCAAAAAAGGCCAAAGACGGTAGCCTTGCTTTATGTTCTCCATGTCTTTTTGGGGCTGGGTGCGATTGCGGGCGGTCTGGTGCTGATCGTGGACCCAAGCGGGCAGATGATCGGAATGGATACCTCCATTCTTGTGAAATCACCCTTCGCGAACTTTGCGATTCCAGGTCTGTTGCTCTTGCTTGTATTCGGATTGCTGCCTTTGGGTGTCCTGTACAGCATGATTAAGCGGCCTTGCTGGAAATGGGCGGAGCGGGTAAATCCGTTTGAAGGATTGCACAGCTCGTGGGCACTGTCCCTCTATATCGGCTTCGGGCTGATCATCTGGATCATGGTGCAGACCTATATGATGAATACGGCCGTGTTTATACATGTATTTTATATGAGTCTGGGGCTGCTCATTCAAGCGGTTACGCTGCTGCCTGCGGTGCAGAGGTATTTTGTGCTGGACGACAGTAATCAAAGAAGTTAGAATGGCAGTGAACATAAAAGGGCTTACATCTGACAGGGCAGGAGTGAACCGGAATGACAACCATATACGATATTGCCAAAAGAACCGGTTACTCTCCAACGACGGTATCCAAGGCATTCAATAACTATTCCGATGTACGGGAGAAGACCCGCCAAAAGATCCTTCAGACCGCCCGGGAGATGGGATATGTGCCCAATGCCCATGCCCGTACGCTGACCACCAAGAAATCGTGGACGATCGGTGTACTGTTCGTGGAGAGCACGGGAGCCGGTATCCGGCATCCATTTTTCAGCAGCGTGATCGAAAGCTTCAAGCAGGTGGCTGTAGACAAAGGTTATGCGCTCATGTTCATTTCCAAAAATGTTGGCGGCAAGCAAAGCGGGTATCTGGAGAATTGCCGGATTCGCGGCGTCGACGGGGTGGTGGTCTTTTTATCCGATTATGAAGACCCTTACTTTCAGGAACTGCTGGACAGCAATATTCCTACGGTGATTGTGGATTATGAGACGCCGCAGTCGCATACGGTATGCTCCGACAACCAGGCCGGTGCCCGGCTGGCGGTAGAATATCTGGCAGCGCTGGGACACCGCAGGATTGCACATATTTCCGGAGGGCTGAATACGATTCCGGGAAACCGGCGGCAGCTGGGGTATGAGGCGGCTATGAAGGCGCAGGGCCTGCGAGTAAAAGAGGGCTTCATTGCTGAAGGAGCCTACTATTCTCAGGAGAGCGGTTATGGGGCAATGCTTGCGCTGCTGCAGCTGCCGGAACGCCCGACCGCCGTGTTTGCTTCGGGTGATATGCTGGCAATAGGAGCCATCATGGCGGCCCGGGAAAGCGGGCTCCGCGTGCCCGGGGATCTCTCGGTCATAGGCTACGACGATATCGATCTTGCCAGATATGTCACCCCCGGACTCACGACGGTCCGGCAGGACACGGGTCGGCTCGGAAGCCGGGCCGCAGAGCTGCTGCTGTCTGCCATTGACGGGCTGCTTACAGGCCAGGAAGCCCTGGTGCTGCCGGTGGAATTGGTCGTCAGGGATTCCTGTGCACCTCCGGCAGGCGGGGAGTAAGGGCGGCCCCTGGTCCCAAACCGGAGAGAGGCAGGTCCGACCTAACGGAGCCAAGTCCGACCTAACAGAGGCAGGTCCAACCTAACGGAGCCAAGTCCAACCTAGCTGAGGCAGGTCCAACCTAATTGGTGACTTGAACGGACACGGGAGGCGTTATTTGTGCAAAATGACGGTGAAGGTGTACGAATCAGCAGGCATAGCGGATTCTGGGTCCGCTACGTCCGAAAATTACCGCTGAGCGCCTGAATAAGGTCCCTGGAGTCCGTCAGCGGCGAGAGAGAGGTTTGGGCGCAAGAGTTGGCCGATATTGCGGATTCTTAGAGCAGCATCTGCGAGCGTTATGAAGTGCAAAATGATGAGTATATTTTTTTCGGCACAATCGAAACCGGTTTCGATTGTGCCGAGCCGCGGTCCAGTTAGTTGACGTTAAGTGTAGCAGTAGTGCCGCGTTGTGTGTTAGGACAGACGTAATCCGAATTGTGGTACAACAGATGCAGGAATCTCCCGGCACGTGGTCTGGCATCAGCGGATCAAAGGTAACTACATGCTGGAAAGTGTGCACAGTCTATTTTACAATCATTAACTTGGGGAGGGTATAACATGAGCAAATATTATTTCGACGGCGGAGCGGGAAAGGGTACGGGCAGCGGAGAGACGTCAGGGGCATTTGTGATTGAGCAGTTTCATGAGGGGAAGCCATTCGCCAGTTTTCTGCCGGGACTGGCCGGCCTGAAGGGGATCCCGATGTGGACGTTTTATGTGAACCGGGGGCAGGCGGTGTGCAGCTTCGGGGTGCGCGACAAGAATTCGCCGATTATGGAGTTCTCTCCGGCCAACATTTCCTATAAGAACGTGGCAGCAACCGGTTTCCGCACGTTCATCAAAATCACAGGGAAGCCGCACATCTATGAGCCCTTTCAATCCTCGCATCCTGATCCGTCTGCCAAACGGACCATGACGATCCTGCCGAACGGGCTGACGATTGAGGAGAAACATGCCGGGCATGGCCTGAAGACTACGGTGCATTATTTCAATCTTCCCCATGAGAATTATGCTGCATTGGTCCGGCGGGTGGAGATTGAGAACATCGGAGATGCCGAAATCGGGCTGGAACTGCTGGACGGCCTGCCGGAAATCCTGCCTTATGGTGTCGAGAACAGCGGCTACAAGGAAATCGGCAACCTGCTGCGCAGCTGGATGGAGGTGTACAACCTGGAGAACGGGATTCCGTTCTACAAGCTTCGCTCCAGTACCAGCGATGAAGCGCAGGTGAGCGAGATTACCAAAGGCCACTTCTACTTGTCTTTTAACGAAGAAGGAGAGCTCCTCCGTCCGATTGTTGATTTTGAAGTGGTATTTGGGGCAAATACTTCGCTGAGCTATCCGGACACCTTCGGCTCTACACCGCTGGCTGAGCTGCAGGCACTCCCGCAATATCCCGTCAACAAGGTGCCTTGCGGCTTTAGTGGAATGAAGCGGAGCCTCGCTGCCGGCGAAGCTTTGACTTTGAATACGCTCATCGGCCACGTCAGTGACATTGAGACCATCAACAAGAAGGCGCCGGATATTTGCCGTGAAACCTATATTGCCGGCAAAATGCAGGAGGCGGTAGAGCTGACCGGTGAATTGACCGCTGACATTGCCACCCGAACGTCGTCGGCACTGTTCGATGCCTATTGCCGGCAGTCCTATCTCGACAACTTCCTGCGCGGGGGGTATCCGTTTATCTTCGACAACGGCAGGGACGGCAATGTTGTGCATTTGTATTCGCGCAAGCATGGGGATATGGAGCGTGATTACAACTTTTTCTCGCTGGCACCGGAATATTATTCGCAAGGCAACGGGAATTTCCGCGATATGAATCAGAACCGGCGGAATGATGTGTTTTTTAACCCTAAGGTTGGCAATTTTAATATCAAAATGTTCTACAGCCTTATTCAGGCCGACGGCTACAATCCGCTCAGTGTCCAGGGGACGACGTTTGAGGTGCTGCCTGAGAACCGGGTGAAACTTACGGCGTGGCTTGGGGAAGCTGCGGCGGATCATCACGCCGACTTGGCTGCGCTTTGCAGCGGGCGGTTTACGCCGGGCGGACTGATCAACTATATCGCCGATCATGGCGTTCAGCTCAAGGTTAGCGAACAGGAGCTGCTGGCCGGTGTGCTGTCCCTGTCACAGCAGAATATAGAGGCGGCTTTCGGCGAAGGGTTCTGGTCCGACCACTGGACCTACAATCTCGATCTGGTGGAAGGGTATCTTGATATTTTCCCCGACCAAAAAGAGGAGCTGCTTTTTGGGGACGAAACGTACGCTTTCTATGACAGTCCGGCGTATGTGCTGCCGCGTAGTGAGAAATATGTGGTCAGCGGCGGAAAAGTCCGCCAGTATGGGGCGCTGCTGGAAGATGAAGAGAAGTTGCACAAGCTTGGGCGCCAAGCTTCCGAGACCCACTGGCTCCGCACGGATCACGGCCATGGCGGGATTTACCGCACCAGCCTGTTCGTAAAGATGCTCTCGCTCTCCCTGAACAAGTTCGCTACGCTGGACCCTTACGGTATGGGGGTGGAGATGGAGGGCAACAAGCCGGGCTGGAACGATGCCATGAACGGTCTGCCGGGTTTGTTCGGCTCGGGCATGAGCGAGACGTTTGAACTGAAGCGGATGGTAGTGTTCCTCTTGGATCTGCTGCACAGCCAGATGAATCTCCCGGCAACCGTACAGTTGCCAGAGGAAATCACCGCTCTGATGACAGAGGTGGGTGAAGCGGTGACAGCTGTGCTGGACGGGGGGCTGGAACAGTTCCGCTATTGGGATACGGTGGCAGCGGCGCGTGAGCGGTACCGGGAGCGGATTCGTTTTGGTCTTTCGGGCATCCAGTCTGAGGTGGGCCTGGCGCAGATCCGGGAATTGCTGGCCAAATGCCTGCGCCGGATGGATCAAGGCATTGCCAAAGCCTTGGAATTTGGAGACGGGCTTACGCCGACCTATTTCCGCTTTGAGGCGACCGGTTTCAGGGTAGTAACGGATACGGATGGTCAGCCGGTGATCAGCGGGTATGGCCTGCCCAAAGCGGTGGTGGAAGGATTCGAAGCCCACCCGCTGCCTTACTTTCTGGAGGGACCTGCCCGCTGGCTGAAGACACTGCATCATCCGGAAGAGGCGCGGCAGATTTATTATGCCATCAAGCAGACCGGCCTGTTTGACCCGTGCACCTCCATGTACCGCACATCGGTCAGCCTTGAAGGGGAATCCCCTGAAATCGGCCGGATGCGCGCCTTTACCCCAGGCTGGCTGGAGCGGGAATCGAATTTCCTGCATATGTCCTACAAGTATTTGCTGGCGCTGCTCAAGGCAGGGCTGTACGAAGAGTTCTACGGTGAACTGAAGACATCGCTGGTTCCCTTCCTCGACCCTGCCGTATACGGACGCAGCACACTGGAGAATTCGTCATTTATCGCAACCGGCGGCAACCCCGATCCGGGCACGCATGGCCGGGGATTTGTGGCCCGGCTCAGCGGTTCCACCGCGGAGTTCCTGAGCATGTGGAGAACAATGATGGCCGGAACCCGGCTGTTCACGGTTGAGGACGGCCTGCTGACTGCGACGCTAGCTCCGGTGCTGCCGGGTTGGCTGTTCGATGAGCAGGGTGAGCTCCTCTTTACCTTGCTGGGCAGCACGGAGGTGACGTACTGCAATCCGCAGCGCAAGGCCACCTTCGGCGAAGGCAAGGCCACTATTCAGTCGCTGATGCTCGTCTTCTGCGAGGGAACAGTCACCAGGATCTCCGGCTCCCGGATACGTGGGGCGGAGGCCGAAGCCCTGCGGCGGGGAGAGATTGCGGCCATCCGGGCAGTGATGGCGTAGGTGAGGCATGTGTGGGCGGCTTTTACCCTAATCATCCGAAATATGAACCCCCAATACGAAATTTAACACCTTACGGAGACAGGCAAAAGCGCATACAATCAATACATAGATACTGTAAGCGCTCTTATAGAAAGAACTAAGATATGCCTGGAGGTCCAAAAAATGCAGAAAAACAGCAATACCGGGTCAGGCCCGGCGCTTTCGCCGCAAGCTGCGGCCCGAATCGAAACCGGTGTCGGAAACCGGAATTCTCTCTGGAAGAGGCTCCTGGCACAGAAGCATTTGCAGACGATGGCGCTGCTTGGTGTAGTATGGATGATTATTTTTAACTACATTCCTATGTACGGGGTCATCATTGCCTTCAAAGAGTACAACATCGTCAAGTCAATTGCCGAAGCGCCATGGGTAGGGTTAACTCATTTCCGGGAGTTTCTGGACGACGAGAATCTGGGCAATGTCATTAAGAATACGCTGGGAATCAGCTTGATCAAGCTGTTCATTGGATTCCCGCTGCCGATTATCTTCGCCTTGTTCCTGAATGAGGTCCGGTCAGTCCGTTTCAAAAAGAGTATTCAGACCATCTCCTACCTGCCGCATTTTCTCTCCTGGGTCGTACTGGGCGGAATACTGGCGACTTGGCTGGCGGATGTGGGGATTATCAACAATATTCTGCTGGCGCTGAATGTCATCGATCAGCCAATCAGTTATTTGGCCGAACCCAGCTATTTCTGGACAATTGTAATCTCGTCAGATATCTGGAAAGAACTGGGCTGGTCCGCAATCATCTATCTGGCGGCGATCTCCGGCGTCTCTCCGGAAATGTATGAAGCTGCGACCATCGACGGGGCCGGACGTTTTCAGAAAATGTGGTATGTGACCCTGCCGGCGATCAAATCGACGATCAGCATTCTGTTCATCCTGTCGGTCAGCGGCGTGCTGAACTCCAACTTTGACCAGATCCTGGTGCTGCGTAACTCCCTGAATGACAGCGCAAGTAATGTAATTGACTATTACGTGTACTATACGGGAATTCTCTCCGGCCGATTCTCCTATTCAACGGCTGTCGGTCTGCTCAAATCAGTAATCGCACTGATCCTGCTGCTGATTGCCAACAATGTCTCACGAAAAATCAACGACACCTCGTTGTTCTAGGAAAAGGAGGACCTGTACATGTTTAGTCTGAAACGCAAAACGATGGGTGAAGCCACATTCGATATCGTCAACAATATGATCATGCTGTGCATTTGTTTCATTACGCTGTATCCGATCTGGTACGTGCTGGTCAATGCCTTCAACAACGGAAGCGACGCGATGAGCGGCGGAATCTACTGGTGGCCGCGGGTTTTCAGCCTGGAGAATTTCAAGGCGGTATTTGTCACCCCCGGCATCATGCAGGCGATGTGGATTACGGTAGCCAAGACGGTGGTTGGAACGGCGGCGCATGTGTTTTTTACCGCGATGGTTGCCTATGCCCTGTCCCGTAAAAATCTTATCGGCGGCAAGCTCTACATTCTGATGGGCACCGTAACCCTCTTTTTCAGCGGCGGATTGATCCCGACCTTCCTGCTGATGAGAGACCTGCACCTGCTGGAGAATTTCCTGGTGTACATTATTCCGTTCATGTTCAGCTTCTTCGATCTGATTATCTTCATGACTTTCTTCCGGGATATCCCCGAGGGTCTGGAAGAAGCAGCCCGTATTGACGGGGCCAATGACTGGTCGATCTTCCTGCGGATTGTCCTTCCGGTGTCGATGCCTGTGCTTGCCACTATCGCGCTGTTCCATGGCGTGTTTCAGTGGAATGACTATTTTACCGGAATGATTTATATTAATAACCCGGACCTGCAGCCTATTCAGACTTATCTGTACCGAGTAGTGGCACAATCCAGTTCGAACCAGATGATGGTTGCAGTGCAGGGCAGCAGTGTGACGAAGAGTGTCACCTCCCAATCGATTAAGCTGGCGACGATGGTTGTCACGACACTGCCCATTGTGTTTGTCTATCCGTTCCTGCAGCGTTATTTTGTCAAAGGCATGATGATCGGCTCGATCAAGGGCTGAGTATTCCCGTAAGGCAATCCCTCCGGCTGCTTGTCCAGGGCCGGGGTTATAGATTCTATGAAAAGGGGTATAGATGATGAAAATGACAAGCAAGCCCAAAAAGATGATGGGACTGCTGCTCGCAGCCGTCATGACGTTGTCGGCCGCAGCCTGTTCCAGCGGCAATGGTGCAACGAAGGAGGGCAACGCGAATTCGGCGGCAGCCACCGAACCGGCCGTAAAGCTGACCGAAAATGATCCGGGCTGGAAGGTGGATACTTCGCCCATTACGTTTGACTGGTATTTGAACTTCTCCTGGTTCCCTAATAAATGGGGCGTGGACCCTACGTCGCAATATATCACGAAGAAAACAGGCGTTAACCTGAACTTTATCGTTCCTGCGGGCAATGAGAATGAGAAGCTGAACACACTGATTGCGTCTGGTAACCTGCCTGACTTCATCACTCTGGGTTACTGGGAAGATTCGATCAAAAAAATGATCGAAGGCGAGCTGGTGCTTCCGCTGAATGAGCTGGCCGAAGAATACGATCCGTATTTCTTCAAAGTATCGGATCAGGATAAGCTCAACTGGTATAAACAAGAAGACGGCAATGTCTATGGCTACCCGAACTCCTCCTCTTCGCCAGCCGATTACAAGGAATACGGGGACAAATACGTATCCAACCAGGTGTTTGCTGTACGCAAAGACATGTATGAAGCGATTGGCAGTCCGGATATGCGCACACCAGAGGGTTTCTTGAATGCGCTTAAATTAGCGAAAGAGAAGTTCCCAGAAGTCAACGGACAGCCGCTGATTCCGCTGGGCCTGCATGAATTCACCGACAAAGGCAATGACTCGCTGGAGGCCTACCTGCAGAATTTCCTGAACATTCCGTGGGAGAAGGACGGCAAGGTATATACCCGTGAGACCGACCCGGAATACATCCGCTGGATGAAGGCATTGCGCCAAGCCAACCAGGATGGGCTGCTGGCTAAGGACATCTTTATCGACAAACGTCCACAGATGGAAGAAAAGATTGCTCAAGGCCGCTATTTCGCGATGTTGTACCAACGGACGGATTTTGCCGCCCAGCTCGGTACGATTTATCAGCAAGACCCAAGCAAGACGTATATCGCGGTGGATGGACCTGCCAATACGAAGATGGACCCACCAGCCCTTGATGGTCCTGGGATCTCCGGATGGACGGTTACGCTGATCTCCAAGAATGTGAAGGACAAGGCGAGAGCGATCCGTTTCCTCAGCTATCTGAACAGTGAAGAAGGCAACAAAGATCTATATTTGGGTGAAAAAGGTGTCAGCTATGATACTATTGACGGCAAAGACAGTTTCAAACCCGAAGTCTTCGAGCTGATGAACAAGGACCGTGCCGCATTCGACAAGCAATACGGTTCATCGTTCACCTACTGGATGCTGCAAAACACAAATATTACCCAGCAATGGGCGCCTGAATCCGTAGAGCCTTTCAAACAACTGGAAGACTGGACTAAAGGCAAAGCGGTTAGTTCCTCCGTGTTCCAGCAAATTGAGCCTACAGGCAACTCGCCGGAAGGCATTATCGGCTCCAAGCTGAGACAGTTGCGCGGCAAAACGATGCCGAAGCTGCTGATGGCTTCCTCGGATGCAGAGTTTGATGAGATCTGGAACGACTATCAGGAGAAAAGAAAAGCTGCCGGACTGGATCAATTTGACGAGTATCAACAGAAAAAATATGAAGAGAACAAGGCAAAGCTTGGACTATAATGAAATAGAAGCCTGACCCAATCGCCCGCTGCCCGCGGGCTTTTGGGTTGTTTTGTTGATAAGCGAGGTGGTAGTTGCAAATGCATTTACGTAAGGGAACGGCGGCGCTTTGGCTATCCTTCAATTACTGGTGGGGCCGCCGGTCGCTGCAGAGCCGTCTGATTGCCGCTTATATTATTATTATTCTCGGCCCTTGTCTGATGGTATCCATCTATTCGTACCGGGCGCTTAACAATACTTATGTGCGGGATGCCGTCGAGCGGAACGATTATCTGCTGCAAATGGAGAGGCTGCATATCCTGAACCAGATCGAAGTTATGGAAAGAGCCGCCCAGATGGCCTATTCCGACAAGGAAGTGCAGGCTTATCTGACCAATGAGAATGAGCCGCAGCTGGAAGAACTAGTCAACTTCAATACGAACACGAATGTGAATATCTCACGGATTCAATTCAATAATCCCAACATCGAACATCTGCGGCTGTATTCGGCAAGTGAGAACCTGCATGAGATCTGGCCGATTATCTTCCGTGAAGAGAGGGTAGCTGCCGAGGCGTGGTATCAGGCGGCGCTGAAGCTGGAAGGGCAGGAATCCTGGTCTTTTCACGAAAGTGATCCTGAACTGATGGAACGTTTCTCCGGGCAGATCCCCAAGCAAACGCCCAAAGTATCTTTGCTGCGCGAGATTAGCATTCCCGCAGGCCATCACGTGGGCATGGTGCAAGTGGATATGCTGCTGGAACGGTTCACGCCCAAGACGTATACCGATGTGCGGGACAGCCAGTCGCAAATGTTCCTGATGGACCCGCAGCAGCGGTTGTTTACCCGGCTGGATCATTCTTTTTTGGAAGGGAACGGGGGGATGGCTGATGCCATTTCGCAGCGGCTTAACACGTATAAGAACACTGGCGAATGGAATATGCATTACAGCGAGAACGGGGAGTCGTACCTGTTCATCCAGACCCCGCTGGAACGAATCGGGGGGTTCCTGCTGAATGTGGTGTCGATGGAAGGGGTGATGAAGGATATCTCCCATACCCGCAACCGGATTATAGCAGCCTTTGTCCTCTTTATTATTCTGGTGTCTGTCATTGCCTATGTGATGAATGCCTTTATTCTCAAGAATCTGCGCCGGCTGACAGAAGCGATGAAAAAGGTGCGCCGAGGGGAAGCATACACCGGAATTACGATTCGCGGCGGCGGGGAAGTAGGGGAACTGGCCCATCACTTCTCCAAGCTGATGAATACGATTAATACCCTGGTTGCTCAAGCCGTCAACAAGCAGGCTCTATCCAAGGAAGCGGAGCTGCGTACACTGCATAATCAGATCGATGCCCATTTTCTTTACAACACACTGGAGAATATCAAGATGCTGGCAGAAATTGAGAATCAGCGGGCGATATCCGATGCCCTAACCTCGCTTGGGGGAATGATGCGTTATAATTTCAAGTGGTCGGGCGAGTATGTGAAGCTGGGTGATGAGATCCGCCATATTGAGAACTATGTGGAGGTGATGAACATCCGTTTTGAACATCCGATTATGCTGGAGCTGGCGGTGGAGAAGGCTTATCTGGAGCTGGAGGTCTTAAAAATGTCGCTGCAGCCGATTGTGGAGAACAGTGTAAAGCATGCCTGGACAGGGCTGGAGGAAGACGTACAGGAGCGGATGATCCGTATCCAAGTGTCCGAAGCGGCCGGCGAGATCTTCATTGCCATCCGGGACAATGGCATCGGAATGACGCCGGAGCGGTTAGCCGCTCTGCACGGGGCGGTCTATGCCAAGGAAGAGACGGAGGCGGGGTTTCAGGAAGCAGACGGAGGACGTAAGAGCGGGGGAATCGGACTGCGGAATGTACATCAGCGGATGCAGTTATTCTACGGCGAGGAATACGGGCTGGAAATTGGCAGCGAGGCGGGGGCCTGGACGACGGTATTCATGACCTTGCCGAAAGTTCTTTTGACGGGAGACCAAAGGCGATGAACAAGCTGATGATTATTGATGATGAGAAAAACATCCGGGTGGGGCTCAAAACGATGATTGAGCGTGAATATCCCGGGGTCTATGAGATTGTTACGGCAGGCAACGGTGCAGAGGGGCTGGAGCTGTTCAGGCAGGAACCGGCCGACATTATCATTACGGATATCCGGATGCCGGTGATGGACGGAATGGCGCTCCTGGCGCAGCTATCTGCAGAGACGGGGAGCGGAGAAGGGCCGGCCGTGGTGATCTTAAGCGGCTACGATGATTTCGAATATGCCAAAAGCGCCATCCGCCACCGCGTCAGGGACTACCTGCTGAAGCCGATCCGCCGCGACGAGCTGTTCGGCATTCTGGAGCGTATCGCGCAGGAACGCCGGGAACAGGAAGTCAGCGCCAAGAGGCTTACGCAGGAAGCGGAAGGGGTTCGCCGGGAGCTGCGGATCAGCCGGCTGCGGACACTGCTGCTGCAGGAGGAAGTGCTGCCGGAGCGGGATCTGCTGGAAGAGCTTCGCGGGTGGACGGTTCCTTTTACAGTTGGGGTTATGAATGTTTATTACAGTGACGGAACCCGGATGAGACCGGAGGAAGTGTTGGGCTTGGCCGAACGGCTGACCGGGCCGCTGGACCAGCGGTTTATGGAAGTGCTTACGGACTGGGAAGGCAAGCTGGTGCTGATCGGCAGCAGCAGACAGGCTTTCCTGGAACTGGCGGGACAGGCGGAAGCCAGGAATCACGAAGGTCTGCTGATCGGTATCAGCAGAGAGTGCCTTGAGCCGGTGTCGCTGCGCTCCTGCTACAAGGAGTCGTGCCGGGCGCTGCACTATCTGTTTCTGCATCCGCAGGTGAACCTGCTGGATTATGGCGACGTTGCCGAAGGCCGGCGAAGCTTCGCTTTTCCGGAAGAGGAGCTTCGCAAGCTGCTGAATATGCTGGGGACGGACCGGGAGAAAGAGATGAAAAGCCTGCTGGGGGAGATTTTTCAGACAGAGCATTTGAAGCAGCTGGACTTGTCCTATCTGGAGGCGGTGGGCCGGGGCATCAACGAACGTGTTCTGGATGAGGTATTCCGGGTGCATGGCGAAGCTTCGGTGGAAGTGCTCAAGCTGTACCGGACCGTGGGCAATATGTATAACTACCGCTATTTTCATGACTATTACCGGGCACTGGAGCAGCTGCTTATCAGTGTGAACGATTATATACTGGGAGTCAGGTCTGCGCATACCGAACATACGGCGATGAAGGAGGCTCTGGCCTATATCGAAGCCTACTATAGCCGTCCGCTGAATATGGCGATGGTCAGCAATCATGTGTCCCTGAACTACTCCTATTTCAGTGAAGCGTTCAAAGCTTACACCGGAGAGAGTTTTGTGCCCTATCTCAAAAAAGTACGCATCCGCCACGCCAAAAGGCTCCTCGTCGACAGCCGCTGCAAGCTTGCCGGAGTATCCGAGGCGGTGGGCTTCGAGAACAGCAAGCAGTTCACCCGCGTCTTCAAAGAGCTGGAGGGCATCTCGCCCGGCGAGTACAGGGTGAAGATGCTGCTGGAGAAGTAGGGCATTGAAGCCGACAGTGCCGGGGCATGGCCGATCGCAGGGGGGCGCGGGGTACAGGCAGCGGCTGGAGGCCCTACTGGAGACCTCAAGTAGAAAAGCCGCGGACTGTAAACCGTAAACCGAAGAGTAAACCGTAGACCGCGAACGTAAAGCGTAAAGCGTAAACCGTAAACCGTAAACCGTCTCGCTTCCGAATATAGTGTTGGCCGTACTTCAGCTGGTATAATGATCGATAGATTCGCTCTCATTGGAAATAATCGGTTGCGGGAGGTCTGGAGGCGGAATGAAAGGCAAAAATGCCTTAGATTCTGCGGATTTGGGCGCTGGAGGCGGAATGAAAGGCATAAATGCCTTAGATTCTGCGGATTCGGGTGCTGGAGGCGGAATGAGAGGCAAAAATGCCTTAGATTCTGCGGATTCGGGCGCTGGAGGCGGAATGAAAGGCATAAATGCCTTAGATTCTGCGGATTTGGGCCGTGTTAATGTGGATACTTGTTAAGAGGACGCAACATTCGGGTCAATTGGAGAGGTTCCGTGCATTCAATCACGGGTTAGCCGATGTACCGCTGCAAACAGGATGTTTTTGGAGGATATGAGTATGGAAGAGATCAAGGGGAATCTGATTACTGTAAAGACGCTCGCGGCGGATTTTCGGGCTTTGGGTGTGACAGCCGGGATGACGCTGCTGCTGCATTCTTCGTTTAAGTCGCTGGGGTCATGGGTGGCAGGCGGGCCTGCCGCTGTAATTCTGGCGCTTGAGGAAGTGCTTGGCGAGGAAGGCACTTTGGTGATGCCGACACATTCCGGCGATTTATCCGATCCGTCAGGCTGGTCCAAGCCCCCGGTGCCGGAGGCCTGGTGGCAGACCATCCGGGAGCAGATGCCGGCGTTTGACCAGGATTTGACCCCGCTGTATGGCATGGGAGTGATCCCGGACAGTTTTCGGAAGCAAAAAGGAGTCAAACGCAGCGGCCATCCGCTCGGTTCTTTCGCAGCCTGGGGCAGACACAGGGACGAAATCATAGACGGTCATGGTCTGGATTTCGCCTACGGTGATGATTCGCCGCTGGCCCGTATCTATGACCTGGACGGAAGGGTTCTGCTGCTGGGTGTGGGCAATCTGAACAACACCTCGCTGCACCTGGCCGAATGCCGGGCCTCCTACCCTGGCAAAAAACAACTTACGGGTGGAGCGCCGATGATGGTGAACGGCCTAAGAGAGTGGACGGAGTTTATTGAGCTGGATTGGGATTCTGACGACTTCGCGGAGCTGGGAGAGCAGTTTCAGCAGGAGACAGGGCTTGTCAGACATGGCAACGTCGCCGCAGCTTCCGCCATGTTGATTCCACAGCGGGAGCTTGTCGATTATGCGGTGCGCTGGATGGAGCGCAACAGAGATTAGGATAGGGGGAGCCATATGGATACTACGACCACCACAGTGTATTTAACCCGTCATGGGCAGACAGAATGGAATGTGCAGCACCGGATGCAGGGGCATCAGGATTCGCCGCTTACGCCGCTCGGCGTACAGCAGGCACAGTGGCTGAACCGGGGGATGGAGAACGTGCGGCTGGACGCGATATATGCCAGCACCAGTCCCCGCGCATTGCACACAGCTGAGATTATCCGGGGTGACCGAAAGGTCCCGCTGCATACTTCGGATGCTTTTAAGGAGATTGGCATGGGGGTATGGGAAGGCAGTGACTCGGCAGAACTGGAGAACAAATACCCGAAGCAATACAACTTTTTCTGGGAAGACCCCGAGCACTTCCAGGTTGAGGGCAGCGAGACCTTCTTACAGGTGCAGGAGCGGGCGTTAGGCAAACTCCAGGAGATTATTGCGGCGTCCGCAGGGCAAAGTGTATTAATTGTTACCCATACCGTGGTCATAAAGGTGCTGATGGCGTATTTTGAGAACCGCCCGTTCTACAAGCTCTGGGATTTGCCCTATATTCATCCCACCTGCTTGTGCAGGATTGATGTTGTGGGAGATGCCCATGAGATTGTGCTGCATGGTGATATCAGCCATTATGAAGTGAACGAAGCGGGTATGGAATCCTAGTTACATAAGACATGCAGCATCCAGCTTCACACTTAAGCGCCGTTCCTGTTATAAGGAATGGCGCTTTTTAACATGTGATTAACTCGTTGTTATAGGAACTTTCGGCTGTGATTTAGTCTGTAGAGCGGACAGATCACCGTTTAAGGACCTCAGGCTGGGCAGAAATGCAGCGGCTGCCGAACAGAGGACGGGAAGAAGACCCAGGGACAGGAATAGGAAGGGCAGACCATAAAGCTCGGCAATCGCTGCTCCTGCAAAAGCACCTACAGGCTGCAGTCCGCCGCCAATCAGAAACCGGATTGAGTTGACCCGTCCTTGCAGATGTCCGGGTACCAGTGTGCCGTGCAAGGAAGAACTGAGTGAGCTGAAGAAAGGTCCGGCGGCTCCGGCGGCCCCTAAGGCAAAAAGTGCAAGCGGGTAGCTTGGGAACAGTCCCAGCAAGGCATTAAAGAACCCTATGGCAGCCAGGCTGCCTAACATAACGGTGCGGCGCTTGTGGATCTCACCGATCCACGAGATGACGGCAAGTCCGGCTAAGGTGCCAACCGCCGATGCGGTGGTCAGCGTACCCATGGCGGCGGCATCCCGGTGCAGCACCTCGCGGACAAAAGGGATCATCATCGTCCAGATCGCAATATTGGACATATTGCTGATGGAGACCATGCCCATGATGGAGAGCATCGCCGGGAAATTCCGGTAGAAGGAGAAACCTTCGCCGATTTCTCGTATATAAGCCGTCAGCGAAAAAGAGGTACCTACGGCTGAGGGCTTCTGCATTTTGGGCAGCCAGAGCAATGTGGCGATGGCTGCCATGTAACAGACGGCGTTGATGCCAAGCGTCGGCAATGCTCCGGCGGCCGCGGTCAGAGCGCCGGACAGGGCTGGCCCCAGCATGCCGGCCGCGTTCCGGCAGCCGTCGATCACCGCGAACGCGCGCGTAAGCTTGCGTTCGCCCGCTACGCCCGGGACAACGGCCATGGCCGTCGGCATGAACAGGGCGGAGCAGGCCCCGCTGAGCCCGGCGGCGAGGAACAGGTGCCATACCTGCAACTGGCCTGCCAGGCCCAGGCTCAGCGGCAGCATGAGGGCCAGCAGCCGCAAGGCCGCCAGCCCTGCCATGAAGCGTCCGCGGTGCAGCCGGTCGGACAGCGGCGAGCCGATCAGCCTGAGGGTTATCTCGGGAATGCTGAAGCTTAACGCCATCGCACCCATCGCCAGCTTGGAGGCCGTTAGTTCATAGACAAGCCATTCCATGGCCAGAAGTCCAAACACATCGCCGAAAGAGCTAAGAGTAACAGTTGCCAATAAACCGTAATAACTGCGCTTGAGCATGAGATTTCCTCCGTATGTGTCAGCCTTCAATATAAGCTCCAATCTGGTGTGGCAGATCGTTCAGAGCCTCCAGACGCAGGCTGTATCCTGTGTTTTTATGATCATAATGAACGATGACCAGTCCGGCGGCCCGCAAGGCGATGAGATGGTAATGCACCGTGCTTTTGGACAGCCCGACCTCGCGGACGATTTCGGTAAAAGTCAACTGTCTGCCGGCCAGCAGGCGAAGGATGTACAGTCTGTTCTCATCGGACAGTGCGCGCGTTAGTCGCAGCAGCCCGGGCGCGGGTCGGCCCGGTTCCGGCGGGAGGATGTCGCAAGAATAGCTGGTGAAGATGATCTCGTCAAAGATCGCTGAAGTGACAAAGGGACGGGCGTGATATTGAGGGATGAGGATCACTTGCTTCAGCAGATCGTTAGGATATAAACGCATCCCCTCTGTGGCCTGCTCATAGACTTCTTTGTCATTGGTCCCGTTTAAGCTGGAACGTCTGGCTTCGGCTTCCCGGCCGAGGCCTTCTAGAATAGCCGGATCGATCTGCCCGAAATACTGGGCATCCCATTCCCGCAGCGCTTCGGATGTCTTGCTGCGCAGTTCCGGGAGATTAGAAGGCACCGACAGCTTCAAGCGGGCGGCAATGTCATACAGCTGGCCTGTGGAGAGACCTTCAATCCAATCAAGAAAGCCATTCACCGAACGGTCTCCCGGACAGCTCCAGATATAAGGAGCGAGGCTGAAGTCGTCTGTAGCCTTCATGATCTCCCGCATCTGTTGAAGTTTAGCTGGTGCGAAGAGGTCCTGAACCTCACGAACCCACAGTTTCCCGGCATCCAGGGCGTTATGTGTTTGTTTGCCCATAAAAGCGGTCAGGCTGCTTACACATTCATAAATGGGTGCAAAATCCACTTCAACTTTGTAGTCCATACAGTTGCACGTTTCCTTCCATTCTTTATTGTTCTATATTTATAGAACTTATTATTGGTTTTATTATATGCGAACCAAATGGGGGTTTCAACATAAATTTTCCTTGATCCGTTCAACGCCCATTCAGCGGAAAAAAGACGGTTCCCCGGGTGCAAGCACCTGGAGAACCGTCTTTTGCTTTATCCGGTCAGCGTTAGAACAAGCTGCCTTAGTTAATGAACTGAAGCGACCGCAGGGTTTTCTCCAGCATGGTCGCGGCTTCCGCACGGGTGGCCTGCTTCTGCGGAGCAAATGAACCATCCGGCGTGCCCTGGATGATGCCTTCGGCGGCAATCTCGGCTACTGCAGCCTTGGACCAGTCCGGCAGGTTTGCCGCATCGCTGAACTTGGCCAGTCCGGCCAAGTCAGCATTTAAGCTCTTGCCTGTATACTTCATGGCTTTGGCCAGGATGGAAGCCATCTCCTGACGGGAGATCGGGCTGTCCGGACGGAAGGTGCCATCTGTGTACCCGGAGAGCAGTCCGGCAGCGGCAGCTGTCTGGATATCGCCCGCATACCATTTGCCGGAGCTGACATCGCTGAAGGATGTTCCTCCGCTTACCGTAGCCAGTCCCAGTGAGCGTGTAATCAGGGCTGCGAATTCGGCCCGGGTAACGGACTGGGAAGGCGAGAATGCCGTTACACTGGTTCCGCTGATGATCAGCTTGGAAGCCAGTAGCTCAACCGTTGACTTGGCCCAGTGTCCGCTCAGGTCAGTGAACGTTCTCGCCGATTGAACGACCGTGTAATAACTGTTGCTGTTGCGTGTAATCGTGGCAGTTGTTGTTCCATCCGCCCGGGTGCTGAGCACAGAAGGGACAAAGGACAACTTGCCCGCAGCAGGATCGAAGACAACGCCTGTAGCATTGTGCGTGTTCAGCGCAGTAGAGGTTGAAATGGACCGTTTCACGAACGTATCACCGAAGCTGTCCATTGGGATGCGCTTGTTCCCCGCTGAGGCTTCGACGCTGAATTCGATGACCGGTCCAGCAAGGGTTACGGTTCCCTGCTGGGAGGTCAGGGCCTCCTTCAAGCGGCTCAGTATAGCTGTGTCTGCTTGCAGCATAGATACGGTAATAGTGAAATCGTTGGTTCCCAATTGGTTAGAGAGCGCGGTTACATTGATCACACTCAGCGGCAAGGAATAGGAAGTGCCCGCTGTGGTAAAGGTCAGCACGGTATTTGGCTGCGCTGCGGCCTGCTGGATCAGCACGGAGGCTGGCAGGACGATTTGTGCACCGCCCGCTGAAGCTGTGACCGGAATGACCAGCTCAGTGCTGCCGCTCGGCAGAGCCGCCAGACGGGCTGCCAAATCTTCAGCTGCAAGGGTAGTGACTTGTGCCGGAACGGCTGGCGCCGTTGAGGCACCAGGTGTTGCTGTTGCAGCAGGTGTGGCTGTTGGTGTTATGCCTGTACCTGCTCCACCCCCACCGCCGCCAGGTGCTGTTGTTGGTGCAGGTGTAGGTGTCACCAATCCGCCCTTCAGGTCGGTAATACGGCCTTCCGTGCCCATAGTAACCGTACCAACCTGTTCAAGATAGGCGGTGAATACTTCATAATCCGGCAGATACAGCTCATAATATCGTCCGTCTGCTTTGGCTTTGGCCAGTGAACGGTAGAAGTCTCCGCCTCCGGCCATGAAAGAGTTGGTAGACAAAATGTAGTAAGCCTGCGGATCAACCGGCTTATAGGAGCCGTCCGCTTGCCGGATCTCCACGGAGACGATCCGCTCCCCTTTTTGCTGCAGCTCATTGGTTGTCGGATTGATGATCTCGGCTTTTCGGGTCGAGTCATACGTATATTTCATACCCGATACTTGAGCGAATCGGCCTTGATCACTCTCCAGTCCGCTTACGCTGTTCTCCAGGGAATCAATAAGCTCCTGGCCGGTGACTTTGAGCGCTACAAGGCTGTTGGAGAATGGCATCACGGTCAGCACTTCTTCAAGTGTAATCTCGCCTGCATTAATCCCGGCACGGATGCCGCCGCCGTTCTGGATAGCTACATAGCCCTGAATCGACGAGGAGTCAGCTGGGGTCAGCAGTTTTGCCAGCAGCTCTTTGGACTTGCTGTTGATGCCGTCTGCAATCAGGTTCCCCAGATTGGTCTCTTCTTTACGCACCACACGGGTGGATTTGCCGTCGATCATGCGGTTTACATTCAGCTCAACCGCTGTATTCCCGACGACCGTCTTGCGGATTTCCGCCAGTTCTTCGTCATATTTGGCCAGCATGGCTTTGGCCTCTTGGTCTTCGGCGAATGTACTCACATCCAGAAGCCGGCCATTATAAGAGGTGATTAGGCCCTTGTCGTCAAAAGCGACATCCAGCTCTCCGAGATGTTGTCCATATTCGCCTGTCTGTACAATCAGTGTGCGTTCGCCATCCGCATTCTTGACTACAGGCTGGTTCAGCTTGGTGTGCGAGTGTCCGCCCACGATCACGTCGATTCCGGCCACTTGCTCCGCCAGCTGTGCATCCACCGTGTAGCCCAGATGGGACAAGGCGATGATCTTATTGATGCCTTGGGCTTGCAGCATGGCAACCGTGCGCTCTGCGCTGGTCTTGTAATCTTCAAAGGTGATGTTGCTACCCGGGGAAGACAGTCCAACTGTATCTTCCGTGGTTAAGCCAAAGATGGCCACTTGCTCACCGTATACTTCTTTGACAACCGCCGGATAAATCTGGCCCTTGAGTTCAGAAGCATCGTTTTTGATGACGCCCACGGTATCGTTGTAGATTTCCTTCAGTTCATTGTCTTTGCTCGTGAAATCAATGTTTGAGCTGACAAGCGGGAAGTTCGCTTTATCAACAAAGGTCCGCAGTGCAGGTAATCCTTTATCGAACTCATGGTTCCCGAAAGTCATTGCGTCATAGCCAATATAGTTCATGAAGCTCAGGTCGGCCAGACCTTCGAACTTGGTAAAGTACAGGGTGCCGGAGAAGACATCGCCTGCATCAAGCAGCAGGGTGTTGCCGGTTCTTTCTTGTTTGATCGCCGTCATCCGTTTCACAACGGTCTCCAGATGGCTATGCGTGTCATTGGTATGCAGAATGCGCAGGGAGAAGTCTTCCTCCGGCAGCGGGCTGCCGTTCAGATCGACAATCCGTCCTTCCACCGCCGACGTGTCGGCCGTCACCGTTCCTACCGATTGAATATAATTCGTGAATACCTCGTAATCCGGCAAATACAGCAGATTTACGCGGCCTTCCTTGTACGCCTGCTCCAGTGATGCATAGAAGTCCCCGCCTTTGGCTGTAAAAGCGTTGGTGGCCACCTCATAGCTCGCACTGAGATCCAGCGGCACATAAGTCCCGCCGTTTTTCACTTCGATCCGTTGGACCCGCTCATTCACCGGCTTCGTGGAATCGTAGTAGAAACGCATCCCGGCTACATGCGGGAACCGTCCATCGGCGGCGGGGAGTTTGGATACACCATTCTCCAGCGCTTCCTTGATTTCTTGGCCGGTCAGCGTGATAGTTACCAAGTCATTGTTAAAAGGCAGCACCGTCAGCACTTCGCCTTGGGTGATTGGCCCCGCATTGATGGAGTCGCGGATACCACCGCCATTTTGCAGCGCGATGACTGCGTGGGTGCCTGCAGCTTTGGCAGCGGCAAGCATACCGTCGGCAATCAGATTACCCAGATTCGTTTCTTTGGTGCGTACATCATTCCGTACCCCGTTCAGCACTACATTAGAGGTGCCGACCTCGGCATTGGACAATTCTTGAATCCCCGGCTTATAGTCGCGGTCGAGAATGACCTTGGCTTCCGGATCTTCAGTAATATTGTAAGTGCTGCCTGTTTTGGCATCAATCGAGATCAGCTCATTGTTCCAGGAATCAAGGACGCCGTCTTCGCTGAACATTACCTGAAGTTTGCCCAGGAACTGGCCTTTTTCTCCGGTCTGTACGATAAGTTTAGGCGCATTGGCATCGGTATGGTCTACTACAGCCTGGTCCAGCTTGGTGTGGCTGTGTCCGCCGACGATGATATCAATGCCGCTGACAGCTTTCGCCAGCTTCACATCCTCGTCATACCCGAGGTGGGACAACACGATGATCTTGTTGATCTTCTCGGCTTGCAGCATGGCGACCGTTGCGCTTGCTTTGGCAGCAGCATTGTCGAAGGTGACTGCGCCCGGTGAGGCGATATTGGCCGTATCCTCCGTGGTCAGGCCGATGAGGCCGATCTGCTCGCCATCTACTTCCATAATGAGTGCAGGGTAGATAGTGGCATCTGCGCCCGGCTTGCCGATTTCGTTCTTGAACCTGCTGCTCAGAATCTCATCTGCCGAAAAGTTAACGTTGGACGAGACGAACGGGAACTTGGCATTGTCTATGAACTTGGACAGTACCGTGGAATCCTTGTCGAATTCATGGTTGCCGAAGGTCATCGCATCATAATCCACGAGATTCATAAAGGCCAAATCGGCTTGTCCCAGATACTTGTTGAAATAAAGTGTACCTGAGAATACATCGCCCGCATCCACCAGAATCGGGTTAGTCGAGCTGGCTTTGGCTTCCTTAATCGCCGTCACGCGGCGCAGGACGCTGTTCGGTGAACTGGTCGTATCCAGGTTGGCGTGCGTGTCGTTGGTGTGCAGAACGGTCAGCGGGAACAGTGTATTCCCTTTGAAATCAATCTGCGCCATAACGGCATCATGGTCGGATACACGGCCTCTGGAAGCCGGGAAATCGGCATTCAGATGAACCACATCCACCTGGGCGGCAGCACTCAGGTTTTTGCTGACCAGGATATGATCCAGTACCTGGGAGTTGCCGTCATACGTATAGGTGTATTGCTCGTTCACAGGCAGCTTGTCGATCAGGTTGTCCAGCTCGTTGCCTTTGAGAATTGTGGCCGTTTCGGTGAACTGGAAGTCATTCAGGTCGCCCAGGGCCACAATGTTGGCGTCCGGGTTCGCGGTTAAGATATCTTTGGTAAAAGCATTCACGATGGCGGCAATTTGGTGCCGCTGGGTCTCACTGGAGAGCACCGGTGGCTGAGTCTTGCCGAACGGACCGTTGTCGCCACCCTTGGAATTAAAATGATTGGCGATCACAATGATCTGCTCGCCCTGGAATTCAAATTGCGCCGCCAGCGGCTTGCGTGAGCTGGCGAAGGCACTGTCCGCAGGCGCGATCCGCCCCGGATTATAAGTCAATTTGCCGCTTGCAGCATCATAGGCGACAGCTTGGGTAGCCGATCCCTTTTCCCCGTTTACGCTGTCAGCAAGCTGGACTCTGGCCGGATTATACAGGAAACCTACGCGGATATTGCCGCCAGGGGCTCCGCCGTCCTTTTTGTTCTCAGGCGCAATATCCACATACTTATACAGTGGGCCGCCGGCGTTCTGAATCGCCGTAATCAGTGCGGAAGCGTCCGCTTCCACAGTGCCGCTGTCGGCTTCCCCATCGCCATCCTGCATTTCCACGACGCCGATAATATCAGGTTTCTTCATGTTCGCGGTGATGGACTCGGCGAGTTTTTGTGTTTTGGCCGGGCCCACACCCGGATAGTAATTCTCAATATTGTAGGAAGCGATAAGTAATTTGCTGTCCTGGGCAGTTAGTGTAGTGGTTTCTTGCTGGGTTGGATTTGGGGTAATGGACGGCAGGCTGCCATTGGCGGGAATAACTTTGAAATTCCCGTTGTTGTAGCCAATTACGCCCGTTACATCCCCGGCAAACGTATCTCCGGTTCCTACTTCCATGCCTGGGTTGCTGTAAGCGATCAGGAGGCGCTGCGGATTCAGGTTGCCCGCTCCTTTAAGCACAAGTCCGCCCGCTGGAGTAATAACGTCTTGGAAATCATTGTCCACCCGGGTCGGAATATTGTAGAGAAGGGAGTTGCCGTTGCCGCTGGTCCAGTAAGGACTAAGGATAGCAGGGGTTGGCAGCTTCACCAGCATGCCTTCCAAAGATTCATAGAAATCAATGGCATCTTCCTCAGGCTGGAATTCTTTCATTTCGTCATTATCGATGAGGCTTGAAGGAATCACCCGTCCGCCTTTACCGAGAACAACCGGTTCTGGTTGCGCTTGGCCGGAGGCCAGCTTTTTCAGCGAAGTGGGTGTAATTTGGGTAGAGGTCAGGTTGCTGCTGCTTCCCTCATTGTATTCGGACACCTTCCCGGTTACAGACACCAGGTCGCCAATGGCCGGCTTCTCAGCCTCATTGGTGCTGAATACATAAATCGCTTCGGAAGTGTTCGGATTATTATCCGGTTGCGGGTCTTGCATGAAGAACCCTCTATATTTGCCGTCGCTGAAGTAGTAACCGTATTGGGTCACGATGCCTTCCACATCGGTAACGGTTTGGCTGGCGAAATCAGAGGTATGTGACTCGCCCTGAATATCATGAATGCGCGGAACCTCAGAAGCTACATAGGCAAAAGAGAACACCTTACTCGTCTCGCCGTTCGCAACGGCAACCGCTTTGATCGTAACATCCTGATCCACCTTGATTGGCGTGGTGTACAGTGTGCTTGCAGCAGTAGGATCTGTTCCATCCAGCGTATAGTGGACGGCTGCGCCGACAGTAGGGCTGGAGAGAGTGACCTCGCTGCCGATAATGATGCGGCCTGCTGCCGGGCTTGCGGTAACAGAGAATGTCTCTTCTACCAGTGCATTATCATTAAGCGGCACCAATTGATAATTGGCATTGAACTGCTCTACGACACCAGTGATCCGGTCAAAAGTCTTGCCTTCCGCAAGCTTGGCCGATCCGGAGTAAACCGTAAAGGTAGTACCACCTTGACTTGCTGTAACCGTACTTCCATTTTTGCTGGTGATGGTTACATTCTCCAAGGTCACGAGTTCTGCTTCATGCTGCTCGCCATTTGCTGCAGACAAGTCTGCCGCTGTCAACGGCTTCGGTGCTGGAACGCCTGCATTGGGTTCGATAACGCTGTAGTCCAGCCCCGTCACAGGTTTGAGTTCTTGCAGGTTGCTGTAGATATCCATAACGCCGCTGACGTCTACACGGTCACCCGCACTTGCGAAGGCCGGGAAGTTGTACAATACAATGGCGCCTGACTCGTCTTGGATATAGGTTTTGGTCCCATCGATATGGGTTACAATCCCGGAGGTAGCGACATTCTGCGATTTGGGCGCAGTCCGTGCTGCTGCGATGTCAGTCTTGGAGAGGATTGTATAGGAGAATTCAGATACCGGACTGTCCGGCAGATTCGGCTCCGAGGCATAAGCGCGGATCGTAGTATCTCCATTAATCAGGATCGGGCTGCTATAAGGAGCATAGGTCCCGTTATTGCCTGAGGTATATACCGCCGCATATACGGAGGCGCTTACGGTAGGAGAGCTAAGGGTTACCTCAGTGCCCGCAGGCCAGGCGTTTGGTGCCGGCGCTGCCGTTACCGGGCTGGCCGTATCGGGTGCGAGACCGTAGCTGCTGTTGCGCGGATCAGGTGCGCCCACACTGAAATCAGCAGCATTGTTGTCTGTATCCAGGCCACGGCTGCCCGCAGGCGCACCGGAGAGGGCGAGGCGGATGGCTGCTGTGGAACCGGATAGAGCAGAGGCTGGAGAACCTTCGCCTCCCGTTGCTGTTCCATAGCCCACGAGGTCAATGACTTGACCTGCATTATTCACAAGATCCACTTTACCATTAGTACCGCTCATGGCGATTGAACCTGTCAGATCAGGCTGGGGCAGATCCTTGGTGCCGCCAGCCCCTGCGACTTGCTGAATCAGCAAATAGCCGCCAGGCTGAATGGTGCCAGTTAAAGAGGTATTATTGCTATCACCGAACGAACCGGTTGCACTGGCATAACGCACCTTCCAGCCCGTTAAGTCTACCGGTTGATTCGTAGGATTATATAATTCAATGAAATCATTTTTGTATTCTGCTCCGCTGTTCCCCCCGCCGCCGTAGACTTGAGAAATGACCACCTTGCTGTTATCCGGCGCTGCCTGGGCAGTCTGTACAGCTGGGAATATATTGCCGGCAGCCAGTAGGACCGCTAACCCTGAAACCAACCACTTTCGCAATCTGGAAGATAACCTCATTAGTTAAAATCTACTCCTCTCAGTTACAATATTTGTAATCTACTAAATAGTATCATACTACTGTAAAAAGAGAGCTTCTCTCGTATAAACTTATATTAATTTTGTGAGAAATACCCTTGACCATAGCCTCGGTGCACAAAAATAGGAGGGGGTTTTGCCGGTTTATATAAAAAGAAGTCGGTTTTACGGCTCAAATCCATAATCAGCGGTTGACTTAGGCCCGGCAACAATTCGTCACCGGGACCGGCTGGGCAAGTAAGCGGACACAGGGGATCTTATTTAAGGTAACGAAGGGTGTTATCCTTTTATACGGACACAGGTGCTCTTATTGTATGATCTCTAGCTCAAAACGAGGGTCCATGGATCATTTAGCGGCTTCTGTGATTTAGACTAAGAGGTGGACACGGAAAGTACAACTCA
>NZ_BMKR01000002.1 GCF_014644435.1 Paenibacillus albidus | reverse complement strand
CGATTTTGCAAGAATGAATGTGGTTGTGTCCAAATTTAGGGGGTTAATCCGAAAATGCCTCTCGTAGAGCGCCCAGCGCGGTTTTGGGCGCAAAGAGAGGCAAAAATGCCTCACGTAGAGAGCCCCGGCGCGGCTTGGGCGCAAAGAGAGGCAAAAATGCCTCTCGTAGAGCGCCCAGCGCGGGTTTGGGCGAAGGAGAGGCAAAAATGCCTCTCGTGGAGCGCCCGGCGCGGGTTTGGGCGAAAAGAGAGGCAAAAATGCCTCTCGTAGAGCGCCCAGCGCGGGTTTGGGCGAAAAGAGAGGCAAAAATGCCTCTCATAGAGCGCCCAGCCTTTTTTAAATCGAAAAGTTACTTATGGGCTGACTCATTCTGAATAAAGGCCAGCTTATTCCTCGAAAAGTTGCTCCTCCAGTACACCTGCAATTGCCCCGGCACCTTTGCCGTTATTGGATAAGATATGAATCCGTGTGTTCAGGCGCGGGTACACGATCGACCGCATATCAACACCGGGGTCGTTGCCCATCACATAGAATTTATCAATCTCATTGTTCTGAATCCTCATCCATACCCCGTACCCGTAATGTATTTCCTTATTCACCTGAATCTGTGGGGATAGCAACGAGCCGGTTGAGCTTGGGGATAAGAGCTGACAGCCCAGAAGCGCATCCCAAAACTTCTCCAAATCATGAACTGTAGTAAAAGCGCCGCCATCCGGGCCGCCGATAACAGGGATGGAATAAAGGTTGGAGCTCCATGTGGTACCTTGTTCAATATACCCGGAGGCTGTTCGTTCCGGCAGCTGGTCCAGTCTAAAGTATCCTGAATCCTTCATTCCGCAGCGCTCAAAAATATGGGTTTGGACGTATTCCTGAAACGTCAATCCGCTCACTTGTTCAACAATCAGGCCAAGTACAATGAAACCGGCATTACTATAGGAGAAGCGCTCGCCCGGCTTGAATTTCATCCCGCGGTACTGGAACATAGGCAGGAACGCGCTTGCCGAAGTCATTGTGTACATTGGCAACGAACTCCATAATTCAGCGAAATCGCTCATGACCTCTTCATCAAAATAATCCGGAATTCCAGAACTGTGCGTTAATAAATGACGAATCGTTATGCCCGAATCAAAAGCAGGGAACGGCACATCAAGACAATCGCTTAGCAACGTGTCCAAGTCCAGCTTTTTTTGATCTACCAGCTGCATGATGGCCACAGCGGTAAAAATCTTGCAGCCGGAAGCTATGCCAAAACGTGTAGAAGTTGTATTCTTGATGTTATCACTGCGGTTGGCGTAACCGTGTCCTTGTTCATAGTTTTCCCCGTTTAGCTTCTTTACAAATACAACGCCTGAAAAAGGCAGGTGCTCTTCATTGTACCGGTCCACGATTTGATTCACATTCATTTCAGCATCACACCTCGGCTATATCGATTTTGCCTCAATTATAACGGGTTCTTTGTTTATTGGGGGACTATTTAATTTTTATAATAAAAAAATACGGCCGGAGGGGGCTGAACTTGCTTTTAGCCGTCATTCGCGTCATAATATACTTACTTAAAGTAATCAAATTATGAAGTGGAGGTAACATATGAATACAGAGATTTTATTTCAGCCGTTCACTGCAGGAAATCTTACCCTTTCGAATCGGGTCGTAATGGCTCCGATGACCCGTGCTTTTTCACCGGATGGTGTTCCCGGAGCAGAGGTTGCCGCTTATTACCGCCGCCGTGCAGAAGGCGGGGTAGGCCTGATTATAACTGAAGGGACGGCGATTCAGCATCCATCCGCAGTCAGCCATCAGAACATCCCGAATTTCCATGGCGAGGCCGCTTTGGCCGGATGGGCAAAAGTGGTGGAAGAGGTTCACGCCGCAGGCGGTCGAATCATGCCGCAGCTCTGGCATGTAGGAATGGCCCGTTCCATCGGGGATCTGCCGAACCTGGATGCTCTACCCATCGGACCTTCCGGCTTGAACCTTGCAGGTGAGAAGGTCACCGAACCGCTGACTCCGGCGGAAATCGAGAACCTGGTCGCGGCTTATGCCCAAGCGGCAGCGGATGCCAAACGGGTTGGTTTTGACGGTATTGAGCTGCACGGTGCGCATGGCTACCTTATTGACCAGTTCTTCTGGGAGCATACGAACAAGCGTACCGACCGCTACGGCGGGGATCTGGCAGGCCGTACCACCTTTGCCGTGGACGTGATTGAAGCCTGCCGCCGTGCTGTTGGCCCGGACTTCCCGATTGTGCTGCGGTTCTCGCAGTGGAAGGCAGGAGCCTATGATGCGAAGCTGGCTCACACCCCCGAGGAGCTGGCCCGTTTCCTTGAACCGCTGAGCAATGCCGGCGTGGATATCTTTCACTGCTCCACACGCCGCTTCTGGCTGCCGGAGTTCGAAGGGTCCGAGCTGAATCTGGCGGGCTGGACCAAGAAGCTTACAGGCAAACCCAGTATTACTGTGGGCTCTGTCGGCCTGAACAGCGATTTTGTGACCAGAGAAGCGGGAGACAGCGGGGAAGACAATATCGACCGCCTGCTCGAGAAGATTGCGAAAGAGGAATTTGATCTCGTTGCCGTAGGACGCGCCCTGATTGCCGATGCAGCTTGGCCGGAGAAGCTCCGCAGCGGCAGAACAGAGGAGATTGAGCCCTTTACTCCGGAATCGACAAATACGCTCAAGTAACTAGTTTTCAAGCCTCATAGGGTAGAAGAAGCATCCGCTTTTCACTGTTTTGCCAAGGAGCGTTATTCGGCAAGACTGGGAGGCGGATGTTTTGGTGTCCGGGGGCAGGACTTCACCCCCAAAAAATGATTATTCATACCGCGCTCTTCTATGTTAGGGCGGCCTTATGGTATAATTTTAAATTAGCAATGTACAAAAGAAACTGTTCAATACTATAGAGGACGTGAAGCAGCATGACAAAAGGTAACCAGGGCTCACCGGACTTAAAATCCGGCAAGGGTTCGAAGGATTATTCCAAGTATTTCGATTTCAGCGATGCCAAGGTAATCAGCGAGGAAGAAGGCAAAACTACCTACCGCATCAAGGGCAGAAATGTGCAGATCAACAGCCAGCCCGACTATAAAGAAGGCAAACGCCGCGGCAAGGAAGAGATCGAAGTTCATTATGACTTTGCGATTCCGGAGGAAATGGCCGGGTTTGGCGTGAACAAGCTTTATCATATCACCACCTACGGCTGCCAGATGAATGAGCATGATACGGAGACGATGAAGGGGCTGCTGGAGCAAATGGGCTACCGCGGCACGCTTGACCGTAATCAGGCGGATATTATTCTGCTGAATACCTGTGCGATCCGCGAGAATGCCGAGGACAAGGTGTTCGGGGAGCTGGGTCATCTCAAACATCTGAAGATCGAGAAGCCGGGACTGCTGCTTGGAGTCTGCGGCTGCATGTCGCAGGAGGAAGGCGTAGTCAACCGGATTATGTCCAAGCACGGTTTTGTGGATATGATCTTTGGAACACACAATATTCATCGTCTGCCGCATCTCATTAAAGAAGCCGTGTTCAGCAAAGAACTCGTCGTGGAGGTCTGGTCCAAGGAAGGCGACATTATCGAGAACCTGCCGAAGAAGCGGGAAGGCATGCGCGCCTGGGTGAACATTATGTACGGCTGCGACAAGTTCTGTACGTACTGCATCGTGCCGTTTACACGGGGCAAGGAGCGGAGCCGCCGGCCGGAAGATGTTATTGCCGAGGTGCGTGATTTGGCACGTCAGGGCTTCAAGGAAGTGACGCTGCTCGGGCAGAATGTGAACGCATACGGGAAGGATTTTACCGATATTGATTATACCTTCGGCGATCTGATGGATGACATGCGGCTGATTGACATTCCGCGTATCCGGTTCATGACATCGCATCCGCGTGATTTTGACGATAAATTGATTGAGGTGCTTGGCAAAGGCGGCAATCTGACGGAGCATATCCATCTGCCGGTTCAATCGGGCAGTACGGCCGTACTCAAAAAAATGAGCCGCAAATACTCCCGTGAAGCCTATCTGGAGCTGGTCCGCAAGATCAAAGCCACTGTCCCGGGCGCAGTCCTGACTACCGATATCATCGTTGGATTCCCCGGTGAAACTGCGGAACAGTTCGAAGAGACGTTGTCGCTGGTGCGCGAAGTGGGTTATGATATGGCTTATACCTTTATCTATTCGCCCCGTGAGGGAACGCCTGCCGCCGCCATGGAAGACAATGTGCCGATGGAGGTTAAGAGCGAACGCCTGCAAAGACTGAATGATCTGATTAAAGAGAACAGCCGGATCAGCAATGACCGCATGCTCGGTGAAGTGGTTGAGGTGCTGGTTGAAGGCGAGAGCAAAAACAATCCGGAGATGTTGTCCGGACGTTCCCGGGCCAATAAACTGGTGCATTTTGAAGGGCCGGCGGAGCTCATTGGCTCGTTTGTGCAGGTAAGAATTACCGATACCAAAACTTGGTACATCAAAGGGGATGCCCTAGCGGAAGCTGTGGCTGTCCATTAATCATAGACGAATGGGGCGATGACGCTTGAGTCAGGAGCAGCAGCAATTGAACAAATACGGAATGCCGACTTACAATACGCGGGATTTGATCGTGCGTGAAGATATTATGGGCAAAGCCAAGGAATTGGCGTCCTTGATCTCAACGAGTGAAGAGGTCCGTCATTTTCAGCAGGCCGAACAGAAGATCCTGAATCATGAACGTGTCCAGGGCCTGATTGCTACCATGAAGAAGAAGCAGAAGGAGATTGTGGCCTTCGAGAGCTTCGGAAATAAAGATATGGTCGCCAAGATCGAACGCGAGATTGAAGAGCTGCAGGATGAGATCGACGGCATTCCGGTAGTGAATGAATTCCAGCAAAGCCAGAGCGATATCAATTATCTGCTGCAGCTGGTGATTTCAGTGATAAGAGATACGGTTTCAGAAAAAATCAATGTGGAAGCCGGCACGGAAGCGCCTCCGTCCACATGCGGGGATTAACCGCATCAATAAGAAGGGGCGGATGAAGATCCGTCCCTTCTTGGCTTCTTGATTTGGCAAGTTCAGGTTTGGTACATTTAAAAGATACGAACAGGAAATATAAGCTGCGGCAAAAGGATGGATCAACAGTGAGCGACAATCGCGAACAAACCTATAACGTCAAAAAGTACCGCACCCCGGACGGTGTTCCGGCTGACATTGTAATGTTTACGCTGACCAAACGCGAACGGAAGACGGTCACCAAGACCCTTCCTCTCCGTGAATTGAAAGTCATGCTGGTCAAACGCAGACGCTGGCCATGCGCAGGAATGTGGGCGCTGCCGGGCGGCTTTTGCCAGGAGAATGAATCGATCTATGATGCGGCTACCCGCGAGCTGAAGGAAGAGACCGGGGTCGACGGCGGACATCTGGAGTATCTGGGGGTGTACAGCACGCCGGGCCGCGATCCCCGGGGCTGGATTATCAGCCATGCGTTTTTTGCGCTGGTAGAGGAATGGATGCTGGAGCAGCGGCAGGCTTCCGATGACGCCGGGGAGGTTGGGTTATTCACCCTGCGGGAAGCGCTGGAGGAGCTGGAGCTGGCTTTTGACCATCATGATATCATTACGGATGCTTATCTGCGGATTCAGCAGCAAATGCTGCAGACGACGATTGCCAGGCAGTTTTTGCCGCGTCATTTCACGCTCAGTGAGCTGTACCAGGTCATCCAGACGGTCGTGCCGGAATTCAAGGAGCCTAATTTTATCCGCAAAATTACGTCAACCCGCAGCCGTCAGGGTATATTAAAAGAAGTGAAGGACGAAGCGGGCAATCCGCTCAGCTCCAATCAATATTCTCAACGTCCGGCTCAGCTGTATACGTTCACGGATCATGAGCCGCTGTTATCCATTTATACTTAGTGTCTGAAATCACAAGAGGAGGCTATTTCGATGAAAGCACTGATCGTGATTGATTTTACGAATGATTTTGTGGACGGGAACTTGCCGGTGGGAGAGCCGGCGGTCCGGATCGAGCCCAGAATCGCTGAACTGACGCGTGAATTTGTCCGCAGTGGCGATTATGTAGTCATGGCTGTAGATCTTCACGAAGGAAATGACCCGTATCACCCGGAGAGCAAGCTGTTTCCGCCGCATAATCTGCGGGGGACCGCGGGACGTGAATTGTATGGCAGCCTGAAGCGTGTCTATGAGGACCATAGTGACAGCATCTACTGGCTGGACAAAACGCGCTACAGCGCATTTTGCGGGACAGATCTGGAAGTGAAGCTGCGTGAACGCGGCATTACCGAGCTGCACTTGATTGGCGTCTGCACGGATATCTGTGTGCTGCATACTGCAGTGGACGCGTATAACAAAGGTTTTGATATTGTTGTGCATGAGGACGCTGTAGCGAGCTTCAATGCTGCCGGCCATACGTGGGCTTTGGGGCATTTCAAGGGAAGCCTCGGCGCTGAAGTTGTGATAGCAGGAGCAAAGCAGCCCAGAGATTAGGAGATGAGAATTTGAGAAGAGAACTTGCGCTACATACCGATAAATACCAGATCAATATGATGTATGCCCACTGGGCGAATGGCACGCATAAACGCAAAGCCGTATTTGAAGCGTATTTTCGCAAGCTGCCGTTTGGCAACGGCTTTGCCGTGTTTGCCGGCCTTGAACGGATTGTCGGCTATATCGGGGGCCTGCGTTTCACCGAGGAGGATATCCGGTATTTGTCCGAGCAGGAGGAGAATTATGCGCCTGCTTTTCTGGAAGAGCTGCTGCAGTTCCATTTTCAGGGCACCATTCATGCCATGAAGGAAGGGGCACTGGTTTTTTCGGACGAGCCTTTACTCCGCGTGGAAGGAACGATTATGGAGGCGCAGCTGGTCGAGACCGCCATTCTGAACTTCATGAACTATCAGACACTGATCGCTACCAAGGCTTCACGGGTCAAGCAGGTGGCGCCCGATGATATTCTGCTGGAGTTCGGAACACGGCGTGCACAGGAAGCGGATGCGGCTGTGTGGGGGGCACGTGCGGCGTATGTCGGCGGCTTTGATGCCACTTCCAATATGCTGGCCGGCAAACTGTTTGGCATTCCCACCAAGGGTACGCATGCCCACTCCTGGGTCCAAAGCTTTGGCAGCGAACAGGAAGCCTTCGATGCTTATGCCAGGGTGATGCCCGACGGTGTTACGCTGCTGGTAGACACCTTTGATACCCTGCGCAGTGGGGTACCGAATGCGATTCATACAGCAAAAATGCTGGAAGCACAGGGCAAACGGATGAATGCCATCCGTCTGGACAGCGGTGACCTGGCCTATTTGTCGCGTGAAGCGCGCAGAATGCTGGATGAGGCCGGACTGTCCTATGTGAGAATTGTAGCATCCAATGATCTTGACGAGAATACGATCATGAACCTGAAGTCGCAGGGGGCGGCCATTGATACCTGGGGTGTGGGAACGCAGCTCATTACGGCATCGGATCAGCCATCACTGGGTGGTGTGTACAAGCTGGTTGAGATCGAGTCAGCTTCCGGAGAGATGGTGCCGACGATCAAAATTTCCTCCAACCCGGAGAAGGTATCCACACCCGGCAAAAAAGAGGTCTACCGTATTATCGGGAAGAAAGGAAAAGCCGTGGCCGATTATATCAGCTTCCCGGAAGAGGAAGCTCCGCGCAGCGGTGCCCGGCTGAAGCTGTTCAACCCGCTGCATCCTTATATGCAAAAACATGTGCAGCACTACACGGCGCTCCCTATGCTGGAGCCGATTTATGTTAACGGCTTTCAGGTCTATAAGCTGCCGGATCTGGCTGAGATTCGCCGCTATCACAAGGAGCAATTGGATCTGTTCTGGCCGGAATATCTGCGCAAGCTCAACCCGGAGGTCTACCGGATCAACCTGAGCGAAAAGGTATGGGAACAGAAGCAAAAGCTGATTGCCGAGCATATTCAGCCGGATTTGGAATAGCGTTTTTGGAACATGTCTGCTATTTATAAGGAGGGATCAACCTGGAAGTAGAAAACCTTGAAGCTGCTTTAAATGAACTGAAAGCCACTCACAGAAAGTTTGGCCTGCCAGGATCTTTTGCCAACCGCAACAATGCCAGTTTACACTTTCCTGCCGCGATCGGGAAATCCAAGGAGCTGGAGTATCTGCTCAATCATTATGAACCCGCCGGAGTTAAGCTCGAAACCGGATTTACGCCGCTCAAGCTATGGGCAGTGGAAGGTCTGGAACGGGCTCAGCTCGGCTATCGCCGGGTCAAAGACCGCGAGGGCTGGATAGATAACCCGGAATGGCCGGAGGAATATGTGGTGTTCGCCGATGATGTAGGGGGCGGCAAACCCGTGATCGCAGTTATTAACCGGGAGGGCACACCTGTATATGCAGCCCACGATGCAGGACAGGCTTTTCCTATTGCGGCGTCGCTTGCCGACTTTGTTAATGCTCTTTCGGCAATGATCTCTGTGGTGTACGGTGAATTTGAAATCTTTGAAATCGGTGATGATGATGGACTCTATCCGGGTTTTGAGCAGCGGTTCAAAGAAGTTGTCGAGCCGGTTCTGGGCGCGGAGTATTACGAGGGATTTTGGGATTACTTTTATGGCTAGATCGAATGAACTTAAGATACTAACGTAAGCTAGTGAACGGTATAAACAACGGGGATGTCACGGGAGGCCATTGTATGGCTTCCAGGACATCCCCGTTTGTATGTTGTGTCACTCCTCCGAGTACTCGGAGCGCTATGTCCGCTTGCGGAATTTCAGCAATGACCAGATCACAAGCACCAGCAGGAAAGCCAGACAGGCACCGATGCTGACCCGGTTCTGGTCATCGAAGAGGAACAGCGCTGCAATGACCGTCAGCGAGCCAACCGTCAGCAAGGTGATATAAGGGAACCCCCATACCTTGAAGCTCGGCTGCTGCGGGTAGGTCCGGCGCAGTTTCAGCTGGGCCAGGCAGATGCTGATCCAGACGAGCAGCACCACGAAGCCCGGGACAGCCATCAGCAGGCGGAACAACCCGTCCTGAGCGAAATAAGCCAGCAGGGAACCGACCAGAAGTACGGCTGCGCACAGCTTCAGGCTGTTCAGCGGAACGCCGCGGGAAGAGGTGCGTGCCAGCGCCTGCGGAGCTTCACCCTGGGAAGCCAACGAGTGAAGCATCCGCGTGGCCCCGTAGATCCCCGAGTTGGCTGCAGACAGGACTGCCGTCACCAGAATGAAGTTCATCAGGTGCGCTGCGCCTTTCAGCCCTGTGGAGGCCAGCACCTGCACAAACGGGCTGGTATGCTCGTTCAACTGGTTCCAGGGAATAAGGCCGCAAATGACGAGGATAGGCAGCGTATAGAACAGCATAACGCGTAAAATGAAGCTTTTCACCACTTTGGGCAGAATCTTCTCGGCATCCTCGGTTTCGGTTAAGGTCAGACCAATGAGCTCCGAGCCTCCGTAGGAGAACATAACAACCAGCAGTCCGGAGAAAATGGCCGTCCAGCCTTGCGGGAAGAACCCTCCATGCGCCGTGTAGTTCTGCAGAAACGGAGGGGCTTCTGCCGAGGGCAGCAGTCCAAAGATCAGACTTCCGCCCAGCACGATGAATACAATAATCATGGCGATTTTGATGCCGGCCAGCCAAAATTCCGTCTCACCGTAACCGTCTACGCTCATCGTATTGATACCGATAATAAGCGCTCCGCTGCCCAGGCTAAGCAGCCATAGCGGAACCTCCGGCAGCCAGTATTGCAGAAAACTCCCGGCAGCCAGGACCTCGATTACACAAACAGTCAGCCACATGAAGCAATATAACCAGCCTACAATAAACGACAGCCGCGCACCAAAAGCTTCACGAATAAAGTCTTTCATATTTCGATTGGGATATACTGTAGCCATTTCGGCAATGGCTCCCATTACGACCAGCAGCAGCAAGCCGGCAAATACATAAGAGAGTATAATTCCCGGACCCGCAATGCCTATAGTCTCCGAGCTTCCCTTAAAGATCCCCGTCCCGATTACTCCGCCCATCGCCATAAAGCTGATATGCCGAGGCAGCAGTTTCTTCTGCAGCGTGCCTTCATCTGACTTCACTTTAATGCCCCCTATATCTATTTAAGTTCAACCAAAGTGCAACATGAATCAGTGTATCCTGAAACGGCAGCCTTGAAAAGGCAAAATTGCACGTTCGGTAAAGATGGAAGCAAGATAAAGAAATGATGCCGCCCATTGCTGAGGCTTTTGGCTCCGCCGGAACAAACGGATGATGGGTTCTGTTGCTGTTTCTGTGATATTTGTCATTACTTATGTGATAAATTTAACATCTTAATTTTTAATTTTATTGCTAAATTAAGGGTAAGAGACAGCTCATTTTATACAGAATAGTCACTCCTAAAGGCGCGGGAATGCAATATTTGTCACTTCGCTTGCGCGCTAATCAAGTTACAATCTTTGAAAAAGTCAAAAGGATGTTATTCTATTTAACTTCTTGAAAGGGGTTATGTCGGTGGTACAGTTGCCAAAAGTAAACGAACTCGGATTTTTTGAGATACGTCTGGAATCTATAGGGGGACTGGGCGCGAATCTGGCTGGTAAAATGCTGGCGGAAGCAGGCGTGGTCGGCGCCGGTATGAACGGGGTGAGTTTCTCATCCTACGGCTCGGAGAAAAAAGGTTCAGCCGTTAAAGCACATATCCGCTTTTGTGATTTAAATACCCCTATTCGCGATACTTCACCGGTAGAACGTCCGCATGTGGTAGGTGTCTTCCATGAAGCGCTCGCCAAGACAGTTAATGTTACCGGCGGGATTTATGAACACAGCACTGTGCTGGTCAACTCGGCCAAATCGCCGGAGACTCTAAAAGCCTCCATGAACGTGCTGGCAGGAACGATTGCTGTGATTGACGCCACAACCATAGCGCTGGATGAGAAGAACCGGGTGAACATGGCTATGCTGGGCGCATTATTCCGCATGTGTGATTTCCTGGACCCGGAGATTATGAAAGGTGTTATCGAGAAATCGCTTGGTAAAAAATACCCGCAGGCCGTTCAGTCCGCACTGAATACCTTCGAACGCGGATTTAATGAAGTGAAGTTTATGCATTTTCCGCTGCCTGAAGGGGTTCAGATGCCTGCTTTCGTGCGTTCCGACGTTTCATCGCTCGGCTACGAGACTCAGCCCATCGGCGGTACGATCGTCAGTCCCGGCAACAGTTTCTTGAAGAATCTCAGCATTTCCCGTTCCGGTCTGCTGCCTCATTTTGAAGCCGAGACCTGTATTCATTGTGCGCAGTGCGATACGGTGTGCCCTGATCTTTGTTTTGTCTGGGAGGAACAGCCGGACAAGAAGGGACGTCCGCAGATGTTCCTGCAGGGAATTGATTATCAATATTGCAAAGGTTGCCTGAAGTGCGTGGAAGCTTGCCCGACAACGGCTCTGTCCGGAGAACGGGAAGAAGAAGGTTATGCGGACAGCCATACGGTACGGCATCATTTCGATCTTATTACCCAAGCATAAATTGGAGGAAAGGTGGAACACTCGTGGCTATTGACTATGAAAAAGAAGTAGGCTCCGCCAAGGTGGAGCAGAAATTTCTATATGAATCCGGAAATGAGATGGCAGCTTATGCCGCCCATCAGATCAACTACCATGTAATGGGGTATTTTCCGATTTCCCCGTCAACGGAGGTTGCCCAGTTTCTGGATACGATGAAAGCGAACGGGCAGCATGATATCATGCTGGTTCCTTCAGACGGCGAGCACAGCTCCGCGGGTATATGTTATGGCGCTTCCACTGCCGGCGGCCGTGTCTTTAATGCGACCAGTGCTCAAGGTTATATGTTCATGCTGGAGCAATTGCCGGTACAGGCAGGTACACGGATGCCAATGGTAATGAACCTGGTCTGCCGCTCGATCTCGGGCCCGCTGAATATTCACGGCGACCATTCCGATTTGTATTTTGCCCTCAATACCGGTTGGCCGATTCTGATGTGCCGTGATCCCCAGTCCGTCTATGATATGAACCTGATGGCACTGAAGCTCGCGGAGCATGCCAAAGTCCGGCTTCCGGTCATGGTTGCGTCTGACGGCTATTTTACATCCCATCAGAAACGCCGGGTTCAGGCTTTTGCCCACCGGGAGGATGTCCATAAGTTCGTAGGGCCGCAGCCGCCGGCCGGCTTCACCGATACACTTGACCGCAACAATCCGGTAACGGTGGGTCCTTACATGAATGAACCGGACTATATCAATAACCGCTACCAGCAGTCGGTAGCGATGTACAATGCCGGTGAGGTCTTTGAAGAAATTGCCAAGGAATTCGGTGAGCTGACCGGCCGCCATTATCCGATGATTGAGCAGTACCGGATGGAAGATGCGGATGTGGCTGTATTTCTGATGAACTCCGCTTCGGAGATCATCAAAGATGTTGTGGACCAGCTCCGGCTGGAAGGCGTAAAAGCGGGGGCTATCTCGCCCAACATGATTCGTCCATTCCCGCAAAAGCAAATCGCTGAAGCTTTGAAGAATGTCAAAGCCATTACTGTCGGGGATCGTGCTGATTCCGTTGGCGGCCATGGCGGAAATATGGTGAATGAGATCAAAGCTGCATTGTTCACTTACGGGAACACGACAACCAAGGTAATCAGCCGGATCTATGGGCTGGGAGGCAAGGATTTCTACGCCGAGGATGGACAGCATTTTTTCCAATTGGCGATGGACGCTGTTGCTGCTGACCGGGTTGAGGTGCCTTTTGACTATTATGGACACAATCCGGGGGCAGCGGAGAAAGCACCGAAACGTCTGCTTAAACCTATGGACTTTGATGCGCTTAAGACCGGCCTGATTACGGTGAAACAAGATGAGGCCACCGGCAAGCTGAGTGTGCGGATTCCGCCACTGCGTAACCTGACCCATAAACCTAAACGGCTGTCCCCAGGCCATGGGGCATGTCCGGGCTGTGGGATTTTCTCCGGACTGGAGACCTTCTTTAAGGGGATTGAAGGGGACATTGTTGCTCTGTATCATACGGGCTGCGCCATGGTCACGACAACGGGTTATCCGTACTCTTCGCATAAATCGACGTTTATTCATAATTTGTTTCAGAACGGTGCGGCGACATTGTCGGGTGTGGTGGAAATGTTCTGGGAACGCAAACGCCGCGGTGAACTGGAAGGCCTGGGATTAAGAGAAGACTTTACGTTCGTGATGGTAACCGGTGACGGCGGGATGGATATCGGTATGGGTCCGGCCATAGGAGCCGCTCTGCGCGGACACAAAATGATTATTGTCGAATATGACAATGAGGGCTATATGAATACCGGGGCACAACAGTCGTATTCCACGCCGCTTGGACACCGGACCTCGACCTCCAGCATCGGCAAACATCAGCAAGGCAAGGTTACACAGCATAAGGATACGGCACAAATCATGGCTGCCACCAACATTCCTTATGTATTTACCGGCTCGGAGGCTTTCCCGCAGGATCTGGTTAAAAAAGCGGCGAAGGCTCAGTGGTACGCTCAGAACGAAGGTCTGGTGTACGGAAAAATCCTGATCGCCTGCCCCCTGAACTGGATGTCCGATGACAAGGACGGCACCAACATTGTATCCCTTGCTGTAGAATCCTGTTTCTTCCCGCTCTATGAAGTAGAGCATGGATCCACCAACATTACCTATAATCCTGAAGATAAAGGCAAACGTGTTGAACTGTCCGCCTGGCTGAAGACGATGGGCAAAACCCGCCATTTGTTGAAGCCTGAGAATGAACCGGCCTTGCGCAGCTTTGAGGAAGAAGTTCAGCGCCGCTGGAACCGGCTTAAAGCCAAACACGAGCATCCGGATTTGTAGTAGCAATATTTTGTATTTATATTAACAGGGCTATCCGCCGAAAGGGTTCAATAATTCCTTTCGTCCGGGTAGCCCTTTATGTTCCTGCATACTTTTTTCAAGCCATAGCCATCCTAAATACATGAGGATCATTACTTGGGAACGGGAAGAGGTGGCAGGAATGAATTGTCGAACAGCCGGGTTGCTGGTTGCTGCAATGTTATATGGAACCGTGGCCGCAGGCTGCAGTCAGGATCAGGTGCAGAAAGAGGCTGGTAAATATACCATGCAGGCTTATGAGGATGGCGTGCTGCGGGCACAATCCCAGGGAAAAGGGTTAAATGGGCGTTTTCTGACCGAGATGCGCCAAGCTTTTGCCGAGGAACAGCTCAAGCTGACGCATGAGAGGTTTACGGAGGATGGCAGAGGCACTATCAGCTATCAGTATCTGATCAACAGCAAGCCGTCACAAACCATTACACTACATGTGTTTTCCAGTCCGCACGACCTGACCGTTAAAATACCGAACTGGTACGGCAGTGAACCGGTTGCGGAAACGACCACAACAAAAACGGAAATTTACAACAAAGATACTACCTCGCTTGTTTATACGTCTATGGGCAAAGAAAAGGGTAAATATTCCGATAAGGTTAAAGCCTTGTTCGAAGGCCTGCTCCAAAGGTTGGGTGTCAAGGAAGAACAAACGGAGTGATGTAACTCAACGCTGCAGCCGGAATCGTACCTCCCGCCTGATGTCTAAATTGCAAAAACCAAAGGCAGTTATGCCTCTCGTTTCGCGCTACAGGCCTGTTTCGCACAAATCAAAGGCAATTATGCCTCACGTTCCGCGCTACAGGCCCGTTCCTCACAAACCACAGGCCTTTTACCTTTGGTGAACTCCCACCTAAAAAAGTGCTGTCCCAGCAGCCATCTGCATGGCTTTGAGACAACACAAATTCCACCTTATCACTTATTTGTCAGTGTTTCAGAACAAATGCCAATTCCCTTTGATTCTGGCGTGTCTTTCCGCGCGGGACAGAATGAACCGGGTACACCCGATGAGCGCCAGGTTGCCGGCGATGAGCACAGCCAGTGCCCACCACCAGCTGCGGCCGATATCGCCATACAATGCGCCACGTACCAGAATCAGACTATAGGTTACCGGGAAGAGCAACGAGAAGCCCGTCGCCCATGCCGGGAACACGGTCGGCGGGATGCGGACACCGCCGAACAGCTCCATGGGTGCCTGGAAAATGTAATACAGCAGCCCGGAGTCCCGGGAGAAAAGAGAGACTGCGCACAGCGCAGCCCCCCAGATAACTGCCGAGATCAGAATCAGCAGTAAGGCGGAGAGCAGTGCGCCCCACTTGACCGGGGATACATCGGCAACAAACCAAAAGGTCAGCAGGGAGAATACTGCAAACATCCAGATGCCATGGAATAGCGAATACACCGAGCGGCCGTATAGAAAGGCCATTTTGGAAGCGGGTGTAAGGAAGATCATCTCCAGTGTGCCGTCTTTTCGTTCCAGTCCGAACAGCCAGGCTGCTTGTACGACTGTCCAAAACAGCTGGAACACCAAATATCCGCTAAGCAGGAACAGCGGCAGCTGTCCGTCTGGAATGACGCGGGAGAGCGCCGAACCTTCTCCGCTCCGGAAAGGCAGCATGGTGTAATAGGATGTCAGAAAAGTAAGCACAGGCCATAGCAACAGAGAAAAAAATACAGAACGGCCCCGCACCCGGTTCCGGTGCTGCTTGCTTACCTCCGCACTGAGCGTTAACCATAAACGGCCGGATTTCATGAGGCTTTTCCTTTACCTTCCGAAAGGAGGATAATTGCGTCCTCCAGATTCGGTTTCTCTGAGGCAAAGCTTACAATTCTCAGCCCATGTTGTGCCGTCCACGGAAGCATCTCTGTAATCATCCGGTCGGCTGAAGGGGACTGCACCGAAAGGCGGGCAACCTCGCTGCTTGCGGCAGGATTTACGGCAACCTCGGTGCAGACAAGCTCGGCCTGGTGAGAACTTGTTGCCAAATGCTCGGCAAGCAAAGGCCGCAGTGATTCGTTCCAGCCTGTAACATCCAGGTGGGCGGTTTGCAGCCCTGCCACCTGGCGGACAATGTTCTCCGGCTTGTCACAGAGCAGAAGTTCTCCGCGGCTCAGCAAATATACTCGGTCGCACAACTCTTCGACTTCCTGCGGGTAGTGACTGGTGAGCAGGATGCCTTTGCCTTGTTCTTTGGCCAGTCTGCCTACAGTACGGCGCAATTGCCGGGCAATCGGGGCATCCAGACCTAGTGTAGGCTCATCCAGAAACAAATATTGCGGATCATTGATAAGGCCGCGGGCAATTTGCAGCCGCTGCTTCATGCCCTTGGAGTATTGCTCCACAGGCTGATCGGCCGCATGGCCGAGGCCAACCTCATTAAGCAGACGTTCCGCTTCTCTCCCGGTCTGGGCGGCTCCCAGGCCATAGAGCTTGCCGAAGTAGTGGAGATTTTCTCTGCCGGTCAGGCTCCAGTACAGCATCCGCTCACCTCCGGCAATCATATTGACCTTTTGCTGAACAGCTTGCCTGTTCTTGTGCATAGCCACACCGTCCACCTCAATGCTGCCTGACGTAGGTTCAAGCAGGGTGGACAACATGCGGATGGTTGTAGTTTTGCCGGCACCGTTCAGTCCAAGCAGTCCGACAATTTCCCCGGGTAGTATGTTCAGCGACAGGGAGTTTACGGCGGTGACGGCCGCTTTTTCCGAGCGGAACCAGCCGAGCTTTTGTTTGGTTTCATATATTTTGGTGACGTCGGTCATTTCGATCATTTGACTTAACACTCCCTTCCGGTTCTAAAACCGTTCAAATAGCCGGCGTTCAACCCGGCGGTTACTCCATAGACCCACTGCAATATAGAGGGCACTCAGCAGTAGAATGGGGGCGATATCCGTAAGCCGGATGACTTCGCCGGTGAGCAGTGCGCCGCGCAGCAGCTGAAGCGCCGGAGTCAGCGGGAAGGCCTCGCCTGCGTCTTGCAGCGGACCGGGCAGATATTCCCGGGGGAACTGAAATCCGCACAGCAGCGTCGTTACCGCAAATAAGGTGTTTTGTACGATAAATGTATCTCTGGTGTAGAGCATAACACTGCCCATTACGAGCGCGATGGCAAAACACGCCAGCAAATAAAGCAGACTGCCGATGACGGCTGACAGAAAGTGAATGGATGACAGCCGCAGACCGGCCAATATGCCGAACGAGAACACCGTGAGCAGCACCAGCCCGCTCCGGAACAGCTGCTGGATGGCAGTGCCTATGAAATATCCGACCCGACTCGAAGGGGAAAGCAGGAGCGATTCCAAGGTGCCTTCCCGCCATTCGGTAATCATAGCCCGTGAGACATTCATCATCATACTGACGGAGAACACATTCAGCAGCCCGCCGATAATGGCAAAGGCCAGATAATTGTCACTTCCGGCGTACTCTACGAACTTGGCATCCATGTCACCTTGAATAAGATAGACATACGTGAAATAAGAGATCAGAACAAGATAGAACCCTTCTATGATGTGACCCAAAGTAAAGGTCCAGGGATAGGCTCTCAGATTAGCCTTCTGGTTGCGGATCAGTGTTGCGATTGCGGTGTTCCACATGAGGTTGACTCCTTTTTTTGCATCCTGCTTCGGTATCCTATAATAAACTTATTGCTCAAGGAATTGCCGCTGCAGAACGATCAGACTTTCCAGGGCTTCTTTGTTACCCGAGTAGAACAAGTAGTTCCCTCTTCGTTCAGACCGCGCCAGCCCGGATTCACTAAGCTGCTTCAAATGTTTGGAGACTGCCGCTTCAGAGATGCCAAGCACTGGCGCAATCTGCTTCGTACAATGCGGTGCTGTCCACAGCAGCTTGAGAATACGCAGACGGGTATCGTCACTGAGTGCCTTGAACTGGCGGAGCAGATCTGCCGGCGGACCTTCATTATAAGCCAGTCCGGGAATATCCACGGCCAGAGGCAGATGCAGTATGTCCCCGCTCCAGCTGATCAACAGATGTGGATAGATAAAGCTCGACGGAAAGACATAAATCTGCTGCAATTGTTCATAGGGAAAAGAATAAGTGACCGCCTTCTGGGCAGTAACGATTCTCTCCTTGGCGCTCAGGCGGGGATGCAGGGAGTTCAGCGCTTGTTCCGGAAAACGGCTTACGGTCTCCTGAAAGCGGGCTGCAGCGTCTTGCAGCCAGGGTTCAATGTACTCCCATTCCTCGCGGAAATAGTCCCGTTCATAGATCTCGAGGGTAGTAATTATCTGTTTGCGGACCGTTGCCAAGTGGCATACCAGATACCGGGCAGATTCCTCCAGCCCGAGGTTTGGCAGACTTTTCTTTCCGCCTTCCAGGGCATGGATAAGAGTACTTAAAGGAACCGTGCTATTTAACAAAAGAAAGATAAACTCAGCATCCGGGAGCCCGTCCAGCATCGCAATCCCCTCTACGCATCCGACGGGAGCACCTGTGCGGTTCGGAAGATCGCCTAACGCAAGCCAACTGTCCGACAGCTGGCTTATGGTATGTATGTCCTCCAGAAAATTGGCCGGCATGCGGGATCTCCTCTCAAGGGCCCATGCTAAACGTTTGGGGTGATGCTCCGGCTGATCCAGGACATGCAGACTGCATAATAACTCATGAAAAGGGCTGACGATGGTTTTAATTTTTCGATGCAATGTTGGAAATGAGCTCATATCCGTTCCTTTCCGATTAACCGTTTGGTTAATCAAAAACCACTTTCGCGAAAAGTGTTCAAAATTATAATCACAGCGGGGGAAATTGTCAATATATAAAAAGGCGAGGGGAACCCAGCGTGCCATTGGCACGGACTGCGGTTCTCTCGCCTAAGGACTTGTGGGAGAATTATCTTCTTTTGCTGCGGGTACTGGAAACATCGCACATTACATCTTTGTAGGAATAAGTGTAGCAATGCCGTGGAATAGGTACGCAGTGATGGCGCCGGACCACTTCAACCTGGTGAATCACATTCACCACTTGGGGGTGGTAATAATCTTCATATACGACCGATGGGGGATCAGTAACTGTCTGGGCGGGGCATTTTGGACAATTGGGCACTTCGCTTCAGCTCCTCTTCTGTGGACTTATCGTATTATACGCACAGAACATTAGCCTGATTGGCCGTTTGTCCATATCCCCGCAAAAATAGGTGAAGGTCCGCTTATGACCTTTTGTAAATCTCCCGCATGACATGACGCAGCTCGGGAACAATCAGCCGCTCCATGGCCAGCTTGACCGCCCCGGTGGAGCCGGGCATGGAAAAGACTGCAGTGTTGCCGATCGTGCCTGCTATAGCCCGGCTTAAGATTGCGGCTGATCCGATATCCTCCGTGAAGCTCAGGAAGCGAAAAATCTCGCCAAACCCCGGCAGACTTTTGTCAAGCAGCGAGGCGACAGCCTCATAAGTGGTATCGCGCGGAGAAATGCCGGTACCGCCGGTCAAAAGAACGGCTTCTATGCCGGAATCGGCAGAACATTTGTAAACCAGCTCCCGGATGTCCTCATAATCATCTTTTACGATGGTGTGGCCGGCAACCTTGTATCCGGCATCCTCAAGCAGGGAACGGACGAGGGCTCCGCCCTTATCGGTCTCGGGAGTTCGGGTATCCGACACCGTGATAATGTAACAGGAAACCGATGGTGGGGCTTCCTTGCGATGTTCTTCTACAGATGACATGTATTGGACCAGCTCCTTACTAAGGATGAACTCAAGTTTCTTCTTAATGATAGGGGAAGGCCGGAGCAAAGACAAGTTTGGAACGTTAAGGAACAGTACATCTAAAGCGAAGGTGGTTGCGTCGATGTAACACATGTAGTACACTCGCTACCATAACTGTATTTCAAGGAGAGATGAAGCATGGAGCAGGTTGTACCTGTATATATATTGTCCGGATTTCTGGGAAGCGGAAAAACTACACTGCTGCAGCGGCTTCTGGAGCATTTCAAACAGCAAGGGAAGCGGCCGGCGGTCGTAATGAATGAGCTTGGCGAAGTCAATCTGGACGGATTGCTGGTGGAGCAAACGGTACCGATGGCAGAGATGCTCGGCGGCTGCATCTGTTGTTCGATCCGGGGAGATCTGAGCACAGAGCTGGCTACACTGATCAAAAAAGAATCGCCTGATGTCGTCATCATCGAAGCGACCGGTGCCGCCAATCCGCTGGAGATTGTGGACGGTGTAACCGAAACCTCGTTGTACCAAAAGGTGGAGCTGAAGAGCCTGATCACGATAGTGGATGCTTCACATCTGCTGGAGCTGCATCGTGCCCAGCAAGGCGCCACTTATCGACTCATGCAAGAACAAATCCGCTGCGCTTCTGTACTCATTCTGAATAAAATGGACCAGGTGTCGAATGAAGAAGCGGAGGAAGTTACGGCCGTTCTGCATAAATGGAATGCTTACGCGAAAGTAATGCCGGCGGTACGCTGCGAAATCGAGCCGGAGGTCTTGCTGGCCCATGCCGGCGGTATTCTAAGCGGCGGGCAGCTTGAAGGAGAAGAAGGGAATATCGAGGTTGGGAATGAGCTTGCTGAGGGGGAGCATGGCGAGAATGCACATGGCGGCGGGACACATCACACACATGATCACGTTATGGCCTACACCCATTATTTCAAGCGGCCGGTCAACAGCGAAGAGTTCGAACAGTTTGTGAAGGAGCTGCCCAGAGATGTGTATCGAGCCAAGGGGATTGTGACCTTTAATGATACCTCCAGCCGTTTCCTGTTCCAGTTTGCTTATCGGGAAGCCGATTTTATGAAAATCACCCCGCAAGGCGAGGTTCCTGATGTGGCCGTTTTTATCGGAGAGCATTTCTCATCAGGCGAACTGCACAACAAGCTGCTGCAGCTGGAGAAGCGTACTTTAGTCCGTCCGGGTACGGTGAAAAGAAGTCTGTAACCCGTTCATCTTCTAAAAGGGAATGGTTCGTTCTTTTTCTTGCAGGTTAATAGATAGGCATACCCTATTAAAAACAGGAGGTTTAAGCCTATGACCCGAATCGAATATCAGCAATGTATTGATGCTTGTGTCAAAAGTATGGACGCCTGTAACTATAGTTATATATCCAGTCTAAAGGAATATGATCTGGCATCGCTTCGCGAGAGCATCCGTCTGAATCGGGAATGTGCCGATATCTGTTCCTTTGCCGCTCAGGCCATGAGCCGTCAAAGTCCATTCGTAGTCCCTATTCTGCGCCTGTGTGCCGAGATTTGTGAGGCATGTGCTGCTGAGAACAGCCGACATGTACATACACACTGCAAGGAATGTATTAAGGCCACGCTAGCTTGTGCGGAAGCCTGCCGTCTCATTACGGATGCAGCTTTGGCACATGCCTAAGTCGTATAGCTGCTTGCTATAACATGAACGAACGAGAACCGGATCCTTGCTGGCTTTGCAGCAGCTATCGATCCGGTTTTATTTGTGTAACTGGAGGAAAAGGCCCGGGTTCCGCCGAATACTAATAAGAGTTTAAGGAACTGGAAAATTTCGCAGGGAGCTTTAGAGGTGATTATTTTTTATGCGTCACGAACCAGATATGCCCTTAGTTGAGGTCAACAGTATTGGAAAATGTTATGGCAAACGCCAAGTATTGGACGGAATTTGCATGCGGGTGGAACGGGGAGCTGCTACTGCTCTTATAGGCCGGAATGGCTCCGGCAAAAGTACGCTGCTCTCCATTCTGGCCGGGTTGATACAGCCCACTTCAGGGCAGGTGATCTACGAGGACCCTAAGGTGACCATTGGATATGCCCCCGAGATTTTCCCGGGGCTGAAATTTACGCCGGAGCAATACTTACAGAGCATCGGGCGAATCAGCGGACTGGAGCCTCTGGAGTTGAAGCGGCGTATAGGTGAACTAATGGAAAGGTTTCATTTGGCTGCTTATCGCTCCCATCCGATGCCTAGCTTCTCCAAAGGCATGCTGCAGAAGGTGAACCTGATGCAAAGCCTGCTGATGCAGCCGAAGCTGCTTCTGTTAGATGAACCCTTGTCGGGGCTGGACCAGCCGGCACAGCAGCAACTGATGGAATTGCTTCTGGAACGAAAGCGGGAGGGGGCGGCTATCGTATTTACTGTCCATGAGGAGCAGATGGCCCAGGCTTTGGCAGATAAAATTCATATGCTCCAAGGCGGCAGGACGGTTAACCAGATCACCGGTAAGGAACCATGGCAGCTTCAGCGCAGCGCCTATATTGTCTGCTCAGGCCTCACTAAGGGGCAACAGCTTAGCTTGGCGTCTAGGCCAGGTTTCCTTTCATGGAAGGAGGTTACGGAAGAGTTTGGACCAGAACATACAGGCTTTACGGTTAAGCGTTCCGTTTCGGATGATTTTCTTCGTGAAGTGCTGGGAAGTGGCGGTTCCATCCTTTCGGTTGAGCCGGGTGATGGCCAAGGATACACGAAAGGGGAAACTGCCCCATGATGGCGCTTATAGGTTATATGCTGCGAAGCTACACCCGTTCCCAGCGGTATTTTGCACCGTTTGCAGCTTTGGTGATTGCAGTTATGATGTTATATACATATAAACCGAATCCTATAATGAACAGCTATGCGGCTACGGCAGTCATCTTGTTTGTCGGCTGTGCCTGGATCGGGCTCAGCTTCCTGAATCATGAGCATGCCGTGCAGCGACAAGTCGTTATCGTGCATCTGCGAAGTGCGAGGCTATATTGCACCGGTGGTTTACTAACGCTGGTCTTACTAACGCTGCTGCTGGCGGCGGCCTTGGTGCTCTATCCACTGGCTACCCGCAAATTTGCTGAACCGGTGGGAAGCTACCGGCTGCTGCTGGCTTTCGGCGGCCATATAGCAATGGGACTTGTGGGGATATCCATTTCTTTATTCCTCCAGGCCTCTTGGGTCCGCAAGAGCAGCTATGCCGTTGGTTTGATGCTAGGCATCATGATTATATCCATTGGCGGCACGAAGATTACCGGCTTGCTGCCTGAGGCGCTTGTTCCATTGCGGCTGCTGATTCCACCGGTATCCGCGGTAATGGATGCCCTGATGAATGCCGACTCTTTGGCAGGTGGTGTGCTGCTTACTACCTTCGCTCATGCTTTTCTGTATGCTGCTCTGTTGGCTGGACTGTATTTACATCGCTCCGGCCGCATGGATTACGGCAAAATTTAACTAACACAAATACATAGAACTACGGGAGGAAAGATGAAGGATACACAAAATCCGGAGAGTGAGCAATCCAAAGAGTTATTCGCATATTTCGGATTGGCGGTCTACTATGGTCAAGCACTGGAGCAGCAGCTCACCAACCTGCTGCTTCTCACCAAGCTGTCACAGGGGAAGACACCTACAGAAGCAGATCTTGCCGATCTCTATCAGCGGAAGCTCAGTAATTCACTCGGCCAGCTCATCAAAGAAATCCAGCATCATTTTCCGTTCTCGGAGGAAGAAACCTCCCAACTGCAGGAAGTATGGAAGCAGCGCAACCACATTGTCCACGATTATTTCAAAGAACGGATTCAGGAAACCTTTACTTCAGCCGGAAGAGCCCGCATGATCCGGGAGCTGAAGCGTTTCAAAAACAAAGCGAGCAGACTGGAAATCAAACTCCAGGGGTATTGTACGGAAATGTATGTCAAATTGGGTCTTGAAGAGGAGCGTTTACTATGATTGAAGTATACAAGCATACTCCGTTGTACAGATTTTTACTGTTTTGCAATGAGTCCGGCCTTGAACGGACTGTACTGGATTGTGGTGCAGGCGGAGACAGTCCCGCATTAGGCTTATTTGCCAGTTATGGGTATGCCCCTACCGGCATCGAATTTGATCCGGCCCAGCTTGAACTGTCCGGCAGCTATGCTCAAGCCAAGGGGATGGATTTGAACATCCTTCAGGGAGATATGCGGCAGCTTTCTTTTGCGGACGGCTCGTTCAGTTTTGTGTATTCGTATAATTCTGTATTTCATATGCGGAAGCAAGAAGTAATTACATCTATTCAAGAGATGAAGCGGGTGCTGAAACCCGGGGGTCTGCTTTTTGCCAACTTTCTTACCGTTAATGACTTCCGCTGCGGTGAAGGGGTTGATCTGGGAGAACATCAATACGAACAGTTTGACGATGATCTGCCGGTGATTCATTCCTACTACAGAGCGGATGAGCCGGATGTAATGTTCAAGGATATGGAGGTTTTGTACAAAGAAGATCGTGTATTGGAGCGGTTGTATAACGGCGAACGTATAAGACAAGGTTTTGTTGATTATATCGCTAAGAAATAGGACCCCGATACTCCGTCAGGGTTGAGAGATCGGTCTACGGTTGGAGATAGGGGAAACTCTGCAGCAGGCAGTGGTCAGAGAAGTTAAAGAAGAAACAGGTTATCATGTTGACAAAACACATCTAATCGGCGAATACAGGTTCACCAGCGAAACCAATGATGAAATTAGGATGTACAGTTTCACGGGTGAGATCATCGGAGGGGACCTGATCTATGATGGGGCAGAGATCATGGGCGGAAGATGGATGTCCATGGATGAGCTTGCCGGACTGCCGGACTGCCGGACATTGCACTGCGAAATTCCGCTGTTCTGCGAAGAATCATCCATGATTATTTCCATCCGGCTGCTTAAGAGTTTAGGTTGTTCTCCAGTCCTTTAAGACCGGCTTCTTCAATAACACCCGGTACAAAAGCAATGGAAGCAGCCTGCGTACAGCGTGCCAGAGCAGAAAGAGCCTTCTGTATAGCCGGAATCATCTCTTCCCGCAGGCTTTCCCCCGGTTCCCACCACCAGCGCACAATGTTCAGTGTCCCGCTTTTCTTATCCATCACCGGCTCCAAACGGGCGACAAAACGGTCGCCATATAGTAAAGGCAATATATAGTAGCCATATTCCCGTTCAGCAGCTGGTTTATATACCTCCCAGCGGTAATGAAAGCCGAACAGCTGGCGGATCAGCTCCCGGTCCCAGAGCAGATTGTCGAGCGGTGCCATGGCGGCGGCGAACGTTGCAGGGGTGAGCGGCTTCTGGTCATCCGCTAAAATAGCTTCCAGCACAGGTGCATCCATACTCCGCATATACAGCGGCATTTTGACCCCCTCTACACGGACCTCCCGGAGCTTGTCTGCGGCCAACAACCGCAGAATGGAGGCCGTCCGTTCCTTGCTTTTCAATTGATGGATCCCCAGCCAGCCGTCCCCGGATTTATTCCATTGCAGTCCGATGCTGCCGATCCGCCGGAGTACATACCAGTCATGATACTCCTCGTCTGTCTTGTTCGGATCATCGGCAGCAATAAGATGGGCAGGCAGAAGCTTTGCGGCGAAATCATAATACCGGCGGGTATGAATCCGGTGGTGAATGGCCAGTTCACCAGTGAAATACAGGCTCTCCAGTGCAGCGCGCGACAATCGCGCCGGAGCCCAGGCCCAATCGACCTTTTCTTTGCCCTGCAGGTCGAGCGAGGATAGGGGACCACGGTCCCGAAGTTCTTCACGTACCCCAGCGACGGCCGACATTACGGCCGTATTTGCCAGCATCCGGGCAGACGAAAGTTCTCTTCTCCGGTGAAAGCAGGGCCAATCCTCCGTACAGTAAATAGACATGTTCTTGTCCCACCCGTCAACCAGCAGCCGGTCCTTATATAACAGCTCCTGCGCCAGCACCGGGGTGAACCCGGGAATCCGGGCCTGGAGCACCAGCTCATGGTTATGCCCGGCGATACTCAGCGGATCATATTGTATACAGCCTACATGCCGGACATAATCATAGACACTTTGTTTGCCTTCAAGCAGAGCTCCGGCAGTTAATTTCTGGTGATGCAGTAAAAAGAGGCGTGCTTGTTGCTTGGATAAGGTGTAGGTGGCCAAGTCCAATCCCTCCGATGATATGTATTAAATTCCATTATATAGAACAAATGTTCTGGACACAAGCAGAAAAAAACCTTGGTCAGCCGTTAGTGCAGATGACCAAGGGTTAAGATGATAATGATTAGACTTGCTTCATGGAAGGCTGCAGAATTCCAGCTGAGGATGCTCCTGATTCAGCTGTTGGAATGTTTTTAACTTCACCTGAACCGGCACCCAGCTGCAGCTGATACATGCGGAAGTATCTTCCGCCAAGCGCCATCAGCTCGTCATGGCTGCCACGCTCCACAATCTCCCCGCGGTGCAGCACCAGAATCTGATCGGCACTGCGGATCGTAGACAGGCGGTGGGCGATGATGAAGGTGGTCCGGCCTTTTTTAAGCACCTCCAGCGCCTCCTGAATCACGCTTTCCGTTTCGGTGTCAATGCTGGCTGTCGCTTCATCCAGGATCAGAATCGCCGGATCGAAGGATAAGGCTCTGGCAAAAGAAATCAGCTGGCGCTGGCCCGCAGACAATGTACTCCCTTTTTCAATTACAGGCTCATCGAACCCGAGTGGAAGATGGGCCAGCAGTTTATCCGCACCAACCTCACGCAGTGCGCGTTCGGCCCGTTCGCGGGTAATCCGCTCATCGCCCAGGCTGACATTGGAAACAATGGTGCCGGTGAACAGATACGGGTCCTGCAGGACAATACCCATGTGGCTGCGCAGCCATTGCTTGGGCATATCTGTGACTTCCTTCCCGTCGATGGTGATGGAGCCGCGCTGCGGATCATAGAAACGGAACAGGAGGTTGATAATGGAGCTTTTGCCGGAGCCGGTATGCCCTACAAGAGCTACGGTTTCACCGGGACGCGCTTCAAAGGAGATGTCGCGCAGGACAAAGTCTTTTTTATAGGCAAAGGATACATTCTTAAAATTCACCTCGCCCTTGTAGCGTGGCATTGTGCCGTCAGTTACGGGTTCACCGGGTTCATCCATCAGCGTGAAGACACGCCCTGCGGATACCATGGAGGAATCCAGGTTAGCCAGCTGGTTGACCATACCGGTAATCGGCTGGAACATCCGCCCGAGCACATCGACAAAGGCATACAGCACACCAATGGAGACAAAGGTCGAGCCGTCAAGACTGCCGAAACCAAAATACCACAGCACCATGACAAACGAGATGGTACGCAGACAGTTGACCAGGTTGTGGGACGTGAAGGCATTCAAGTTCAACATTTTATTCTGGTATTTCAAATAATCGTCGTTCAAATGTTCAAACTCCGCGCTGCGCTGCTTTTGACGGCGGAAAATACGGATGATCGACATGCCTTGAATGGATTCATTAATGATGGCATTAATCTCGCTGAGCCGGGAACGGATAATCGTATTGTATTTGGTGGCAACCTTACGGTACAGCACAATCCAGAGCACCAGAATAGGGATAAGAAACAGGCTGATCAGACCCAGCCGCACATCCAGCAGGAACAAGGCGACATATACACCGATGATATTGATGATCCCTGTGCTGAAATTGGACAACACGGCGATGAAGAGATCTTTGATCGCTTCTGTGTCATTGGTTACCCGGGAGACGACTTTGCCCGCAGGCAGGTTGTCGAAAAAATGCACCGGCAGCCGCTGGATATGGGCATACACATCGGTTCGCAGCTTGCGGATTACCTGATTGGATGAGGATTGCAGCCAGTAGGTCTTGCCGAATTCCGCTACGATCGAGATGGCCAGGAACAGGAGGTACAACCAGACCAGCTGATAAATCCCCGGCAGTTCAGGTTTGTAAAAAGCGAACAGCTCATTGGCCCCAAGCTTGACGGCAGGGTATACAGTCTCATTGCCGCCGCGACTGATATGCAGCTGACCGTCCTGGAAGGTCCGTTCGCCATCAGGCTGAGCTACCGCACCATTGATAAAATAAAAGCTGCGGCCCGCTTGAAGCAGGCGGATTTCCTGCCCTTTGGTTTCTCCCGGTTCAAAGCGGTCAGCCCGTTTGTAAAAAGTATTATTATATTCAGCCGCATCTTCCGATGAGGTGGTTTCGAAATATGGTTTCTCAATCGCCAGCATGTGATTGTCAATCATGTTTTTGGCGATAAAAGGTCCCGCCAGCTCTGCCGCTACCCCGATAGAGAGGAGCAGCAGGGCGGCGATAAAGGTTTTCTTGGCTGACAATGCATATTGCAGCAGCCGTTTGCCCGTACTTTGTGTCAACGGTGACACCCCCTAAAAAGTTTTGCGTAAATTATGCAGGATCAATGGATTAGCTGGACAGATTATTCTCCACCTGCTGCCGCTCATATTGTTCACGGTACCAGCCGTTCATCGCCAGCAATTCCTCGTGGGTGCCGCGTTCCGTTATGAGCCCGTTATCCAGAACCACAATGATATCGGCATGCTCGATGGCGGAGAGACGGTGGGTTGAGATCAGAGTCGTCTTACCGGCCCGTTCACTGCGGATATTCTCAATAATTTGGGCTTCCGTACGCGCATCAACGGCAGACAGTGCATCGTCCAGAATCAGAATATCGGGATTTGAAATGAAGGCCCGCGATAAGGATACACGCTGCTTTTGTCCTCCGGAAAGGGAGACGCCGCGTTCTCCAACAAGTGTGTCCAGACCATCCGACAAGGTGCCGAGATCGTTTTGGAAGGCAGCTGCCGTAATAGCTTCCATGATCTTGTCGTCACTGGCGTTATCGAGCCCGAACTGAATGTTCTGCCGCACGCTTTTGGAGAACAAAATCTGTTCCTGCGGCACGTAGCCGATCCAGCTGTGCAGCTGGTCCAGGGCAATTTGTCCGATGGGAACGCCTGAAATCAGCAGTTCTCCGCTGCCGCTCGGATATTCATGCAGCAGTTGCTTCAAAAGTGTCGATTTGCCGCTGCCGGTCCGGCCGACAATCCCCAGCGTTTGCCCTTGGGACAGGGACAGGTTGACACCGCTCAGATTGTCAATGGTTGAGGACGGATAACGGAAGGTCACATCCTTCAGTTCGATCGAGGTCGGTTGTTCAACAGACACAGGGTTCGCAGTATCCTGCACATCCGGCCTGGAATTCAGGGTTTCGTCAATACGTTCGAGGGAAGCGCCCCCGCGCTGCATAATATTGATCAGCTCGCCGATGGCAAACATCGGCCAGACGATCATCCCCAGATACATGTTGAAGGATACGAGATCCCCAAGCGTAATTTGATTGCGGAATACAAGGTAAATCCCGTAGGTGAGCCCGATAATGTAACTCATGCCCACACACAGGCGGATGGTCGGTTCGAAGAAGGCATCTACGCGTGCAACCGCCATATTTTTGTTGTATACATCTTCGGTAATATCGGAAAAACGTTGTTCATCCAGCCGTTCCTGTACATATGCGCGGATGACTCTTACACCGGACACGGATTCCAGCACCTGGTCATTCATATCGCCAAAGGCGTCTTGAGCCAGACTGTAACGGTGGTGGATGGCCCGGCCGTAAAAAATCATCGCAATCGCAATCAGCGGCAGCGGGATAACAGCGGCCAGCGTAAGCTGCCAGCTGATCAGAAACCCCATGGCAAACAGTACAACGGTTAGATAGATCGTGGAATCAACCAGCGTCAGCATCCCGAAGCCTACGGTCGCGGAGACAGCGCGGATATCATTGGTAGCCCGGGCCATCAGGTCTCCGGTCCGGTTGCGTTCGAAAAATGAAGGCGTCATGGTCATCAAATGATTCATAAATCTGGAACGCAGCAGCCGCTCCACCAGATTGGAGCCGCCGAAGAGTTTATGCATCCATATGTATGTGATCCAGTAAATAATCAGCAGCATCCCCAGAATCATGGCGATATATTTGATTAAAGAAACAGTGGTTATGGAACCGCGGACAATCTCGTCGATGGCATTGCCTAAGAGACGGGGAGGCAGCAGCTCCAGCACACCTACAGCGATCAATAAAAACAGGCCGATAATATAGCGCCTTTTTTCCCGGCGAAAGAACCAGCCGAGATTTTTGAGAACGGAGAACAAGGTAAATCCCTTCCTTTCGGTTTAAGTTAAGGTCAGCAGCTTGAGCAGGAATAGAGAAAGTAGCAGCTTCAGCACATACAAAAAGGCATATCATCCGAAAACGGACGATATGCCTGTAAATTAGAGCGTATCATGCGCACGGTGCAGCACAGCACCAGGCATGGAAGAGACTTTCTAATTCTGAATCTGAACGGTGCAAAATGCTCCGCCGCATATTCAGATGAGTTCCAATACTCGGGCTGCTTCGGTATTCAGTTGTTTGTCAACCACAATAGTAAGGTTATCGTCAAATACAATGGTAAACACCGCGCTCACCCTTTCCTTTAGATTTGGTAATTACTTGAAGGCGTTTCGATATGTTCGAGTTTATCACCCGGTTTGCGGGATTGTCAATCGCAATTTTAAATAAGGCGGGAAATCCTTGTTCCATCAAGGCAGTTGGAATATCGGCGATTTTTAAGTATGATTAAGGGACAAGGGAGGAGTTGAGAAAGATGAGTATGGTGATTAGCCAAGGGGCTGCCTCCTGGTTCAAGAGAGAACTGGAGCTGCAGGAAGGAGCCTATGTTCGTTTGTTTCCCCGTTACAGCTCCGGTGGTGGACTTCACCCAGGGTTCTCGCTGGGGATTGCCACGGAGGCACCAGGACGTCCGGCGATGGAGGTCGAACAGGCCGGGATTGTATTCTACATGGAAGAACAGGATTTATGGTACATGGAAGGCTATGGTCTTTCGATTGAATATTCCGAGGCGGAAGACGACATAGAGTACAAATACGAAGCGAAGATTTAACGGCGGGGTTGTCCCGGGAGTAAGCAGCCTTGTTCTTAAGTCGGAGCATTTCTGAATAAAAGCCCTTGCCACAAGGCAGGGGCTTTTATTCAGGTGCAGAAAGAACAACTAAGCTCCATCATCAGGGCAACGGACAATTAATGCGAGCTGCGGAAGGACTCCTCTTCCATGGCATAGTCAAAATCATCAATATCGTATACCTGGACGGGAACGCCGCCCTCAATAATCCGCTGAATAAGCTCGAATTGATCGGTGAGCACCGGGGCGCTTTCGCGCTGGGAGGTTAGCAGCAGCTCTGTCTCGATCGGGTCGAACATTTCGCCATAGGGGGCACTGTCCACACTGTTAATGATGGTGACGAGCGTCTCTTCTCCCAGCAGAATGCCGGAGCTTTTGGCCCAGGGGACATTCAGACAGCGGTTGATCTTCTTTGCATTCAGCGGCTCTTCGAAATAAGCAATCAGTTCGCGGATTTTGAGCTTCACATGCTTGTCGTCATCCGGGCGGTTCATTAACGGCTCATCACTGTCACGCAGCTCGTATAATTCCATCACAGAGGTGTAAGGGACTATATATTCCACAGGTCTTCCCGGCACGAGAAGCTGGCCGTATATTGCCATCATGACGGCTTCTGTTACAAATTGTCTGGACATCGTTATCCTCCTGAAGTTCAGGTACTGCAATCGTACTTTTGGACTTAAAAATATAAAAACACTGTGGAGAGCAAAAGTCAACAGCACCATCCAAAGACAGCCTGCGGGAAAGGAAAGAACAACCTAGTGAAATCATGGAAATCCTATTTTATTTTTGTAAAGCCTTATATGAAATGGATTGTGCTGACCTTGTTTATCGGCATGATCAAATTCAGCATTCCGCTGACGTTACCCTTGATCCTGAAATATGTAGTCGATGATCTCTTGATGAATCCGGCGATGACAGTAAATGAACGCGTAACACAGCTAATGATGATTCTGGGCGGAGCTTTTATCCTGTTTGTTTTTGTCAGGGGGCCGGTAGAATATTACCGCCAATATTTTGCCCAGCTGATTACCAGCAAAGTACTCTTCGATATGCGCAACAAGCTGTATGGTCATTTGCAGAGGCTGTCGCTGCGGTATTACCAGAATACCAAGGTGGGCGAAGCCATCTCCAGATTCATCAATGACGTGGAGCAGACCAAAAATCTGGTGGAAGTCGGGATGATGAATGTCTGGCTGGACATGTTCACACTGATTTTCGCGCTGGGGTTCATGTTCTACCTCAATCCGGTATTGGCCCTGGTATCCATTGCGATTTTGCCGTTATACGGCATTGCGGTCAACACGCTGTACAAACGGTTAAAGATCTTGACCAAAGACCGCTCCCAGGCGCTGGCCGGCATTCAAGGTTATCTGCATGAGCGCATCCAAGGGATCGCGATTATCCGCAGCTTTACGATGGAGCAGGTGGACCAGAAGAAATTTGAAGGCATCAACGCTCATTTTCTGGAAAAAGCAATGGCCCAAACCCGCTGGAACGCCGTTACCTTTGCTATTATCAATACCTTGACGGATATTGCGCCGCTGCTTGTTATCGGGTATGGCGGGTATCAGGTCATCCACGGCAATCTGACCCTCGGTACGTTCGTTGCTTTCTTCGGTTATCTCGACCGCATGTATGCCCCTCTGCGCCGCTTAATCAATTCCTCGACGGTGCTGACGCAAGCATCTGCATCCCTCGAACGGGTGCTGGAGCTGCTGGAGGAACCCTATGACATCGTCGATGAGCCGGGAGCGAAACCGCTGCTGCATCCGGCGGGTGCTATCGAGTTCAACCGGGTGTGGTTCAAGTACAACGATGAGAACGACTGGGTGCTGAAGGATATTAATTTAAGCATCAGGCCTGGTCAGACGGTGGCTTTTGTAGGCATGAGCGGGGGAGGCAAATCATCGCTCATCAGCCTGATTCCGCGGTTCTACGATATCAGCGAAGGCTCCCTTCGGATGGATGGAGAGGATGTGCGGGACCTGACGCAGGAGAGCCTGCGCAAGACCGTCGGCATGGTGCTTCAGGACAACTTCCTGTTCAGCGGCTCCGTACGCGATAATATTCTGTTCGGAAATCCGGGTGCGGCGGAGCCGGAGATTATTGCGGCTGCAAAGGCGGCCAATGCCCATGATTTTATTATGCAGCTGCCTGAAGGTTATGACACAGAGGTTGGAGAACGGGGAGTGAAGCTGTCAGGCGGACAGAAACAGCGTGTAGCTATCGCCCGTGTGTTTCTCAAGGACCCGAAGGTACTCATCCTGGATGAAGCAACCTCGGCCCTGGACCTGGAGTCGGAGCATTTAATCCAGCAGTCCCTGCAGTCCTTGTCCTCGGAACGGACCACCTTGATTGTTGCGCACCGGCTGTCCACCATCACCCATGCGGACCAGATTGTGGTGCTGGAGAACGGCGCGATCACGGAGCGCGGAACACATGAGCAGCTAATGGCCGCCGAAGGCAGCTATGCCCGGTTGTTCAATGTCCAGCGTCTGGATGCTTAGCTCAGGCGGCCCAGAGCCCGGATACATTAATAATAATAGGCCAAGGAAGCGCTGAGCCCCAAGTAGGGAAGTGCCGGCCTTTATCATCATAGAACTTGTATACGTCAGAAAAAGCAGGGATTCTCCGGGTAACGGGAGAGTCCCTGCTTTACTTTTGGGATCAACTCTGATCCTTGGCGTTACAGTCTGCCGATCAGCAGGGACAGTATTCCCGCTGCGATCAGCGGGCCCACCGGTACACCTTTGAACAGGGCAACTCCGAGCACTGTACCGATCAGGAGACCGGCTACGACCGTGGGCTGGCTGCCCATCAGCGTTGCGCCCCGGCCGCCCAAATAGGCGACCAGGATGCCGATGCCGATGGCGGCCAGCGATTTCCAGTGCAGGAAGGACTGGCCCACGACCTGCAGGGTTATTTTGCCGCTGGCCAGCGGCGTCATCACGCCGATGGTGAGAATGATGATGCCCAGGGTCAGGCCATTTTTCTCCAGCCAGGGGAAGGCTTGATGAAGTCCAAGCACTCTGAGCAGCAGCAGGACTACCATGGCAATCGTTACAGGTGAATTACTGCTGATAATGCCCAGTGCTGCGAGTCCAAGCAGCAGCAACGAGGTGATGTCCATGACTTGTATTCAGCTCCTTGCTTCGGGAAGAAGCGATTGGGTTCTGATATGATCGGCAATCAGCTTGCCGTGTCCGCGTCCGGTCTCGATAAAGACTTCATTGGCATTGCGTCCCGAAGCGATTACACCGGCCACATAGAGGCCCGGAATGTTGCTCTCCATGGTGGACGGGTTAAAGGCGGGTTTGTCCATCTCGTCATCCATGACAACACCGGCAGAGGCAAGCAAGGCGCGGCTTGGACGGAAACCCGTCAGTGCCAGGACAAAATCATTGTCAAGCCACACGGATTCGCCGCCGGACTTGTCAACCTTTACGGAGTCGGGGGTGATTTCTGTTACACGGGATTCCAGGTGGAGGTTTATTTTTTCTTTCAGCACCATGCTTTCAAAGATAGGCCGTACCCATGGCTTTATATTCTCCGAAATACTGGCTCCTCTATACACCATGTCCACAGCTGCGCCGACACGCACAAGCTCCAGCGCTGCATCAACGGCAGAGTTGCTGCCTCCGATAACGGTAACCTTCATGCCGGTATAAGGATGGGCTTCTCCGAAATAATGGGTGACTTTGGGCAATTCCTCGCCGGGAATACCGATCAGATTGGGCTGGTCAAAATATCCCGTGGCGATCACTACGTTGGCAGCCTGACGGGTCTGCTGTGCTCCCCGCTTATTCGTGGTATGTACCGCAAACGTTCCGTCTGTCAGACGTTCAACTGTCTGGACCTCCTCATAGGCGGCAATCTCCAGCTTGTGCTGCGCTGCAGCACGCCGGTAATACACGAGGGCCTCATGCCGGTAAGGCTTTTCGTTGGGTGAGGTAAAGGGAACACCGCCGATTTCAAGCAGCTCCGCCGTGCTGAAAAATTGCATATTGGTCGGATACAAATAAATGGAGTGAACGATAAAGCTTTTTTCAATAATGAGACTGGAGAGCCCCTGGCGCTGGCATTCGATGGCTGCCGACAGTCCGCAAGGACCGGCTCCAATGATAATTACGTCTTTCAAGCTGATAACCTCCTGAGCATTCCTCTCAATTTTGCTTAAATAGTGCTCCAATAATCCTACTCCAAATTCAGGACTTTTTCCATAAGGACCTGGTCCGGGAAGCTGAACTCCTTCCTAGATGGTTGCCTTTCGAACTTAAAATAATGTATAATTAGATATATATCTAAGTACTACCGAGGAGTGAGCCCCCGTGCAGCTTGATAAAATTGTGAACTACCATAAGGCATTAGCGGACCCGACCCGGCTGCGGATGCTGCTGTTATTGTCCCAGGGCGAATTGCACGGACATGCGTTGGCGGATAAACTGAATCTGTCTCAGCCCACCGTTACACATCATGCCGCAAAGTTGCGTGAAGCGGCACTGATTAAGGAGCGGCGTGACAAGAACACGGTATATTTCAAGCTGAACCCCGAGTTTATCCGCGCGAATGCGGAGGCCTCATTACAGCTTATTTTCGCCAAAGGAGCTGAGAATATGGAGAATGAATCCCCTGAGCATAGCCTGAAGGAATCGGTGCTCAGCAATTTTTTTGCCAAAGATGGCCGTTTACGGCAAATTCCTGCCCAATACAAGAAGAAACTGATCGCCTTGCAGTATATCGTAGAGAAGCTGGAGCCCGGCGTAGTTTATTCAGAGAAAGAGATCAATGACTTCATCAAACGTTTTCATGATGATTTTGCGACAATCCGCCGTGAGTTTATTATGCATCAGTTTATGTACCGGGAGAACGGCCAATACGAGCTGAATCCGCCAGAGATGTGGACGCGATGGGATTATGTCAAATAATGGACGTATAAATGCTAACGTTGTGTGACAATTGACAAGAGCACTGATTAGTTTTGCGGAAATTGCATAAAATGGAATTGTAAGCGTTGACTGACAAATGCCCCGAGAGGAGATGTTCAGTATGATCTTTAAACGCGCCAAGAAATATCCGGAATCCGATCATGTCACTGTTACTTTGCCGCAGGTCAGGCAGGCTGTCAGACAATTTGAAGAGGAAATGCCGCATCCAATTAACCGGACTGTTTTGATACAAGAGGATAAAAGCATTGACCTCACAAGATTAAAACGGTATTTGGGTGGCGTTCCCCGGCAAAAATTCTATATGTCACGCGAAACGTACGAAATATTCGAGGAAGCCGACAAACTGGTCCCTTATTATCTGGATTTGGTTCAATCGGCAGTGGACAATTATATCAGCGATACCGGTAAACTGCCTTTGATTGAGGATGCCTGGCTCCCTGAGGTGCATTACCGGCTGTTGTCCGCCGAGAGCTACCTGAAGGAAACGCCGCCTTTCCCGTTATATATTACGGATGAAGAAATGATGCTGACACACCGTCCGGAGCATTTTAAAAGCTGAAGAAGGATAGCGGAGTTTCTGTTTTGGCAGGGTCTTTCCTTAGTACTTTACGTCATAGTACAATGAACTCCTGGGTGATGATAGAAATCAAGCACATAAGGGGAATCATTACATGAGTAAAGTACGGGCTTTGCTGTTCGATTTGGACAATACATTAATGGATCGCGACCACACCTTCCACAGCTTTTGCACACAATTTGTAGCGGACTTCCTGGGGCATACGGAGCCGGATGAGGCACAGGCCCTTATCGAGGATATCATTGTACGGGACAAGGACGGCTACCGGGATAAAGACGGCTTTTTTGCCGAGCTGAGTGAGGTATTGCCCTGGAAGACACCGGTAACGGCGGCGGAGATCCGCAGCTATTACGATAAAAGCTATTTTGATCATGGTGCATTGATGAAGGGTGCCGAAGACATATTGAAATACTGTCAGGAGCGTGGCTATATACTGGGTCTGGTTACGAACGGCAGAGAAGAAATCCAGTCCGGCAAAATCGATCGGCTCAGCCTGCGCGGCTACTTCAAGGCGATTGTGATCTCCGGAGAAGCCGGGATCAGCAAGCCGGACCCGGCAATCTACCAGCTTGCACTGACGCGGCTGGGATTTACTGCCGAGCAGACCTTGTTCATCGGTGATCATCCGGTGAATGATATCTGGGGAGCGTCCCGGGCGGGTATGGATACGATCTGGCTCCGGCGCAACCATCCATGGGACACTGCTTTGGGTGAACAGCCAAGGAAGATCATTGATGATCTTCATGAGCTGAAGCACATTATATAGGAGTTTGAAGATTATGGGTTGACATTACCAGTTAATGGCGTTTATGATATGAAGCATATTAGTTCGGAAGGAGACGATGTTATATGACAGTTTATATTGTTTTGTTGATGACTGCTCAGGATACGTGTCTTCCGGGATTTGCGGCTGCTGCTTCAATATAAGCGCAGTTTAGCAAGTACGCTCTATGATGTCTATTAGAGCCGCGGGAACCGTATCGGTTCCGGCGGCTTTTTGGTGCGAACGTTAGCTTTCTCCTAACCTTGTTGACAGGGGAATCTGTGTTTACCGCCGCCGGAATCTGTGAATTCCGGCGGTTTTTTGCGTACCCGGAAAAGGAAAACAACTACAGATTTCAGGAGGAAGCAAATGACGATTACGCAATATGGATGGAATGAAAATTGGAATAAAAAATGGCAGGAGAACGGAGTGGGAGCGGAAGAGAAAAACTATGTACCCGGGAGAATTGTCGGCGATTTTGGCAGCAAATACCGGGTCATTACGGAGACGGGAGAGACCTGGGGAGAGCTGGCCGGCAAGCTGAGACACAGCTTGGGAGCCTCCGGTGACTATCCGGCAATCGGCGACTGGGTGGTACTGGCGATGCTGGACGGGGGAGCGCATGCTGTCATTCATGGCCTGCTGCCCCGGCAAAGTGTGATTTCACGCAAGGCGGCCGGGAATCCGCCAGAAGAACAAATTGTGGCTTCCAATGTGGATACCTTATTTTTGGTCAGTGCCTTAAACGATGATTTTAACGTGCGCAGAATGGAAAGATATCTGATTATGGCCTGGAACAGCGGTGCTAATCCTGTCATTCTGCTGACCAAGGCAGACCTGTGCGACGACGCGGACAGCAAGATTGCCGAAATGGAGCGTTCTGCGCCAGGTGTCCCCATTTATGCAGTAAGCGCTTTGCGCGGTGAGGGCCGAGAAGAGCTGGTGCCTTACATCGGCAGCGGTCAGACGGTAGCTTTGACGGGTTCGTCGGGCTGCGGCAAATCAACGATGGTCAACTGGCTGTGCGGCAGGAATCTGCAGCTGACCCAGGATATCCGGGAAGGCGACAGCCGGGGAAGGCATACGACTACACACCGTGAGCTGTTCATCATGCCGGACGGCGGCATTATTGTCGATACACCCGGAATGCGCGAGCTGCAGCTCTGGGAGGATGAGGGTGGGCTTGAATTGGCTTTTGGGGATATCAGCGAGCTTGCCTCCAGCTGCCGCTTCAACAATTGCAGTCATGAACTTGAAGAAGGCTGCGCCGTACTTGCGGCCGTTAGCAGCGGTGAGCTTGAAGAAAAACGGCTGCTCAATTACCGCAAAACCCAACGGGAGCTCCGCTACCAGAACACGAAGGAGAATAAAGCTAAACGCAAAACGGCAGCGGCATCCGCCAAAGCCAGTCCGTCACGCTCAAGAGGCGGCTGGCGCAAAGAATTGGATGAATATTAATCAGCCTGCACAGTAATCCTGTGCAGCAAGCAAAAAGTGCCCCACAGCCATATGGCTGATGAGGCACTTTTTTATATAAATAAAAGTCCGGCTGATCGTGTAATTAGAACGATACCGCTTCGGATTTAGCCAGTTGCAGGCCTTTTTCGATGATTTCTGCGGATTGAGCCGGCAGTTGGTTGTGGCCCTCGATGATAACTTGTGTAATATCTTCGAAGCCCCAGAAGTTCAGCATGCCAAGTACGAAGTTAACGGCCATTTCTGCACTTGCAGCAGGGCCTTCGGAGTAGATACCGCCACGGGCGTTTAGTACTGCTACTTTTTTACCTTTAACCAGACCTACAGGGCCTTCAGCGGTGTATTGGAACGTTCTGCCAGCTTGGCTCAGGTAGTCAATGTAAGTGTGCAGTACAGCAGGAACACTCAGGTTCCACAGCGGGAAGGCGAAAACGACTTTATCGGCAGCCAGGAACTGCTCCAAATATTTGTTTACCAGTGCGGCACCTTCAGCTTCTTCTGGCGTAGCTTCGTAGCCTTGTGCAGCTTTGTACATACCTGTGATCAGTGTATTATCGTAGTATGGAAGGTTCTCTGCGAACAGATCCAGTTCAGTGACAGTGTCTTGCGGGTGGGATTCTTTGTAGCTGCCCAGGAACTCGTTGTATAGTTTAACACTTACAGATTGATCAGCTGGACGGTTGTTTGCTTTAATAAAAAGAACATTAGACATTATTATTTCCCCTTAAATTTAAATTTGATACTAACTATATTTAATATAGCATTGGTCATTTAGTTTGTAAACTACTTTGTTTGGAATGTCATTTTATTTTTATTTTTTTCATTGAAATACCATATCTTTGGTGATGGTCTCTTAATAGGAGCTGAGCTGAGCTGATCTATATCTGTTTGAAGAAACCCGGCTCAGGTTAAATAGGAGGTACAAGCAAATAGGGAAACATTTCCTGTCAGCGGCCCAGAGGAAAGTGAAATGAATAAAAAGGAGCGATGGACATGTCCATTGACCGGTTTATCATTAAGAAATTGGACAACTGTCATGAGGAACGCACACGTCTGAATTTAGTGAAGCTGTTCAAGCTTCGTATCCAAAAAGCCGAAAAGGCGGAAAAAGGCAGCCCCAAAACAGGCTGAATTCTCTTACATTCAACAATGAGAGCACATAGAACGTAGGCATATTTCCTGACCAGAGGGAGTATGCTTTTTTTATTGTTTAGGAAATGATGCAATGCCAAAGATGTGGATATCTTGGAAGCTTCAGTTCCATATAGCGGTGCAGGAGGATTGGGCTCCATTAGCGGAGTGAAGCGGACAGAGAAGACCCTATTTTGCGAAAAAGCCTGCTTTCCTGGGGGATTCGGACTCAGGAGCTGTTATATCGTTCGATTGAGCCTGGAATGAGGGGAGATAGGACAACTAGCGGAATCTCTGTCCGTTTATCCTGCTGAATAGACGAATCCTCCCCAATAAGGGATTTCCAGTCCGCATCAGCTGTGGATAGATCGTGAAGGGGACCTCATCTTGCCTATTGAACAACAATCCGGGCCTCGTAAGCTCCGAGTTGTTTTTTATGAGTTGTTATTCACCTTAGGGTGATTTTGTTCTTTCCGCACAAAAAAAACTACCCCTCTAATTAATAGAGGGATAGTGCCAATGAATCATTTTCACTGTAACTGTGCAATATAGCTTCAGAGCCTTTAATTTCGATACTAATCAAGGAGTTCAAGCATTTCTTGAGCGCACTCTTTCCCTTTTGAATCTTAAGTTCCAAGGTACTGTTCAGTAAGCGAATCACTTTTTGAGTAGGCTGTTTATTTTCTGTTGTGAAATACACAGGTACAAGTTTGTTCTGAAATGATATAACCATTCTCATACGAAATCACCTCGCTATAAGTATTTCATGGTATAGATCATAACGCTTCTTTCTTAATTTTACCTTAAAATTAGCTTATGATAACATAAAGATTACTGGTTATTTGATCAATGAAGCTTTTACATAGCTGAAAATTTGGAAGCACGCAGTATTTTGGGAAGGACTCGATGATGTGAATGATAATGATGAGGTGTCCTTGGCGAATTTTCTGTTCCCTGATGTTGAAAGCGATACGGATTTGGCACAAAGCTTGGGATCAGTGGCGGATTCGCACAAGGCCTGCCGATTACAATGGATTGAAAGTGAGGATAGTCAGGATGTTCTGCTGCGGGTACATAACGACCGCATTCAGGTAACTTATACCCCTTTAACAGCTGCTTCGATCCCGTATGAGCTGAAACAGCCGGAAGAGCTGGTGAGGATGTGCCGCCAGCTCTTCCGCAGCTTTGAACCACAGGAGTCCATGACGGCTGTGCTTCCTTCATTACAACTCTCCAAACGGCTGTATCTGAACCTGAAACGCTGTACCGGGGCAGTGACTTGGAATCAATTGGCCGCCCGTCTTTCGGCTTCGTCCGGAGATTATGAATTTTCCGGCGAAATGGCCAAGGTGATGAAAAGCTGCTCCATGGAAGGTGAGATACGGCTCTGTACCCGGAGCAAAAGCGGGTGGCAATATGATTATGCTGCTTTTATCGGCCATCATGCTTCTATCTGGCTGCTGCGCATGAGCGTTAAAGCGAACGAGGACTGGCTGGTCGCCGTTCCCTTAAGCCGGGGGCAGCTCTGCGCGATCATTACCGAATGGGCGTTACATCCTGCTGAAGTGCCAAATACGGAATAATTGACCGATACATCTTGTCGCCGGTATCCAATTCGCAAGGGAGATTGTCTCAAAAGCCATGAAAGGGCTGCCGGGGCATCTCCCTTATTTTGATTCTCTGCACAAAGCCGATCCTCCGATTCTTAACCTTTCCTGGGACTCACGCATATCCTGAAACAGGGGCACTGACCCGGAGGAAAGGAGAATGAAAAATGAATAGCAGAAAGAAGCTGTCGCTGCCCTTAATTGTCATTTTGCTGTGCTGTTCAGTGCTTGCGGGCTGCGGCGGCAACTCGGCAGGAGTCAAAGTGAAGATTGGAGAGGTCACCCGCTCCGTCTTTTATGCGCCCCAGTATGTGGCTTTATCTCAAAATTTCTTTAAGGATGAGGGGCTGGAAGTAGAGCTGCAGACCATTCCGGGCGGGGATAAAACGATGACCGCACTGCTCTCAGGTGCGATTGATGTCGCCTTGGTAGGCTCGGAAACCTCCATTTATGTAGCGCAGCAGGGGGCAGACGATCCTGTGATTAATTTTGCCCAGCTTACCCAGAGAGATGGCACTTTTCTCTTTGCACGTACACCGGGCGCTTCATTCAGCTGGGAGCAGGTCAGGAATTCCACATTTCTTGGCCAGCGAAAAGGCGGGATGCCGCAGATGGCCGGAGCGTTTGCCCTTGCCAAAAAAGGAATCGACCCCGCTACCGATATCACGCTGATCCAAAATATCGACTTCGCAAACATCGCCGGCGCGTTTGCTTCCGGAACCGGAGATTATGTGCAGCTGTTTGAACCGCAGGCCTCCATTTTTGAACGTGAAGGCCGGGGGAAGGTTGTGGCTTCGTTTGGTGTGGAGAGCGGATATTTGCCGTACACCGTGTTTATGTCCAAGAAGAGCTATATCGGCAAAAACGGGGATACCGTCCAAAAATTTACCAATGCCATCCTGCGGGCCCAGGAGTGGGTAGAGAGTCACACGCCGGAGGAGATCGCCGATGCCATCCTTCCTTATTTTGATAAAACAGACCGTGATATTGTGGTATCTGCCGTCCGGCGTTACCAAGAGCAGGATACCTATGCGGTTCATCCGGTGATTGACGATAAAGAGTGGAACAATCTGCTGGATGTGATGGAGAATGCAGGCGAGCTGAAGGAACGGGTTCCGGCGGGACAGATCGTAGATAACAGCTTTGCCGAGCAAGCTAAGAAGAACGTGAAGGATGCTGCTGTACAGTAAAGTGCATGATGCCGCCACGTCTGGCGGTGCATTTTTTGAAGGAGGGTCTGACATGCTTCCAGTAGTGCAGTTAAAGGGAGTGACGCATGCTTACCTGGGCGACAATGAAGCTTCCCTGGCCATCGAGGATATGAATCTCAGCATTGATAAGGGGGAATTCGTCAGCCTGGTCGGTCCCAGCGGCTGCGGCAAAACTACTCTGCTCTCGATTATCGCTGGACTGCTGCAGCCTTCGCTTGGCGAAGTCACTGTGAACGGGAAACGGATCGAGGGTCCTTCGCCGCAGGTGGGTTATATGCTGCAGCAGGATTATCTGTTCCCCTGGCGCAATATTCTGGACAATGCCGCTCTGGGGCTGGAGCTGACCGGCAATTTAAACGAAGAAACCAGGCTGAAAACGGTGGATCTATTAAACGAAATGGGGCTTGCGGGTAAAAGTGAGGCCTATCCCGCCCAGCTGTCGGGGGGCATGAGGCAGCGAGTGGCGCTGGTCCGGACCCTGGTTACCAATCCCGGTCTGCTGCTGCTGGATGAACCCTTCTCTGCGCTGGATTATCAGATCAAGCTGCAGCTTGAAGATCTGGTATCCGAGACGCTCCGGCACCGCGGCACCACCGCCATCCTGGTAACTCATGATCTGTCTGAAGCGATTGCGGTCAGCAGCCGGGTCATTCTGCTGGAACGGAATCCCGGCCGAATCCGCAAAGTTTTTACGGTACCGGACAAAATCCGCAATTCGCCCCCTTTATATGCCCGCGATCAAACCGGATTTACCGAGCTTTTTCATGAAATATGGAAGGAAATGGAGCTTGCTGGAAGTAAATAGAGCAACTGTTGTACTACTATAGGAGGGAGCGATATATGGAACAATTAGAACAGGCCGGGAGATCCGCTTCCCGTGTCCAGTGGCTGGGACAGATGTTTGGTGAATACAAAAAACAGAAGCGGCGGCGGCGAAACCAGGTCATTGCTGTACGCAGCACTCTGCTGCTGTTGTTCTTTGTTCTGTGGGAGACGGGGGCGAGACTGGGCTGGATCGATGAACTGCTCTTCAGTTATCCGACGAAGGTCTTTCGGCAAATCTGGGGAGACATGGTCAGCGGCAGTATTTGGCCCCATGTGGGCATGACGGTCTCCGAGACGGCGGCCGGATTCGTGCTGGGGACGCTGCTCGGAACAGTGCTGGCGGTTTTGATCTGGTGGTCGCCTTTTTTATCCGCAGTGCTTGATCCGTATATGGTTGTATTCAACAGTATGCCCAAGGTTGCATTGGGGCCGATATTTATCGTTATGTTCGGGGCCGGCTTTACAGCGATTGTGGTAACAACCTTATCCATTACGGTGATTATAACCACCCTTGTCGTCTATAACAGCTTTTGCAGCGTGGACCCCAATCTGGTAAAAGTCGTACGTTCCTTTGGAGCGACCAAAACACAGGTCTTTTTTAAAGTCATCCTCCCGTCGTCGTTTCCCACTGTAGTCTCCACGCTGAAAGTAAACGTCGGCATGTCCTGGGTGGGCGTGATCGTCGGTGAGTTCCTGGTTGCCAAATCGGGTCTGGGTTATTTGATCATTTACGGGTTTCAGGTATTCAACTTCACTCTGGTCATGTCCAGTCTGCTGATCATTGCAGCCGTTGCCACCGCCATGTATCAAATGGTTGTGTATCTGGAAAAGCTGTTGTTGTCGAGAAGATGAGATTCATGTCATATTGTGCCGTACCGGAAAATCTTGTACCATGACTATATCTTCACCTAAGTTACAGGCATGAATCTTGCATCACTTTCAAGGAGAGGTATTTTCATGGGATTTCGTATCATCAAAACAGCGGCAGCCACGCTGTTGTCCATTCTGCTGGCGGCTGCTGCAGGCATACCCAATGCACAAAGCGCGGGGCTGCTGGCCATTCTGGGTGTGGAAGTGACCCGCAAAAGGAGTCTCCGAACGATAACGGCGCGTTTTCTTGCCTCGCTCGTGGGACTCTTTTTTGGCTGTATTTTATTCTGGCTGTTCGGTTTTCATTATTGGGTCCTGGGACTTTATGTACTGTTTGGTTTTCCGCTCATTGTGCGTTCCGGCTATAAGGAAGGGATTGTTACAAGTTCGGTTATTGTATTTAAAGTGTTTGGACAAGCCGAGATTACGCCTTTTGTCCTATTTCAGCAAATTGAGCTTCTGGTGATTGGACTTGGCTCCGCAGGACTCGTAAACTTGATCTATATGCCGCAGGCAGAAGGTGTGATTTCAGCCATCCGCAAGGAAGTGGACGGATATTTCTCGGTGGTCTTCACCCAGATGGCCCGTACGCTTCGTGATCCGGCTTATGTCTGGGACGGCAAGGAGCTGATCGGGGCCGATCAGGCGGTCAAGCAGGGCCTGGCTGCGGCCTCGCGGGAAATGGAGAACCATGTGATTCATCCCGACGAAGCGTGGAATGTGTATTTTTATATGCGAAAGGAACAGCTGGAATCCATACAGAATATGCTGCAGCTGTTGTCCCAGGTCTACCGTCAGCTCCCGCATGGCGAAATGGTCGCTGAGCTGTTCGATCAGCTTAGCGGTGATGTATTGGCCCATGAATACACAGGGCGTACCGAGAAACTGCTGGATGAGCTGGAACAGGAGTTTCAGGAAATGGAGCTGCCGGCATCACGGGAAGAATTTGAAGTGCGCTCGGCCATATTGCAGCTATGCCGTGAACTGGCGCTGTATCTCAAGATTGCCAAACAGCATAAAGCGCCGGTCGGAGCCGGCCCGTTCAAAAAACTGTCCGCCGGGAGGAGTTCATGATTTGAGGGTTTGAAATTAGGAGCAGGTATTAACAATTCTTAACAAAATAACGATAAAATAAGTATGAGATGCAACAGCAAAGGTTACAAATAACAGCAGAAAATTCGCTTTGCTGCGAATTTTTCGCATTGGCAGGTGAGGAGTATGGAGAATAACACGGAGACATTTATCGGTAAACAGCTGGTTTCCAATCTTTTTAATGACAAGGGTGTATTTGTACTGCCGGCAATGACTTTGTTAAGCGCTGAGCACATCCGGTTAATCGGGCAGCATAAGATTGTTCTTGAACCGCATGACGTCATTAAACTGGACAGTGCGGCTTTCTTTCAGATCGCCGTTGACGACTGTACTGCAGCTATGGAAGGCATTTTTGAGCAGATCAAATACAACAAAACCAAACGAGTCCCTATGATCGAGCTCAGGAATGAAGTCATCCCTTTTATTCACCAGGTGACCGAGAAAGGCGATTTCTACGGCATACTGTCTGCACTGCAGACGAAGGATGACTATACATACAGGCATAATGTTGCAGTAGGTATCTTGTCGACGCTGCTTGGCAAGTGGCTCAAATTAAAGCCCGAGGATCTGAGTATGCTCACGATTGCCGCAACGCTGCATGATATTGGAAAGATTATGGTGCCGGCAGAAATACTGACCAAACCCGGACCGCTGACGGACAAAGAATTTCAGGTGATGAAAAAGCATACTACCTACGGATACGAAATGATCAGGGATACCGTGGGCACCAATCATATGCAGGCGCTGGTGGCGCTGCAGCATCATGAACGGATGGACGGCAGCGGCTACCCGTTTGGCGTACTGGGGAACCGGATTACGGATTTCAGCAAAATTGTTGCGGTAACCGATATTTTTCACGCGATGACTTCCGACCGGTACTATCGCCAGGCGGCTCCGCTCTACGAAGTTTTGCTGCAGATGGAGGAAGATGTGTACGGCAAGCTTGACCCTTACATTTGCAGGGTTTTTATTAATAAGTTAATGCAGTCGATGATAGGGAACGAGGCGGAGCTGTCGGATGGACGGACAGGCAGAATTGTTCTGATCCAATCCAATGATCCGCTCCGCCCGCTGGTAAATATCGGGGAGGAATTCATCGACCTCAGCAAGGAAAGATCGCTTGGTATTACGCGGGTACTGCCGCTGTAAGCGCAGATAACTAAGCTGTCGGCAGGGAGATAAGGCACCAGGCCCGGGCCTGTCCATTTTTCGCAATTGGACTCATACCTGAAGCAATTCTGAAATAAAATGAACTATCAGACTTCATCCAAAGACTCCCGGAGGGCTTACCCAAATTTATTTATAGACTAACAATCAACAAATGCCCAGAACCTGCATACACTTGATAGTGAATGATTGTATGGAGGAGGTTCAAAAGATGTCATTAAGCCATAAACGTCAAACAAGGGAGATCATTACGAAGGCAATTTGCGGCAAAGGTCGTAAGTTCTCTACCGCAACCCATACCGTGACTCCGCCACATCATCCGACGAGTATTCTGGGGGCTTGGATTATCAACCACCAATACGAAGCGGTAGCCGCCGGAAACGGAATCGAAGTAATCGGTACCTATGATGTGAACATCTGGTACTCGTACGACAGAAACAAGCAGACCGAGGTAGCCAAGGAAACGGTCTCCTATGTGGAGCTTATTCCACTGTCGTACCTGGACCCGAGGCACCGTGCTTCTACAGTGGAGGTATCTGCGGAGGCAACGCAGGAACCCAACTGTGTAGAGGCGGGGGTATCCCCGGGCGGTGGCAGTGTAACGCTGCGGGTAGAGCGGGAATTTGAGGCGGAACTGATAGCTGAGACTAAAGTCCGCGTGTTCGTCACTGATCAAACCGATGATCTGGAAGACAAGGATTACGATTTCGAAGGCGAGAACTTCGACTACGACGATCTGGACCCTGACGCCCTGGATGATGAGCTGTAAAGGAAGGGGACGCCGCCGCTGACTGCTGTACTTGGGGTTATGCTCCAATATATGTAGAAAGGGCGGCGGCGAAGAGGGCGAATGCCCTCCTTTTTTAATTTTTTTTTTGCACGTGAAGGGCCGGTGGTCCTACCCGGCCGGCAAGCACAGGCAGCAGGCAGCAGGCAGCAGAAACGGTAACGTCCCTGTGACGGAAACCGTTTTTTGCTGTTTATGCGGGATACCGCAAACCGCAATTAGAATACTCCGTCTAATGTTCTACGAACTTAACCAAGCCTCTTCAACTGGAGAAATTCCAGGTATATAGAAAGAACTAAACGGACAGCGTCTGCCAGAAGGGAGGGGGCCGGATGAATGAAGGATTTGAAGCCTATAGCAAACTTTCGTTGGAGCAGTTGGAACGGCGCTTGGAGCGCAGCGGCGTGGTTGCGGCATTGACCTCTGAGAGCAGGCGTACTATCTTGGGGGCGGCTATACCCGATGCCTGTACCCGAAGTTCTTCCCGGCAAAGCCACAGACAACATTATAAAGTCGTCGTTTATAATCTGGCGGCGCTGGAGATTTCCGCCCTGGGTGCCGGTCCAGGCATGAAAGCGGCGGGCGGCAAGGGCGGCTGGCAGCAGCCGGCAGAGGTGTCTGCTTGGGAAGAGTCTGCAGTCGGCTCTGGGCGGAGAGAAAGAGTAGCAGGAGGCTCAAGCAGGAGGATGAATGCGGAAGTCACGGAAGTCACGGAAGTCCAGTCAGACGAAGTGCTTCTTACGAGCTCCACAGAGCCGCTAAGGCGGAGAGGGGCAGCGAAGCTGCTGGAGAGGGTGGCCGTAAGGGCCCTCTACAGCCTGGGTCTGGACAGCGGGGAGGTGCTGCTTGCGGCACTTGGGGAACGCAAATATGCCGTGCAGAGCCTTGCGCCGCTGCGGCAGACGCCCGGCAAGCCGCTGCCGCCCCCTTACGGCCGTGTTGCGCAGGCGCTGGCGCAACGCCTGGCCGCCGAGGAGCCGGGCCGTCCGCGGCTCCTGATGGGCATGGACCCGGAGTTTCTCCTGGTCCGGGAACCCGCTTGCCGCGTCGTGCCTGCGTCGCGGTACCTGCCCCTCACCGGCGTCGCGGGCTGCGACGCCGGGCCTCCGGGAACGCGCGGCGTGTTCCCGGTCGCGGAGCTGCGCCCCAAGCCGCGCGGGGAACCGCGCGCGCTGCTGGCGCAGCTGATGTCCGCCGCGCGCACGGCGGACCGGCTCATCGACCGCTCGCTCCGCTGGCGGGCGGGGGGCATGCCGCTGATGGGCTGGGCCCTCGGCGGCCATCTGCACTTCAGCGGCGTAACGCTGACGGCGCCGCTCCTGCGCGCGCTTGATAACTATCTCGCGCTGCCTATGCTGCTGCTGGAGGACACCCGGGCCGGGGCCAGGCGTCCGCGCTACGGGGTGCTCGGCGATTTCCGCCTGCAGCCGCACGGCGGCTTCGAGTACCGGACCCTGCCGAGCTTCCTGGTCTCCCCTGCGGTAGCCAAAGGCACGGTCCATCTGGCTCACCTGATCGTGAGCCATTACGAAGACCTGCCGCGGCGCCCGCTGGACCGGGAGGACCTGCACGCCGCTTACTACAGCGGCGACAAATCCCTGCTGCGGGCCGCCTTCAGGCCGCTGCCCGCACAACTGCGCGCTCTGCGCGGCTATACACAGGCGGCCCGCTATATCGAGCCGCTGTTTGGCTTCATCGCCGCGGAGCAGACATGGGATGAAGCCCGCGACATCCGGAAATTATGGTGCGGCCGGGATCGAGAATAGCTGCTGGCCGGTACGCTGGGCCGGGGCTTGGCATATCCGCAGGGATCAGGTGTACATCATGGCCCAGTTCCCGATATCCTGGAATCCCAGACGTTTGTAGATGACGCCGGCCTTCGGATTGTCATAGAACAGACATAAGGATTTGCCCTCGTTGAGCACATCGGCACACAGCTGAGCCGCTAGGCGTGTTGCAAGGCCCTGCTGCCTGTAATCGGGGTGGGTGGCTACACCGATCACCATCGCCGAGCGGGAGTTTTCCGCTGTGGTGGAGGCCGTGGCGATGACCTGCCCCTCATGCTCCAGATAATAAGTGCGGCCCGTTCCGCTTTCCAGCGTCTTTTTTAAGCTTTTTCTGGAGCTTTCCCGGTTGCTCTCAAATTCTGTGATTTGGTCTGTAAGCCGGCATACTGCTTCCACCTCATCTACGGTTGCTTTCCGGATGGGAGCCCCGGAGGATACGGCTTCAAGAAGCGGTTTGCTTATATTTTTCAATTCGGCAAAATGCAGCTGCTTTTCTTTGCGAAAGGAGATGGACCGGCTAATTTTATGTACGATGTCGGCAGGTCCGGACAACATGCTGAACTTGGGGTCCTGCGTTATGATTTCTGCAAGGGCCTTTTCCTCAAACGGACCGCCTGCAAAAGGCAGGTAGCTGTCGTAGAAACGGAGCAGACCCGCCTGTATAATCCCGCTTGCGGGATCAATATCTCCCCACAGCTCCATAAAATCCTGTTCAAATCCAAAGTTCTCGACATCCCCGATGATGAACAGATTTAAGGCAGGTTCTGTTAGCAGCAGTTCCATCAGTGCAGCCCTGTCGTTCTCCGTTAACTTGCGAATCATAGTCAGGTTCCTCCCGTTATTATGCTTTTTTAGGTCTAAGTATAAATTTACCGCAGATCAATACAAAGCACATTCTTTTTTTGAAAGTCAGCTTTCTATGGCTCAATTGTTGTCATCTCTGCAGCATGTTTGGCCCGGCTGGATTTGTGAAGGTAACTTTGCGGGGCAACTTTCTGCTATAATAGAGGACAGCAATCAATAGGCATGGAGGTTGACCATGGCACAATATACGCCAATGATAGAGCAGTATTTACGGGTAAAGGAAGGGGCAAAGGACGCTTTCCTGTTCTTCAGGCTGGGCGATTTCTACGAAATGTTCTTTGAGGACGCCGTGCTTGCTTCCAAGGAGCTTGAGATTACATTAACAGCCCGAGCGGGCGGCGGTGAGGACCGTATTCCGATGTGCGGGGTGCCTTATCATTCAGCCGAAGGCTACATTCAAAGACTGATCGAAAAAGGATATAAAGTCGCCATCTGCGAGCAGCTGGATGATCCGACTGTAACGAAAGGCATGGTGCGGCGGGATATTGTGCGCGTTGTGACCCCGGGGACGGTAATGGACGGCAAAATCATCTCCGACAAAAGCAACAATTATCTCGTCTGCGTCACTGAGCAGGACGGCATGATGGCTTTGGCAGCCTGTGACTTGACGACAGGCGAGCTGTATGTGACCTCTGTGCTCTCCGGAGCAGAGTGGCTGCGGGATGAAATCGGCATTTATGAGCCGGCTGAGATTATCGGGGATGCGCGGCTGCTGGAGCAGCTGCGCAGCGAAGCCTCGCTGTTGTCCAAGCCGGTTGTGTATACGCCTTGGGAGAAACGCGATGAAGAACAGGCGCGCCGCCAGTTTGGTGAAGCGGCATGGGTCCGGCTGGAGAAGGAGCGCGGCCAATGTCTAGCCCTCCTGATTTCCTATTTAGGGGAGACCCAGCGCCGGTCCCTCGGACAGCTGAGCCAGATCTCGCCCTATGAACCGGGCAATTATATGATTCTTGATCCATTCACCAGACGGAATCTGGAGCTGACCGAAACTGTACGTGAACGCTCCAAAAAAGGCTCGCTGCTCTGGCTGCTGGACCGTACCGAGACCTCTATGGGCGCGCGTCTGCTCCGCCGCAGAATCGACAAGCCGCTGCTGCAGCGGGCACCGATAGAACGGCGGCTGGAGGCTGTCGATTATTTGTATAATCAGTTCATAGTCCGCGAGGATCTTCGTCTGGCGCTGAAAGAAATCTATGACCTGGAACGTCTGGTGGGGCGCATTGCTTTCGGCAGTGCGAACGGCCGGGATATGAATGCGCTGAAGCTGTCCCTGGCGCAGATTCCGGCTCTGAAGGCCCTATGCCTGTCTGCCGGATCAGCTACACTGCGGGAGATTGGCTCCACCATGGACGAATGTGCCGAGCTGCGGGAAGATATCGAACGGGCGATTGTGGATGAAGCGCCGGTCTCCGTACGGGATGGCGGGATCATCCGTCCCGGCTATCATGCGCGGCTGGACGAGCTGCGGGAAGCCAGCAGCAGCGGCAAGCGCTGGATTGCAGAGCTGGAGGCGAAGGAACGCCAGGCTACCGGGATCAAGTCCCTGAAGATCGGCTACAACAAGATCTTCGGTTATTATATTGAGATTACCCGGGCCAATCTGACCTCGCTGCCGGAAGGGCGGTACGAGCGCAAGCAGACCTTAGCCAATGCAGAACGTTTTGTGACTCCGGAGCTGAAGGAGAAAGAAGCGCTGATCCTGGAAGCCCAGGACAAAATGACGGACCTTGAATACAGCCTGTTCACTGAGCTGCGCGACCGGATCAGCAGCCAGATTCCGCGTCTCCAAAGTCTGGCGGAGAATGTGGCTGAGATTGATGTGTACCAATGTCTGGCGGCAGTCAGTGCGGAGCACCGTTTTGTGAAGCCAAAGCTTTCGGAAGGTTATGACCTGCGGATGGAAGGCGGACGCCACCCGGTGGTGGAAGCGGTGTTGAAGGATTCCGCGTTTATTGCCAATGGCAGTACGCTCAGCAAGGAAGAAGGGAACATCCTGCTGATTACGGGACCGAACATGGCCGGCAAAAGCACCTATATGCGTCAAGTTGCCCTCATTTGCATTTTGGCCCAGATCGGCTGCTTCGTTCCGGCAGCGAGTGCCGAGGTTCCTTTGATCGACCGGATCTTTACACGAATTGGGGCAGCGGATGACCTTATTGGCGGCCAGAGCACATTTATGGTGGAGATGGCTGACATTCAGGTCATGACCGAGAAAGCTACGGCCCGCAGCTTGATTATTATCGATGAACTGGGACGCGGTACTTCCACAAGTGAGGGGATGGCCATCGCCCAGGCAGTAATTGAATACGTGCATGATACGATTGCCTGCAAAGCGCTGGTCTCCACGCATTTCCATGAGCTGGCCCATTTGGAAGACAGTCTGCAAGGACTGAGCAATTACTCAATGGCCGTGCAGGAGAGCGGAGACAAGGTGAACTTCCTGCGCAAGCTTGTACCTGGGGCCGCCGACAGCAGCTACGGCATTTATTGTGCCCGGCTCGCGGGCCTACCCGAAGGGATCATTGACCGTGCCTATCATTTGCTGCAGAGCATCGAGCAAGCGGCGCCTCCGGGGGCCCCTTCGCTTCATTATGGTGGGGATGATAAAGGTCATTCCACGGTAAAAGAGACTCATGGCGCTGACTCGCCCCAGGCGGCAACAATGGCAGTTCCTTCCTCGCCTGCTGCTGCTGCAGCGGCGTATACAGAGACGGCAGTCACTCTGGCGTCTGCTCCTGTAGAAGAAACGGGCGAAGTTGTGCAGCTCTCCATCTTTGGAGAGGAAGCACCGCGCAAGAGCCGTAAGGGCAGCGCGGCAGGGGTGCAGGATAATCCTGCGCTCAAGGATTTTATCTCAGCCGTCCGGGAAGCGGACTTGATGAATATGACCCCGCTTCAGGCAATGGGGCTGCTCAACGATCTGAAAATGAAAGCCAAGGATCTATAAGCAAGTAATAGCGAGGTGAAATGAACATGGCCAAAATTCATGTGCTGGACGAGCATATTGCCAACCAGATTGCAGCCGGTGAAGTGGTGGAGCGCCCGGCTTCTGTCGTGAAGGAGCTTGTGGAGAACGCGATTGACGCAGGCAGTACACGGATAGAGGTGACTGTAGAGGAAGGCGGATTGAACAGTATCCGTGTTAAGGATAACGGCTCAGGGATTGAGCCGGACGATTGCGAGACCGCCTTTTACCGCCATGCCACCAGTAAAATTGCGAACGGACGGGATTTGTTCCAAATTACGAGTCTGGGCTTCCGGGGAGAAGCCTTACCCAGTATTGCTGCCGTCTCCAAGGTGACCTTGCTTACCGCGAGCGGGGACGACGGCAAGGGCCGGCTGATTGATATTGAAGGGGGCAATCTGATTCGCAATGAAGATGCGCCTTCCGGGCAAGGCACTGATTTTGCGGTCCGGGAATTATTCTTCAATACTCCGGCAAGGCTGAAATACATGAAGAGCATTCAAACCGAGCTTGGCCATATCTCCGATGCGATGTACCGGATGGCGCTGGCTCACCCCGCCATATCGTTTACGCTGCATCACAATGGCAATCAGCTGCTGCACACTTTGGGCAACGGCGACCTGCTTCAGGTTATTGCCGCAGTCTATGGAACATCAGCGGCCAAAGCCATGCTGCCGATCTCGGCGGAAGACCCGGATTACCGGATCACCGGTTATGTCAGCCGCCCGGAATGGACACGCTCGAACCGCAATGCGGTAACTACCATTGTGGGCGGCCGTTACATCCGCAGCAATGGACTGAATGCGGCTATTATGCGGGCCTATCATACCCTGCTGCCGATCAACCGGTACCCGCTGCTGGTGATGCAGCTTGATATGCATCCTTCACTGGTGGATGTCAATGTGCATCCGGCCAAGCTGGAGGTCCGCTTCAGCAAGGAGGCCGAGCTGTACAAGTTCGTGGAAGAGGAGATCCGCAAGGTTCTGCTCGGACAAAGCCTGATTCCCCGGCCGGGCAAGGAGACTATCGGCCCCAAAGGAAGCAGCTCTTTTATTCAGGAGCAGTTTGCCTTCACCAAGGCAGGCGCAGGAAGCCCGAAGGAGGAAACGGAGCCGCGCCGGGAGAACTACGCTTCCGCACCGTTCAACGGTTCCACTGGTTCCTCCAGTTCCTTCGGCTCGATGGAAGGAACGGTTATGTCCGGTAGTACCTACGCCCAGGAGCAACGTTCCGGCGTTAATGAGGGTCCGGTACCTCAGGCCAGAGAAGCTTACGCTCCTTACGGCAGCGGTTCACGGACTCCGGCTTCACCCCGGCCCGAAGGCAGTTCCGGCAGCAGCTTCTATCCGCCAGCAGCAGCCCCGGCACGCGGGCAGATACCGGTGGCCGAAGAGCTGTGGGCACCCGCTGAGCGTTTGGAGCCCGGACTGCCGGCATTCCCGGAGCTGAACTATATCGGGCAGCATCATGGCACCTATATTATTGCCCAGAATGACAGCGGGCTGTATCTGATTGACCAGCATGCCGCCCATGAACGGATTAATTACGAATTTTATTATGAGAAATTCGGGCGTCCCGAGGATGCCTCGCAGGAGCTGCTTCTGCCGATCACTCTGGAGTTTACGCCGTCGGAGAGCCGCCAGCTCAGCGAACGACTGCATTGGTTTCAGCAGGCGGGAGTGTATCTTGAACATTTTGGCGGGCAGACCTTTTTGGTCCGTTCCTTGCCTTACTGGTTTCCTGAGGGAGACGAGAAGGCGGTGGTCGAGGAAATGGCCGAGTGGGTGCTGAGTGAACGGATGATTGACCTCGCCAAGCTGCGTGAGAAGTCCTCCATTCTCTGCTCCTGCAAAGCTTCCATTAAAGCCAACCAGAAACTCACCGAAATGGAAGTGGAGACGCTTCTTAACCGTCTGGCGGCTTGCCGCCAGCCATATACCTGTCCGCATGGACGGCCCATTGTCATCTCCTTTTCATCTTATGATCTGGAGAAGCTGTTCAAACGCGTGATGTAAGAATAGCATGCACAAACTGATATCAAGCAGGTTAAAAGCAAGACAGGAGGCAGCAATGATCATTACTACGGGCAATCGCCCGATACCGGAAATTGTTCTGCGGGCGCAGCGGCTTGCGGAGCGCACAGGCTGCCGTTATGTACCGCGCGGAAACGACTCTCTGCCGAAGCTGGTGAAGGCGCATGGCGACGGAGAGGTTCTGGTCGTACTGCAGGAGGCGGTCCGCCTGATAAGACCGGGAGTGGCACCAATGGAATTCCACCCCAGTATGGGATTTGTCCGGGCCAAACGTGTGCTGAAGGGGGAGGTTGACCCGATGCTTACTGCGGCAGGTATGAATCCGGGGGACAGTGTGCTGGATTGCACGGCAGGTCTCGGTACGGACGCCCTGCTGTTTGCAGTGCAGGGCGGGGAGCTTTCACAAGTCACCGCCTTGGAAAGCTCCCTCCCGCTCTATGCCTTGCTGCTGGAAGGAATGAGCCATTATACCACTGGACAAGCCAAGGTTAATGCTGCATTCCGCCGGATCAAGGTGGTGCATAGTGACCATTTGACCTATTTGCGTGCCCAGCCGGACCGCAGCGTGGATATCATCTATTTTGACCCCATGTTTCGTGTGCCGCTGACCGACTCCGCAGCTATTTCCCCGCTGCGCCAGTATGCGAACGGGGAAGCTTTAAGCCCCGAGAGTGTTGCCGAAGCGGTGCGGGTGGCCCGCAAGACGGTTTTGCTCAAAGAAAAAGCCCTGAGCGGCGAGTTCGCCCGGCTCGGCTTTACCGAGCTGCTGCGCAGCAATTCCAAAACATCGTACGGGGTGATACCAATTGACAACTGAAGCTAGACGCAAGGTGCTGGTGCTCCTGGGGCCGACGGCTGTCGGCAAAACAAATTTAAGTCTGGAGCTCGCCGCAGCTTACGGAGCTGAGATCATTTCCGGTGATTCAATGCAGGTCTACCGGGGGATGGACATTGGCACGGCCAAGATTACAGCGGCTGAAATGAAAGGCATCCCGCATCATCTGATCGATATTCATGATCCGCAGGACGCCTACTCTGCCGCAGAATTTCAGGAACAGGGCAAACGCCTGATTGAGGAAATCAGTGAGCGGGGCAAGCTTCCGTTTATTGTTGGCGGTACCGGTCTCTATATCGAATCGTTATGCTACGGGTTCCGCTTCTCGGAGGCCGTGGCCGACGAGGCGTTCCGGCAAGAACAGGAGGAATATGCGGAGCAATTCGGAGCGCTTGCCCTGCATGCCAAGCTTGCGGAAGTAGACCCGGCAAGCGCCGAAAGACTGCATCCAAACGACCGCCGCCGGATTATCCGGGCACTGGAAATTCACCACCAGACTAATACGACCCTTTCGGCATCCCATGCCACCCAAAATAAGGAGTCCCCGTACGATTTATGTCTCATCGGTTTGACCATGGACCGCAAAATACTATATAAACGTATTGAAGACCGGATTGACAGCATGTTGGCTGACGGACTTGTGGCAGAGGTCAAAAGTCTGCTGGAGCGCGGCTACGACAGAAGTCTTGTGTCCATGCAGGGGCTGGGCTACAAGGAGATTGCCGCTTACCTTGCAGGAGAAATGTCACTGGACGAGGCTGTGATCCTGCTCAAGCGGGATACACGACGGTTCGCCAAACGGCAACTCTCCTGGTTCCGCCATATGAAGGGAATTGACTGGATCGACGTCTGCGCCGAATCAGGCTTTTCTGAGAATTTTGCCAAAATCCGTACAATTATAACAAGAAAGTTTATTGATGCTCCTTAAACAGTATTCATCCATTCCCAGCAACCGCAGTTCCGGTAAAGCTTCTCGCTCCCAGGGTCACACCATAATTTGTGGAAACACTGATGATATACCGGATTTGGCCTGCGAGAACATCCGCTTGGGGAGGGAAGTCAACGGCACTTAGACCGGCCATTTCATAGGTTATTTCCGATTGGGACTGAGATTCCGGCTTTTGGTAGGTGGTGGAAAAGATCGGAGTCTGGTTTCGGAAAATGGTAAAGGTGACGTTGGGAATGATGGATGGATTCGCGGATATGGCCATCGTCAGCCGGGCATACGCGTACAGAGATACCCGCACCAGACTTGAATTACCAGGCGCAATGTTTGCGGTCTGCAATCCGATGTCACCAAATGTATAGGGGAATGAAGAGGAAGACAAAGCAAGGCCGGGTAGGTCTGATGTACTGTCTTGAGAAATACGCATATCTAAAAACTGGATGCTCATATCGTTTTCACCTAACCTCTCAAATGTTTGTTAATAGAATATGAGTGTGGCGGGTACGGTGCTTGTGCACCTGATAAAAGAATGATGTTTATGAGTGATTAATGCGTGTTCTATAATTGCCACTGATTGGGTACATTGAAATAACTGCAAAATACGTGCTATAATAGCAGGAAAGTTTCTCTAAGGTCTCGAATATACTTCTGAACAATCTAATTGAACCATTGGGGGTACGTCATATGAACAAGTCCATTAACATCCAAGATACGTTCTTGAACCAACTGCGCAAAGAGAATATCCCTGCCACAGTATATTTGACCAACGGCTTTCAAATCCGGGGAATTATTAAGGCGTTCGACAATTTCACCATTGTCATTGACAGCGATGGGCGCCAGCAAATGGTGTACAAGCATGCAATTTCCACTTTTACACCGCAGCGCAGCGTGTCTTTGATGCAGGACAGCGGAAGCGAAGAATAAGATTTTTTATTTACGCGCGAAACCTTTTTCTTTATAAATCGTTTGAATAGAGAGTGTAGAGAGCAACCTGCGAAGGTTGTTCTTTTCATTCGTGGATTGAATACCATTTTAGGATTGTTCCGAAAGGGAGTCAGGAGGCATCATGTCTAAAGACGAAATATCAAGGACGAACCGTAACAGAGACAGAACGTCGTCCAAACCCAAACCGAAAACGAAGAAAAAAAAGCGGTTTTTAACCAAAAAACGTGTTTTGTGGACGATGTTTTTTGCAACAGCGCTGGCCATTTTTTGCGCACTGGGCGGCTACTTGTTCATTATGCTGAACGGAGAAAAACTGCTTGATGCAAACAAAGATAAGTTGACTGTTAACGAAACAACGAAGATCTATGACCGTAACGCTAATCTGATCGGCGAGCTTTCTTTTGAGAAAAGCGATCCTGTCGATTACCAGGATATCCCCAAGCTGCTGGTCAGCGCATTTGTGGCTACGGAGGATAAACGTTATTTTGAACACAAAGGTGTAGACCTCTGGGCGATCGGCCGTGCAGCCGTTAAGGATATTGCGGCAAGAAGCATGGTCGAGGGCGGAAGCACGATTACTCAGCAGCTGGCCAAAAATATCTTCCTGACACGCGACAAAACGTTCTTCCGCAAAGCGACGGAGGTATCGATTGCGGTGGCGCTGGAGAATCAGCATACCAAAGAAGAAATCATGGAGATGTATCTGAACCGGATTAACTTTGGCGGAACCACTTACGGCATTAAAGCGGCTTCGATCCGTTATTTCGGCAAAAGCAATCTGAATGAACTGAAAGTGTGGGAGATGGCCACCCTGGCAGCCATGCCGAAAGGACCTTCCCGCTACAATCCGCTGCGTAATCCCGAGCTCTCCAAGGAACGCAGAGCGGTTGTGCTCCAGCTGATGTACGATCAGGGCTATATTACTGAGCCCGAGATGATAGAAGCCAAGGCGGTGAATTATAATTACAAGCCGCCCGAAAAGAAGCAGCGTTATCAGGCTTTTATTGATTATGCCGTGGATGAGGCGGAAGAGAAGTTTGGCCTGTCCGAGGATGATCTGAATATCGGCGGCTACAAAATCTATACCACGATGGATAAGAATGCACAGGAAACGGTGGAGGATGCTTTCACGGACAGCGACAACTTCGAGAAGCCGGTGGATGACGAGCAGATTGTACAGGGCTCAATGACGATTATCAATCAGGAGAACGGAGGCATAGTCGCTCTGATGGGTGGCCGGAATTATGAGAAAAAAGGCTACAGCCGTGTTAATGACAGCCGTCGTTCTCCCGGTTCAGCTATTAAGCCGCTGGTAGCTTATGCACCTGCTCTGGAATCGGGCAAATTCACAATGGAATCCCGGCTGAGCAATGAAAAGCAATGTTTCGGCAAATATTGTCCGAACAATCTGCATGGATATTCGTCTACGATCAGTATGAGTGATGCCATTCAAAAGTCGGAGAATATTCCTGCCGTGTGGCTGCTGAATGAAATCGGTATTAATACCGGATTCCAGTTCGTCAAGAAGACGGGGATTAATCTGGCCGATGAAGACAAGAACCTTGCACTTGCACTTGGCGGGGTGAGTAAAGGAACCAATACGCTCGAAATGGCCCAGGCCTATAGCTCATTTGCCAACGGCGGCGAGCTGCGGGAGGCTTACTCCATTAAATCCATAACGGACAGCACCGGAACTACCGTCTACAAAGCCAACACTACTCCAAAGCGGGTAATGAGTGAGACTACAGCCTGGCAAATGACAGAGATGATGCAGAATGTAGTGCGGGACGGTACCGGGAAAAAAGCGAAAATTAACCGTCCGGTCGCCGGCAAGACCGGTACGAACCAGAGCGGGTACTCGGGCATTAGCTCGAACCGGGATGTCTGGTTCGTCGGCTATACACCGGAATGGACGGCTGCGGTATGGATGGGCTACGACAAACCGGATAAGCAGCATCTGCTAAAGAACAGCAGTCCGCTCGCTGCCGCTTTCTGGGGCAAGGTGATGGAAAAAGCTCTGGAGGGCGTTCCGGAGAAGCAGTTCCCGCAGCCTGACAGAGTGGACATTCCTAAAAATGAGCCAACGCCTACACCAGAGACTGCTCAGACGGTCAGCGGATTTGCAGCCGAGTATGATGCTTCTACCATGACAGTTAATCTCAGCTGGCAGGCAGTCCCGGTCTCGGGTGTGGAGTACCGCATTTACCGCCGTGAGACTTCGGAGACTGAATTCAGTTCACTGCTGAATACTGTTTCCACCAGCGCCGGGGATATCAGCGCTATGCCGGGACTTACCTATGAATATTATGTAACCGCGTATTATCCTGAGCAGGATCTGGAGAGTGAACCATCCAATACAGCGGCTGTCTCGGTCCAGGATGAACCGCAAACTCCAGAGCCCGATCCGACGATTGATCCGAATCTCCCGACACCTACACCTGACAATACCGGAGAGGCCGGTACAGGAGAAGATAACCCGGGCAACAGCGGTAATAACAGCGGCGGCAATTCCGGCAATAACAACGGGAATAACCCGGGCAACAACAATGGAAACGGGAACCAACAGGGTGGCGGCAACAATGGAAACGGTGGAAACAATGGTAACGGCGGCGGAAATAACGGCGGAACGTTGCCTGAAATCACCGATCCTCCACTTGCACCAACTACGGAACCTACAGTGCCGCCGGCTGCAACTGATCCTGTAAATGAAGGAACAGAGGGGGTCATCCTCAGCCCCGAAACGGATGCTACCGATGAAGGTATACTTCCGTAATAAATGAAATTGTTTAACAGCAAATGAGCTGCTCCGGCAGCCATACTGCCCTGAAGTAAAGGCGTAGTATGGCTGCTTTTTTGTGTAAAAGTTTATTCATGCGGGACTGCGTGTAAGTATCACTATTAGAGGATGTTTTGAGTGTACCCGCTAAATGTGTTAAGCTGAAGACACCATACTGGAGAGGGTAATTTCTATGAAACGTAAATTCGGAGACCGGGCCAACTGGCGCCGGATTACGCGCCGCCATTTTGCTTGCCGTTATGTGGAGAGCCGCGAGTTCAATGGTTACATTACGCTGTATACCATTTATGGTCTTAAGGAGCCACTATGGAAGAGCTATGGCAGGCATACATACCGCATAGCGGACAAAGGGTATTCATGGCTGCAGTATTTCCCGAAAGACAGTCACTATATTGTGACGGCCATGTTCGATGAACGGCAGAATATTATCCAGTGGTACATAGATACCTGCAAAGTGCAGGGTGTTACCGATCAGGGGGTTCCCTGGTTTGATGACTTATATCTGGATGTAGTGGTGCTATGGAACGGTGAAGTTTTTTTACTGGATGAAGATGAGCTGGAGGAAGCGCTGGAAAGAGGGGATATTTCCGAAAGTGATTACAACCTGGCCTGGAATACGGCCAAGACGATTTTGCGCAGCATTGACGCTCATGCCTTCCCTTACTTCTCACTCTCCCTGAAGCATCGTTCCGAATTGTTCCACCACGGAGAATTCAGGAGGAAATAACTATGGAATGGTATGTTTATGGTAAGGGATCTTCCCCGATCCGGAGAGCCTCCGGAAGACGACGATCCCGCTTCAAAAGGCCAATACTGCGGGCACTTATCATTCTGGTGGCTGCAGGTTTGCTGTGGTGTGCCTATGCACTATGGAATATCAATCGGGCTGCTACCACGGAGCCGCTGAAGAAAGCGGATGTAGGCATAATTCTCGGAATGTCGATGTGGGGCGACCAGCCCAGCCCTGGACTCAGGGAACGCCTTGATTATGGATTGAAGCTCTACAAAGAAGGAAAGTTTCCGCTTATTATCGTAAGCGGCGGTTTGGACCGTCCGGAGTATAAATTCACTGAAGGACAGGGCATGCGGAATTATCTGGTTCAGCAGGGTGTGCCGGAAAATGCAGTTCTCATGGAGAACGAAGCTACCAGCACTTATGAGAATCTGCTATTCAGCCAAGAGATTATGAAGTCTAGGAATTTGTCTAGCTCCATAATCATTACGCATTCCTACCATGGTCGGCGGGCTCAGGAAATTGCGGGGCAGCTTGGATACGTTCAGCCGGAGCTGGGGCTGACGGAATCCGAGGTTTTATCCATGGCCCACCACAAATCGCGCGAGGTACTGGCCTACACCAAATGGAAGCTGCAACAGTTATTCTTGTAATTTGGATGAGAAATCCCGAATCTGCTAATAACATCTCATAAGCTGGAATAGACTGATTTAGAGAAAGTCAGCCCTGATAATGAGGTGAACCGATGAACGGACGCGTAGCGGCGGCAAGCGGGCGGGAGGAAGGCAGACCGTCACGGCAGATTAATGTAGTGTTGCGGAGTCAGGAGACTCCGGTCCTGATCCATTCAGCTGGAGAACCTCAAGCGGTCCTCCCCAAAAATCATGGCCATAGCAGCCTGTTTCAGGAGCTTAGCCAGGAACTTGACGCGCTGGTGGGCCTGGATAATATCAAAGAGCTGGTTTTTGAAATCTATGCCTTGCTGCAGGTTGCCCAGATGCGCAGCGAGGCCGGACTTGCCAGCGGAGGCCAGGCTTATCATATGGTGTTCAAGGGCAATCCGGGAACCGGCAAAACAACGGTGGCCCGTATTGTTGCCAAACTGTTCCAGCGAATGGGTGTTTTGGCCAAAGGACATCTCATAGAGGTAGAGAGAGCGGATCTTGTTGGAGAATACATTGGCCATACCGCCCAGAAGACACGCGACCTTGTCAAAAAGGCGCTGGGCGGCATCCTTTTTATTGATGAAGCCTACAGTTTGGCACGCGGGGGAGAAAAGGACTTTGGCAAAGAAGCGATTGATACCCTGGTCAAATCCATGGAGGATCACCGCAGTCAGTTCGTGCTGATCCTGGCCGGATATTCGGGAGAGATCGATTATTTTCTGATGAGCAACCCCGGGCTGCCCTCGCGGTTCCCTATTCAGGTTGAATTTCCCGATTATACCATCGATCAGCTGCTGCAAATCTCCGAGCTGATGGCAAAGGAACGCGATTATATTTTAATGCCGCAGGCTATACTCAAATTAAAGCAGCAATTACTGCAGGAGAAGACAGAGAGTCTTCATGCTTTCAGTAACGCGCGGTATGTACGCAATGCTATTGAGAAAGCTGTCCGCAGCCAGGCGGTCCGCCTGCTTAATCAGTATGAGAACATAAGCCCTGGCAAACAGGAGCTTATGACGCTGCGTACGGAAGATTTTAAATTGTAATCCTGATTGCCGGATGACCTGTCCGGCAATTGGCAATAAGGAGCAAAGGACAGATGGCCATAACAACACATGACACGAACACAGAGCTGCAGGACAGGGCCATATTGGTCAGTCTGGTTACGGATAAGATTAAACGCACCGGTATTGATCCTGAGTTATCCCTCCAGGAGCTGGTGCAGCTGGCGGAAACGGCGGGTGTAGCGGTTCTGGATGTGCTGCGTCAGAATAAGGAGACCCCCGATTCCAAATGGTTTATTGGCAAGGGCAAGGTTGAAGAACTGCGTATGGCTGCCGATGGTCTCGGGGCGAATACGGCGATCTTTGACCAGGAGCTTTCCGGTGCTCAAGTCCGTAATTTGGAGGAAGCACTGGACCTGAAGATTATTGACCGCACCCAGCTCATTCTGGATATCTTTGCCGGGCGTGCGAAGACACGCGAGGGGATTATCCAGGTTGAGCTGGCCCAGCTCTCCTACCTGCTGCCCCGGCTGTCCGGACATGGCAAGAATCTGTCCAGACTGGGCGGAGGCATTGGGACAAGAGGGCCGGGGGAAAGCAAGCTGGAAACGGACCGCCGTCACATCCGGGACCGGATTACGGAGCTCAAACGCCAGCTGGATGAGGTTGTAAAGACCCGTGAGCTGCACCGGGAACGCCGCCGCAAGAGCGGAGCGGTTCAGGTGGCGCTGGTAGGGTATACGAATGCCGGCAAATCAACGCTGCTCAAGCAGCTTACGGATGCCGATGTGTATATCGAGAACCAGCTCTTCGCTACACTGGACCCTACTTCCCGCGTACTGGCGTTGCCCGGCGGCAAGGACGTAGTTCTTACCGACACGGTCGGTTTTATTCAGAACCTTCCACACGATCTGGTGGCTTCTTTCCGGGCTACGCTGGAGGAGGTCAATGAAGCTAACCTGGTGCTGCATGTGGTAGATGCCTCTTCTCCAATGCGTGAAGAGCAGATGGAGGTAGTCCAGTCCATCTTGCAGGATCTTGGCGCAGCCGGCAAACCACAAATTACTCTTTTTAACAAAAGTGATATTTGTGATTCCGGGCAATTGGAAATGCTGCCGACAGGTGCGGGATACTTGAAGATCAGCGCCTTTAACCCTGAGGATCTGACCCGGGTCACTGAACTTATTGAGGATGAACTGGCTGGGGACACATTGACTTTCCGCATTCCGGCCGACCGGGGCGATCTGTCTTCACTGCTCTACAGAGTGGGTGAGGTGCTTGAACAGAATGTTGATGAGAATGACGTTCTCTACACTGTGCGCCTCAACAAAGAGGATTATCTCAAGTGGGGTTACATGGTTGCCGATTTTGTGGATCCGCAATAAGATGGTTATGGAGTCCCTCTTTAAGAGGGACTTTATTTCCGTGACAAAAGAAAGAGTGTTTCACTGGAAAGCGACAGTGTGCTGACGCGCATTGTCACCATAATGGCAAGTAAATGTAAGGGGAGAACGAGGAACGATGGTTGTGTTTGCAAAGGATATTCTAGAAGCGGCGGAATTCGCCGAGCAGGAGATTGAAAGTGCGGTAAAAGTATTGGACAGCATTGTAGATAAAAATCAGTGGAAAGTTATTGAGGCTTTTCAACGGCACCAGGTAAGCGACTATCATTTCGCGGGGTCAACCGGCTATGCCTATAACGACCGGGGGCGTGAGGTGCTGGATCTCGTCTATGCAGATGTTTTTGGTGCAGAAACAGCGCTGGTGCGGCCTCATTTTGCCTCGGGTACCCATACAATCTCCACAGCGCTTTTTGGTGTGTTGCGCCCCGGAGATGAATTGCTCTACATTACTGGCCGTCCTTATGATACGCTTCACAAGGTCATTGGCAAATCCGGTGACGGGACCGGTTCTCTTGCCGATTTTGGCATCGGCTACCGGGAGGTTGCGCTGACTCCGGATGGAGGCGTGGATTGGGAGGAAGTGGCTCTTGCTGTTACGGACAAGACCAAGGTAATCGGTATTCAGCGCTCACGGGGCTATGACTGGCGTTCTTCCTTTACGGTGGATGAGATAGGCGGGATGACGGAGAAGGTAAAGACGCTGGCGCCCCAGGCCATTGTATTTGTGGACAATTGCTACGGAGAATTTACCGAGGAGCTGGAGCCGACCCAGGTCGGGGTTGATCTGATGGCAGGTTCATTGATCAAAAATCCCGGTGGCGGGCTCGCCGAAACGGGCGGATACATTTGCGGACGCAGGGAGCTGGTGGAAAAAGCGGCCTACCGTCTGACTGCGCCCGGAATTGGCGGTGAAGTAGGGGCCATGCTTGGAACAACACGCGGCCTTTATCAAGGGCTCTTTATGGCACCCCATACAGTGGGGCAAGCGCTCAAAGGCAGTATATTTGCCGCCTCTGTGTTCCGGCGCTGCGGCTTTGAGACCAAACCAGCGTGGAATGCTCCTCGTACGGACCTCATCCAGGCTGTAGCTTTTGCCGGGCCGGAGCAACTGATTGCTTTTGTGCAGGGCATCCAGCGGGCAGCGGCTGTCGACAGCCATGTAGTTCCCGAGCCTTGGGATATGCCCGGCTATGAGCATCCTGTCATTATGGCGGCAGGTACGTTTATACAGGGTGGCAGCTTGGAGTTATCTGCCGATGCGCCGATCCGGGCACCGTATATAGGTTATATGCAGGGCGGATTAACCTATTCACATGTGAAATATGGCGTTCTGATGGCGCTGCAAAGTATGCGGGATCAACAGCTGTTGTAAGGATATTTTGTAGTGCTGCAAGCCACTACTTGGTCTTTTTGCTTGCTGCTTGGTGGATATGATATACTGCGGACAAGCTAGATTCCTAGTAAACTTTGCCCTGTTTCACCGAATTGATCCTATTTTCACAGAAATGTTGTGAGAATATCTCACACACCATTGACACGCGGAATTAGGAAATGTACAATGAGATGAGAAAAAGATCATTGGAAGGTTGGATGAGTCATGGGTGATGAAATCCGCAGAAATATGGCATTATTCCCTATCGGAATCGTAATGAAGCTAACCGATTTATCTGCAAGACAAATTCGATATTATGAGCAGCACAGTCTGATCGTGCCTGCCCGCACGTCCGGCAACCAGCGTTTGTTCTCATTTAATGACGTCGAGCGTTTACTGGAGATTAAAGCATTGATTGAGAAGGGTGTTAATATTGCCGGCATTAAGCAGGTGATGAATCCTGTTTCGAAGGAATCTGAAGAGGCTACTGTCATTACTCCTGATACTGAAGTAAGACGCAGAGAATTATCCGATTCACAGCTGCACCGAATGCTGAAGCAGGAACTGGTTTCCGGTAAAAGGCCGGGACAAGTATCTCTCATTCAAGGTGAGTTATCCCGGTTTTTTAATAAATAATATAAAGATGTTTGAAAGGGAGAGGGTATTGTGAGCTACTCTAAAGAGGATATTTTACGTATTTCCAAGGAAGAAAACGTCCGTTTCATTCGTCTGCAATTCACCGACCTGCTTGGTACCATTAAGAATGTAGAGATTCCGGTAAGCCAGTTGGAAAAAGCACTGGATAACAAAATGATGTTTGATGGTTCTTCCATTGAAGGTTATGTTCGTATTGAGGAATCTGACATGTACCTGTACCCTGACCTTAGCACATGGGTTATTTTCCCATGGGTAACAGATAGCCGGGTTGCACGTTTGATTTGTGATGTATACATGCCGGATGGTACTCCGTTTGCCGGAGACCCGCGCGGTATTCTGAAACGTTGTCTGGAAGAAGCCGAAGAAATGGGCTTTACTGCAATGAACGTAGGACCAGAGCCGGAATTTTTCCTGTTCAAGACAGATGAGAGAGGCAACCCTACCACTGAGTTGAATGATCAGGGCGGGTACTTTGATTTGGCTCCGATGGACCTCGGGGAGAACTGTCGTCGTGAAATCGTCTTGACCCTGGAAGAGATGGGCTTTGAAATTGAAGCTTCCCACCATGAAGTGGCTTCCGGCCAACATGAGATTGACTTTAAGTATGCAGATGCTATCAAAGCAGCTGACCAAATCCAAACCTTCAAGCTGGTTGTCAAGACCGTTGCCCGCCAGCATGGCCTGCATGCCACATTTATGCCTAAGCCATTGTTCGGGATGAATGGTTCCGGGATGCATGCGCACCAATCCTTGTTCAAAGGCAACGAGAACATGTTCTATGATGAAAGTGACAAGCTTGGATTAAGCAAGACTGCACGTCATTACATGGCGGGTATCCTGAAGCATGCCCGTGCATTTGCAGCTATCACGAACCCTACAGTTAACTCTTACAAACGTCTGGTGCCTGGTTATGAAGCACCGTGTTATGTGGCCTGGTCTGCCAGCAACCGCAGCCCGATGATTCGTATTCCGGCTTCGAGAGGACTCAGTACACGTGTTGAAGTTCGTAACCCGGACCCTGCAGCCAACCCGTACCTTGCACTCGCTGTAATGCTGAAGGCAGGTCTTGATGGCATCAAGCGCCAGCTGGAGCTTCCGGCTCCGATTGACCGCAACATTTATATTATGTCTGAAGAAGAGCGGATCGAAGAAGGCATCCCAAGCCTGCCGGCCGACCTGAAGGAAGCACTGAACGAGATGATCCGCAGCCACGTGATCACCGAAGCCCTCGGCGAGCACGCCCTGGCTCACTTCTATGAGCTTAAAGAAATCGAATGGGATATCTACCGGACCCAGGTTCACGAGTGGGAAAGAAACCAATACATGACGCTTTACTAGAAGACAGAACCCTTGGCGCTGTATGGTCAAGAGGGACTGACCCCCATCATTGAGACAGGGATCAAAACACCTTACAAGTTAAGCTGCCAGTCGCCGGTAATCAGCCGGGGACTGGTTATTTAGTTTCGCCTGAATTCGAGGTAGAACGTTTCAGACTTTAGAGTGGAATGAGACGATTCAATGGGGGCATTATCAGCGGGCGTTCCTTACGGGACATGCTCATGGTAATGCCTTTTCCTTTCACAGCTTCCTGGTACGCTAAGGACGTGTATAGACTGCCTTGGTCGCTATGTAATAACATCGCATCCTGTTCTGGAAGCTGGTTTAACGTATCCAAAACCAAAGAGGTATCTTGCTTATCTGCTATACTGTAAGCCACAATCTCCCCATTGTACAGGTCCAGAATACTGGAGAGGTACAGCATTTTACCGCCAAATGGCAAATAGGTAATAGCTTACTCTGGTTGCCAATGCAAAAACACCTCCAAGATTATCTCCCTATCTTACGATAAGGGTTCATTGTCTTGAAGGTGTTTTGATTTGTCTCACGTTATGGGGGCAGATATGTTTCTTTATCCTCCTCTGTGTACCTTTCAAGAGAGTCGCGCAATGTAACCTCAATAACTTTTTGATCCTCATTACAATATTACAGGATTTGCTCTAGACCCAAATCTAGTTCCATAACTTAAATTACGCCCTCTCCTCCAATAGCAGTTGCTGTGAATGCTATGGGTCCAAATAGATTTATAGGCAAGATGCTATTATTTTGAATTACCAATTCATAGTTGTGGATTCCAAGATAAGGACCATCAACCCACAGAACATTTATTTGAATATCAGTAGTTGAAGTAAAACGATAAAAGGATCTATAAATATCGACTCCAGCACGCCGGATTATAACAAAAAATTCACTATTAGCAAGTGCAGTAAGACTAAAACTACCATTTAACTCGACTCTACTGGAGAAAGAGGCAGGATTAGCCGGACTAATATTTACTTGCGCTGTGGCTAGACCCGCTCCAGCTCCAGGAATCCCCGCAACCGTTATAGCAGTAGTAAGCGGGTCTAACGGGATTTTTGCCTGTGAACCATAACTTATAATTGTTGCCATTTATCATCACTCCATTTCGAGGTTATATATTATTATATTGTGAATCTGCAATTATAGATTGGACTTAATTCCTGATGATTATATACATTTAAGTTGTACTTTGCTTGATCATATAAACCTAGATACTAGCGAGGGAATATACAAAAACACTTTTACCAAAAGATGCTGATAAGACGAATCTGACGCGACTTATTGCGGCCATCTCGGAAAGATTTGAATTTAGAGCATACATATAACCCGGCGGGCTTGTGCCTGACGGGTTTGTTTTTATTCTTCAGTATTCCCCTCAATCTTCAACCTAATTACCCTTGATACACTCTCAACCCTCACTTATCGGCACCCATACAGGCCCTTCCTCCGTAGTGGTTTTTATTCTTTCCGGATCATTTGAAAGATCTGCAACTCCCTTAATTCGCTTGCCCGTATGAGATAAAAAGACCACGATTTGTTCTTCCTTTGAAACGGCAGCTCGAAGTACTCTTCGTATTTCCTTATCATTCATGGTATCCATATGAACACCTCAAACTCTAAGTATGTTATTCCTATCCACATTTTTCCTCTATAACTCTCAATTGTATTGTAAATTTTTGTCGAATAACAGACTGTTTGTTCGCCCTTTATTAGTGTAGGCTTGATGTATACATATTAAAGGAGATGGATGTTTGTGAAGAAAAAATTACTCGGTTTTATCATTCTATGTTTACTTATCTTGATTGTTGCACCTAATTTAACTAAAGCTGCTGAAAGTCCTGCAGGTTTAATGGATGGTAAAGCAATCGGAACAAGTACAAATAGTACAACAGTAATGGGTTCAACGTTACAAGTAACCGATAATAATGAATTAACTAGTTACCCTTTGATATACGAAAGAAGTGATAGTTCAAAATCAAAACAAGATACCTTCCTCATTATATTCGACAGTCCTGTTACCATTAATTCATATAAAATGTTCATAACAAATTATAATAGGGAGAAAATGTATATAGTTTTCGAAGATAGTAATGGTGTAGGGATTGAAGGTAGTATCGTAAATGAAGTGATCCAAGGTGATAATGAAATACATTCCTTTGCTAAGCCTTTGACTAATGTGAAGAAAATATGGGTTATACAGAAAGGTACTGGAACACTTAATGTTGCTGAGTTTAATCTTTATAATATAGAACCGACACCGACTATAACACCAACTGAAGAGCCGGTAGCTACCCCAACCGTAGAACCTACAGCTACTCCAGAACCAACCATTGAGCCAACATCAACGGTTACGCCGACGCCTTCACCAACCGTAAGCCCATCGCCAACCCCAGAGCAGCCTACAGGTGATCGTGCAATCATGGTTGTAACTATGAGTACCGGCCTTGAAAAAGAATTTGACTTAAGCATGGAAGAGGTTAATACCTTCATTGCCTGGTATGAACAAAAACAGGCCGGCACAGGAACGGCCTCATACGCGATTAATAAGCATGAGAACAATAAAGGGCCATTCACTAATCGTAAAGATTATGTGATTTTCGATAAAATTCTGACTTTCAGCGTAGATCAATACTAACTATAAGCATAAATGAAAGTATCGCAAACAACCCCGTCACGGCAGGCTTTTTTATTTATTCTCTATAATTCAATGTCGTGAAAAAATCACCTTGATGCGCGATTGTTTGTAGAGGAAAGGTCCAGTAGTGGAGTCTTCAAAGTTTGATTGTTATATAGAAGTGGTGGATATGAATTTAGAATGAACATCCAAGTACCACTCGTTAACAGCAAAAAATATGAGAAATTAGAGTATAAGATCGGATATCGAATAAAATCAGTAAGTCTATATTTTCATATCGACAGTGTTATTGCTTATATGACAAAACTCTCTTTTTAATTACAAAAGAAGACGAAAAAATCTATCATATTTCTACAAAATTATAATATTTCGAATGTTATTATATTTACAGGAAAGAAATAAAATGGAATTTGTGGAATTGGTAGTTTTGAAAGGGGGGTATGTGGAAGAATTCTATCTTATCCAATTTATAATTAGTGACAAATACTACCGTTACTCACTTAATTCAATATTCTTTCTATGGATTTAACACTAATTTTAAATTGCTTTTAATGGAATAAAATAAAAAAAGAAAAGAGTGTTATTTATAATGAAATTAAAAAAAATACTTGCTCCAATTCTCTCACTAGTCATTGCCGTTAGTTTTTCAACTTCAGCGTTTGCAGAGTCGCCAGCTAATGTTACAAACGAAGATACTAGATATCATCTAGAAGATAGCGTGTTTGATGAAAACAATGAAGTTATTGGCACGAAAATTACCGATACTGTTGTTCAAACTATTGATGAAGCCGAGGGTAAGAAAACGATTCTGATTGAAGATATAAAATATAAGTTTACTGAAAACAGCGAAAAGTATGAGAACGTTTTCAGAGATGAGCAGAAAACGACAGAAATTTTGATTACAGATAATGGAGAATATTATTTAAACGATCAAAAACTTAGTGAAGAGTTTCTTAACGCAGAAATTTTAGGTACCTCAGATCAAGTACAAGCTAGAGCAGTAGAAAGTGGAGGTTATTATTGGGCTACACATTATACCAATTCCGGACAATCGTCCGCTAGTATTTTTTATTGTGAAGCTTATTCTGATACCAATTTCTTTATGGATCCGGGTTATGCTACACTTCCTAAAGTAATAATGTGGCAATCTCCTAGCCCGGGTCTGTCAGATTTTAAAATGTATGCGAATAATGTAGCCAGCGCTCGTGCTAACATCGATACAGGAATGGCAGCTTTAGGAGCATCAGGAGCTGCAGCAATTACGCCAATATGGATTATTGGCGCAATTGGGGTTTCTGCTTCCGCATATGCAGTCTGGTCCAATAGTGTAGCTGGCCATCAACAAATGACTAATGCATATAACTTGCTATATAATTTGGGTGGGACAATTATCCATTAATTAGCTAATTGGGCTACATAAATTATGCATGAATAAACTAATAGGTGGTAATTTAGGTGTTGTTTTATCTGAATTTCCACCTAACTTTTTTCTGTAATGACTAGTAGTGAGGTGATCCCAATTAGAAAGAATTATCTGAAAATATTTCGTTATGTCATTACTCTATGTGTTATAGCTTTTGCTGTCAGTATGTTTTTATATCCTTATGAAAGAATATTTACAGGTCTATTGACTCTATCATTGAGTTTCGTAATGTTGATTCAATTCATCGAATTTAAGACTTCTAATACAGAACCGGAAAAAGAAATTCGTGGATGGATGTCTATCGTGGCTTTTATTATGTGTTTGTTCGCTTCGATTTATATTTTTAGCACTCTAAAATAACTATTTTTAGTATATGCTTATTGTTTGAATGATTTTGTTTTTGTTTATACGATGAATTCCGTGAATACTAGACTCCTTAGCATGAAGGAGAAGACTGCCTACTTCATTTGAGGACGGTTTGAATTTAGAGTATTCATAGCAACCCGCCGGGCTAATGCCAGACGGGTTTGTTTTTTATCCGATATCTTCAAGTAATTCCTTAGAGTTGTTCCGTACATTGCCGACAGCCGAAGGGACTTTATAAGCCCGCATTTTTGATGCATCGTAAGACTTCAGCAATTTTAATAAGGACTCTACATCTTCATTGTCTCTCCCCAGCCAATCAGCCTCATCTGCAGGTCTCAATATAACCGGCATACGGTCATGAATATCCGCCATCAAACTGTTCGGAGTAGTGGTGATTATGGTGCAGGTGCTGAGTTTCTTTCCTTCTGGATTTTCCCAAGTGTCATATAATCCGGCAAAGGAGAAAATGCTGCCATCACTCATAAGAATACGATACGGCTGTTTGCTTGAGCCATCCTTTTTCCATTCATAAAATCCGTCTGCAGGAATTATGCAGCGGCGAGATTTGAGCAACCGTTTAAAGGCAGGTTTTTCAGCAACCGTTTCAGCGCGGGCATTTATCATCTTATTTCCGATTTTATCATCCTTGGCCCAGAAGGGAACCAGGCCCCAGCGAAATTCACCTAACCGATTTCCGGAGTCGCTGCCGATTATGGCCGGAATATTATGCATAGGTGCGACATTATAATTAGGCGCCAAGTGCTGTATTTTGCTGTCATCGATTAGATAACGGCTTATTAATTCTTCCAGGGTGACTGTAATAGTAAAGCGTCCGCACATATAATCAACCTCCATATAAGGATGTCTTTATAATAATCATAAAATGAATTGTTCAAACACTGGCGTTCTCAGCATGCCGGACTTGGTCCAGTTTCTCATTCTTACTTTGGCGCGTAGCCGAGGCTCCAGGTGTACAAACTCTTTATCCTCGCCCTTTGGTTCAAATATAAAATCATTATGGCTAAAGGGCCCGGAAGCCGATTGCAGCAACATAGGGGATATAAACATAATAAAACCTCCTGTATCCAATTATAGCGCTTGGCTACTTTGGATAGAGGAGGTAAGTGTTGGGATGCTATTCTGTTAGGGTGTACTCACTTACTTCAAAGGTTAGGATCTTATCATGCACTACGTAGTCGGTGCGTTTACTGTAAGGTCCTTTGTTATTGTTGTGTTTATCTATTCCGTAGCGTGCAGATCCAGAAACTGTATCGTACCAATTAAGGAACGCGTTGACTTCAGATATTGAAAGATCAAATTCTTTTTCGAGGCCTGTGTTCATCGTTATAACCAGGATTGCCCGGTCGCCTGTCGGCTGCTCTGGAGTTGGTGTTGTCGTAGGTGATGGTGTAACTATTGGTGTAGGCGATGGCTCCGTGCTTTGGTCTGGCAAGCTATTGTTGTATAGATCCCATTCAATTACATTGAGGTCTGCTGAGGAAGGAGGATTATAATTCCATACAAAAGCAATTTTTACATCCTTCATAGCAGTCGGTAGTTGATAGATGTTGTTGTCACCACCTTGTGATCCATCAGCAAAATAAAATATCTTCTCTTTTCCCGTACTATCCCTAAACCCTATAGCAAACTTTTGGTTACTGTAATCTTTAATATATAGTTTAAAGGCATTAATATCTTGTGGGCTTGGGAAATTATAAATTAAAAAATCTGTTGTTGAGGGACTTTCTATCTCTGGCTTTACTGCATAATAGGTACTTTCGTCGTTATCAGTAACGAAGGTAGTTGTGGTTAGAGGCGCTCCTGGATTTTTACCAGGAGTAATTACTTTTCCTCCAAGCAGTGAGTTGAAAGTTCCTGTACTCGGTGTTGGTGTTGGATCTACAGTCGGTGTTGGTGTTGGAATAGTCACAGATCCATAAAGTTTAAAATCCGCAATGCTTGATCCACCGAAGGCGTTGGAATATGTACCTATAACCTCAATACGTTTCACATTAGATAGCGCACCAATGGTATATGTACCAGCCGAAGAGTTTGAATAATATATTTGTGTTCCCGTCTCATCATAAAGTTTAACTCCAGCTTTAGAGTTTGAAGTGTTGAGTATAAATCTACCACTTGAAATGTTAACTGGCTCAGAGAATTCATAATAAATAGTTTCAATTCCAGTCCACCATGATGTTGTACTGTCTTTATTGTCAGTGATATAAGCTAGATTGCTAACTTTATTATTAGGTGAAACAAATAACTTGTCCGACAATAAATCCTCATCTGCGGCTAAGATATTGGAAATAGGAAAAGCTGCGAAAATAAGCAAAAACATTAATATTATTTTGATTTTCTTCATTCGGTACACTCCTTATTATGTATTATTGCTATTGACTTTACAAAACCCAACAAGGATTGTCTAAACAAATATGCCTATATCTGCAATATAGTGAGTGAACATGATGAAATTCTTTTTTTTCCCAGTCAAAGAATATCTTACTGATTGTATAAAGAACATACGTTTGGTTATAATACAAACAAATGTTCTTATTTTGAGCGGGGGCGGATATAATGAAAATGAGTATTGGCCAGACAGTAGAGATTATATATCAAGCCAAGGATGGGAAGATTACGCAGCGTCAGATCGAAGTGAACGGACTCCGCAACGGCCGCATTCGGGCTACTTGCCTGGCCACTGGTGCGCCGCGAGTATTTTTATATTCTAATATCTTAGCGTGGCACCCGGTGCGGGGGCACCAATATGCCTAAGGATCGTATTATTTTGCTGTCGGACTGCCAAAGCTTCTATGCCTCTGTCGAAAAAGCTGCCCATCCTGAATACAAAGACCGGCCAGTTGCTGTAGGAGATCCAACGCGAATGAATGGCATTGTCTTAGCAGCCTGCCCCATCGCTAAAGCCTATGGTGTAACCACCGCCTCACGTGTAGGTGAAGCTCTGACAAAATGCCCTGAACTTGTGGTCATCCGACCACGGATGAGTACTTATATAAAGGTCTCACTGCTGATTTCGGAGATATACCACAATTATACCGACCTCGTCGAAGCCTACAGCATTGATGAGCAATTTTTGGACGTGACAGGCTCATTGAGCTTTTTCGGAGGAGATTTGCAGGAGATTATACATTCCATTCAGCAGCATGTCATGTTATCAACTGGTGTCTGGACCCGAGTGGGGATCGGGCCGACAAAAATACTTGCGAAGATGGCAAACAACTTTGCGAAGAAGAGGGAAGGCGGAATTTTTAGGCTTGATTACGACAATTTAGATAAAGAGCTCTGGCCGTTGCCAGTGAATGAAATGTTCATGGTGGCTGGTCGGATGACCAAAAATTTTTACCGTATGGGTATTATCACTATTGGCGACATCGCCCGGATGGAACTGGGTGAGTTCAAGCAGCGAATGCGCACGACCATGGGCAAACAAAGTGATATTCAAGCGGAGTATTATTGGCAGACCGCCCGTGGAATAGATCCTAGCCCGGTAGTTACCGGGATACGCCATCAAATCAAATCAGTAGGGCACGGTAAGGCTCTACGCTGGAATTTGTATACGCGACTACCTGAAATCGAGGTCGTCTTGCTTGAATTGGTGATTGAGGTTTGCCAACGAGCGCGGAAATACCGGTATATGGGAGCAACGGTGTCTATAGCGGTATCAGAAACCGATGGGGATAAATCAAACTCATACAGCCGACAAATGACACTGCCGGAGCCATCGTCTTTAACTCATGAGGTGGCGGCAGCGGCATATCGCTTATTCGTTGATAATTGGACCGGTATGCCTATAAGCCGATTAGCTATATCTATATCACATTTAACCGATGACAGCGTCATGCAGCTCACCTTATTCGACGATCGTATCCGAACATACAACCGAGAGCGGGCAATCGATCATATTAAAACCAGATATGGCAGCCGAGCGCTTATACGTGCGTCCTCATTACTTGAATCCGGGGTTGCTCTAGAACGGGCCGAACAGATTGGAGGGCATTATAAATGAGCAAATTAAACGGAAACGAGCGGTGGAAAACTAAAATGTTAATGACCGAACATGTGGAGCAATATGAGCAGAAGCAAGATGATGAGGTGAGAAAAATGATAACCGTCGATGAACGGACGATGGTTCGTGACCTCATTTTGCTTCCTTACATAGATACTATGGTTAGCAAGAGCCTGAAGGAGATCGAACATTCAGGCAACATACTTAAACGCGCCTATTTAATGGCCGGTCAAGCCATTCAGCGCCGGATTATGCAGGATACCTATCAGTTACAAAAAGAGCTGAAGCAACGGAATATCAGGGTACTGGCGGATGAACAGGAGGAATTTTTGGTATATTACAAAATTTTTTGCCGGGGATACCAGGAACGTTTTGGATTAACCCGTGATGTTATGCGTACAGAGATAAGCTTAAGGTTGACCAAGTATACAGCCGACCTTGGGGCAGTATTAAAAGACCTACAAAAATAAAACGAAACCCCGTCAGTGATTATACTAGCGGGTCCATATAGATTATAGTTCAAACTCAGCCCACCCGGGTGGCAAAGGGTCGGGATCCAATTCCTCCAGCGCTTCCGGTTCAATGATTATCAGGAGTGGATCCCCGTATCCACCAGGCGGCTCTTTTCTATACCTTCTTGACCTAAAACCTCCGTGCCCGCACAAGCGCCCACAAAATGCCCGCATATAATAGAAGAAAGACAATTCGTTTTGTAAAGATGAACACTTAAAACCCTTTAAACTCTTGATGTTCGGTAGTGTTCATGATAATTTTCTTGTTATAGATACTTTGATCGTGGAATCAGCCGGACAGCCGACACCATTTCCGTTCCGTTGTTGTCTGAACTGTGGTCTTTACTGCTTTGGCTATCAGAGGGTAAATTGTATAAAACTAATGTCATAGAGGTTTGCGGATGTGCCCACTGGCTTCGGCTGGTGGTTTTTGTTGTTGTTGTTGATAAGGTTCCAGCAGCTCCTTTGAATTATTCCGCACATTCCCGACAGCGCGGGAGACAGCATAAGCTCTCATGGGCTCCGCCGGATAAGGTCTGAGAAGTCTTACAAGGGCCGCGGGATCACGCTGACTGCGGTCCAGCCATTGCACCTCTGTATCCCTGTCCAGAATAACCGGCATACGGTGATGGATAGGCGCAAGCAGATGGCTCGCTTCAGTGGTGATAATACTGCAGGTGTTTAGTTTCGAACCTTGGGAATCGACCCAAGTGTCATATATTCCTGCCAAAGAGAATATACTGTTATCCTGCATCACAATTCGCATGGGCTGTTTGACGGAGCCTGATTTGCACCATTCATAGAATCCGTCAACCGGAATAATACAGCGGCGGGAACTGAGCAAATGCTGAAAGGAGGGTTTGGCAGCTACAGTCTCTGCCCGCAGATTAATCATCCTGCTGCCGCAAAGGGGGTCTTTGGACCATGCGGGGACCAAACCCCAGCGAAGTTCTCCTAAACGATTCCCGGAGCTGCTGCCGATGACAGCGGGAATATTTTGCATTGGAGCGACATTATAATTGGGGGCATAGTGGATAATGGTGGCATCCTGGACTAAGTATCTCAGCATTAATTCTTCCATGGTTACTGTTAGAGTATATCTGCCGCACATGTTCTGAATTCCTCCATCACCCCTTGATGAATATCAGTGTACTCCAAAATTCGAAAATTAATAAGTTCACAATGTAAGGCTCTGAATGGTACAATTAGGTAAGTATGCTTGCTTAAGTGAGAGATATGCATAGTGTTAGAGTTTAGTAAATGATTCAGGGGCACTTTACATCGCGCAAGATGGGAATACCTCTTCATTTAGTTTAGTTAGGGAGGTGTGTAGGTGGAAAGTGTGATGACCCTTGTACAGTTTTATTTGGAATTGGAAGAAAAGATCAAGACCTTTATAACGGGTCAGTCGGCTTTGGATTTTTTTGAGGGGTCCACTGCAGTTGTAGAGGGAGGTGCTTATTCTTGGAGGCCTTTAAGTTCGGCTGGGGCTGAGATACAATACAAGCTGTGTAAGGAATATGTAGAGTTAGCTGCGCAAGGACGCTTGACGTTGGAACAAAAGGAGAGTCCATATCTCAAAACCTTTGATGAAAGTTACCATGTGGCTTTGGGTTATCTTTATCAACAGGATCTGGTGTTCGTGCCAACACTTGAGGAAGTGTTCGGTATCCTCAAAAAAGAAATTGATCTGCAGCGTTTCCTTATTATTCAAGCTTTGGCTGAATAGCCGTTCTTACATAACTTTAATTCGTTTGATTGTCCAAAAGGGCACCTTAATACAATTCTGGCCCGTGTTTATATAAAGGGAATCCGAAATCCCCTTCAATTCACAGACTCCAGTATAGGTTTCGCCGCTAATCAAATGGACTTTAAGAAGCGTATTGCGTGCAATTACCTTTTGAATTTCATTTTTTAACATACGGAGCCTCTTTCTTTAAGTACTTTCGAGTGCTGGTTTCCCTTATTATTAAACACAATTAGCGTACGCTAATACTTATTTACAATATTGTAATACTTCTTAGAATGATTAAAGCTATAACATGCCCAGAACGCATGTTATAGCTTTTTTTGTGCGAACAGTTGAGTTAGTGACTAAAGAGAATATTAAAGGAAGTTAAAGGCAACGATCTGGTCGGCATACACGATTAGCTGCTTGTATTCCGTTGCAGCCATGGGGTTGGCAAAAGGGGTCACGACCACATCATCCAGCACAATGAAGTTATAGTGGAAATTCTTCTCCGGGTGTTCGGCGCCAAGATAAGATATGTATTCATCAACGATGACATCATCCATTAAAGATTTCAGATTAAAAACATCATCCTTGCTGTTGTTCGGAGGCGTCACATTGCCCTGGATATTGCCGAAGGTAGTGAGCAGATTGACTCTTTTTTCACTTACCTGTTCATTGTTCAGTAAAAGTCCTGAAAGCTTGGCCACCGCATCCACTCTAAAATCAACCTGGCTTCTTATCTTTGAATTATTCAATCCTAGCACTTCCTTTCAAAATTGTTGTTCCAAATAACAATATTCGACATATAACTTCAAGAATCCTATGCATCTGCCTAATTTTTTTCGTTGTTTACCAGGTTGCTGTTCATAGAATATACAAAACACCTCCGCTGGTCTGAAGATGCCAGGGAGGTGTATGTGTTATTCCCTAATCGTTACCCTTGTTCCAACGGGGATCAGTGAGGAGAGTGTTAATACATCCTGATTGAACATACGGATACACCCTTGGGAGACTTCCTTGCCAATCGAAGAAGGATCGTTGGTTCCATGAATGCCATAATGGGGTTTGGAGAGGCCCATCCAGAAGGCACCGTAAGGTCCACCCGGATTGGCCTGTTTATTGATTATCGTGTATTCGCCTTGCGGGGACTGGGTCAGCATCTTGCCAATCCCTACCGGAAATCCTCTGACCACTATATTATTGTCCAGTAAATATAACATCCGTTGCGACAGGTCAACGATAATACGGTAATTTGGCATATTTATCAGCGCTCCTTTATTCATAAGATATGTAAAGGAGGTGTTAGCCGTTAAACTGAGTTTGAGATAAAGGGGAATAAAATAAAGGCAGTTCCGCGGGGATGCGTAACTGCCTTTAGGTATAGGAGTGCTGAGGCTTAGTGAATATCGCGGAATAGACCAATAACTCTGCCTAAAATGGTTACGCGGTTAAGACGCAGGGGTTCGTAGGCTGGATTCTCGGGTTGAAGACGTATATGGTCACGTTCCTTATAAAAGGTCTTCACCGTAGCTTCGTCTTCTTCGGTCATAGCGACAACGATATCACCGTTATCGGCAGTCTGCTGTTGACGGACGATTACATAGTCTCCGTTCATAATGCCTGCTTCCACCATGCTATCCCCCAGAACGGATAACATAAACACCTTATTGTCACCAATATAGTGGGTAGGGAGCGGGAAGTAATCTTCAATATTCTCTGTAGCAGTGATTGGTACTCCTGCCGTAACCTTACCCACGACCGGGACACGTGTAACGGTATGAGCGAACTGATGCACATTCTCCGAATCCTCCTGGCCAAGCAGCTCGATTGCGCGAGGTTTGGTAGGATCACGGCGAATCAGACCTTTCTTCTCAAGACGGTCCAGATGACCATGCACAGTAGAACTGGAGGCAAGCCCGACGGCTTCGCCAATTTCCCGGACGGAAGGAGGATAACCCTTGCTGCGGACTTCGTTACGTATAAATTCCAGGATCGCCAGTTGGCGACTCGAAATCTTTGACATCGGAATCAACCCCATATAGTAATGTTTGGGAAAATTATAACATAGAACTGCCGTTCGCACAAACATAAGTTCTAACTCTATACCGGGAAATTAGAAAAGTTAACTAAAACGAAACATTTTATGAGCATAAGGCTTAAATATGCTTGGATTATAAGGAGAAAAATAAAGGGGAACAATTGTTCTGAAATAGTATTGATTCAAACACATGTTCGTGTTATATTGTTTTTGCAGGTAAGAACAAATGTTTGGAGGATGAGAGCCATGATGAGATATAGTACATACCGCAGTATTTATGAGAACAACACAGAGATGAATTCTACAGACCAGCGCCGGTCTGTTTGGGGGAATAGTTTGAAGTTGCAGGTTTTGGGTGATCGACTGGTGAACGTATTGACGGGCTTGCTCCGGCAAGATTTGCTTATGAAGTTCGCTTTGGTGTTTATGCTCGTTATATCCTGTTTTACTATCGTAGGCAATGTGTTCGCAGGGACGGTATCTTCAATGAAACAAGAGCAACGGATTGTAGTGGAACGCGGAGACACTCTTTGGAGTATCGCACAACAGAATAAACCGGCTGATATGAAGACGGTTGTATATATAGAAGGAATTAAACAATCCAATGGTTTGGATGATAGCGGCATTCGTGCCGGAGATGTACTTACTTTACCCACGTATTAATTCATAATGCACAGTCCATACAATTAATAGGAAGAGCTTGCAGGGAGTAGACCTTGACAAGCTCTTTTTCTCATGGCAAAGTTAGAATGAATTTATTAGGGAGGGAAACGAATTGAATATAGATGAATTGGTTGGGCGAATCAACGAATTGGCACGCAAACAGAAGAACGGCGGACTGAATGAAGAAGAGCTCGCGGAGCGCGCCAAGCTGCGTGAGATTTATCTGAATAATATCCGCACCAATTTCCGTGCGCAACTGGATACAATTGAAATAGTGGATGATGAGACTGATGGACAAGGCGACAAGGGTCTGAAGCATTAACCCTGTTCCTGTTTATAGATATTTCAGTATGACTAGGGGGAACTGACATGGCCCGTTCTTGGGAAAGAATGGTTCAACGCAATACGCAGCAGATTAACAAGCAACGAAAGAAACAAGGCAAGTCGTCAATCTATGCTTCGACGACGTCGACAGCCAAGGAAAGTGATGTATTTAAAGGCCGAAATATCGTACTGCCGATAGTCTTGGTTTTGCTTGGTGTATTGTATTGGCTGGTAGGTACAATTGATACTACGGAGGGCAGCGGTGGGCTGATGAACTGGCTGGGGATTGTGCTGTATTTCCTGCTGGCGGCTCTGCTGTTTTTCCGTCGTCCTTACTTGAAGGTTGAGCGGGCGCGGTTATCAACGACCAAATTCAACCGTGAGCGTTTATTGCCCGCAGATCAGATTGAGAAGATCTTCCTTTCGCGCGCCTCTGTGACGATCAAATACAAAGGCAAACGTTCCACCTGGATGTTCTCCAGATTCATTAACCGGTATGACACGGCGTTGATGGGGAAACGTTTGGAGGAATTTGCAAAGCTGAATCACATTGAAGTGGAACACGGGTAGTACATTAATCGACTATATGGAAGAGGGAGAAACGAGAATGCCGATTACCGCCGTATTATTTGATCTTGATGACACCCTGCTCTGGGATGAACGCAGTATAGAAGAAGCATTCCGGTTTGCTTGTGAAGCGGCGGGGGATTCCATTGACCCTAAGGAACTGGAAGAGGCTGTCCGCAGGGAAGCCAGAGGGTTATACGAATCGTATGAGACCTTTCCGTTTACTCAAATGATAGGTATCAATCCTTTTGAAGCACTCTGGGGGAATTTTAATGCCGGAGAACAGCCGGAATTCCGTATGATGGAGCAGCTTGCTCCCGTCTACCGCCAGGAATCCTGGAGCAGAGGCCTGAAGTCGCTGGGAGTGACTGACGAGGTTTTGGCTGAGACGCTGGCTGCCAAATTTGCCGCCGAACGCCGCAGCCGTCCATATATATATGAAGAAACCTTGCGGATACTGGATCAATTGCAGGGGAAAGTGAAGCTGCTGCTGCTTACCAACGGCTGTCCTGCCCTGCAGCAGGAGAAATTGGACGGTGTGCCGGAATTGGTTCCATACTTCGATCATGTGGTCATTTCGGGCAGCTTCGGCAAAGGGAAGCCGGACAAGGAAATATTCCTGCACGCTCTTGAACTGCTGGATATTGCTCCTGAACAAGGGATAATGGTCGGGGACAAGCTTACCACAGATATCCGGGGGGGATTGGCTGCAGGTCTGACGACTGTCTGGATTAATCGTACAGGCAAAGAAGCAGACCCGGCGATACAACCCCATTACGAAATCCAGGATCTTGCAGAACTTCTCCCTTTGATAGAAACCTTGTAATAAAAGTCTAAACAGAACTAGCCTTTCTCCAAATTCCTGGGGACTGGCTAGTTTTTTAATAACGGTTGAATGATGTATGTGATAAGAATCACGGAAGTGTGGTCGTAATGGGATGTAATTCAGTGAAAAATTGAGTATTATGTGTATAATGGAAGGGATGTGCTTTACGTCGGATGTTAATATTGTGCCGTATTCCGGTGCCGGGAGGTCTATTAATGAATAACCCAAGAAAAATGCTCTCATTCGTATCCATAATCCTAGCAGCCCTAGTGGGAGGATGCTCATCCTCCAACCATGAATCGGGTCATATGAACGCTGCCAATATTTCCATGGAGCCCATTAAAGTGGAATTGAGCTGGACTCCAGACGAGGTCTCTGTGAACGAACCGGTGACTTTTGTAGCGAAAGTGACGCAAGAGGATCAGGCGGTGGAAGATGCCAAAGAAGTTCTGTTTGAAATTGTGAACACAAATGATGAAGCACAGAAGCTTGAAATTGCAGGAGAGTCTGTTGGGGATGGAATTTATGAGGCTGAGGTTACACTAAAGAATGAAGGCGAATATAAAGTCACTTCCCATGTGAGCGCTCGCACCCAGCATTCTATGCCCAGCAAAGAGCTTACAGTGCTGCCTTAGTTCATAGGCCGTTATACCGCATTATGGAATACTTATCATGCAGGGTGGAAAGGAAGGCTTTCCGAATTCCCTTTATTCTGCTAAACTTACTCTAATGTTTTACTGGGGGGATTTCACATTGGCCAAATACACACTTGCAGAAAGCTTGCAGCAACGCATTTTGATACTTGATGGAGCAATGGGCACGATGATTCAACAGGTGCCGCTTACCGGTAAGGATTTTGGTGGGGAAGAGCTGGACGGCTGTAATGAAATGCTGGTGCTCACCCGGCCGGAAGTTATTCAAACCATACATGAGCAGTACCTGGAAGCGGGCGCTGATCTCATTGAGACAAATACGTTTGGGGCAACCTCGGTGGTTCTTGCGGAATATGATATTCCGGAGCGGGCCCGCGAGATCAATCTGGTGGCTGCGCAGCTGGCCCGGAATGCGGTGGATAAATACGATACGCCGGACCATCCGCGTTACGTTGTCGGGGCTATGGGACCAACGACCAAGACCTTGTCCGTTACCGGTGGGGTAACTTTTCAGGAGCTTGTGGACAGCTACGAGGAGCAGGCAGTCGCTTTGATTGACGGTAAAGTGGATGCACTGCTGCTGGAGACTTCTCAAGATACCCTGAATGTAAAAGCCGGAAGTATCGGCATCCATAATGCTTTTGAAAAGACAGGAATTACGCTGCCCGTGATGATCTCGGGAACCATTGAACCGATGGGGACTACGCTGGCGGGTCAGAATATTGAAGCTTTTTATATTTCGCTGGAGCATTTAAAGCCCATTTCGATGGGGCTGAACTGTGCGACCGGTCCGGAGTTCATGCGTGACCATATCCGGTCCCTTGCGGCCATATCCTCGTCGGCGGTGAGCTGCTATCCGAACGCTGGTCTGCCGGATGAGAATGGGAATTATCATGAATCTCCCGATTCGCTGGCCCGCAAGATTGCCGCCTTTGCCGAGAAAGGTTGGCTGAATATTGCCGGAGGCTGCTGCGGGACGACGCCGGAGCATATTCGTGCCATGGCTGAAGCCTTAGCCCAATATCCGCCCCGTCCGCTGGCAGGGACACATCCACCGGCATTATCGGGGATTGAACCCATTTACGTGGAAAGTGATAACCGTCCTTACATGGTGGGCGAGCGTACAAATGTGCTGGGTTCGCGGAAGTTCAAACGGCTGATTGTCGAAGGGAAATACGAGGAAGCTTCGGAAATTGCCAGAGCCCAGGTGAAGAGTGGAGCCCAGGTAATCGATGTTTGCGTACAAGACCCCGATCGCGACGAGAGTGAAGATATCAAGGAATTCTTGGAATTGGTTGTTAAGAAGGTTAAAGTTCCATTGATGATTGATACCACAGATCCGAAGGTAATAGACCTGGCTCTGCAATATTGCCAAGGCAAAGCGATTATTAACTCCATTAACCTTGAAGATGGTGAAGAGAAATTCGAGCTTGTTACTCCGCTCATTCATAAATATGGTGCTGCTATAGTGGTAGGAACTATTGATGAGACAGGACAAGCCATCAAAGCCATTGACAAGCTGGAGGTTGCGAAACGCTCTTACGATTTGCTGGTGAACAAATATGGCCTTGCCCCTGAGGATCTTATTTTTGATACGCTGGTGTTCCCAGTAGGGACAGGGGATGAACAGTACATTGGTTCGGCCAAAGAAACCATTGATGGAATTCGGATGATTAAGGAAGCACTGCCTGCTGTACACACCATTCTGGGCATCAGTAATGTCTCATTCGGGCTGCCGGAAGCGGGCCGTGAGGTACTTAACTCTGTTTTCCTTTACGAGTGCACCAAAGCCGGTCTGGATTATGCTATCGTCAATACGGAGAAAGTGGAGCGTTATGCCTCCATTTCGGAGGAAGACCGCCATCTGGCCGAACAACTGATTTATAATACGAATGACGATACTTTATCTGCTTTTGTGGCTGCCTTCCGTGGAAAGAAAGTGGAGAAAAAAGAGAAGATCTCCAACCTTTCGTTGGACGAGCGTCTTGCCTCGTATGTGGTGGAAGGGACGAAGGAAGGGCTGATCCCTGATCTTGACGAGGCTTTGACCAAATCCGGTCCGCTGGAGATTATCAATGGTCCGCTGATGGCGGGGATGTCCGAAGTCGGCCGACTGTTTAATAACAATGAGCTTATTGTTGCAGAGGTGCTGCAAAGCGCTGAGGTGATGAAGGCCTCTGTAGGACATCTGGAGCAGTTTATGAAAAAGGATGAAACCTCCGTCAAGGGCAAAATCATGCTCGCAACCGTTAAAGGGGATGTGCATGATATCGGCAAAAACCTGGTGGAGATCATTCTCTCCAACAATGGGTACCAGATTATCAATTTGGGGATAAAGGTCCCGCCTGAGAACATTATCGAAGCCTTCCGGAAGGAAAAAGCCGATGCGATTGGTTTGTCCGGCCTGCTTGTAAAATCGGCTCAGCAGATGGTGCTGACGGCGCAGGATTTGCGGACAGCGGGAATCGATGTGCCGATTATGGTCGGCGGAGCGGCTTTGACGCGGAAGTTTACGAAGACGCGGATTCGTCCCGAATACGACGGCTTGGTTCTGTATGCCAAGGATGCGATGGATGGACTGGATATTGCGAACCGGCTGATGAATCCGCTGGAACGGGTTAAAATAGAAGAAGAGGTCCGCATGGAAGCGGAGGCGGCGGTTGCCGTTGCTCCAAAGACCGAGCTGCCGACGCTGACAAGAGCCGTCCGCTCGAACATTTCTCCCGATGCGCCTGTGTTTACCCCGCCAGATACGGATCGCCATGTGCTGCGGAGTTATCCTTTGGGACACATCATCCCTTATGTGAACATGCAAATGCTGCTTGGTCATCACCTCGGGCTGAAGGGTTCGGTTGAGGCTCTGCTTGCCGCCAAGGACAAGCGTACTGTAGAGTTGAAGGAGACCGTGGATGATATTCTTCATCATGCGATGATGGAAGGGACGATTGTCCCCCATGCGATGTACCGCTTCTTCCCGGCACAGTCCAGCGGAAACGATATTCTGATCTATGACCCGCAGGATGTGGGCAAGGTCCTGCATACCTTTACGTTCCCGCGCCAAGCCGTCGAACCTTTCCTGTGCCTGGCCGATTTTCTGAAGCCGGTTGACAGCGGAGTGATGGATTATGTAGGGTTCCTCGTAGTAACAGCAGGGCACGGTGTCCGTGAGTTGTCTACAGAGCTGAAAGAGAAAGGCGACTACTTACGCTCCCACGCACTGCAGGCGGTTGCGCTTGAAGTAGCGGAGGGATTGGCAGAGCGTGTTCACCATATGATGCGGGATACCTGGGGGTTCCCTGATCCGGCGGATATGACCATGAAGCAAAGACATGGGGCACGTTATCAGGGGATCCGCGTATCCTTCGGTTACCCGGCCTGCCCGGATCTGGAGGACCAGGGGCCTCTGTTCAAGCTGATGTCCCCGGAGGATATTGGCATTCACCTGACCGAAGGGTTTATGATGGAGCCGGAGGCTTCCGTCTCGGCGATGGTGTTCGCCCATCCCGAAGCGCAGTATTTTAACGTGGAGAAGCTGTAATCTCTCCATTGTCTATACCAGGCCCTGAGGGGGTAGCAGCACCCCTTTCAGAGGAACCTCCCGGATTCGGGAGGTTTTTTGCTGAAAAACCATGGAAGTATAAACTATTGTATATACAAATCTCCTGCTTCGAGCGATATTTATGAATTGTAGTCAGAGAAGAGTGAAAAGAGAAGAAAGGAGGGACAGCTGTGGAAGTCTATTTTTTGGGAACCAATGCCGGTGTGCCTACCTTGCAGCGCAATGTTACGTCCGTTGCTTTGCGGCTGCTTGAAGAACGGCGCAGCTTCTGGATGTTCGATTGCGGGGAGGGCACACAACATCAGATTCTCCGGTCACCGCTTCGCTTGGGCAAGCTTGAGAAAGTGTTTGTCACCCATCTGCATGGAGATCATTTATTTGGTTTGCCGGGCCTGATATCCAGCCGGGGTTACCAAGGCGGAACCGCTCCGCTTACGGTGTACGGACCGCCCGGGCTGAAGGCTTATCTGGATATTTCGTTGTCTGTCAGCCAGTCGCGAATTCCCTACACCCTTGAAGTAGTTGAACATACCGGAGGTCTTGTTTTTGAAGATGAGACATTTAAGGTGGAGGCTGGCCTGCTTGAGCACCGCATCGACAGCTATGGCTACAGGGTAACAGAGAAGGATAGCCCCGGCAGTCTGAATACGGACCTGCTGCGCAGTTATGGCCTGAAGCCGGGACCCCTCTATGGGAAGCTGAAAAAAGGGGAGAATGTCACCACGGAAGACGGAGTTCTCATTCAGGCCTCCGAGGTTGTCAGTGAGCCGAAGCAGGGGCGTATAGTCACTGTTCTTGGAGATACTAGACCCTGTGCAGGTTCGCTGCCACTAGCTTCGGGGGCCGATCTGGTTATTCATGAGGCGACCTTTGGCCATGAACTTGAGGCTATGGCCTATCAATATCATCACAGTACCGCCCGCCAGGCGGCTGAACTGGCGGGTGAGGCCGGGGCCCGTCAGCTTTTGCTGACCCACTTCAGTTCCAGATACACTTCTCAAGAAGAACTGATTCCTCTGCTGGAGGAAGCGAAATCTATCTTTGCAGACACGCAACTGGCAGAGGAATTCTGTACCTTTGCGGTACACCGGAGAGTGGCGAGGAAATAATTATTTCTCGGGAAAGCGCAGGAAATGACAGGCTGGTGCAAAAAAAGACGGCTATAAACAGCCGTTCGATGCCGTTCGACGGGCTATGTTAAATTTTAAGTAAAAATTGCCGAATCCCAGCTTTTCTCCGGTAGTTATTGCACTGTTTATTCAGGCGGGATCAAGGAAGTAGCATTAGCGGGATAATGGTTAAATGGGTTTATTATTTATGTCATTAATTATATTGTGGTGCGGTTCAAGGAGGAATAATGGATAATATCAAAGGTATACTGATTGATCTGGACGGAACATTATATCATGGGCACCGGATGATCCCGGGAGCGGATCAGCTTATAGAAGGACTGCGGAGAGCGGAGATTCCATTCCTGTTCGTCACCAATAATTCTTCGCGTACCGCCGAGAATGTGGCTGTCCATTTACGCGGTATGGGCATAGAGGCCAAGGCAGAGGAAGTATGCACTTCATCGCTGGCCGCTGCACGTTATATTGCCGGGGAATCACCGGGGGCCAGAGTGGCGATACTTGGTGAAGAAGGGCTCTACAAGGCTTGTGAGGATGCAGGCCTGAATATCGTAACCGAAACACCGGAATATGTAGTGCAGGGGATAGACCGTTCTTTTACATACGATTCCCTGGCCAAGGCTTCTCGCTGGATTCTTGGCGGAGCCAAGTTTGTGCTGACAAATCCGGATCTGATGCTGCCTTCCGATGACGGGGTCATGCCGGGAGCAGGAACCCTTGGTGCGGCAATCGAAGCGGCGAGCGGAACGGCTCCGGTTGTCATTGGCAAACCCGAGTCGCATTTAATCAATTACGCCACTTCGCTGCTTGGAATATCCTCCGCAGAAGCTGTTGTGGTCGGCGATAACATGAGGACGGATATTGCGGCAGGAGTGAATGCGGGCTGCCGGACATTGCTGGTGCTTACGGGACTGACCACGGAAAAGAATTTGGATCACTACAAAAGCATCACCGGAATTTCGCCGGATTATATTTGTGCCGATTTAGCTGAACTTAAGGCCATGCTCGGTGTATAATGTCTAGGGTGTAAAACTTCACCAACTTAGAGGGGACGATGTAACTATGCCGGAATTGCCGGAAATGGAGAATTACCGCAGGCTGCTCAGCCAGCAGCTTATAAATATGCCGATTACGGGAGTCACCGTAAATCGGGAGAAATCCATCAATATGGAAACGGAGGCCTTTGCCGCAGCTTTGATTGGAGCCCGCATTGTATTTGTGGAGCGCCGGGCCAAACACCTGCTGTTCCACCTACAGGACGGCCGCAGACTGCTGCTGCATTTGATGCTGGGAGGGCTGCTCTTTTACGGAACGGAAGCGGAGCGTCCGGAGCGTTCAACACAGGTGGAAATCAGCTTTGGCGAGAATATTCTTTACTTTATGGGGCTGCGGCTCGGCTACTTGCATTTACTTTCGGTCAAGGAAAGTGAAGCGGCAATGGGTAAGCTGGGGCCTGAACTTCTGGACCGCCGGATGACGCCGGAGCGGTTCGCAGGCCTGCTGAAGGGCCGCCGCGGAGCTCTTAAGAGCTTACTGGTCAATCAGCAGGTTATAGCCGGAATTGGCAACTGCTACGCGGATGAGATTGCTTTTGAAGCCAGACTGCTGCCTTCCGCATTGGTCCAGCATTTGACGCCCGAATCCGTAGCCCGGTTGTACGAAAGTATCCGTAAAGTACTTACGGATGCAACAGAAATTGGCGGTTACATGGAGATGCCGTTTATGACCGGAGATACCGTGACCGGATCTTATAATGATCAATGTATGGTATATGACCGGGAGGGCGAACCTTGCCAACGCGGTGGGGGAACGATTATCCGAACCGAGCTGTCCGGACGTAAAGTGTTCTATTGCCCGGACTGCCAGCATGAGCAGTAACAGCCCCAAGATCGGAGCACATGTCAGCATTCGCGGCGGGTACGGGCAGGCAGCCCGGTTCGCCTGGGAGAGCGGTGCCGGCAGCTTTCAATATTTTCCGAAGAATCCGCGCAGTCTGAAGCTCAAGCCTGTGGACCTCCGGGATGCGGAGTCCTGCGCCTCTTTTTGCCGGGAGAAACGGCTGGTGTCCATTGCACACACACCTTACCCTACCAATATGGCGGCTGGCGCCACAAGAGAGGTTATGGCAGCATCACTGCTGAATGATCTGGAGATCGCTGAAGCTTGCGGCTCGCTGGGCATTGTCGTTCATTTTGGACATTTTGGCGGAATTGAGCCGTTACAAGGCTATCAAAATATTATACAATGTATGAATGAGACGCTGCAGTCCTGGGAGGGACAGGCCAAATTGCTGATTGAGAACCAGGCAGGAAACCACGGGCGTGAAGGAATAACGCTGGAGGAGCTGGTTAAGGTACGGGAACTCTGCCATTTTCCGGAGAAGGTCGGCTTCTGCCTGGATACTTGCCACGCCTTTGCCGCGGGAATCTGGGACCCGGAACACACAGATGATCTGCTGCGGCGGGGGGATGTTTTGGGATACTGGCCGCAGTTGGCCGCCGTGCATCTGAATGACTCCAGGTACCCATTAGGTTCGCGAAGGGACAGACATGCCCCGATCGGACGCGGACTTATCGGAGAACAGGGGCTAAGAAACCTGCTGACCGCTAAGCAGCTACGTGAAGCCGCTGTGGTTATGGAAACGGAGAAAGGCCCGGACGGAAGTCACCGGCAGGAGATTGCTGCCGTGCTGTCCTGGTATGGAACGGAGGATTAACCGTGATTAACGTATATATGGACGACTATAGAGCCATGCCGCACGGATTCACCCTGGCCCGCACCACTGAGGAATGTCTGCTGCTGCTCCGTGACTGTGAAGTGAGGGTGTTATCGCTCGATTATGATATGGGTGCGGCGGATTATTCCGGCGGCGAAGTTGCTAGGCGGATTGTACTCGAGGGGCTGTACCCCCGCGAGATTTATTTGCATACCTCAAGCCCGTGGGGTCGCAAGGAAATGTATGAGACTTTATATGCCGCTGTGCCGGCAGGTGTGGTGCTTCATAATGGTCCAATGAGCAGCGGGAAGCTGCAGGAGATCGCCCGGGGTGAACAGACGGAATGACGGAATTGAATGAACCCGAACTGTTGAATGAATTGGAGACGGCAGGGCAGCCGCTGGTTGTGTTTGTCTACACTCCGCTTTGCGGTACCTGCAAAGCAGCAAGGCGGATGCTGGAGGTGGCCGAGCATTTATTGCCATTCACTGTTGCCGTTGTGGCTGCCAATGTGAACATGATGCCGGGTGTGGTGTCAAAGTACAGAATTTCCAGTGTACCGGCTCTTATGGTGGTACCGGGATCCCGCGATGTTGCCCCGGTTATCCATTATTCTCTCGGCTCAGTTGAACGTATACTGGAATACATAAGGAGCGTGACCTCATGATGATATCCTTGCAGCATCTTACCCTGCGCAGGGAAGAAAGCTTGATTCTGGACGATGTGTCCCTTCAAGTGAAGGAAGGCGAGAACTGGGTCATTCTGGGACGCAACGGCTCCGGCAAAACGACCCTTCTCGAAATGATGACAGGCTACTTGTTTCCCAGCAGCGGGTCAGTAGAAGTCCTGGGCTATAAATATGGACAATGCGACCTGCGTGAAGTCCGTAAAGAAATCGGTTATATCGGGCCCTCCCTGATGGAAAAGCTGTCATTAAGCGATCCGGTATGGGAAGTGGTGGCTACGGGGGCCTTTGCATACCTGCGTTTCTACCAGAAGATACCCGAAGAAGTGAAAGCAGAGGCGCTGCGTCTTCTGGAAGACATGAATCTGGGCAGCCTGGCTTTCCATTCGTTCGGCACCTTGTCCCAGGGAGAACGCAAAAAGGCCATGCTGGCCCGCTGCCTGATAGCAAAACCTAAATTGCTCATTATGGACGAGCCATGCGCCGGTCTTGATCTGTATGAACGTGAAAAAATGCTGGATGAAATCGACAAGCTCAAACAGCGCCAGGTAACGGTCGTGTACGTTACGCATCACATTGAGGAAATCATGCCGCTTTTCTCCCATGTTGCCTTGATCCGTGACGGCAAGCTGGCCGGTTCCGGGCCGAAAGCTGAAGTGCTTTCGAATGAGATGATTTTGGCTACCTATGGTATTCCCGCTCTGGTAGAATGGGATAGCGGTCGTCCCTGGATTAAAATAAGACCTGGAGGCAAATCAATTTGAATGATTTCATAGAAGAAGCGGAGGAGCGGAATGCGCCTCCGGAAGAGCAGGTGCATTCACGTTATATATGCACAGCTAATCATGGTTTTGCACCCTATGCCCAAGAGGAGCTGCGCCGACTGTTCGGCGCGGTAAAAAGTACCTTGCTGCTGCCTGGTGAGATCTTTATAGCCACACTTCAGCATAAGCCGGAGGAAGTGAACCGGCTGCTTTTGCAGCAGCTGCCGATTTTTCTGCGGCATATCCAGCCTATAGAGTTCCAGGATGAAGGAAGTCTGGCCGGGCTGGAGCGATTGGCTGTCTATTTAAGCCGCAGGAGCGAGCTTGAAGGTCTGAAAGTGTCCCTGCATGTCCGCAAAAGCGGAGACTCCTTCTGGCAGGAGAGCCCGGGAGAGCTGCGGGAGTGGCTTCAGGAACACCTCGGGAGCCTGAGTGCTGAATTTACCGTACATGACCCGGCTTGGGTCATTTCGGTATATGCCGACGGGAATGCACTGTATGCGGGCGTTTCACGCCCTGAGCATAACCTGTCCAGCTGGAATGGCGGTGCGATTCGCTTCCGCAAGGAAGACGGACAGATTTCCCGGGCCAAATTCAAACTTATGGAGGCGGAGAAGGAATTTGATATTCCGTTCTACAGCTTCAAGAATGCGGTCGATATTGGTGCTTCGCCTGGGGGCTGGACCTCCTTTTTACTGGAGCGCGGCCTGAAAGTTACGGCTGTTGATCCGGCGCTGATGCATCCATCGCTGCGTAATGCCCCCGGCCTGAAGATCCTGCGCAAAAATGCAGGAGAAGTCAAATTCCGCGAGAACGAATTTGATCTGCTGGTATGTGACATGAGCTGGAGTCCGAAGCTGATGGCAAAGCTGGTCACAGGACTGCTGCACAGCCTTTCTCCCGGAGGAACGGCCATTATTACCGTGAAGCTCATGCACAAGAAGCCGCTGGCTTTGATTAAGGAGCTGATCGCCATGTTTGAGGGCGAGCGTATGCAGATTCAGCGGGCGAAGCAGCTGTTCCATAACAGGGATGAGATAACACTTTATATGATTAAGTATTAAGTCAAAATACAGGGAAAGCCTCCCGTTGTTTTACGCTTCCGGCATTTGCCGGTTTACTGGAAGCGTAACACCGGGAGGTTTTCTTTTTTTATGCCTAAACATAAGGAGGAATGAACATGGGATTTGATTCCAAGTTAAGCAGGGGCCAAATTATCGGTGAACGTTACAGGATTGCAGGGCACATCGGTTCGGGCGGGATGAGTCATGTGTATCTGGCTGAGGATCTGCGGCTTCCCGGCAAATACTGGGCCGTTAAGGAAAGCCTTGCTGCCGGAGAAGCAGAAGGTGTGCTCCAGGCGGAAGCAGAGTTATTGACCGGTCTTCAGCATCCGCGTATTCCCCGCGCTGTGGACTATTACCCTCCGGATCATGAGGGGTATTGTTATTTGATCATGGATTACATTGAGGGGATCACTTTGACCCAATTCATGAAGGAATACGCAGGTCCGCTGCCCGCCCCGCTAGTTCTGCTGCTGGCCGGTCATTTGCTGGAGGTGCTGCAATATTTGCACAGGCAACATCCCCCGATTGTATATTGTGATTTGAAGCCCTCCAACATCATGCTTGACGGAAATCAGGAACTGGTGCTGATCGACTTCGGCATTGCCCGCAGCCTGCGAACCGGGATTGGGGAAAAAGACACCGTTAAGCTGGGTACGGCCGGCTTTGCTGCACCTGAACAATACGGCGGCGGAGAGAACCAGCCTGCTGCCGACCTGTATGGGCTGGGGGCATTAATGCTGTATATGGCAACCGGCGGGATGTGCAGCCGCTGGGAGACAGGCATGGAGTCCCGGCTCCAAGGACGGATTCCCGACGGGCTTATTCCTGTCATCCGCCGGCTGCTCCGTTACCGGCCTGAGGAACGATATCAAGATGCTTCCGAAGTATTGCAGGCGCTGGAACGGATTGTTCAGGAATTACCCGCTGCGGCGAAGCCTGTCCATGGCCGGAACAAAAGCAGCTGTACAAGCGTAATAGCTCTGCTCGGTGTATCCCCGGGCTTGGGAACGACACATACCTCTTTGGCAGTATGCCGCTATTTATCGCGCTGCGGGGCAACCGCCTGGGTAGATTATGCGCCGGATTCGCCGGTCTACAGCCGTCTGGACAACCTGATGGGCGGCAAGCCAATCTCCAGACATAGCAGAGACGGACAAGCAGCTGTCACCTGGGAGGGGGCCGATTATTGGAAACGGCCGCAGAACGGCGAATTGGCCGGACTGCTGCAAGGGACTTACCGCTATGTTGTTCTGGACCTTGGTTCAGGAGGGTACGAAGGAGCGCTGGAGGCCTTTATCCATTGTGATACTCCGGTTTTGATAGCCTCCGGTGCGGATTGGCGTTTGGAAGAAGTGCTTGTCTGGCTGCGCCGGCAAGCGATTCAGCCGCAGCGCCACTGGCGGGTGGGTCTGCCGCTGTCCTCGTCTTCCGCAGCCATACTGCTGCAGGAGGTGCTTGGTGTGGGCCAGGTGTATGAGCTTCCGCTGCAGCGTGATCCGTTCGCGCACAAGGGTAAGCTGACAGCAGCTCTGCAAGCTCTGCTGGAAGACACCACGGGAGGGAAGGTACCGGGGAGACCGGCGCGTTTTTTTCGGAAATAAACAAGTCCGGAGCTGGGTGAGGCAGCCTTGTCCAGCATTTTTCGCCAAGCTCAGCGAATTACCTGTTTCAGTGTGGCGGCTATTTGTGCTACAATAGATCATTGTATGTATGTAGAGAAATCATTGATTTTGACTATAGATAGGAGTTTGCAGAGAATTTATGAGTTTACTTACTGTAGAAGATGTTTCCCATAACTTTGGGGACCGGCAGCTGTTTAAGAATGTAACGTTCCGGCTGCTCGCCGGAGAACATGTAGGACTTGTGGGCGCCAACGGTGTCGGCAAATCGACGCTTATGAATATTCTGACGGGAAAGCTGCTCAAAGACAGCGGGAAGGTAGAATGGACGCCGCGTGTCCGTTATGGCTATCTGGACCAGCATACCAAGCTTATTCCAGGGAAGACAGTCCGCGATGTGCTGAAGGAAGCTTTTTTGCCGCTGCTGGAACTGGAGCAGGAAATGTACGGAATCACCGATAAAATGGGTGAAGCCTCCCCGGAAGAGCTGGAGATTTTATTGGAGCAAATGGGCGAAATTCAGGAGCAGCTGGAGATCGGCGGCTTTTATCTGATCGACGTGAAGGTTGAGGAGATGGGCAACGGACTCGGTCTGTCGGCGATTGGCCTGGACCGTGATGTTGCTTCACTGAGCGGGGGGCAGCGGACCAAGGTTCTGCTGGCCAAGCTGCTGCTTGAGAAACCTAACGTTCTGCTGCTGGATGAGCCTACCAACTATCTGGATGTAGAGCATATTGATTGGCTGACGAACTATTTGAAGCAGTATCCTTATGCCTTTATGCTGATCTCCCATGATACGGAGTTTATGAACAAGGTAGTCAATGTAGTCTATCATCTGGAGTTCGCCAAGCTGACCCGATACACAGCGAATTACGAGCGATTCCTTGACATGGCTGATATGAATAAAGCCCAGCATATAGATGCCTATGAGAAACAGCAGGATTTCATTAAGAAGCAAGAAGACTTCATTCAGCGCAACAAAGCGCGTGCTTCAACCTCGGGCCGGGCCAAAAGCCGGGAAAAGCAGCTGGATCGCCTGGAACGGATTGAACGTCCTGAAGAGGCTATGAAACCAACCTTTAGCTTTAAGGAGACCCGGGCCAGCGGCAAAACGGTCTTTGAAGGCATTGATTTTGAGATCGGCTATGACCGCCCGCTGCTGCCGAAGCTGAACATGATTATTGAACGCGGCGAAAAAATCGCCATTGTCGGCTGCAACGGCGTCGGCAAATCAACCCTGCTCAAGACGATCCTGGGTGTGATCCCGCCGATCAGCGGCAAGACATATCTTGGTGACTACCTCACTCCCGCCTATTTCCAACAGGAGGTAAAAGCAGGGAACATTACGCCGATTGACGATGTGTGGAATGAATTCTCCAGTCTCAACCAGCATGAAGTGCGTGCCCATCTGGCGCGTTGCGGGCTTAAGAACGAACATATTACCCGTCCGCTCAACATGCTGAGCGGGGGCGAACAGGCCAAGGTGCGTCTGTGCAAGTTGATGATGCGCGAGAGCAACTGGATTCTGTTCGATGAGCCAACGAATCACCTTGATGTAGTCGCCAAGGCAGAGCTGAAACGCGCATTGAAGGAATACAAGGGTACTGTCCTGCTCGTATCCCACGAACCGGACTTTTATGAAGACTGGGTGACCAAAACCTGGGATGTAGAACAATGGTCCGCCACCACATCTGTATAGAAGCATATAGAAGTCCGGGGAAAAGCGGCTAGGCTGCCAATCCCCGGCTTTTCTGAATCCGGAGTTGAACTGCTTAGGGATAAGGAAGGAGGAATCATCATGGTACATAACGAAGACAAAGATGAGTTGAGGGAGGCTGCTGTCTCCGGGGAGGGCCGGAATGGACGCTATTCACGCCAGGTCCGCTTCACACCATTCGGCGGGCAAGGCCAGCGCGGACTGGCGGAGTCCACTGTGCTCATTGTCGGTGCCGGTGCACTGGGGACGGGAATAGCGGAGACATTGGCGCGCTGCGGGGTAGGTCATCTAATCCTCGCTGACCGTGATTATGTGGAATGGAGCAACCTGCAGCGTCAACAGCTCTACACTGAGGAAGATGCAAGGCAAAGAATGCCCAAAGCCGCGGCCGCCAAAATCCGGCTGGAACAGATTAATTCCGAGATTACCATAGAAGCCCATGTGATGGATGTCCGGGTGGAGGAATTGGGCAGCCTTTTGCCCAAGGTGGATCTCATCATGGATGGAACGGATAATTTCGATACCCGGCTCATAATGAATGATATGGCCCAAAAACACGGCATTCCCTGGATTTACGGGGCCTGTGTGGGCGGCTATGGCATTACGTATACGATTCTGCCCGGGGAGACCCCTTGTCTGAACTGTCTGCTTGGCGCTGTTCCGCTGGGCGGAGACACCTGCGACACGGCCGGCATTCTGCCGCAAGCGGTCCAGCTCGTTACCGCCAATGCCACCGCCGAGGCAATTAAGCTGCTGGGGGGCCGCAAGGAGCAGCTGAGAAACAAGCTGCTCAGCTTTGATATATGGCGCAATGAACATCAGGAGATTGGTGTGGCTGCCGCCCGCAAGGCGGATTGCCCTTCCTGCGGTGATCATGCCGTGTATCCTTACTTGTCAGCTGCGGGTTCGGAGCGCAGCGATGTGCTCTGCGGCAGGGATACTGTCCAGATCCGTCCCGCTCAGCGTCAGCAGTTGGACCTCTCTGAAACCGCCCGGCGCTTGTCCGGCTTGGGCAGCGGAAAAGTCACCAGCAATCCTTATCTGCTTTCTTATACGGAGGGGGCCTACCGGATGGTTGTTTTTGCGGACGGTAGAGCCCTGATTCACGGCACCACCGATATCGCGGCAGCCCGCAGCTTTTATCACCGTTATTTTGGATAAACCACTTTTAAGGATGAAAGGGGAGAACAAGATGGACAGAGGGAGAATCAGACATATGGCGATTTTTACATTGTCACACCCCCGGGGTTCCCGCGAGGCTGAGGCTTTTTTGCAGGATGGGGCCAGGATTCTGAGTGCGATTCCGGTCGTACGGAACTTTGAAGTGCTGCACCAGATAAGTCCTAAATGTGACTTTGATTATGGCTTCTCTATGGAATTTGAGAATCAGGAGGCCTATGAGGCTTATAATGCTCATCCCAGCCATCAGTCGTTTGTGCAGGAGCGTTGGGAAACCGAGGTTGCCCGCTTTCAGGAGATTGATTTGGTGAATTAATCTTTACCGCATATTTGCTTATAGAGCGTACAGAGCATTTCATTTCAGATGGAATGCTCTTTTTGTTTATGGGGAAATCTATACCTATTCTGCTTCGGTAGCTTTTGGAGCAAGGCTGTATGGATGAGGGGTTCTCTCGTGAACGAGCAAATTGTATGGTACAGACAGGAGTCCGGAAACAAACAAGTGGAACTGGAAGAGGAACTTCAGGCTATGGGGCATCCTATCACAATAAGCGAAGATCCGGAGGACCTTCGCTTATTGTTGACCGGCAATATGCCCTTGATGCTGATAGTCGAGCTGGAGGAGCCGGAGGAATGGAGCGGCTGGAAGACGATTGCTGCCCTCAGGGAGCAGGGGGAGACATTACCGGTCATGGTGATATCCGGTCAGGCTACAGGAGAAGGGGCGGTTGCGGCCTTTAAGGCCGGGGGCAATGAATATATGAGCAGACCTTTACATACCGGCGAATTTAGCAGCAGGGTTCGTAATCTGTTGGAGCTGGCGGGACGGCGCAGGCGTTCTGCTCTGCTGAAGATCGACACCCTCATCATCGATCCCGGCCGCCGTCTGGTAAGCCGTGAAGAGAAGGAGCTGAAATTGACACCCAAAGAATTTGATTTACTGTATTATCTCGCTGCCCATCTGGGGGAAATCTGTTCCCGTGACGAGATCCTGAAGCAAATCTGGGGTTATCATTTTCATGCAGACACCAATGTGGTGGATGTCTACATCAGACACCTTCGATTAAAGGTGGACAAGGGCTACCGGAATAAATTGATTCATACAGTGCGGGGAGCCGGGTATGTAATGAGGGCGCCGGAGAACGGCGCCACATGCTGAGAGCATATCTCTATCATAGCCAATACTCTATTCTTAGAGCTGTTACAGTACGCGGCGGGCTTTTAGATAGGTTTTCTTCCAGTGGCCTGAATTCAGGTTCGACAAAGTTACGCCAGGTGAACCGTAGGTGTGCAGGATTTTTCCGTTGCCGGCATAGACCCCGACATGGGTTACGTTTCTGCCGTTAGCTCTGCTGCCGCTGGAGAAGAAGACCAGATCGCCGACACGAAGATTGGCTTTTGAGACTGCTTTGCCGACCTTGGATTGGGCCGCGGATGTGCGGGGCAGGTTAACGCCGTATTTTTTGAAGATATATTTGGTGAAAGAAGAGCAGTCAAAAACACGGGTAGTGGAAGTGGATGCGCCGAACTGGTAACGGACCCCCATATATTTTTTGCCCAGGTTAACCACCTTTTGTCCGGTTGAAGACACTGAAGCTGCCGCAACGGGAGTGGTACCGATGCCGGTTGCTACTAAAGAACTGAAGCCGATGGTAGTACACATGCTTACGACGATTGCTTTTTTAATCCATTGTTGTTTGTTCATGTTGTGAATACCTCCTAGGTTTTTTGAAAAGCAAGCTGAAATCTATGAGAAACGGAACATGGTCCTTATGAATAGACGCTGAAACCGAATCTTTCAGAAAGGCTGTTTGTCTTGCCTGTTTCGTAGTATAGCAGGTTCAACACTCCCTAAAAATTGGTTGGGGAGTCTCAAAGTCAAGCAGGGCAAGCGATGGAAGCGTTTTATTAAAATTCGATTAAAAGTTACAAAAAATTAATCTTTACAAGTGTCAGAGCAAGAAAAAAAGCTTGGAAAGCCTTGAGGGACAAGGGGTTCCAAGCTCTTTAGGTTTGAATCAAAGGTTACAACGGTGTATCTTGTGAGCTAGGCTTATGTATTAATCTTTGCTCTGGATCACCAGCAGCAAGCCGCTCTCGATACGTATCGTTCCAGTAGGGCCTGTGAGTTTGTTGCTTACACCAAGGGATTGGCCCAGCTTGAGCGTTGCATCCGTCAGCGGATATTGGAAACCATCCAGTGTAATTCCTGTAACTTCCGGAGTCAGCGGCAACAAAGAAACGTAAGTGTAACCCCGGTCATTGACTAGCAGGTGGGACCCGGTCAGCGTGATATAGTTATGGTCATCCATTACCGAGCAGCTAATCTGGCGCTGGAGAGCTCTGTTCATCATTTGAATGCTTGCAATGGTGTGATCCAGCCGTGTTCCGGTAACGCCGATCAGCAATATCGATTCGGGCTGGATGTTCAGGGCCAGGTCCAGCGCAAGCTCGCTGTCCGTGAGGTCTTTGTCTACAGCATCACAGGTAATGAACTCCCGGCTGCTTTCCTTAATCGTCGTTACCGCATCTGATGGAACGGAATCAAAATCGCCCACCGCGATATCGGGAGTAAATCCATGGGTTATCAGGAACAGTGCTCCATGATCGGCACCGATCAAGAAATCTTCTTCATCTAATACAGTTAAATAGTCGGGAGACAGGTTTCCCCCTGCAAATATAACGACCCGTTTGGCCGGCATGTCATTCCTCTCCTTCACCTTACGTCGGTAGCTTGTTATCCTGAACAAGTATAATGCAGATTTATGGAGTTGTACAATTGAGCCGGACAGCGCTAAAATGGAAACAGTGCGTCTCAGGTCGTCGGGAACAGGGCACTGCTTGAAGGATTAAGACCTCTGGAGGTGAATGAACATCGTAAAAGTACTGTTTGTATGTCTGGGCAATATTTGCCGCTCGCCGATGGCAGAAGCGGTTCTGCGCCATAAGATCAGTGAACGTAAGCTGTCAGAGGCGGTTCTTGTGGATTCGGCAGGAACCGGAGATTGGCATATCGGCAAAGCGCCGCATGAAGGCACAAGGAGTATCCTGGATCAGAAAGGGATCAGCTATGAGAATATGAAGGCCAGGCTGGTAACCAGTGATGATTTTGAAGGGTTCGACTACATGATCTGTATGGACAAGTCCAATGGAGAGAACGTGCGCAAGCTTCAAGGCGGGAAAGATGCTGAATTGCTGTTCTTTATGGATCTGCTGCCGGAGGAGGAACTGCGCGAAGTGCCGGACCCTTATTTCACCGGTAATTTTGAGCAGGTATATGATTTGATTAATGCAGGCTGCGACGTATTGCTGGAGAGAATCATCAAGGAGAAGCTATAGGGATTATATAGCTTGAACCTGAAATTTCAAATTCAGTCTATATCGCGGATTCTACGGTCTTTGCAGCCACATGCAAAACGGACGCACTCTTAGGAAAGAGGCATCCGTTTTACCGATTTTGAGATGAAAGCGCAGACATGGGGGTTGTGGACTGGACCTATTTAAGCGTTTAAAAAATAGAGAAGCGATTCCGGCAGCTCTTTCTGCCAGAAGCCCCAAAGATGGCGGCCATCTTTTTCCCGGTAGGAGACTGTCGCTCCGCGTGCTTCCAGCAGCATTTTGGTCTGTCTGTTCATATCTACAAAGTCGTAGACACCGGTGTCGGTTGTGTATTCCGTTTCCTGCAGGCCAACTACCATATTAATGTTCAGCCAGGAGAGATTCTCTTCCCGGGCCACTATTTCACGGGATTCGGGATAAAAAGCCCCGGACAGGCTGATGATACGGGTAAAGAGGTTAGGATAAGCCAGGGCCAGATGCAGGGAGACGCTGCCTCCCAGGGAATCGCCGGCGACAATTCTTTCCTCGGGAGTACGCCGCACGGGATAATTATGTTCAATGAAGGGAATAATCTCTTCGGCAAAGCAAGCGAGATACTTATCGAACCGGTTGCCGAACGGAGCGTACTCCTGCGTGCGTACAGCTACATTGACTTCGACCCCGACGATAATAAAAGGTTCAAGGTCATCTTCAATGATAAGTTGTCCGGCCAAGGTGGCAATTCGTCCGAAGTTAAAGAACTCTTCTCCGTCCTGGCAATAGATGACCGGGTAGCTGAGCACCTCATTGTAACCGGGCGGCAGATAAATGCGAAGCTTGCGGTCTTCCTGGAGATGCTCGCTCCAAAGGGTTTGCTTAATGATTGTGCGTTTCAGAAAAACAGGTTCGCTCATAGGGAGATCGGCACCTTTCTTGTCGTATTTTGCATTACATCCTGCAATGCGTTAAAATTACCAGGGGGTAAATGTGGCATACCTCATTTACTTGTTGAAAAGACCTGCTCCTGTTATACAATGTTATCGACGCTGTTATACATACAAAATTTGTGGAAACATAAATTTTATGCGTATTTCTTTGACGAAACAGACTAAACAGGTGTATAATAATTCTATAACAGAGGCAGCTGATATTCAAATTTTTTTATTGAGGTGAAGATAATGAGTAAAGTTCCTTATGAAGTGTATACAGAGGACGTGGAGGCTCTTTCGGTACTTTCCCCGGATGGAGAAGTTATCAATAAAGACAAGTTGCCTGCACTTACCGACGATCAATTGAAAGAAATTATGTATCGTATGGTATTTACCCGTACTTGGGATGACCGTGCCGTCAACCTTGGCCGCCAAGGCCGTCTTGGTTTCTACGCACCGGTATCCGGTCAAGAAGCAACAATGGTAGGCAGTGAGTTCGCACTGGAGAAAGAAGACTTCGTTTGCCCGGGCTACCGTGATATTCCACAGCTCGTGTGGCATGGCCTTCCATTGTATCAAGCATTCCTGTATTCCCGTGGTCACCAACATGGTGGACAAATTCCCGATGGTGTAAACGTACTGATGCCTCAGATCATCATTGGTGCACAAATCCTGCATGCAACCGGGATTGCCATGGGCTTCAAACTTAAGAACCAAAAGAATGTTGCGATTACTTACACAGGCGACGGCGGCTCTTCCGAAGGTGACTTCTATGAAGGTCTGAACTTCGCAGGACGTTTCAAACTGCCTGTTATCTTTTTTGTTCAAAACAATGGTTATGCCATCACAACTCCGTTTGCGAAGCAAACAGCTGCTAAATCGATCGCCCACAAAGCGGTTGCTGCCGGTATTCCAGGGGTTAAAGTTGACGGCATGGACATCTTCGCGGTAATCCGCGCGGTGCAGGAAGCTGCTGAACGTGCCCGTAACGGCGAAGGCGCTACACTGATTGAAGCTGTCACTTACCGTTTCCGTCCGCATTCCCTTTCCGACGATGCCAGCAAATACCGTTCGAAAGAAGAAGAAGGACAATGGAATGAGAAAGATCCGATTGCCCGTCTCGCCAAGTACTTGGAGAAAAAAGGCCTTTGGACTGAAGAGGATACCGTGCGCGTGAAGGACGAAGCGAAAGCTACCGTGAACGAGCAGATTAAGAAAGCGGAGCAAACCGAAAAAATGACCATTCCCGGCTTGATCGACAGCATGTTCGAGGTAACTCCGAAGCATCTGGAAGAACAAAAAGCCGATTTTGAATAAGGGGGATATCAGGCAATGGCACAAATGAATATGAAAGAAGCGATTCGTGACGCGATGCGCGTTGAACTGAATCGTGACCCGGGCGTTCTGATCTTTGGTGAGGACGTTGGTAATGTAGGTGGCGTGTTCCGTGTAACGGAAGGGCTGCAAAAAGAGTTCGGTGAAGACCGTGTATTCGATACTCCACTGGCAGAGTCCGCAATCGGCGGTTTGGCTGTGGGTCTCGGGATCCAAGGTTTCCGTCCAATCGCAGAAATTCAATTCGTAGGTTTCATCTATGAAGCACTTGATCAAATCGTTATCCAGGCTGCCCGGATGCGCTGGCGTTCAGGCGGTAAATATAATTCGCCGATCGTATTCCGCACACCGTTTGGCGGCGGCGTTAAAGCAGCTGAGCTTCACACGGATTCCCTGGAAGGTTTGATTGCCCAAAGTCCGGGTATTAAAGTGGTAGTGCCTTCCAATCCATACGATGCAAAAGGCCTGCTGATTGCCGCGATCCGCGACAATGACCCTGTATTCTTCATGGAACACCTCAACCTCTACCATGCATTCCGCGCAGAAGTGCCGGAAGGTGAATATACCATTGAACTGGGCAAAGCCAATGTAGTTCGCGAAGGTTCCGACGTCACCATCGTAACTTACGGCCTGATGGTACATACAGCTACCAAAGCGGCTGAGCAGCTTGAAAAAGACGGAATCAAGGTTGAAATTATCGACCTGCGCACAGTGAGTCCAATCGACATTGACACCATTATGGAGTCCGTGAAGAAAACCAACCGTGTAATTGTAGTTCAAGAAGCTCAAAAGAGTTCCGGTGTGGCTGCTGAGGTCATCGCCCAAATCAACGAAAAAGGCATTCTTCATCTGGAAGCGCCTGTGCTTCGTATTGCAGGACCAGACACCGTGTATCCATTTGCACAAATTGAAGATACATGGCTTCCTAACCCTGCGCGCATTATCGCAGGCGTGAAGAAAGTAATGGAATTTTAATATAGACAACTTCTCAATTCTATAATCAACAAGGAGGTTTTCGAACGTGGCAAAATATAACTACCCGTTCCCTGAGCTGGGCGAAGGCCTGCACGAAGGTGAAATCATCAAAATGCATATCAAAGTCGGCGACAAAGTAACCGATGACGATATCGTAATGGAAGTACAAAATGACAAGGCTGTGGTTGAAGTTCCTTGTCCGGTTAACGGCACAGTTCTGGAAGTGCTGGCGAAAGACGGAGATATCTTCCGTGTTGGCCAAACTGTAGCGGTAATCGATGCAGAAGGCGACATTCCTGAACAAGAAGGCGGCCATGACGAAGCTCACGGCTCCCAGGAAGCAGACGCAGCCAAAGGCAGTGCGGACACCACTTCTTCTCCTGCGGCAAGCAGCCCGGCTGATGCCAAAGAAGGCGGAGCAGCTCCTGCAGCTGTACCGGCTCCTGACCGTGATGTGCTGGCTACACCTAGCGTGCGTAAATTTGCCCGTGATTCGAACGTAGACATCACTAGCGTAAACGGCACAGGCAAAAACGGCAAAATCTCCCGTGAAGACGTTGAAGCGTTCCTGAACGGCGGTTCGGTGGCGGCTCCGGCGGCAGCAGCAGCCTCAGATGCTCCTAAGGCTGAAGCCAAAGCGGCAGCTCCGGCAGCAGCAGCTTCCGGCAACGTGAGCCTGGAAGAAGAACGCGTACCGTTCAAGGGTATCCGTAAAGCCATTGCCAATGCAATGGTGAAATCGGCTTACACTGCACCACATGTTACCATTATGGACGAAGTGGACGTTACGGAGCTGGTAGCTTTCCGTACCCGCATGAAGCCAGTTGCCGAGAAGAAGGGCGTGAAGGTTACTTACCTTCCATTCATCGTAAAGGCACTTGTTGCAGCTTCCCGTCAATTCCCGGCCCTCAATGCCATGATCGACGAAGAAGCAGGCGAAATCGTCTACAAGAAATACTACAACATCGGTATTGCTACAGATACAGACAACGGCCTTATCGTGCCTGTTATCAAAGATGCTGACCGTAAGAGCATCTGGATGATTGCCAGTGCCATCAGCGACCTCGCTCTGCGCGGACGTGAAGGCAAGCTGTCTGCGAACGAAATGAAAGGCAGCACGATCTCCATCTCCAACATCGGTTCCGCCGGCGGTATGTTCTTTACTCCAATCATCAACTTCCCTGAAGTTGCGATCCTGGGTACAGGCCGTATTACCGAGAAACCGGTTGTGAAGAATGGCGAAATCGTTGCTGCTCCGGTAATGGCTCTTTCCCTGAGCTTTGACCACCGTATCATCGATGGTGCAACTGCACAGAACTTCATGAATTACATCAAGACCTTGCTTGCTAATCCTGAAATGCTAGTTATGGAGGTGTAATAATATGGTAGTGGGAGACGCTTCACTCGATATTGATACGTTGGTAATTGGTGCAGGTCCCGGCGGGTATGTGGCCGCCATTCGTGCAGCTCAGCTTGGCCAAAAAGTGCTGATCGTGGATAAATCGGAACTCGGCGGTGTCTGTCTGAACCGCGGTTGTATCCCTTCCAAAGCGCTGATCGCAGCTGCGCATCAGTTCGAATCCGCGAAGCACGGCGAAACTTTCGGTGTAACTGCCGAGAACGTAAAAGTGGATTTTGCCAAAACTCAAGAGTTCAAGAATGGCGTGGTTAAGAAAATGACCAGCGGCGTTACAAGCTTGATGAAGGGCAACAAAATTGAAGTGTTTAGCGGTGAGTGCATGTTCATCAGCGACACGGAAGCGCGTGTATTCAACGACCATGAATCTCCGCGTTACCGCTTCAAGCACTGCATCATCGCAACGGGTTCCCGTCCAATCGAACTCAAGCCTTTCCCATTCGGCGGACGTATCCTGTCCTCAACCGAAGCGCTTGAATTGCCGGAAATTCCTAAGAGCATGATCGTTATCGGCGGCGGATATATCGGTGCCGAGCTGGGTCAAATGTACTCCAAATTCGGTACCAAAGTAACCATCATCGAAGGTCTGGATACCGTTCTTCCTGGCTTCGACAAAGATATGACCCGTCTGGTTGCCAAGAACATGGCGAAGACTGGCATCGAGATCGTTACCAATGCCAAAGCTGAGAGTGCCGTACAGAACGACAAGGAAGTTACCGTGAAATATTCTGTGGGCGGCGAGTCCAAAGAAGTGACTGCGGAATACCTGCTTGTAACTGTTGGACGTCGTCCGAATACGGATGGCGAACTGGGTCTGGACCTGATCGGTTTGGAACTGGACGAGCGCGGATTGGTTAAAGTTGACCACCAAGGCCGTACCAACATTCCTAACATTTTCGCAATTGGCGATATTGTTCCTGGATTGGCTCTGGCTCACAAAGCATCTTACGAAGGCAAGATTGCCGCTGAAGCGATCGCCGGACACAAATCCGTTGTTGACTATAAAGTCATCCCGGCTGTTGTGTTCACAGATCCTGAATGCTCCAGCGTAGGTCTGACGGAGAAAGAAGCCAAAGAAAAAGGCTACACTGTAAAGAGCGGCAAATTCCCGTTCGCCGGCAACGGCCGTGCAGTTTCCTTGAACAGCCCGGAAGGTTTCATCAAGATTGTGGCTAACAGCGAGAACAACCTTGTGCTCGGCGCGCAAATCGTCGGTATTGAAGCTTCCAACCTGATCGCTGAGCTGGGTCTGGCTATCGAAATGGGCGCTACGCTCGAAGATATCGCTTTGACCATCCATGCACATCCAACCCTTGGCGAAATCGTCATGGAAGCGGCTGAGCTGGTAGAAGGCCATCCGATCCACGTGATGAAATAATAGCTGTTCCTAAATAACTTGCTTTAAGCAAGCAGACTCAAGAGTAAGGGCGCATCTGCGCCTTTGCTCTTTTTGCTTTTCCAGCATTAGGAATCTTGATATACTTGTAAGAACTTATTTAGCAAATGGAGAGGGGTCAACGTGGCAATTTGTATCGATTTTGAATTGATTGAAGTGAAGGGCAGTGTGGCCCGCTATCGGTATGGCTCATGTCTAAGAGAGCTTGACCAGACGCTCGAAGTTGATATAGAGAAGCTCTTGACTGGCGATACCCCCTTAGACACACCGCTGGACAAAGTGGTTATCATCCCCAGTGGGCAGAACAGCGAATGGATGGCGTACAGAGTCTTTTCTAAAGTATATAAGTACTACAAAGAGCATGGAGAGTATCCGCAAAAGGGCGGGTATTATGCTTAGGAAGACAAGCAAGCGATGAAATCATACATAGGACAGGAGACAGCGAATGATTGAGATTATAGATATTCGTGAACGGACAGAACTACAGGGAGAGGCTATCGGCTATTTCTGGAGGCAGTGGGGAGAGGCATCGAACAAGCAGTTTTACCGCGATTGTATGGAGCGTTCCTGCGATACGCCGAGTGATATTCCGAGATTCTATGTGGCACTGGAGGGAACCAGTATCATTGGCGGCTACGCGTTGCTCAGAAGTGACCTTAACAGCCGTCAGGATCTGTTTCCTTGGTTAGCCTGTCTCTATGTGAACCCGGAGTATAGGGGACAGGGACTAGGACAGAAGCTTCAGGAACATGCGATCCGGGAGGCCAAGCTGAAGGGATATCAGAAGCTGTACCTGTGTACTGATCATACAGGGTATTATGAACGGAATCAGTGGAAATATATCGGCCTAGGATACACTATCTTTGATGAGGAAACAAGAATTTATGAATATCAGACTGGAGACTCCCTATGAAAGCAGCCAAATTACAAACCGGTGATGAGATCCGCATTGTATCGCCTTCACGCAGCTTGTCTATGATTTCCGAAGCGAACAGAGCCTTGGCGGTGGAACGGCTGGAACAGATGGGCTTTAAGGTCTCTTTTGGCCAAAATGTTTCTGAATCCGACAAGTTCATTTCTTCTTCCATCGCTTCCAGAGTGGAAGATTTGCATGATGCGTTTCGGGATCCTCAGGTGAAAGGTATTTTGACTACGATTGGCGGATTCAATGCGAACCAGTTGTTAAGGCACCTCGATTATTCCATTATCGCCGCGAACCCCAAACGTCTATGCGGATATTCGGATATTACAGCGCTGAGCAACGCCATTTATGCCCAAACCGGACTCATAACCTACACAGGCCCGCATTTCTCTACCTTTGGGATGCGCCATGGGAATGAGTATACGGCCGAGTATTTTCAGCAGCTAATGATGCAGGCTGACCCGATTTTGGTAGAGCCCTCCGGAGCATGGAGCGATGATCCATGGTATTTGGACCAGGAGAAGCGTGTTTTTGACCCTAATGTAGGCCCTTACAGCATCATCGAAGGGGAGGCTCATGGGACCCTCATCGGCGGCAACCTTTGCACGTTGAACCTGCTTCAGGGTACCGAATTTATGCCCAACCTCGCCGGAGCTGTATTATTCCTAGAAGATGATTACGAGTCTTCGCCGGCTACCTTTGACAGAGACCTGCAGTCCCTGATTCATCAGCCCGGGTTTGGGCAAGTACGGGGTATTGTGATCGGCAGATTTCAGCGTGAATCCCATATGACCAAGGAGCTGCTCACGCAAATTATTGCGACCAAACAGGAATTGCAGCGGATTCCGGTGATCGCCGATGTTGATTTTGGACATACGACGCCGATGATCACTTTTCCGGTGGGAGGACAGGCTGTGCTGAAGGCGTCACAGGATAAAGTGCGGCTGACGATTTCAGAATAACTGAATGATTTCTTAGAAACTACGATAGAAAGAGGCCCTGCAAATGAAGCTTATGCCGGAATATGCACAGGACATTATTGTCGGAGTCCTTTTGGAGCAGCATTGGAGCTGGTATGTCACGGAGCGGGAATACTGGTTCCTGAATACGGAGATGGAGGACAGGTTCGGGATTGAGGTGTTGGATGAGATGACGGCGGCTGTCTTTTTGGAGAAAATTGCTGATCACAAGGTTTCCGCCAGAGAACTGACAGCACTTCTTACCGAGCTTGAAGGCAGTTTCCAGTCTTACGATGAGGTACTGGAGTTTATTCCTGCCATCTATGTGAATTTTGACGAGCGGGTGTTGTATTCCCTGTTTCCTGAGCCGATGTCCTTCGAGCATTATGTTCCACCGGGATGGACCGGAGAATATACAGATTTCTTGGAGAAGGTTCCTGAGGGGGAGCGGTATTGGATAGTGCGGGGCAGCAGTTTTTTTAATCAGATGTGGGAGCGGTTCGGACAAAATTTTTGAGTAAAATAAAAGATCGTTATTGATAGTGAGAATAGTTATCATCTATAATGAATTCTATGCCTATCCTATGATTCTGCCAAACGGACAGAACCAGGGAATACAGATACGGTATAGAAGGAGCTGATGATAACGGTACAACTAGGAGACCAATTGCTGCTGTGGAACCAGGCATCTATCCTGGTTAAGGATGTGCGCCATATGATTATGGAGACGGGGGAAACGTCCTCCTACCGTTTGCCCGCCAGTGCATTCCTCTATACGGTAAGAGGCAATGCCCGAATCAGGCTGGATGGAAAGACCCATGCTGTAAGCCGGTTTCATGTCCTGCACGGGGGCAAAGGGCTGTGCCTGGATATTTCAGCCGATGCTTGTTTTGAATATTACCTTGTACTATATAAAGCGGCGTTGCCGCACCCCACTCGCCGGGAGCTGCTGAACATTATAGAGACTGACAATCCGTTCATCAGGCAATTCGGATTCATTCCCCAGTATCCGCTATCCCTTTTGGACAAAGTGAAGCTGATGGACAAGGTCTGGCATCAATCCAGTGCACTTGAGAAGCTGCAGGTCAAAGCCTTGTTCTATCAATTTATGGTGGAGGTGATGGGGCAGCTGTCCCAGAAAGGGGTACAGTCGATGAGGCCTGATCCGGTGGAACAGGCGATGCGTTATATTCAGGAACATTACAGGGAGCAGGTGACTCTGGAATTGTTAGCGGATATGCTGGATTGCAACTCCAGACAGCTGCTCAGAATGTTCAAGAGCAAAGAAAACATCAGTCCGATCGATTATTTGATCCGGGTGCGTATGCATAAAGCACAGGAACTGCTGCTGAGTGCCGATTGTACTTTGAAGGAAATTGCCGAGCGTGTGGGGTACGCGGACAGTTATTATTTCAGCCGTTTGTTTAAAAAAGTGGTGGGGGTATCCCCGACCCTCTTCAAAGGCAAAGTACTTTCACTGGAGGTTCGTCCGGATAATCCATTGGCAATGTCGAGATCCTCTATTGTTGAAAATAAGCTTCAACGGTATATTGATAGTGAATATGATAATCATTATCAATATAAAAGGGGAGATTCACCAGTGTACAGAAAGAACAAGGCACCTATGGCAGTTACTCTATTATTTTGTTTAAGCTTGTTGCTCAGCGCTTGTACAGCCGGGACGGCTAACAATAGTGCAGCCTCAAGCAGCAATCAGGCTGCCGGAACAAATACGGCAGCAGAGCAAACCGCCTCTCCGGCGGCGAATTCTGCGGATGCCGATGCGCCGAGAGTCGTTAAACATGCGATGGGTGAAGAGACGCTTACAGGGACTCCTGAACGGGTCGTCATCCTGACGAATGAAGGGACGGAGGCACTTCTTGCCCTTGGAGTCAAACCGGTTGGTGCGGTCCAGTCCTGGAATGGTGAACCTTGGTATGATCACATCAAAGATGAGATGCAAGGCGTTGAGGTAGTTGGGGACGAGCTGCAGCCCAATATTGAGCTCATTGCCAGCCTCAAGCCGGATCTTATCATTGGAAATAAAGTCAGACAAGAGAAGATCTATGAGCAGTTGAAGCAGATTGCGCCAACAGTGTTCTCCGAAGATCTGAGCGGGGAGTGGAAGAATAACTTCAGACTGTATTCCGAAGCTTTGAACAAGAAGGAAGAGGGCGAAAAGGCCATGGAAGCCTTTGACAGCCGTGTTGCCGATGTGAAATCCAAGCTGGGCAGCAAAGCTGAAACAAAGGTGTCCATCGTGCGTTTCTCTGCCTCCCAGGTACGCATCTACCAGAAGGATAGCTTCTCCGGTGTACTGCTGGAGCAGTTAGGAATTGCCCGTCCCGCCTCCCAGGACAAGGATAACTTCATGGAAGTGATGTCAAAGGAAACGATTCCGGATATGGACGGGGATGTCCTGTTCTACTTTGTAACCGAAACCGAAGATACCTCCGATGCTGCAAAAGTGGTTGAGGAGTGGAAAAATGATCCGTTGTTCAAAAATCTTAATGTTTCCAAAAACAACAAAGTTTTTGAAGTGAATGAAACGATTTGGAACACAGCGGGTGGTTATGAAGCAGCCAATCTGCTGCTGGATGAACTCGTCAAATATTTTGAAGTAAAGTAGAACGGCATCTTACATAAACAAGCTGATGTCTGCAAGCCTGGCGTCAGCTTGTTTTCTATGCCAGTGGAGCTCAAGGTCAGGGGGGACAGTAATGGAAATATCCAAGCGAGGACGCAGAGCGAAGCTGCTGGGCCTGATTATCGGCTTGATTCTGCTTTTTGCCTGCATGCTCGCCAGTGTTTTATTCGGCATACATCTTTTTAGTATTGAAGATTTATGGAAGGCATACAGCAGTTTCGACGGTTCAAATGAACATCTTATTCTACGGACCACACGTGTTCCGCGTGCCTTGATTGCCGCCGCTGTAGGGGCGGGTCTGGCAGTTGCCGGAGCCCTCATGCAGGCTTTGACAAGAAATCCGCTGGCATCCCCATCCGTCTTCGGGGTCAATGCGGGAGCGGCGCTTTTTATTGTGATCGGTCTGGTTGCTTTTGGGCCCCTGCTTACGCTGGGAGGCATGATCTGGATTGCCCTTATCGGAGCAGCGCTCACCTCGCTATTCGTGTACATCCTGGGAGCGGGAGGACGCAGCTCTTTTGAGCCCATCAGGCTTACCCTGGCCGGAGCGGCTGTAGCTGCCTTTGCCTCTTCCGTAACCTCCGGCCTGATCCTGATTAACCAGGAGTCACTGGAGGCGGCGATCTTCTGGATGGTCGGCTCGGTGTCGGGAAGGCAACTGGAGCATTTAATGATTGTACTCCCTTATCTGGTAATCGGGCTGATTCTTGCCATGGCTTTATCCGGATCGCTTAACGTCATGGCTTTAGGGGATGACAGTGCCAGAAGTCTGGGGCAACGTATGCTGCTCACCCGGATACTGACCGGGCTGTCTGTTGTTCTGTTGGCTGGAAGTGCTGTGGCCGCAGCTGGGCCGATCGCTTTTGTCGGACTCGTTGTGCCGCATCTGTGCAGAGCTGTGGCTGGACAGGATCACCGCTGGCTGCTGCCATACTGCGCGTTGACCGGAGCTTTGCTGCTGGTGGTAGCGGATCTGGTCTCACGGTTTATTTTGATGCCGAAGGAAGTGCCGGTGGGTGTAGCAACAGCGCTTATTGGCGTGCCGTTCCTGATTCGGGTGGCCAGAAGGAGGGAACATGCTTAAACATCGAAACTACAAATCCATGATGCTTCTGGTGCTGTTATTTCTTCTGATGATTCTCCTGTCACTGATCTGTTTATCCATAGGCAGCGTCTGGATTCCTCTGAAGGAAGTGGTACTCTCGCTAGTCGGACACAATGAAGAGAGCAGTGATCTGATCCTCATGCAGCTTCGTATGCCGCGTATTCTGGCCGCAGTTCTGATTGGGGCCGCCCTGGCGGTAGCCGGGGCGCTGCTGCAGGGAGTGATTCGTAATCCGCTGGCTTCTCCCGATCTGCTTGGAGTGACAGGGGGGGCATCCGCAGCCGTGGTCGCTTTTATGACCCTTTTCACGGGCTACAGTGTCCACTGGGTACCTGTGATTGCTATAGCGGGTGCCTTTGCCGCAGTTCTTCTCAACTACAGTCTTGCCTGGAAGCAGGGAATATCCCCCTTCCGGCTGGTGCTGGTTGGGCTTGGCATCTCAACCGCAGCAGGCGCGTTGACGATGTTTCTGCTTATCAGCGGCCCGTCTCATCTGGCGGCGCAAGTGCTGAACTGGATGACAGGGAGCGTCTACGGTACGAACTGGACCTATATCGGACTGTTGTGGCCTTGGGTCGTGGCCATTATTCCACTGTCCATGCTGTATGCCAGAGAGCTGAATATCCAGGCGCTGGGTGAAGAGACCGCTCAAGGACTGGGCAGCCGGCTTCAGCTCAGCCGATTGATGCTGCTCATCTACTGTGTGGTGCTCGCCGGGGCGGCAGTAGGTGTGGCCGGCACGATTTCCTTTATCGGCTTGCTTGCACCCCACATCGCCAGGCGGCTGGCCGGACATTCTTACACCTTTCTTATTCCGGTATCTGCGGTCGTAGGAGCCATTATACTGCTGCTTGCCGATCTTGCCGGACGTATGCTTTTTCAGCCGCTGGATATCCCTGCCGGAGTCTTCACAGCCGGGATCGGCGCCCCATTTTTTATGTATCTGCTGTTTAAAAGAAAAGGGATGGGCGGAGCGAGTTAAACTGGTGTCAAACCAAAACAAGGCGGTTCAGTTTATCAAAGATAAACTGGGCAGTTCTTGTTTTTTTATTTTGAAGTTTGATATTTCTAAAAAAGTAAATATGTGCATGGATTAGATGGGGGTTAATTTGATTCTGTGGGCGGATGAGTGCAAAATGGATGAAACTATATCTGTTTTGCCCGCCAAGGTCATGGTAAACTAAGAACAGAAAAAGGATAGAGGAGCGTAAACTGTGCGTAAATACTTAGACTTGCTTCAGGATGTTTTGGATCACGGCACTGCCAAAAGCGACCGTACAGGGACGGGAACGATATCGGTGTTTGGACGTCAGCTGCGTTTTGATCTGGCTGAAGGTTTCCCGTTGATGACTACCAAGCGTATCCATTTGAAATCGGTGATTCATGAGCTGCTCTGGTTCCTCAAGGGAGACACGAATACCGCTTATTTACAAGAAAACGGCGTCTCCATCTGGGATGAATGGGCCGACGAGAACGGTGAACTCGGACCGGTATACGGCTCGCAATGGCGTGCCTGGGAAAGTGCGGATGGACGGCATATTGACCAAATCGGGAACGTGATCGAGTCCATCCGGAATAATCCGGATTCCCGCCGCCATATCGTCAGTGCCTGGAACGTGGGCGAGATTGACCAGATGAAGCTGCCGCCTTGCCATTTTGTATTTCAGTTCTATGTAGCGGACGGCAAGCTGTCCTGCATGCTGACGATGCGCTCGGTGGATACCTTCCTGGGATTGCCTTTTAATATAGCGAGTTATGCACTGCTTACCCATATGGTGGCCCAGCAGACAGGTCTTGAGGTGGGTGAATTCATCTGGTCCGGCGGGGATGTGCATATCTATACCAACCATCTGGAACAGGTAGCGACCCAATTGGCAAGAGAACCTTATGCGCTGCCGCGTCTTAAGATCCGGAGAAAGCCGGAGAGCATCTTTGACTACACCTTCGAGGATTTTGAATTCACGGATTATGTGTATCACCCGGGTATTAAAGCGCCGGTGGCGATCTAGAAAGTCTGTTCACCGGTGACAATGAGGGGAGAGGAAACGATGAGCATAAGTATGATTTGGGCTATGGACGCCAATGGGATCATCGGCAAGAACAATGACATACCCTGGCATTTGCCGCGGGATTTTGCTTTTTTTAAGGCGGAATCAAAGGGCAAAACGATCGTGATGGGCCGCAAAACCTGGGACTCCCTCGGGGGGAAGCCGCTGAAGGATAGAACCAGTGTGGTCCTGACACGGGACCCCGGCTTTGCTCCGGAAGGAGCCAAGGTTATCCACACGATCGGCGAAGCCCTGGCCGAGGCGCAGCAACTGGATGAACTGATGGTCATCGGCGGAGCCGAGATTTACCGGATGATGCTGCCGTATGCCGACAAGCTGATCGTGACCCATATCGACCATGAGTTTGACGGGGATACGAAGTTCCCTGAGGTGGACTGGAGCCAGTGGCAGGAAGTTTCCAATACGCCAGGGATATTCGATGAAAAGAACCCGTATGATTACCGTTTCGTGGTTTATGAACGTTCGGATAAAAGATAAACCGTTTTCTCTGACACCAGATGTTAAATAGTACAAATAATCAGCATATTAATCCATTACAGTGCAAAAGTAATGAATGCTACTATAATTAAAATTAGAAATGATATAATGTGGTGGAAAGTATACAATAGAATGTACAGGTATCCGCTCGGGGGGCGTATCTCCTAATATGCCGGGGCAGATTACAGTGTACTATAACAAATCAACACGAAGAGAACGGATGGGGGAAACGAAACATGTCTACACCTACTGGATTTATGGAGTATAAGCGCCAGCTCCCGGGTGATCGTGATCCTGAGCAGCGCGTAAAGGATTGGGAAGAGTTCCACCATCATTTATCCGAGGACGAGCTTCGGACACAGGGTGCCCGCTGCATGGATTGCGGAACCCCGTATTGCCATACCGGCATTGACATGAGTGGTGGAACTTCCGGCTGTCCTGTCCACAATCTGATTCCGGAATGGAACAATCTGGTATATCGCGGTCTGTGGAAGGAAGCACTGGAGCGTCTGCACAAGACGAATAATTTCCCTGAGTTCACAGGCAGTATCTGTCCTGCACCTTGTGAAGGCTCATGTACCGTTGGACTGATCGGTCAGCCCGTCACTATCAAGACGATCGAGCTGGCTATTATTGATAAAGGTTTTCAAGAAGGCTGGGTGGTGCCTAACCCGCCGGAGAAACGCACAGGTAAGAAGATTGCCATTGTAGGCTCCGGACCTGCAGGTCTGGCAGCAGCGGCGCAGCTTAACAAAGCCGGACATACCGTGACCGTATTTGAACGCAGCGACCGTGTCGGCGGTTTGTTGACTTATGGTATTCCTACCATGAAGCTGGACAAGAGAATTGTACAGCGCCGTGTGGATCTGCTGGCGGCCGAAGGCGTTAATTTTGTGGTGAATACCGAAATCGGCAAGGATATTCCGGCTCAGCAGCTGGTTGACGAGTTCGATGCTGTGGTTCTGTGCGGCGGGGCAACCAAGGCACGCCGTTTCAATGTGGAAGGCAGTGAACTGAATGGTGTAATGTATGCCATGGATTATTTGAACGGTACGATCAAGAGTTATCTGAATTCCGGTCTGGCTGACGGTAACTACGTATCTGCTGAGGGCAAGGATGTAGTAGTTCTTGGCGGGGGAGATACAGGCTCCGACTGTGTAGCGACATCTCTCCGTCATGGCTGCAGCAGCATCACCCAGTTCGGTACACATGACAAAGCACCGCTTGAGCGGGACCCGATTGCCAATCCCTGGCCGCAATTCCCGAATGTGTACACACTGGACTATGCACAGCAGGAAGCCAAAGCCATCTTTGGCGAAGACCCGCGTGAATTCTCCATTATGACTACGAAATTTGTTGGTGATGATGCTGGTAATCTGAAGGAAGTGCACACAGTACAAATCCGCCGGATGGTGGACGAAACCGGACGCAAAATCTACCAGCCTGTTCCGGGAACAGAAGCGATTTATCCCGCACAGCTGGCTTTGATTGCGATCGGGTTCGACGGACCGGAGCAGGATCTGATTCAAGAGCTGAAGCTGGATACAGACCGCCGGACGAACGTTAAAGCCCGCTATGGTAAATTTAACACCAATGTGGACAAAGTATTTGCAGCCGGCGACATGCGCCGCGGCCAAAGTTTGGTGGTATGGGCCATTAATGAAGGACGCGAAGCTGCCCGTGAAGTTGATAAATATTTGATGGGTTCCTCTGTTCTTGCCTAAACTAAAATACCTATGATACTTTAAATCAACAAGAGAGGGTCCCGCAAGCCATTACATTGGCTTGCGGGACCCTCTTTTTGTGTCAGCTCAATTCAGCTTGTATCAATAATGATCTAGGCATCCAGCTTGAAGCGTTCAATCTTATGCTGCAGATCCATGGCCATTTTGGACAGCTCGGTGGTAGAGGTTGAAATCTCCTCCATCGAGGCCAGCTGCTGTTCGGTGGCTGCAGTCACGTTCTGGAACGCATCCGACGTGGAGCGTGAGATATTGGAGATTTCCAGCACCGAAGCGGTTACCTCTTCAGCGCCGGCCGACATTTGCTGAGTGATCGCAGAAATGTCATGAATCTGACCATTGATCCGGGCTGTTGAATGTTCAATGTTGGCAAAAGCTTCCTTGGCTTCATCCGTTACATGGATTCCGAGTTCTACGTCTGCCGAGACCGTATGGTGGATAGCTTCGTAGGTCTGGTTAATCAGACCGGTCATTTGCTCAATAACCTCTTGAATGCTGCCGGCGGTCGTTTTGGACTGATCTGCCAGCTTTCTCACCTCTGAAGCTACAACAGCAAATCCCCGGCCATGCTCACCTGCACGTGCCGCCTCAATTCCTGCATTAAGTGATAACAGATTCGTCTGCACGGCAATATTGGAAATGGCGGTGCTCATTTCGGAGACCCGTGAGTTTAATCCGTTGAGCTGTCCAATGAGTTCTGAGGAATGGGCAGTAGACTGCTTGATGGCATCCATCTGCCGGCTCACCAGCTCGACCTTGCGGTTGCCATTCTCTACATCCTTCCGGGTATCTGCCGAAGAATCTACAATGGAGGCAGCCGCTTCAGTGATTTTTTGAATACCGCCGGACATTTCTTCCATCGCTCTTGAGGTTTCACTCATGGCCGCCGTTTGGGTCTCAACACCATCCGAAGACTCCTGAACCAGTTCGGTTACGTAGGTTACGGCCTTGGCGTTCTCCTCGGTAGTAGCCGTTAATTGCTGGCTCGAGGCGGCAAGCAGGCCAGAGGTGTCCGAGATATCCACCACAATGCCTCTGAGGGAGTGGACCATTTCATTATAATTCTCCGCCAGCTGTCCGATTTCATCCGTACGTTTCAGTTCGATGTGCTCATTCAGATACCCCTCACTAACACGCCGTGCGGAGTGATTCAGCTGGAGAATCGGTTTGGTAATGCTGCGGACGGCAAAATACAAGAATATCAGCGATATAATTAATGTGATCACAATCACGAGAATTCCCGTCTTTAGAATATCCATGGAAGCATCTGATATTTCATCCGTAGAGAGTACGCCGACAATAATAAATCCGCTGATTTCATCCGTAGTATAGTAACCCTTCATTAACAATTGGGTCTCGGGGTCGATAAACGAGATGTTCCCGCTGCGCCCAACAACCTTCTGCAGGATCTGCTCGTTTACTTCATCTCCGGCGATTTTGGTGGGATGCGCGACATATTTATGAGCCTGATCCATCACAAAAAGATACCCTTCCTCGCCAACCTTGATGCTATTGATTAATTCCCCCATCTTTTTGAGGCTTAAACTGATGTTTATTGCTCCTTTGCCATCGGTGAACGTGTGGGAGAGGGTCAAATTAAAGTTGCCGGTAGTCACCGATTTAAAAGGGTTGACGATGGAGATTTCTCCGGGTGTGCTTAATGATGCTTTATACCATTCCCTTGTACGCGGATCATAATCCTGATGGCCGGGGTCCGGTGATTTCATCCACGTTCCGTTGTTATTGCCGATGGTTAGAATCTCAAGCTCCGGATGCTCCTTCATGAACAGGTCGATCAGTTTGCGGGCTGCCGGGCTTTTGGCATCTACATCCGCCGAAGTAATTTGCTGGCTTAACTGCTTTACATTGCGTACCGATGCCGAGACGATTTCATTAACAGTCACCTGCAATAAATTGACGCTGGAGCGGGTGGTTTCCTGCATTTTCAGCTCAAGCTGGTCTTTTGAACTGTCATAAGAGAAGTAGCTGACTGCGAGCATAGGAATGATTAACATAATGGAGAAGATCAGCATCATTTTTCTCTGCAAGGATCTGGATGAAAGAGCTTGTGAAATACGTCTAATTGTTTTGTTCATTAATAAATTTCCCCCTTGAATAGATACGAATAAGCTCTTTGCCTAATTGTTCTCCCTCTCCAGCTGTTTTTTCTCTGGCGTTTAGAATTACTCTAATGATATATTCGGTCAGAAGACACGAAAATTTCATATTTAATTTTAGTTTCTGAAAATTTTTCATGAATCGGAGCAGGCAAAGCTGTTTTCCGGCCTTGGAATATATGAAATAAGAGCAGAGTTAATGGTATAATAGACTACTGGATGTATTCTGGACAAAGAACGCAGAGGTAAGGAGCGATTGTTTTTGAAGACACTTATTATTGCGGAAAAACCGGATATGGGGCGGAATATCGCTGCCGCAATAGAACCGAAAGCGAAAAATCACCGTTCCTATCTGGAAGGGGAGCAATACATTATTACCTGGGCCATCGGTCATCTGATTGGTCTGGCAGAACCGGATGCCTATGATCCTAAATACAAGAAATGGAATATTAACGATCTGCCGATTATCCCCGAACAGTTCAAGCTGGTACCCAACAGCCGGACTATAGACCAATTGAAAGTGATAGGTGAATTGGCCAAACGCAGCAATCTGCTTGTCAATTCCTGCGATGCTGGGCGGGAGGGGCAGCATATTTTTTCGCTGATTCAGCGGCATTTGAAGCTTGGGCAGCCCGTCAAGCGGCTGTGGATCTCCGATCTGACACCCGAAACGATCCGTAAAGGCTTCCAGGAGCTAAAAGATGGCTCAGAGTACGAGAATTTGACCAAAGCGGCCAAAGCGCGCAGTGAAGCCGACTGGCTGATCGGCATGAACGGTTCGCGGGCATTTACAACCAAACATAATGTGCTGCTCTCTGTGGGCAGAGTACAGACGCCTGTCCTGGCTTTGATTTATGACCGCCAGAAGACGATTGAGGCGTTTGATTCCCTTAAATTTTTTGAAGTAGAAGGGCATTTTACCCAAAAGGAAATGACGTACAAGGGCATGTGGCAGGGGGAGCGGATGACGGACGGTGCCAAGGCCGAAGCCTTGGCGCAAAAGGTCAAAGGAAAATCCGGGCGGATCGCCTCCTATGAGGTGAAGGAAACCAAGGAATATCCGAACAAGCTGTATGATTTGACGCTCCTGCAGCGCGAAGCCAACGGGAAGTACGCTTTTTCCGCCAAAAAAACACTCGACGTCGCCCAGGCCTTATACGAGAAGCATAAAGTGATATCTTATCCGCGGACAAACTCCAACTATGTGACGGAGCAGAACATCCCGGAGATGCACAAAACGTTGTCTGCCCTGCAGGGCACGGCCTATGACGAATGGGTGAAAGGGGCCAACCGTAATCTGGTTCATAAAGGGAACAAATTCATCTGCAACCCGTCTAAGGTAGAGGATCACCATGCGATTTTGCCTACTTACCGCAAGGCTTCGGGTTTGAGTGCGGATGAACAGAAGCTTTATGACCTGATCGTGCGCCGTTTTCTGTCCCAATTCTATCCGGCTGCAGAATATAAGGTGCACACTGTGATCACAGAGGTCGAAGAGGAGAAATTCAAGACTACGGTCAAGGAACTGCTCAGTCTCGGCTGGAAGGTGATCTATGCAGATCAGAAGAAGGAGAAGAACAAGCCGGCCAAAGGGAAGTCGGGCGAAGACGACGAAGACGAGGAGATAGAGGTCAACGAACCCTTCGCGGTTGCTCCGGCGGATGAAGTGGTCTGCAGTGACGCAGTTGTCAAGGAGAAGGATACCCAGCCACCCAAGCATTATACGGAAGGGACGCTGCTGCGGGCGATGGAAAGTGCGGGCAAGCAGATCGAGGATGAGGAGCTCCGCGATGCCATGAAGGATTCGGGGCTCGGCACACCGGCCACCCGTGCGGCTACCATTGAGCGGCTTAAGAATGTCGGTTATGTGGAAATGCAAGGAAAAAAGATCGCCATCACCCAAAAGGGCCGGACGGCAATTGAGCTGATCCGCGGCGCGGGCATTGAGCTGTTGACCTCGCCCGAAATGACCGGCCAATGGGAGCGGCGCCTGAATGAAATTTCCAGAGGTACTGCCTCTGACAACCAGTTCATGGAGAATGTCAAACGGTTTGCTTGCATGATTGTGGACAAAGTCCGGGTGCAGGCCCGCGCTTCCAAAACCTCTTTTGAAGGCGAAACCCCTGCTTTGGGAGGCAAAGGGAAGGGCAGCGGCACCCCGCGCAAAACATCCGGCAAACCGGCAGCTCCGGGGAAACGTAAGGCGGAAGGGGAAAGAGGTCAAACCGCCGGGACGCCTGTGGCAGCAAGGCAGAAGAACAGCGCAGCGGAGGACTCCGCCGATAGCGGACCAAAGATCATTGGGCCTTGTCCCAGCCCCGGTTGCGGCGGAATGATCTTCATGGGCCGGAAAGGTTATGGCTGTTCCCATTACAAGGAAGGGTGCAAGTTCGTCATCTGGAAAGAGACCCATGGCCGTGTCCTTACCGATGCACAGGTTAAAGCCTTAATCGGGAAGGGACGAACCGGCAAGCTGAAGCTGACAGGGGCTGAGGGTCAACCGCTTGAAGGCAAACTTGTGCTTCATAATACGGATACCGGGCAGCTTATTGTAGAACAGTAACCACTTGGAATAATAATGCAGCATAAAGGGGCCTCCTCTAAGCCATTAAAACGGCTTATCGGGAGACCCCTTTAGATTGTAGTGTGAACTGCTTTACTGACCAGCCTCGTTTAACTGGGCGTCCACCGCAGCCGCCAGCCCTTCATAGGAGGAGTCCGGCAGCAGCTCACCGTTCACCATGAATTTGGGTGTGCCATTGACACCATAGGAGCCGGCAATCTTGAAATCTTCTTTCACATCATACATATAGGTGTGATTCTTGATATCGGACTCGAACCGGCTGTAATCTATGCCTTCCATGTTGTCTTTAACAAACGGCAGGATAAACTTCGGGGTGGCCCAGATGGTGCTCTCATCGCCTTGATTGGCATAAAGCTTGTGGAGGTATTCCCAGAATTTCTCGTTGCTCTGATGATAGATGGCTTCACCGGCACTGGCTGCCAGATAGGAGTCACGGTCAATGAAGGCAAAGTTCATAAAGAAAAATTCCACCTTGCCGGTATCGACATAATCCTTGATGAAGCGGTCCAGATAAGCTTCGGTCCATTGCTTGCAGGCCGGGCATTTGAAATCGGCGAATTCTATAACCTTGACTTTGGCCTCGCTGTTTCCCAAATGGGGCTGTTTCTCATACTTCAGTCCATCTACAACAATCTTGCCTTTCACATCAGTGTAGTTGGGTAGCGCATCGAGCTCGGTATTCTCGCTGGCCTGGCTGTCCGAACTTACCCAGACGAGGACACCGGTGAGAATAACCACGGCAGCTCCGAGCAGCATGGGAAGCAACTGGCGGTTTGCGCGGCCTTTGCTGCGGTTTTGCTTAGGGTTCACGTTTTTGTTCATTTTGTCCCTCCTGCGCAAGATCAAAATCTTCTAAAATAGTATAATCAACCCTGCGCAGGGTGCCTATGTCATTTGTAACAGGAGCCGGATCAAATCAGCCGTGATGGGACTGCTTGGCCGCTGAGCGGATGACCGGCGGAACCTCAGTAATGGACGAGATGGTCAATACAGACTGCTGCATTTCCCGTTGAAGCTCAATCAGGTTATATAGCCATTCCTTTTGCTGCTTCAGGTAGATGCTGTTAATGCCGGCGGTGACTGCGGGCAGCACATCCGTCCGCAGGGAGTTGCCGATCATCCAGGTGCGTTTGCGTTCAAAATTGCGGGTGGACAAAATAGTTTCCAGGGCCTCGACATTTTTATGCTGGCGGATAAAGATCCGGTCCTCAAAATAAGTTGTCAGCTTCATTTGTTCAATTTTGCGTTGCTGGATAGTATCATCGCCACCGGTGTACAAGTACAGGTCATGGCCATCCTGTTTGAGGATATCCAGCGTTTCGACCATACCCGGGTAGGCCTCGATCTCCTGATCGTAGACACTGAGACCAAGCTTCATCAATTGCTGTTCATGAAAAGCTTCGGCAGGACGTCCGTATTGCCCGCAAAAGAAACGGTAGGTGGCAATCAGGGATTTGGGGAAGTTCTCGCTGGCAAGTCCGCTGGTGTTGACGGTCTGCACATCAATCTCCGCCTGCTTGTTGCGGAATTCAGCGGTGGTTGCTCCAAAATCCTTGAACCAGTCGCCCATCATTTCAAAATATTGACCTAAAATAAGGTCGAAATATTTGTTGCAGTGAACGAGAGTGTCGTCCAGGTCAAAAATCACTTGCTGCGTTGAATACTTCATGCCGCTCACTCCTTTATCTCTATCTCTGTAATTTAAGCCGTGCCGTCTCCTGCTACAATCGAATGTAGGACTCCAGGAACAGCTGCAGCTCCGAAGCGCCGTCCGGACGGATACTGAAGCGCTCATTGTTTTCCCCCTGAAGATGGATGCGCAGTAGTCCGGCTACACGCAGAATCATCAGATGGTGCATCAGCATTTCTCTGGATTGATTCAGCTCGGACTGCATTTCCCATAACGTCTTGGGTTCATGGGCCACATACCGGAGCAGTCTGAGCCGGGTCGGGTCCGACAGGGCTTTGGTCATCCGCAGCAGCACGGTAGGAGGCTCATCCTCGTCGTCCAGCGGGACATCTACCGGATACTGGATGATGACCATGGTTTTATAGAAGCAATAAGTGTTGATGGGCCGGTTATGCACCGTTGGCAGCAACACAATCGTCTCCAGATTAGGCAAATCTTCAATGACTACCCCGCCGGAGGCATATTCGATGAGCGCGACCTTCTCCATTTTGCTTTCGAGCATTTTTTTTTCCGAGGCATCCTCAATAAGGAGGGGAAGAATCTTTTGCTCTACATGGCGAAAATATTGCTCATGCCACAGCCGCAGCAGTGGAATATAGCCGCTTTTGATCCGGTGGCACTGTTCAAGGGTGAAATTGGAGACAAAGGGTGCCACCCGCAGAAAGCTCTCTTCCAGTGTGGCGGATTCAAGCTCGTCCAGGAACTGAAGCACCTTGGCCGCCGATCCCCGGCTGTAGGCCCACGCATAAAGCACATCGTAATCTTCAAACGGCCAATTCGCAGCCTCCATGAGCGCCGTGATTTTTTGCGGGGGAATGTTGCTTTCCACATCATTCACCCAGTCCGGACCGATGTCCAGATTGGAGCTCCATTTTCTAGTTACATATAACATAAAACTGTCCAGCAGTTCGTAGACCGGCGAGACATCGATTTTTAATTCATAGTTCATGAGTCATACACCCCCAAGAAATCCGTCACTTCTATATATTATCTCTTGTTTTGAAGAGGGTTGTCCACTATAATGTTCTCTGTTTGCCATTTGGCGACATCCCTGCAATCTTTATATACCCTAGGAGGATTCATTCGTGTCAGACCGGTTATCATCTTCCGCTCGCCATAACAGCAAGGTTCATTACGCCATTCTAATTACCGTTATTATCGCCGCCGGGCTCAGCCAAGGCCTGCTTCTGCCGGTTTTGTCCATTCTTCTGGAACAGCAAGGGGTCTCGTCTTCTTTGAACGGGCTTAACGCAGCCGCGCTGTATATTGGCTCTTTCGGCATGACACTGATTGCCGAACGGGCCCTTGGTGCTGCCGGATTCAAAAAACTTATCATCGGCGGAGGAACGGGGTTCGCCCTGCTGCCGCTTGCAGGTGACAGCTTCCTGCTGTGCCTGGTGATTCTGATGGTGTCCGGCGGGCTTGTCGGTTCTTTTTTCTCGCTGGGGCTTGCTTATGCGGCAGATATCCTGCCGCGCAATCTGCTGCCTGCCGCAGGTATAGCCTCTTCTTTTCATTATAGTATAGGCAGCATTGCGGGTCCCGGTATCGGTGGCTTGCTCCTCGAAGCAGGACAGGGAGGCGGCGTTTTTGGGCTTATGGGCCTTTTTTATATTTTGTTCGGACTGGCGGGGTTATTATTCTCGCCACGCAAACAGATTTGAGGTAAGATAAGAACGAGTGCTCGCATGGAATTTGATCTCGCTTTCAGAGTACACTATAGAGTAGAGATGAGGACAGGAGAGCTGAATATGATTACAGTTGAACATTTGGCAAAAGCAGTCGGGGAAGAGAAGATGCCCGTTCTGCAGGATGTTGGCTTTCAATTGGAACCGGGGGAACTGGTTGCTGTGCTGGGGGGCAGCGGAAGCGGCAAGTCTACGCTGCTGCGCTGCCTGGCACTGCGGGAGAAGTGGGACCGGGGCAATTTTAGAGTGGACGGGACGGATATCTTTGGCAACGTCTTTACCGGCAAACGCAAAATCCGCCGTGAATGGGCTTACCTGGAGCAGAACGCCGAACTTAATCCGAACCGGACGGCGCTGAAGAATGTTCTGATCGGCCAATCCGCCCAGACACCTTTATGGCGAATGGTCACCGGGATGGTACGCTCTGACGATTATATGGGGGCAATGGACGAGCTGGATGCGCTCGGGCTGCTGGACAAGGCCAAGATGAAGACCAGCCAGCTCAGCGGCGGAGAGCGTCAGCGTGTGGCCATTGCCCGCGCGCTGACGCACGGTGCCAAGGTGATCCTGGCGGATGAACCGGTAACGGGGCTGGACCCAAAGTCAGCGGAGAATGTAATGGAGACCTTACGGAGGTTGTGCAAGGAGACTGGACTTATTGTAGTTACCGTATTGCCCATTGAATTGGCTGAACGTTTTGCAACCCGTATATGGGTTCTGGAGGACGGCAGAATCAAACATGACGTTAAAGGCCGCCGTCTGACGGTCAAGGAGCGCATGAATCTTTAAATTTTGGAATACGGAAAAGAGTGATGAAGTTGAATTTACGAGGTCTGAAGCGTCTGGCGGCGGTAACGTGCCTGCTTGCGGTTCTCTCTGGCTGCACATTCTTCAGCGACCCGGTTTCCCAGATGAAATCCCCGCGTCTGTCGGAAGACAAAGCTACCCTGATGGCTGCGATCAGTTCACTGACGCCCCTTCCTTCGGCGCTGCTTCGGCCGGTCAACGATGACGACAGCCTGATTTTTACGGAAGACCTCAATAAAGATGGGGTAATGGAGACCCTTGTGTTCTATGAAACGCCTGGCGAGGCTGTCCAGATCCACGGGATGATTCTGGAGAAGCAGGGGGAGGCCTGGGTCAAAAAACTGGTATTCGACGGTGACGGCACTGTGCTGGAATCGGTGAATCTGCGGGATCTGACAGGCGACGGCCATCTGGATATCATTGTCGGCTATTCACGCGGCGAAGAGAAGGGGCTGGTGGTCTACAGTTATTCCAGTGGAGCTTTGGAGGAAATCCTCCGCCTTCCTTATACCGAATATATCATCGATGATTTGAATGATGACGGCCAACTGGATATTACGGTTGTCTATTTCAAGCGCAATGAGTTTGCTACGGTCACAACCTACCAGTACAGCGGTGAATTCAAGATTCTGGACAAACTGGATGATCTCGATCCTTATTTTAATAATTATTACAATATTGTCTCAGGTAAGGTGGCCGAGAACAAAGAAGGTATCATTCTGGATGCTGCGGTGGATTCCCACTCTGCCTACTCCTATATGGTGGTTATGGAGAATAACAAGCTGAGGGTGGCGGTTCCCGGTGATGCCCGTACTTACAAAGACAGACGCATTAACAGCGAGGATATCGACGGTGATGGAATTATTGAGATCGGCCTGCTTGAAATGCCCAAGGGCTGGGAGTATTTTGATCCGGAGACGATTCCATACTTTAATGCGTACTACAAATGGGACGGGAAAAACGGGCTGGCCTTCAGTGCTTTGCAATACCGTGACCCTGCAGACCGGTTTGTCATTAAATTCCCTGCGGAATGGCATGGCAATGTAACCGTGGATACGAAATCCGTGCAGGATAAATCGCTTAAGTTCATTATGTCGGACACAGGCGAGACTGTGGCCGAGGTGGCGTTTTTCTCACCGACGGACTGGGAACGGAGCAAAAGCGAAGGCTGGGAACTGCTGGGACGCGGGGCCGACAAATTCATCGGGTACCGCGGCAAGCTGGAACAGAGCATAAACGGGGGGAGCAGCAACAAAATTACAGCCCCCATTGAAAGGAAGGGTATAGATGAGTAAAGTACTGATTCTGGAGGATGAGGAATCCATCCGCAGTTTTATTGTGATTAACCTGAAGCGTAACGGCTTTGAAGTGCTGGAAGCGGCCGACGGGAACGAGGCCCTTCATAAGCTGACCACCATCCCTGATATTGATATCGCCTTACTGGATGTGATGGTTCCCGGCATAGACGGGTTTGAGGTCTGCCGGCGGGTACGGGAAACCAATGAACGCCTCGGCATTATTTTTCTGACCGCCAAGGTTCAGGAGCAGGATAAAGTGTATGCCTTATCCGTGGGCGCCGATGATCATGTCAGCAAGCCGTTCAGTCCAACCGAGCTGATTGCGCGGATCCAGTCACTGCTGCGCCGGGTGAATGTTCACCGTGAGCAATCGGCCAAGGTGTCATTCCAATCGGGACCGTTCACCCTCGACCTGATTGCCAAGCAGTTCAAGCGGGCCGGCGAAGCCATCGAATTGACGCCGACCGAATTTTCGCTGGTGCAGTTTTTTCTGGAGAAGGAGAACACGCCGCTCAGCCGTGATTTGCTGCTCGATCATGTATGGGGCAAGGAATATATGGGAGACCCCAAGATAGTGGACGTAAATATCCGCCGCTTGCGCCAGAAGATCGAGAACAATCCGTCAGAGCCCGAATTCCTGCAAACGGTATGGGGGCATGGTTATAAATGGAAAGGCCAAGGACAATGATTAAAAAGGGGATGCGCAGACAGATTGTACTGCACTACATTCTTGTAGTCTTTTTGGCGCTTCTCCTGGTAGAAGGGGTTTTCCTTCTGGCTATCCGCACCTATTACTATGACAGTGTCTATAACAAAATAACAACCCATATTAATGTAGTTGAAGATTTCCAGAAGTTCCAGAATACCCCTTATTCTATGCAGGAGCTGCTGGAGAAATTCAGTCTTAAGACCACCGAGCTGGAGATTCTGACGTTGAAGGGTGACATGATCATCAGTTCAACCGGCTTTCCGCCGGACCGGACGATCACCACAAGTGATGTGCCGGAGGCGGCCGGAGGCGGGATTGGGCGCTGGGTAGGCCGGCAGGCCGGCACGAACGAAAGTGTGATGGCAGTATCCAAAATGCTGCAGTTGGACGGAAGGGATGCGTATATTCTTCGCTATCTGACTTCCATGGAAGGGATTAATAGGGAACTGCTCAACTTGAGTTTGCTGTCAGTAAGCATCGGTGGAGCTGTACTGGCGATTGTGGTGCTGTTCAGCTTTGGGCTGGCGAATTCAATTGTGAAGCCGCTGAACAATATCACAGCGGTCTCCGCCCAGATGGCCAAGGGGCGCTTCAATACACGCATCAAAGGCAACTACAAATATGAGATCGGGGATTTGGCCTCTACGCTTAATTATATGGCTCAGGAGATTGTGCGCAGCAACCAGATCAAGGATGATTTTATATCCTCCATCTCACATGAACTGCGCACTCCGCTTACCAGCATCAAAGGCTGGAGTGAGACCCTGGTCTCCGGAGGTTATGATCCCGAGGAAACCCGGCTGGGGATGGGCATCATATCCAAAGAAAGCGACCGGCTGATCGGTCTGGTGGAAGAGATCCTTGATTTCTCCAAGCTTCAGCAGAATGAAATGAAGCTTTCGATCGGCATCGTAAACCTCAAGGTGCTCCTGCAGGAGACCATCCTTAATGTATGGGCCAAAGCAGAGAAAAAACGGATTCATCTGCTGCTGGAATGCGATGAAGGCGTTTATGTGAAGGGGGATGCCAACCGCTTGAAGCAGGTATTTATGAACCTGGTAGACAATGCCGTGAAATTCTCGCATGAGGATTCGAGCATTGCCCTTACCGCACAGCGATACTCTGCAAGTGAAGTTGCCATCCTGGTCAGGGACAGCGGTATCGGGATCAGTGAAGCTCATTTGACCAGAGTCAGAGACCGTTTCTTCCAGGTCGATGCGCTGAACGGAGGAACTGGCCTGGGGCTGGCTATATCGCAGCAGCTGGTGGAGCTTCATAACGGAAGAATGGAGATGGACAGCGAGCTGGGCAAGGGGACGCAGGTCACGGTGATTTTGCCTTTAACTGAACAGCCTTTGGACCTTGAATCAGCAGCTGGTGCGGATAAGGGGGAGCTCGTTTGAACGAACACAATTCCAAAGAAATTCAGCTTCCCGCCACTTCCGTCCACGTGGTCCGCGCACAATTGGAACGGGTGCCGGAAGTGCTGAAGCTGCTGCAGGAAGCAGCGCAGTGGATGGAAGACAACGGGATCAGGCAATGGTCACCGGGTCAGTTTAACGAAGCCGACATAACCGCATATTTTTCGGACAGACAGGTATACCTCGCTTTGGACCATGGGCAAGCCGTGGGCATGTTCACCTTGCAGTTCAGCGACCCGTTATATTGGGGTGAGAAGAATGATGAGGCCTATGCTTACTTGCATCGTCTTGCCGTCACCGGTACCCACAGGGGCAAGGGGCTGGGGAAAGCAATGCTGCTGTATGCCGCCCAGCTTGCGCTGGAATTGGGCTGCAAGGGCCTCAGGTTCGATACCGTGGCTCATAACCTCAAGCTGAACCGCTATTACCAGAGCCTCGGTTTTTATTATATGGGTACGAATGACATGGGCGGTGGACGTCTGGTGAATTTGTACCAGCAGTTTACGGACAGGAACGATCCCGATGCCATCCTCCTCCGTTATTTTTCCGAATCTGACTTTGCTTACATAAAGAGTTGGAGCCATTCACCCGAATTTCTGAAACAGTGGGCAGGACCGTCCCTGACGTATCCCTTAACCGACGAGCAGTTGACCGCTTATCTGACTGATTCCAATCATCCTGTTAACTCCGATAAGCTGCTGTTTACTGCCGTTCATGCCGCATCCCGGCAGATCATCGGCCATATTAGCATTGCCCGGATCGATCGGGAGAACGGTTCGGCACGTTTGGCCAGAGTAGTCGTGGAACCGGGGCAGCAGGGAAAAGGGCTGGGAAAGCGGATGGTGCATGAAGCCTTGCGGATCGGCTTTGATGGCCTGGGACTGCACCGCATTTCCCTGGGCGTTTTTGACTTCAACACAGCTGCCCTCAAAGCTTATGAGGCCTGCGGTTTCATTCGGGAAGGCGCTATGCGTGAAGCCGCGCTTTTTGACGGTACCTATGTGGATTGTATTGAGTTCAGCATGCTGGACAGGGAGTGGCGGGCGCTTCGGCCATCTTAAGCAGGAGCATCACATGCCAGGGCGCAAAAGGGCTGCTGCCCGGTTATTGGATTAACCGGTGCAGCAGCCCTTTTGCTGTATTTTCGCTGGGCGGTGTCTTGCTCCCTGTACTCCTTGGGTTAGGGTTTGAATACACGCGCTAGGGGAAATTAATTAGGATGGAAGGCTTTCGGCACGCAGGCGGCCTGACTGTTCGTAGACATCCTGAAGCAGACGGGAAGGCTGGGTCCGAATGACCGGCTTGGCGGCAACCACTTCTTGCGGGCCTACGACAACAATGTTGTCCGAACTGCCCTTGATAATGGCTCCATCCTTAATCACGGCGCCTTCGCCAATAATGGCATTTTCGATCTGAACCCCCCGGCCAATGCGTACTCCGGGCATAATCACGCTGCTCTTGACCGAGCTCAGCTTGCCGATTTCCACGCCGCCAAATACAACGGAACGCTGCAGAGTGCCTTCATAAGTGCAGGATTCATTCACCAGGCAGTCCGAGACGGGAAGCTGCACACGCGGTTTATGAAGCGCGGGTTTTGTCCGGCGGGTCCGGCTGTACATCGGCCAATGTTCTTTGTTCAGCTCAAAGCCGTCCTGAGTCAGCAACAGGTCCATATGAGCTTCCCATAAGCTGTCAACCGTACCTACATCTCTCCAATACCCTTTGAAGCGGTAAGCGAACAGTTCATCGTTATTATCCAGCATACCCGGAATTACATCTTTGCCAAAGTCATGGCTAGAAGCCGGATTGGCCGCATCCCGCAGCAAGTGTTCTCTCAGGTAATTCCAGTTGAAGAGATAAATGCCCATCGAAGCAAGATTGCTTTGCGGCACTTTAGGTTTCTCAACAAATTCGGAGATCCTCAGGTGATCGTTCACGTTCATAACCCCAAAGCGGCTGGCTTGTTCCCAAGGAACCTCCATGACCGAGATTGTTGCTTTTGCCCCTTTGCTGACGTGATAGTCGAGCATTTTGCTGTAGTTCATATGGTAAATGTGATCTCCTGACAGGATCAGCACATTCTCCGGATTTTGGCTGTCAATATAATCAATATTTTTATAAATAGCATCGGCGGTTCCCAGATAGCTCTCTTTGCCGGCTTCACCGGATGGCAGCAATGTTACTCCCCGGTCCGCGCGGGTATGTAACCCCCAAGGCTCACCTTCTCCGATGTGGCTGTGCAATGAATCTGCCTCATATTGAGTAAGCACACCTATCGTATCAATTTTTGAATTCACGCAGTTGCTGAGGGGAAAGTCAATGATTCTATACTGTCCTCCGAAAGGGACTGCGGGTTTAGCCATACTGCTGGTCAAGGGTGCCAAACGACGGCCTTCGCCTCCTGCCAGGAGCATCGCGATACATTCTTTTTTACTCATTTGTTATCCCTCCCATTTTTTTGTCAATGCTTGTAATATAAACTGACCACAAGCGCTTGAAACGACATAGGTGAAATATATTGCTTCAAAACCATAAAAATTACATGATTTTATAAAAGTTTTACTTTTCACACCATATCATTTTCAAATAAATAAGATTAGGGTAATGTTATAGGTGAATCCTATATAAAAAGGTGGTGATGAATTGGCTGATACTCCAATGGAAAACCTCCCGTCAACCGACGATATTTATTTGTTCCATGAGGGCACGAATGTTCGCAGCTATAAAATGCTGGGCGCGCACATGACCGCTGAAGAAGGTGCTGCCGGTGTACGCTTTACCGTGTGGGCTCCTCATGCGTCATATGTAGGACTAGCTGGTGATCATAATGGCTGGGATGGAACGGCGGATATGGACTCGTTATATAAGATACCCGATTCAGGATTTTGGAGTCGGTTTTTCCCCGGTTTAGGACAGGGAATTTATTACAAATACAGAATTATTGGTGCAGATGGTTCAAGTTTCCTCAAAGCGGACCCCTACGCCTTTAAAGCAGAGGTTCGTCCGGCCACGGCTTCGGTAGTTGCTGAACTGGAAGGCTACCGCTGGGGCGATACGGCATGGCGCCGCAAGAGTAAGACACCTTACAATAAACCGCTTAATATTTATGAAATGCATTTTGGCACCTGGCGGCAGAAAGAGGACGGTCAATTCTACAGCTATGCGGAAATGAGCGGACTGCTGATTCCTTACCTGAAAGAAATGAACTATACGCATGTGGAATTTATGCCGCTCGCAGAACATCCCTATGATTTGTCGTGGGGATACCAGGGAACAGGCTATTTTGCAGCAACCAGCCGTTACGGGGAACCGCATGAACTGATGTATCTGATCGATCAGCTGCATCAGGCGGGGATTGGCGTGATTCTGGACTGGGTTCCGGCCCATTTTGCCAAGGATGCGCATGGACTGCGGATGTTTGACGGCACGGCACTTTATGAATATGAAGATCCGATGCTGGCGGAGAAACCGGGCTGGGGAACCTTATCCTTTGATTTCAGCAAACCGGAGGTTATTTCGTTTTTAATTTCCAATGCCTTGTTCTGGTTCGAGTATTATCATATCGACGGCATGCGTGTGGATGCGGTCACAAGTATGCTGCGGCTGGATTTTGAGAAGGATAGCCATCAATATCGGCCTAATGTGAACGGTGGACTGGAGAATCTGGAAGCCATCCGTTTCTTGCAAAATCTGAATAAAGCTATCTTTCAGTATTATCCCAAAGCATTGATGATGGCGGAAGAATCCAGTGCCTGGCCGGGAGTAACAGCTCCTGCCCATGAAGGGGGACTGGGCTTCAACTATAAGTGGAATATGGGCTGGATGAACGACACACTGGGTTACATAGAACATGATTTCGGGTCCCGGCCCTATCATCATAACTTGCTGACGTTTCCCATTTGTTACGCTTATGCAGAAAATCATACCTTGCCGCTGTCCCATGACGAGGTAGTTCATGGCAAAAAATCGCTGCTTAACAAAATGCCGGGCTCCTACGAGCAGAAATTCGCCGGCCTCCGCTTGCTGCTTGGCTACCAAATCACGCATCCCGGCAAAAAGCTGCTGTTCATGGGCGGTGAATTCGGCCAATTTATCGAGTGGAAGGATCAGGACCAGCTGGACTGGCTGCTGCTGGGTTATGAGAGCCACCGCAGGATGCAGGCCTATACGGCTGCGCTTAATGATTTCTATCTCACGGAAAAGGCCTTGTGGGAGCTTGACCATGAAATGGAGGGGTACCAGTGGATAGACGCGGATGACAGCGGACAAAGTGTCATCTCATATATGCGCAAAGGCAAAAAACCTGGCGACACGCTGCTGATCATCATCAACTTCCAGCCGGTGGAACGCCGTAATTACCGGATTGGTGTTCCCAGACCGGGAACATATGAAGAGGTGTTCAGCTCGGAACTCGTGGAATATGGCGGCTCAGGTGTGCATAATGAACCTGTGAAGAGCAGCAGGCTGGAGTGGCACAAGCAGCTGGACAGCCTGGAGCTGACGCTTCCGCCGCTCAGTCTGACCGTTCTGAAGAAAGCGGCACGCAGGCCAAAAAGCAAGGAATAAATATACCGTACGCTTAAGGGGGAAATAAAGATGAAAGTTTTATTTGCCGCAGCGGAAGCTCATCCGTTCATGAAGACGGGTGGCCTGGCCGATGTTATTGGTGCTTTACCCAAAGCGCTGAAAAGCGCCGGAGTGGATGTACGGGTGATTTTACCCAAATACCGGGGCATCCCGGAAAAGTTCAAATCCCAAATGGAGCCAGTAACTGTAGTGGATGTCCCAATAGGCTGGCGCAACCAATATTGCGGCGTGGAGCGCCTGGTATACGATGGCATACCCGTGTATTTTATCGATAATGAGTATTACTTTGGCCGGGACGGGATTTACGGATATATGGATGATGGTGAACGTTTCGCTTTTTACAACCGGGCGGTACTGGAATGCCTGCCGGCCATCGGGTTTCAGCCGGATGTGCTGCACTGCCATGACTGGCACGCCGCTGTGATTCCAATGCTGCTGGACGGCCATTACCGCCATGATCCTTTTTACAGCGGGATGCGGACGGTATTCACGATCCACAACCTGTTGTATCAGGGTGTCTTTCCGTATGAGGTGCTTGGCGAGCTGCTTGGGCTGGACAACAAATACTTCGGCAGCGTGGAATATTACGGCAACGTAAACTATATGAAAGCCGGCATCGTCCACAGCGATCACATCACCACAGTAAGTCCAACCTATGCGGAAGAAATCCGCACACCTTATTACGGTTACGGATTGGAGGGCTTGCTGAACGCACGGGCGGACAGTCTGAGCGGAATCGTCAACGGAATTGATACCAAAAGCTACAATCCGTCCACGGATCCGCAGATCTACGCGAAATACCGTTCCAACCTGGCCAAAAAAGTCGAGAACAAGCTGGGGCTGCAGCAAGAGCTGGGGCTGCCGGTTGCACCTTATATTCCAATGGTAGCTATGGTTACGCGTCTGGTGGATTCCAAAGGTCTCGATCTGCTGACACGGGTGCTGGATGAGCTTCTGTACTACGATGATATCCAGTTTGTCCTGCTGGGTACCGGGGATGAGACTTACGAACGCTGGTTCCGTGAAGCCGCTTGGCGTTATCCGACAAAGCTCTCTTCCCAGATCCTGTTCAATGACGCCTTGTCCCGCAAAATTTATGCCGCGAGCGATATTTTTCTTATGCCGTCCAAATTTGAGCCATGTGGCATCAGCCAGCTCCTGGCTTTAAGGTATGGAACCATTCCGGTAGTGCGGGAGACAGGCGGATTGAACGATACAGTCCAGGCTTACAACGAAGTGACCGGAGAGGGCAACGGGTTCACGTTCAAAGATTATAACGCCCATGATATGATGTACACCCTCCGCCGGGCGACCAGCTTCTATAACAAACCGGAGCACTGGAAAAAAGTTACCAAAAATGCCTTCGCCGGCGATTACAGCTGGAACGTTTCCGCACAGCAATATATTGACATTTACAAGCAGATTGCAAATTAGCTCTTGAATGGACAAAAGACTGCCCCCCATTATTCATTGGAATCTGGGGGCAGTCTTTTTGTGGTGAGGCAGATGGGATCTGTTAGGCACAATTGGCAAAGATTGCTTAGAGTCTTTAATATTCACGTCCATATAGCTTCGCTGCGCAGAGCGCAACCCGAGTTCTCTCATGTATTTTCCAATCGTACGTTCACTGACTTGATGGCCCTCACGCTGGAGGAGGATCGTGATTGTGGGGCTGCCACAACGGCCCTCCATATCGTTAAAATGATAGGTGATCCGCTGGAGCAGTAGAGCCTTCCGAGCAGCCTGTGGACTTGGTTTCGTTGTTCTCCATTTGTAATAGCCGCTCCGCGAGACCTCAAGGACGCTGCACATCTTCTCCACTCGAAACTCGGAGCGATGATCTTCGATGAACTGAAATCTCAGTTCTTTGGATGGCTGAAGAGGTGCACTGCTTTTTTCCTCCGCCATGCCGGCCAGTTGTTCTTCCTTTTCCTGTAACTGCCGTTTCAGTTCTCGGATTCTTTCCGCACTGGATACAGGCTCGTACGCCACCGTCTTATTCTGCTCTTGGAAGTTCTGTAGCGTCTGTTTTTCAAATTCATTATTGGAGCTTTTTCGTGTTCCACTCATGTAGACACCTCCTCGTTAATTAATTATCCCTGTTCCCTTAACGAGTGTCCACTATTGACTCTAACATCTAACCAGCTCCCGAAGTAAAATCCGGTATCCATAGGGGTCCAAGGGGATGTGCATCATCCCATTCTCCGGGATAACAGGCTCGGCGGTCAACGCATCTTCCCAGTCATCGGTTTCCATCGGATGGCTGATGGTGCGCGGGTCCGGGGTGTTGTTCATCCAGATCGTGAAATGGAGCTTGTCATCGGCCCGCTCATACACGATGCAGGAGTCGCTCTCGCAGGCCTGCAGGATGCGGAAACGTCCTTCACGCAGGGCTTTGTTTTGTATGCGCAGCGCGATCATCATGCGGTAGAAGTCGTACAACTCCCGATCCTGTTTCTCCACATCCCACTCCATGCATTTACGGCAGTCCGGATCTTCGTTCCCGGTGAGGCCAATCTCGTCGCCATAATAAATGCAGGGAGTCCCCATAAAAGTGAACAGGAAAACAACGGCAAGTTTCAGCCGCCGCTTATCTTCTCCCACACGGGTCAGCAGGCGGGGAGTATCATGGCTGCCCAGCATATTAAAGACAACCTCGTTTGTCTGCTGGGGATATCGCATCAGCAAAGCACCTATCCGGTGACCGAAGGCGATCCCGTTCATTCCTCCGCTGAAGAACTCCAGAACTGTTCCGGAGAAGGGATAGTTCATGACCGAATCGAACTGGTCGCCAAGCAGCCAGGTGAGGGAATCACTCCAGACTTCGCCAACGATATAAGCCTCGGGGTTTGCATTTTTGACAACCTTGCGGAAATCCCGCCAGAAATGGTGGTCTACCTCATTGGCAACATCCAGCCGCCAGCCATCCACTTTAATTTCTTTGATCCAGTATTCGGCGACCTCCAGCAGGTAGGATTTCACTTCGGGATTTGCTGTGTTGAACTTAGGCATCGTGCCATAGAAGCCGAACGTGTCATAGGTAGGGATGCCGTCAACGATTTCCGCAGGAAAGGAATTCACGTGAAACCAGTCACGGTATACGGAATATTCCCCTTTTTCCAGCACATCCTGAAATGGAGGGAATTGATCGCTGCAGTGATTGAAGACGGCATCAAGCATTACACGAATCCCCCGGCGGTGGCACTGGTCGACCACACGCTTCAGCAGCTGATTGTCGCCAAAGTGGGGATCGACTTTTTTATAATCGACAATGTCATATTTATGATTGGAAGGAGAAAGAAACAGGGGAGTGAAGTAGATTGCATTGATACCAAGCTCCTGAAGGTCATCCAGGTGGTCAAGCACACCCTGCAGATCCCCGCCGAAAAAATTATCCAGCTTCGGGGTCCCGCCCCATTCCTCCGTATGTTCAGGGTTGATGGAAGGATCGCCGTTTGCGAACCGTTCCGTCATGATCTGATAAAAAACCGCATCCTTGGCCCACTCAGGCACCTTGAACAAGTCAGCTTCATGTATGTAAGGAAACTCGTAAAAGTTATTGGGGGGATGGGGGCATTCGGAGCGGATGCCATTATCCAGCAAATAAATATTTTCCGGGCCCGTGCTGATGCGGAAGGTGTAGCACAAACGTTTGTACTTTGGGCGGACAGCAGCCTCCCAGTAATCGAACATATCGTCCGAAGCGGCTTTTTCCATGATCACTTCGTAGTAGGTATGCTCCCAATCATATTTATCTCCAGTCAGGGCTACTACAATGTCTACGTCGTTCCTTTTGGTGCGTACACGCAGATGTATCGTTTCAGAATCGTAGGCATAAGCCCATTTGTCACGGGGAACATGGTACAAAGCTTCCAAAAGCATGACAGCACCTCCTAAAGTGTTGCACCGCATATGTGTTATCGGGACTATGGCAAGATCCATCTTCCCGGAATTAGCCTATATGAAAGTACGTAACTAATCGGACGAGTCTGGCGGCGACTGTTGTTTAGCAAGTTAATACCCTCTGGAAGCTTCCATTGAACCAAGTGCTCCAAGTATACTGGAAGCCTATTGTTGTTAATCAGTATATACTTTTTTCAGAAAATTGTGCAAAAGCGCAATATTGACTTCCAATAACAAATATATTAGTCCGGTGCAAATTGACCTAAGGACGATTACCTTTTGAAAGCCCGGTTGAAGGTCAGGTTGATTGCCCGTGTTGTCACAAAAATGTCTTTGCATATTCATGCGCATTGTTTTATAATAAATCGGTCAATACAGCGATATGGATATTTTACGGATAGGGGAGATACAGAAATGAATAAATGGGGTAAACTATCACTGGGAATGCTGCTTACGGTGGGACTGATGACCGGATGCGGACAGAACAAAGACGAGAACACTACTGCGGCCACCGGCGAGGCCACTGCGAGCCCAACCGCCAAGACGCTTACACTTGGAACAAGCGCTGACTTTCCTCCTTATGAATTTCACAAGGTTGTAGACGGCAAGGACACGATTGTTGGTTTTGACATCGACATCGCCAAGGATATTGCGGCAGATATGGGTGCCGAGCTGGTCGTTAAAGACCTGCCTTTTGATTCCCTGCTGAATGAACTGTCAAGCGGAAGAATTGATATGGTCATTTCCGGTCTGAGCCCGACTGAAGAACGCAAGAAAGCCGTTGATCTGTCCGATATCTACTACAAAGCTGAGCAGGCTGTAGTGGTGCGTGAAGCGGACAAAGATAAATTCTCGAACATCGACGCCCTGAAAGGCGCCAAGATCGGCATTCAAACCGGCTCCATTCAAGAAGATATTGCCAAGGGCATTGAAGGTGCACAATTGACTTCGCTGAGCAAAATTTCCGAAATCGTGCTGCAGCTGCAGTCCAACCGTGTAGATGCTTCCATTATGGAAGGGCCTGTGGCGAAATCCTTTGTCAAGAATGTGCCGGGTCTGGTCATTACCGATGCTGCATTGGAAGTTGAGGATGACGGATACGTGGTAGGTATCAAGAAGGGCAATACTGAACTGCTGGATCAAGTTAACAAGACGCTGAAACGTCTGCAATCGGAAGGCAAGATCGATGAGTATGTTGCAGCTGCAAGCAAGCTTGCCGACGGCGAGTAAGCAGAAGCGGTCAACACTGGCGAAATCGTAAAGATACAGGTGCAGCGAAAGTTGCAGTGAACGGTTTACCTTGCAGAAAATGGCGGCAATCCGCTGTTTTCTATTTTTTTGGAAGTAGGGAGGTTTAGCTCGGGTTATGAATATTTTTCAAATGGCTTATGATTACCGCAGTTTTTTTCTGTCCGGTTTGCAGTACACCCTGCTGCTGGCGGTTCTAGGTGTGTTTTTTGGCTTCATCCTGGGGATTATCGTCTCCTTGCTGCGGATGTCCAAGTTTTGGGTACTACGTTTTGTGGCGACAGCGTGGGTGGAGTTCCTGCGCGGCACACCTATGCTTGTTCAGCTGTTCCTTATCCACTATGGGCTGGCCACGGTGGGGATCGAATTTACAGCGATCCAGTCGGGGGCCATTACGCTTTCCATTAACAGTTCAGCCTATCTTGCCGAGATTTTCCGGGCCGGGATTCAGGGTGTGGACCGTGGTCAGACAGAGGCAGCCCGTTCCCTCGGCATGAAGCAGGGAATGACGATGCGTTATATCGTGCTGCCGCAGGCACTGAAGAGTGTGCTGCCTGCCATCGGCAATGAATTTATTACCATTATCAAGGAGTCTTCCATTATTTCTTTTATCGGTGTTGCCGACTTGATGTTTGAGGCACGCTCCGTTTCGACAATCACCTATGACGGGATGACCCCGCTTGTGATCGTCGCCTTTATGTATTTTATTCTGACATTCAGCATGTCCAAACTGCTGGGCAGATTCGAAAGGAGGCTGAACACGGATGATCGCGGTTAAGAACCTGCAAAAGCATTTCGGAAAGCTGGAAATCCTCAAAGGCATTGATCTGGATATCCGCAAGGGCGAGGTTGTGGTTGTCATTGGCCCCAGCGGTTCAGGGAAAAGCACCTTTCTGCGTTGCTTAAATCTGCTGGAGCAGCCAACCGGGGGCGAGATCACCTTTGAGGGACAGTCGATCACCGGCAAAAAACATGATATTAATGTAACCCGTGAGAAAATGGGCATGGTATTTCAGCAGTTTAATTTGTTCCCGCACAAAACCGTACTGCAGAACATTACGCTCGCGCCTGTGAAAGTAAAGAAACTGCAACAGACGGAAGCGGACAAAATCGCGATGGAGCTGCTGCGCACGGTCGGGCTTGAAGACAAAAAAAATGCTTATCCGGCCCAACTGTCCGGGGGACAAAAGCAGCGGATTGCGATTGCCCGCGCACTCGCCATGCAGCCGCATGTCATGCTTTTTGACGAGCCGACCTCGGCACTGGACCCGGAGATGGTTGGCGAAGTGCTGGAGGTCATGAAAAAACTGGCGGTGGCCGGAATGACTATGGTTATTGTTACACATGAAATGGGTTTTGCGCGTGAAGTAGGCGACCGCATCCTGTTCATGGACGGTGGTTACATTGTCGAGCAGGGAACTCCCGCCGAGGTGTTCGGCCATCCTCAGCATGAGCGGACCCGTGATTTTCTTAGCAAAGTTTTATAGAGCATTATAGGCAAACGGCCCCGGATCAACCCTTCGGTGGCCGTTTTGTTATCTTCCGGAGGACGGCCCGATATTCACTCCGGGGGTATGCAAATACATTTATGGGGCCAAAACATGTATAATAGATGCTCAATGAACAAAAAAGGAGTACATACACATGACAGATGACCTCTGCCGGATTGGCATTATTGATATTGGTTCCAACTCCATTCGTTTGGTAATCTACGATACTACCCCTGAGGGGGGATACAAGATTATTAAGGAATGCAAATATTCCGCACGTTTGAGTGAGAAGATCACGAAGGAAGGCAGGCTGGAACAGAAGGATATGGAGACCGTTATTCCTGTACTGCGCCAGTTCAAGGAGATTTGCTCTGCTTTCGGAGTGGAGCAAATCCGCGCCGGTGCTACGGCGGCTATCCGTAATGCGGCCAATTCTGCGGAGATCATTTCTTTTTTGTCCCAGTCGGCCGGGATTCCCATCGAAGTTATCAGCGGCCATCAGGAAGCCTACTTCGGTTTTCTAGGCGTGATTAATGCTTTTAATGTGGAGGATGGCTTTGTCATCGACATTGGCGGGGGAAGTACGGAGGTTACATTGTTTCGTGGACGCCGTTATCAGCACAGCATTTCGTTTCCGTTTGGGGCTGTCAACACCAATATCATGTTTGGCCATGGGGGAAATTGGACGGGAGAGCATGTGCAGAGGTTAAGAACCTATGTGCTCGGCAGACTGGTGGAGCATGACTGGCTGAACACCGGGGGAGGACTCCCCCTCTTCGGACTGGGTGGAACACTCCGTTCCCTGGGCAAGCTGGACCAGAAGCTAAGAGAGTATTCGCTGCCCAATTCCCATGGTTATACCCTTTCTACGCAGACCATTGAGCATTTTATGGAGATGCTGCCTGCCATGCCTTACGAGAAACGCAAGGACCTGGACGGGTTGTCCAAAAGCCGGGCGGATATTATCGTTTCGGGTTTGATCATTTTTCATACCGTCTACCGTTACATTGGTGCCAGTGAGGCGCTGATCAGCGGGGAAGGTCTTAGGGAAGGCATGCTTCATGATCTGCTAAGGCCGGAGCAGCCGGTTCGGGACAGTGCTCTGGAGTACAGCCTGGGTACAATCATCCGCTTTGACATTCACACGTCGAAACGCCATCTGGACCATATCTGCAAGCTGGCCAGCAGCTTGTTTGAGGCCTTCAAGGAAGAAGATAACCGGGCAGAGCAGGAGATGCTGGTCTACGTTTCGATCATGCTGCACCGTACGGGGACCAATATAAACTATTATCAGTCCAAGCGTCACACCAGGTACTGGTTAATGAACTCGCCCATTCGCGGCCTTACTCACCGTCAGCTGATCCTGTGTGCGATGATTTCTTCCTACAGCACAAAAAGCCGGAAGCAGAAGCTGTCCCAGGTACATAAGGACATCTTGCTGCCAACCGACGAAGAGTGGATTCATAAGCTCGGCACGCTTGTCCAATTGAGTATCGCGCTGGACAGCACCGAGATAGGGATTGTGAGCGGCCTGAAAGCCGCTCTGCATGGGAATACCCTCACACTTGAACTGCAAGGCACGATGGCCCTGCTGATTGGTCTGGAGGACATAGAGAACGCCCTGAAGGCGTTTAAGGCAGCTTGGGCAGTGAAGGTAAAGCTCGGCTTCCCTTCCAATGGCTAACATCCATAGCGGCGAACTGGCTCCGGAACGGGGCCTTTTTGTCGTCTGCCCGGACGTAATATCCGTTAGGTTGAAGGAAGCTGGACTTCACATTGTCCTTCAGGGTGATGTCCAGGATCTTGACAATTTGCTTGCGGATGGCAGGGTTAAGCACCGGACACATCAGCTCTATACGCCGGGTAAGGTTGCGGGTCATCCAGTCCGCACTCGATAAATACACCTCGGGTTTTCCGCCGTTCTCAAAGTAATAGATCCGGGAGTGTTCCAGAAAACGGTCGACAATGCTTCGCACCGTAATCCGTTCGCTGAGGCCTTCAATCCCCGGACGCAGACAGCAGACACCGCGGACTATCAGATCAATGGTGACTCCGGCTTGTGCAGCGCTGTACAGATCATCTATCACCTGCTGATTGGACAACGAGTTCATCTTGGCAATGATGCGGGCCGGCCGGCCCGCTGCGGCATGTTCAGCTTCCCGCATCATAAGCTTCTGCAGGGAGAGACTCATATTGGTGGGTGCCACAATGAAGGAATTCCAGTCATAATTTGCGGAATAACCGGTCATCTGGTTGAACAGCTCGGAAGCATCCAGACCGATATCTGTATGGGCGGTGAACAGGCTTATGTCTGTATAAGCTTTGGCCGTGCTGTCATTATAATTCCCGGTCCCCACATGGACATAACGTCTGAGCTCTGTACCTTCCTGCCGGACAATCAGCGTGATTTTGGCATGGGTTTTGAGGCCAACCAGCCCGTAGACGACATGGCAGCCGGATTGCTCAAGCTTACGTGCCCAGGCGATGTTCCTTTCCTCGTCAAAACGGGCTTTGAGCTCCACAACCACAGTGACCTGGATGCCGGCTTCTGCAGCGTTGGCCAGGGCTGTAATCAGCGGGGATTTGCCGCTCACGCGGTACAGCGTCATTTTGATCGCCATGACCTGCTCGTCTTCGGAGGCCTGAATGATGAAATCCGTCATCGCATCAAAAGATTCATAAGGGTGGTAGACCAGCACGTCACGCTCGCGCAGCACTTCGAAGAAATCCTCATTCTCCTCGAATTCCACGGGGTAAAGAGGTTCAACGGGCGGGTAATGCATATAGCTGAAGCCCTTGAGACTGCCGGCAAAATGGCGCAGGAAGCCAAGGTCCAGCGGACCTTCAATTTCAGAAACAAAATCCTCAATTTCAAACTCAGCCTGCAGCTGTTCCAGCGCATAGGGGTGTATGCCTTTTTGCACTTCCAGACGTGCAGGCACGCCCCGGCGCCGTTTGCGCAGCTCTTTTTCAATCTCCTCGAGCAGATCCTCCGCACCTTCCTCATCTATGGTCAGGTCAGAGTTGCGGGTTAAACGGAATTCACTGACCGCCACCGGCTCGTAGCCGCTGAACAAGGTCTGAATGTGATGTCTGATCACATCTTCTATCAGTACAAATTGCCGCTTCTTGCTGTTGGAGCGGTGAGGCAGTGGAATGCACCTCGTTAGATTGGAAGGGATTTGGAGAATCGCGAAATAAGGCTCCTCTTCCTGGCTGTTCTTGCGTGTCAGAACGACCGCCAAATAGATAAACTGGCTGTGAACCAGCGGGAATGGACGGCTCTGGTCGACAGCCATCGGTGTTAGAACTGGATAGATAATGTCCCGGTAATATTGCTCCATTGCCTGCTCCTGGGATTGGTTCAGGTCTTCATAATTGACGAAAACAATGCCTTCTTTATGCAAATGACGTGAAAGATCACGGAAGGTGCGGTACTGGTCGGCAGTAATCTTGGTTACCCGTTTAATCAGGCGTTTATACAGACCGGAGGGCGTATACCCGGTAAAATCCTTTTTGGTATAGCCGGCCCGGATCTGATCCTGAATGCCTGCTACACGCACACTTACGAACTCATCCAGATTACTGGACACAATGGCCAGGAATTTGGCCCGTTCCATGAGAGGGTTGTCGGGGTCCTGTGCCTCCTGGAGTACACGTCGGTTAAATTCGATCCAGCTTAAATCCCTGTTCAGGTATGCAGCCGCCGGGGTGCTGTGGTTAGTGTTAATCTCTTCTGTGTTCATGGACCCTCCAAGTATCATTCATTGTCTTTTATCTTTTCGTATTCTATCATTTTACTCTTTGCCGAAGGGGGAAATGTTAAATCTGTGTAAAATCTTTGAGAAAATTAATTGAAAAGTGAAAATGTAGTATTCATGGGATAGGGAAGAGCTCCATATTTGGTTTACATAATTAAAATTATGTAACTATTACTCATAAAAATAACGCTTTATCTGTATTTAATTTCAAAATGGTAACAATTTCTTTGGCGCAGGTTACAAAGTTGTGATATATTAAAGACTGTTAATTTACAAAACACATATCTTCACGTGCTCAAGAGATCGATGTACATAGGTGCAGAAGAGCAGATTGTGTAACCCATTTGCAACAATTGCGCAAAGATTCGAAGGAGGAACATATGAAGAACAGATTCAGAACGATCAAGGCTATGGCTGCTGTCATGGGGATCAGTGCTTTGCTGCACGCCGTTCCCGCACAGGCAGACAATATTCATGTTGCCAAAGAAGGCAACACGTACTTTTCGCTATCCAAGCAATATGGTGTTGGAGTTAATCACCTTATGAGAGCGAACCCGGGGGTAGCTGCCCTCAACATATATGCGGGACTTGAGATCAAGATTCCAGGCCGGATGAACGCCAAAAGCGTTGCTGCAGAAGAAGTCCGGAACGAAAATACGGACACGGTTACGGCCAGTCTCAATGTGGAGCCGAATACCAGCACAGTGGAAGCATGGGGCAAGGTCTTCAATTATAACAATACGCTGCAGGTAAAAGCCTCTGCCTATTCCTCCGCCGCGAGCGAGAATGGCAAATGGGGACCGGTCGATTACTTCGGAGATCCGCTGAAGCTTGGCACCATTGCAGTTGACCCCAGCGTGATTCCGCTTGGAACCAAGGTTCTGGTCACCGGGCATTCACACCCTGGCCTGCCCAAGCTGGCGTTTGTGGCTACAGCCAAGGATATGGGCAGCGCAATTAAAGGGAACCGCATTGATATTTTTATACCGGGAAGCCAAAGCTTTGTAGCCGACTTCGGCTACCAATATGTACAATTATATGTACTGGATTAAATGGTTATATGAAGCAAAAGTTAACTGAATATTTCATCATACGAAGCGAAAGGTGCCATGGAGGCACCTTTCGTTTTATTTCTTTTGGGACACCTGCAGCATCTGGGGAACGGTAACAAAGGTATACCCCCGTTTGCGCAAAATACTGATGACCTCCGGCAGAGCCTGGATGGTCCCCTTCAGGTTGCTGTTGTGGCCGCCTCCGCCATGCTGCAGAATAATCGATCCTCTTCCGGCATGGGCGATAATATTGTTGCGGACCTGTGCTTTGGGAAGCCCCCGCCAATCCAGGGAATCTACATTCCAGTTGACCAGCTTGTAGCCATGTGACTTGGCCCATTTCAACTGTTGTTCATTAATATCGCCGTACGGCGGCCGGATCAGCTTCGGTTTATAACCGGACAAGGAGAAGAGGATGTTCTCGGTCCTGATAATTTGTGTCCGGAATTCGTTCATCTGCAGCTTTGCGAATTGGGGATGATTGTAGGAGTGATTGCCAATAACATGCCCTTCCCGAATCATTCTGGCTACCAGGGCGGGATGTTTCTCTGCCCGGCTGCCTACCACAAAAAAAGTAGCCCGGACATGATGCTGCTTGAGCACATCCAGCAGCTGGGGAGTAAACCGGGGATCGGGAACGTCATCAAAGGTAAGTGCGATCGACTTGCTCCGCGGCCCCCGGGTCATGATCGTCTCGGGATATTTACGCAGCAGCTCACTAAGGGAAAGCCCTTTGGAGCTTCTGCGGACGCGGGCTGCGGCTGCAGAGCCTGCAGGAACAGCATGCTGATTTTGCGCTTTCTTCTCAAGTTCAACCTGATCCGCTCCAGCTTGCGGAAGGGACAGCGACGCAGAGGCATACTCAGAAAAAGGGGCAGATAGAGCAAAGACCAAGGCAGTGAAAAAGAGGACGAGTTGTTTCCGGCCGTTAGACAAATAGTTCATCCAAGTGACCTCCTTTTATCCGAATTCCCATCATTTTCTCCTTTGTTATCTCCATTGTTGCACTGTTTTATGCAGTTACACTGGGCGCTTCATGCGGAAGAAGCTCTCGGAGGAGTAACGGCCGTTCCAGAGCCCTATGAACGCGGGGGGTGGAGAAGAAAATAACCGGGTTGTGAATTATGTCACAGATTTTGAACTCCTTCTAAGGCAATCTTAATAAGATAAAATTTGAAGGAGCTTGATAACGTGGCGACGGTGATAAGTAACGAGCGGCTGACAGACGGTGTGTATCAACTCAGGGTTGCGGGAGATTACGGCGGTGAGATGGGCCAATTCTACATGCTGCGGGCATGGGGAGCCTATCCGCTTCTTTCCAGACCGCTTAGCATACATCAAGTCCATGAAGACGGAATTGAATTTCTCTACCATGTTGTAGGGGAGGGGACGGAATTATTGGCCGGCTTGGTCCCGGGAGAGCCGCTTTCGCTGGAGGGGCCGTTTGGCCGCGGGTTTCCGCAGGTCGACGGCAAAGTGGCGCTCGTAGGCGGGGGAATCGGAATCGCCCCGCTTTTTTATTGCGCCAAGCAGCTGCCGGGTTGTGACATCTACTTAGGGTTTAGCCGGGAGCCGTTTCGGACGGAAGCCTTTCGTCCTTTTGCCGCAGAGCTGACAGTGAACGTGGGGGGCCTGGTGCTGGACAGTGTGGATTTTTCCGCTTATGATCATGTTTTTGTATGCGGGCCGCTGCCTATGCTCAAGGCTGCACAATTGAAGGGATTTGCTGCGGTGGAAGCCGGAAGCAGGGCCCGGGTCCATTTGTCGCTGGAGAACCGGATGGCCTGCGGGATTGGAGCATGTCTGGTCTGCAGTGTCTCCTGCCGTGACGGTCAGCGTAAAGCGTGCACGGATGGACCGGTCTTTCTGTCGGAGGAGGTGGTCTTCCATGATTAAGCTAAGCTCGGAGATAGCCGGGGTGCATTTCAAGAATCCGGTGGTTATGGCCTCCGGCACCTTTGGCTTTGGCCGTGAATATGGCAAGCTCTATGATGTCTCTTGCCTGGGTGGCATCTCGGGTAAAGGGCTGACCCTGAATCCCAAGGCAGGCAATTCCGGTATCCGTGTCTACGAGACGGCGTCCGGTATGCTGAACAGTGTGGGACTGGAGAACCCGGGGATCGCTGCTTTTTTGGAAAAAGAATGTGCTTATTGGGAAACGCTGGATACCGCACGCATTGTGAACCTCGGCGGCGGAACGCTGGAGGATTATGTGCTTGGTGCGGAGATGATTCAGGAGGATGCCGATAAACGCCTGCGGACCGGAAAAACTGCAGTGGATATGATTGAGCTGAACATTTCCTGTCCCAATGTGAAGGAGGGCGGGATCGCCTTTGGCGTCAAAACCTGTGCCGCGCAAGAGGTGGTGCGGGCCGTACGCAAGGCTGTAAAGCTGCCGCTTGCCGTCAAGCTGTCCCCTAACGCCGAGGATATCGCTGAAATGGCGCAAATGTGCCAGGAAGAGGGGGCGGATGCGGTGTCGCTGATTAACACCATTTCCGGGATGAAGATTGATGTCCGCCGCCGCCGCAGCGTTTTTGATAATCTGTATGCAGGACTATCCGGCCCCGCAGTTAAACCGGTGGCGCTGCGAATGGTTCACCAGGTGGCCAAGCGGGTGAAGATTCCGGTCATTGGAATGGGCGGGATCACCTCGGCGCTGGATATCCTGGAATTTATTATGGCCGGTGCTGCGGTTGTCCAGGTGGGCACTTACAACTTTTTGAATCTTAGAGCCGGAAGCACCTTGGTGGAGGAGCTGGAACATCTGATGGAAGCGGAGAATATCCGTTCCTTGGATGAAATCCGCGGTATTATATAGAAGAGATCGATCCCGGGTTTTACCCGGCGGACAATGGCTTGAGCATCTTCTGCAAGAATTGGTTAATATAATGGGGAAGGGGTGCGGCTACATGACTTCCCGGGAGAAATATTGGGATGATATTGAGTTGTCTGAAGTGGCAGTCGGGCGGGATGTTCTGCTGGTGATTACAGGCGGGGCTCGTCATATTGGTGCGGCAAGCACTGCTTTTATCCAAGACGGGAAGGTGGAAGTCCAGACTTCAGCCGTACCCCGGCATAAAGAGCATTTGGTCACCGAGAAGGTGGCGCTTAGAGTAGCTGCCGCACTGGGCAAGACAGTTACTGTGGTAATGGGGATTCACTATGACGATATCAGTAAAGAAGACATATTTGCCGTCGTAAACCAAGTGGACATTAAAGTGGAGCAATATTTAGCGCAACAAAAGTGAAACGCTACAGACGGACCTGCGTAAAAGATAACAAGTGTAATTTCAAACTTGTAATTTCAAACTTATCTTTGGAGGAATGAACCATGTCTATATTTAAAAGATTGCGCGATTTAACCATGTCCAATGTGAATGCGATTATCGACAAAGCCGAAGACCCGATTAAAATGACGGATCAGTACATCCGCGATATGACGGAAGATCTGGAAGATGCCGAAAAAGCGGTAGCGGCTCAAATCGCGATTGAGAAAAAGTTCAAGCAGCTTTACGAAGAGCAGGAAGCTCTTGTGAATAAGCGTAATCAGCAGGCTCACGCCGCTGCTCAAGCCGGCAATGCGGACCTTGCCCGCCGGGCACTGGAAGAGAAGAAATCGGCCGAAGCCAAGCTGGTTGAATACAAGAACAGCTTTGATCAGAACAAGGCCTCTGCGGATAACCTTCGCGGCAAGCTTGAAGAAATGCGCAAGCAGCTTACACAGATGAAGAACAAACGTGAGACACTGGTCGCCCGCTACAATGCAGCCAAGGCCCAGACCGAGATTAATAAAGCGATGAGCGGCTTTAGCTCCGATTCAGCTTCTGCTGGACTGAAGCGCATGGAAGACAAAATGCTGCAGGCGGAAGCACAAGCTGAAGCCAGCAACGAAATGAATTCCGGCAAAAAATCGCTTGATGAAGAGTTCGAACAATTGACCAAAGATCAAGGCGTTGAGGATGAATTGGCCGCATTGATGAAACAATACGACAAACAATAATATTTAACTTTGGTTGGTATTTGGACTGAGGATTACAGGCGAAGCGGAGATGGACACATTTCCCCTTCGCTTTATCTATGCTTATCCGGGAGATATAAACTGATTAGCGGGGGCTATTAGAATGGATTTCCAAGCTCTGGTTTCCATGGTTGTATGGACGGTATGCGGTGCAGTGCTCTTGTTCGTGCTGATGTTCGTCGATTCATTATTCACCCGTTATCATGATTTGGTCGAGCTGAAAGCGGGGAATATGGCAGTCACTACACGCCTCGTGATGAAGCTGCTGGCACAGGCATACATATTATCGTCTTCCATCGCCACTTCCAGCAGACTGGGTGAAGCGCTGATTGTCTCCGTGGTTTCCTTTCTGCTGCTGCTTGTGCTGGAGAAGACCGTAAGGTTCCTGTTCAGCACATGGGGCAAGCTGGAGTTGGATCACGGGACACAGCAGGGCAATATCGGATACGGGTTGTTGGCAGGTTCGCTGCATATTGTGGGCGCATTGTTAATTTCAGCTTTTTTGTAGGGAGGAGCGATCAAGGTGGGTATTTGGAAAAGAATAACGAATGTATTCTCCAAACCGGAGGCACCGGTAGCCAGTAAAAGTATGCTGGAGTTGGCACCGGGTGATATATGTGAGGTTTCGCTTGTGACTTATGAGGTTACCGGCCGTACCATGAACCGCGGACGGAATGTAGCCATGCTGACGCTTCGGGATGGAAGTAAGATTGCCTATCTGCTTATCGAACAACGCGAGCAGCTCCAGTATGGTCTTTATCAGCCCATTGATGGACGTCTGGATCATCCGGCCGAAGTTCCGGCAACACTGGAATTGGATGACTACGTTTTTTTTCTGGAGGAAGAATATGAAGGACTGGTTACCATCGCTGGCCAGACTCCATTTATGAATGGGGGGGAGCAGCATGTGTGGCAATATCAGTCGGATGATTACCGCTTGCTGCGCATTGAATGGCAGAACGGCCGTTTCATGCTTTATGAAGGCGAGAAAGTGATCCCGGGCGATGTGAGGGTCATCCGGGCTTCCTAGGAGAGGGTGTTCATGAAAGGCCTATTGGCACGCCTGTTAACCCTTGTTCTGGTTCTCGGGCTGCTGGTTTCCGTATTGGGCGGCTGCGGTGCACCAAACCCCAAAGAAAGCTATCCGCTCGAATCGGTCAATCGTGACGGAAATGCTGAATCTTTTGTCTATAGGGCGAGTGAGCAGACCGTTACAGAGGTAGCTGAGGCACTCCAATCGCAGCAGACACCGGATCAAGTCTCAGCCGCCAGTGATGAGCGGATGTTTCTTGTATACGGGGATCAGGTTTACCATTTGCAACAGGACCCTGACAATGCTGCAGATACATTGGTTGAAGTAAACTCCCGGGAATACGTACGGAACAATTATGACTCCGGCTTTTTACAGACCTATCTCACGGCAAGGCTTCTTGGAGAACTGTTCGATTCGGCACGCAGTACCGGTTCTTACCGGGGATATGGCAGCAAGGATGTCTATAAACCCAGGCAGGGAGCCTACCGGAAGCCAACCGACCAGGACAAAAAAATAGCCCCTCCGATCACGGTGGAACGCCAGGGTCTGCTGACACGCCGCGGTAGGCGCGGCAGCGGTACAGTAACCGGAGGAGATTCCGTGAGAGACGGAAATCCGGCAAAAGACACCATCAATCGTAATAAGGGCTCGGTCTTTGACCCGCCAAGAACCAAAATCGGCAGACCCAAAACCCGCTTCGGAACCGGCAGAATCGGACGAAGAGGCAGGCGTTAGCGGTTTGCCGCCCCGGTAGCCGAAATCATCAGGATTTCGGCTGCTTTTCTGTCATGGATGAGAACATATGATCTCATTTTAGTTTTATACTTATTTTATAAGACAAGCTGCGGGGTGCACATGTTAAAATAGGGATAGATTGTGTTCAGACAACCAGGGTGGAGGGAGTCGGTATTCATGAGTAAAAGTGAGGAATTAAAAAGTGATAAATTTCAGCGCAGAGCCCTGCAGGTCAAAGAGGCTCAAGCCAAAGTAATGGAATATGCGAAGATGCTTGACCTGGAGGAAGTACCGCTTAGCTCCAGCTCCGGCCGTTATTTGGCGGAGGATGTATTCTCGCCGCATCCTTTCCCTGCATTTAACCGTTCCGGCATGGACGGGTATGCCATTGTGGCCAGCGATACCGAGGAATGCGGGAACGGCAACGTCGTGTGGCTTCGTATCGTAGATGATATTCCCTGCGGCGCGGTGCCTTCGGTAGACCTTACACCCGGCACAGCGGCGCGCATTATGACCGGCGCCCAGGTTCCAACGGGTGCGGATACTGTGGTTATGCTTGAAGTGACGGAGCTTCAGGTGAAGGATGGCCATAAATATACGGGGATACGGAAAAAGCAGGAAGCCGGGCGGAATATAACCCCCTGCGGGATGGAAATTAAACAGGGGGAGCTTGTGCTTCCTGCCGGCACGCTGATTGCTGCCGGAGAAGTCGCCGTGCTGGCCGCTTTTGGTGTGCACACGGTCAAGGTCCGCCGCCGGCCCAAGGTAGCGGTATTTGCTACCGGGACTGAGCTGCTTGAGGTGCATGAGCCGCTCAGTCCCGGCAAAATCCGCAACAGCAACTCCCCGATGCTGGAGGCTTTAATCCGTGAAGCCGGGGGGGAACCGGTCATGCTGGGAGCGATCGTGGACGATTTGGAGCTGGCCCGCAGCAAAGTTCAGCTGGCACTGGAAAGTTATGATCTGGTGATTACCACTGGCGGAGTTTCGGTAGGCGATTATGACATAATGGGCGACCTGGTGCGTGAAGAGCATGCGGACATGCTGTTCAACAAGGTGACGATGCGACCGGGGAGTGTTACTACAGCAGCGATGCGGGCAGGGAAGCTTTTATTGGCCTTGTCCGGCAACCCTGGAGCCTGTTTTGTAGGTTTTCAGCTTTTTGCCCGGCCGGTAATCGGCCAGATGCAGGGTGCTTCGCATCCTTTTTTGCCGGAGTGTACGGCTGTGTTGGGGGCAGATTATACCAAAGTCAATAATTATACCCGGTTTGTGCGGGCACGGCTGGAGAACCGTGAGGGGATAGTCTACGCCATTCCGGCGACCATCGATGAATCCTCCGTGATGGTTACCATTAAAGATAGTGACTGCCTGGTGATTGTACCGCCGGAAGACAAAGGACTTGCTGCCGGCGCTAAAGTAACCGTCCTGATGCTGCCGAAATGAGAGGCAGCAGTATAGGATTAGGATCGGCTCATAAGTGCAGACCTCAGCACCGGAATCAACGGATCCGCAGGCAAACCCGGACAGCTATAGCCTCCCCAGTGCCCCAGGCTGACCGGCCGGCAGTCTGCCAGATCGTAGGCTACAAAAACAGCGGCAAAACCACGCTGCTCTGTGCCCTGATTCCGCTGCTTCAGGAGCGGGGCTGCAAGGTGGCCGTTATCAAGCATGACGCCCATCATTTTGAGATGGATCATGCCGGAAGTGATACCTGGAAACATCGTCAGGCCGGTGCTTCGGCGATTGCCATCACCAGTCCGGGCCGTACGGCCCGGATAGAAGAGCAGGGCAGCAGTCTGGCGGAGCTGATTGCCGCTTTTGCCAGCTATGACTATATATTGGTGGAAGGCTTCAAGAATGAATTCTTTCCTAAGCTGGTGCTGATTCATGAAGAAGCGGATGTGCAGCTTCTGCAGCAATTGGAGAACATAACGGCAGTTTGCGTCTGGGAGCCATTGCTATCAGAACCACACCTTGAAGGGCTGCAGAACTCAGCGCTATTCCCTATTCATGATATTCAAGGAATCGCCAACCATTTGTGGCGCCAACGATCTTATTTTCAAAATTTCAACATATGAAAAATTCACAATAGAAAACCCTAAAATCAGCATCCTGCAGATCTGCAACGTCCCCGTAAACCGGGTCATAAGCACAGTGGCCTCAGCCCTCCAAGAAAGCGGAAGGGCCGAGGCCGCTGTTTGCTGTTTAGGACTCCATTCTTTTTTCAATGGCTTCCGACATCGTTTTATCGGTGAGGTGGGCATAGACCTCCGTGGTTTCAGTAGAAGCATGTCCAAGCTGTTCTTTGGTTTTGTAGATATCATTCTGCAGATAATAGTCCGTTGCAAAGGAATGCCGCAGCTTATGAACGGTAAGATAAGGTTTGCCAAAACGTTTGGCGTATTTGATGATCATTTCCTGAATCGCCCGCTTGGTCATCCGTTTGCCTTCCTGCTGACCATTCGGCAGCGTGATAAATAATGCTTTTTCCCGTTTGGGCGTTTTGTAACGCGTGGTCCGGAGGCTTAAATACAGCAGCAGGTCATCCTTGGATTGCTCGCGGAAATAGACGGGGGTCTTAAAGGTCTCATCGTTGTTGCCCTTGCGGGTTACGTATAACAGCTTGTTATTTACATCCAGATCATCCACATTCAGATTGACAACCTCGGAGACGCGCAGGCCGGAATTAAGGATCAGACTGGCAATGCAGGCATCCCGTTCACGGTTCAGCTGGAAGGAATAATAGGCCTGTTTGTTGTTCTCCACATCACGTCCATATCCCTCATAGATGTAACCTACGAACTCCAGCAGCTCCTCTTCCTCCAGAATTTTGCCCTTCAGCTTGGCCGCGGTATCTTTCGGTTTATGGATACGTTTGATTTCGACTTTAGCCATAATATTGCGCTTCAGCAGCGGATAGAAATTCTCATCCTCAGCAATCTGGCTTAAATAATGGAACAGGGAGCGCAGGGCAGACAGCTTGCGGGAGACAGTGACCCGGGTATTCGTTCCTTCGGCGCGGGTAGTCAGGTACAAGCGGTAACCTACAATACTGTCCATATGCAGCACCTCCAGATCCATCAGGGTCAACCCGGCATTGCTCCCGGCAGCCGATAACCCCTCAGCACGCAGCCAGCCAAAAAAAGATTCATAATCACGGATGTACTCCAGCAGGGTGGAGGGGGAGAGATCCGGGCGCTTGTAGTCGATGAACTGCTGTACAAACCAGGGCATGTGAGGTAACTTCAACTCCAAATGCTTGCGGTCGCTGTTTTTTTGGATGCTCATCAGAATCACCTTTTCGTAGTTTGCTTATGTTTCGTCAGTTCTTCTATCTTACCATGTTTTGGGCGGCAAGACGCGGAAAGGGAGGGGGAGGACGGACCCGCCTTGCTCCTGAAGAGACAAAGTTATATGATGTGAAGAAAATGTGATGTACAGAGGTGAGCTTAATGGAACTTGGTATAGAGCTGGTTCCCAAAGAGCGGAAGCAGTTGATCAGCAGCCTGATGCAGTTCTATTTGTACGATTTTACCCGGTATCTTGAGCTTGATGTAGGCCAAGACGGTGCTTATCCACCTTATCCGGGCCTGGAAGCTTATTGGAGCAGCGGCCAGAATAAAAATGCTTATGTATTTACAGTGGACGGGCATATGGCCGGATTTGCACTGGTGGACCGTTTGCAACGCAGTCCGGAAGGGCAGTATTATATGACCGAGTTTTTTGTGATGCAAAAATACCGCCGCAGCGGGGTGGGCACCTGGGCAGCACACAGGCTGTTCGATATGTATCCCGGAGACTGGAAGGTATCGCAGATTCGAGCCAACACACCTGCCCGTAACTTCTGGCATCGTGTAATCTCCAGTTATACCAACGGGGCCTTTCAAGAACGTTTTAATCCAAAGCAAGGGAACCCCAGTCAATACTTCAGTACATTGAATGTTAATGGGATTAAATAAAAGAGGCAAAGGACAAACCGGATAGTTAGTAACATATTTAATATTATGTAAACTAATCAAACTGGCAATGTCCATTATTTAGTTGATAAGACTATAAAAAGAAGGTCTAACCATCTCTCCCACAAATGGTTAGACCTTCTTTTTGGACATAAGGTAACATAATAAATAATATGTAAACTAATCAAACGAAATAATACGACCGAAATCTAAATCCAAAATCAGAGAATTTTATTTAATTTCATCATATGAAAAATTCACAATAGAAAATCCAAAATATGAGCTCCACGCAACCAAAACTCTAACCATCAACCCTAGACGCTCCATCAAACAAAAAACGTATTAAGGAGCAATATCAAACCTGCTTGCGCATGTCAATATAAGAATTTCTGCGCGAGCTTCTCCCGGAGTTTAATCGCGATTTCAATGGCCCGTGCTGCCTGCTCCAGGGAGAGGATGGAGGCGAAGCCGTCCTGCAAGCAGGAGTGGGCGTAGCTGATGCTTTTTTCGTAAGGATTAACGGACTCGAGTGACAGTACTTTCCTGCCGGCGGAGCTGTATTCTGTAAGTACAACATGGGTCACACCGTTCTCATCGTCACTCTCATGGAAGACAAGTTTGGCATGTTCAAAGTAGGCTTCATAAGCGACAGTAAAAGGATAGGAATCAGGCATCCGGGAAGAGCAGAGGACCTCTGCCCATCCATCCGCATAAGGGAAGGACGCCCGCACCATGGCTTGTCCTGGTGCTCCGGCACCGGTACCCCAGACGTTAATAGGGCTGGCCTCTTGCCCCAGAATCCAGGTTAGACAATCGAGCTCATGAATCATCAGATTCGTCGTCACCTTGCTCAGCCCTAAGTCACCCCACAGCGGGGCAGTTTCTCTTTTTAGCGTCAAAGAAAGAAGGTTGCCATATTTCCGGGATTGCGTCACTTCGTAAAGGTATTGGTACGGCGGATCGAACTTGATGAACTGGTTGACGAGAATCCTTTTGCCATAGGCGGCTTCGGCTTGCTTCATCGCAGCAATATCCTCCAGCTCAAGGCACACCGGTGTTTCACAGAAGACATGTTTTCCGTGTTTCAACGCTTCCACCGCATACTCCCGGTGCAGAGAAGAGGGCAGACAGATGTGTATAACATCGAGGCCCGGATCGAGCAGCAGTTCCTCGGCAGAGGTTGTAACCTGAACGCCTAGCGCCTCCGATATTTCTCCCAATTTCGTTTCATTTCTCCCGAAGACAGCGATTCTTTCAACAGTAGGCATTGCTTTTAGCAGCTTGGCATGATAGGCACCAAAGCCCGTCCCCAATATTCCAACATTCATCTCCATTACAGCGCCTTTCATTTCTTAAACCTATGATATACTGCTATTGTTGACAAGAGAGTGGCAAGAATAGGAATGCGGATTAAAAAAGATATTACAGGAACAGGTGGCGTTTGTAGTGCGAGTACATCGTTTGATAGCAATTCTGCTGCTTATAGAATCCCGCGGAAAAATAAAAGCGGGCGAACTGGCCTCAGCCCTGGAGACATCCGTCCGATCGGTCTACAGAGACATAGACGTCCTGTGTGAAGCTGGAATACCGCTAGTCACCAAGTCCGGTCCGAACGGCGGCATCTCCCTGATGGACGGGTATACGGTCAACCTGAAGCAGTTGCATGGGGAAGATGTGATCAACCTGTATTTAACAGGGATGGGCATCTATTCGGGCGGAAGAACGGAATCCGGATTGAAGCTAAGAAATACGCTTTTGAAGCTGGAGAAAACGCTGTCTCCCGCCTATCGTCAGGATGTGGAAATCGCCAAAAACCGTTTTTATTTCGATGATACCCCGTGGTGGAGTGAGCGGGCCGAAATCCCTTGTCTGGAGACTGTACGCAGTGCGGTCTGGAGGTCGAAAAAGCTTGAAATCCAATATCGCAAAGTTAGTGGAGAGGTATCAAGACGTACACTTCATCCCTATGGGCTGGTAGTGAAACAAGGGGAGTGGTACCTTGCTGCGTTCTGTGAGGTGGCCCGGGAGCTGCGGAGCTTCAAATGCAGCCGGATACATACAGCTCAGACCCTGGACGAAGAATACAGAATTCCCGCCGAGTTCTCGCTGATGGAATATTGGAGCAAGCAGGAGCAGGAATTTAAGATGAGCAAAAGTTCGGCTGAATATTACCCCGTAGTGATCCGGTTGAAGGCGGAGAAAAAAGCTAAACTTACGCCTCTGGAGATCATTCAGCAGATAGAGGAGGAAGAATCACTTCTGGTGACTCTGAATCTGTACAGCTATGAATATGCGTGTGAACACATGTTATCCATATTAGAGTATGCCGAGCTTCGGGAGCCAGCGGAGCTTCGGGAGGCGCTAAAGAAGAAGCTGAGTAATCTCATGGAAATCTACACCGCAACCCCTGGAGTGGACAAAACACGAGATAGGTAGAAGTATAGGCAAAAGGGACGCCAGGAGATGTGAATTACATCTTCCAGGCGTCCCTTAAATTCGGCTGGTCCTCTGATACTTGAAGCTGGCCAGAGCTACACTTTGAAGCTGTTCGTTGCAGCCGGAGGATTCATTCGCTCTCTGGCGGCCAGCCGCTTATGGGCAGTCAGTAGAAAAGGCAGGCCGAAGGCTGTCGTTACAGCCAGTGGGATAAAAATACCGAGGCCGTTGCCGGCACCCAATTGGTCCAGCAGCAGGCCACCCAGCACAGGAGCCATAACATTGCCGAAGTTATTGAACCCGATTGTGCCGAAATAGGTCCCTTTCCATTCCGGCTTGGCGATCCGGTCAATCAGCATATCCATCATCGTGAACAGCAGCACTTCCCCAATGGTAAACAGCACAACACTAACCATTAGCAGCGCCATGCCTCCGGCCATTCCGAACAGCAGCATGCTCAGTGCGACGAGCGCATTGCCCAGAATCAAGGGAATGAGGGGTGGAAGATGGCGGGCGGTCCGCACAAGCGGATACTGCACCACGAGCACGGTCACCGCATTCAGCGACAGCATGTAGGAGAAGATCTCCCCACCATTGCTAAAAAGGGGGCTGAGTGTTAAATACTGTGCCAGTGTCGAGCTGAAATGACCGTACCCCAAGACGCAAAAGGTGGTTCCCACCAGCACAGGCAAAAATACACGATCACGGCCGGTTGTTGCCAAGGCGTCACGTAGACGCGGAGCCTCGGCTGTTGAGCGGGCCGGAAGGCTTGTACGGTGTGTGTTGAACTGCACAAACAGAACCAGACCGTAGGCAATGTAGACGATTCCGGCAATCAGGAACGGAAAGGTAGATTGTGCAGAGCCGAGCTGCAAGCCGATAATGGGGCCGAATACGACCCCAAGGTTAATGGCTGCGTAGCGCAGGTTGAAGACCAGCAGTTTATGATCGGGTGGTGTGATATCGGATAAAAGTGCCCGCGATGTCGGCTCGAATACAGCCCGGCATAACCCGTTCAGCGTATTTACGAGAAAAAATACCCATAGATGCTGTGCAGCTGAGAAGCCGAAGAACACACCGGCCCAGCCGAATACGGAGATCAGCATAACAATTCTGCGGCCGATCCGGTCAGAGATATAACCCCCGTAAAAGCTGACCAACACTCCGGCCAACGAACTGACTGCGACCGTAATGCCGGTTTGTGTTGGTGTCGCCCCAAGCACGCTGGTCAAATAAATGGATAAAAAAGGGATGCTCATAGAGGTGACCAGGCGTCCAAACATCGTGCCGATAATAATGGTCCAGGCTAGAGGGTGGATTTGTCGTAAATTCTGTTTCATCATGCCGTGTTTCTCCTACTCCGGTTGCTGTATTTTGGGACTGCCAATCTTGATTGCTTTAGGTATAATTGTAGTAATAAAAGGGGGAAGTAAAAGTGTAAGGATTACATTGCTTCTTTCACCTTTAATAAAGGAGCGGCAGACATGGATACGAATACAATACATTTCATCCGGCTGGCGGAAGCGGACGAGCTTTCTTTCAGACTCCACGAGCCAATTTCCGTAACCATTGACAGTCTGTCTGTGATATTGTGCTGTACTCCCCGCAACGTGAAGTTTATTCTGCGCCGCCTGGAAGAGAAAAGTTTTATCCGCTGGCAGCCGGGACGCGGCAGAGGGCATACATCTGTGTTGACGTTTATACGGAGTATAGATGAGGCATTGGAGGATAGCTTTCAAGAGCTGATGGACAAGGGAAAGATCAAAGAAGCGATCGAACTGGTTGGCTTCTCCGAAGTGAATGAGCCTCTGAAGGAACGGCTGCTCAGCTCGCTGAATAAACAAATGGGCTTCCACAGCGAGGCGGATACCTCTTCCGGACAGGATGTCCTGCGGATGATGCGGGCACGCCGTTTGGAGAAGCTGGACCCGGCTTATGTCTATACGGCATTTGAATCTTACCTGCTGGGGCAGATTTGCAGTACGTTGATTCTCTATGATGCAGCAACACAAACTTTCCTTCCGGGCTTGGCGCATATGTGGGAATGCAGTGAAGATCATCGGATCTGGGTCTTTTATCTGCGTAAAGGCGTAAGATTTCATCACGGCAGGGTGATGACCTCCCGGGATGTCAAGGAGACCCTGCAGCGGCTGATTGACCTGAACAGTCCGGCCATTTGGCATTATCGGGACATTGAACGGGCAGAGGTGGAGGGCGATCATTGCATCCGTTTTTATCTGAGCCGCCCCAATCTGTTTTTTCTGCATTTATTCAGCTGCATTCATATGTCGATCCTGCCTTATGATGTGGATATCCGCACGGAAATCATCGGCACCGGTCCTTACCGTGTCAGTGATTTAAATGAAGATGTGCTGGTGCTGAGCGCCTTTGATCAGTATTACGGAATCCGGCCGCATTTGGACCGGGTCGATATCTGGTTTGTCCCGGATCATGGGCCGGGTGAGCGTCATTATGAGCTGCCTGGAGTGGTCCGGATGAAGCTGCCAGCAGAGCGTTGCAGCACGAACAGCATTGATTATCCGGCACTGGGTTGCCGGTATATGGTGTTTAATTTCCGGAAGCCCGGTTATCAGCATAACCACGCCTTCCGGGAGGCAATACGGATTGTATACGACCAGGTAACACTGATCAGGGAATTGGGGGGCAACCGGATCACACCCGCGAGCAGCTTCCTTCCCTGGAAGAGCAGCCAGGTGGATTGGACAGCCTCTCCTTCGCTGGAAGAAGCACGGGAGCTGCTTATCCGCAGCGGCTATCAAGGGGAAACTATTATTCTGGGGCATACCGTGCATAAAGATCTGGAGGAAGCGGATTGGCTGAAACACCGTGCCGCGGAGATCGGGCTGCAAATTGAGCTGCACGCGTTCATAGAATACAAGGATGACAACACGGTGAGCACAGCGGATCTGATTATGGCGGAAGAAGTTCTGGAGGATGACTGGCAATGGGGTCTGATCAATTTTTTTAAGAACAGCTCTAATTATCTGCATAACTATCTGGAAAGCGGCCAGCACTCCAGGCTGGACTGTGAGCTGGAGAGTTTTGCGCAGTTATCGGGAGAAGACAGAGCGCAGCTGCTGGATCGGGTAGAGGGAATTCTGCGGGAGCAGTACTGGATTTTGTATGGCTGCCATATGAACAAAAAAGCACAGCTGAATCAGAGTTTGTTCGGTCTGCATACCGCAGCCTTTGGTTTCCTGGACATTTCCAAGCTTTGGATTAAACCCGGATTTCAATGAAGACAGCAGCTTCTGTTTCTGTTATACTTCCAGGGAGACTGTATCGATAGATTCGAACAGTACTCCCGCAAGTATTATTCATCAATAGTATTTATTGTGAAGCCATGGAGGTGAACTCCCCAGGAATTTGCTCTGATCCGTAAGGACCGAGACAAAAGAATGGTCAAAACCTGACTCTTTTTTTGCCTTTCGGACCTTTTTAGCGGAGCTGCTAAGAGGTCTTTTTGATTTGCCAACACAAAGGTTATTAAGAGAGGATTGAAGCATAATGCGGTTTTTGATAGTAGGTGCAGGGGGGATTGGGGGCTATTTCGGCGCCCGTCTGGTCCAAAAAGGAGAAAATGTCACTTTTCTGGTCCGTCAGGCGAAACAGAGCCAGCTGGCAGAGGACGGATTATCGGTCAAAAGTATTCATGGGGATATTCATACCCCGGTTACAACCACTACATATGGGGAGAAGGCTGAAGCTTATGATTGCATTCTGATCGCGGTCAAAGCTTATCATCTGCCTCAGCTCATGATTGACCTTGTACCTTACGTGGGTGAACATACCTTGATTCTCCCGCTTCTGAACGGATATGATCACTTCGGTGCCTTGCAGACAAAGTTTGGCCGGGAAAAAGTGCTCGGCGGTCTGTGTTACATTGAAACTACACTGGATCAAGCTGGGGCTATCGTACAGACCAGTCCCTTCCATAACCTGGTCTTCGGAGAGTGGGACGGCGGAGAGTCCGAACGTTCGCAGACATTGTTCAGCCATTTGAACGATGCCGGATTTACAGTGACATTGAGTCCGGATATTCAGCGGGAAGTCTGGCAGAAATATATATTCGTGGCCAGCTTAAGCGGCATTACAACGCTGATGGATTGCCATGTAGGGCCTATTCTGGCCTTGCCGCGCTCGCGTGACGTATACAAGCAATTACTTAAGGAGATTGTTGCGCTTGCCCGCAATGCGGGAATGCCGGTATCAACGGAGATCGAGAATTCCACGCTGCAGAAAATGGAGGCCGTACCGCCTGAAATGACATCCTCTATGCAGCGGGATATGCATAAGCGGCTGCCGGTTGAGACCGACCATTTGCACGGTTCACTGCTTGCTTTAGACTCAGCGGAAGAAGGGCGATATCCTGTACTTGAGACTGTTTTTGCCCGCCTGAAAGTGTACGAAAGCTTGATTTAACTATATAATATTCCATAGGTTCTGATACCATACAAGCTTAAGGAGCTGAGCACGTGGCGGAGGTTAATCCCAAAATCACCACCTTTCTGATGTTTGACGGCCAAGCGGAAGAGGCCATGAATTTCTATGTGTCATTGTTTGAACGCTCTGAAATTATAAGCATTAAGCATTATGGAGCGAACGAGGGCGGAGCAGAAGGCAGCGTGATGCAGGCGTCTTTTTCATTGCATGGACAGGTCTTTATGTGTATAGACAGCAATGTGAAGCATGGGTTTACGTTCACACCGGCGATATCGTTATTCGTAAATTGTGAGTCGGAAGCGGAAATAGACAAAGTATATGCAGCTTTAGCCGGGGATGGACAGGTGCTCATGCCTTTGGAAACTTACCCATTTAGTGATAAGTTCGGTTGGGTATCAGACCGCTTTGGAGTATCCTGGCAGCTCAATTTTGTGGCCAAAGGATGAACCTGCAGCTGATAACGATCCAAGCAGCCTTGGACAACATGGAGCAATGGGTGGGTATTCCCTCATCACATGAATTGATCAGCAGCGGTGTTTTCCGCAACCCTGAATATGAGGACTGCCCCTTCTACACCATTGAGCTCGAATGGAACCAAAAAGGGGAACCTGAGCTGGACGAGGATGGATTGGTGAACGTGCAGACGATACGAGCCATACTGGATGCTTGTACCGGCAGGATGATTTCCTTTTACTGGCATGACCATCACCGGGAAGTCAAGCAGCCGGAGGTGGAGATGACTGACGCTTTATATGAGAAGCTGTATCCGCAAGTGCTCGGCTGGATCAGCAGACTGGATCTGCAGATAGAACCGGCTGAACTGCGGCTCGTCCGTAAGTCGTTAACGGGGGGGATCTATCGTCTGAGTTACCTGAGGCATAGCCAAGGAATTCCTTTAGCGGATTATCAGACACTCGAAATCAAACTGAACCAGGACTTTGAGTTGCTGCATATCAACTGCGTCTGGGATGAATGTACATTTGCCCCGAATGAGGCTCTCATTCCGCCCGAGGTGTTCATCCGCCAGCTTGACAGCAGGCAACTCTCCCTAAGTTACATAGGTCTGCTGGCTTCCCGGCATCCGTATTATATTTGCCGCGAAGATGTCTATGATGCTGTTACAGGCGAAATAATCTGCACAGACCAGCCCGGGCTGATTGAACAGATCGATAGGGAAACAACACTGCCTCAGCGTAATCAGACCATTCGTATATTGCATCAGCCGATTTTTACGGCAGACTACGATGTTCTGAGGCTGGAGGAGGGAGTGACCGAAGCGGACCCTTATGCTCCGCATGTCTTTTTCAACCATATCTCGGACGATGATGTGGCTAAAGCCAAGGATATTGCTGTTTCCTATCTTAAACAATATCAGGACGGGAACGTCGTTGAATTTGCTTTTTTCCGCAAAGAAGGGCGAGAGGTAGTAGAAAGTATGCGTGGTAATCAGGTGGTCGTGGAGATTCAACGGATGGTGCACGGCATTCCTGTCCTGGGAGCAGGCATCCGTCTGGTGATTGACCACACATCCTGGGAAGTGAAAAATGTTGTAGATACTTTTATATTCAAGAATGAAAGTACTAAACTCGACCTGAAGCTACTCCTTGCGCCTGAAATCACGGCCGATTCTGCCTGGGAGCAGTTGAAGGATAAACCAATGCTAAAACTTCAATACCGCTTTGCTCCAGCCCCGAGTCCTTTGGAAACAAAGCGTGCTGTTCTAACGTATGCCCTGGATTGTGACTGGATTTGTGATGCACTGACGGGTGAACTGACCAAGCTGGAGTAAGGGGATTTTGGATCATTTTCTTTACGGACTTGTTTTTTTCGAGAAAAAGGATATACTGTAATTATGCTACTTTGTAATGCAAGGTAGCTTTTTTAATCTCCACTATATTGTAATGCAAGGTAGGTGATGACATGTCGCTTCGCAGCCAACTGTTAAAAGGGATTCTTGAAGGATGTATTTTGTCAATAATTAAGCAGCAGCCGACGTATGGGTATGAGCTCTCCATGAAACTGCAGGAGTTCGGCCTTACAGACATTAGCGAAGGGTCCATTTACCCTATTTTGCTGCGGCTGCAGAAGGAGGAATTGATAGCAGGGGAGATGAGGGAGTCCGAAAGCGGCCCGAAACGAAAGTATTACAGTCTGACGGAAGAAGGGCAGGCTGCGCTCCTGGATTTCAAACAGCAGTGGGCATCCATCAAAGCACCAGTAGATCGAATGATTGACAGAGAAGAGGGATAACATGACGACTGTACAAGAACTTATCCAATTGAATAATACCAAACGCTCCCAACTGACAAGGGAGAACCTGAAATACTATGAAGAGATGCTTCTCTACATTCGCTTTGCTTCGGGCAGATCTGAACAGCAGACTGAGGAGTTGCTGCTGGAGCTGCTGGAGCATGTGCTGCAAGCACAGCAAGAGGGACGCACGGCAGCGCAGGTATTTGGGGATGAACCCAAAGCGTATTGTGAGGAGCTGATCGGGGAAATTCCGGGGGAGACACGCAAGAATCAACTGCTTTTTTCTGCCCGGATTACATTGCTCTTTTTGGCGGTTAGCAGTTTCTTCAGTGGTATAGCCGGGGCAGGAATGTACTATTTGTTCCACATCGGCAGTGGCCAGACCAATTTTCATATCGGCTCTGCCCTTATCGTTGTCAGTATGGATGTGCTGCTGTTGTACTTGTTTATTATGACCGTTCTCCGCTGGGTTAAGGCTTCTACCTTTAAAGAAGCCAAACCGAAGAAAGGCCTGGAGGTCTTGCAATTTGCGGGAATTAGCACGTTGTCTGTCGGATTGTTTGTGGCTGTACTTATCATTACGCCGGATTTAGGTCCCGCTGCAAGTATTCCAACGCTTTACCTGGCGGGTATTGGCATCGTCCTCTATATAATATCGTTGTTATTCAAAAGGCGGGAAATAAGCAGATAAAACCGGCTAAAAAAACAGCGTATAACATAAATTATACGCTGTTTTGGTTTTAAACGATTTTTAAAGGCGATAAGGGGCACTTATCCGGCTAAAAAAGAGCGGTTTGGAGGACATTTCAAGTCTAGTATGCGATCTAGCCAACTCTTCCATGGTATAATGATTCCAAAAATAGGCGGGTGGATTTCGTTGGCCGATCATCGCATGAATAAAGGCTGGAGATCGGAGAAGCTGTCGCAACTCGGCTCCTCTATTTTCTCCGAAGTTGCAGAATGGAAAGAGGAAGCCCTGGGTTCGGGCTTGAAGATCATAGATCTCGGGATTGGGAGTCCGGACGGAGCGCCGAAACCTGAAATCCGTCAGGTGTTAAGTTCGGCAGTGCTCCGGGAGAGCAGTTATTCTTATCCATCCAGCAGAGGGAGTTTAGCCTTACGCCAACAGGCAGCGGCCTGGATGGACAAACGTTTTGGCGTCACGGTAGATGCGGAGGAAGAAGTGTTGGCGCTGATGGGATCGCAGGATGGACTCGCCCATTTGGCGCTTGCTGTCTGTAACCCCGGGGACATGGCTATAGTGCCGGACCCGGGTTATCCGATCTATTCCGGCTCGCTAGCGATAGCGGGAGTAAGACCTTGGTCTATTCCACTTCTGCAAGAGAATGATTTTATGCCGGATTTGGACCGTGTACCGGATCGGGTGTGGCAGGAGGCTTCCTTTATTCTGCTCAACTTTCCCGGCAACCCGATTTCTACGGCAGCGGATATCACCTTCTTCGAGAAGCTGGTCCTGCTTGCCCGCAAATGGGACGTGCTGATCATTCACGATCTGGCCTATTCGGAAATGGGGTTCGACGGGTATAAGCCGCTGAGTATACTGCAGGTGCCGGGAGCAATGGATACTGCCGTGGAGTTCCATTCCTTCTCCAAAAGCTTCAACATGGCCGGCTGCCGGATCGGCTTCCTGACCGGCAACCGGGAAGCGGTGGGGGCTTTGCGCGAGCTGAAGAGCAATATCGATTACGGCGTGTTTGAGCCGATCCAGGAAGCGGCGGTGACCGCGCTTGAGCTTGCGATGGCCGATATGGAGAGTGGCGGAGTCGCGCCTCTTTATCAGCGCCGCCGGGATATATTTGTGGAGGCGCTGGCCCGGGAAGGGTGGGACGTGCCTAAGCCTAAGGCGACCATGTTTATCTGGGCGGCACTGCCGCAGCAGTGGACCAGGTTTCCGGAAGGCGGCGGTTCGCGTGCTTTTGCCCGTGAATTGCTGCTAAAGACCGGAGTGGTTGTGATTCCGGGTGATGCCTTTGGTTCGCAAGGCGAAGGTTTTGTGCGCATTGCGCTGGTGCAAAAAGAGGATCGGCTACTGGAAGCCGCCCGGAGAATCGGGGAGTATCTGCGGGCGTTGTAGAATTATCAGCTGAGAACTGCCGGGTGGAGTCAGGCGAAGTTACGCCAATTGAGAAGAAGTGTCTGAGTGGCTTTAGCTGCTCAGACACTTCTTTTTATCTCAGCTCCTGCGGCAAAGATACCGCAAACAGCTTCTGATCAGTGGGAATTAGAACCGTCCCATTTACTACGGAAATTCTCCCATATAGCTGTGCGTGAAGTTTTAACGTGCCCAGCAGTGCACCTGTGTCAGCGTGCATGATGGAGAAATCACCATTTTCAAAACCGGCATAAACGGCTTTGCCGATCTTTTGCAGATGAATCACAGGACTAGCTGGATGCATGAATGTAACCACCGTCTTGTCAGCGATAGTCACGCTTTGGATCTGCTGATCCTTTTGGAAAAACACCCTGCCGTCGGTAGGGCCAGCCAGCCAATTTCCATACGAAGCGTAGCTAGTGGTGGCGGTATCGGTAGGTTTTCCCAAGGTAAAACGGGTTAAATAAAGCTCGGATTGATCCACATTCCCGTCTACCGAATACACAGAAGAACCCTGGATCATCATGCGGTTATTATAGAGTTTGACTACATCCTTTAACGGCTGATAATTCTCCCGGGAAGTGATTTTTCCTGTAGCCACATCCATACTCACAAGCGTCATTAAATATCCAGGTGCGGATTTGGACGTTGGAGCCTTAACCGCAGCAGCATTGCTTTCACGCAACAGAATCCGGACATCCCGGTAACCGGCAAAAGAATACAATCCTTCGGTTCTCCAGCGCAACTTGCCGGTAGCGGAATCCAACCCGAAAAATTGGCTGCGGATATTATCGACCGTACTGGATGCCAGCAATGTACCGTTGTAAATTCCGTTTAGACTGCCTGCATACATGGGTATGGTGGGGTTTTCCCACATTTTTGCACCTGTAACCGGGTTATACGCAGCAATTCCGCCGCTCTCATTGGCAAAATAGATTACCCCGCTTATAAGCCGGGCCTGTGCCCCCACCTCGATTGGAGCTTTCGCCGCTTTCACTTTCCATAACACTTTGCCGGTATCCGCCGCGACTTTTACAAGTTCGCCTTCGCCCGTAATGAAAAATACAGAGTTATTCGTAATGATTTGTGGGTACGTTCCATTCTTATAGGACCATTTGAGGTGGCCGGTAGCAATGTCTGCAGCCCTTAGTGTGCTTCCGGAGGTATAGAAGACCAGCCCCCTTGAAGTTTGTTGTCCGTCAGCATACATGCCCTGGCCGTCATTGTTGATTTGCCACAGCAGTTTAGCGGCAGATTTGGGGATTTGTTCAGTGACCGCAGCACTGGTCCAACCCGCTGCCGTTCCGGCTTGTGCGACTTCTGAGGAGTGGAAAGCAGCCCCGGTGGTGAGGAGTGAAGCCAAGAGAAGGGTGGAAGTTATTATTACAGAATGGGTCATTAGAATCTGCTCCTTTGAAATGGCTTATATCCATTAGACCTTGGAATGGGAAAATTAGTTGCTTTTGGTTTCAGAGTATTTAATAAGGTAACATAATAATGATTATGTAAACCAATAATTCAGGTCAGCTTATTCCGGGTAATATAGGTTCAACAATACATCACTTGGGAGGGATTACACATGGGATTCAACTTAAGCGATCTAAGCGGGAAAATTCAAGGAATGATCGGTGGTTCAAGGAAGGCGGCGGAATTTTATACGCAACGGAAGTAAGGGGAGCAGGGCCATTACTCTTTATTCCTACTCCAAAAATAAAACGAAGGGCTGTCCCTTATAGCCACATGGCTTAAAAGGACAACCCCTTCGTTTTTTCTATTCGGCTGATTTAGAAGCCTTGTTTCAGCCAGCTGGTGGCGAGCAGAATCGCGCCTTTTTTGGCCTGGGTATCCGCCAGGGCATTCAGCATCACAAAGTCATGGATGATGCCTTGGAAACGGACAGCCGTAACTGCCACGCCAGCCTCACGAAGCTTTGCTGCATAAGCCTCTCCTTCGTCCCGGAGCACATCCGCTTCACCGGTGATAATCAGCGCCTCCGGCAGGTCACGTAATTGATCCACTGTGGCACGCAGCGGAGAGGCTGTAATTTGTGCACGCTCGGCAGGATCCGTCGTGTATTGATCCCAGAACCACTTCATCCCCTCCCGTTGTAAGAAGTATCCTTCGGAGAACTGTTGATAAGATTCGGTGTCAAAAGAGGCATCCGTCACCGGATAGAACAGCAGCTGCTTGGCAATGCCCGGACCGCCGCGTTCTTTGGCCATCAGGGTGATGGCTGCGGTCATGTTGCCGCCGACACTATCCCCGGCTACTGTGAGTTTACCCGGGTCCAGACCCTGTTCGGCCCCCTTGTCAGCGGTCCATTGTAGCACCGCATATATCTCTTCAAGGGCTGTCGGGTATTTCGCTTCCGGGGATAAGCTGTAATTCGGGAAAACCACAGCAGCCTCAGCTCCTGTTGCCAGCTCGCGGATGAGCCGGTCATGCGTATGCGCATTCCCGAAGACCCAACCGGCACCATGAATATATAAGATGACCGGTAATAGAGCAGAGGAGGAATGTTTGGGACGGACAATTCTTACCGATACCTCCCCGCCGGGGCCGCCAGGCACCGTAATATCTTCAAGTTCGGCTTCAGGTTTATAAATATCGCCTGCTTGCACCTTATCTACCGTGACGCGCCCTTTTTCAGGACCCAGGTCCGGGAGGAAAGGCGGCTTCGCATTATCGTCAGCGAACTTTTGAGCGGCAGGCTCCAAGACTACTTTCTGCACTTCTGGCATTCATGATCGTCTCCTTTTAGAGTGAGATGTAAGAGTTGTTTTTTTGTTAGGATAAACTGGCTGTCCCCAATCCATAACCCGTCATGCCGCTGCTGAAACGCTTCTTGGTAGAATCCTCTCACATTTCTCAAAAGTTAGTATGCTCCAAAAGCGAACGGTTTATAGCGTTCAACACGTATATAGGATGATGAAGATAGGGAGGAGGAGGACCTGATTGAAAGAGTATTCCATAACCGAACAGCAAGCCAGGGAAATGTTCGAAGAACACGCATCCTATGTATACGGGATTGCCCTGATGATTACGAAGCTTCCTGCACTGGCAGACGACATTACGCAGGAGACGTTTTTGCGTGCATATTCCAAATATCACCGGTACGATGAGTCCCGGCCGATCCGGCCCTGGCTCTACCGGATAACAGTCAATATGACCCGTGATGTGCTGCGCAGAAAAAGCTGGCAGAAGCTGTTCTCCAGAGTGCCTGAAACGGACACAGCTCGCGAGCAGTCAGCAGAGAGTATCGTTATGCATGATGAAGCTAAACAGCAGCTGTGGTCCGTAGTCGGCAGATTGTCGCAGAAACAGCGGGAGGTGGTTACCCTGCACTATTACGCCGGACTCCCACTGCCCGAGACCGCCGCTGTGCTGGGGATACCTCTCGGTACCTGCAAATCAAGGCTGCATATGGCGCTTACGAAGCTTAGGCTGTATAACGAGCAGGAACCGGAATTATTCAGGGTGAGGGAGGGTTTGAAATGAGAGAACTCAGAACACGGGAGTCTGTGGCTCATACGGAGCTTGTTGCCCAGTTGGAGCATGAAGCCGAACTGCTGCTGAAACAAAAACAGCCTGGGTTCACTTTTGAAACGTTATGGGAACAGCACCAGGGATTTCGGAAGGCAAGCCGGCCCCGCTATCGCTATCGTTCTCCGCTCCTCCGCTGGAGTCTTGGGGTCAGTGTGGCAGCGATAACTGCCGTTATTCTGACGCTGGGTGCGGGGTTTGTTTCACCTCAAGTTGCAGAGGCGCTGCGGAAGATTCCTTTTTTTGAATATCTGTATGCAAAAGGCGGCGGTTATGATGAGCTTCGGCAGATCGAGAGCCATAAACTTATCCATCCCGTCGATATTGCTGCACTGGATCAAGGAATTGAAGTTAGAATGGACGAGGTGTATTACGATGGAATTCAACTGGTCTTGAACTATGAAGTGAATTATCCGGTTTCCCACCCAACCATTACGTCCGATGAGGCAACTGTCTATTATGATTTGGAATTTGACGGGATTAGCCCGCAGTCGATCGGCACACATGATTTTACAGTTACGGGAGACCGCAGTTTTGCAGGCACCACACGCTGGAATTTCACCGACAAGAATATGCCGGATGAATTGCTGCTGAAGATGAACATTGATTGTATTGGGACAACCCGAGGGAACTGGGAGCTTTCTATACCGCTGCACAAAGGGAAAAGCAAAGAAATGTCGCACACGTTTGAACTTCACAGGAAATTCAAGTTTAAGAATAGTGAATATACCCTCAAAAAAATGATGTTTGGCCCGGTCACAACACAAATTCAGATAAGCAAAGACTATCCCTTAAATGAGTTCAACCTTGCAGTTGAAGATGATCAGGGCACCTTACTGGGCCGGCAGGGAGGGGATGGAGGAACCGCAACGGATCTTTATTTCAATCTGTCCGCACTGGGAGATTTGAATCCACAACCCCGGTATGTGACATTAATCTTTAGTGAAATCCTCAATATCCCGGCAGGTACCTTACCCGTGAAGGACAGCCATACGCTGACAGGCAGTTACCCGTTAACATTGCAAGGGGATCAGGGGGGCACAATAACCATCACAAATATTGAATATGAAGAGCGGCAGACAGTTGTTTATTATGAAGCAAGTCAGCCTCTGAGCCAGAAGACCTCTTTTCAATTCGATGATGCTGAAGGCCAGCCCATCTATCCTTCTCAAGACCCTGTGCGGGTATCCAAGGACTCGCTTTCGTTCAAGGTGATCTTTCCGGCGCTGGATGAGAACAAGGTAAAATCTATTACATCTAATCCATATTCATATCCGGAGGATAAAGAGATGCTGCGCATGCGCATACCACTGGACTGGAATACAGAGTAACCGTACTGTTTTTTTGAAAAGGCAACATACGCTATCTGTCTATTATATGATAGAATAGATTGTCATTAACCTGGACGGAGGCGGCGGTATGGATATTAACGAAGAATATGAAGAAGAGCTGGAAGCTTTTCTGATCTGGATGAAAGATGCCGGATATACCCCATATACGCAAAAATCCTATCTCGCGGATGTACGTCAATTTTTGGACAGTCTGAACGGTAAACAACTGGAGTCTGTCAAAAAGCTGCATGTGGTATCCTTTCTGACCTCTGTCCGTGAGCGAGGTGTCAGCGATGCCACCAGAAATCGTAAGCATGCGGCTGTCAGCTGTTTTTTTAAAGCTTTGATTGAGCTTGAACTGTACACTGCAAATCCTGCAGCCGGAATCAAGAAATCCAAAACCGAAAAAAACCGTGAACCCGTCTATCTGGATGAAGACGATTTGCAGCGCTTTTTATCTGCTATCGACGGTAAATACAGGAGCCGTAATCTGGCAGTATTTTTGCTCATGTCCTACATGGGTCTGCGGGTGGGTGAAGTCCATACGCTGAATCTGAGTGATTATAATGTAGAAAGACGTTCCCTCCGCGTCTTTGGGAAAGGCCGCAAATGGCGGAATATTCCGGTGCCGGAGGGTGTTGTCCCTTATCTCGATCTGGCGCTGGAAGGCCGGCTTACCCCCTGGAGGAGCAAAGAGGAAGCGATGTTCATTTCGCAAAAAGGGCGGCGCCTCTCGATCCGCGGCATTCAGCAGATTGCCGCGGATACCTTTGCGCGCTTCCAGAGTGAGGTGCCTGCGGCGCATCGCCGTCCGTACTCCAGCCATAAGCTGCGCCATTCCTTTGCTACGATGCTGCTGCGCAAGGGGGCGGATCTGCGTACGGTGCAGGAGCTGCTGGGCCACTCGTCCATTCAGACAACCACCGTTTACACCCACATCACCAGCCGGGAGAAAGAAGTGGCTATGTCCAGGCTCCAGCTTCACATGCCCCAGTGATAAATACTGTGATATATAGATTGAACCTGAAAAGGAATAAGTCCAAACATTCGCCATAGTCACGATCCAATCCCAAATAGAAAAATTACAAGTTCAGTTTATATAGTACACTATGGTTAACTTTAAAGGAGTCCACGTTCTTCTTGCAGGGCCGGTTGAACCGGTGCTTGGGAGGAAGGGCGTTTTTTTGCTGTTCTTTCACAAAAAAAAAGGCCGTCCCTCAGCCATTTGCAATGACATTCGGGATAGCCGTTTTTCTATAAAACCGTTACAATTCAAGCTTAGCGATTTGTTCCTTTAGCTTGGAAGCGGATTGCTGGAACAATGCCCGTTCTTCGTCGTTTAGTGGAAGGTCAAGCACTTCACGCACGCCGGAGCGGTCTACAACACAAGGGGCACCGAGGAAGACATCTGAGACTCCGTTGTAATTGTTGAGCAGAGTTGAGACGTTCAGCACGGCACCTTCGTTATGCAGAATCGCATCAACAATGCGGTCCAGCGCGAGGGCGATGGCATAGGAAGTAGAGCCCTTGGCATCAATAATTTCATAGGCTGCATTTTTGGTATCCTCAAAGATTTCGTTGCGCTCCGCTTCATCGAAGCCGAGATCAATCCCGGCAACGTTGGCCAAGCTCCATACCGGCAGCTCGGAGTCGCCATGCTCGCCTATGATCTGGCCATGGATACTGCGCGGATCAATTTCCTTGTGCAGGCCGATCAAATAACGGAATCTGGCGCTGTCCAGCACGGTCCCGGAACCAATGACACGTCTGCGGTCAAAACCGCTTATCTTTAATGTCGCGTAGGACAAAATATCGACAGGGTTTGTCGCAATCAGCAGGATCGCGTGCTGATTGTATTTGGTGATTTTTTGGATGATATCCTTGAAGATCGAAATGTTCTTGCGCAGGAGATCAATACGGGTCTCACCCGGTTTTTGGGAGGCGCCGGCGGTTACGATAATGATATCTGCTTCCCGGCAATCTTCGTAGGTACCTGCCCATAGCTTAACTCCGCCGACAAAAGGCATGCCATGGTTCATGTCCAGCGCTTCACCCAGCGCCTTCTGATGATTTACGTCAATTAATACAAGTTCAGGCATACGTCTGCGCAACAGCAAGGTATATGCTGTAGTTGTGCCGACTGCACCGGTGCCGATAACTACGACACGGTTAGGCTTGAATGGGGGGGCCATTATTCCATCTCCTCCAGATTCGAATTTTTTGTGTCCAATCTTATCCATCATAATCGCTATAGATATTGTTTTCAAGCGAAAGACTTTTAATCCTTTACCCTATCTTCGGACATGTTAATAATGGAAATGACCAGAAGGGAGTTAGACTGACTGGAACTTCCCACATCTTTCTTGTTTACGGGACCGGAATGACTGCGTATTCTTAACCGGAACCCGCTCATGTTGTCGCATTTATACATCCCCCTGTTAGGAGAGAAATCAGAATGGATTTATTTCGTAAAAAACCGTTTGCCTTACCCGCAAACTCTGACGCCGTCGGTTTAAGCAAAACCCTCGGTGCACTGGATTTGACCACCCTTGGAGTAGGTGCCATAATCGGTACAGGCATCTTTGTGATGACCGGAGTTGCCGCGGCGAATCATGCCGGACCGGGGCTTGTCCTTTCTTTTATACTGGCTGGAATGGCCTGTGTGCTGTCGGCCTTGTGTTACTCCGAGCTTGCTTCAAGCCTTCCGGTATCGGGGAGTGCTTATGCTTACAGCTATGTCGCCTTCGGCGAATTGATAGCCTGGATTCTGGGCTGGGACCTGATTCTTGAATATGGCGTAGCGGCAGCTGCGGTGGCCAGCGGGTGGTCCGGTTATTTTCAGGGCTTGCTTGAAGGGCTGGGTATTCATTTGCCCACAGCATTGTCAGGAGCCTATAATGCAGACAAGGGAACGGTTATTAATCTGCCTGCCGTTATTATTATTCTGCTCATTTCCTATTTGTTGACCCGGGGAATTAAAGAAACGGCCCGATTTAATGCAATTATGGTTATCATCAAAATCTCCGTAGTCCTGCTGTTTATTGTCACTGGATTTTTTTATGTTAAACCTGAGAACTGGACGCCCTTTTTGCCGTTTGGCATGCATGGGGTGGTGAATGGAGCGGCTACCGTATTTTTTGCCTATATCGGCTTTGATGCCATTTCTACCGCAGCCGAAGAAGTGAAGCGGCCGCAGCGTGATTTGCCGATCGGAATTATTTCTTCTCTGGCCATTTGTACTGTGCTGTATATTGTTGTTTCACTGGTCTTAACCGGCATTGTGCCTTATCAGAACCTGAATGTCAGTGATCCGGTGTCTTTTGCTCTGCGCTTTGTAGATCAGAACATGATTGCCGGATTGATCTCCGTCGGTGCAATTGCAGGGATGACGACCGTATTGCTGGTCCTGCTGTTTGGCCAGACACGTCTTTTGTTTGCGATCTCCCGGGATGGCCTTTTGCCGCAAAGCTTGGCCAAGGTAAGCCCCAAGACACATACCCCTGTCCGCAGTACCTGGATGGTTGGGGGCGTTATTGCTGTACTGACTGGGCTGATTCCGCTGGATCATCTGGCCAATCTGACCAGTATCGGTACTTTGTTCGCTTTTTTGGTCGTTTCGCTGGGCGTTATCGTCTTGCGTTATACCCATCCGCACATGAAAAGAGGTTTTAAAGTGCCATGGGTGCCCTTCATACCTTTACTAAGTGCGGCAGGCTGCGGATATTTAATGTATAATTTGGGGAGCGAGACCTGGACAGGTTTTTTGATATGGCTGTTTGTTGGCCTGCTTATTTATGTTCTCTACGGGTACCGCCGCAGTAAATTAAACCAATAACCAATACTCCAACTTAAGAGGAGGGAAGGCAGTGCCATCCACTACAACAAGACTCCGGGCCTGGGGTCTTCTGACCATGGTTCTGCTGGCCATGCTGACCCTCTCGGCATGTTCATCTTCTCCACCGGAGCCTTCTTCGACGCCACAGCCGACAGAAGCACCGGAGGAGGGACAGACCATTACGCTAATTACTCCTGACGCTCAGAATTTGGATAACGAAAACACGCCGAAATACCAAATTCAGACCAGGCTTACGGATTTCCAACTGCTGAGCGAATCCGAGGGAATCGCTTGGGGAGTCACCAAAAATGAGCTTCGCCTCTACATGACCCGCGACAACGGAAAGACCTGGGCGAATATTTCGCCTGCGACAACCATGCAGTTCCTCTCCAATCCTGTCTATGGCCGGGAAATTTTCTTCACCGATCCGAACAACGGCTGGATTATCAGAAGCTCTGTCGGCAATCTGGAGACCATTGTATTGCGAACAAAAGATAGAGGGAAGACCTGGAAGGTCTCTGCACTTTCAGATCAGAATTCCATATCCTCCATCTATTTCGATTCCCCGGCACGCGGCTGGCTGCTGACGGCCTGGGATTCTACCCTTAATAAACAGAGTAAAGCGCTGCATGCCACCACGGATGGAGGGGCTACCTGGGAATTGGTAATGCAGAATGAACAGTATAATCCGACTATACCGAACCCTGTCATTTCTTTGGAGGGAGTCACCACGGGAATGATCTTCAAAGACAACATGCACGGCTTTGTCACACTCCAGACAGGGGCGCTGCCCAAGATCTACAAGACCAATGATGGAGGGGTGTCCTGGGAGCCAGGCCCAGCGTTTACCGTGAATGAACGGTATGCCGGCTGTGACCGGGTCCTTACCGGCAAGCCCGAATTCTTCCGCAGCGGCAAAGGTATGGGCTGGATGCCGGTAGGCTGTCAAAAAGAAAAAGAAAACAGCATCACCTACCACGGTTACTTTACGGCTAATGGCGGGCAGAATTGGAAATTCACTACTTTTAATTTTGGCGCCCGGACAGGGATCAACCGTCACATCACTCCAACCTTTCTTGATGCGCAGACCGGTTGGGTACTGGAAGGCAATACGTTATATCAGACTCATAATCAGGGGTTGACCTGGGAGGCGCTGCCTGCCAGCAGTGTGCTGCAATCCAAGCTGCTGGAATATCCGGAGATTGTAAAGATCCAGTTTTTCTCCGCAGAGGTCGGCTGGCTGCTAATAGAGAAGAAAGAAAACAGACGCTCCATTCTGTTGCAGACTACGAACGGTGGGGTCAGCTGGAGAGTGATGTAAGCATAAAGAAAGAGGCTAAAGAGGCTGCCGCGTGCAGTCTTTTTTTATAGAAGAAGGAGAGGAGATATGCTAAAAAACTTATCTAAAATTTTTTTATAAATGTGAAAAAAATCACATGACAAATGAAGAATCCTGTGATATATTTAACACATAGAAAGAACGTTACTTTTTTCACAAACTTACACATTGAATAGGAGAGATTACAATGACAACTTTTGAAACGGATTATATGACAAGAAACCTGCTCCAATTATGCTACAACTGCAATGACGCTCACCTGTGTGAAACAGAAGAACAATGCAGAGCTTGCTGGGCAGAGAACGGTATGCTTCAAGAGCAGGATGAAACCAGACAATTACTTGATCTTGTGCATGCATAATCGCTATAATGAACAGTCTCCCATAAGGACCACACGTTTTCTTAACCGGAAGCGCAGTGGTCTTTTTTGTGATCTGGTGAAATCTCCAGAACGATTTCCTTTTACATAGAGTTCGGTTCTTAATGCTGAATGGTGTGGAATAGGCATATATATGTATAGAATGCCCCGGAAGCTGGCAGCTGGAAACCTAATAGGGGCACTCCTAAGGAGGAATAGATCATGGGAATGGGTCCGGACCCTTCATGGATGTTTGATTTTGCCGGGACGGTGATACCGATCTTTTTGGTTGTGATGATTGGCATTGTCGCTGTATCTGCAGGCAGGGGCTTGCTTCAGTGGAGCCGGAACAACAGCTCGCCCATGTTGACTATCCCGGCCTGTATCATCAGCAAACGTTATGAGATCAAGCAGCAGGCATCCCAGGAGGAGGGGGGCAGCAGCAGGGCGAGCACCCTATACTACCTAACCTATGAAGCCGAAAGCGGGACACGGATGGAGTTTAAGGTGGAGGGCAGCGAATACGGGATGAGTGCGGAGGGTGACCGTGGCCTGCTGACTTATCAAGGCACCCGATATTACGGATTTCAGCGTTATCCGCATTATTCCACAGCCGAATAGCTGCATATGAAATGAACATTCCCTTTGCTCCGAGTATGGAGCAGGGGGTTTTTTTATGGGCGGGAACTGTCACCTCTTGGGCGAATGCACATACAATACAGCATGCAGCAAGAAGAACACTGCTTCGTTCCTAAAGAAGCTACAACAAGGAGGAGAGAACGTGGCCGTCATCAAAACAAATTCGGAAGATGTGAAGATGCTTGCGCGCCTGATGAGGGCTGAAGCCGAAGAGGATGGAGCGCAAGGGATGTTGATGGTTGGGAATGTCGGCGTCAACCGGATTCGCGGGAACTGCCTCGATTTTAACAACATCCGCAATATGAATGATATGGTGTTTCAGAGCCCGGGCGGATTTGAAGCAACACAGAAGGGCTATTTCTACCAGCGTGCCCGGGATGCCGATATCCGGTTAGCCCAAAGGGTCATTGCCGGGGAAAGAGTCTGGCCGGCTTCCAATGCCTTGTGGTTCTTCAGGCCGGTAGGGGCTTGTCCCGCAACATGGTATAACCAGCAGAACACCGGTCGTTTCAAAGCCCATTGCTTCTTCACTCCGACTAGTGCGGATTGCCCGCAAGTGTACTAAAGCGGCTTAACTTTGTTGCCTTAAATTCCCGTAAAACAGCTATCCACTGAAAGTGTACATCATGCAGTTTATCATCATTCGGAGCAGAAGCTCCGATATTATTAGGAGGTTCAATCAATGATCGCTCAGCCTTACCGTCCAGTTACTTATACCATCGGCAGTGTGTCCTCAGGCAGTCTCCCTTCCGGAATGAGCAACATGAGCAACATGAGCAATATGGGTAATATGGGTAGTATGCCCGGTATGCCCGGTATGTCCACTATGCCTGGTATGTCACCTATGCCCGGCATGGGTATGGGAGGGATGATGCCGCCCCAGGTCAGCAGCGGAAGCCCGATGACCCCGACTGGAACTGTAATTCCTACTACGGCGCCTGTGTTTGAACAATCATACATTGAGAATATCTTTCGGCTTAATTTAGGCAAGGTAGGAACATTTTACTTTACTTACGAGAACAACAAGGATTGGAATGCCAAAATCTATAAAGGCGTTCTGGAAGCTGCGGGCCGTGACCACATTATTATCAGTGATCCGGCAACCGGACAGCGGTTCGTATTACTTATGATCTACTTCGACTATGCTACTTTTGATGAGCCGCTTCTCTATCAATACCCTGGCGTTATTGGCAATCCGCCTACCCGTGGAGGCCGTTAAAGTTCAACAACCCTTTTTTCTCTAAAAACGCGAAAAGAAACCTCTCTTTGGTAAAATGGAAGGACGATCAACCATTTTACAGGAGAGGTTTCTTTTGCACATCCGGAAGGTTTTCGCGAGGCTACCCCATTAGAGGGAGCGGAAATCGGTCTGACGGTCTGTGGGGCCTGGTACTTTAAAATATAGATGAAAAGACTTTACAGTCCTCTAGTGCTATAATTTTACCTTTAATAGTCTTGCTTACTCAGCTCTCATTATGAAATAGGGCTAGCCTCAGCCCGAAGATTGCTTCAATTGTCTGTACTCCCAGCACCGCAGCTGCAGTCAAAGACACCCACAAGCTATAATTACAGGGTTGTACGGATAAAGAGGAAATCCTTAAGCGTTAAGTGGAGGAGAATTAATAAACAATAAATATCTCGTGGTAAATCTATCGTTAATAGCGGACCCTTGTCTTAAATGTACCCCCTTTTCTTATTACACAGGTATTTGTTGTTGGAAAAATGTACAAGCACTGTAGCAAGTCCAATCATACTATATTGTATGTTAAGAAAAAAGGAGGTGCTTAATATGGGGACTTATCTCGATGCAAGAACATCGCAGAATGCGAGTTATGCTAACTCCATTTCAATCCCAATTCTGGCGATTAACACACCACAGGTTTTTGGCCAAGTCGGACTAATCACTCAAGGAGTAACAACCAATCCGCGTGTTCTGCTTAAAGGAACGATATCCGTGTCGCTTCCGTTAGCATTGGTAGGAATTACGATTACGATTGTCAGAGGAACGCTGCCTACTGATCCACTGGTTTACTCGGCTACGTCGACCTTCAGTCTCAGTGTTCTGGCTCCGCAGGTAATTACTTTCTCTGCTGATGACTTTGTGCCGCCGATCACCCCGCAATTGACTTACACAGCATTTGTTTCTTCTAACTTGCTTGGAACAATTCGTGTCGGTCCTGAGAGCTTCGACGCTATCCTGGTTTCTGATTAAAAATTCTGTGCGTTTGGGAGTAAGCCCACTGGCTCCGGCTAGTGGGCTTTTGTCATTTGCAGGTTATTCCAGCCGTGATATCCTCAATAATAACTTGCTTAATAAGAGAGATATTGTGAACTCTACATATAAGGTTTGAACAGTGATGCGTATTTCCTGGTGGCCGCTCTTACACAGTCTGAAGTATCGGTATGCTACCGAGAGGAACCAGACCCAATCGGACACCTGATGGATTATGGCGGGCTGGTGAAGGGGTATTCACCAGAGACAATCAAAATTGACGGCAGTTGGTTTATGCGTGAACGATTTGAATTTAGAGCATACATAAAATAACCTGCCGGACGTATGCCAAACGGATTTTTTTGTTTTTTCTTCACTTTTTTTTGTTAATGCAGCAACTGTTTGACGATGTTGGTCATAAATTAGTATGAAACTCATGATACACATCTGGATAGGGCCATTCTTAATAGATCCTGGTCGATTACATTGTATTGTCGATTCTTCGTGATACATAGGATTTAACTTGACAGGTCCAAGATAGTTCGTTGTATATCCTGTTCCGCTAATATCTATGGTGGGATTCTGGTCCATAAAATAAGTCTGCACTTCTAAGCGGTTTAATGCTGCAACGTCATCGCTGTCCATACGGGCGATGTACTCACCTTGGGCCAGATCGAGTCCTTGATTCAGCGAAGTAACAATACCCGTATTCTCAGTATGAAATATCTTCTTTACTCTAGTATCTTTTAGTTCATGTATGATCCCCGCTGATCCGTCGGTTGATCCGTCATCAATGATTTATTAACTCTAGATCGTTTAATGTTTGCAACAAGATGGTGTTAACTGCTTCCTGTAAATAGATTGCGTTATTATAGACCGGCATAATTACAGATATTCTAGGCACCAGGCATTCCTCCTAATTACTTGTCTTGTCTCTGATTAACACGTTATGTTGAAACAGACTAACGCGCGACAAGAGGAGTGAAAAAAGGCAGAAGACTAAATAAACTGCCTCCGGTCGATTGTTTTGAGCAGCTTTTAGCCTGGTATCTTTTTTTAAGTGTCTAACAAAATCGAGTCTTGACCACCTGTACCTGACGGACTTCTATCGGTTATACGATAACTTCTGTACGCATATCAGACACACGATCATGAGTGGCAACTTAACCTGCAGCGGAAGCTGGAGGTGCTGAGGTTGACGGGAAGGGTGCCTACGATTTAACCTTATATATAGTAGGAACCGACAAAAGATTGTGTTCAAGAGTTCCTGGGAAATCAAGGAATAAATTACCTAATTGCTTTCCTTGGGTAACTTCGGTTTATATTTTTAAGTGCAGTATGTCCCAGAGAGGAAAAATAGATCATATTTTTACACTCATTAATACCTGTTTTTCTGCTCTGAGTAATAATATAATAATGTATATATTTATAATACGTGATTTTGGTGAGGAGCTGAATGCGTTGGGAAGTTGATACGGAAAGGATGTCCGTCAGTTGCACATGCAGACATTTTGAGAAAACGAAGGAGGTGGGCCTATCCGCCTTGCTGTGGTAAAAAGGTGGATAGGAGTATAATTTGAGCGACCCTTTACCCGGTATATTACATGTAGGTTTAATTATTTTGCTGGTGTTGTTGAATGGCTTTTTTGTCTCGGTTGAATATGCGATGGTCAAGGTGCGCAGCGGTCGTATTGATACCCTGGTTGAGGAAGGCAATAAAAGAGCACCCGCTGCAAGAACGATCGTACACAATTTGGACGCTTATCTGTCCGCTTGCCAACTGGGGATCACCTTGGCATCCCTGGCTCTCGGATGGCTTGGGGAGCCGGCTATAGCGACGATTGTTGGACCGCTCTTGGTGAACCTTGGATTTGGTGAAACATCGGTGTATGTTATTTCCTTGATTACTGCCTTTATGTTTATTACGGTGCTTCATATTGTACTGGGCGAACTTGCACCCAAGACGATTGCCGTTAACAAGGCGGAAGCCGTGCTTTTGCTTACCTCAGGTCCGATGAATATCTTTTACAAGATCATGTATCCCATCATCTGGATTGTCAAAGGATTGGCACGCGGACTACTTAGTGTCTTCCGTCTGGCTCCGGTATCGGAGCTCGGAACAGCACATACCGAGGAAGAGATCCGCATTCTTATGCAAGAGAGTAATAAGAGCGGACTGATCGACAATACCGAAATGGCTTTGGTCGACAATATTTTTGAATTTGTGGATACCATGGCCCGTGAAATCATGATCCCGCGCACGGAGATGATCTGTTTGAACAGCCATCTTTCGGCGGAGGAGAATCTGGAAGTTGCATTTGAGGGCATGAGGACACGTTATCCGGTATGTGAAGGAGATAAAGATCACATTCTGGGCTTTATTCATATCAAGGATTTAATCAGGGATAATTCTTCGCGCTATACGGATTTGATTCGTCCCATTCTTACCGTACCGGAGTCCATTCAGATCAGTGCTCTGCTAAAGCTGATGCAGCGGGCCAAGACCCAGATTGCCATTCTGATCGATGAATATGGCGGAACTTCCGGGATGGTGACGCTTGAAGACATAATGGAAGAGATCGTCGGTGAAATTCAGGATGAATTTGATGAAGAGCGTCCGGGTGTCGAGAAGCTGGGGGAGGATGAATACTCCATCGACGGTCTGATGCTTATCGAGGAGATCAATGATTCCTTGGGCCTTCAAATGGAAACAGATGACTATGATACCATAGGTGGCTGGCTATATTCCAAACTGGAGATCAACCCTCCGCAAAAAGGGCAGTCCACCGAATTTGATGGTCATCTGTTCATCGTCGAAGAAACGGAAAATAAACGAATCTCCAGAATAAAGCTGCTCAAAGCACAGTTGTTGACGGAAGAGGCAGGAGCCTAAACCGCAGAAATATAGAGAACAGGATGCTATTTAGGCGTTCTGTTTTTTTTTGCCCGAATGGAATGGAGTAAAGTAGAGGTTCGTGCTTCAGGGAGCAGGGTAAATGCTTAATAAATCCTGATTACGCATTTATTGTGATGCAGAAAGCAGAGGTTCATCATGCAACAGCATCCGGGTCATTATAATGACTTGCTGGTTTCCCTGTCCATTGCGATTGCTGCATTATCCTGTTTTGTAGTTGTGGATATGGCTGACCGGCTCGTTCGGAAAAGCAAAAGCCGTTTATTCCTGCTGGTGCTTTCCACTGTGTTCGGTTTCGGGCTCTGGACCATGCATTTTTTGGGCCTGCTGGCCATGGAGACAGACACTGTGGTCACCTATGATCTTCCACTTTTACTCTTCTCTTTATTCATTTCCATTCTGGTCTCCTATTTGGTATTCATGCTGCTAAATAATCCCCGTACCCGCAGCAGTGTTTATCTGGGGCTATCCGGCTTTCTCTTCAGTGCGGGTATGCTACTCATGCATTACTGCGGTGTTATGGCGATAAAGACATCGCTTCACTATGAACAGAATATTCTATCCATGCTCTGGTCCGTATTATTCTCGCTGATCGCTGCGTTTCTGGCAGCGTCCTATCGACCGGCTTGGATTCAGAAGAAATACAACATGTTCTCGCTCAAAAAAACGCTCCTGGTCCTTCTGCTGACGGCTTCAGTGACCGGCACACATTATACAGCTATGTTTGGTGCAGTATTTATGACGCCTTCAGAAGTCCACGCAAGTTCTTCCGCTGCGATGCTGGACAGCTCCAGCCTGGGAATGATTCTGGGCACAACCTTTGTCTTGATTGCAGCCCTGGTGCTTTGGCTGTTGTACAGAGACCGGCAAAAGGTAATGGCATCTGCCCGGTTCAATGAGCAGCGCTATATGGCCTTGTTTGAATTCAGTCCGGACATTGTAATCTGTATGGACCCTGCTTGCAAAAGATTACTAAGCGCAAATCCTGCCATGTACACAACAACCGGATATGAATGGAGGGAGCTGGAGAGCCAGTGGGAGAATAAGCTTTTCAGCAGCGAAGAGAGGGTACGTTTCGGATCAATTGTCGAGCAGGCGGCTAAAGGCAGACCAGGCAAGCTGGAGATGACCATTCAGACGAAGCAAGGCAGCAGACTGAGGTTCAGCTCAACCGTATTTCCGCTGATTACCGGGGACCGGCAACTCGTATACATGATCTGCAAGGATATCACCGATCTTATGCGTTACCAGCAGGAACTGAGAAAGGCCAAGGAGAAGGCTGAAAGCGCGGCCAGAATAAAAAGCGAGTTCCTCGCCACTGTGAGCCACGAGCTCCGCACGCCGCTGAACGGGATTATTGGCATCAATCAGCTGCTGATAGACAGTATGGATAATACCGAACACTTGGAGCTGCTGCAGCTGCAGTCCAAAAGCGGGCAGGCATTGCTTCACGTCTTAAATGATATCCTGGACCTATCCGTCCTCGAAGCCGGGGCAATGCGTTTACGTCAGAATCCTTTTCAGGTGTCTCGGCTGGTACAGGAATGTATGGACTTATTTGAAGTCACTGCCCGGGACAAAGGTTTGCAGCTTATTCTGATATTGGAGTCTGGAGTCCCGGATATAGTAGAAGGAGACAGTGTAAGAATTCGTCAGGTTCTTCTTAATATTATTGGAAATGCTATTAAATTTACGGATAAAGGAAATGTTATCGTAACTGTGGATACTTTCAGTACAGAGAACGGGGAGGACATCCGGCAATATTTGCTGTTCAAGATCAAGGATACAGGGATCGGGATTGATCCCGACATGCTGGAGCTGCTTTTTCAACCGTTCTCACAGGTTGATGGGTCCTATAACCGCAATTATCCGGGAACAGGGCTGGGCCTGGCCATCTGCAAGAAACTTGTGGATTTGATGGGGGGAGATATTTGGGTGGAATCTACTTCATCAGGCGGGGCAGAGTTCACGTTTAGAATCGCTTTTAAGGGAATTGGTGGATATAGTTTGCCAGGGTGAGATCTTTAATTATATAATTTTAAATTATATGAAACTTATTTCGCCCGTCCGAGAGAGGACAGAAAGGAAATTCCCTTGAGCAAACCTAAAAAACGCAGCGCACCGGTGCCGCAAATGAGCAAGCAGGAAAAACGCCGTGCCGAACAGGAACAACAGAAGCAGAAAACGAGGATTCTCATTGTAAGTACAGTGGCCATAGTTGTGATTATATTTGTTGCATTATTCATGTTGGCCTCCAAAGATTCATCATCGACTACTGCTGATCCCGTTAATTTTAATTACAGTGAGATGCCAAGACTGGGCAACGAAGATGCTCCTGTGAAACTTGTCGAATTCGGAGATTACAAATGTCCGGCCTGTGCGCAATTTGCCGGTGGCATTAAGCCGCAAATCGTCCAAAAATATATAGAAGAAGGAAAAGCCGCACTTTATTTTGTGAATATGGCATTTATCGGACCTGACTCCGAAACGGCATCACTGGCTGCCTTGTCCGTGTATCATCAAAGCAATGATGAATTCTGGAAATTCTATGATGCCATCTACAAGAATCAAGGTGCGGAAGATGTGGAGTGGGCGACGGCCGACTACCTGGTGGAGCTGGCGCAAAAAGAAAAACTTGCTATCGATTATGACCTGCTGCGCAAAGACATCGAGAATCGTACGTATGCGGAGGAACTGAGCCGTGACATCCAATTGGCCAATGATTCCAAGGTTACTACCACCCCAAGCCTGTTTATCAACGGTGTGATGACAGCGGAGCCGTTTAATTTTGAAGCCATTTCCGCTCAGATTGATGAAGCAGCCCAAGCGGTGAAGGCCGAGTGAGCAAGTTCTTGTCGTTTTGCCGCCGTCATTGCCTGTATCTGGCCTGGTTCGTATCCGTCGTGGCTGTTGCCGGCAGCTTATACTTAAGTGAGGTGCTCAAATATGAGCCCTGCAAGCTATGCTGGTTTCAGCGTATCTTCATGTATCCACAGCTGTTTTTGCTCGGCATTGCCACTTACCGGGGAGACAAGCGCATTATTCCGTATGTGCTGCCTCTTAGTCTGATCGGCGGAAGTATCTCCTTGTATCATTATGCAGAGCAGAAAATTCCCGCCCTCAGCAAGATTCTCCCCTGCACAGTCGGCGTTCCCTGCAACAAGGATTATTTGAATGTTTTCGGCTTTATTACTATTCCATTTATGGCTTTAATTGCTTTTATATTGATCGCTCTTTTGCTCTGGAATGGACGTAAAGAAGAGGAGTAGCCAAAAGACGTAAACCAGCGTGGTTACAACCTCTGGCAAACAACTGCAAACGTCACAAATTTTTGTCAAAACGTTATAAAAACACGTGTATAAGGGATAATCGAAGAGAATGAAAGAGCGATGCCTCCGTGATTAACAATTTGCGGTAATTGGATGCTTTTTCATTCTTTTTTCATTTTTTTCACAGCTTTACTGAACAGTCCGAGTAGACTAATATTAGTCCTTGTGAGAAGTTGAATATGCGCTGAATTTTCCAAGGGGAAAACGGGGGAACCAAACTTGGCACTTGTGCCAAAGGGGTGAATCGGCAGCCGGTCGTCACGACCGGGCCGTAGGGCTTTCCACAGCCCGAATCCGACAGCTAACCTCGTAAGCAAAGGTGGGATAGACCCATGCATAAGCATGCGGAGGATATCCGTATGCTTATTTTTGTGCCTGCATTTATGAAATCCACCAATGAAAATGGCGCACGGTATGACCGTTTCAACTCACAAAGAGAGGAACTGTATCTACAATGGTAAGCAAAGTTAAACGACTATTGATCGGGCGTCCGATGAAGTCGAACGAACTCGATCATGAAAAGTTGTCCAAGGTTAAAGCACTGGCCGTTTTGTCTTCAGATGCATTGTCGTCCGTAGCCTATGGTACGGAACAAATTCTGATTGTGCTGGTAGCAGCGGGGTTTACAGCTGTCTGGTACTCCTTGCCCATTGCACTTGCCGTGCTGGGCTTGCTGGCCATTCTGATTTTATCATACCGGCAGACAATCTTTGCTTATCCGCAAGGTGGCGGGGCTTATATCGTAGCCAAAAAAAATCTGGGTGTTCCTACGGGTCTGCTCGCCGGCGGTTCTTTATTGGTGGATTATATTCTGACTGTAGCCGTTAGTGCTTCAGCCGGAACAGATGCGATTACCTCAGCTTTTCCGAGTCTGCATAATCACACGGTCCTTATTGCGGTATCCGTGATTATCATCCTGACCATTCTTAACCTGCGAGGGGTGACGGAATCTGCGTCGTTTATTGCCATTCCGGTGTATTTGTTTGTCATTTCAATCTTTGTATTGATTGCTACAGGTTTCATTAAATACATGACAGGTGGTGCCCACGCCCACGTACCGGAAATAGGAGCAGCGGTGTCCAATGTCAGCTTGTTTCTGCTGCTAAAGGCCTTCAGTTCCGGTTGTTCGGCACTTACAGGGGTGGAGGCGGTATCCAACGCGATTCCAAACTTTAAAGCCCCGGCGGAGAAAAATGCTGCAAAAACCCTGGTACTGATGGGGATCATCCTCGGCCTAATGTTCACGGGAATCACGCTACTCGCTTACTGGTACGGAGTTACTCCTGACGAGAAGGCTACTGTGGTCTCGCAGATCGCCGAATCGACTTTTGGCCGCGGGGCATTGTATTTCTTTATTCAAGGAATTACCGCAGTGATCTTATTCCTGGCAGCCAACACTGCATACTCTGCTTTTCCGCTGCTGGCTTTTATGTTCGCCAAGGACAAATATATGCCGCATGCGTTTATGGTGCGCGGTGACCGGCTGGGCTTTTCCAACGGAATTATCTTTCTTGGTGTGATGTCCGCTATTCTGGTAGCGGCATTTCACGGGAATACCGAAGGTTTGATCCCTATGTATGCTGTGGGGGTATTCATACCGTTCACTTTATCCCAGTTAGGTATGATGGTGCGCTGGTACAAAACCAAACCTAAAGGCTGGCAGAGCAAGTTTGCCGTTAATACGGTGGGCATGTTAACCACTTTAACGATTACACTGATTTTTATCATCACCAAGTTCTCAAGTATCTGGGCCATCTTCATTTTCCTGCCGGTCGTCATGTTCGTCTTTTACCGGATTCATAGCCATTATATGAATATTGCCGATCAGCTGCGGATTTGTATGGACGACGAGAAGCCGGTGATCAAGGGAAGCACGGTGGTGGTTCCCGTGGCGGGTGTGACACGTGCCGTTCTGCATTCACTCAGTTACGCCAAATCATTAACCAACAACGTGGTTGCGGTCTATGTCGGCTTCGATGAGGAAGAGATCCACAAGATGGAACAGAAGTGGGAGGAATGGAATCCCGGGGTTCGGCTGATTGTATTGCGTTCCCGGTACCGCAGCATCATCCGTCCGCTGGTCAAGTTCATTGATACGGTGGAGTGGAAGACGGCTTCCACAGACCACATTACAATATTAATCCCTCAGTTTATTACGAAGCACTGGTGGCAGGCGGTATTGCATAACCAGACCAGCTTGTTTATCCGTTCCTATCTAATGAACCAAAAAGATATCGTGGTTGCTACTGTGCCTTTTCATTTGCATAAATAATTGATTTTGACATCAGCGGGGTCCAAGCCAAAAAATGGCTATTGGGCCCCGCTGTTTATTGTTCATGCAGTTCATAAGCAAGTTTACAAATTTGTATTGACAGAGATAATGAGAATCAATATCATTTATAAAGTGAAGCGATGGACAAGCAAAGGATTTGATCCATGAAGCATCCATATACAGGAGGGGTTATTGAATGGTTTCTTCAAAAACAATGAAAATAAGCGGCAGAAAATGGGTTGGGGCCGGATGTATGGCCATGATACTGTTCTTATCCGCATGCGGCAGCAATAATACGGCAGACACAGCGAATTCCGGTTCAGCGGCCACAACGGCACCTTCAGCGGCTGCAACTACAGCCCCTTCCGAACCGAAGACAGTAACGGACAGCATGGGTCATAAGGTCACTGTTCCTGCCAATCCGCAGCGTGTGCTCGGTTCATATCTGGAGGATCAGCTGGTCACGCTCGGGGTGACTCCTGTAGCCCAGTGGTCTGTTGCCAACGGCATTCAGGATTATCTTTCCGCTGAATTAAAGGATGTACCTACAATCAGCTATGATCTTCCCCTGGAGGCGGTCACCAGCTTTGCTCCTGACTTCATTATTGTCGGTTCGGAATCCTCCGTTCAGAATGGGCTATACGATCAGTTGAACAAAGTAGCGCCTACCTATGTGCTCGGAAATGAAATCAACAAAAACTGGCGCAAAGGATTAACTACTATCGGAGAGCTGCTGGGCAAGAGCGCTGAAGCCGAACAGGCGATCAAAAACTACGATCAAAAGGCCGCAGAAGCCAAAGGGAAGCTCACCGGCGCCGTTGGCTCCCAATCTGCCGCCGTTCTCTGGCTCGTTCAAAAGAACTTCTTCCTGGTAGATGAGACTCAAGCCAGCGGATCGGTGCTGTATACAGATTTGGGGATGACGCCTCCTAACCTTGTCACTGAAATTCCGGCGGACCAGAAGGCGGCGTGGAATCCGGTATCTCTGGAGAAACTCTCTGAGCTGACTGCCGACCACATTTTCCTCGTGAACAGTGACAAAGCAGAAGGTTCGGAGATTTTGAATAGTGCCATTTGGAAAGGGATTCCGGCTGTTAAAGCAGGCCATGTCTATGAACTGAGCTCCACAGGCAGCTGGCTGTACAGTGGTGCCAATGCCAATGGGAAGACCATTGACGATGTCTTAAAGCTATTGGTGAAATAACCAGCAGAGGATAATGCAGAGTGCAGGTCCAGTATCCCCGCGATACGGTAGCCTGTGCTCTTGTCATATCTGGTGATATGAAAAAAATGTCGCAATCCTCGTTCTCCTCAAGATTGGAGATTGTGCATCCGATAAATATTTGCGATAATGAGAATGATAGTTGTTATCATTCACTGGGGAGATAAGTCATGACCGCTTCGAAGGATCATCATCCTGGATCCACAACAGCTTTACCTGCCCAGCCTGTGCGTTCACATCCGGCTGCCGCAGTGCTTATTATGATCTTTGGACTCGCAGCCATTATCTTTGGTTTGGCTTTGTCCGTCTCTGTTGGAGCGGCTGATATTAAGTTGGCTACCGTATGGGAGGCCGTCTTTCATTTTAATCCGGAGCTCCAGCAGCATCAGGTGATATGGGAGCTGCGTTTTCCGCGGTCCTTGGCATCCGTTCTGGTGGGCGCCTGTTTTGCCGTAGCAGGGGCGATGATGCAGGGGATGACCCGCAATCCGCTGGCAGACTCGGGCCTGCTGGGTCTGAATGCAGGAGCGACCACAGCGCTGGCTTTAGCCTTTGCCTTTGCTCCTTCGCTTTCGTATACGTATATCATGCTGTATTGCTTTATAGGTGCGGGGGTAGCAGCTCTGATTGTATTCGGAATCGGCTCCCTGTCACGAAAGGGTCTGACTCCTATACGTCTAACGCTTGCAGGAGCTGCAGTCAGTGCGCTATTACTGGCAATAAGCCAAGGGGTTGCGATCTTTTTCCACTTGTCTCAGGATCTTGCTTTCTGGCTCGCCGGGGGAGTGGCGGGTACCAGCTGGGGGCAGCTGCAATATATGGCTCCGCTGATCCTTGCTGGCCTGGTCGCTGCAATAATGATGGCACGTTCCATCACGCTGCTCAGCCTTGGAACTGAGGTTGCTGCGGGCCTGGGTCAAAAGACAAGACTCGTGCAGACCGGAGGAATGCTCGTCGTTGTTGTACTGGCTGGCACAGCGGTTTCCGCAGTAGGCCCGATCGGATTTGTGGGGCTGATTGTTCCGCATGTTACCCGGTATTTGGTCGGTATTGATTACCGCTGGATCATCCCCTGTTCAGCTGTTCTTGGCAGCTTGCTGCTTGTATTCGCTGATATTGCCGCAAGGATGCTGAATGCGCCATATGAGACACCGATTGGTGCTTTAATTTCCATGATTGGTGTGCCGTTCTTTATCTATCTGGCGAGCAGACGGAAGGGGGCCATTTCTTGAGTAAGTATTCTCTGACCCCTTACGAGAAACGGCAGCCCCACTGGGGAGTTACGTTGTTATCCGTTCTTGGTCTGCTGATTGTGGTGATCGTGGTGGTCAGTATGAACACAGGTTACATGCGTTTATCACCGTCAGAGGTTCTACATACGCTATCAGGGCAAGGAACCCCTCAGCAAAAGCTTATATTATTCGATTTCAGGCTGCCGCGTATTGTAATTTCACTGCTGGTAGGGGCGGGCTTTGCAGTCTCCGGCTGTATTCTGCAAAGCCTGTCGCGGAACCCTCTGGCTGAACCCGCAACCCTGGGGATCAGCGCAGGAGCAGGGTTTGCTGTTATCCTGTTCATTTCTTTTGTTCCGGCTTCCTCGGCCGCGTCTATATTTATGCTTCCATTATTGGCACTTGCGGGGGCTGGCCTTACAGCTGCACTTATATATGTACTGGCCTTTCGTAGAGAAGAGGGACTGTCGCCTACAAGGCTGGTGCTTATCGGGATTGCGGTAGCAGCCGGAATCAATGCCTTTCAGCTTGTACTGGCGCTTCGGCTGGATCCGGAGAATTATCAGTTTGTTGCGATCTGGATGGCAGGCAAGATTTGGGGAGGGGACTGGAGATTTGTTCAGGCCTTACTGCCCTGGATTCTGATTCTGGTGCCATTCTCGATCTACAAAGCGAGGGTGCTCAATGTATTGAATCTGGGCGACCAGACCTCCACCGGTCTTGGGGCTCCAGTAGAGCGTGAACGTCTTCTGCTTCTGGCAACTGCCGTCGCGCTCGCCGGGGCCTGTGTATCCGTTAGCGGAGGGATTGGGTTCGTGGGTCTGATTGGACCTCATCTGGCCCGCAGACTGGTAGGCCCCAGACACCAGATTCTGCTGCCGGCCTGCGCCTTAATCGGTGGCCTGCTGCTGCTGACAGCGGATACCCTAGGGCGCTGGATCCTGCAGCCGTCGGAGATTCCTGCAGGTGTCGTTGTCGCCATTATTGGCGCACCTTATTTTTTATATTTGCTAGCCAAATCTAGAGCATAGCCTTGATCTATGCCTCATACCCATTATAAGGAGTTGGAGATTATGTCGGAACGTCTCAATACGGAACAGCTAAGTATAGGTTATGCGGAAGCCACAATTGTCAAAGGTTTGAACCTGTCACTGCCTACAGGCAAAATTACAGCGCTGGTTGGCGCCAACGGTTCCGGGAAGTCAACCATTCTCAAGACCATGGCCCGGATTATGAAGCCCAAAAGCGGCAACGTCATGCTGGACGGCAAATCTATTCATACGCTTTCTACTAAAGAGGTGGCCCGCCAATTGGCTATTTTGCCGCAAAATCCAACAGCTCCCGACGGTTTGACGGTATCCGAGCTGGTCAGCTACGGCCGCTATCCGCATCAAAAGGGCTTTGGTACGATGACTTCGGAAGACCGCGATATCATCACCTCGGCGATCAAGGTAACCGGGATGGAAGCCTTTCATGACCGGCCCATCGACCGTTTATCCGGCGGACAACGCCAACGCGCCTGGATTGCCATGGCACTGGCCCAGCAGACCGATATTTTGTTCCTGGACGAGCCTACGACGTTCCTTGATATGGCCCACCAGCTTGAAGTTCTTCAACTGCTGCAAAAACTGAATGACGACGAAGGCCGTACCATCGTGATGGTGGTCCATGATTTGAACCATGCTTCCCGTTATGCCCAGCATATGGTAGCAATCAAATCAGGTACGGTGGTCAGTGAAGGGGCTCCTGCCAAAGTAATGACACCTGCCGTTTTACGAGAAGTGTTCGGGATTGAATGTGATATTGTTCCGGACCCGCGTACCGGCGTTCCACTGTGCCTGCCTTATGAGCTGGCCGCTTACAAAGCAGTTGGCATGTAGCTGTGAATTGCGGCTATAACATCTGATAGACAGGGGGAGGCCCATTGAATACCGTGCAAAACGAGTTCATATCCAAGTTCGATATTCACTCTTCAGCACCGGAAGGAGCGCTTTATTCCTTTGCGGCACTTGAGCTTGCCGGCGAAGAGAAGATAAGGGAGTTTGTCGACTGCTACAGTCCGCTCATGAAGGCCCTGGAGGAGAAAGCAGTTGCCGTGTATTTTGCCAGTAATATCGGCAGTGCAGCACTGGCGCTGCAGTATGCGGTTTCCCTTCTGCAATGTGCTCCCGACCTCAGTTTGCCCAATCTGAATATTCATCTGATTCCAGAGGATAATTACTGCCGCTTTGCCTTTTCCTTAAATGAATGGAAGACTACAGCGGCGCCGGTAGATCCAAAGGAGCGGATAGAGTGGCGAAATACAATGCTGGATGCCTTTTACCGTGACACAGCGGGGCCTTTGATGCGCTCCGTTACGGAAGCATGCGGACTCAGAGTCGGTGAAGCATGGGGGCAGCTGCCCACAAGATTCAATTATTATGTGGAGCGGCTGGCGGCCGAAATTGGAGATTCTGCGGCCCATGCTCGTCTGAAGGAAGATTACAGCTATTTGATGAATGAAATGCCTGCTGCGATATTCGGATTATCCCGTAATCCATTCAAGGTGACAGTGCGCAAGATAGAGGATATCGCCGATCCCGGGCGTACTGTGAATATGCGTAACCGCTGCTGTATGTACTACAGCACAGAAGGCGGGTATTACTGTTATACTTGCCCGCGACTGAAAGAATCGGAAAGGGCGGCCCGCAGAGTGGAACATCGTGAACGGCTGCTATCCCAAAAATAAGTGGTGCATCAAAGGTTGAATTGTCACATAATATTACCAGAACACTGTGGTAACAGGCTCCCGTCATTGACAAGGGAGCCTGTTCGTTGTTAAAGTGGGGATTGCCCGTCATACTGACACTGCTTAAGCTTGAGCCAGGCGCAAATGCGGGTGCGCAGTCATACTATGAAACGAAGATAATAAAGAGTGAACAACATAACCAAGGACCTCATTTTTACAGGGTTAAAGGAGCATAAAGAATGAATATCAGTACGATCCAGGCGGATTTGCAGCAGCTGGTTACTGCCGGCAAAGTGACAAGTCATGAAGAATTAAAGAATCATGTATTTACCAGAATGGGAGGACAGGCCGATATTCTCGCGGCACCTGCCACGTATGATGAACTTCAGAAGATTGTTACATATGCACAGCAGCAGGGTATTGCGCTCACAGTGCTGGGGAATGGTTCCAATGTCATTATCAGGGATGGGGGAGTACGGGGAATTGTGCTGCAAACCTCAGACCTTGCGGATATGGGGATTCGCGGATCCTTGCTCTATGCCCAGTGCGGGGCCAAGATCATTGATGTCTCCCGGTATGCTTTGACGCAGGAGCTTACAGGGCTGGAATTCGCCTGCGGCATTCCCGGTACGGTAGGCGGAGCACTGTATATGAACGCAGGGGCATACGGCGGTGAGATTAAGGATGTGCTGGACAGTGCGCTTGCCGTCAACAAAGCGGGGCAAATAGTGACTCTGCAGGGGGATGAACTGCAGTGGGGGTACAGAAAAAGCGTTTTTGCCAGTGGAGAATATATCATCCTGGAAGCCCGCTTTTCCTTAACTGCCGGGGACCCGGCAGCGATCAAAGCTTCGATGGATGAGCTGACTTTTCTGCGTGAGTCGAAGCAGCCGCTGGAATATCCTTCCTGCGGGAGTGTGTTCAAACGGCCGCCGGGGCGTTATGCAGGGCAGCTGATCCAGGAGAGCGGTCTGCAAGGCACACGGATTGGCGGAGCAGAGGTCTCCAGAAAACATGCCGGGTTCATCGTGAATGCGGACCACGCCACAGCCAGTGATTATATCGGTCTGATTCATCACGTGAGAGCGGCGGTCAAGGATAAATTCGGCATTGAGCTGGAGACGGAAGTTGAGATTATTGGTGAGGAGTAAACAAAGGGGCTGCTGCATTAACGATACGAACGAGATGATTAGGAGGAATATCTTCTTCTTAATCCAATGGCAAGCAAAGTTGGTCCAATGGTTCATTGAATGTACAAAGAAATCGCTCCTTTTGAAATGGGTGGGTGTTATCTCCATTTTACCAAAAGAGCGATTTCTTTTTTTTGCGTCAGCGTAGAGGACGGAACAACCCGCGGAAAAGCGTTAGCGGTCGCCTTTGTATCCGGATTTTGCCGCAAAAGCAAATAAATAAAATCTGGATACAACAGCGGTTGGAACAACGGTCCGTTCGCGTAGCGTCCTCACCAAACACTCACGTATATCCTACTCAAAAATAAGGCTCGTCATACTAATATGGATAGAACATAGGTTGCGCGATCTGTCTTGATCTCAAGCTTGTTGTCATTCTTAGCGTTTAACTCAAGCCCGCTGACGGCAATCTCATAGCTCGCTTGCGGCAGGGGGACAGACTCACCCCCATCATTCATTGTGCTGCCGCTGCCCCTTAGGATCAGTGCACTATCCAGATAATCGTCCAGAACATCCTCCGCATCCCGGTAATCTACAGCTTCCAGCTGGAAATGTACTTTGTCCACATCATCAAGCTCCTGCTTCTCAATCGCTATTGTGGCATTTACGTGGGTGTTAAGCCACTCGGAAAGCTCCTGTACCTTTTGTTTCATAGCAGATCCCATCCTTGTTTGCAGATTATAGCATTTAAGTTACCCTGTTCACTAAATTTGAATCCATTATATTAATTCATTCAGTTAATTATTAATGTTGTTTAACAATCCGAAAAGCTTGTCAGCATCCTCCTGCTCATGGTATAGTTCAATTCGCACGATAAGTAAGAAGAAGTCTGCACTTAAGCGGGTGCAGGAGAGGTTCGCAAACTCCCTCTATAAAAAACTAAGACCGCTTTTGAACACAGGATGTAGGAACTTTCGCGAAGGTAAACTTCCCGGACCTATTTTGCCTGTGCTGCGACAGACGGACACCGCCTTCACGAGGATGGTACGGCCGTTTTTCTTAGTAGAGCCCGGTTTTCGAAATCTCGTTCTTCTTTCCAGTTCCGACGGATGCCGAGGGAAAAGAGAGGGGTTTTTTGTCATGTCAGAAGGAAGATTGCCGGAGGAAATGCAAGCAGTGACGCTGCTGGGCAACCAAGGCACGAAGTACACGTTCAGTTATGATCCGGGAGTGCTGGAGGTATTCGACAACAAACATCCCGGCCGCGATTATTTTGTAAAATTCAATTGCCCGGAGTTCACCAGCCTGTGCCCGGTAACCGGACAACCGGATTTTGCCACATTGTACATTTCGTACATTCCGGAGCAGCGCATGGTGGAATCCAAGTCACTGAAGCTTTATCTGTTCAGCTTCCGCAATCATGGTGATTTCCACGAAGACTGTGTCAACATTATAATGAATGATCTGATCGCGCTGATGGACCCGCGTTACATTGAAGTCTGGGGCAAATTTACGCCGCGGGGCGGGATTTCGATTGATCCTTACTGCAACTGGGGGCGTCCGGGCACTAAATATGAGGCGATGGCCGAGCATAGGCTATTGAACCATGATCTGTATCCGGAGAAAGTAGACAACCGCTAACCTAATGGAGCAGAAGGAGAGAACAACCATGAACAAAAAAGCACTCGTCGTTTTCAGCGGCGGACAAGACAGCACAACCTGTCTCATCTGGGCGCTTCAGCAGTATGAAGAAGTTCAAGTGGTTACTTTTAACTATAACCAGCGACATGAAGCCGAGATCGAGGTGGCAACAGCAATAGCCAGGAAGTTTAATGTGAAGCAGCATATCCTGGACCTGGCTCTCTTGAATCAGCTGGCGCCCAATGCGTTGACGCGTGAGGAGATTGAGATTGCTTCCGGCGAGGGTGAGGAACTGCCCAGTACCTTTGTGGATGGCCGGAATCTGCTTTTTCTGTCCTTTGCCGCAATACTAGCCAAGCAGTTGGGGTATCACCATATCGTTACCGGTGTGTGCCAGACCGATTTCAGCGGGTATCCGGATTGCCGGGATGTATTCGTAAAATCCTTGAATGTCACACTGAACCTGTCCATGGATTACGAATTTGCGATTCACACTCCACTGATGTGGCTGGATAAAAAGGAAACCTGGAAAATGGCCGATGAGCTTGGCTATTTCGAGTATATCCGTGAGCATACCCTCACCTGCTATAACGGAATTATAGGCAGCGGCTGCGGTACCTGTCCGGCATGCGAGCTGCGCAGCAGAGGGCTGAAGCAATATGAGGCGGAGCGGAAGAAGGCAGAGTCGCTATGATGAATGAAGTTTCTGTATGCAAAATATTCACCTTTGATGCCGCACATCAGCTGATCGGGCACAAGGGCAAATGCAGTAATCTGCATGGACATACCTACAAGCTGGAGGTCGTGCTGAAGGGCAAACCCCTGGTTGCGGAAGGTCACTCCGACGAAGGATTTGTCATTGATTTCAGCGATATCAAAAGCAGTGTGCAGCAGAGCCTGATCGACCGTCTGGATCATGCTTTTCTGGCCATGGGCAATGAGCCTGTACTGGAGACTTTACGGAGTACGGGTTCCAAAGTCGCACTTTTGTCTTTCCGGACTACTGCCGAGAACCTGTCTTCTTATATCGCCCATGAGCTGAAATTGATGGGTCTGCCGCTGCATTCGGTCAAACTCTGGGAGACGCCAACCTCCTGGGCGGAGGTGCTGGCAGCAGAAGTTCCCGGGGAAGGTCCGGCTTACCGGCTGCATGGGGGTTGTGATTGTGAGTAAGATTCCAGTAATCGAAATGTTCGGTCCAACCATACAAGGCGAGGGCGCAGTCATTGGCGTCAAAACGATGTTCGTCCGTACCTACGGCTGTGATTACCGCTGCTCCTGGTGCGATTCCGCGTTTACCTGGGACGGCACAGCCAAAGACAAGGTTACGCTGCTGGAACCGGAAGCAATCCTGAACGGACTGCTGGAACTGGCCGGGAATAACTTCGACAATGTGACGATTTCCGGCGGGAATCCGGCTTTGATTGGCGAAGGCATGGCCGAACTGATAAATCTGCTTCATGCAAGGGGCATCCGGGCGGCGATTGAGACACAAGGCAGCCGGTGGCAGGACTGGTTCTGTGATGTGGATGTGCTGACGATCAGCCCCAAACCGCCAAGCTCGGGGATGGTGACGGATTGGGATATGCTGGATAACATCATAGATAGAATGCGGGACTCCGGGAGAGAGACCTGCAGCTTAAAAGTGGTGGTCTTCGACACTGTTGATTATCAATATGCGAAGCAGGTCCATCAAAGATATCCCTGGGTGCCGCTGTATCTCCAGCCGGGCAATGAGGACGTGACTGAAGAAGGAGATATTTCCGCGCGTCTGCTGGCACGGCTGGAATGGCTGTTCAACCTGGTGATCGCTGATCCTGGCATGAACCAGGTAAAGGTGCTGCCACAACTGCATGCCCTGATCTGGCACAATAAACGCGGCAAGTAAGTTTTTCGGATTGTATAGCAAGCTTCCAGATCAGGGAAGCTTGCTATTTGTGCGCCGCCATCTTCTGGTATAATTTGTATTATGGATACAAAGTTGAAACCAGGGGAGGGAAACATCTGATGTATATGGCAAAGGCTGCAATGAAACCCGTTAAGCGGTCACGTCTCCGGCTGTTTGCAGGCAAACGGTATTTCATCTGGAGAAGATATTTGAAATGGGTTGTGCAGCCGGGCAAAAGGGCGCTCACCCGGAAGACTGCAGATTTGCCGCATGTAGCGATGAACCATGCTACTCCGCTGCTGCGCAGTCTTCGCAATGTCGATATGGAACTACAGTATAACAAAATCGTCAATTTAAAGCTGGCGGTGGCCAAGCTGAACGGTTTGCTTATCAGGCCCGGTGAGACGTTCTCTTATTGGCGTATGATCGGGAAGCCGACCCGGCGCAAGGGATATTTGGACGGCATGGTGCTGCATTACGGCGGTTTCCACTCCGGTGTTGGCGGGGGGTTATGCCAGCTCTCCAATTTGATCTACTGGATGACACTGCATACACCGCTTACGGTCACAGAACGGCATCGCCACAGCTACGATGTTTTTCCCGATGAACAGCGGACCCAGCCTTTTGGCAGCGGAGCAACCTGCTCTTATAACTATTTGGATCTTCAGCTTTGCAATGAAACGGAGAACACCTACCAGCTGAAGCTGTGGCTGGATGACACCCATTTGCGTGGAGAGTGGAGGTGCGGGGAAGAGCAGCTCTACACGTATGAAGTTTACGAAAGCGATCATGTCATCAGTCTGGAGCCCTGGGGCGGTTATATCCGCAGCAACCAGATCAGCCGCAGAATCTTCTCGCGTACCGGTGAGCTTGCTGGAAATGAGTGGATCACAGGCAATCATGCATTGATGATGTATTCACCACTGTTGCATGAGTCTGCTCCGCAGGAGATCCCGGGGAATTGATCATGTAAGGCCTACGACACTCTTTTCAAGCGGAGAATGGATAATTGGAAAGGCATTAGGGTTATAACATAGTAAGGCGAGGTACCGCGAACCCTCTCCATCACTATTCTTCCAAAGGAGTGTTCTCATCATGAAAGCCGTAACCTATCAGGGAAAAAAGAAAGTGGAAGTCAAGGAAGTCGCCGATGCCAAGCTGCAAAAAAAAGATGATATTGTAGTCCGGATTACCTCAACGGCAATATGCGGCTCGGACCTGCATCTATTCAATGGCGAGGTTCCCGGAATGCACGACGATTACATTATTGGCCATGAACCCATGGGGATTGTCGAGGATGTCGGACCGGAAGTCACGAAGGTTAAGAAGGGGGACCGCGTGATTATCCCTTTTAATGTGGCCTGTGGCCAATGCTTTTTCTGCCAGCACGAGATGGAGAGTCAATGTGACCATGCCAATGATGCCAAAGACACCGGAGGCCTTTTGGGGTATTCCGACAGTTATGGAGGTTTTGCCGGAGGTCAAGCGGAGCTGCTGAGAGTGCCTTACGGTAATTTTGGACCTTTCGTAGTTCCGGAGGACGCGGAGATGGAGGATGAGAAGCTGCTCTTTTTGTCCGACATAGTGCCTACTGCCTGGTGGGGTGTGGAAAGCGGAGGCGTGAAAAAGGGAGATACCGTAATTGTGCTCGGCTGTGGTCCGGTTGGCCTGCTGACCCAGAAATTCGCCTGGATGAAAGGCGCTGCCCGGGTCATCGCTGTAGATCACGTTCCCTACCGGCTGGAGCATGCGAAGCAGACTAACAATGTCGAGATTTTTAATTTCGAGGAATATAATGAACTGGAGAAACACCTGAAGGAAATTACCCGCGGTGGAGCAGACGTAGTTATAGACTGTGTAGGACTCGATGCCAAAATGTCGGTAGTGGAAAAGGTGGAAACTACACTGAAGCTGCAGGGAGGTTCCCTCAGCGCCTTCAGAATTGCTTCCGAGGTTGTGCGCAAGTTCGGAACAATCCAGTTGGTAGGAGTCTATGGCCTAACCTATAATATGTTTCCTCTGGGCCATTTGTTTGAACGGAATGTCAGCTTGAAGATGGGACAGGCTCCAGTGATTCATTATATGCCTCAGTTGTACAAGATGATTAAAGAGAACCAATTCGATCCAACGGACATCATCACCCATCGTCTCCCCATCAGCAGAGCTGAGCATGGCTATAAAGTGTTTGGAGATAAAGAGGAAGGCTGTATTAAGGTTGTACTGAAGCCATAAGGTATGAAATTTTATGAAAAGAGCTGCAATTTTTCGTGGTCTGCGTTACATTAGCATAAGTGACTTTACCAGTGCTTGAAAGGATGCTTATGCAATGAATCGGAACAATCCACCCATACCGGTCCCGCTCCTGATGCTGGTCGGTATTGTGGCCATATCTTTTTCCTCCATCTTCATTAAATGGTCTGTTGCCCCGGTTTCTGTTCAAGGGATGTACCGTCTGCTGTTCACCTTTTTGCTGATGCTGCCGTTCGCACGCCCTTACAGCGGAGCAGCGGCAGCTCTGCGCCTGAGGGACTGGCTGCTGCTTTTTGCCTCGGGGACGATGCTTGCGCTTCATTTCCTGCTGTGGATGGGCTCGCTTACGTTTACTTCGGTAGCCAGCTCGACGATGATTATGGCCTTGCAGCCAGTGTTTATTATGGTGGGCGCCTATATCTGGTATAAGGAAAAGACCGCGGGGTCCGCCATTCTGGGCATGGGGATTGCTATATTGGGAGTGGTCTTTATTGGCTGGGGAGATGTAGGCCTCTCTGCCGATCATCTAAAAGGGGACCTGCTCTCCATAGGAGGCACAGTTGCAGTTGCCATACATATGCTGATTGGTCAAAAGCTGGTCGTGCGTATGCCTTCCTTCCTATACAGCCTGATGGTATTCTTTTCAGCGGTGATTGTTTTTGCTGTCTACAATCTGGCTGCGGGCATTCCGTTTTTTAATTATCCGGCAAGGGAGTGGGGGATATTCGTTCTGCTGGCGGTGGTCCCGACAGTGTTTGGACACATTCTCTTTAACTGGCTGCTGCAGTATGTGTCGGCGACAACGGTATCCATGAACATTCTGGGAGAGCCGGTGGGCGCCAGCCTGCTGGCCTTTCTGCTGCTTGGTGAGCAATTAAAAGCCTTGCAGTGGGCAGGAGGTCTCCTAGTGCTCTTTGGACTGGCCGTTTATGTATTTGCAGGGCGCAGGATTCACAATGATTTCATAGACAAAGGGGTAACAATTAATGAATGAACAACATCAGGCAGAGGACTCAGGTACCAGCGCGGGGCGAAGCGCAGAAGTGTTATGGAATGAGGATACCTACAGCGCCTGGACCGAAAGATTCGGAACACCCGCTGAGGCAGCAGCCAAGCTGATCAAAGATCCGGAAGCCAAGCTCTATCCGCTGATTTCTTATTTTGGGGATGTGAAGGATAAAAAAATCATGAACCTTATGGGCTCGAACGGGATGAAGGCCGTTGCCCTGGGGCTCTTGGGTGCAAGGGTTGCCGTAGCCGATTTCTCCGAGGCCAATGCCCGTTATGCAGCGGAGCTGGCGCAGGCGGCCGGCGTAAAGCTTACCTATATCGTTTCCGATGTGCTGCATCTGCCGGAAGCAACCGTTGACGGCTCCTACGACATTGTTTTTGCGGAGCTTGGCATTGTACATTATTTTACCGATCTTGCTCCGTTTATGGATACCGTATACAGGCTGCTGGCCCCCGGGGGGCAATTCGTGCTTCGTGATTTTCATCCGGTGACCACCAAGCTGATTACCTCGAAGGGGTCTACAGCCAAGGTGCGCAAGCACAAGGTGACCGGTGATTATTTCGACACATCACTGGAAGAAAAGCGGATTTCCTACTCCAAATACCTGCCGTCCGGCGCTGAACCGGCTGAGGCCAGCCAAAATGTTGTGTTCTGGCGCCGCTGGACATTAGGTGAAATCGTTACGGCAGCAGCTGCCAGCGGACTGGTCATTGGCAAGCTGGCCGAAGAACCTAATCTGTCTTCGGATGTGTATGACAAAGGTATACCGAAGACCTTCACTTTAACTGCGGCCAAAAAATAATACATACAAAACCGGCAGGTCCAAAGTATTTCTCATGGACCTGCCGGTTTTGTATAATTGCCGGATTATACCCGGCGCCTGTGAGGTTATAAATAAGCGGATTCAGTGAGGAGTTCGGCAAATGATTCCTGAACCGGGGAGAGTGTGTAATCTTTTCTCCAGGCCAGCACAAACCCGCTCCGTTCCGGAAGATGCCCCGGCAGTGAAGCGTAACACAATAGCCCTTGAATGACTTCCTGCTCTATTCCTGCCTTCGAAAATAACCCCACATAACCCCCTTCGCCGATCATTCTCTTGACAGCTTCAGGCGAGCTCAGCTCCGCCCGGTTCCACAGCCGGACATGGTTAAGCTGCGCCCAGGAATCGGCGGCTCCCCGCAAGCTTGAACCGGCACTGTGCTGAATCCACGGCTCACGGGCGAGCTGCTCGGGCGTTAAGCCCCGGACCCCTTCAAAATGGTGGCCCGGTGCAAAGATCAGGACCATCTCATCTTCCCCAATCTGCTGATAGGTAAAAGATTCGTCGGTCCCATCTATGTTGTGCAGCACCGCCAGCTGTGATTCCCGGGAGCGGAGCCGCTCACGCAGGACGGCGTCGGGCTGAACGCTCAGTTGTACATCAATGCCCGGATGCAGCTTCATGAATAAAGAGAGTATCTTTGGCAGAAAATAAGTTCCCGGCACGAACCCGGCTTCGAGCTCCAATTGTCCCTGTGCCGGGGAGGACAGCTGTTTCACACTGCGTTCTGCCTCGGCGGCAAGAGCGACGATTTTGACAGCGTATTGATGTAGCGCCCTGCCTGCATCCGTTAAGAGCACCCGGCCGCTCCGGTATTGAAATAAAGAGGTGCCGAGCTCATTCTCCAGGTTCTTCATGTGGAAAGAGACGGTAGGTTGTTTTACACCGAGTTCAGCGGCTACATCGGTTACTTTTTTATATTTTTCAATCAATACTACAATTTGCAGTTTCATAATATTCATGACGTTCCCCCACCGGAATTCTTAATTGTTTGTATTATTGTTTCTCTATTATAGATTATATCTATATTGATATACATTTTCTATTCATATTTTTATCTTTCTTTTTACATAAGTAGGGCGTTTATCTAACGAACGAGCCCTAGAATAGGAAGAGTCAGAGGGGCCAAAGCTCCACAAGGCAAGCACATGCGAAAGCTGAGGCTTGTAAAACATTTAGGAGGAGACAAACTATAATGCAATTTAGAAAATCCTGGATCATGACTTTGGCGTTAACAAGTGTACTCGCACTATCGGCTTGCGGAAGCAACAACGGGGGAAATAACGCACCGGCCAACGCTGGTGGCAATAATGCTGCTGCAACAAATGCACCTACAGAGACAAGCAGCGGTTCAGATTTGAGCGGTTCGATTCTGGCTTCGGGCTCCACGGCATTGCAGCCGCTGGTAGAGCAGGTAGCTGAGAAATTCATGGATAAGAATGCCGGTGTAGATATCCAGGTACAAGGCGGAGGAAGCGGAACGGGACTTACCCAGGTTGCTGAGAAGCAAGTGGATATCGGTAACTCCGACGTATTTGCCGAAGAGAAGCTGAAGGGTGACGATGCAGAAAAAGCCGCAGCACTGGTAGACCATCAAGTGGCAGTTGTGGCGATTGCAGCAGTAGCACATAAAGATGCTGGTGTAGACGGTCTGACCAAGCAGCAGCTCGTTGACATTTTCTCAGGTAAAGTAACCAACTGGAAAGAAGTTGGCGGTGCTGACCAAAAAATCCAAATTATCAACCGTCCGGGCAGCTCCGGCACACGCGCAACCTTTGAGAATTTCGCACTTGGCACCAAAACTGAAGACCTTCAAGGTTCGATTCAAGAAGACTCTTCCGGTACTGTAAAGAAAATGATCGGCGAAACTCCGGGAGCTATTGGTTACCTGGCGCTGTCTTACCTGGATGATTCGGTAAAAACACTGAGCTATGACGGCGTAGAGCCATCTGTAGACAATGTAATTTCCGGTAAATATCCGGTATGGGCTTATCAGCACATGTACACTAACGGCGAACCGAATGAAACGGTAAAAGCATTCCTTGATTACATCATGACAGAAGAAGTGCAAACCGCCGACGTTGTCGAACTGGGCTACATTCCAGCGCTCAACATGCAGGTTGCACGCGATGTAGAAGGAAATGTAACAAAGAAATAAATACCATTCCTATCCGGATATATTTCATTAGATTATCAAGTGATTAGAGGCGGAGACCATCTGCCTCTCTTTTCACTTTAGAAAGAGGGAGCAGCTTGAGGGTGAAATCAAAGAAATCACGTCTTGAAAAACATCATATTGAGGATTTGGTCGGACGTTCCTATATGGCTTTTTGTGTACTGCTATTGATCGTAATCATCATCTCAATGGTCTATTTTGTAGCGTCCAAAGGTCTGTCTACGTTTATTACCGGCGGGGTCAGTGTGGGCGAATTTTTCTTCGGCACGAAGTGGGCACCTGAAGCGGATACACCTTCCTTTGGGGCATTTCCGTTTATTTCCGGTTCCTTTCTGGTGACGCTGCTTGCTGCCTTGATCGCCAGTCCGCTCAGCATTTGTGCGGCACTGTTTATGACCGAAATCGTTCCCGGTTGGGGTAAAAAGCTGCTGCAGCCGGTAATAGAGCTGCTCGCAGGGATTCCATCGGTTGTGTATGGTTTTATCGGACTCAGTGTCATTGTTCCGTTTCTGCGTGACACATTTCCGGGCCAAGGCATCGGGGTAGCTGCAGGCGCGCTTGTGCTGTCGGTGATGATTCTTCCGACGATAACAAGCGTGGCTGCAGACGCGCTGGCTGCCTTGCCGCAAAACTTGAAAGAATCCTCCTTTGCGCTTGGCGCCACACGGTGGCAGACGATTTCGCGTGTCATCCTCCCGACAACCATGCCCTCCATCATGACAGGGGTCGTGCTGGGGATGGCCCGCGCCTTTGGTGAAGCACTTGCCGTACAGATGGTCATCGGAAATGCACCGTTTGTACCCAAATCCCTGTTTGAATCGGCTTCAACCCTGACGAGTGTAATTACGCTCAGCATGGGGAACACGACGATGGGCTCATCTTATAACAATGCGCTGTGGAGCATGGCCCTGGTTCTTATGCTGATGACCTTCGCATTCGTTGGGCTCGTAAGATTGCTTGAAAGGAGAAATAAAATTTGAAGCCGAGAACCGTTGACAAAATTGCCACCAGCCTTATCGTGTTTTTCGCCTTATTCATAGTAGCCATTCTTGTCGGCCTGCTTGGATATATCCTGTTCCGGGGGTTAAGCCATATCAGCTGGGATTTCCTGACCTCGGCGCCCCAAAAAATCCGCGCAGGCGGAGGGGTTGGACCCCAATTGTTCAACTCGCTGTTCCTGCTGGTGCTTACATTGATTATTACTGTGCCACTCGGCCTGGGTGCCGGTATCTTTATGGCTGAGTATGCCCGTCCCGGCAAGCTTACCGGATTCATTCGCCTAATCGTTGAGGTATTGTCGTCTTTTCCTTCGATTGTTGTCGGGTTGTTCGGCCTCTTGCTGATCGTTAACTATTTTGACCTTGGGTTCTCCATGATATCAGGTGCGCTCGCACTGACAGTCTTCAACCTGCCGCTGATGGTGCGGATTACGGAGCAGGCGTTCCGCTCTGTGCCCAAGCAGCAGAAGGAGGCAGGGTTCGCTCTGGGACTTTCCAAGTGGAAAATCGTGACCACCGTCCTGTTCCCTGTGGCGCTGCCGACGATCATTACCGGAACGATTCTCTCTGCCGGCCGGGTCTTCGGGGAAGCAGCGGCCCTGATGTTCACAGCGGGCATGAGCAGCCCGCGTCTGGATTTCACGAACTGGAATCCGCTTAGCCCTTCTTCTCCGCTTAACCCGTTCCGCCCGGCCGAGACGCTCGCTGTGCATATCTGGAAGGTGAACAGTGAAGGGCTTGCTCCCGATGCCGTAGAAATTGCTGCCGGTGCTTCAGCGGTGCTCGTGATCACAGTGCTGCTCTTTAACCTCGGTGCACGGTTCTTCGGCAGATTCATTTACCGTAAGCTGACCGCATCCAAAAGAATGAACTAATCAATAAAACGTAAAGAAACAGAACAATAGGAGGTTAAAGTGATGGGAGCGATAGCACCGGTACGCGAATCTTTTCAGACCGAGGACTTGAGCATTTTTTACGGAACGTATGAAGCGGTGAAAGGGATCAGCCTTCCTTTTGCCCAGAATACAGTGACGGCATTGATTGGCCCTTCGGGCTGCGGTAAATCCACCTTTCTGCGGTCCCTTAACCGGATGAATGATGAAATTTCCGGATCCACCACCAAAGGCAACATCTGGATCGACGGCATTGATATTAACGCACCGGGTACGGATGTCATCAAGCTGCGGCAAAAAATTGGCATGGTGTGGCAAAAGCCCAACCCGTTCTATAAATCCATCTACGACAATATTGCCTTCGGTCCCAAATATCACGGAATTAAGGGCAAAAAGGCGCTCGACGAGATCGTAGAGAGCAGCTTGCGCCGCGCAGCATTGTGGGACGAGGTGAAGGATCGTCTGAAGGATTCGGCGCTGGCCCTCTCCGGCGGACAACAGCAGCGGCTCTGCATCGCGCGGGCGCTGTCCGTCAATCCGCAGATTCTGCTGCTGGATGAGCCGGCTTCGGCGCTGGACCCCGTTTCTACAGGTAAAGTAGAAGAGCTCATCAAAGAGCTGAAGGAAGAACTGCGGATTGTCATTGTAACGCATAACATGCAGCAGGCGGCACGGATCTCCGACTATACGGCGTACTTTTATCTCGGAACACTTGTTGAATATGACAAGACCGAAAAAGTCTTCAGCAATCCCGAGAATCAGATGACACAAGAATATATAATGGGCCGGTTCGGCTGAAAGAAATGTCCCGGAAGTCTGAAAAAAGGCTGCCGGGACATTTTTTATGGAAGAGCTCTGCTGTGGACGGGTGAGGAGTTGAGAGGGTAGCGGAACTTTTGCAAAAAGAGAGCCCATACTGTACAATGAGTGATAATTATTCTCATTTATATACTAAAAACTCGTTGGAGGGATTTCTCATGAACCAGAATCAGATTCATTCTCCATCTGCCGGCATTTCCGCCGCCATTAAGGAACGGCGTTCCGTTAAGCTTTTTAGACAAGAACCACTGCCCAAAGGGTTGCTGGAAGAGCTGTTGAATGTGGCCGTGTGGGCACCGAACCATGGCCTGCGGGAGCCCTGGCGTTTTATCGCTTTTGAAGGCGAGGGGGCTAAATTTCTCGGCGAAGCGGCTTTTTCTTTTGTAAAACGTGCTGCAGCTGATCCCGACTTTGCTGTGAAACGCAAAGAGTACATCTCGAACATTCCCTTGACACTGATCGTGGTCATGCCGGAGGACCCTCGCCAGCGGGAATGGGATGAGGATTATGCCGCCGTATCAGCACTTGTCCAGAACTTCCAGCTTGCTGCATGGGAGAAAGGTGTCGGGACGATCTGGAAGACCGATCCTTACATCTATGCTCCGGAATTCCGGAGCAGGATAGGGGTTAAGCCGGGGGAGAAAATCGTAGCCATGGTCCATGCCGGGTATCCGGAGGCCATCCCTGCCAGCCGTCCGCGCACAGAGGCGTCCCGGCTGCTGACGGTCGTTGACCATTATCCGGAGAGCGGTACGCTGGAGTAACGGCCTGTCAGTCCGGAGTGAACGCTACGAGAGAGCCAGAAGCCGTTAGATCTATACTGGGCTTCTGGCTTTTTATCATGAATAATGAAATTACCTCTTGTTAAACTAATTGCATTAGTTTATATTATAACTAATAACATTAGTTTATGGGGGTTTACCTATGAGAGTAACACAAGAGGGATATTTAACGCAGCTAACCTGGATGCCGCGGCTGTTTCCTGTGAACTGCTATTTAGTGGAAGAAGAGAATGGGTTGACTCTAATCGATGCTGCCTTGCCCTTTTGTGTACAGGGAATTATGAAAGCAGCGGCTGATTTGGATAAGAACATTACCCGGATTGTATTGACGCATGCCCATGACGATCATGTGGGAGCACTGGACAGACTGCACAAGCTGCACCCTGAGGCGCAGGTATTCATCTCCAAGAGGGACGCAGCACTGCTTAAGGGAGACCGTTCCCTTCTACCCGGGGAGCCAGAGACCCCTATCAAAGGAGGTGTACCCTCCAAGATAACTACAAGGCCGGACATTCTGCTGCAGGAAGGGGATTACATAGGGTCATTGACGGCCCTGTATACGCCTGGGCATACGCCGGGCTCGATGTCTTTTATAGACCGGCGTACGGGGGCTGCCATAGTGGGGGATGCCTTTCAGACCTTTCGGGAGGTTGCCGTCGCGGGTACCCGGGTCAAGTGGTTTCCTTTTCCGGCCATGGCAACCTGGAACAAAGAATATGCGCTTCGCAGTGCCGGCAAGCTGCTGGATAGTGGACCGACTATACTTGCGGCCGGTCACGGTAACATGATCAAGGACCCGGTGAAGGTTATGCAAGAAGCCATTCGCAAGGCACAGATAACACTAGGACAGGAGAGATAAGATGTCACCAAGAGCCGGACTGGATACACAGACCCTGGTTATCGCCGCAGCGGAGCTGGCCGATGAACAAGGGATGGAAGAAGTGACTTTGGCCGCGCTGGCTGCGAAACTGGGCGTTAGGTCCCCGTCATTGTATAATCATATTAACGGGCTGCAGGGCCTTCGCACGCTCCTTGCCGTACATGGCCTGGAACAGCTGTATGCCACTATGTCTCTCGCCGCTGATGGTCTGAACGGTGATGAGGCTGTACAAGCCATGGGACAGGCTTATGTTGATTTTGCCAGGAAACGCCCAGGCTTATATGAGACTACGCTGCGGGCACCGGAACAGGAGCATACGGCGCTGGAAAGGGCAGGCGAACGTATACTGAAGCTAATCATTGATGTACTTGGCAGCTATAACCTGGGGGAAGAGGCGGAACTCCATGCCGTCCGTGGACTGCGGAGTATTTTGCATGGCTTTGCATCCCTGGAGCATAAAGGGGGCTTCGGGATGCCACTCGATGCAAACATCAGTTTGTCCCGCCTTATCCAGACTTATATTGCCGGAATCGAGAAGATGAAGGGAGCGGATTACACTGAATAACCAGCTTGAAGCAGGAAGCATCACTACGTATGAAGAAATGAAGGAAGTCTTAAAGCAATACGGTATCCTGCCGCTCGCCCCGCTTATTCCCGGGCATCCCGCTGTAAACGCGCTAACCAAAGCCGAGAACTGGCATACGGATACGGAGCTGGACCCTTGGGGCTGGCGGGTTAGATTTCCGGGGGAAGGCTTGGCTGGATACGGGAAGTTCATTAAGAAAAAAGCTGTGCTGGTATCCCGGGAGTGGCTCCCTGAGTTCGCAGCGGCAGCGGGAAGCCCTCGAAGTCTGGAGGAACGGTATAACGACGGTCTTTGCAGCCCGGAAGCATTGAAGCTGCTGCAGATTATCCGTGCGGATCAAGGGATTGAGACCCGTCAGCTGCGCACAGAGGCCGATATGAGGGCCAAGGAGCTAAAGGCGGTCTTTGATCGAGCCGTCACGGAGCTGCAGGGGACACTGGATATCGTCATATCGGGTGTAAAGGAACGGCATAACGCTGAGGGGGAAAAGAATGGCTGGAACAGCACTTCTTATGAGACCTTGGAGCATTGGCTTGGGGAGAATGGGATTGCTGCGTACAGCGGAAGCAGGGAGAAAGCCGTTGAAGGACTCAGATCCAGGATGGACGGGGTGTGGACCCCTGAGGCCATTGCCTGGATAACCAAAACCATGTCCTGGTAACAAGCATAGAACACACAAATAACGGCTAATCAATACCCGGAAGGCGGGTTTGGTTAGCCGTAAGCGTTTTCTATAAAGGTGATATACATGTTATACCTTATAACATCGGGCCCAGGTAAGCAGCCAGGAAGTACAGGAATCCGAACAACAGCATCACATAGGCAGTGTATTTAATGGCATTGGAGGCGACGATACTTTTGTCCGTAGGGCCCGCAGTATCAATCTGCTCTGCTTCCATTTGGTCAAAGTCTTTAGCTAATGGATCTCTCATCATGGTGGATCTCCTCCTTGTAAATACTTTTCTTAATTCTATTGTGACATAATTGTGAACTAAATTCAACAATATTGTGAAAATTAATTGAACAAAAATTGAACAAAATTTCAAATTTGGACTATTTGCCGTCCTAAAGCGCTATTGCAAACACAAAAAGAACCCGTCTCCCCCAGAATATACAGGAGAAACGGGTTGTTTGATTTATCTGCGGTGTAGTGCTGGCAGGATACTTAAGCCCAGTTTCCACCCCGGAAAATGGGTTCTGCCGTACCGTCGTCAGTAATGCCGTCGATATTCATCTCGGACGAGCCCATCATAAAATCAACATGGGTAAGGCTCTGGTTCATCCCGCGCTCCGCGAGCTGTTCTTTGGTCATCGTAATGCCCTCTTCCAAAGTAAAGGCATAGGCTGCGCCCAGTGCCAGATGGCACGAAGCATTCTCGTCATACAATGTCGTGAAATAGAGGATGCCGCTTTCCGAGATCGGGGACTGGTAAGGCACCAAAGCAACTTCGCCTATATAGGCAGAGCCTTCGTCCATCGCCAGGAGGGAGGCTAATGTTTCCTGTCCCTGCTCGGCGGTGAAGCCGGTCACTTTGCCGTTCTCAAGCGTAAGAGTGAAGCCATCAATGATATTTCCCCCATAGCTGAGCGGTTTTGTACTGCGGACTGTGCCGTTCACCCCTGTTTTGAGCGGGGCAGTAAAGACCTCTTCTGTCGGAATATTGGCCAGGAAAGGGATGCCGCGGCTGTTCACGGCACCTGCCTGGCACCAAATATGCCCTTCCGGCAATTCAATGGTCAGGTCGGTCCCCGGTGCGGTATAGTGCAGCTTGCGGTACCTTCTCTCGTTGAGCACAGCGCAGCGGGCTTTTAAGCCGTCCAGGTGCCGGTGCCAAGCTTCAATCGGGTCTTCCAGGTCAGCACGCACAGCCTTAAATATGGCATCCCACAACAGGTCAACCTGTTGTTCCTGCGGAGCCTCGGGGAAGACTTTGGCGGCCCAGGCCGGAGACGGGAAAGCAATGCCGCTCCAGCTGGCGTGGTTGCCCATGAGCAGCTCCCGGTAAGGGGCTAGTGTCTGCCCTGTGATGCGCTGGTTGTCGGTAATCCGTGCCGGCTCCACGCCGTTTAGCAAATCCGGGTTAGCGGAGATAATAGTCAGCACAGCGGCGCCATTCCGGGCCAAATCCTCCAGTTCATCCGCCTGCCATTTGGGCGGCATTAGAAATGAATCGGAGGGAGCCAAATCGTAGCGTGTCCGGGTTACGATCTCGTCCGTATAATTCACCTTGACCCATTTGGCGCCTTCCTCGTAGGCTTTGCGCACCACCAGGCGCACCAATTCTGCGGCCGCGATGTCCGCGTTCAGCACAAGCGTCTGGCCGGGCTGAATATTGACACCAATCTTTACCGCCAGCAATGCATAATTCTCCAGCTTTTGCTTGAAATCCAGCATAATTCTGCTCCTCCTGTTACAGCAAATTCAATGGTAATTCGGTTTAAAATGCCCAATTGCCATTGCGGAATACGGGCTCTACATTTCCATCTTCCGTAATTCCGTCAATATCCATGGCTGAAGAGCCGATCATGAAGTCCACATGGGTTACGCTGGAATTCAGACCATGCGCAATCTGCTGCTCCGCATTCATTTCTTTGCCGCCTTCCAGACAGAAGGCATAGGCCATGCCGATCGCCAGATGGTTGGAGGCATTCTCATCAAACAAGGTATTGTAATAGAGAATATTGGATTCGGAAATAGGGGATTGATGAGGAACCAGCGCTACCTCTCCCAGATATCTGGCGCCTTCATCCATGTTGATCAAATGCTCCAGCGCTTCCTGGCCTTTTTCGGCTTCAACCTTGATAATTCGTCCGTTCTCAAAGGTCAAAGTGAACCCGTCAATGATATTGCCGCCATGGCTAAGCGGTTTCGTACTGCGGACGGTACCATTGACACCGGTCTTAAGCGGGGCCGTGAATACTTCTTCGGTAGGCATATTGGCTACAAAAGAATGGCCTTTGGCGTTAATGCTGTCGCCTTGCGCCCATAAATGACCTTTGGGCAGCTCGATGGTCAGATCGGTTCCGGGAGCTATGTAATGCAGCTTCTTATATTTCTTGGCATTCAGCACATTTGCTTTGCTGTCCAGGTTGTTCAGATGCTCCTGCCAGGCGGCTACCGGATCTTCATGATCCAGGCGGACCGTATGGAAAATAGCTTCCCAAAGCTTGCCCATGCGTTCTTCTGCCGGGACGTCAGGAAACACTTTGTCTGCCCAAGGCTGGGAAGGGACGGCAACAATGCACCAGCTGAATTTGTCGGACATTTGATACTCCCGGTATTTGGTGAGTGCTGCCCCGCGTGTTTTCTGAAAATTAGAGATACGCTGCGGATCAATCCCCTTGAGGGCATCCGGATTGTCGGCAATCACGTGCAGGACCGCAGCACCGTTCTCGGCGAACTCGGTCATTTCCCCGGCGTACCAGGTAGGCGCCTTGGTGAATACCTCATCTGCGGCATGCTCAAATTGCTGGCGCGTAATAAACTCGTCACTCCAGTTGACCTTAACCAGACTTGCTCCGATTGCGTAGGCTTTTGCTGTAATCATGCGTACAAAGTCAGCCGCCAGAATCGGGGCATGAACCACCAGGATTTGTCCAGGCTGAACGTTAACGCCAATCTGTACGGCCAAATCGGCATATTTGCTTAAGGTTGCTTCAAAATCTGTCATTGTTTGTCCTCCATCTGCGATTTAATCTGAGACTTTCCAAGCGTTGTATTAAATTATTAACCGCCGGATGAAAAAAGTCAATTACAGGTACAAGGAGAGGAATTGGCAGCCCTATCAATGGTATACTGAGAAAGGCAGATGTTGAGATGAAAGGATGGAAAGGGCATGAAGATTGAAATTCAAAGCGCGGAAATGAAACGCCAGGAGGATCGAAGCTATATAGGCAGAACCGTATTCACACTGGAGAATCATAAATTCCCGTATGAGATTACCTTTTTCAGTAAAAGAGGTACGGAATGGGATTACAGTCTGAGTTTTGCCGGGGAGCCCGGGAGCGAGGAGCAGTTTCTTGAAACCGATGCTTTATTGGAGAATGATGATGAGATCTTCAATCAATTGCTGGATGCTTCACTGGATACCCAGGAAGAGCAGGAAGAATAGAGAACAAATACAACCGGCGGAGCAGGCTCCGCCGGTTGTTCATCTTGGCTGGCTGCAAGGCCAGATGTTTCAGGATGGAATCTGTTACTGCACTTTGTACATCAGCAAGCACGAATTTCTGACTGATGCGGTCTTATCCTATGGTAATGTTGCCCTCGGGATAACGGTACAATTCTTTGCTTTTCTTAGGTTTCAACGCGTAGGCTAGCGTGAGCGGACCTGTCCGGCCTACAAACATCAGGATGATGACCAGAACCTTGCCGATGGTCGTCAGCTCAGGGGTCAGGCCCATGGTAATGCCGGAAGTGCCGAAGGCCGATACGGACTCAAAAAGCACCGTCAGAAACTCTGCGCTTTCTGTGACAGAGAGAAGCATTGTAGCACCGACTATCAGCATCAGGGACAGCAAGGTCATTGTAATGGCCCTGTAGACGTTCTCTTTGGCGATCCGGTTGCGGAACAATACGGTCTCTTCCTTACCGCGCAATCTCCCGTACACGGCGGTTAACAGAAGGGCGAAGGTTGTGACCTTTATCCCTCCGCCCGTAGACCCCGGGGCTGCACCGATGAACATCAGCAGGATCATCAGGAATTGCGTGGATTCACGCAGCAAGGGGATCTCAATGGTAGTAATCCCTCCGGAACGCGGCGTAACTGCCTGGAGGAAGGACGCCAATATTTTCCCGCCTGGGGGCAAAGACTTGAGTGTGTGATTCAGCTCCAGCCAGAAAAAAACGACAGCTCCAAGCAGGATCAGCAATGTAGAAGTCCACAAGACCACCTTGGAGTGGAGGGTAAGCCGTTTGCGTCTGCGAAAATCCAGAACATCCGACAAGACAATAAACCCGATTCCGCCAAGGAATATAAGCAGGATTGAGGTGATGTTAACAATGGGATCGTTCACATAACGTGTTAAACCGCTGAACGGGCCATGGACATCGCCGAACAGATCAAACCCGGCATTGTTGAAGATGGAGATACTGTGAAAGACCCCGTAGTATATTGCTTGTCCAAGGGGCATGTCCTCTATAAACCGGAGGGCCAGCAGTACAGCGCCGCTAAGCTGGATAACCAGCGAATAGATCAGTACCCTGCGAATCAGCCGGACGATGCCCTGCATAGAACTCTGGTTCATGGATTCCTGCATGAGCAGCCGTTCTTTGAGGGAGATGCGTTTGTTCAGTACCAGTGTAATCAAGGTGGCCATAGTCACAAAGCCCAGTCCGCCGAACTGGAACAGCACAAGCAGCACGATTTGTCCAAAGGTGCTTAACCCGGTTCCGGTGTCAATAACCGCGAGTCCTGTAACACAGGTGGCCGAGGTTGCCATAAATAAAGCATCAATAAAGTCCAGTCTCTCGCCGGTCGATGCGGCTGGCAGACATAAGAGCAGGGTCCCGGCGAATATCAGCAGTACGAAACCGAGCGATAGAATTTTGGGCGGTGTCAGTTTTAGTCCGCCAAAGGATAGATTGGCCAATTGTGATTCTCCTGACGTCTGTTGTTGAATGCTGACAAGATTATAGCATAACTTCCTCAGGCTTCCCTAACTCTGGGGAGGAGATTGACATATTTTATCGAATTGGTACAGAGTAAGGCGTATTGACTTATCAGAGCAACTTCAAAGAGGAGGCTACTTACTGTGACAAGTCCGATTCTGAACCAGATTGGCGCCGTCTTCATCCCGGTGAGTGACATTGAACGTTCCAAGGAGTGGTATTGCCGCCTGCTCGGACTGCCGCTCGACGGCGAAGTACTGTTCGGGCATCTATATGTTGTACCGATGAAGGGACCGGGAATCGTACTGGACAGCAAGATTTTCACGGCGGAGTCTGTGCTGAAAATACCTGCTTTTCACCTGAATACCGAGGACATCGATGCTGCATATGATTTTGTGAAAGCAAGCGGGGCCGAGCTTCTGACCGATATCGAAAACGATCATTGGTTCAATTTCAAGGATCCGGACGGGAACGTTATTATGGTCTGCCGATCTTGAATTTGTATATACGAGGGGCAGGCTACCGAGCGGCACTAATGGATCATGCGGAGAAACAGGCTGCCGCCCGGGGAGTGCTCAAGGTAATGCTGTCAAGTGCGGCCGGGAGAGCGGAGGCCCAAGTCTTTTATGAGCGGCTGGATATGACGGAAATAGCAGTAAACTGTTTAAGAAGTATTTGTAATCAAGGGGATACAGGATAATGGTTAAATTAAGGAAGCTGGTCCCAGAGGACGCGGCTAAACTACTTGAACTGCAGCACCGTCTCGACAGAGAGTCAAAGTTCATGCTGCTTGAGCCGGATGAAAGGCACACGCAAGTTCGGCAGGTCGAAGAGATGATTCGTAGTTTCGCACATGCCGATACTTCCTTGTTAATCTGTGCAGAAGCGGAAGGGCAATTGGCAGGCTACTTGTCTGTACGAGGTGAAGATACTCGCCGCAACCGGCACAGTGCTTATATCGTGATAGGCATCTTGTCTGCTTATCAGGGGATGGGCATCGGGACAAGGCTGTTCCGGGAGATGGAGATATGGGCTGCGGAGAGCGGGATTGTGCGCCTGGAGCTGACAGTTATGACTCATAATGAGCAGGCAATTGCGCTCTATACCAAGAGCGGTTTTGAGATTGAAGGGACGAAGCGATGTTCACTTCTTATCGATGGACAGTGGGTGGATGAGTATTATATGAGCAAAATTATCCCTGATCCCTTTGCTGCCCCGTAATCGCTTAATCCAGAACCTTCGAAGCGCACACAAAGAAACGGCTGAACCGTCCCTGAGGACGCCAGCCGTCTTTGTGTCGTATATAAACTTATGATTCCGTCATTTCTGCCGAGTCCGCGATATCCGGCTGGTCGATCACAAGCTCAACCTTGCGGATCCGGTGCCTGTTCATTTCACGGATCGTAAGGGTCACGTGATTGAGAACCGTGCTTTTGCCGACCGCAGGCTCGTCCAGATGGCTGTATAACCAGCCGCCCACAGTTGTGACCTCCGCATCGTCGAAATCCAGACCTGTCAGCTGCTTGATCTCGAGAAGAGAGACCTTGCCGTCGAACAAATAATGGGTGTCACTTAGTTTTTCCACATTTTTGCGTTCGTCCGCATCGAATTCATCACGGATTTCACCAACGATTTCTTCCAGAATATCTTCAATGGTAATGAGACCGGAGGTCCCGCCGTATTCATCCAGCAGCAGGGCGATATGCACACGCTCCAACTGCATACGGGTAAGAAGTGTCTTTACCGGTGTGACTTCGGAAACGGTCAGTACAGGCTGAATCAAGCTTTTGAAATCAAAGTCAGGATTGTTGTCATACTTGAGAAAAAGCTGCTTTGTATTGATCATGCCGATAATGTTGTCTTTATTGCCTTCCGCTACAGGGAAACGTGTATATTGTTCCTTACGGATAATGCTGAGATTCTCCTGCAGGCTCATGTTGGTGAACAGACACACCATGTCTGTACGCGGAACCATGATCTCGCGTGCCAGCATTTCATCAAAGGCAAAGATCCGGTTCACGTAACCATACTCCGCTTTGTTGATTTTACCGCTCTCATAGCTCTCGGACAAAATCAGGCGAATTTCATCCTCACTGTGCGCATCTCCATGTTCGCTGGCGGGTTTCATGCCAAACATGCGTACCAGGAGATTGGCGGAACCGTTCATGATCCAAATCAAAGGGTACAAAATTCTGTAGAACCAAATAATCAGCGGTGACGTAATCTGACCGATTTTTTCCGGAATGTTTATAGCGGCCGTCTTTGGTGCAAGTTCACCGACAACGACGTGCAGGAATGTGGCAATGATAAATGCCAGTGCAAAAGCAAGAGGGTGAGTGATGCTTGGGCTGAGACTGGTCATATCGAACAACGGCAGCAGCATCTGCTCAAAAGCAGGTTCTGCCAAGGCCCCGATACCCAGAGCGGTGATTGTAATCCCAAGCTGGCAAGCGGACAAATAACCGTCAAGATTGGCGGCAACCCGCTGCACAGCCAAAGCATTTTTTTTCCCCTCAAGAACCATTTGGCTGATCTGACTTCCTCTCAATCTTACCAATGCAAATTCCGTAGCTACAAAAAAAGCGGTTAAAACAATCAAAATGGCCACCAACGTCAGACTAAGTCCTATACCCATATAATCTTTACCATCCCTTTCGTTCCTAAAATAGGTTATACTCATATTATGAGTTCTTAAGAACTTATTTTACGAACTTTTCACTTAAAAATCAAATGGTGGAGGTATACCAGACATGGAAGCTTTTTCACTAAGCCGAATTGAAATGTCCTGCCTTCTGCTTTCACTGACTGGACATTCGGACCGCAAACCGCTGCATATCCTGCAGGGAGCCTGGTCGAAGTACCATCAAATGGAGGTACAGGAGGGCAAGTCGCTACCGGCCTTTCTTTCAACTGATATCCCACCCATCCTGCAAAAAATAATCAAAGGCGGCAGCGTCAAAGGTTTATCACTCGGAGAAATTGCCTCGCTTGGCCAATTGATAGAGTATTCCACACTTTCCGTTACCGCTATGCAGAACTGGGTCAAACGCGATTTCAAAGAATACCTGGGTTCGCCCCGGGAAGGAAAGAAATATTCAATGAATCAGGCGGCGCTGCTGTTTATCATTGATGATCTTAAGGCGTCACTGGATTTCGAAAGCATCCGGCAGCTGTTTCATCTAATGTTCCTGAAGCCCGAACGCGACGACGACGACTTGATTGAGCCGGCCACGCTGTATTATGAATATGCCAGTTTATTTGAAGAGATTAAGCGTAATCCAGCTATGCAAGCCCGTGGCATGGAAGCTGTGGACCTCTCCAATGCAGCTTCCTGGAAGAACAGCCCGTTAATCGCATCTACGGAGAGAATTATCAACCGGCTGGCCCATCTCACAAGGACACAGCAGGAAGCTGTACGCAACATGCTGCTTATAGCGGCCATATCGGTGCAGACCAGTTATTTTCAGTCTCTCGCCAGACAATATTTTAATGCGGCGTTATTCCTTGATTTTTGACTCCTTCAATCTTAAAATGTGTAAGTAAAACCAGGCATTTGGACAAGATTAGACAATGAAAAGCGGAAGAGGGGTCCTTACAAGTGAATCAAATGACGCTCCTGCGTAATCCGAAAGAGCGCAAGCTGCTCTTCAGCGCAGGTCTAAGCTGGATGTTCGACGCAATGGACGTCGGGATGATTTCTTTTGTGGTTGCAGCTTTGGCCAAGGATTGGATGCTCGGGCCGGAGCAAATCGGCCTGTTGACCAGCATCAACTCGGTAGGCATGGCCGTTGGTGCCGCTGCCGCCGGCATACTGGCAGACCGGTTCGGACGCAAATCGGTGCTGCTGTGGACGCTGCTGATTTTTTCCGCGGCCAGCGGGCTGTCGGCGTTTGCGACCGGGTTTGCAGTCTTGTGTGTGCTGCGGTTCGTTGCCGGCTTCGGGCTGGGAGGCGAACTGCCTGTAGCTTCAACACTGGTGGCCGAAAGCATGCCTGCAAGTCAGCGTGGACGGGCAGTTGTATTGCTCGAGAGCTTCTGGGCGGTCGGCTGGATCCTGTCGGCTCTGATCGCCTTTTTTGTGATCCCGGATTACGGCTGGCGGATCGCCTTCGGGTTAGGCGCCGTACCTGCCCTGTATGCTCTTTACCTGCGCAGGGCCATTGACGACTCCCCGCGATTCGCGGAGATCAAACGGGCACCTGTCTCGTTAAGCAAGCGGATCGCGACGGTCTGGTCCTCCGAATACCGCCGGTCCACAATTATGCTGTGGATCTTGTGGTTTACGGTAGTTTTCTCCTATTATGGAATGTTTCTGTGGCTGCCAACGGTCATGGTGCTGAAGGGCTTCAGTCTGGTCAAAAGCTTCGAATATGTATTGATCATGACGCTGGCCCAGCTCCCCGGGTATTTCACAGCCGCTTATTTCATCGAGAAATTCGGCCGGAAGTTCGTACTGGTGATCTATCTGCTGCTGACTGCGGTCAGCGCGGCCTGGTTCGGTAATTCGACCACGGAAGGGATGCTGATGGCAGCGGGAATCTGCCTATCCTTCTTCAATCTTGGCGCTTGGGGCGGAATGTACGCCTATACACCTGAGCTGTATCCGACCTCAATCCGCTCTACCGGAGCGGGGCTTGCGACCTCTTTTGGACGGATTGGCGGTATTATTGCTCCCCTGCTGGTGGGTGTGCTTGTAGGACGTTCGGTTGGCATCGGCTCGATCTTTATGCTGTTTTTTGCAACGATTGTGGTCGGAGCACTGGCGGTGCTGTTTCTGGGCAAAGAAACCAAGGGGACTGAGCTGCTCTAAATCGTGAATCTGTTGCATTGACGTACTTGATGTTAATCTAGTAACAATGATAATATTATAGATACGAGACAGGCGGCTGGGCAGCACAATCAAGCAGGCAGACAAAACACCAAACGGTTCTTTCACGCATGTGAACAGGGCCGTTTCTTTTTGCTAAATAAGGAATGAACAGGTGTTCGGGGAGAGATGGCAGATGAGCAAGGAAGGGCGGCAGCCGCATTTCACGGAATTAATCTTTGAGAGCACGGAACAGAATGTAGCCATTCCTCCACGCGGGTCACAGGAGCAGCCGAAGCTCCCGGCGCCGGGGCAAACGCAGAGTGCGAAGCCGCCAAAAGCGGCGGGGGCAGCCCCGCAAGCCAATGTACAGCTGTCACTCTGGGACAGTGAGGAGCAGGAGCATGAGCCGGTGACCACCACCGAGGCGCAGTTCACCAAGCGGGCCAGGGAATTGGAAGACCGGAAAGAACCGGCTTCCTTATTTGTTCCTTTCAAAAGCTATTGGCCAAACTATGGACATATGACAGGTGTGCAGAGCAGGTGGTATTTCTATTGGCGGAATGAGGTGCGGCAGGGCAGATATCCGAAGACGGATCTGTCTTACATATTCCTGCATGTCTATGAATTGATTAATGGGGTCGGCTGGAAGGAACCGCTGGACGGTTATGGCCAGTTGAACCGCATATGGGAAGCTTACCGGGCCCAGTATAAACGTCTGGATCAATATTTGGGCGGCTGGATTGCGGATTTTTCTTTTGTGCACCACCTGGATATTCCGTTATCGGTCATTGTGGCCCGTTCGCGCGGCCTGGCCGGAGACTTGGCGGAGCTGGAGCTTATGCGCTGTCTGTCCTCCTGTCCTGAGGAGCTGACTTTTCCCGTGCTTACAGCGCTTTCCGATTATGATATCAGCAAGTCCAAATTCTATACAGGTGACGGAAAAGAGGCCTGCGAGCAGTATATTCCGCAGGTAGTGGCCCTTATTGACGCCTATGTCGCCCGCAAGCAAGGCTCTAAGCTGGTGGAGATGTTCCCTCCGGGACCTCCGGTGATGCGGGAACGGTATTTGTTCCGCAGCGCCGTCTATGACATCTCCCTGTACGGATATTCTGTTCTTGTACCGGTCGTGCGGATCAGCAAGTCCCAGCCGCTGCGCAGCCTCGTTACCCGTTTGTTCCGGTTGACCGAGAATAAGCTGCGTGAGCTGATGGGCTTCCGGGGCCGGCTTAAGGGAGTGAATGTGGATGCGGATATGGAAACACTGGTTACCCGTTTCCTGCAACGGGAATTCCGGAAGGCCGAGCAGGAGCAGAACGGGCCGGCAGTTGTTATCGACCAGGAGAAGCTTACCCGTCTGGAGCAGGATTCGGAGATTGTGCGCAGCATGCTTACGATAGACGATACACTCTTTTCTGACTCTGCGGACAACGGAGCGGAGCTGGAGATATCGGACTTGCCGGTGATAAAGAGGCAGAACCCTGATCAAAGCGAACCCGCAGTTAGACGGATGTCCGATGTTGCTGATGTTGGAGAGGTTCCCAGGGACATTGCGCCGGCGGCCCGATCTGCGGAGCCTTCGGGGCCTGTGCCGCCAGCCCTGTCTGCGGATCCAGGTACAGAATGGGAGCAGTTCATGAGCGGGCTTACTCCTCTGCAGAGGGAAGTTGTGTCTGCCCTGGCCCAGGGAGACGGGCTGGAGGGTATGGACAGATTGGCTGCGGCACACGGAACGATGCCGGAGCTGCTGATGGATGAGATTAATGAACTTGCTATGGACATACTCGGAGACCTTTTGATTGACGGGGAAGAGATCACCGAGGAATTTGTGCCTATGCTGTCAACTTTGAAGAGGTGAACGACGGAATGAGTGAACTAAGAATACCCAAACGAATGACAACGGCGCTGGTCAACTCGCTGACTGCGGGAGTGGTTCCGCGGATCGGGCTGGAGCATATTGCGGTGGGACGGCGGCCGGAAGTCGAAGCGATCCTGAGAGATATGGAGAACATCGCCGAAGGCGGAGCTGCTTTTAAGCTGATTACGGGTAAATTCGGCAGCGGCAAAAGCTTCCTGCTGCAAATCATCCGCAACTATGCGATGGACCGGGAATTCGTCGTGGCAGATGCCGATCTTTCGCCGGAGCGGAGGCTGGTCGGAACCAAAGGGCAAGGCCTGTCCACCTACCGTGAGCTGATGAGCCATCTCTCGACCCGGACGCGGCCGGATGGCGGCGCTCTGGAAGTGATTTTACAGAAATGGATCTTTACGCTGCAGCAGACGGTTATGCAGGAGAAGAATTATACCCCTGACCATCCGCAGCTGGGGGAAGAGGTGGAGAAACGGATCTATGCCGTGGCTTCGGAGATGCGGGGACTTGTGCATGGCTTTGATTTCGCCAAAGTGCTGGCCTCTTACTGGAATGGGCATAAGCTGGCCGAAGATGACTTGAAGCAAGATGCGCTGCGCTGGCTGCGCGGTGAATTTGCGACCCGTACAGAAGCGCGGAAGGCGCTTGGTGTAGGCGTCATTATCGACGACGATAACTGGTATGACTATATGAAGTTATGGGCGGAGTTCACTGCAGCGATCGGCTACAAAGGTCTGCTGCTGTTCATCGACGAAGGTGTGAATCTATATAAAATCACAAACAGCATCTCCCGGCAGAGCAACTATGAGAAGCTGCTGACGATGTTCAACGATACGATGCAGGGCAAAGCTGAACATCTGGGGATCTTTCTGGGGGGGACCCCGCAATTCGTGGAGGACGGACGCCGCGGGCTGTTCAGCTATGAAGCGCTCCGTTCCCGGCTGGTGGCCGGACGGTACGGCGCCGCGGGCGTGAACAACTATACCGGACCGATCATCGCACTGGACATGCTCTCCCACGAGGAAATTCTGGTGCTGCTCCAGAAGCTGCGGGACATTCATGCTTTGCACTATGGTTATACGGCGGCCTTGACACAGGAGCAGCTGGTGCATTTCATGGAGGAGGCCGTCGGCCGTCTGGGGGCGGATGAGCTGCTGACTGCGCGTGAAGTGGTACGTGACTTCATGGATCTGCTGCACACCTTGCATCAGCACCCGGAGATGTCGTTCGAGAAGCTGGTGGGGGAACGCACGACAACCAAAAACGAGGATAGCGGGGACAATGAATTGGACGGCTTCCTGGCGGAGTTTGAGCTATGAGCGACAATCCATTCTACCGGCTGGCACCGTTCATCAAGGAGTTCATCTATAAGAACCGCTGGGAGACGCTCCGCGAGGCCCAAGTGGATGCCTGCCGCATCCTGTTCGATACGCCGCATCATCTGTTGATAGCTTCCGGGACGGCTTCGGGCAAGACGGAGGCGGCTTTTTTTCCCGCGCTGACGGAGCTGTATGAACGTCCTTCCGGTTCTGTAGGCATTCTGTATATAGCTCCGCTGAAGGCACTGATTAACGACCAGTTTACGCGTCTGAACGATCTGCTGCGGGAAGGGCACATTCCGGTCTGGCATTGGCATGGTGATGTACCCCAGGCGGACAAGACCAGGCTGGTGCAGAATCCTTCCGGTGTTCTGCAGATTACTCCGGAATCTCTTGAAGGCCTGCTCATGAACCGCCCGAATGCCATTCCGGCGCTATTCCATGATCTGCGCTTCATCGTGGTCGATGAAGTGCATGCGTTCATGGGAGCTGACCGCGGCATTCAGGTGCTCAGCCAGCTGGCGCGGATCTCGCGGATGGCCGGCTGCTATCCGCGCCGAATCGGTCTGTCCGCTACGCTTAGCGACTACGATTCGGTCACGAAATGGCTGGCAGCGGGGACACGCGAGCGAGTGGAGGTGTCTGCTCCGCAAGGCGGGCGCAAGCTGCGCCTCAGCGTGGAGCATTTCTCCTTCCCGGATGCGCGGGATGAGGTGCAGGCCGAGGCGCTGGAGCGGGCCAAGCAGTCCTATCATGACTTTATCTACGATCATACCCATCTCAAAAAAGCGCTGATCTTCACCAACAGCCGCACGGATGCCGAGACGGCGATTCTGGAGATGCGGCGGATTGCCGCGAAGCGCAGCCAGCGGGACGTGTTCCACGTCCACCACGGCAGCATCTCCGCGATGCTGCGTGAGGAGACGGAGGCCGCGCTGCGGCAAGGCTCCGGTCCGGCGGTGGCGGCAGCGACCCTGACGCTGGAGCTGGGCATTGACCTGGGCGAGCTGGAGCGTGTGCTCCAGCTCGGGGCCCCGTACAGCTGCGCCAGCTTTGTGCAGCGGCTGGGACGCTCAGGGAGGCGCGGCGACGCAGCCTCCGAGATGATCTTCGTCACGCCCGAGGAAGAAGATGAGGAGGCGCAGCTGCCTGCCCGCATGCCATGGACATTGCTGCGGGCGATTGCGGTAATCGAGCTGTATGTACGCGAGAAATGGGTGGAGCCGCTTGTTGTGCGGCAGCTGCCGATCGGGCTTTTGTACCACCAGACGATGAGCATCCTTAAGAGCATGGGCGAGGCGGAGCCGGAGGAGCTACAGGAGGCCGTACTCAGTCTGCCGTCCTTCCAAGGCATCGAACCGGCCGACTATGAAGCGTTCATGACCTATATGCTGGGCATGGGCCAAATTGAACGGATGGATGAGGGCAGTCTGATTATCGGCATGGCTGGCGAGAAGATCGTCAATAACTTCCGTTTCTACGCGGTATTCAAGGACGATGAGGAGCATGTGGTCTACAACGGAACAGAGGAAATCGGTTCAATTACTACGGTTCCGCCGCCGGGATATTGTTTCACACTGGCCGGGAAGCTGTGGAAGGTGGAAGAGGTGGACAACCGCCACAAGGCTGTGTATGTGAAGACTTCACGCGGTAAGGTAGACACCTTATGGCTGGGAGCAGGGGGCGATGTGCACACCCGCATTATGAATAAGATCCGCGAGGTGCTGGGGGCAACGGCGCTGTATCCATACTTGGCTCCGAGCGCCGCCGCCCGCCTGGAACGGGCCCGCCGTCTGGCGAAGGAGAGCGGCCTCCTCCAGCGCTCCGTGCTGCCGGCGGGCGGGGATTCCATGTTCATTCTGCCTTGGGCCGGGAGCCGGCAGTTCCGTACGCTGGAGCGGCTGCTCAAGAACAATCTCAAAGGCCCGCTTGGTCTGCGCTCCATCGTGCCGATGGAACCGTATTATATGGTTGTAGCGGGGACAACCACTGCGGAAACGCTGGAGGCGGAGATTATCGCCGAAACTTCGGCTGCGGCTGACCCGTTGACCCTGCTGGCACCGGATGAAGCCCCCTATTTAGGCAAATACGATGAATTCATTCCGCATGAGCTGGTACGTAAGGCGTTTTCGCTGGACGGGCTGGATTTGCCCGGGCTGGTAGAAGTGCTTAAACAGTGGCGGCAGCCGGGATGACGGTAACATCTAGCCGGACTGCATTGGAGTCCGTCCAAACAAAACCTCCCGAATAGAGCAGATATGCTCATGTTCGGGAGGTCTTTTTCCGTTGTCGAGGGGGTTGTTGTGAAACAATCCTAGTACAGGGCTGTTTGATATGGATTAGCGTTCGTCACCAGCCTTCGATCTGTTCTAATGTATATCGTACCTCAGAATGGTTTAAACGAGGCTCAAATATCCATCATGATGTATTTTGTACATTCAAAGGATAGCCATAAGGCACTTTTCGGCGAATACAGCGATTCCTGCTGCACCAAATACACTGAAATCCTAAAACAAGCCTACTTTTGCCCATCCTGATGTATAAAGTGCACGCTAGCGAGCTCCGCCCTAGACTTACAACGTGCACGCTAGCGAGCTCCGCCCTAGACTTACAGCGTGCCTTCCGGGAGGTAGCTTTCGAATGCGCCAGCTAGTCCCACCTTTTAAAGGCTGATGCTGTCCTAGTAATTATACGCAGCGGCCATGACAAGGATAAAGATAATAATCAGTATGGCGTAGATCAGGGAGCCGACAATTCCGCAGACCAGACCGGCGATGGCCATCCCGCGCCCCTCTTCATAGGTTCTTCGTATTTCCTTAAGCGAGATTGCGGCCAGAATAATGGCGACGATTCCGAACAGAAAACCGATATAAGGGATTACGATTGATAAAATTCCTAGGACCATAGAGGCGATGGATTTGCCGTTAGTTCGCTGCGGAGGCGGCGGTGGCAGGTAATATTCATGATGTCCTTGGGGTGGTGGCGGGTAACTCATACTGTATATCCTCCTAATTGAATATGTACTTTGCTAGAACTTTGTTAAGCAATCGGGTTAGAAAAAACGCTATAAGTAGGTTCCTGCTCACTATAGTATAATATTTACAGCGTACAGATGCTATCTGTTTGTGAATGATTGCTTGTAATTCGTCCAGTGGCCAAGCGTAACACAACGTACAAGACCTATGGATTCAGCGAGCCGGATCGAAGGCAAGTTCGTCTCCAGAACATGATATCTCGGAAGGTTTCCTTGCTCCAGAACTTCTTGCAGGGCGGAGGAGACGACGCTTCGTGCGTAACCTTTTCCCCTGGCAGACTCTATTGTATATACCGCACCAATCTCCCAAATCTGTTCCTCGTTCTTAAAGGCGAGACAGGTGCTTACAGGCACTCCCGCCTCAAAGATGGACAGGGAAAAAGCGCCCTCCCTAAAGTAATCCCCCATCTCTTCCCAAGTGTAATGATTGCCTGCCCAGAGCGGAATAAGGCGTTCATCGGGAACATCACTGCGTACTGCTTGTTCATCTCTCAAGAACTGCGCTGCCTCTGTAGTAGTGTAAGAGAAGAAAACCCGGGCTTTGTGCAAATCGAAGTGGTTCGCTAAGGCTAACATGTACTGCTCATCTTGCAGTTTGAAGACTAGATGGCTAGGATAAGGGAGCAGTCTTAACAGGGCCGGAAAGAGCTTAGGGCTGCTGTAATCCATAAACACGATATAGTCCGCCTGCGGATAAGTGCGGTGATCATAGGAATAGGCGGCAGCCGGCAAGAGCAGCAAGATGCCCCAATTACCGTCCTCTTCGATCAAATGTGTTGTCATAGACGAATGAAAGGAGCTTAGCATTTTGAGCAGACTGACATTCTTGAGCGGATTCTCCCGCAGTTTCTCTTGGATTGTATCAATGGGGTTCATTCGGCGTTCCTCTATTCCTGATTAGTGGTTGTAGCTAAATAACAATTATACGGAAAGAAGGGAATACCCGTGTCAAAAATTATTTCAATCGTCGAAGTCGTGGCCTACAAGCATGCGTGGAAGGAGGAGTACCGGCAAATCAAAGAACATCTCCTCGCTCATGTGGGAGATCTCGTTCTTGCCTGCGAGCATGTAGGCAGCACATCGGTCGAGGGCTTGGCCGCCAAGCCGATTATTGATCTGGATCTCGTCATGGAGAGTTATGACCAGCTGCCAGAGATCATCTTGCGCTTGCAGCAGATTGGTTATGTCCATGAGGGGACTCTGGGGATCGAAGGACGGGAAGCGTTCCGCAGAGAGACAGCCGGCGCGTTCATGAACCATCATCTGTATGTCTGTCCGAAGGACGGCAAAGGTTACTTGGAGCATATCGCCTTCAGGGATTATCTCCGTGCGAACAGGGAAGCTTGCCGGCAGTACGGCGAGCTCAAACAACGCTTGGCGGAACAATACCGTACGGATCGCACGGCATATGGCGAAGCTAAGACTGCCTTTATTAATTCTATTCTGAACATGGATGATTTATCATGAGCCAGCAAAGAGGCGCTGGCATAATCCGCTGTTCACAACAACTCAGAGTCCTGCCGCAGCTTGCTGCGGTATTCGCTCGGCGCCATGCCGCTCCATTTGCGGAACTGTTTGGAGAAATACAGTGCATCATTAAAGCCGACGGAAGAGGACACCTGATCGATGGTCAGATACCCGCAGAGCAGCTCTTTGGCTTTTTCCATCCGCACTTTGAGCAGATACTGCTTGGGCGACATGCCGGTCCGTGCTTTGAATGCTTTGGACAAATGAGCCCGGTGATAACCAAGGGTGGAAGCCATATGATCGATGCTGATCTGTTGATGGAATTGCAGAGTGATCCAGCGGACGGCCCGGTCGATCTGGCGGTTGATCATCTCCGGGATTTCCCGGGGGAGCTCAGGCAACGTATGGAGGTTGGCCAGGCCGAAGTGATGCAGCAACAGACGCAGCCAGCCCGAGGCCTCAAGGCTTTCGAGCCGGGGGTAAGCAGATTGGCGGAAGGACAGGCGCAGCCGCTCATAGACCGTATACACCTCGCTTGTATTCTCTACATGGAGCACCGGATGCTCCAGAGTAATTCCGATACCCTCCAGCAGCGGCTGCACTGCCTCTCCTTGAAAGGCGACCCATACATAATGCCAGGGATGGTCGTGGTCCGCTTTATAGCTGAATAAAGTGCCTGGAAAAATGACGAACGTATCGCCTGCCTTGCAGGACTGGGTGACATTTCCGGTCTGAAACACTCCCTCACCATCCAGCACAGTATGGATCAGATAATAATCGTGTACCGAGGGGCCCATCTGATGGTCGGGATAAGGTTTTCCTTCGCCGCTGAAGAGCACGGCCAGCTCACGTTCTTCTGTAAACAGATTAAAGCCTGCAGCAATGTAATAATGCTCGGGATTCATGGCAACCTCCTTTACTCCTACCTAAATCTTACAACCCTCACTTATAAAATGCAACAAACGTCCATATATCTCTTGTATTTCTCCATACTCTTTGTGAGCGCTCTATTCTATAGTGAATATAGAAAGAAAAAGCGATTCCTCACTGTGAATACAGTGTTTATAGGCAATGGTCATACACATGTATTGTAGAGCCCCCAGATTCCAGTGAGCTTCACTCAACTAAAAGGAGGATTATTCGTTATGTCTAAAATTACATTTATCGGTGCAGGGAGTACTGTGTTTGCCAAAAACGTGCTGGGTGACTGTATGGCTACCCCGGCGCTGCAAGGGTTCGAGCTGGCCTTGTTTGATATTGACCTGCAGCGGCTCACTGATTCGGAGAACATGCTGAATAATATCAAACACAGCAGCGGCAGCACGTGTATCGTCAAGGCTTATACGGACCGCAAAGAAGCTCTGCGCGGAGCCAAATACGTAATCAACGCGATCCAGGTCGGCGGTTATGATCCTTGCACGATTACCGATTTTGAAATCCCGAAGAAATACGGTCTCCGGCAGACAATTGCCGATACAGTAGGGATCGGCGGGATCTTCCGCAACCTGCGGACCATTCCGGTGATGCTGGATTTCGCTGCGGATGTGCGGGAGGTATGCCCGGATGCGCTTTTTATGAATTATACGAATCCGATGGCGGTGCTTACAAATGTTATGAACACGTATGGGGGAATTCAGACAGTGGGTCTGTGCCACAGTGTGCAGCAATGTATTCCCGGATTGTTCGAACATCTCGGTATTGACCAGACGGGTGTGCAGGCTAAGATTGCCGGAATCAACCACATGGCCTGGCTGCTGGAGGTCACGAAGGACGGGCAAGATCTGTACCCTGAAATCAAGCGCCGTGCCCGCGAGAAACAGCAGGAACCACATGGTGACATGGTCCGCTATGAGATGATGCTGAAGTTCGGCTATTACATTACCGAGTCTTCCGAGCACAATGCGGAATATCATCCTTATTTCATCAAACGGAACTATCCCGAGCTGATCGAACGCTTCCAGATTCCGCTGGACGAGTATCCCCGCCGTTGCGTGGAGCAGATTGGCCGCTGGCAGGAGATGCGCGAGGAATTGGTGAACAATCAGGAGCTTAAGCATGAACGCTCGCACGAATATGCATCCCACATTATGGAGGCTATCGAGACCAATGTGCCGTTCAAGATCGGCGGCAACGTGATGAACACCGGACTGATTACCAATCTGCCAAAAGAAGCTTGCGTGGAGGTGCCTTGCCTGGTAGACCGCAGCGGTGTAACGCCAACCTTCGTGGGCGACCTGCCTCCGCAGTGTGCTGCGCTGAACCGTACGAACATCAATACTCAGCTGCTGACGATTGAAGCGGCCATCACGGGCAAAAAAGAACATATCTATCATGCGGCCATGCTTGACCCGCACACGGCTGCAGAGCTGTCGATGGATGATATCGTGAGTATGTGCGATGAGCTGATTGCCGCCCACGGTGACTGGCTGCCGCAGTATAAATAAGCTTGTATTAAAGAGGACAGGATACTTCTTTCCAAGGAGATCCTGTCTTTTTGCTGTGCCTGGAACTAAGGCTCTACGCTTGGGTAACTGGGAAGGTTTGTTGCTTGTATCAGAGCTAATTGACAATCCTGTTTATAGTGTATATATTACACATATACACTAAATACAATAGATACTGAAGGATGTGGGTGCCGGTTCATGAATATTTTGATATCAAGCACCTCTGGTGAGCCGATATATGCGCAGATTGCGGGCCAGGTCCGGCAGATGATTCTTCAAGGGGAATTAACCTCGGGCACACCGCTGCCTTCAATCCGCCTGCTGGCTAAAGAATTGCAGATCAGCGTGATTACAACCAAAAGGGCTTATGAGGAACTGGAACGGGAAGGGCTGATCAATTCGATTGTCGGCAAAGGGTCTTTTGTCTCGGGGGCGGACCAGGAGTTCATCCGTGAACAGCGCCTGCGGATCATGGAGAACAAGATGAAAGAAATCATCGAAGAAAGCCGGCTTTTGGGGATTGGTTTTGCCGAGATGTCGGACATGATGAAATTGATTTATGAGGAGGAATAAGGATGAATGAAGTCATTCAATTCAACCAGGTTTGTAAATCGTACGATCGTTTTGAGCTGAAGGATCTTACCTTCTCGATTAAAGAAGGGTACATTACAGGATTGATCGGGCCTAACGGTGCAGGCAAAACGACGCTGATTCAAATGTTGATGGGAATGATTTTTGCGGAACGGGGGGAGATCCGGATATTTGGCAGACCGAACAGCCCTGATGATCCCGGCTTCAAAGACAGAATCGGGTATGTCTCGGATGAGAATTATTTTTACGACCATCTTACCATTAAGCAGATGAAGCGGATGATCGCCCCTTTCTTTAGCGGTTGGGATGAGGAGGTATGCCGCAAGTATCTGGAGCTGTTCAGACTTTCCCCTGACAAGAAGATCAAGGACCTGTCCAAGGGGATGAAAATGAAATTCTCCCTTGCCATCGCATTGTCTCACGGAGCGGAGCTGCTGATTATGGATGAACCTACGGCTGGACTAGATCCTGTATTTCGCCGGGAACTGCTGGACCTGTTAAGCGGGCATATCCTGGATGAAAAGAAGTCCATTCTGTTCTCCACACACAACACCACGGATCTGGACCGGATAGCGGATTACATAGTGTTTTTAAATGAAGGCAAGCTCGTATTTAATGAGATGAAAGAGTCCTTGCCCGAGAAATATTTGCTGGTAAAAGGCGGAAAGGAACTGCTGGACCGGGACACCCGCGGCTGGTTCACCGGAATCCGGGAGACGGCGCACGGTTTTGAGGGACTGGTGTCCAACCGTACGGAGGGGGAACGGTATTTCAAAGATATCGCGCTTTGCGAGACACCTACGCTTGAAGAGATTATGTATTTCACCGTCAAAGGAAACACCATCCATGCCTGAGTATATTCTAATGTAAAGGGAGTGTTCTCATTGTATCCTTCATTACAATTGATTCGTAAGGATTTCATCCTGGTGCGCAAGTTCCTGTTGCTGCTGATTCCCTATTATATCTGGATGGCTTTTATGAATGATGGCACTTTTATCTTCGCGTCATTGCCACCCATGCTGCTGCTGATTAACTCCTGTACACTGGATGTTCAGCACATGAATCAAAGGTTCCTGATCAGCCTGCCTATATGCAGACAGCAGCTGGTTGCCTCCAAATATATATCCATGTTGCCGTTTGCCTTGCTGGGGTTTGGGATCACCGTGATTATGTATATGGCGGGGCTGTCGCTCGGACATCCATCAGTACCCCATTTTTGGAAGGAAATAGGGTTAGTTACCGCTGTTTTCCCGCTTCTGGGCGCCTTTTATTTACCGCTGTTTTTTTGGCTGGGCCAGAAGGGAGCGCAAATTGTAAATATCATCTTTATGCTGATTGCCATTCTGGGGTCAAGCTTGTCTGCTAAGCTGCTGGAGTGGTTTCCGTTCCTGTCGGAGTGGGCCGTTGACTTAAGCTCCAACCAAACGGTTCTGTATATGATAGGCGGCCTCGCTTACCTGTGCATCCTGTTTGGTTCCTATCTGATTTCACTGCGGATTTTTATTCGCAAAGACCTCTGATCATAGCCATTTGTCGGGATCTCTTCTTTCTTGTTATAATGTATAAGTTATATTGATTGAACCTGAAAATATAAGAAGATGGAAAAAGTGACGGAGGGGGATTTTGGAACTGGAGGAGCGGAAGTGACCGCCTTTGTCAGCAGATTTCAACCGTGAAGGGTGGTATAAGTCAAGAAATCTGAAGACAACAGCGGCCGGAAGTCCAAACATTCACCGTAGTCACGATCCAATCCCAATAAGAAAATTATAAGTTCAATCTATATAATATAGCGATACATGATATAAAATCCAACCGGCCGGGAAGAACCTCTTCCCGGCCTTATGAATACGGACAACTGGGAGGAAGACAGATGCCGGAGACCATCCTGGTTGTAGAGGATGAAGAAAAAATTGCCCGCTTGCTGCAGATCGAGCTGGAATGCGAAGGCTACAGCGTATTGATTGCGAATAACGGGCGGTCCGCCCTGGATATATACCAATCGGAAGTTGCCCTGGACTTGATTCTGCTGGATGTGATGATTCCCGGGATCAGCGGCATTGAGCTGCTGCGGAGGATTCGCCAGCATGATCCGCATACGGCCGTGCTGATGCTGACAGCCAAAAGCGCAGTGGAAGACAAGGTATCGGGACTTGATCTCGGAGCCAATGACTATATCACCAAACCCTTTCAGATCGAAGAGCTGCTGGCCCGGATTCGGGCTGCGCTGCGGCTGGCCGGCGCCCGCAAGAAGGAATCCGGGAATCAGAGCCTCACCGCAGGCAATCTTCAATTGAACGAAACGACCCGCGAGGTTGTCCGGGACGGACAATCCATCGAGCTCACTCCCCGTGAATTTGACCTGCTGGTCTATCTGCTGAAGAACAAACGCCAAGTGCTGAGCCGGGAGCAGATTACTGTTGCCGTCTGGGGATACGACTATCAGGGGGACACCAATGTGGTGGATGTCTATATCCGTTATGTCCGCAAAAAAATCGATCCCCAGCAGAAGGAACAGGAGCTGATTCATACGATTCGGGGCGTTGGATATGTCCTGAAGGACCAGCCATGAAGCTGCGCAGCAAGATACATCTATACTCCAGCGTTCTGTTTGCCCTGCTTCTTGTTCTCATGAGTCTGACGATCTATTATCTGTTCAGCCGGATGTCCTTAAACAGCCAGCTGGAGCAGACCCGGGCGGCCGGTGCCAAAATTGCCGCAGAGATGAAAAAGGCTGCGGGTAATGTGCCAGAATCAGATATGCTGCGCGCGTATGTGCCTGCGGCCGGCATGATCCGGCTGCTGGGTCAAGACGGCAGCGGTCCGGCTGCGGTGACATCAGCCTCTGAACAGGAGCTGAGCCGGGTGGCGGGGGTGTATTCCGCCTCCAGCCGCAGCGAAGTGATGAAGCTGGCCGGGGGCACCTATGCCTTTGTATCCATTCCTGTGGTTTGGCATGACGGAAAGGTTATGAATGTGCAGGTTACAGAGAATTTGGACAGCACGCTGAATATGCTCAGGGTATTGCGGCTGGTTCTGGCGGCGGTAACCCTGCTGGTGCTGCTGCCGCTTCTGATCTCCAGCCGGATCCTCGCAGGACTGATCATGCGCCCGATTGTAGAGATGACACTCACGATGCAGGATATCAAACAGAGCGGTAAATTCAGAAGGCTTGAGCTGGATGGCAGATCCAAAGATGAACTGGTGGAGATGGGACGCACCTTTAACGAAATGATTACTTTACTGGAGAGCAATTATGCCAAGCAGGAAAAGTTCGTCTCGGATGCTTCGCATGAGCTGAGAACGCCGTTGACTGTGATTGAGAGCTATGCAAGTCTGCTGAAAAGAAGAGGACTCGACCATCCCGAGGTATTTCTTGAATCGGTTGAAGCGATTGAATCGGAAGCGATCCGCATGAAAGAGCTGATGGAGCAGCTGTTGCTGCTAGCGGGTCCCAAGGAACAGTGGAATCTCGACATGGCTGTTATCAACCTGGCGGAAGTGGCTGAGAACTCGGCCAAAGCGTTCAGAAATGCCTACGGCAGAGAGGTTCGTGTTCACTCTGACAGGGCTATAAAGGGCTACAGCGATGAGGCGAAGCTTAGACAACTGATGTTTATTTTTTTGGACAATGCACGTAAATACAGTGATGAAGAGATTATAATCCGTCTGGAAATCTCCGGACGTGAAAGCTGTATCCGGATCACGGATCGGGGCATCGGCATCTCCAAGACGGAGCTCCCTAGAATATTTGACCGTTTCTACCGGGTGGATGAAGCAAGAGTACGGGAAGACGGCGGGGCCGGGTTGGGTCTTTCCCTGGCGGCAGAAATTGCAAAGGCCATTGGGGCAAGGATTGAACTGGAGAGCCTTGAAGGAACCGGAACCACCGTGAAGATATGGATTCCATCCGAAAGCAGGGAGAAGCGATGACAAAGAAAAGCACATCTATCCTGATCTTCTTCATTGTGCTTATTGTGCTGTTCTGTGCCGCATTTCTTCTGAAGCAGGTCAATAACCCAACCAAGCAGCTTTCCGAGCAAGAAGCCCGGCAAGCAGTACTGGACGAATATCCCGGCACTGTGCTCAGCATGGACCTTCAGGACGGCATATACCTGACCCGGCTGGAAACAAGCCAAGGGCTATACGAACTGAAGCTTGCGGCGGCCACCGGGGAGATCGCATCCATCGTTCAGCTGGAGTCAAGGGCAACAGCTGAACCATCGCCGGTCCCAACACCTGCCGGGACTGAACCTCCGGCTGTCCCGGCTACACCGTCTCCTTCAGCCTCACCGGCAACGCCGCCCGCCGCTTCAGCCCGGCCGCCTGCAGCAAGTACGGCACCCACGGCAAAGCAGTGGATTACTGAGAAGCAGGCTGTATATATTGCCCTTCAGGAGGTGACTGGTGAACTGGATGATGTGGACTTCGGGAACGGCCCGGCGGGATCCTATTATCTCATAGAGGTGAATCATTCAGATGGCCGCGAAGCGGTCGTGCAGGTGAATGCCGTTTCCGGAGTCGTGATGTCCATTACCTGGGAAAAGAAGGACGATGACGATAATTCATGACTGGTTAGGAATAACTTCTGTATATTCCTTCTCATCAAATTCTAATGTTCCACTCTCTTTCTTCTCATTTAATCCGGTTATAGTAGTAACAGAGAAGACAACAAAGAACATTAGGAGGCAACAATGATGAAGAGAAAATTATGGGGCGGGATTACCGCAGCAGCGATTCTGTTGGGAAGTGCAGGAACTCTGGGGATTGTTGAGGGAGCATCCGCAGCAGCGCAGACACCGGAAGCAAGTCAGGCGCGCATTGGTGTGGACAAGGCCAAGCAATTTGCATTAAAAGAAGTCCAGGGGCGTATTGAAAGTGTGGAACTGGAGACTAAAAACGGCAAAACCTATTATGAAGTGGAAATCGAGCAAGGCCAGCGTGACGTGGATGTTCTAATCGAGGCGTATACCGGGAAGACTCTGAGTGTACGGGCGGATGATGACCGGGACGACGATGAGGATGACCGTTATGAGCAATCTGTGACAGAGGCGAGTGCCCAGGATAAAGGCACAAAAATTACTGTAGCCGCTGCAAAGGTAACGGCCGTAAAAGCAGCCGGCGGCAAGGTGGTTGAGGTTGACCTGGACCGGGACAACGGCAAATTGAAATATGAGATTGAAGTGAGAAATGGCAATGTTTCCGCGGAAGTCGGCATTGATGCTTATACGGGCAAGGTACTGTATATTGATCGGGACAATGATGATAATGATGATTTTGATGGTGATGAAGTCGAGGATGATCGGGATGACAACGGTTGGGATGATTAATGAACCGCAAAAGGCGACTCTCTTTGTAGAGACGCCTTTTTGGGTTTGAACAAGTGTGCAGGGACGCAGACCTACCGGCGTTCCATAGCATCCACATAATCCTTAGCTTCTTTAAGTTTCAGGTCTTTAGCTTCCCTAAGCTCTTTGATGGCCTGAATTTTCTTTCCGTCTGCAAGAAGATAACGCAAGCGCTGTTCCAGATCCGGTGCAAGGGCTCTATCATCTACATAGATCGTTGCAGCGGCGTCCTGTTTGGATAAAGGGTAGGCTTCGGATCTGCCTTCAAGACGCGCTACATCCGAGCTTAGCTCATTGAGGCGGGCCTGCAGGCGGAAGACCTTAATCAGCAGAAGTACGGAGAAGATTAAAGCGATGATGGCGATAATTTCGGCCTTATTCATTGGTCACCCCTTCCTTTAGTAGATCCTTACTATAACATAATGTTTCCTCACAGGCCTTTATTCGCAATGATGCGGGAAAGGTCTATTTTGGCATAAAAGGACATATGTCCTTCCCTTAACCTTCCTCCATCGCCTTTAATATTAGAAGAGAGTTCAATGGAGGAGAGAATAGCATGAAAGGGATTATCTTTGCATTATTGGGCGGAGCCTGCATTACGCTGCAGGGGGTAGCCAATTCAAGAATTAGCCAGGATATTGGAACATGGCAGGCTGCAACGGTTACTCAGTTGACCGGATTTCTGATGGCGCTGCTGATTCTGCTGATTGTCCGGGACGGCAAGCACGGAGGGATCAAACAGGTGAAGCCCTTGTATCTCGCGGGCGGGGCATTCGGAGCCATCGTAATCTTCAGTGAGGTGACCGCGATCGGACAGATAGGGGTGACCTTTACGATTGGGACGCTGCTCATTGCCCAACTGGGTCTTACTTTTCTAACGGATATCAACGGATGGTTCGGGGTGGCAAAGCAAAAAATGAAGCTGCCCCAGTTCATCGGCATCGCTTTAATGGTAGCCGGTGTAGTTATATTGAAACTATAATGCGCGGAACAAGGGGGCAAAATATATGATTATCGGCATTTTATTATCGCTTCTGGCGGGCTCGCTGGTAGCGTTGCAGAATATTTTTAACAGTAAAGTAAACGAACGTACAGGGTCCTGGTCCACCACTACCCTTGTGCTCGGGATGGGATTCATCGCTTCATTGATGATGAGCCTGATCGTTGAAGGCAAAGATACATTTGCCTTGCAGCAGATGCAGCCCTGGTACTGGTTTAGTGGAATCATTGGCGTGGGTGTGGTCATCTGCCTGGTGCAGGCGCTGAAGCTGCTGGGACCTACCTTTGCCATTTCGATCGTCCTGATCTCCCAGCTGGGATTTGCGCTGCTGTGGGACTCTTTCGGATGGCTGGGCCTGACGAAGGTTCCTTTTACATTAAATCAGTTCATTGGCGTCCTGGTGATTATTGCGGGCATTCTTTGCTTTAAATTCGGTGGAGAACGGGTGAGCCGGAAAGCAGTCGCAAGCAAAACAGAACGTCTGGGTGCATAAGGAAAGGTGGAGAACAAAATGGCGGTAAGAATAGACAAAGTGGCCTGGCTTTATATTGCTGAGGGCAAGCTGCTTGGGGCTCGTTCCAAAGGAAAAGCGCTTTTTTATATTCCGGGAGGAAAAAGAGAGGCCGGTGAAACGGATGAACAAACGCTGGCAAGAGAGGTGGAGGAAGAGTTGTCGGTCCGCTTGCGGCCTGAAACCATTTCCCGGTTTGGTGTATTTGAAGCGGAGGCCGATGGCAAGGCGGCAGGGGTGAAGGTGGTCATGTCTTGTTATTTTGCCGATTTCGAAGGAGAACTCCGCCCCGCAGCTGAAATTGAGGAGTATCTCTGGTTGACCTATGCAGAGCGGGACCGGGTATCTGCCGTAAGTCAGCTTATATTTGATCAATTACATGAGCTGGGCCTGCTGTTGTAAGTGGGGGAGAGCAGATAAATATAATCAATCTGTTAAAAGAAAATAAAGGTGTAGACTGAGAAAATTATGTTTTAGACTAACGATGTGTCATTTAGCGGACGGGCAGTTTGAGGAATCGCAATATAGTCTTCAACTCAACAAAATTTATGATTGATCAACCCTTGACTTAGGAAATCATATTCAGTATAATTTCCAATAACTTGAATATTCAGAAAAAGGCTAAGACGAGAAAGAGTACCATGGCGATTTCTTTTTACAGAGAGCCCCGATTGCTGAAAAGGGGTAAAGAATAACCTTGGGAATATGGTCTCTGAGCTGCGCATCGAACCCTCATGTGGTTGTAGACTGCGCCGGAACCCGCACCCGTTACTGTGCTAGGGTATAAACGTGTACACACGCCGTACCTGAAGAGGTTAATGCCGCAAGGTATTAATAAAAATTGGGTGGTACCGCGTGAGAACAACTCTCGTCCCTTTGGGATGAGAGTTTTTTTGTTTGTCCAAAAAGGAGGATTCTTAATGGCAAATATTTTTATTGGCGGAGCTTGGCCTTATGCGAACGGTTCATTGCATCTGGGGCGTTTGGCAAGTTTATTACCAGGAGATGTGCTAGCTCGTTATTTCCGCTCGAAGGGAGAAAAGGTATTGTACGTATCAGGGAGTGATTGTCACGGCACACCTGTCGCAGTTCAAGCCATTCAAGAGGGTGTCACTCCAGGGGATATTGCAGATCGATTTCATCAGGAGTTTGCAGAGTGCTTTAAGCAGTTGGGGTTTACTTATGATTTGTACACGCGTACTGACCAGGAGTTTCATCATCGGGTAGTTAAAGAATTATTTTTGAGTTTATTGGCAAATGGACATTTGTACAAGAAAGAAATACAGCAGACCTATTGTGAAACAGATCAACGATTTTTACCGGATCGATACGTTGAGGGAATTTGCCCGGTTTGTGGGAACCGTGCCCGAGGTGATCAATGTGATCATTGTTCAACATTGTTAGATCCTGCAGAACTCTCAGACAAGACTTGTAAGATTTGTGGGAATCCCCCTACCCAGCGTACAACAGAGCATTATTACCTTGCGCTTTCTCGATTCCAAACTGAATTGACCGAATATGCAAAAACAGCTCAAGGATGGAAAGGTAATGCGGTACAGTCAACTGGACGTTACATAAAAGAAGGACTTCAAGATCGTGCTGTAACTAGGGACTTAACCTGGGGGGTAGATGTACCAGTTGAAGGGTTTGAAGATAAGAAAATATACGTTTGGATCGAAGCTGTCAGCGGCTACTTATCAGCAAGCAAGCAGTGGGCTGCAAAGACAGGGGGGAGCTGGGAAGCTTTCTGGTTGGAAGGGAAGGAGAAAATAACCGCTTATTATGTACATGGTAAAGATAATATACCTTTCCATACAGTGGTTTGGCCAGCGCTACTCCTAGGTGTGGGGGATCTACATTTGCCAGATCGAATTATATCATGTGAATATATGACCTTAGAAGGGAAAAAGTTTTCGACAAGTAGTAATTGGGCTGTGTGGGTACCGGACGTTATGAGTCGCTATCAACCGGACTCCATTCGTTATTTTTTAATAGCAAATGGGCCTGAAAACCGGGATACTGATTTTTCATGGAGGGAGTTCATTCATAGCCATAATGGGGAATTGCTTGGCGCATTTGGGAATTTTGTTAATCGTACATTGGCTTTTATCGACAAGTCTTTTGAGGGATGCGTTCCAGAAGGTAATCTCAGTGAAGAATGGAAGAGGACAATCGAGGATTTGTATCTTAAGTCTGGGGCTTTAATAGAAGAAGGTCATCTAAAGGAAGCCATTGAGCTGATTTTTACTTACGTTCGCCAAGCAAACAAGTTTTTTGATGAACAAAAGCCGTGGGTGCGGATTAAGGAAAACCGAGAAGCGTGTGGATATACACTGAATACATGTGTGCAAATTATAGTGAATCTGTCCAATTTATTGTCTCCGTTTATTCCCTTCTCCTGTGAAGAAATAGGAAAGTTCCTGACACTTGAACAACCGGTATGGAAGTTTACTTCAGTTCCAGCTAACCGAAAAATCCAGAACCTAAAATTATTGTTCGAGCGTATTGACATTAGTCAGATTGAAAAAGAAACAAGTTTATTGGAAAAACAAAAATTATAAATTATCATTGATAAACATGGGGGAGCAAACATGAGAAATAGAATTCTGATAATTGATGATGACCAAGAGTTGTGCAATTTGCTCAAAAAATGTGTCAGTAAAGAAAATATTGAGGCGGCAGTCTACCACTCCGGAGAAGAAGGGTTGGCGGCGCTGGCGGCTGCTGATGTTCAATTAATAGTCCTGGATGTCATGATGCCGGGCATCGACGGCTTCGACACGCTGGAAAAGATCAGGGAAGCCAGCGGCATTCCGGTGTTAATGCTGACCTCCAAATCGGAAAGCGGCGACAAAATACGCGGACTGCGTCTCGGGGCTGATGATTATTTGACCAAACCGTTTGATCTGGACGAATTCACTGCCCGTGTATTGTCTCTGATCCGCAGGTATACTACATTAAATGCGGTACCCGTAGATAAAGCGCTGGCGCTCGACTTTCAGGGACTATCCATCGATCTGGAGTCTTGCATCGTCACATCCAATGGACAGCAGATCGAGCTGCCGGCTAAAGAGTTCGAGGTTCTGCGGCTTCTTGCCGAGAATCAGGGGAGAATTCTAACAAAAAAACAAATTTATGAGCAGGTCTGGCAGGAACAATATGCTTACGATGATGCCAATATAATGGGATATATTAGCCGCCTGCGGAAGAAAATCGAACTTGATCCGGGCAATCCGGCCTATATCCAGACCGTCAAAGGGATGGGTTACCGCTTCAACCGTGGGGTGTAGCCATGGAGAACCTGTATCTGAAACCAGAATCAGCTGCCGCTCTGATCGTCATTGCATCGATTGCCTTGATTGCCGCATTGTTGTCGCTTAAGAAATTATATGATGTTAAAAAGCGGCTGCAGCATGTCTCCAGAGTTCTGGATGACATTGCTGCCGGTAATCCGAATAATAAAGTTCTTGCGAGCCCCAAGGACTTGACAGCAAACATCTGCTATCAGCTCAATGACATTGTCAGTCTGTACCAGCAGCAAATCATTACTCTGAAACAATCCGCAGAAGCCAATCAACAGTTGATGACCAGCCTGTCACATGATGTGAGAACGCCTTTGACTACGCTTATCGGCTATCTTGACGCGGCACATAAGGATATTGTTGTTGGCCCGGAACGGGAACAGTATATCGAAACCGCGCGCCTGAGAGCGCATGATCTGAAAGAATATGTTGATCAGTTATTTGAATGGTTTAAGCTGAATTCCAGTGAAGAAACCTTGGTGACTGAGAACGTGGAAGTGGCTGAACTCACCCGCAGTACCTTGATGGACTGGGTTCCTGTATTCGAGAATTCAGGTCTTGAATATGATATTGATACTCCTGAAGGACCCCTGTGGGTTCATTTGGATTCAGGCGCGTATTCCCGAATTCTTAATAATCTCGTGCAAAATGTGCTTATGCACAGTGAAGCTACCCATATTACCATCAGTGTCGTGGAGCAGAACTCCAAAATGCTGCTTCTGGTTGGCGATAATGGAAAGGGAATCGCCGGCCGGGATCTGCCTTATATTTTCGAGCGTCTCTACAAATGTGATAAATCACGTGCCCGGAAAGGCAGCGGGTTAGGGCTTTCGATTGTCCAGCAGCTGGTCACCAGATTGGGCGGAACGATTGCTGTGCAAAGTGATCCGAACCTGGAGACCAAATTCTTTGTCCAGTTTCCATTGATCTAATCCTGTAATCTAATCCTGAGACTCCGGATGCCCCCTTTCAAAACGAAGGGGGTGTTTCCCGTTTCTGGAACTCTAGGTTAACTCTAGGTTGCCTCTAGGTTGACTTCAGGTTGGGTTGCTATAATCAGGAACATACAGAATGAGGAGGAGTTATCCGATGAGCGAGTTCATTATTGAAACGAATAATTTGACCAAACAATATGGTGAACAGAAAAGTGTTGCCAATCTGAATCTTCATGTGAAGAAGGGGCGAATTTACGGGCTGCTGGGCCGGAATGGGGCGGGCAAAACAACCACGATGAAAATGCTGCTGAATCTGGTCCAGCCAACAAATGGGGAGGTATTTATTTTCGGCAAGAATATCCATACCCATGCCAGGGAGATTTTGCCGCGCATCGGCAGCATGGTGGAGTCGCCCGGTTTTTATCCGAATTTGACAGGGACAGAGAATCTGAGGATTTTTGCGGAACTGCGCGGAATCCCAAACCGGAGCGCCATGAAAACAACGCTGGAGCTTATGGGACTGCCCTATCGGGACAAGAAGCTGTTCGCCAAATATTCACTCGGAATGAAGCAGCGGCTGGCCATTGCCCTGGCTGTCATGCACGATCCGGAATTGCTGATCTTGGACGAGCCGATCAACGGACTTGATCCGATCGGCATTGCCGAAGTCCGTTCCTTTATCCGTGATCTGTGCGATGCCAGAGGAAAGACAGTGCTGCTCTCCAGTCATATCTTATCTGAAATCGCCTTATTGGCGGATGACATCGGGATTATCGACCATGGCGTACTGCTGGAGGAGGGAAGTCTGGAAGATCTGAAACGGAAAAACAGCAAATATGTCCATTTCATGGTATCCGATACGGCAGAGGTTGCCTGGCTGCTGGAGCGGAACTTCCATACAAGAAATTTCCAGATTGAAAATAACCATAGTCTTCGCCTGTACGATGTCGACCTGCCGCTGGCCGCGATAACACGATCTATTATGGAACAAGGTCTGGAGTTGACCGAAGTCCACAGCTGTGAAGATACGCTGGAGGATTACTTTAAAAAGGTCACTGGAGGTGCCGGGATTGCTTAGTCTCGTTCGCTGTGAATTTTTAAAGCTGAAGCGTAAAAAGTTTATTTTATTCGTCATCCTGGCAGCGTGTCTGTTCCCCATCCCGTTTACCCTGCTGGTTCTGAAAGGAAGTCTGGGCAGCATCGGCGCCTATGACGGGTTGTTTGGACTGATTATTACTTATGGCGCACCGTTAATGCTTCCTGTAATTATAGGAATCGTTGCGGCCATGTTATTTTTCATGGAGCGGGATAACGACACGCTTAAGAATCTGCGGACGATTCCCGTCTCTTCTGCCCGGATAGCAACTGCTAAACTTATTGTATTGTTCATTTTCGGATTTATTTTCTCAATGGCTTCTGTAGGCTCTTCGATGGTCAGCGGATTACTGGTGGGGGGGATCAACGATATATTTATCAAATTGGGAATCAGCGCACTCACGGGTCTGCTGTTAACTGCCGGGACGCTCCCTGTGATCATTGCAATCGTCTACTTCAATCGATCTTATGTGTTCTCGATTTTGGTTGTGGTTTTTTATGCTATTTTTAATTTCGGCATGACGATGTTAGGAATGACATCCACTTCCCCAGTGATGAGATTATTAGGAAATATATTGCCTGCTCCGATTATCTATCGCTGGCAGATGAACTTTTTTGTAACCCCGGAGGATTCATTTTATTCCATCATATCGCCATATATCCTGCCGCTGCCAGTGGTGGCGGTAACTATATGTATCATCGCATTGTTGTCCTACGCGGTAATTGTTCTGGTCTACAGAAAACGGGAAAGTTGAGGGATTTCGATGGAAAAAATAATAAAAACCGAACTGCTCAAGCTAAAACGCTATTCGATTCTGTGGGTTGGCGTTATGGCAATGGTATTAACCGTACTGTTAAGCTGGTTTGAGAATACTGCCACTGAAGGGGCAGCCAATACTTTTGTGAATTTTTCAAATTCCGTGATGTGGAACAGTCTCAGCTTGATATATCCGGCTACCATCACCTTGATCGCCGGTTATATCATTAACCGTGAACATACCGATGACACCTTGAAAAACATCCGGACGATTCCGGTTACATATCAAAAATTACTGGTTGGAAAACTGGCAGTGGTTGGCTTGCTGGCTGTATTCCTGGGCTTTGTAAGCTTTTTGTTGACCATGCTCGTCCATCTGATCAGCCAATTTTCAGGATTAACCGCCGGAGTGATGTTTAATACACTCCTGCAGATGATCGGAATTCATTTGTGTTTATATATAGCGGTTCTGCCGATTATCGTGTTTACAAGCCGGAAGCCGAATGGATTCATGCCTGGAGTAGGCTTTGCCTTTTTCTATGGTTTTGTGGGCATCTTTGCCTCCGGACATGGCTTTACCAATCTCTATCCCATCGCAGCGGGTCTTGGAGTCATCAACTATCAGGAAGATGGCAGCACTGTTTATAACCGTTTTCTTTGTTTTCTAATACTTCTGCTGATGTTGATTATTGCACTGGTGATGATCAGAACACTGAGAGAACCGTCCAAGGGTAGAAAAGTAGAAAAAAGACGCCGGCTAAGCTAGTAGGGGCTTTGCTTTCGGCGGTCTCTATTCATTCAGAACCATTATCTCCATAGGCCAAAAAGACAGGGGTTACCGGATAAAAATAAGTAACTATATAGAATGAACTGAAAAATGCAATAACAAGGTGAGAGTAACGGAGGGGAATTTTGGAACTGTAGGAGCGGGTAGCGTCCGCCCTAAAGCTTTCCATAGGAAAGCTCGCCTCGTAAGCATAAGCTGTCCCCAAATTTCCACTGCGAATAGCGGTAAAATCAAGGAATTCTTACGACAACAGCGGCAACCTAGGACTTAATCTTCTCAAGTCCATGGCTGCCGCTGTTTCTTTTATTGGGGCGGTCTAATACTAGTGAATGCGTTCAAGCGGGCTTTTGCTGATCAGTGACCGTAAATATCGACAATTGTGATATATCATGATATATTATTATGTATAATCTCGAAAATTAAAAATCAGGAGCTAATGTTGTCATGAATGAAACGACTTCTTCCAAGCCGATGTATGAGAAAATCTTTGATGAAGTGAAGGAGAGCATCGTTACTCAAGGCTACAAGCTGGGTGAACGGGTTCCCTCCGAGAAAGAACTGGCTGAAACCTATAAAGTAAGCCGGATTACCAGCAAAAAAGCACTGGAGATGCTTGCCGCCGAACGTTTGATTGTCCGGAAGCCGGGCCGGGGTTCGTTTGTCGCCGATCCGTCCGAGGACTCTCATGACCAGGAATCGACCGGTTCTACAGCGGGTTCCTCCACGATCAATTCCAAAGAAAAGACCATCGGTCTCATTATTACAGATTTCGGCAACAGCTATGGTACAGGTCTCATTTACGGGATGGAGCAGGCTTCACGGGATAATGACAGCTTTCTGGTGCTGCGCAGAACCTTTGGCATTCCGGAGAATGAGGAAGAGTCCATCCAGAAGCTGCTGAATCTGGGCGTGGACGGGCTGATTATTTTACCGGCTCAGGGCGAATATTTCAATGCAGAAATTCTGAAGCTGGTGATTGCCCGGTTTCCGCTGGTTCTGGTAGACCGCCATCTCAAAGGTGTGGCCGCAGCATCCATCAGCTCCGATAATATGAAAGCAGCGCTTGAAGGTACAGAGTATTTATTTGACCTAGGGCATACCCATATTTCGTTTCTGTCCCCGCCGCCGGTAGATACAACAGCGGTAGAGGACCGGATCGAGGGTTTCATTCAAGCACACGCCCAGCGGGGAATTATGGTCGATAAGGGGCTGTGGGTCAGTGACCTGACCTCTACGCTCCCCAAGTTCTTCAATCCGGATAATATCGAGCATGATCTTGAGCGGTTGGTGTCCCATCTAAAGAGCCATCCTTCGATAACCGCACTGTTTGCCATTGAGTACAATATTGCGCTGCTAGCCAAAACAGCGGTGGAGCGCCTGGGGCTGCGCATACCCGAGGATATTTCGATTATTTGTTTCGACAGTCCGCCGACGGATCTCGGGGGTGGCTATTCCTTTACGCATATGCGCCAGAATGAAGAGGAGATGGGACGGATTGCTGTAGAAAACGTGCTGAATATCATGAACGGCCAGCCTGTCCCCAACAAGGTGCTGCTGGACGCTCATCTGGTGCTTGGCCATTCTACCGGCCCTGTTGCTCCAGGCAAGTCACTTTAGCTTGAAAGGATGTCCTATGCAGCTGTTTCATGACTGCATGGGGCATTCTTTCGTTTTGTTATTGGAGTCTTAACATTCACCTGCACGCATTATAAGGAGGGCCAGCGTACCTGATTGGGACGAGGCTTGTTTAGACTGCACTTTGTGCAGCAGATTGGTAGAAAACCCGGCCAATTAGAGATTTTGCTGCATTTTGTGCATCAGAAAAAGCAGAAAACCCAGAAATCGTCTGTTTTCAAATTTTTTGATGTACGAAATACATCAGAATGAACTTTCGAGCGCTACCAGAGCGATTTGGCTGCACAAAATACACTGGACCGGCAGCACTCATTTAGCGAAAGGGAAACGCTTTCTACTTTTGGGGCGCCTTATTTATGTTGTCTTTTTTGCTGGACCTTTGCACGACTGTCGGCATCGAGATGATATATTATTTTTTTGGAAAATACACATTGACATATCAATAACATACTAATATACTAATTTTGAAAACGCTTATCATTAAACCAGGAAAGTGAGGGTACTTCAACTGAAAATTACAAGCGAAATACCGGATTCAATACAACAGCTGTCCGCCAAGGTGCGCGACAAGCTGAGGGATCGTCCGAAATTGTCCGACATGTTCGAGCGGTGTATGGCAAACACGTGGAACACCACCATCAAACGCAAACCGGATGGAACAACCTTTGTCATCACCGGCGATATCCCGGCCATGTGGCTGCGGGATTCTGCCGCCCAGGTCCGCCCCTTCCTGATCCCTGCCGCAGAAGACGAGGATATAGCGGACATGATAGAAGGACTGGTAGAGCGTCAATTTTCCTGTATTCAGCTTGACCCTTATGCCAATGCTTTCAATGAGGAAGCGGACGGGAAGGGGCATCAGCAGGATCTGACGAAGATGAGCCCGTGGATCTGGGAGCGGAAGTATGAAATTGATTCACTCTGTTACCCGATCCAGCTCAGCTATCTGCTGTGGAAAAACACCGGACGGACCACGCAGTTCAACGATTCTTTTCTACAGGGAGTAGGGCGTATCCTTGAAGTGTGGACCACAGAGCAGAATCATGAAAGCGATTCCAATTATTTGTTTCAGCGTCTTGACTGCCCGGCGACGGATACACTGGTCCGCGGCGGTAAGGGGAGTTTGACGGCATACACCGGAATGACCTGGTCCGGTTTTCGTCCGAGTGATGATGCCTGTGAATATGGCTACTTGGTTCCGGCCAATATGTTCGCTACAGTTGTTTTGGGTTATGTATGCGAAATTGCACGGGAGGTACTTTTCAATCCGGAACTGGAAGAAACGGCCGCCAATCTTGCCAAGCAGCTGGAGGAGGGAATCCGGCACTACGGTATTATGGATCACCCGGAATTCGGGCCTGTTTATGTCTATGAGACGGATGGGCAGGGGCATGTGAATATTATGGATGATGCCAATGTTCCCAGTCTGCTCTCCATCCCTTATCTGGGATACGCGGACGTAAATGATCCGGTGTATGCCAATACACGCAGGCTCATTCTGAGCCAGGCCAATCCTTACTTTTTCGAGGGCAGGGCTGCAGCAGGTATTGGCAGTCCCCACACCCCTAGCATGTACATCTGGCCCATTGCTCTTGCCGTCCAGGGGATGACCTCCACCAAACGCGAGGAGCAGGAATTCCTTTTGGACCTTCTGGAACAGACGGACGGGGGTACGGGCTTTATGCACGAAGCTTTCCATGTGGATCAGCCGGATGAATATACACGGCCATGGTTCTCCTGGGCCAATATGATGTTCTGTGAGTTCCTGCTGTTCTACTGCGGGATTCAGGTGAAACGAAGCTAGTCTTTTCTGATTCTCCAAAATTATGTTCTGGGGGGATAACAACATGAAAAAATGGTTGATTACATCGCTGTCGCTGGTGATGACCGCGGCTTTGGCATCGGGCTGCGGCGGAAGTTCGGGGAATGGCGATACAAGCCCGAACAGTGAAGCAGGCAGCGGAGGAACTACAGGGAAGAAGACAGAGCTCGTCTTTTGGGGAGATTGGGGCGGCGAAGGCCAGAAGCAGTTCCAAACCATGGTGGATGCTTTTAATCAATCGCAAGATAAAATCCATGTCAAATATGTGCTCCAGCAGGATATGATCACCAAGTTTCTGACTGCAGCCACCAGCGGAGGAGCTCCAGATGTGCTGTTCTGGGACCGCTGGCGTACTTCCCTTTATGCACCCAAAAATGTATTGCACCCTGTGGATGAATATCTGGCGCGTGACGGGATCACCAAAGATGATTTCTACAGCGAATCACTAAAAGAGCTTTCCTACAACGATAAATTATACGGGCTCCCGCTTACGGTAGATGCCCGTGCCCTTTTCTACAATAAAAAGCTGCTGGCTGAAGCCGGGCTTCAGCCGCCCAAGACCTGGGATGAGCTGGAGGCGGCAGCGGCGAAGCTGACCAAGTGGAATGGCGACAAGCTTGAGGTGGCGGGCTTCTCCATGGCGGATCTGGGACTGTTCAATATGTATCTGCAGCAGGCAGGCGGCACAATGCTCACGGAGGACGGCAAAACTAACTTCAACAATGAGCAGGGGAAGCAGGTGCTGGAGTTCTGGGAGCGGTTGATGAACAAAAACAAGGTATACAAGGTTGGTTTTGAGCTGGGTCTTGGTGAAGGCCAGGATGCTTTTGTAACCGGCAAAGTCGCGATGCTCTATTCGGGCCCGTGGATGCTCAGCACCTACAACAAATACGGTAAAGACCTGGAATACGGCATCGTTCCGCCTCCGGCCGGTCCGAACGGTGACAAAGCCAGTGTAATGGGCGGCTTCGGGCTGGTCATCCCGGAAGGCTCCAAACATCATGATGAAGCTTGGGAATTCATCAAATGGTGGACAGCCAACAAGGATAATGCCTTGCTGTGGGCTAAAACCAGTCTCAACCTGCCGGGGTTCAAGCCTTCTATGGAGGACCCGTTCTTTCAGGATGATCCCCAGTGGAAGCCGTTCCTGGATACGCTTGAATTCGCCAAGATCCGTCCCAGCCATCCGGGGTACTCCGTAATGGAGACCGACGCGTTGGCACCGAACCTTCAACTGCACCAGCAGAACAAACAGAGTATCGAAGAGACGCTGAAGAAAGCCCAGGAACAGGGAGACAAGATGCTCAAGGACAACGAGGTTGTGAAGTAACCGCTTCTTGGTGACAGGGAGGTTCGCCTCCTTGTCATCCTAGTACTTAGCCGGACAAAAGAGGGGGGAACTACATGGCTTCCATCAGAAAATTGGAGAAACACCAGGCGAAAATGGCTTATTTGTTCATTACGCCTACAGTGCTCCTGTTTGCCGTATTCACAGTCATTCCCGTAATCATGGCCTTATATTTAAGCTTTACCAATTACGATGTGCTGAGCAGAAACGACTGGATCGGTTTTGACAACTACCGGCGTTTGATCGAAGATGACCTGCTGTGGAAAACGTTCCGAAATGTATTTTTGTATGCCGTTATTTTTGTTCCGCTGAATATTCTAATCTCGCTCCTGCTGGCCACATTGTTGAACCGGGCGTGGCGCGGGGTCAAATGGTTCCGGACCTTGTATTACCTGCCTACACTTACCTCGGCGGTGGCTGCGGCTACCGTATGGATCTGGCTGCTGCATCCCGAATATGGCCTGGTAAACGGGCTGCTGTCCTACGTAGGAATTACCGGGCCGGCCTGGCTGTCCGAGACGCGGACGGCGATGCTGTCGATAGTGATGCTTACGCTGTGGCAATCGGTAGGCTCCAATATGATCATTTATTTGGCCGGCCTGCAGGGCGTCCCCGATTATCTGTATGAATCGGCGCGGCTGGACGGGGCGAACAAACTGGATTGCTTCCGGTATATTACCTGGCCGCAGCTGCGTCCGACTACTTTCCTGGTGAGCACGATGGCCATTATCGGGGCACTGCAGCTGTTCGACCAGGCATTTGTACTCACACAGGGCGGACCGGCCAATGTGACCAAGACACCGGTCTATCTGATCTATCAGCAGGGTTTCAATCAGCTGCAAATGGGCTATGCTTCGGCGCAGGCCTTTGTGCTTGCCGTGGCGATTCTGATCTTCTCGCTTATAAATATGCGGATCACCAAAGCGGAAGAGCCTATTGTATAGAGAGGCCTGATCAGGAAAAGGAGGTTCAACGGGAATGGGCGTTAATGGCGATTCCGCATTGAAGCGGGGCTTAAGCAAATCCATTTTTTATATAGGATGTACCCTTATTGCAATAGTAATGTTTCTGCCGTTCTACTGGAGTGTGCTCACCTCACTCAAACCCAATGATGAGATCTTTGCAATGCCGATCCGGTGGTTTCCGAGCCAGCTGAACTTTGAACATTACCGCAAGGCATTTACGACGGTACCGTTTGCCTTGTATTTCTGGAATTCACTGGTTCTGGCCGTCTCCGGCGTATTAGCCAATTTGTTTTTTGGCTCGCTCAGCGGGTATGCCTTTGCGAAGCTGAAGTTCAGGCTGAACAAACCGGTGTTCCGCGTGCTGCTGGCAGCCATGATGATTCCCGGGGTGGTAACCATGATCCCGACGGTGTTCGTCATGCGGCATCTTCCCCTCATCGGCGGCAATGATATCTTTGGCAGCGGCGGCAACGGCCTGATGAACTCCTTCTGGGGCATCATTCTGCCCGGTGCTTCGGGGACCTTCGCTGTGTTTTTTATGCGGCAATTTTTTCAGACGTTGCCCAGCGATATGCTGGAAATGGCACGGATTGAGGGCTGCGGTGAATTTATGATCTTTTGGCGGATTTATCTGCCGCTGACTAAACCGGCATTGGCTACGCTAAGTATCTTTACCTTTCAGGCAGGCTGGAACAGCTTTTTATGGCCTATGATCGTGCTGAATGATCCGGATAAGGCGACCATTCAGATGGGCCTGCAGGCGTTCTCCTATAACTTCCAGACCGATTATGGGCCGATGATGGCCGGTGCGCTGGTGGCGATTTTGCCGATTCTGGTATTGTTTTTGGCACTTCAGCGTTATTTTGTCCAGGGTATCGCGTTCAGCGGAATCAAAGGGTAAACGAAAATTGGCGCAGACCAGAACGAAAGAGAGGAAAGCAAATGGAGCAATTGGAGCTTGAACGATGGAAGGAACGAGCGGACGAGGCGCAGGAGGCGCTGGATTCAATGTTCTGGAATGAAGCGCTTGGGATGTACAACATAGAGACACCTTGTCCAGGCGGGGACTGCAACACTATATTTCATTACTGGTGGATGGCGCACGCCGTGGATGTCCTGGTGGATGGACTGCTGCGGACAACAAACAGCCGTTATTCGAAGCGTCTGGCCGCATTGCATGAAGGACTTCTTCGCCGCAACGGTGGCGTATGGCAAAACGGGCTTTATGATGATATGGAGTGGATGGCTCTGGCTTGGCTCCGTGCTTACCAGGCTACGGGTGAGGAACTTTACAAACAGACCACACTTGTACTGTGGAAGGATATCCGAACCGGCTGGAACAGCCACATGGGCGGCGGCATTGCCTGGCAGAAATCGCAGCTGGATTACAAGAACACCCCGGCCAATGCACCAGCCGTTATTCTTGCGGCACGCCTGTATCAGGCTTTTGGTGACACGCAGGATTTGGAATGGGCCCATAAGATTTACAACTGGCAAAAGGAGCATTTGGTAGACCCGAAGACGGGGTTTGTCTGGGATGGGATGAACCGTACCGGGGATGGGCAGATCGATACCGACTGGAAGTATACCTATAATCAGGGTGTTTATATAGGCGCAGCGATTGAACTGTACCGGATTACGCAGGATCCGGCCTATCTGGATGAAGCTGGGCGGACTTTTGAGGTAGCGGCCCGGGAGTTTGCAGTTCCGCCTGGGGGCACACTGCCGGATGAGGGGGCCGGGGATGCAGGCCTGTTCAAAGGAATTCTGGTCCGGTACGCAGGTGAATTGGCCGCAGCTCATGCGGAAAACGGGGAGGCGGCCGCTTTTCTCCACAAGAATGCGTCGGTCCTATGGGACAGGGGGAAATCGCCGGAGCAGGCATTGTTCGGAACAGACTGGACGAAGGCGCCCGGCGATATTATTCCGCTGAGCAGCCAGCTAAGTGCCCTCAAGCTACTGGAGCGGATGGCCGTATTGGACGCATGACCAGGAATAAGAGCACTCCAACCAATGAGAGGTGAACTTCATGGAACAACCGATTGAGGCAATGCCGGGAGAACCGTGGCATTCGCGTGCCGACTGGTTCCAGCGCTGTCTTTGGCGGAATTATTTTAACGAAGAGACCGGAATTATGAATCAGTGGTATCCCCGGGATTTCATCACCAAAGATGATAATTTCTACTATTGGTGGCAAGCCCATGTTATCGATGTTCTAGTGGATGCCTATGAACGAACTCAGGACCCGGTCTATGCAGAGCGAATCCGCAGCCTTAGCCGCAGCCTGCGGGCCTATAACGGCGGGACCTTCCTGCACAATTATTATGATGATATGGAATGGACGGCACTTGCCTTTCTGAGGGCTTACCTGGCAACAGGAGAAGAGGAATACAAAGAAGCCGTGCAGGAACTGTGGGCAGATATCCGAACGGCCTGGAATGATCACTACGGGGGAGGGATGGCCTGGAAGAAGGATCAGACCGATTACAAAAACACACCGGCGAATGCCCCAGCCGCCATACTGGCGGCCCGTTTATACGGGTTATTCCGGGAAGAGGAGGATCTGGAATGGGCGGTGCGCATTTACGCCTGGAACAAAAAACATCTGGTAGATCCTGCAACCGGGTTCGTGTGGGACGGGATCAACCGTCTTGGCGATGGCCGGATTGATTACGACTGGGAATTCACTTACTGTCAAGGGGTATTCCTGGGTGCGGGTCTGGAGTTGTACCGCGTGACAATGGAGCCGCAATACGCACAAGACGCCATCCGCACCGCAGAGGCCTGTTGCGCTCGCCTGTGTCACCCGGAATCCCTGATGCTCCCCGATGAAGGGATTGACGACACGGGGTTGTTTAAAGGCATTTTGATCCGCTACCTGGTACAGTTAGGGCAGCAATTTCCGGAGCAGCAGCGGGTTCGTGAGGTTATTCTGGCCAATGCCGCCTGCCTGTGGGAGCAGGGGATCGACGCTGAGTTGGGACTCTGCGGGCCCTCCTGGGAGCAACAGCCGGAAACACCGATCCAGCTCAGTATTCAGCTTAGCGGCCTGATGTTGCTTGAAGGGGCGGCAGCCCTCCATCTTTAAAAGGCTTTGGAAACGAATCCAGGGAGATGATTGTATGGGGGAAAAGTTAAGCAATCGGGTTGGCGTTGCGTTTCGGTATTTGCTGGCGTTACTAATCGCGCTGCCGCTGATGGGCGGCTTGTCCGCGCCCCGTGCTGCCGCTTTGGACAATGGACTCGCGCTGACGCCGCCGATGGGCTGGAACAGCTGGAATTTCTATGCCTGCAATGTGGATGAGGACAAAATCAAACAGGCCGCAGACTTATTGGTCAGCAGCGGCATGAAGGATGCCGGCTATAAATATGTCGTTATAGATGACTGCTGGCAGACGGGCCGGACTGCGGACGGAGAGATTATCGCCGATCCGGTTAAATTTCCGGGCGGAATGAAAGCGCTGGCGGATTATATTCACGGGAAGGGACTGTTGTTTGGACTTTATACCGATGCGGGTTATACCACCTGTGCCGGAAGACCGGGGATGTATGGTTACGAGGTGCAGGATGCGAATACCTTCGCTTCCTGGGACGTGGACTATGTCAAGGTAGACTGGTGCGACAACCGGGGGATGGACCCGGAGACGCGGTATACCATCATAAGGGATGCGCTGGAAAACTCAGGACGGGATATCTTGTACAGTATCTGCAACTGGGGAATCAACAAACCCTGGGTGTGGGGAGCCGATACGGGCAACCTGTGGAGAACGACAGACGACATCTTTGACTTCTGGCAAAGAGTTACCTGGATTATCGATCAGAATTATCCGCTGGCGAACTTCGCAGGACCGGGCAAGTGGAATGACCCCGATATGCTGATGGTCGGCAACTACGGCAACGGAGCGGTCTTCGGCGAGGGGATGACGGATACGGAATATCGTTCGCATTTCTCTATGTGGGCCATCATGGCGGCACCGCTTATTGCCGGGAACAACCTCTCCAACATGACAGCATTTACCCGGGAGACGCTGATGAATCCGGAAGTGATCGCCGTGGATCAGGACCCGCTTGGCAGACAGGGAGTGCTGGTCAGTGATGTGGATGGACGTCAAGTGTATTCCAAAATTCTGCAAACAACGGGAACGCGAGCCGTTGTGCTGTTTAACCGCTCAGAATCGCCCTCCACGATGAGTGTCAATTTTACGAGCCTCGGACTGGGTTCCTCTGTTGCTGTCAGGGATTTGTGGCAAAAAGCGGATCTCGGGACCTTTACCGGCAGTTATTCGGCAACTGTTCCGGCGCATGGAACGGTTATGCTGAAGCTGACCGGTACGGAAGCCGCCACCAGCCCGGTTGTTTCCGGTAAAACCTACCGCATCATTCCTAAATCAACCGGGTTGTCAGCAGCTGTGGAGGCTTCTTCCACCGCTAACGGAGCCAAGGTTCTACAATGGGATTATGGTATTGCGCAGAATGACAAATGGATCGTCAAAGCGACCAGCGGCGGATTCTACAAAATCATCAATGTGAAAAGCGGGAAAGCATTGGCTGTAGAGAATGGTTCTACCTCGGACGGAGCAAAGGTGCTGCAATGGGTATATGGCACAACGGGCAACGATCAGTGGCAGATCGAAGGGATTGGCCAGGGTTACTATAAAATCATCAACAAGCTTTCCGGCAAATCATTGAATGTAGCGGACAACTCACTCATCAGCGGCGGCGAATTCATTCAGTGGACTTACAGCCAGGCGGACAATATGACCTTTCAGCTTCTCGAAACCGACACCACCTACGAAGCGGAAGCAGCGGTGCTGCATTCCCTATCTACAGAATCGACACATTCCGGGTATACGGGAACCGGATACCTCTCCGGCTGGAATGCCGGCGGCAAATGGGTGGATTTCAATGTCATTACAGACACAGCCGGTGTGTATAATCTCACCTTCCGTTATTCGGGAGGAGCGGGCAGCGCAGGGCGTTATCTTTACGTAAACGGTACAGGAGTTGTCAATAACGCCGTTTTTAACGGAACAGGCAGCTGGAATTCTTATTCCACCGTAACCATTCCCAATGTTACCCTAAACAGCGGCAGCAATACGATATCCCTGATTTATGATGCCGGTAAAGGAAGCAATAACTGGCTGAATCTGGATCATCTGAAAGTGTCCAATTAAGTTAGTCGAGAGGGGAAATGACTGTGTTCACTTGGAAAAAAAGGATCTTAACGGCCTTCGCATGTTTGCTGACCCTGTCTCTGTTATACCCGGCTGCGAATCACAAAGCCCAGGCTTTTACCGAATCAGATGCGGATGCGGCCATGACGGCTTTGGTCAACGTGTTCTATGATCCGGCAGCCAAATACTTTTATGTCAACAGCGATCATCAAATTCATCCGGAACATGCACATGGACCTGACGGCGGCCTGTATACCGATTTCTGGTGGGAAGCGCAGCTCTGGGAGACGGTGATGGATGCCTATGAACGTACCGGGAGCCCGGCTTACCGAACAATGATCGACGATGTGTACGCAGGCTTTAACGCCAAATATCCCGATATGATGGCCAACCCGTTCAATGACGACCTGGGCTGGTGGGCGCTGGCCTGTTTGAGGGCCTATGAATTGACGGGGACGACAGAATATCTAAACCGGGGAACTTTCCTGTTCAACGAGATCTATGCGGAATGGGATACCAGTTACGGGGGAGGGATCTGGTGGAGAAGCGACGCCCACACCCCGGGCCAGGCCAATGCCCAGAAAAATATGGCGACCAACGCCCCCATGATCATGACTGCGGTCAAGCTTCGCGATGCCTACAATGATCTTGCCTATCTGACCAAGGCCACCCAGATATATAATTGGACGAAGTCGACGCTGGTTAATGGCAGCAAGATTAACGATCATATTGAGGGTGCCGGCAGCGGGATTATCAAAGACTGGGATTTCACCTATAATTACGGGACCTTTCTGGGGGCGGCTGTATCCCTCTATGAAGCAACCGGAACCGCTTCGTATCTGACGGATGCCAATTCTGCGGCCGAATACGTGGTCAACAAAATGGTATCCGCTCAAACGATCATGTACGAAGGCGAAAATGATGCGGCAGGTTTTAAAATGATCTTCCTCCGCAATCTGAACCGTTTACGCGAGAAAGGCGGGCAAGCGCAGTATTTAAGCTTTCTCCAGCAAAATGCAACCCAGGCCTGGAATCATCGCCGCACCAGCGACAATATCATCGGCAGCGACTGGCTTCGCCCCACAGGCTCCGGCTATGTGCAAAGTCTTGCCGCAGCTGCGGGCGTATCTATTCTGCAGCTTGTGCCGGCGGATGGCTATAGTGGATATATTGCCGGCAACGGTGCCTATGAAGCGGAGAATGCACGCCGTACGCTGATAGGCGGGGGCGGGATGATTAACGAGAGCACCAATGCCGGCTTTACCGGAAGAGGGTATGTGGGGGGGTGGAATACAGACGGAACCTCAATTGATTTCTATGTGAATCAGAATACAGCCGGGACGAGAACGGTAACTTTTCGTTATGCTGCCGCAGCCGGGAATGCCTCCCGTTACGTGAAAGTAAACGGCGTTGTTGTGGCTTCCAACCTGGTGTTTGGTTCCACTTCCGGCTGGAGCTCCTATGGAACCGTAACGGTTGCGGTCCCGCTGAATGCAGGCTCCAATACGATTCGGCTTGGCTTCGACAGCTCGCTCGGGAGTTCCAATTATCTGAATGTTGATTTGCTGAGCGGATTGTGAGCTTAAGTGAAATTACCAAGACCTAAATTTAAGGAAATCGAATAACATAGGGGCTGTCCCATAAGTCATGAAATGGCTGCTTGGGATGGCCCGGTTGTTGTTAGTAGGATCGATTTTGGAACTTCCTGAAGATGCAGGACGTGTGGTTTACACCATACAGGAACAAGATAACTTACGGTTAGTGGAGAAGGAAATCTTCGACGCCCTTTTGCAACCGCAAAAAGGCAGCGAGTAAAGGGCTGATTGTTTACTAAAGGGCAGTACCGCTCAACGTGGATCGAAAATAGGAAATAAAAACAGAATAAATTCTCTTTTTCAAAAGGCTGTTACCCTTTATCCTTTTACTAAGACGGTTATTCGATAACTAATTTTGATCATTTGGTGTTGTGAGAGTGACTATTATATCTTTATTCTCCATCATCATGACGTTGTGAGGTGTCCGAATGTTAGAGCAAGTATTACTTGTATCTGTATTCACTTTTATTATTCATCTTACTGAGACGCTTACATATTCTCTTCGTTTAGCAGGGGTACGTATAGGGAAATTGGCGGTTGCCTTGTCTTTATCGGGGATAATACTGCTCATTTCAAGAACAGCTAATATGGTACAGGCACCACTTACCGGCAAAATTCTTCACTTCGCAAAACATAATGAAGACTACATTCTAGTTGATCAGTTTCGGATTATTATCGGTGCTGCTACCTTAGGGACATTTACAGCTTTATTACTGTTCCCATCAGCTGTATTACTCTCTTCGAGGGTAATATCTCATTTAGAAGTGGCAGGATCTATACCACAAATGATTCGTTCTTCGGTTTCTTTTCAAAAGATAAATAATGCACGATATCATTTGCGCTTCCCCAAATTATCGATGCTGTCGCGGTTGAGGATTGGAGGCATACCCAAAAGGCTCGTGGTTCTGAATTGTTTGGTAACCGCAATCTATACAATCGGGGTGTTAGCTGCGCTGCTTGCTTCAACATTAACAACAGAATATTCGATTGCCGCATCACAATCTTCTGGTCTAATAAACGGACTGGCGACTATTTTACTCACCATACTCATTGATCCGCAAATTGGTTTAATTACTGATAAAGTTCTTAGAGGAGAAAAAGAGGTTTCTGCACTTAGTAAGGTTTTTGGATTATTGATGGTTTCTCGACTAATTGGAACTGTTCTTGCACAGGTATTACTGGAGCCAGCTGCTTATTGGATTAAATGGATGGTATCGGTTCTATAATGAAAAGACTAAAGCTACCCGGTTAGGAGATAACATCATTGAAACCAATAATACAACTTCTGCATTTTGGCTATCATCAGGCGATGAGTTGCATATTTCCTGTTGCGATCTTCGGGACTTTAGCTCTTTCTAGTGTAATAGAGGTGCCTTTCATTTACCGCTATGATGCCATTCTTTTTATACTGCTTACAGTGCAGTACCTCATGTACCGCAGCGGATTAGAGACACGTGATGAGATTAAAGTGATCTGTGTATTTCACTGTATTGGTTTGTTGCTGGAAATATACAAGGTAAGGATGGGTTCATGGTCATACCCTGAGCCGGGGTTTACGAAGGTACTCGGTGTACCGCTCTATAGCGGATTTATGTATGCAAGTGTCGCAAGCTTTATGTGTCAGATATGGCGTAGACTGAGGATGGATATGACCGGCTGGCCGGGGCTTGCTTCTGCGGGATTACTGGGAGGATCCATCTATCTGAACTTTTTTACACATCATTTTATTCCTGATTTTCGCTGGTGGCTGACGGCGCTTGTGCTCATTGTCTTTTGGAGAACATGGATCATATACCGGGTACGGGACATTACTTATCGAATGCCCTTGACACTGGCTTTTTTCATAGTAGGTTTTTTCATCTGGTTAGCCGAGAATATAGCTACCTTTTTTAATGCCTGGAAATATCCTGATCAGTACCAAACCTGGCAACTGGTTAGTTTTAGTAAGATCAGTTCGTGGTTCCTTCTGGTAATCATTAGCGTCATTATTGTTGCCCAGCTTAAACATGTTAAGGCTGGCCGGAACACGGATTAAACATCATCATGAAAAAAGTGAGGGAGGAAGAGTTTGATGTTATAAAGATAGATACACCAAACCACTATTCACTTGGGAAAACGTTAAAAGAAATGGTGGGTTTAGGTAATACCTACGTGCTTTTTGAGTAGTAAAGGAGATGATATTTTCTGTGACCCAATTCTACTATATAGCTGCAAGCCGTGAGCTTCCGACAGGTTCTTTCGGACAGAAGAAAACAGTAATGACGCTGCTTCAATACGTGACAGAAGTGAATCCCTCCGCAAAGGATCAGCTCCCTATGCAAATACTGCTGGAAAAATATCCAGAGGGTGACGGGCTTATTGAGGTCTACGAGACGGAAGAAGATGCAGCCGGATTATATATAACCGGGCCCATCCTTGATCAAGATTCCTCGCGTGTTTTCCGTCATCCATTGGTGTACCAAGTGAGCCCTGAAAACGGTTCGTTTATGATTAATGAAGAAATTAGTCAAACGCACCCCACATCCTACCAGACCAGCAAAAAGTGTCTAACCGAGTTGTTCAATTACCTGAATCGTAATGTGGAGTTGGGAGAAGAGTTAGAGCTTTATTCAAGTTGGGCCCACGGTAGGGAACGATTCACGGATACACCCAAAAAAGAGTTGGATCTTGTGCTTCAGCTATCAACATTTCACTTGGGGGGTGAGTTCGAGTGGAAGGATCGTCAGTTTATTCGAGTGAGAAAGTGAGCCGGGATAAAGTGCAAATCATTACTGATCCTATATGCTTGCACACCGGGGAGAACTCGCAGGCCAACTTTCATTGAAACGGAGCGCTTCCATCCTGCGTAATATCAGACAGAAACAAAAAAACAAGTTGTATCATGATCATGCTGGAGGAGGAAAACGGAACATGTCTATGTTTAAAAAGGTAATGGCCAGTGTCGGCATCGGCTCGGCTACAGTAGACACTCGCCTGGAAGATGCCAGGGCAGTGGCTGGAGGTAAGCTGCACGGGCTGGTGGCTATTCGTGGAGGCCAGGTAGAGCAGCAGATTGATGCAATTTATCTTTATTTGAACACTCAATACGAGAAAGAGGAAAATGACAGAAAGGTAAAACGCGAAGCGGAAATTACCCGGTTCGAGGTTACCAAGGGGATTCTGCTGAAAGCCGGTGAGGTGCGGGAAATCCCGTTCACAATTACCCTTCCGGAACGTACACCTGTTTCGTACCGTTCGACACCGGTATGGCTGAAGACGGGACTGGATATTAAGATGGCGCTGGATCCGGGGGATCAGGATTATCTGGAAATTCTGCCGAACGACAATATGAATACTGTATTAGGAGCGCTGGATGAACTGGGCTTCAGGTTGCGTGAAGTGACGAATGAGCATGCTCCGCGTCTGGGCAAAGGTTTGCCTTTTGTGCAAGAGTTTGAATATGTGCCAACCCGTGAGTTTCGGGGGGCACTTGATGAGCTTGAAGTGATGTTTTTTCCGCAGGGTGACGATCTGGAGTTAGTGATGCAGGTAGACCGCAAAGCCCGCGGACTTCGCGGAGCTTTTGCCGAAGCGATGGGAACGGATGAAAGCCTTATCCGTGTTAACTTGACTGGAAATGAGCTTCGCCGCGGCGTAGATGTTGTGTCCAGACAATTGCATTCGATCATCTCCCGTTATAGCTGATTGAAGGCGTGCAATAAAGAAGAAGCGTTCTCTCGCCCGGTAGAGAACGCTTCTTTTTTTGTTGTCTGTTTGTCTGGCTTGAATAACTTAGAACCGGCTTTGCTGATCCGGTTCCGTAAGCCGTACTTCGGTAAATTGAACCGTACTTCCGTTGCCATGCGGAGATTGAGCTACGATTCCTGCCCGGCCTCCGCCGGGAATGGACATGCCAAAATAGCGAATCAGCTTCCAGGCCTCACCGTCTTCCGAATAATAGAAGGAAACGCAGTTCTCCGATTTGCTTATTCTCAGATAAGGCTGCTCCACACGGACCTCTTCTGAGTTGCAATCATCCGATATTCCATCTTTGGTCACCACCGAGACAATAGTCGGAGCCTCACCATTATATTCAAAACACAGCTTGCACCAATTCCGCTCATCCTTCATTAGCATCAGGCAGCCGGAATCATATTGTTTCTGCATGTCCACAGTCAGCCGTGCGGTCAATTCGAAAGAATCCTGCACTGCCGTATGCAAAAAAGGAGCCGTTGCCTTGATATGCTTTCCGGCCGGATCATTGAAGAAATCCGCCCCGATTGGCGCTTCAATCACGATTCCATCTCCATCTGTAAATTTCCAGTCGGGCGGCTCATTCATCCAAATCAGCTGTTCTCTTGTTTCCTGGTTCAACATCCTAATCATTTTATATCCTCCTTAGGAAAATGTTTCAATTTTTAATGTTCGACATATTGTAAAAAGAATCCTGTTTATTTTTCCGGAAATTCGGCAGTTATAGATGGAAATATCTGTTGACCTGCTCTTAGGAGTATGATATATTTTGTTCGTTCCTTAATAGTAATGATTACTATTATCATTTCAAAAGTGCCCAGCCGACATTCCAATCCATAGGATAGAGGGAGTTGTGATGAGTCAGGAGATCGATTTTGTAAAATTTAATCCAACACAAAATATGACCATTCTTGTATTCACCAAACATCCAGCCGAAGAGTACATACCTATCGCTTCAAAGATTATGTCTTATAACAACGTATATGCTGAACAAGTCGGCTTTATTGAACCTGCCGGTCACCATTCCGCCGATGCCGCATTAAGAATGGCCGGAGGCGAGTTTTGCGGAAACGCCTGTATGGCTCTGGCCGCTTTTCTAGCTGCTGAAAAAGGTGCAACCGAGGTGGTGTTGGAGGTCTCGGGAACAGATCAATTGGTGCGGTGCCAGGTGAAGCCAGACGGTGATGATTATCTTTGCCAAATCAATATGCCGTTGCCGAAGCAGATCGAACAGAAATCCATCCACTTCGAAGGCAACGATCTCGATATTGTTATCGTGAGATATGAAGATTCTATTCACATCGTGATCGAGGTGGATCACTTTGACCGCAAAGTGAGAGAACAAGCACAGCTTCTGGCCAAACTCCTTGGAGTGACTTTAGGTTCCCAGCTGATTGGAGTCCTGTTATATAAATCCAGTACAGAGGAGCTGGTACCGCTAATTTATGTTCCGCATCTGGACAGCATGATCTGGGAACGGGGGTGTGGTTCAGGGACTGCCTCCTTGGGCGCATATAGAGCCTGGCAAATCAAAGGAGAGTTTGAGGCCCCGATCCGGCAGCCTGGCGGAACGATTCATGTGGCCGCCCATTGTATTCAGGAAAAGCTGGCAGCTCTGAGAATTGAAGGAACCGTCGGTATCGTGGCGCAGGGCAAAGCTTTTATTTGAGAACGAGGGAGGGGAAGCGCAGTGGATTTTCAAGTTGCTTTAAGTCATTATCTGGCAACCTTTGTTGAACTCGCAAGGAAATATGATCAGACCCCACGCCATTGCTCTGAGCTTGAGCAGGTCATTGATGATTATTCAAAGTTTGTTACAAACGCAGACAACAAGCTTGCATGGGAGCGGATGGCACCGGAAAGTTCCCGGGCACTAAATCCGATAGTGGTTGAATTAAGAAAACTGTCGTCCCTGTGCGTGGCGATTATGGAGAAATATCGTGCTTTGAAGCTGCAGAGCGGGGCAATCGAAACAGCCGATTACTTCAGAAATATAGAGGCGTGTATTGATAAGGAATTCGGCAGCTTCCAAATCACGTCGGACTCCAAACTGTTATTGATCGGCTCGGGATCCTTCCCCATGACCCCATTATTGATTGCGAAGCGAACCGGAGCTGAGGTTGTAGGTATAGATATTGATGAGGAGGCTATCGCTCTTGGATTGATGGTTGTGGAGAAGCTGGGAGCCGGACTGAACATCCGCTTGGAACAGACACGGGTGGAGGAGCTGGATATTGTGCGCGACTTGACCCATATCATTTTCAGCTCAACGGTTGCCCAAAAATATGATCTGCTCGAACAGTTATATCCTTTGACGAATAAGGACATTGTAGTGTCCATGAGATATGGCGACGGACTCAAGTCTCTGTTTAATTATCCAATGAGGGAGGTTGGTTCCCGAACCTGGAGTTTGGTCGATAACATTCTGCGTCCGCATGATTTGTTTGACATAGCCTTGTACAAGAAAGCAGCAATATAGCTGACGGGTTAGATCAAAGGAGGCTGTTTATGAATCATTTCCAACGTATTTTACTTCTGGGAACCGGTCCTGCGTCTGTTCAGCTGGCGGTAACCTTCAAAAAGCATCTGAAGTGCCAGCTGGGCATTGCCGGGAGAAAATCGGTCCGCTCTGCTGATTTTTTTTGCTCACTTGAGCAAAATGAGGGCTTGATCCATGCCAGCATTCAAAATGAGCAGCATCGCGTTATGGCAGGAGCGTGCAGGATAGATCAGGTTTTTCAGGGGTATGAAACGATAGAAGGGAATTGGGATACTCTGATTTTTGCGGTTACGACAGATGCCTATATTGAGGTCTTGCAGCAGATCAATGACAAGCTTCTACAGAACGTGAACTGTATGGTGCTGATTTCTCCGACTTTCGGGTCGGGTAGCCTGGTCCGCCATTATATGCGCAGTGTGAATCCGGCTGTAGAAGTCATCAGCTTCTCTACCTATTACGGTGATACGAGGTGGATGCACGGCAGGGTGTCCAACCATGTCATTACAACAGGGGTCAAAAATAAGATCTGCCTTGGCTCCACACATCCCTCTTCCGGTCATCTGAACAGGTTAAACGAGGTTATGAAACATTCAGGTATTGCTCTGAACGTGATGGAATCACCCTTTGAGGCAGAGACCAGAAATATTTCGCTTTATGTTCATCCGCCATTGTTTATGAACGATTACGCATTAAGTGCAATTTTTGAAGAGACGGACATCCCGAGATATGTATACAAACTGTACCCCGAGGGTCCCATTACACAAGAGGTAATCCGCGATATGCTGGCTCAATGGAATGAAATTATGGATATTACAGATAAGTTAAGTATACAACGGTTGAACCTGCTTCAATTCATGACGGATGATAATTATCCGGTGCGGCCCGAAAGCTTGTCACGGCAGGACATCGAAAGCTTCAGTCAGCTGGAGAGGATTCACCAGGAGTATTTGCTATATATAAGGTATACCTCTCTACTCATTGACCCTTTTTCACAGCCGGATCAGGAGGGGAAGTATTTTGACTTTTCAGCGGTTCCGATCCGGGCCATGTTCATCAACAATGAAGGCTGCCTGGATATTCCCAGGATGCCCAAGGAGGATTATTACCGCATAAAAATGATCCAGGGCATTGCCAAATACTTGGAAGTGGATTGCCCCACCCTTGATAAATTTGCTCAAACCTATGAGAACAAAATTAAAGCCGTTGCCCGGCTCAACGAAGGCAAGTTATTGTCTGATGCGTTCACGGTTCAAAGTTTTGAGGAACATTTGAGCAGGGTATGCAGTGAGATTGAAAGAATCCGGGTGTAATGAAGTTATAGATTCAGGAGGGAATATTGTGAATAAAAGAGTTGCAAATGTATTGGTGTTTATGTTGTCTATCATGCTTCTGGCGGGTTGTGGTCAAACCCCTGGGACTGGTCAGACGGATACCGGTTCAGCCAAAAATGAGGTCAAATCTGAACTCATCTATGCTTCCGCCAAAGATATCAATGATATGAATCCCCATTTGTACACAGGGTCTATGCCCGCTCAAGGAATGGTGTATGAATCACTGGTGGAGAACACCGTAGACGGGATCAAACCTTTGCTTGCCGAATCCTGGGACATTGCCGGGGATGGAAAGACTTATACCTTTCATTTAAGAAAAGGCGTGAAATTCCACGATGGAGAGCCTTTTAATGCAGAAGCGGTGGTACAAAATATAACCGCCGTGCAAAGCAATGCCGAAAAACACAGCTGGATCAAGTTATCCGCCAAAATTAAAAGTGTAGAGGCCGTAGATGAATATACCGTCAAATTAACTTTATCCGAACCCTATTACCTGGCTTTGGTTGAATTGTCCATGACCAGACCTTATGTCTTCCTGTCTCCAAAAGATTTCAAGGATGGGAGAACCAAAGATGGCGTGAACGGATACCACGGCACAGGTCCGTATAAGCTTACGGAGCATAAGGTTGATCAATATGCTACCTTTACAGCAAATGAAGATTATTGGGGCGGAGCACCTTCCATCCGGCAAATCACCGCAAAGGTGCTGCCTGCAGGGGAAACCACTTTATTGGCTTTGCAAAAAGGAGAAGTTAATTTTGTGTTTACCGATGATCGCGGTGCGGACAGCATTGATGTTGCAGCAATGAGACAGCTGGTGGATTCAGGTGATTATCAGCTGGTCCGAAGTGCAGCCATGAATACCAAAATGATCGTGGCCAACAGCAGCAAAGCGGACAGTCCGGCCAGTGAGACCGCAGTTCGTGAAGCCTTTTGGCATGCCATTGACCGGGAAACGATCAGCAGTGTAATTTCTGATGGCACGGAGACCGCTGCGTTTGCCCTGTTCTCATCCAATGTCAATTATGCGAATGTCAGCTTGAAGGAACGGGCTTATGATGTGGGGAAGGCGGGCGATTTGCTGGAAAGCGCAGGCTGGAAACCCGGGAATGACGGTGGGATCAGATCCAAGGGAGGCAAACCGCTGTCGATGAAATTGTATTATGACAGTAATTCCTCTTCCCAGAAAATCCAGGCCGAATTCATTCAGGATGCGGTGAAAGAGGTTGGTATGCAGCTGGAGATTATAGGTGAAGAATCCGCTTCTATTGCCAACCGGAGAGCAACCGGAGATTATGATCTGCTGTTCAATCAGACCTGGGGACTTGCCTATGATCCGCAGAGTACCATCACTGCCTTCACCAGCGAATCTGCTTATAAACATACGACAAGCGGAATTGCGCAAAAAGAAGAACTTTACAGCAAGATTAACGATGTAATGGTATCCACGGATGAAGAGTCACGAAAGGTGCTGTACGCCGACATCATGCGTATTGTCCATGACGAAGCCGTGTTTATTCCCCTGACAAACGGGAGTGTCACGGTGATTGCTCCAAAAAATCTGCAAGGAGTTTCATTCAAACAAACTCAATATGAGCTGCCGTTTGAACAAATGAAATTTTGATCTAAAAGGAGATTGTATGGGGCTCTACATGGTTAAAAAATTAATTCTCTCGATTCCATTGTTGTTCGTCATTTCGTTTCTGACCTTTATCCTAATCAACCTGTCTCCCATGGACCCGGCAGAAGTGGTATTGCGGGCGCAAGAGGTTCCGCAAATCACTGAGGAATTAATTGCACAGACACGGGAAGCACTGGGGCTGAACAAACCATTTTTGAATCAATATACCGATTGGCTGCTGGCCTGTCTGCAGTTGGACTTTGGAGACTCCTACGTTACCGGGGAATCAGTGTGGTCATTAATAGGTCCGGCATTTCTGAATACCTTGAAGCTCACTCTGGTCTCCTCTGCGGCTATTATTGTCCTGTCCATCGTATTGGGTGTTAACTGTGCCCTGCGGGAAGGTACATTGGTGGATCAGTCGATAAGAGGAATGTCCTTTCTGCTGACAGCCTTGCCGTCTTACTGGCTTGCCTCAATTATGATCTGGTATTTCTCAGTCAAACTGGATCTGCTGCCTACAAGCGGGATGGAGTCATATGCCAGTTATATTCTCCCGGTTACCGTTATATCCGTGGGATACATCGGGATATATTTCCGGAATGTCAGAAGCTCCATGCTGAACCAATTGAATGAAGACTATGTGCTGTACGGAAGAGCCAGCGGCTTGAGCGAGAAGAAGATCACGCTCCATATTTTACGGAATTCGCTGCAGGTTGCCGTCTCTATATTCTGTATGTCGATTCCCATTATACTCGGCAGCACCGTAGTCATTGAGAATGTGTTTGCGTGGCCCGGTCTCGGAAGGCTGAGTGTCAAATCCATCTTGAGCAGAGATTTTCCGATTATCCAGGCGTATGTGCTGATATTGGCTGTGGCTTTTGTGCTGTTCAATACCGTGTCAGATATTATCAATGCTGCACTCAACCCCAAATTGAGAAAGGAGTTCTGATGAGAATCGTTCACAATCTAAGTAAAGACAAGCTGGCCAGCCTGTCTTTGATTATTGCCGTTGCAATCATCCTGGTAGGCATATGTGCACCCGTATTTGCGCCACATGATCCAAACGAAGTGAATATGAAGCTGCGGTATGCGGGCCCCTCATGGGAATACTTGCTGGGCAATGATCATTTGGGAAGAAGTGTATTATCCCGTTTGATTTATGGCATTCGTCCCAGTATGTTGTGGGTATTAGTAGCACTCGGGATATCTGTGGGGATTGGAAGTGTTGCCGGTTTTATAGCAGGATATTTCAAGGGTAAAGCAGACACCGTGATTATGAGACTTTGCGATGTCATGCTTTCCTTTCCGGGATATGTGATGACCTTGGCGGTTGTTGGCATCCTGGGTGCGGGTCTGACAAACATTATGATTGCTTTTGTAGTCATGAAATGGGCCTGGTTTGCCCGGGTGATCCGCACCTCTGTGATGCAGTATTCTGAGATGGACTATGTGAAGTTTGCCCAAGCTTGCGGAATCAGCCATTTCAAAATTATAACCAAACATATCATACCCGTAACCTTATCCGACATCGCGGTCATTGCCAGCGGTTCGATGTGTTCGATGATTCTGCAAATATCGGGACTTTCCTTTTTGGGACTGGGTATACAGGCTCCAAATGCCGAGTGGGGAATGATGCTGAATGAAGCGAGAGGGGTTATGTTCACCCGGCCTGAGCTTATGCTGGCCCCCGGTCTGGCGATTGTTATTGTAGTATCGGCTTTTAACTTTTTGGCTGATGGACTTCAGGTCGCGCTCGACCCCCAATTAAGAACCTCGTCAAAAAAGCTTCGGACAAATGAGGTGGAGAAATCAACTTATGAATATGCTGGAGGTTAGGCATTTAAAGGTATGGGATCAAAAAAGCCATAACGTAATTATCCATAACAGCAGCTTTCAACTGAAAGCGGGACAATGCCTCGCGATTGTAGGGGAGAGCGGAAGCGGGAAATCTGTCACCTGCAGATCCTTGATGAGATTGAATAAACCCGGGATTCAGCAATCCGGGGAGATTGTATTTAAAGGAGAATACCTGAATCAACTCTCGGACAAAGAAATGCGCAAGCGAAGAGGGCGGAATATTGGCATGATTCTGCAAAACGGGATGCGTGCCTTTGATCCTTCTTCCGTGGTGGGCGTTCATTGCAAAGAGACACTCCGTGAACATTTTGGCTGGAGCAAAAGTGAGATTGAAGAGAAAATGACCAAAGCCATGGAACGGGTTTTGCTGAAACATCCTATGGAGCTGTTGAATAAATACCCTTACCAGCTATCGGGTGGAATGCTGCAGCGTTTGATGATTGCCCTGGCACTCGTACTTTCACCCGACATCATTATCGCGGATGAACCAACAACGGCGCTGGATACCATCTCACAGTTTGAGGTGGTGGAGCAATTGATGGGCTTGCGGGAGAGTACAGGCTGTTCCATGCTGTTTGTTTCGCACGACCTGGGGGTAGTCCAAAAGATAGCCGATGAAGTTTTGGTTATGCGGCACGGTGAGATTGTCGAAAGCGGAACGACTCAAGCCGTATTTTCCGAAGCGCAGCATCCCTATACCCGGTATTTGGTATCTACCCGAAGGGAGCTGGGCGCTAATTTCAATATGATGATGCAGGAGGATAACATGTGCTGAAAGTCGAGGGGATTGTAAAATCCTATAAAACAGGCGGTTTCTTCGCCAAGGAAAGGCAAAACATCTTAAGAAATATCAGCTTTGAATGCGGAAGCGGCGAATGTCTGGGCATCATCGGAGAAAGCGGAAGCGGTAAATCAACGCTGGGGCGCCTGGTGTTGGGCATTGAAAAGCCGGATCGGGGCACGGTACGGTTGAACGGGGAAAATGTGCTTCACAGAACAGTTAGATTAGGCCATCTTAGCGCCGTGTTCCAGGATTATACCTCTTCTATTAATCCATATTTTACGGTGGAAGAGGCTATTCTGGAGCCTATAACGGCTCAGCGGAAATCCCGGGCAGAAGACCGGAGCAAAGTGGAGCTTTTATTGAATCAGGTAGGATTGAATCCTTCATATATGAGCAAACATGCACATGAGTTATCGGGGGGAGAGGCTCAACGGGTGTGCATTGCAAGAGCAATATCAACGGAACCTGAGTGTATCGTGCTGGACGAAGCGGTGAGCTCCTTGGATGTATCGGTACAAATTCAAGTGCTGAAGCTGTTGAAAGAATTAAAGGAACTGTACAACATGAGTTATATCTTCATCACGCATGATCTGCAGGCAGCAGCCTATATCTGTGACAGGATCATTATTTTCAGGGATGGGCAGATCGAAGAAACGGTTGAGGCACAGCGGCTCAAAGACGTCCAGTCACCTTATGCCCGAAAATTATTGAATTCGTTAATTACGTTCTAATCAAGCGGGGGGAGAGAAGTTGTGGGTTTAGCGATGTCTTGGCCTTTTTTGCGTTTGTATATGCTCGCTTTATTGTACTTTAGCGCCAATGCCATTCTGAATGTAATCATCCCGCTGCGGGGGGAATCACTTGGAGCCAGCAGTACAACCATTGGTTTGATGATGGGAGCGTACATGTTCACAACGATGTTTTTCCGGCCCTGGGCAGGCCATATCGTACACAAGCAAGGGCCGATTAAAGTGCTGCGTCTGATCCTGGTGATCAACGGCTTTGCACTTATCCTGTATACGATTACCGGGCTATGGGGTTATGTGGCCGCCCGGATGTTACAAGGGGTCTGTACCGCATTTTTCTCCATGGCCCTGCAGATCGGCATTATTGACGCCTTGCCGGAGAAGGAGCGTTCCCAGGGAATCTCGTTCTATTCCTTGTTCACTTATATTCCCGGCATCGTCGGCCCTGTTCTGGCGCTGGGTCTGTGGCAGACAGGGGGCATGGATTCCTTTAGCGTCCTTATGGTAAGTGTGGCGATCGTAACCTGCCTGTTTGGCTATAGTGTCAAAATGGAAGAACGGAAGGAGCACCCGGTTCCGGACAATGCCGGACACAGCACCAGGCTGTTTCACTCGCTGGCCCAACTGGTCAAGAATCCGTTTCTGTGTAAAAGCAGTATATTGATGTTGACTGCTTCTATTGTGTTTGGAGCGGTCACAGCTTTCGTCCCATTGTATGCTCATCAGTTAAAGCACGGCAATGCGGGGATTTATCTGGCCATACAGGCGGCGGTTGTTGTGCTCACGCGTCTGGGTCTGAGTAAAAAAATACCGTCAGACGGGAAATGGCGTTCTTCCTTAATGATGGGGACGATGCTGCTCCTGGCCATGGCAGCGGGTTGTGTAAGCTTTTCCATAACAGGAGGGGCAACATTTTTTTATTTAGGCGCCATTCAAATGGGAATCGCTCAGGCTGTGCTGTATCCAACGCTGACGACCTATTTATCCTTTGTCCTGCCACCTTCGGACCGGAATGTGTTAATCGGCTTATTTATAGCCATGGCTGATTTGGGCGTTTCGTTAGGCGGGATGATTATGGGACCGGTCGCTGATTTTACCTCCTACTCTTTTATGTATATGATTTGTGGGCTCCTAAGTCTACTGATGATCTACGTTGCCTATGACCGGCGTAAAATGGTGAAAAAGACTATATAGATTGAGGCGCTACCTCAAAATAAGCTATTGACAGACTTGCGGACCGGAGAGACGTTATTTCGCGAAATCAGCTCATTTTTCTGGTCAAACGGACTCAGGATCCGCTAAATGATCCATTGCCCCCCATTTTGGGCTAGAGATCATACAATAAGAGCACCTGTGTCCGTATAAAAGGACAACACCCTTCGTTGCCTCAAATAAGAGCACCTGAGTCCGCTTCCTTGCACAGCCGGTCCCGGTGACGAGTGGTTGCCGGGCCCAAGTCAACCGCTGATTATGGACTTGAGCTGCCGGCCGTCTCATACCTAGAAACGCTATATATGCATAAGACAGGCCCGTCTGCGCAATATAAGAGGGAACGTGCAGTGAAACCAGGCTGCAGAAGGAGGGGACACCATGGAACATACGTCCAAGCCCGATAAAAACTTGATAAACACCGTCAAAGATCTGGAGCAGGCGCCTGTCAACAGTCATCAGGCCCAGCAGATGGAGCAAAAGGAAAATGACCGCCGCAAAAAAATGATCGGCCGTAACGCCAAATTCAAGGAAAATGAACACAACACTTATAAGTAAGCTAAAAACACTAGAAACCAGCCAGCTCCTGCTTTCCGGAGACAGGCTGGTTTTGTTTTTTTGTCACCCGGGTATAAGCTGTACTGGGTTTGTCTCGACCTGAAACGGTTAATGAAAACTAATTGACTCCATGCTGAGCATCAGGAAGCAATAACCGGAAGGGGGAGCTCAGAATGTGGAGCCGTATCAGAAAAAGGTTGTATGACACTCAGGAGCCTGCGTTGCCGCTGGCTATCTTCCGAATCGGCTATACACTTATCCTTGGCCTGGAAGTTGTCCAGCTGATGATTTTCCGGGATTTGATCTTTCAGAAGGACAGCCTTGCTGCAAGGTACGACGTCTTTCTAACGCTGCTGTTTGTGGTTTGGCTTGCAGCCCAAAGTCTGACGGATTACGCAACATATTGGGCGGTCCGCAATCCCAATCAGCTGGACAGAGGTCGCGGCGTCATTGAAATTCAGAAGAAGCCCATCACTGTGGCGCTGGACCGTTTCCGCAAAAATCAGCTTAAGGACAACATCCGGCAGCAGTGGCAGACCATTGGACATATTCGGAATGAGGATAAAGAACTGAAGCTGAAGCTGTCCCCGGCGTCCCGGAGAAGCCTAAGACCTGGGGCGAAGCAGCGGGGGAGTGAAGCCCGAAGTATCAGATTATATATGCACTTAAACGGTAGGATTCATGAATTAGATAAGGAGGGCAGCCTATGAAATGGAAAGGCAGAAGAAGCAGCACAAATGTTGAAGACCGCAGAGGCCGGGGAGGCAAGACGATCGTCGGCGGTGGAATCGGCGGAATACTCATCCTCCTGATTGTGACACTGCTTGGCGGGAATCCGGGGGATCTGCTGAATAGCGTAACAGGAACAGAACCCTCAACCAATACCTCATACACCGAGGCCGCCGAGGAGAAAGAGCTGGCGGAATTTGTATCCGTAGTGCTGGCCGATACTGAAGAGGTCTGGTCGGAGCTCTTCGCCCGGCAGAATAAAACATATGAGAACCCGACACTTGTGCTCTATACTGACAGTGTGCAGTCAGCCTGCGGTGTTGCCGGATCAGCGGTCGGGCCGTTCTATTGCCCTGGAGACCAGAAGCTCTACATCGATCTAAGCTTTTATGATGAGCTTCAGCGGGAGTTCCAGGCTCCCGGCGACTTTGCCATGGCTTATGTGATCGCGCATGAAGTCGGCCATCATGTGCAGACACTGCTGGGAACAACGGAGCAGCTTGCAGCCATGCGGCAGAAGCTTGGTGAAACCGAATATAACAAATACCAGGTCCGGTTTGAACTGCAGGCCGATTATCTGGCAGGCGTATGGGCCAATCATGCCCAAGGGATGAACCTGCTCGAAGAAGGAGATCTGGATGAAGCTTTGACCGCTGCAAGTGCGGTAGGAGATGATACTATACAAAAGAGAGCGCAAGGATATGTTGTTCCTGACAGCTTCACTCACGGCACCTCCGAGCAGCGGAAAAGCTGGTTCTATAAGGGCTTCCAATCCGGAACGATTGAAGGCGGAGATAGTTTAGCGGGGGGAGTCTGTAAAACCATTTCCCGCATCCATCAGCAGGCTGCTGCCATGTTTTATTGGCAGCAGCCTGCTTCGTATTTTACTGATACCTATTTTTAGGGCGGCACATGTGACCATTTCACTTCCTGCTCTGTCTAATTAAAGACAAGAAAAACAAATGAATGAAAAAGGAGGTGTTAATCCATGAATCTGGAGCAGGAAGTTCTCAAAGCCAAAGAAGGGGATCGCGAAGCTTTTATCCGCTTGATGAAGAGCACGGAAACTGCACTGCATAATACAGCCCGGGCAATGGTCAAAAGAGATGAAGATATTGCCGATGTCCTGCAGGAAACCATCCTGAAAGCCTACAAATCGCTGCACCTGCTGCGCGAGCCTGGATTTTTCCGTACCTGGATCTTCCGCATCCTGATTAATGAATGCCACACCGTTCTCAAAAAAGCTTCCCGCAGTATTGCGGTAGCCGAACTGCCAACAGTGCCGGCAAGCAGTCACGATTATGACAATGTGGATTTGCGCATGGCTGTGGACCGTCTGGAGGACCAACAGCGCATCGCCATTGTACTGTACTATTTTCAGGATATGACACTCAAACAGGTGGCAGAAACTTTGGACATCTCGGAAAGTGCGGCCAAAACCCGGCTGTACCGGGCCCGTAAAACATTGCTTGAGGAACTCAGACCCCAAACTGAAAGGGAAGATGCCCTATGAATCACTTTGAACTTGAAAAACAACTAAAAGCAGTAAAAGCAAACGAAAAACCAATGTCAGACAAGGTGCGCACCCGACTGGATCAAACATATGATATGCTTCCATCGATGGAAACTCAGGCCAAGCCAAACCCGGTTCGTTCCTGGAAACGCCGTACCGCGTCCATCTCCGCTGCTGCGGCTATCCTTGGGGTATGCGTATTCGCCTCTGGTTTCGTCTCCCCGGCGATGGCGGATTCCATCAAACAAATTCCGCTTATTGGCAGCCTGTTCAGCAGCATGGAGGTGGATCTCGGACTTAAGAATGCAGCCACTCAAGGGATGACCCGTCAGGCCAACAGTACTGTATCCTATAAAGATGTGAAGCTTGAGGTTAAGGAAACGGTATTTGACGGCAGCCGGGCAGTGTACGCCCTGGAGGTGACGGCACCCAATCTTAAAGATGGCAAATATGACAACGGACAGGAGAAAATCAAGCTTAGCAATGCTATTGAAGATATTCGGTTCGATGTGATAGGACATACCTCCAGCGATCCGGAGTCCCCTCTGAATCAATCGGTCCAATACAACGGGGCTGGAGACAAACACCCGAACACCCTCATTATAGAGAAGAACTTCACCACATTTGACCGGGAATCAGCTGTCGATCTCCCCGATTCCATCGTAGGCGAAATGCTGATCACGCTTCAAGGGATGGATCAACCGTTTAAGCTTGAAGTGCCGTTTACCAAGTCTGGCCGTAATCTTGTTCATCTGCAGCCTGAAGCTGCTGCAACCTCAGGTGATCTTACGCTCACGATTAACAATCTGGACATTACGCCGCTTACTACCCATGTGACCTACACTTTGCACCAGAAGTCCGAAAGCACACTAACCGAAGCGCAGCAGAGGGACCTGGCTTACACGAACCTGGCTTTATACGACGACCAGGGGAATCTGCTGGACAGCTTTAATGGCATTGGCCGAATCGACGGCAACACGCTCAGTAAAAGCAACAGCTACGCCTCGGTCATTAACCGGCCGGAATACTTAATCATTAAGGCATTCCACAACAATGACGGCGATTTCCCGTCTAAGATTAAAGATAAACAATTCATCAAAGGGCTGGTGTTCAAAATAGACCTCCCTGCAGCGACAGAATAATCGTTTAATTGCGAGCAGCGATTCTCCCGATTTGTGAGAATCGCTGCTCGCTGTTTGTACTCCTCTTACTCGACTAACAAAGGCTGAATCCCCAGCATCTGAAGACCTAACTGTACATGAACCTGTCCGCGGTTCTCTGTCAAATATAAGGCGTAAGCCTTCATCGCCGGCGGTCTGAATGCACAGCGAAGCTCAAAGAGCTCCTGCCGATCCAGATAAGGCTGCGCAATGTAGCGCGGCAGAAATCCAAAATTGAATCCGCGCAGAAGAATGGACAACATGATCGTGGAATGATCGGTCTGCAGGGGAGGGACATATCCGGCTCCAACTATGGATGAGAACCACTCGGGGAAAGGATAATCCCAGGCAAGGTGACAATAATCAGGGTGAAAGAAATCCGTTCTATCTATAACGGTTTCTTTGGGATGGGCAGAAACAAGCAGCATTTCATCTTCAAACAGTGGAACGCCGGTAATCTTGGGATGATCGGGCGGCTCATGTTTGATCGCAATTTGCACGACGCCATCCAGCAGGAGATCACGGATCATGTAACTGGAATCAATATAGCTTAGAAATTTCACGGCTACACGGGGATGCGCCTGCCGGAAGGAGAGGATATGCTCCAGGTAGCGGTAATGCCAGACAGAGCCTGGCCCGCTCAGGACAATGTAATTCTCCATTTCTTCCGCAAGGGTGATCTTGCTCTCTTCGAACAAACGCAGCATCCTCTGGGCATAAGGAAGAAAAGCAAGACCCGCCGGAGTCAAGCTGACGTTTCGTTTATCACGGATAAATAAGGCTTTGCCTGTTGTCTGCTCCAGCGCTTTGATCCTGGCTGTCACTGCAGACTGTGAAATATGCAGATACTCCGCGGCCCGCGTGAAATTCAGAATTTCACTGACAGCGAGAAAAGCCTCCAATTGCGATAAGTCCATTACGCACCTCTGTCATTCGGTTTATTGATGATTGTAATGCATAAAATTCGTTATACAAATGATATCCTTTCCGTTATGATTTCGCTAGAGCAGAGGAAACAATATATGCGCTGGAGGGAAACGTATGGATGAATGTGTAAACATCGAGCAATTGCAAACTATCGAAGCTAGTGTGGATGAGCTTTCGGCTCTTTTAATTGAAGTCGTAGCGGATGGGGCATCGGTCGGATTTCTGCCGCCTTTAAGTCACACGGAAGCACATGCTTACTGGCAGAATGTACTGTCACCGGAAGTGATATTGTTTGTTGCCACCCATAACGGCACTATTGCCGGGACGGTGCAATTGCAATTATGTACAAAGCCAAACGGCCAGCACCGTGCTGAGATTGCCAAGTTAATGACACATCCCGGTTACCGGCGCAAGGGAATTGCCCGTTTATTGATGCAACACGCGGAAGAACGGGCGAAACAGGAAGGGATCACCCTGCTAGTTCTGGATACAAGAGACGGCGATCCATCAAACGCGTTATATGCGGCGCTGGGTTACGTGAAGGCCGGGCAAATTCCCTGCTATGCAAAATCTGCAAACGGTGATCTGCAGGCTACGAATTTCTATTATAAAATCTGTGAGGATAACTAGCCCTGCTAGACCCACAGGCCCGTCTCCCATCTCATAGATATGCCCCCCAAAATTCTGTACAATGAGGAATATACAGAATTTTGAAAGTGGAGAAACTGGGGGACTAGGAATGGAAAGAAGATGCAAATTAGGACTCGTGTTAGGTATTGCTGCCTGGTCGCTATTGGTGGCTGGCTGTTCAGCTATTGAGGATACGTCCTCTATTGATCGATCTGAGCCGCAAAAAGTACAGAAGGAGCTTGTCAGAGACTATATTTTCAAAGACAGCGACACCACCTTGTTAACCGAAGCAAATGTCAGCAATCTGGATGGCAGACTGCTTGAGTTGGCCCGAAATGAAATATTTGCCCGGCACGGGCTTGTTTTTAAGCGAAAGGATTTGCAGAGCTTCTTTGAAGCCAAAAGCTGGTACAAGCCTGATCCGAATTACGGCGGCAGCTTGACCGTACAGGAGAAGAAGAATATTGCACTTATTCAGAAGGTGGAACAGCTAAGTGCTCACAACAGGCTTGAACAGATATGGGAAGAAGATTACCATGTGCTGGAGTATCCGTCCGATATGGATCATTATAAACGCAAGGATGCATGGGTCGACCTGGATGGAGACGGTACAGCCGAGCAGATCCAAATGTCTGTCCATGAAATCAGCGAAGATGATATTGAATGGCAGCTCACCGTGAATCAGCAGCACATTTCCGGATCCATGAGGTATCCCACAGAGTATTTCCAAATCGTGGATGCAGATATCAATGATTCTTATTTTGAGATTGCCATAGAGAATTACGGGGAAGATGCTGCCCGCTGGACAGAATACTACTACTATAATGGCCATAGCATTGTCCCCATGGGGGAAATAGACGGGATAACCGGAAATAAGGAAGCGATGAATGGAAAAGGTGGCGTTAACGCATCGATCCAAGCTTATACTCTTCAATCCTGGTATTATCTTGAGGAGTTTCATTTGGACAAAGATCATCTGTGGCAAAGAACCCCTAAAGCATTCTACGCTATGGAGCCGCCTACCCCCTGGATTGCCAAAGTACGTGTCCCTCTCTACAAATCTCCCGGCTCTAAGGATATTGTAAAGTGGGTGGAGCCGGGAGAGAAGGTCTTTTTTCTTGGTGGAGATCCTGAGAAAACCGGGAAACTGCGAACTGAAGAGGGGTCAACAGGATGGATTTGGGTCCAGGAAGGCCTGCTCTCGGGCACATCCCAAGATATTAATGATTGTTTTGACGGACGTTTATTGTATGGATAATCATCTGACCTTTGACTCTTCGCAAGGCCCACAGGCCCTGGAATCCGTTCGACTATGTTAAAATAAGTCTATCGCTTGGATCAGGAAGAGGTGGACGGACATTAATATGGAGAACAACAGATTTAAGACGTTAGGCGCTTACCTTAAATCACGCAGAGAGCGGCTTCAGCCCGACCAAGCCGGTCTAGGGGGTTCCTATGGACAACGAAGAACGCCCGGACTTCGCAGGGAGGAAGTGGCGATTCTGGCAGGGGTCAGCGCTACTTACTATACTTGGCTGGAGCAAGGAAGAGAAGTGAACGCTTCACGGGAGGTCATGGAGAATATAGCGGTAGCTCTTCAACTAACGCCTGATGAGAAGACTCATCTGATGCAGCTATGGAATCCGCATGAGCCCGTAACCGTTCCCTTTCAGGACAGAAGGCTGAAACCCCATTGGCAGCCTATTATTAATCAGCTCACGGATCCTTCGTTTATCACGAATGAGCGCTCTGAGGTTCTAGCCTGGAATCCAGCCGCCGCTGCAATCCTCGCGGACTTTGCAGTATGGCCGGCCGATGAACGGATCATGATCCGTATCCTGTTCACCAGCCCGGAGCTTCGGGGACGGATACGTAACTGGGAAGAATTCGCGAGACACTCCGTTGCGGTATTCCGTACCTATTATGACAAGCATCCCGGGGACCCCTGGTTCAGTGAGCTGGTTCAGCAGCTCTGTGCGGAAAGTGGTGAGTTCGCAGCCATTTGGAAGCTGCATCAAATTCAGATCAAAAAAGTAACCCGGCTTATGGTGCAAGCTCCCGGAACAGACGACATTCTTTCTTTTGATATCCGTTCCTTGATGAGTCTGGATGATCAGCCGGATCTGCATATTTGTGTATACACGCCAGTGTTGGTAGATAACAGCAAAGCAATATAATCAAAAGTACCAGGTGGCCGGCGGCTGCCTGGTACTTTTGTTACTAGCATAAACATACTGAGGTAGCCTGGCAATGAGTGAACTAGAATAAGAAAGTACAATCAATTATCTACTAAGGAGGCAACAATCTGTATGAGTAATACTACCTTACAAACAAGAAAATTGGGGCGCGAAGGATTGGAAGTCTCAGCGGTTGGTCTGGGCACAATGATGATTCCGGATAACGAAGAGTCGGTTCGCACCATTCAGGGAGCCTTGGATTTGGGTGTAACCATGTTTGATACAGCAGATCTTTACGGTGAGGAGTATCTGCTTCACCGGTTCGGCGGCAATGAGCGGCTGGTAGGACGGGCACTGAAGGGACGGCGTGATAAGGCTATCATTGCGACCAAATTCGGGGTTACGCATACTCAAGGGCCTAAAGGGGACCCTGCTTATATCAAGAAATCGGTCGATGCCAGCCTGTACCAGCTTGGGACTGACTACATTGATCTATATTATCAGCATCGCCCGGACCCATCCACACCGATAGAAGAAACGGTAGGAACCTTGGCGGAGCTGGTCAAAGAAGGGAAAATCCGTTATATCGGGCTCTCTGAAGCACCGGCGGATCAGATTCGCCGCGCGCATGCAGTCCATCCGATTACCGCCGTCGAAACGGAATACTCTCTGTGGAGCAGAGAACTGGAAGACGAAATATTGCCGGTGCTGAAAGAACTGGGAATCGGCCTTGTGCCCTACAGCCCGCTGGGCAGAGGATTCCTGACTGGACAGATCAAGAAATTTGAGGATCTGCCGCCGGATGACTACCGCCGGTTTTATCCGCGTTTCCAGGGGGAGAATTTCATCAAAAATCTGGAGGTCGTCACTTTGATCGAAGAAATGGCCGCCGAAAAAGGCTGCACTCCCGCACAGTTGGGACTCGCCTGGCTGCTGGCGCAGGGCGACTTCATTGTTCCGATTCCAGGAACCAAACGGCTGGAACGGGTAGCGGAGAATTTTGGCGCTTTGCAGGTTCATCTGACGGCAGAGGATCTGGCCCAAATCGAACGAATCTCGCCAAAAGGCATTGCTGCCGGTTCACGTTTTCCGGTTAAGTCGCAGATATAAATTGCTCAATCTTATGGACAGTCGCCTCAATATCAGGGTCCGAGTTATCAATCAGGGCCACACCTGTTTCCGGAAGCGGCCACTGCAGCTTACGGCGGCGGAGTGAATTGCGAAATTCAGCCCAATGTTTTATTTTCCAGTCATCCAAAGGGGAGTGCCGGCTATTAATCCGTGTGCGGTACAGTTCTTCATCCGCCAGCTCCACCCACACAACCTTGACCTCAACTTCCTGCAAGGAACGTCCTATACGTAACAATTCGCTGCCGATCCAATCCGGATCGGCAGCTTCTTTGGTAAATGGACCAACTACGAATACATCTGCATTCAGGCCGATATTATCAAGCGCAGCATCCATAGTTATCCGGTAACCCAGATCACGGCAGAGCTTCTTATACTCGGCGGAATCTCTGTCCGAGGGGTCCAGTCCATGCAAGATCATTATCGCCTCGGCTGCCGGACGCAGCAGAATGTCCATATCCAATACAACTGCTTTGCGGCGGGAAGCGACCGCTTTGGCAAGCGTTGTTTTGCCTGCTCCAGCTGGGCCGAGAAAAAATACAAGTTTGTTCATCTTAATCTCTCCTACAACCATTGATTTCACTTCAGTACTAATATATTCCCATACCTGATCCTATCTGTGCAAATGGAGCTCTGCAAACCGTCCTCTCTTCCGTTGGAATCACGTTCAATATTTGATAGAATAACGCCATAAGATTAGGAGAGAGGGAAACTCATGAAGTTCATTGGACTGGATATTGGAACTACAACCCTAACCGGTGTGGTGTATGACCTGGAGCACAAATCTGTTTCGCACATGATTTCGGAAGAGAACAGCTTCGTCAGACCCAAGAGCAGTCCGGATTGGGAAAGACTGCAGGATCCGCAAACGATCTTAGATCAGGCAGAAGGAATGCTGGATCAACTGATGAAGTGGGAACCGGACGTGCGCGGAATCGGCCTGACTGGGCAAATGCACGGAATTGTATACACGGACCGCGAAGGCAAACATGTCAGTCCACTTTATACCTGGCAGGATGGTAGAGGGAATCTGGCGTTGGAACCTACCTGCTCCTATGCAGAGTGGCTGAGCGAACAGACCGGTTATGAAGTGGCTTCGGGTTACGGGTTAGCAACCCACTTCTATAACCTGCGTCACCATCTTGTACCACCAGAAGCAGCCAGCTTGTGCACAATTGCGGATTATGTGGCCATGAGGCTGTGCGGCGTAAATAAACCATTGATTGACGCAACCCAGGCAGCAGGGATCGGTTGCTACAGCTTCGCCTTAAATAATTTCGACAAGGAGACCCTTGCCGGAGCAGGTCTACAGCCGCAATATTTGCCTCAAGTAGTGCCAAGCGGGACTATAATCGGTCAGACGCGCACCGGACTATCGGTCTGCACCTCACTGGGAGACAATCAATCCAGTTTTCTCGGAAGTGTGCCACAGCCGCAGAATTCGCTGCTTCTGAACATAGGGACAGGAAGCCAGGTGTCGGCGCTTCTGCCGGAGGCATGCCCCCGAATAGAAGGAATGGAAGCAAGACCCTTTCCCGGTGGCGGCATCCTGATGGTTGGCGCGGCTCTGAGCGGAGGCAAATCCTACGCGCTGCTGGAGAGTTTTTTTAGGCAAGTGATTGAGGCTTATACGGGCGACGAAGCGGGCGACATCTATCCTCTGATGAATCAGCTTCTCGTTAATGAACAGAGCGGCGGCCGCGGATTGACTGTGAATCCACAGTTTCTCGGATCGCGTCAGAATCCGGGTGCCCGCGGCAGTATTGAGGGCATCACGCCGGAGAACTTTACTCCCGGAAATCTGACGCATTCGTTTCTTCAGGGAATGCTTGATGAATTACTCGTTTTCTATATGAAATTGCAGCAACAGCAGACGGCTCAACCTTTCCAGTATTTAATCGGGTCCGGCAACGCGCTGCGTACCAATCCTGTACTATGTGCGAAGGCGCAAACCGTATTCGGGCTGCCGATGAGACTTAGCGCGGCACCGGAAGAAGCGGCCGCCGGAGCGGCGTTGTGTGCAGCTGTGGGATCAGGCGCAATCGGCAGCTTCCAGGAAGCGGCGGCGTTCGTGGCCACGGTGCAAGCACCGGAAGAAGCAGATTCATCGAAGGACGGACTGGCGACAGACAGCTCCTATTCGGCTGCAAACGAAGGGGCAGGGGAAGATTCCGATGAAGAGCAGCTGCAAATAACCGCTGAGAAACGGAATGAATTGATAGTACGTTATGGTCTGAGTGTACTGCAGACTCCTGCGAGACCTATTCTGATGGTCCAGCCCGGGCACTCTATCGGTCCTTTGCGGCTGGGCATGACGCGGGAAGAGATGGAGCTGGCTGCCCGGGAGGTTCAGGTCTATTTCCGTGTGGAGTACGATGGGGAAGGGAAGGCTTCTTTTATCGAAATCGCTAATCCGGATGCCCCCTGGACCTGCCTTTACAGGGAAACAGATCTGTTCCGCACAAAAGCGGCGAAGTTGGTGGAAATTCTGGATCAGCAATCCGCGTATGAACGGAATCCCGAGGAGGTGGGCTGTACTTACAGGTTTCCCCGTCTTGGACTTACACTGTGGAGGTCCATTAATCTGACCGAAGAAGACTTTCTAAAGGAGGAGTACTGGAATATGCCCCCTGATATTCAGGAGGATGAACGCCGATATCTTTATTTCGAATCGGTGTCTATTTTCTCTGTTGCAACGGATTAGAATATAGAATACGGGAAATCGCAACATCCCTGCAGACAAGTCTTTTCCCGCAGGGATGTTTTGGTTTCTTCCATTTGGAGTTTGACGTAGCCAGTCCTGAGTCGTAAGCGTCAAACTTTTCCCGCCTGAGTCATTCGGCAGCATATTAAAGGGCTTACATCATAAGCTTAAATAAAAATCCATAGATAACAGAAATGCCAATAAGTGAAGAATCATGTTAGCTCCAACAATCTTATGTAACTTTTGTTGACACTTATATGAGATTATTTTAGGATGAACATAAGAAAATTGCGTTAACTTACAGCAGGATACAGTAGGTTCACTTCAATTTCATGCAGTTCAACCTGTCTAGGGAGTGAGTATAATGGTGCAGTCACGCGCTCAGAATATCCTCAGAGAGAAAGTTATTTTTTCCAGGCAATATCCGATCTTCCTCAGTGATACGATCGGTGTGACCTCACACTATCAAAGGCTGCATGCCCACGACGCTCTGGAAATCAACATGATTAAATCCGGTACAGGCTACTACATGATCAACGGGGAACGATATGACTTCTGCGAGGGAGACATTCTCCTGATTAACTCCAATGATCTGCACTGTGCCTACGAAACCGAGAACCTGGTCATGCAGGTCATCACGGTCGATGCCTCCTGGTTTCTGGGGACACTGCGTTATGATCCCGATATTTTGGCGCCTTTTAAAGAAATGGGCCTCTACTTCAGCAATCTGCTGGACCGCAATAATGAACGGATGGTGCTGCTGCGCTCACTGCTTCTGCAAATGCAGGAGGAGCATGAAGCGGAGCGCCCGTCTTATACTTCCATGGTGTACACCCTTCTGATGCAGTTCCTCGTGAATGTTAACCGTTATTTCCGCATGGATACTTTAAAAGAGAACAAAACCACCATCACCACACCTCAGCTTGAAAAGATCTGGCATGTCACCCGAATCATGGAGGAGCAGTTCGATTATCCATGGAGTCTGGAGGAATTGTCTGCGCTTGTCTATTTGAGTCCTTCCCGATTCAGCGACATTTTTCGGCGCACTGTCGGAATGTCCCCTCTTATGTACTTGATTCACCTTCGGCTGGAGAATGCCTATACCCTACTACAGACGACCGACCGCAAAATCCTGGATATCGCGATGGAATGCGGCTTCCGCACCTTGTCCAATTTCAATCGGCTGTTCAAACGCCATATCGGAACCGAGCCGCGTAATATTCGCAGCAAGCCCGGTTTATGTGACAGTAAGATAGTGTTAGTCTTCGAGAGATTAGGCGGAGCAGTGAAAACTCAAATAGAGTAGTATTGAGTCAGGTAATATAACAATATAGGTTATAAGCACTAACAAGAAGTATGTGGAAGAGGAGGTTAAAATGCAGAAGATCGCCTATCATACTGAAATGAAAAAAGAGCCCCGCAGGCCAAGGTTATTTATGCGATTCGTCCGGCAGTGGGATCTTCAGCTGATGGTGCTGCCGGCGCTGTTCTTCATCTTCGTGTTCAGTTACATTCCCATGTATGGCGTACTGATGGCTTTTCAGGACTACAACCTGTTTAAAGGATTCTCCGCCAGCCCTTGGGTCGGGCTCAAGCATTTTGAGATGTTCTTCAATGCCCCCGAATTCTGGACCATTATGAGGAATACGATTGTCATCAGTCTGCTGAAGCTGCTGATTGGGTTTCCGGCACCGGTGCTGCTTGCGCTGATGCTGAACGAAGTGCGCAGCAAGGTATTCAAAAAAACCGTGCAGACCATCAGCTATCTGCCGCATTTTCTGTCCTGGGTCATTGTCTCCGGTTTCGTCATGTCCATGCTCTCGACAGAGAACGGGAGTGTGAATATGCTCCTGGGTCAATTAAATCTGATCGAAGATCCCGTTAACTTTCTTTCTCTTCCCAAGTATTTCTGGACCATCCTTGTTACAACGGGCGTTTGGAAAGAAATCGGCTTTTCTTCCATTGTCTATCTGGCGGCCATAGCCGGCATCGATCCGCATATGCACGAGGCGGCATCGATGGACGGTGCAGGCAAGCTCAGACAAATGTTTACGATTACGCTGCCCTCTATTCTGCCTGTTATTATCGTCTTTTTGATTCTCGCCGTCGGCAATTTGCTCAGTGCGGGTTTTGAGGACATCCTGTTGATCGGCTCCAATCCGGTGTTGCGTGATGTCAGTGATGTCATTGATACGTATGTATACCGCATTGGTATACAGAATAACCGTTATTCTTATGCTACGGCAGCCGGACTCTTCAAATCGCTGATCGGGGTGTTCCTGCTGGTAGGCGCGAACTATGCCGCACGTAAATCCGGCAACAGCCTATGGTAGGGCACAAAGGAGGGGGTTGCAGATGAAGCTGTCAGCCGGCGACAGACTGCTTGTGATATTTATCTATTTTTTATTGGCGATATTAGCCTTCCTGTCGTTTTATCCATTCTGGAATGCAGCTGTTATTTCGTTTAACAACGGAACTGACACAATGAGGGGCGGAATCACTTTTTGGCCGAGAAAATTTTCTCTGGAGAATTACAGTGTGGTCTTTGAAGACAGCCGTCTGATTAACGGCTTTGTCATCTCTGTCCTGCGCACCGTGATCGGAACGTTGGCCTCTATCGCAGCAACTGCAATCTTTGCTTACGGCATGAGCAAGTCGGAGCTGATTGGCCGCAAGCCTTATATGGTGTTCTGCATCATCACTATGTATTTCAGCGGCGGACTGATTCCGACCTTCCTGCTGATCCGTGAGCTGGGCATGTTCAACTCCTTCTGGGTCATGATCATCCCGGGATTGATCAGTGTATGGAACATGATTATCTTCCGGACCTTCTTCAAGGGAATCCCGGCGGGTCTGGAAGAATCGGCAAGGATCGACGGCTGTTCCAACTGGGGGGTGCTGATGAGGATAGTGTTTCCACTGTCGGGACCGGTTGTGGCTACGTTGTCCCTGTTCACAGCCGTCTATCACTGGAATGACTGGTTCACACCCAGCATCTATATCAGCAACACCGATTTGATGCCGATCCAAACCAAGCTGCAGCAAATCCTTAATTCCAACATCATGGCCGAACAAATGGCACAGCTCGACGCGGCAGCTCAGGGACGGATGAACAAGATGCGTGCGGTCACCACCAAGTCCCTGTCCATGGCTACGATGATGGTGGCTACTATCCCGATTTTATGTGTATATCCTTTTCTGCAAAAGTACTTTGTGAAAGGCGTCATGGTTGGTTCATTGAAAGAATAGGGATCTCAAAGGGGGAAACTTGCGATGAAATTAGGCAAAAAGAGAACAGCTTCCATAGCTGCCGTACTCGGTCTTATGATTGGATTAACAGGCTGTATGGGCGGGAATGAAACAGCCACGAACACGAAAGAACCGGGTAATGCAGCCGGAAAATCTGAAACGTCTACCAACACTGCCGGAGGCGGAGCTTACGTTCTGGGTGAACAGCCGCTGGAGTTTTCCTTTTACGGCCACTATGACTGGTATACCATGCCTAACTGGGGCGAGGATCTGTCCTCCAAGTGGATCAAGGAGAATAAAAAAGTCAATATTGTGCCTATCAGCTCCGGAGGGAACGCCAAGCAAAAACTCAGCACGATGATTGTCTCCGGTGAACTGCCGGATGTGATCTGGACGGAGCGGGGCGCAGATGTAGAACAATTAAGAGCTGCTGGAGCGATCGTACCCTTTGATGACTATTTGGACAAATATCCGAATCTGAAGAAGTGGGCCGGCGAAGAGACACTGAATATGCTGCGTTCCTCGGACGGCAAGCTGTACCAGTTCCCTAACTGGTATACGACTCAGCCTAACGGCAACACCGGATATTTGGTCAACAAAAAAATATACAACGAACTCGGCACCCCCTCCCTTGAGACAACAGATGATCTGCACGCCTACTTAAAGCTGGTCAAGGAGAAATACCCGGATGTCATTCCGCTGGAGGTGGGACAGGGTGCGGAAGGCATTGACGTACTGTCATCGGCTTTTGCCGAGAATCGTCCGTATGTCTACAGTGCCCTGAGCATGATGGCCATTCCGACCGGCAGTGAAATGACCTCGGTATTTAAAGATGAGGCGTTCCGGGAATCGCTTGTATACGCCAATCAACTGTACCGGGATAAATTAATCAGCCAGGATGCCTTCACTCAAACCCTTGAGCAGGTGGAACAGAAGATCATTACAGGCAAAACGGCCGTTTATGCTGCCTCCAGCCCGACAGAATACGGGGCAATCGGCAATGCACTATTGAAAGAGGAGGACCCGGAGGCCGGTTACATCATGGTCTGGCCTGTTCATAAGCAAGGGCTGGATAAAAACAAGATTTTCCCCGGGGCGTACAACCAGCTGGGCTGGAACGTCAGTGTAATCACTTCTGCGGCCAAAGATCCGGAAGCTATCTTCGCTTTCCTGGATTGGTTCACTGGACCCGAAGGACAGCGGATTATTATGTGGGGACCTGAAGGCAAGTACTGGAACGGCACGGACGAAGAAGAAGCCCCACTGTTCACAGAAGCCTTTACGACCGATACGAAGGGCCGCGACGAGCTGATGAATGCAACCGTCAATCTGCAGTGGAGCGGCAACACGGTCTACGTAGACAATTCCAAAATGAAGTTCGAATCTACGCTGCCGGAAGACAAGAAAAGCTGGGAAACGAAGTGGCAGTCGGAGATCACCTGGAGAACACAATATGACACAACCGAGTTCGTCAATCTTGCTCCGGCAGGAGACTCGCAGGAAGGCATTATTTCTCAAAGTGTAAGTGAAATCTACGAAAAAGCCAGAGCACAAGCCGTGCTTAACGCGGCCAGCAAGGAAGAAGTATTAGCCGTCCTTGATCAGGCTGAAGCGGATGCGCAGCAGGTAGGCTACAGTGAATTACTCAAGTTCAAAACAGTGAAATGGCAGGAGAACCTGAGCAAATTGAAGTAAGAATAGATCTTAGATGAATCTAAACTAACTGTGGTGCCGGACCCGGGAGAAACAAAGAGCAATACGGGTCCGGTATAACAAACGGGAGCGGGAGACCTTGAACTATTATTTGGGTGTTGATGGCGGAGGCAGTAAAACTTTGGCCGTTATATCCGACGCGACCGGCCATATTATGGGTCGCGGCAGTAGTGGATGCGGCAACCATCAGGCGGGTGCGGCTACAGCTGAAACCAATATCCGGCAGGCGGTAGAAGACGCTTTGATTCAGGCCGGTTTGACCAAAGAGAACATTACCTATTCCTTGTTTGGGCTGGCAGGGGCCGACAGGGAGGCGGACTTTCAAATCCTGCGGCCGATGATTGCCAGGCTTGGCCTGGAACGTCATGATATCGTATGCGATACCGTTATTGGTTTGCGGGCCGGAACACGGCAGCCCTCCGGAGTGGTGGTCATCTGCGGTACAGGAACCAACTGCTATGGCATCAACGGCAGAGGCCAAGAGCTGCAGGTTGGCGGGTTCGGATACACGTTTGGTGATTTTGGCGGAGGTTCCGATCTGGCAATTGAGGCTTTCCGCTCAGTTATCCGGGCTTGGGAAGGCCGCGAGGAGCCGACACGGCTGGCGCAGGCCATCCTCGAGCAGTTGGGTTATGCCTCGGAAGAAGTTATGTTTCATCATTTTCTGGATAATGGACTGCGGGTGCCCCATGACATCGCCAAGCTGTTATTCCAAGTAGCCGAGCACGACGAGATAGCCCGGGGGATATTAAGCCGGCAGGGGCGGGAGCTGGGGATTGCCGCCAGCGCTGTTATCCGCAAATTGGGCATGGAGCAGGATCATTTTGATCTGGTCATGGCGGGAAGCATTCTGACCCGTGGAGAAAGCCGTTATGTTGTGCCTTTTATTGAAGCCGAAGTCAGACTTGCGGCACCGGACTGCCAGCTGAAGATGCTGACTCAAGAGCCGGTGGCCGGAGCATTACTGATGGCTATGGAAAAAAGCGGCCATCCCGTGGAAGAAGTTATCTATGCCCAATTTCATAATACACTATCCGTAAAGGCGGCGAATGTTATATGAATCAACAATTGAAAGTGGCGGTGATCGGAGGGGGCTCCTCCTACACCCCTGAGCTGATTGAAGGATTTATTCTCAATTATCCGACCTTTCCTATAAGCGAAATTGTATTGGTTGATATTGAAGAGGGCTTGCGCAAGCTGACCATAGTCGGCCAGCTTGCGGAGCGGATGATTGCCAAATCAGGCCTGCCCATTAAGCTGAGTCTTACGCTTGATAGACGTTCTGCCCTGAAGGGAGCAAGCTTTGTCTCCACTCAAATGCGTGTAGGGAGACTTGAAGCGCGTGGCTGGGATGAGACAATTCCGCTGAAATATGGCATGATTGGACAGGAGACAACCGGGCCTGGAGGGATGATGAAAGCGCTTCGCACTATTCCCGTCCTGCTGGATGTAGCCAAAGATATGGAAGAGCTGTGCCCGGATGCCTGGCTGCTCAATTTCACGAATCCTGCCGGTATGGTCACTGAGGCGATCCACAAGCATTCGCGGATCAAGTCAATCGGCCTGTGCAACTCGCCGATTGGCGCCTACAAATGGCTCTCGGAACTGTATCAGGTGCCGGCAGAGCGGATTTACTGTGAATTCGCCGGTCTTAACCACTTGCACTGGATCACCACGATCACTATTGACGGCGAATCGAAGCTGCCTGAATTACTGGCGAACCGTGATGGCTATTCGGCGCGTAATGTTCCGCAGTACGATTGGAACGCCACTTTGCTTTCTTCACTGGGAGCGATTCCTTCTTACTATCTGAAATATTTCTATCTGCACCGCGAAATTCTGGCCGAGCAGCAGGCTGCGGCAGCCAAAGGGGAAACGCGTGCTGCAACGGTGCAGCAGCTTGAAGACGAGTTGTTCGAGCTGTACAAGGACGAGAATCTGGCAGAAAAGCCCAAGCAGCTGGAACAACGCGGTGGTGCTTATTATTCGGAAGCGGCCGTCAAGCTGATGAACTCACTTTATAACAATTCAGGGGATATTCAGACACTAAATGTCCCGAACGGTGGAATCCTGGATTTCCTGCCGGACGATGCCTGTATCGAAGTGAACTGCAAGGTGTACAGCCAAGGCCTTGAAACGATGCCGGTTGCCGTAGTTCCTCAGGCCGTCAAAGGCTTAATTCATGCGGTCAAGACCTATGAGGCCCTGGCTATCGAAGCTGCGGTAAGCGGAAGCCGGGACATGGCTCTCCTGGCTCTAGCCCATCACCCGCTTGTGCCTTCCGCCAATGATGCAGAGGCTATGCTTGATGAAATGCTAGAACGGAACAAAGCTTATCTCCCCAGGTTTTTTCAACATGCCGGGAAATAAATTACGATGAACAGCTGTCTGAGCTTGCCGCTGCGTGAATCATGCAGCAGGCAAGCTTGATGTTTGTTCACCGGCAGTTGCATCATTCATAAAGGAGCTGAAATGGGTATGGTTGAAGCGTTTGACATTAACGAACGTATCCGGCGGAAAGTCGGGCAGATGTTTATGTGCGGATTTATGGATACGGCTCCCAATGGGGATATTTTGAAGCTGACCCGGGAGTATCATATCGGCGGCATTATTTATTTCCGGCGCAACATAGGCACTGCTGAAGAGGTATATAAATGTTCAGCTGCTCTGCAGCAGGCGGCCGGCGAACCTTTGCTGATCGCCATTGATCAGGAAGGCGGAATGGTGGCCAGAATCGAGGAGGGCGTAACCCTGATGCCCGGCAATATGGCCCTCGGTGCCACACGCAATACTGCGGGGGTCCGGCAGGCTGCATATATCTGCGGAACAGAGCTTCGCCATTTGGGAATTAACATGAATTTTGCGCCATGCGTAGATGTGAATAATAACCCGGCCAATCCCGTCATTGGCGTACGTTCTTACGGGGAATCGCCTACACTCGTAGGTGAGATGGGGACTGCGGCAGTAGAAGGCTACCAGGAAGCAGGCGTGGCGGCAACGATCAAGCATTTCCCCGGCCATGGCGATACGGATACCGATTCGCACCTGGCACTGCCAATCATTGGGCATAACCGGCAACGGCTGGAGGAAGTGGAGCTGCTGCCGTTCCGGCAGATCATCGAATCGGGTGTAGATGCCGTCATGACGGCACATGTTATTTTTCCTGCCTATGAGGAAGAGGCGATTCCCGCAACTTTGTCCTCCAACATTATTGGTGGTTTGCTGCGCAAGGAGTTGTCTTTTGACGGAGTAATCGTAACGGACTGCCTGGAAATGAACGCGATTTCGCAGACGGTTGGCGTTGGCCCGGGCGCTGTGCAAGCCGTAAAAGCAGGGGCCGATCTGATTCTGGTCAGTCATACGTACAACTGGCAGGTTGAAGCTATGGAAGCCGTCATCGAAGCTGTTCTGCAAGGTGAAATCCCTGAAGAGAGAATCGATGAATCGGTTCAGCGGCTGGTACAACTGAAGGAAAGACGGGGAATCACAAGAGCAGCACCGAAACCTTTTGCAGCATTGCAGGGTGAGCTGGCTTCGAGAACCTCCATGGACGTTGCGCAGGCTTTGAGCGAGCAAAGTATCACACTGCTGTGCGATGATGGGCAGCTGCCGCTGACAGCCGATGAACCCGTCTATGTGGTATGGCCGGAAGTGCGGACTAATCATGAGGTCATTGAAGCTCTCCATGAGGAGGTGACCCTGGGCAAGGCGCTCGAATTGTATATACGGGAGGTGAATGAGCAGGTGATTGATGTCGACCCTTCCGAAGCAGAAATCATGCAGGTCTTGGAGGAAAGCAAATCATTCTCCCAAGTCGTTGCCGTGACCTATAATGCAGACTTTTCGCCGGGACAACGCCGTATTTTGCAGGGGCTGACGGCACGGAGCGGAATCAAGCTGATCGTTGTGTCTGTACGCAATCCGTATGATTATACCGCCGTATCTGGTATTCGCACCTGCCTTGCATGTTATGAGAACAAACCGCTGGCCATGCGCGCAGCCGCCAAAGTGCTTGCCGGGCTAAATGCTGCCCCAGGAATTCTGCCGGTAACAGTAGGCGGATTGACTTTGACTACATAAAGATCGGAGAGCGTGTACCCCGAGAATCAGGAAGTAAGCGGGTTTATCGCTGGACCCGTATTGACAATGATTTTGGAGTTAGGCTATACTGGCTGTAATCTTATAGAAGAATATACGTTGAAAGAGCGCAGTAGCAGCTTTGTCCCTGTTACAGAAAGTCAGGGGTTGATGGAACCTGACACACACAAGGTCTGCGAAATACACTCTGGAGTATCTTGGGTAATGCCAAGCGGAAGTAAGCGAACGATAACTCGCTGTAAAGTGGCATGAACTGCAGGCAAGCTGCACATGCAAGCTGGGTGGTAACACGGTTTATTCAATCGTCCCTATGTCTACAATAGACAAGGGGCGATTTTTTGTTGTTAACCTTTGTACTGGACCCAGGCAGCGGCTCTTCCGATTTCAACGTGAATCCTTAGGGAATTAATTTTATTTATACAAAAGGGGCGGTATGACTTTGAACATTATTGATGAACTCGAGTGGCGCGATGCCATTAACCAGCAGACGGATGCGGAGGGCTTGCGGGAATTAACGAACACTAAGGCGGTTTCATTGTATTGCGGAGTAGACCCGACAGGGGACAGTATGCATATTGGCCATTTGATTCCGTTCATGGTGCTGAAGCGATTCCAGTTGGCCGGACACCGTCCGGTAATTCTGATTGGCGGTGCTACTGGAACGATTGGTGATCCCAGCGGACGGCAGACCGAACGCTCCTTGCAGACAATGGAGCAGGTGCAGGAGAACGTAAATGCCCTGACGGCTCAGATGAAGAAACTGTTCATGACCGATGGCGACAATCAGGTGCGTATGGTTAACAACTATGACTGGACCCATAAAATCAATGTAATTGAATTTCTGCGGGACTACGGGAAAAATTTCAGCATCAACACGATGCTCTCCAAAGACGTCGTATCCAGCAGGCTGGACAGCGGTATTTCGTTCACCGAATTCTCCTACCAGATTCTGCAGTCCCTGGATTACCTGCATCTGTTCCAGCATGAAGATGTTCAGCTGCAAATCGGCGGCTCCGACCAGTGGGGGAATATCACAAGCGGGCTGGACCTTATCCGCAAAAAAGAAGGCCCGGAAGCCAAGGCCTTCGGCCTGACGATTCCGCTGATGCTGAAAGCCGACGGCACCAAGTTCGGCAAAACCGCCGGTGGCGCGATCTGGCTTGATCCTAAGCAGACAACACCGTTTGAGTTCTACCAATTCTGGGCCAATACCGACGACCGTGACGTAGTTAAATACCTCAAATACTTCACTTTCCTGGATAAAGCGGCAATTGATGAGCTGGCGGAAAAAGTGCAGTCTGAACCCCATAAACGTGAAGCTCAAAAAGCGTTGGCCGAGGAAATGACCAGATTTGTTCATAGCGAAGAGCTGCTGGAGCAGGCGAAGCGGATTACGGCGGCCTTATTCAGCGGAGACATCCGTTCGCTGACTGCAGACGAAATTGAGGAAGGTTTCAAGGAAATGCCAACCTATACTGCGGACAAAGGAACAAAAAATATTGTGGAATGGCTTGTAGATCTTGGCATTGAACCATCCAAGCGTCAAGCGCGCGAAGATATTACCAAAGGAGCAATCTCGATGAACGGCGAACGCGTGAGCGGGATTGAGCTGGAGGTAACCGCTGAACATGCGATTGGCGGACGGTTCATTATTATCCGCAAAGGCAAGAAAAACTACAGTCTGGTGAAACTGACGTAAGTAATTACTGGAGTGGGATAATATCAATAATAATTGAATGATTGTTCCTGAATGAACCGCTGATCCCCGGAGATCAGCGGTTCATTTATTTGTATGGCTTCATGTTCCCGCCCATCATCTTGGAAACGCCTACCCTTTCCGTAGAAATACATCTTATAGCGTGGGCGGCTCTTTCTTTATAATGAGGGTGTATTGCATGGAAAGGAGGAAGGTATGCTATCCCGTGATCGCTTGCAAGGTGAGATTTTCACAGATCTATCGTATCTACTCATTCTTAAGGAGGAAGATAATGCGCAACAAATATGTCGTATGGTCACTAGTCGTATCCATGCTGATCACAAGCCTGTTCCTGGCCGGCGGACCTTTAGTTTCCGTTTCTGCGGCCGGCGGACCTAACCTGACCCTGGGGAAAATCGTAACGGCAAGCGGCCAATCTCAAACTTACAGTCCGGACAACGTGAAGGACAGTAATCAAGGAACGTACTGGGAAAGCACGAACAACACGTTTCCGCAATGGATTCAAGTGGATCTGGGCGCAACTACAAGCATTGACCAAATCGTGTTGAAGCTGCCCACAGAAGACTGGGACATGCGGTTCCAAACGATGGCTGTTCAAGGCAGCACAAATGGATCGGTGTTCACGGATATTGTCGCCTCCACCGCTTATGTTTTCAATCCTTCAGTTGACAGCAACACAGTTACAATCAACTTTGCTGCAGCCAGCACACGTTATGTTCGTCTTCATGTAACGAGCAATACGGGTTGGCCGGCCGCACAGTTGGCCGAATTTGAGATTTACGGCGGGGGTGGCGGTCCGACGCCGACTGCGACGCCATCTCCATCACCAACAGCAACAGGGACCCCTGCACCGACTTCTACAACCACACCGGCTCCTACACCTATGCAATCTTCAACGCCTATGCCGACTGCGACGGCAATGCCAACAGTAACGCCGGCGTCCACACCTTCCGCGGGGGCCAATCTTGCTATCGGCAAGACCATTACCGTCTCCTCAAGCACTCAAACCTTCATAGCTGCAAATGCGAACGACAATGACACGGGCACTTACTGGGAAGGTAATGGCAATCCAAGTACGCTGACGCTTGATCTCGGAGCGAACCACAATATTACGTCTGTTGTGCTGAAGCTGAACCCATCCTCTGAATGGGGGAAACGCACGCAAACCATACAAGTGCTCGGCCACAACCAGAACACAACGGCCTTCAGCAATCTGGTTTCAGCGCAGACATACACGTTTGATCCTGCTGCAGGAAACGTTGTGACGATTCCGGTTACGGCTACGGTTAAACGACTGCAGTTGAACATTACAGCCAATACCGGAGCTCCGGCTGGACAAATTGCTGAATTCCAAGTATTTGGCACACCCGCACCGAACCCTGATCTGACGATAACAGGAATGTCCTGGTCACCGTCTTCACCGGTTGAGAACAGTGTCATTGCGCTGAACGCAACCGTTAAGAACAACGGCAGCGCCGACTCTGCGGCAACTTCGGTCAACTTCTACCTGAACAACGAGCTGGTTGGCTCCGCTCCTGTCGGGTTGCTTACAGCAGGGACTTCAACAACGGTATCGCTGAATGCCGGTACTATAACCGCCGCTACGTACTCGGTCAGTTCAAAGGTGGATGAGAACAACGAGATCATCGAACAGAATGACACCAACGAATTCCACATCTCTCGTTGTCGCTCCCGTTACAAGCTCCGACCTGGTAGGAACGGTATCTTGGACACCGAATAATCCTATTGCCAATAATCCGGTAGCTTTTACGGTAAACCTTAAAAATCAAGGAACCCTAGCTTCTGCCAGCGGTGCTCATGGAATTACGCTTGTTCTTAAGAATTCTGGCGGTTCAACGATTCAAACCTACAATGGATCGTACAATGGCTCATTGACTGCGGGTGCATCCGTCAATGTCAGTATCCCGGGAACATGGACAGCCGTAAACGGCAATTACACTATAACTACAACCATCGCTGCAGATGCCAATGAAATAACGGCCAAGCAAGCAAACAACATAAGTACAACAAGCCTGGTAGTGTATTCAGCCCGCGGTGCGAGCATGCCCTATAGCCGGTACGATACCGAAAATGCTACACGCGCCGGGGGTGCGACTCTGAAGTCCGCACCGACATTCGATCAATCCCTGATTGCATCGGAAGCCTCCGGCCAGAGTTATGTGGCACTGCCTTCGAACGGCTCCAATCTGGAGTGGACTGTAAGGGAAGGAGAAGGCGGGGCAGGAGTAACGATGAGATTTACCATGCCCGACTCGGCAGATGGGATGGGACTTACCGGTTCCCTTGATGTTTACGTAAATGGTGTCAAAGCCAAGACAGTCCCGCTCACCTCTTACTACAACTGGCAATATTTCTCGGGTGATATGCCCGGAGATGCGTCCAGTGCAGGGCGTCCGCTTTTCCGTTTTGACGAAGTGCACTGGAAGCTGGATACACCGCTTCAACCCGGCGACAAGGTCCGTATCCAGAAAAACAACGGGGACAGTCTGGAATATGGCGTTGATTTTATCGAAATCGAGCCTGTTCCTGCCGCCATCGCCCGCCCGGCTAGTTCGGTATCTGTCTTAGACTTCGGTGCAACTCCGAACGACGGACAGGATGACCTGACAGCCTTTGAAGCGGCCGTAAATGCCGCCGTAGCCAGCGGAAAGACCCTTTATATTCCAGAGGGGACATTTCACCTCGGTGATATGTGGGAAATTGGCTCTGCCAGTAATATGATCAACAACATAACCATCACGGGAGCCGGTATATGGCATACCCATCTCCAGTTTACCAACCCCAATGCGGCAGGCGGCGGGATCTCGCTGCGTATCTCAGGCCAGCTTGATTTCAGCAATATCTATCTAAATTCTAATTTGCGGTCGCGGTATGGCCAAAATGCGATTTATAAAGGTTTTATGGACAACTTCGGTACCAATTCCAAAATACATGATGTCTGGGTTGAACACTTTGAATGTGGTTTCTGGGTAGGGGATTATGCCCATATTCCGGCCATCTCTGCCAAGGGGCTGGTAATTGAAAACAGCCGTATCCGGAATAACCTTGCGGATGGTGTCAACTTCGCTCAGGGAACCAGCCATTCGACCGTTCGCAATAGCAGTGTACGCAATAATGGTGATGATGGTCTGGCAGTATGGACGAGTAATGTCAACGGTGCACCTGCAGGTGTGAACAATACGTTCTCCTATAACACCATCGAGAATAATTGGCGTGCAGCAGCCATTGCATTTTTTGGTGGAGGCGGGCACAAGGCAACCCACAATTTAATCGTAGACACTGTGGGCGGCTCCGGTCTCAGAATGAACACCGTGTTCCCCGGATACCACTTCCAGAACAATACAGACATCCTGTTTTCGGATACGACGATTATTAACAGCGGTACCAGTAAAGACCTATACAATGGGGAACGCGGAGCAATCGATCTGGAAGCTTCCAGCGACCCTATCCGAAACGTTACCTTTACCAATATCGATATTATCAACACCCAACGCAATGCGATCCAGTTCGGATACGGCGGCGGATTCGAAAATATCGTTTTTAACAACATTAACATTAATGGCACCGGTCTGGACGGGGTAACAACCTCACGGTTCTCGGGCCCCCATCAGGGTGCTGCTATCTATACCTATACCGGTAATGGTTCTGCAACATTCAATAACTTAACGACCAGCAATATCGCGAATCCAAATCTGTATTATATTCAGAGTGGTTTCGGGCTGATTATTCAGTAAAGTCATAACCGCATATAGCCCCGCTATCATTGTATTTTAAGCGGCGATCTGCTGCCGGTATTTCTACCGGCGCCAGGTCGCTTTTGTTTTTCCGGAAGCGTTCGGAGAGGTCTCTAGATTTTGCAAAAACAATTGTATAAGTTATTCTCCTAAAATGGGATTGAATTGCTGTTGTAGAGAGAATGTTCTTTTGGTGAAATTATACAGGGTTGTGAGTGACGCTATTTGGTTAAAAATGGGGGGTTACAAAATGTAACGGTTGCCAGCGGGCCTATTTCCCGTTTTTTCGTAGGCAGAGAGGCTGTTTCGTCCAAATAAGAAAGCGCACGCAACCGTTAGCGTAGCAATGTTCCAAACAGGTCGCTCGTTCGAGGCTAACCCGTTGGTCAAGCACCGATTTCTAGGTTGAGCCGGAAAATGAACGCACGATTGCAAAATTTGAAATAGAGCGAGTTTATTGGGCAGAATGCCATGTGGATTGGGGAATTATTACCGACCATGATTTGCCTGATATTCTGATCAGGAATATTGAGTGGGTACACAAAGAGTATGACAATGACGATGTTTCTGAATTAGGCGTTTTCGTTATTCAAAATCTACAGAAGATACTTTCCGAGCGTTTAAGTTCTGGAGAAAACATAGCAAGAGGTTGCTCCATTTGCGATGAACAACTCGGATTAGAGATAGGAACGTCATTAGCTCTGTTTCGTCACTTTATAACCCGGAAAATGTGGTCTGTAAATATGAGTGAAAGAATTATCCCATCGCATCCTGCAAAGGCATGGCAAAAAGCGGCTCTCACTAGATTACCGCCCCATTCTTGGCAGTTCCACTTACGAGAGTTTTGGTCCAGGTTCCAGATTTCAAATTGATGCTACTGTAGCAGATGTATATTTGGTCAGCGAATATCGTCGGGAATGGATTATTGGGAGACCTATTATCTACATTGTGATAGACGTGTTTAGTCGATATATTGCGGGGATTTACAACGGTCTCGAAGGACCAAGCTGGATTGGTGCGATGATGGCATTAGCAAATACCACAACAGATAAAGTGAATTTCTGTGCTCAATATGGTATTAATATTGATCCAGAGGACTGGCTGAGCAGCCATTTGCCGCAAAAATTAACAGCTGACCGTGGAGAACTTGAAGGAACCAGTGTCAAAAGAAAATAAAGTTCTAGACTGAGAAAATAAAGTATTAGATTGACAATGCTTCATTAAGCTAACGGGCAGGTGCGACAAGTTCTGCTATAAGCGTCTTACAGCGTGAAATGCAGGAGATTACTTGAACTAATCTTAACTTTACAACCGAGGATGGGAATGACGGAACCATGTTTCCTGAAACCATCCCGCCAATACTCCTGCGTGGAAGACCGCTCAAAGATGGTGTCATGCCGTTAGGTCCTACCTGAAAGACCGCCTGAAACTTGAGATTTCGCCGGACAAATCACAGATCGTCAATCTGCGAAAAAGGGAATCCGAATTCCTGGGTTTCACCATTAGGGCCAATAAAAGGGTAACAACCGAGTCGCACATACCGGGATAAAAACCGGTAAAAAGCAGAAACTCAAGGCCGAAGCCAAGAAGTGCATCCAAGCGCTACGAGCTTTACCGACTGCTCAAAATGCGATCCGCTTCAATAGTTTTGTGTTAGGAATCCATAACTACTTCAGTCGGGCAACACATGTCAGTGTCGAATTCTCACGCCTAGCCTACGATCTGCGTGCTTTCATGTACAATCGTCTCAAATCGGTTGGGAAATACGAACATCCTGCAAACCCACCGCCAACATACAAGGAATTTTACAGCACAGGGTTCAGAACGTTCAAGGTTGCGAATGTATATCTCTTCCCCTTAGCCAACGTGAAAACGGTGAACACCCTGAACACCCTGAACACCCTGAACTTTAGTCAAGAACTCACCCCTTTTACGGTAGCAGGCAGGGAAGGAATAACACGCAAGCTCCGCCCGGATGTCAAACAACAGCTATCTCTGTTATTGAAATCCAACCTCCCGAACCGAAGCATCGAATATATGGATAACCGAATCAGTCGATATAGCATGAAACTAGGAAAATGCGAAATTACGGAAATGTACTTGTTCGCTTCCGATGTTCACTGCCATCACTACGTTCCGCTGCATCTTGGCGGCAGCGACAAATTCAGTAATTTGCGCATTCTCCATAAAGATGTGCACAAATTAATCCATTGTGTGAACAGAGAGACGATTGACGTACTTCTAAATAAGCTTGGACTAACCGAGCCTATGATGGATAAGATCAACCAATACCGCAACAGATGCGAATTGGAACCAATCTGACAATCCCATTTCCAGAAGTAACGAGGAACTTATGAACGAGACTTTTCGTTAGATGGAGCGCGGAGTGCTTTGGAAACTGGCACGCTCCGTGCGGAGCTGGGGAAAAGCTGGCGATTACATCAAAGGCTTACCTATTGCTACTTTAATGAAATTTTCTAATTAATTACCATTCACAATTCCAGCAAAAAATATCCTGACCCAATAACCCAATGTCGAGTCAGGATATCATTTCCTTAAAGCGAGCCGATCACCTCGGCGATGCCCTGTTTTTTCACCCGTTTCAACGGGGCGATGACGGAAACTGCCGCTGCTGCCAGGACGAGCAGGAGAATGAGGCCGATCTGCAGGTACGGAATCTCCCAGATAATCTGGAACCGGGAGAGCTGGCTTTCAATCAGTGTCTTTTGCAAGGCGGTGCCGAGCAGGCAGCCGACGATCCCGCCGGTCAGGCTGTAGGCAGCGGCTTCGGCCAGCACCATCCGGCTGAGCTGGGCGCCGGACATGCCTACCGCCCGCATGACGCCCAAATATTTGGTTTTGGCGGCGATGCTGGTGTTCATGGTGTTGATGATGTTCAGCACGCTGATCAAGCCGATGACTCCTACAAATCCGTAAATAAACACGGCCATCGTAAAAAAGGTCTGATCCAGCTCAGCGTTTCGCTGGCGATAGTCATGAAAAGTAGTGCCGCTGTCCAGCATCGCTTTGATTTCATTCACAGCCTGCTCCTGGCCGGACTTCTTCAACTGGATATCAATCACCTGGTAGGCCCTTTTTCCGGTCAGCTCGCGGAACAGCTTTTCGGTCGTAATGAAACTGGTCAATGTTTTTTCCTTGTTGTTGAAAGGGAGCGAGCGCACAATTCCCAGCACGGTCATTTCCTTTAAGCCGGCCCTGGTCTCAATGGTTACTTTGTCGCCGAGTTTTAAGCTGGTCGTATCCGCTCTGCGGCCCCTGTAATGAAGGGCTACCGCAATAATTCCGTTCTGGGCGTTAAGCTGTTCCTCCGACAGTTCGCCTTCCAGCAATTCCTCCTTGGCCCAATCCAGCTGCGCCTGATCGTAGGAAATCAGCCAGGACTTCTCAGGCGGAACAAAACGTCCGTCCGCTGTAACATCGACCCCGCCCATTTCCTTCTTATAGGCTTCACTCAGCTTTGAGGCGTCAAAACTGGCGGCAACATCACCATACATTCTCCCGTATACTTTTTTCATGCCGTCCAGCTGTTGCAGCTTGTCGTACAGCGCGCCGTCCAGATCGCCCTGCTTGGCGACCAGCGAAATGTCGGGTGTGTACGGTTTGGTCGTTTTCAGGGAAGAATGAAGGAAATCAACAAAGACCTGGAATCCCATGAACATAACGATGCTGACCGCGATGGAGCAGACCATCAGGATAAGGGTTTTCTTTTTGGCGGCAACATTGCCAATGCCCATTGCAATCTCCGCCTTGAACAGTTTGGTCAACCAACCTCTTTTTCTGCGGGCGGAAATTTTCAGGTCATTGCTGCCCGTTACAGCACGGACTGGAGCGACGCGGGCGGCTTTGCGGGCAGGCAGCAGAACGGCTGAGAACACGGTCAGGAACCCGACAGCGACGCCAGTGGCGATGCCAATAACGCTGAATGTGAACAACGGAATATCGGCGAACAGACCGGCATTGTAATATTTCAGGATGGCCGAACAGCCCAAAGTGAGCAGCATTCCGGCGAGCACTCCGATGGGAATGGCCCTGACGGTAATGGCCAGCCCTTCCCGTCTGACCAGCTTTCTGATCTGGGCTGGAGAAGCGCCGATACATCTCAGGAGGCCGAACTGCCGTATCCGCTCCATCACCGAGATGTTGAACGCATTGTAGATCATCATGACTCCGGCGATCAGGACGATGCAGAATAAAATACCGCCGGTCACGTAAAGCTGTGTTGCCGCCCCGCCCTTACTCTGACCGATCGCGGCCAGGAGACGGTTGTTGCGGCCGATTCTGCCTTTGTCGATTCCGAGTGTCTCGGCGATGTTTTTTTCTGCAGCAGCAATATTGACCCGGTTTTTGAATTCGATCACGTACAACTCACTAGTAAGAAGGCTTTTTTTCAGCTTATCCGCTGCCGCCATAGACATAAAGATGCCCGGATTGCCGCTCGCCTTCATATTGCCGAAATCTTTGCATATTCCGCTTACGGTGAAATTCCGCACGATCTTGTCGGAAAAAGCGATGTTGACCGTCCCGTTCAGCTTGGTATTCAGGTACAGCTTGTCTGCTGCCCACTGTTCAATCATGATTTCGTTGTCCCCGGTCGGGTAGCGGCCTTCAACCAGAGTGATGTTCATATTTTTGGCAAAAGAGGGGTCTATCGCACTTGCCGCGCCGTTTATTTCGTTCGCCTTCACTTGTCCGAAGTCCAGCCATCTTCCGGCGTTGTTGACATCCTTGCGGCTGGCCAGCATATTGATTTCTTGTTCGGAAGGCTGGATAATCGCAATGTGGTAGTTGCCGCGATCATGGATGATCTGGGTTTTGGAAAATTGCAGGAATACCTCCAGCATGGAGAAAATACCAGTCACGAGTGCAACAGCAATGGCCACGCTAGTGATGGTGAGGCGGGTCTTCTTCCGGTGGGCGGCAAGATACCTGGAGGCCAGGCCCAGGTAATGGCCGATCATCGGTCGCCTCCAAGCTCGGTTACGACTCCGTCCTCTACACCGAGCACACGGTCGGCAAAGGTGGCGTAATTGGAATTATGGGTGATCATAATCAAGGTCTGGCGATATTTGGCAACGGACAGCCGCAGCAGATTCATGACTTCGGCGCTGTTTTTGCTGTCAAGGTTGCCCGTTGGCTCATCGGCCAGAATGAACACCGGCTTAGTGGCCAGCGCCCGTCCGATGGCTACCCGCTGCTGCTGGCCGCCGGACAGCTGGTTCGGCAGATGATGCCTGCGCTCCGTCAGCCCGAGAATATCAAGCAGCTCGCCAATATGCCGTTTATCCGGCTTCTGATAATCGAGCAGCAGCGGCAGAGCAATATTTTCCTCCACGTTCAATTCCGGTACCAGATTGTAGGCCTGAAAAATAAATCCGATGTTGCGTCTGCGGAACACCGACAATTCATTTTCATTCATCGCATAAATATCGCGGCCATCCAGAAGCACCTTGCCGGATGTCGGTACATCCAGCGCGCCGAGCAGATTCAGCAGTGTGCTTTTGCCTGAACCGGACGGCCCGACAATCGAAACAAATTCTCCTTTGGCTACGGTAAAGGAAGCTTCCTTCAGGGCATCCACCCTGGTCTCGCCTTTGCCGTAGGTTTTGCATAACCGTTCGGTTACCAGTATATCCAACATCAACACCTCATTCGCTTGATTTAATGAGATGATAGCATGGCTGCCTTACACCCCGGTGAACGGCGGCTTACAGAATTGTAAGCTTGGGGAAAACGATGCGAAAAATCGTTCCTTTGCTGAGCTTACTTTCTACGGTAATGGTGCCTCCGTGTTTTTCCACAATCGACCTGGACAACGTCAGCCCGATGCCGGCGCCTTGCTTGTCTTTGGAGAATCGGCTCCGGTAAAAGCGCTTGAAGACGGAATGAATATCCTCGGGATGAATGCCCGCTCCGTTGTCGGTGATCGTGATTCCGGTAAATAGCGGGGTCTCATCGCCGGCGATCTCCAGCTTGTCCCCGGCTTCCGTATGATCCAGCGCATTTTTGACAATATTGCTGACCGCCTCGAGCAGCCATTCCTTGTCGCAGTTCAGCCGGATGTCCCCACGGCAGGTGAGAACCACCGTCTTGCCTTCCAGCTCCGCGCGGGTGCGGAAGCCCTGCATTGCCGCCTCCAGCACCGCCCGCAGCGGCTGTTCAGCCTGCTCCAGTGCGATCGCGCCCGCGTCGAGCCTGGCCAGCTTCAGCAGGCTCTGGATCAAATGCTCCATGCGCAGCAGTTCGCGCCGGCTTTTTGAAGTAAACTTGTCCACGACATCGTTTCCGGTTCGTTCATCCTGAATGATCTCGCCATACATCAGCAGCGCGGCCAGCGGGGTTTTGAGCTGATGTGAGATGTCGGAAATGATGTCGCGCAGAAACTCCTTGTTCTGTCTTTCCCTGCTGATATGGGCGGTCAGGGAGGTGGCCAGCATATTGATGGATGTAAACAGCCGGGAGAAGCTCCCTTCGGCCTGATCGTCCAGCCGCAGCTTGACATCGCCTTCCATAAAGCCGATGAGCGCGGCATTGGCCCGTTTCAGCATGGCGTTCTGCCGCAGAATAAACAGCAGCAGGACGGTAAGAAGCGCCAGCCCGAAACAGACGGACAGGGCGAGTAGCAGCAGCGCGTACTTCTGCTGAAAGCCGGCTACTTCGGGCAGCAGGCTGATTGGAGTGTCGCCGTTATAGGCGGCGCCATTCAGCAGCCGCTGCCCGGCTGCGGCCTGTTCCCCGGTTTTGGAGGCGGTGAATAGGGCGGCGATGCGGTGCGGCGGGAGGCCGCTCTCGGTCAAATAGCCGGCCAATTCGTAATCGTGGGTGAGCATGCGCTGCTTGTAATCGTCGGCCATAAGCTTTACGGTCAATTGCCCGGCAAGCAGCGCGCCGAGCAGGATGGCCGCGATGGCAGCAAACAGCAGCTTTATATTTTTGCCGACCATGATCCCCATCAATTGTTCCCTCATTTCGTCACATTCCATTTGTAGCCCAGACCGCGTGCGGTAAGGAGAAACTGCGGGTTCTCCGGGTCGTCTTCGGTTTTGCTGCGCAGCCGCCGCACATAGACGGACAATGTGTTGTCGTCGATAAAGCTGCCGTTATTGTCCCATAGCTTGTCCAGCAGCATTTCTCTGGGCAGCACCGCATTCGGATGCTGCATCAGCAGGCACAGCAGCCGGTATTCCGCAGGAGTCAGCTCGATTTCGCGGTCATCCTTGAACACGCGGGTTTCCAGCAGCCTGACCGTCACGCCGTTGGACTGCAGCACCGTCTGCTGTGTATGGCTTAGGCCGGACCGGCGCAGCAGAGCGTTGATCCGCGAGATCAGCTCGTTCAGCTTAAACGGCTTGGTAATGTAATCGTCGCCGCCGATATCCAGGCCCATGACCACGTTGACCTCCTCGTCGGATGCGGTCAGGAAGATGATGGGCACGGCGGAGGACTGCCGCACTTTTTTGCATATATCAAAACCGCTGCCGTCAGGCAGGGTCAAATCCAGCAGGAGCAGATCGTGGCATTGCCGCTCTATGATCGGAAGAGCTTCCTTTACGGTTCTGGCGATATCGACATGAAACCCGCTTTTTTGCAGGGAAAACTCCAGTCCGTCAATCAGGCTCAAATCATCCTCCACCAGCAAAATAGAATTCATTGCAGTCTACCTCTCTTTCTCTGTGGCTTGTCATTTCATAGACTTTCCATCCATATTATCATGCTGCCGTCTGCCCCAAAAATCAACCGGATAAGCTGAAATTGAAAAGCTGCAAAAATGGGAAAAGTAAACAGTGAGAGTCCGAACCTGCCGCACAATCGCAAAAAAACAACTTTAATCATATAATATTTAATTTGTTTGTGCCAGAACAACCAATTCTGGTAGGTTGCGAATGATTGTCGAGACTTTTCTTAATTAAGCAGGCGGTGAGTCGGATGTAAAGTACTCTAGAATTGACTGATCATGAAATTACACTCATACAAACTTTACTGGGCAATTTCACATAATCAAAAAATGTAGGGGGAGCTGAATGAAGACAAAGCGCGAGCATTTGGAGGCCTGTTTGACCTCTATTCGTGAGCAGAATGCTGTTAACGGTGCATTTTTAATCGCAGATCAAGGAGAAGTGTTGCTGAAGCAGACGATTGGACTGGCGGACTTTCGAAACGGTCGAATGCTTACGGCGGAAGGGAACTACGAAGCCGTCAATTACCATCGGTTTGCCGACGACATGCTGATCACTGTGAGTGGACACTCTAGCAAACGAGGATGGGCGGAACTGGCACTGCAGCGGCTGCACGAACAATTGAAACCACTGGGTGTTGAACTCAACCTGGAGAAAACCCGAATGGTAAATGCCTTGAAAGGCGATGCCTTCACTTTTCTGGGGTTTGACCTACGGAGAGTTCAGAACAGAAGTAAATCCGGGTACTTCATCCTCATGACACCGAAAAAGAAAGCCTGTATAGCAGTCAAAGCACGAATCCGTGAAGTCATTCAAAACGGAGGTGCGAAACCAGCCAAGGACATCGTAAAGCAACTGAATGGGATATTGGCTGGATCGTATTATGAGATCAACCAGAAAGAACTGGTTGATCTCATAATACGAACGGGCAAGTTAACGTGGAAACATTTTTCTCATACTTCAGTTCCATGTTATGGTAATATAAGGTTGGATTTATGAAAAGTGTACTAGGGAGTGTAAGCGAAATGGATGAAGAACCGTTCATCTTTCTAGCGTGTATAATATGTTTTATTGTTAAGAATGGATGAATGTAAATAGTACATATGAATGTAAATAGTACATATGGAGGTAATTAAGTTTGAAAACTCACTACTATCTCAGTTGGTTTAATGATTTTTTTCCAGAGAAGCTGGTCAAATGGATGCATGAGGATATAAAGGACAGAAAATCGCTTGTTATGATTAGCGCTCAACCGTCTGGTTATAAAGGTGAGCATGTTAACATTGATGATGTTTTTGAAAGGACATGGTTAAATCAGGCTAACATTATTTTTGATGAATATCATTTAATTGATTACCGCATGCAGAAGGAAGATGCCCAGCGATTCATTCAAAACACTTCTGTCATCTTTTTATGCGGTGGAGATCCTGTTTTGCAGAACGATTTTTTGGCTGAATATGAATTATCGGATGTTATTAAGAACAGCAATGCCGTTATAATGGGTGCCAGCGCTGGTGCGATAAACATGGCTGCAAAATGGTTATGTTTGAAAAACACTGGCTATGAAGTTGAAACAAGTACTATTTATGATGGTATAGGCTTTGATCATTTTGCCTATGAATCTCATTCTAAACGCGACTACGCCACGTTTGTTCAAGGCTACCTGTTCCCCTTGTCTGAGGAGATTGATGTTTATGCGGCAGAACAGGAGAGCGCTATGCGTGTAAAGGACGGCAAAATAGACATAATGGGTCATGTATATTTAATTTCCCACTCAAAGATTCAGAAATTGGTTGAGACGCTCTAATTAGGGTGAGTGCTTACAGCGAATCATCTCAGGTTTCCTCTCTATGATTGGAATACTGTTTTTAAACAGATGCAATCTTAATATCCCGAACACTTATTGTTGAGCAGAAATGATAAATTTTTTAGACCGCCTTCAATGGCGGTCTTTCTATGCTCGGCGGTTGCTAGCTGCTCATTATATTGAACTAACGGAGAACGTTAGTTGAACGACAACAGCGGCAGTCTAAGACTTTATTTTTCAAGTCTTGTTCTGTCGCTGCTTCTTTTTAATGGATTAGTCTAAAACTTATTTTTCAAAAGCTGACGATTCTTCAATTCAAAAACCGCGTTAAATCAACGACTCCAGTCTAATACTTTATTTTCACCGAACACCTCCAGCTAATCTCTTGTAATTTACAAGCCGATGTTTTATATTGACATAAGGGTAGGTCAATAATAAAAGAGGTGAACCGACGAGATGACTCCACGCACGAAGGAACAAAACGAAGATATCCGGCTACGGCGTCTGGCGCAAATCCGTAAAGCCGCTGCCGATGTTTTTTTGAATAAAGGGCCTTTACTGGAAATCCGCGATGTGGCCGCGCAGGCGGGACTCGGCTATGGCACGGTGTACCATTATTACAGCAATAAGGGCGATTTGCTCTACGATCTGCTATGGGACGCGTTGGAGCGGGCCGGGGGATGGCTGGAGGCCCCGCTAGAGGTTCCGCTGAAGGTCCCGTTGCAGGCTCTGCTGGAGGTCCCGCGTGCTTCGGCTTCGGGGGAGGCGCCGGCAGGCGGGCATTTCGGCTTGGCTGCTGCGGCGGACACTGGGAACTCGGCTGCCGCAGATTCCCGAAGCCGAAGCCGCGAAACGGCCGCTGCCGCAGAGCTTGGCCCCGTCGCCGCCGCCGGCGTCCGGCTGCTGCAGCTTTGGGCGGAGGACCACGCCCTGTACCTGCTGCATAAGCAGGCCGGTGAGGGCTTTGCCTCGCTGCCTGAAGCGCGCTCGACCCCGCTCTCGGCCGCCTTTCGCCGGGAGGTGCTCGCGCCGCTTGCCGCGCTGCTGGAAACCGGGCATGCGGCGGACGGGGCTGCCGCTTCCGGCGGAAACGCGGCGGAGCCGCCGTATCGGCTACAGCACGCGGAAATGCTGCTGGCCGCCTTGGTCGGCTGCGCCTCGCTTTCGCTTCGCCGTGGAAAGCTGCACGAGGAGGCCAGGGATATCGCCCGGTTTTTAAAATTATAGAATGGATAAGGAGCGAATAAACACAAGATGATCATTATAAAATCACCTAGGGAAATCGAAGAGATGAAGCCGGCGAGCCAAATCATTGCGGACTGCTACCGCGAAGTGGCCAAACTGATCGAGCCTGGGATCACCACCCTGGAAATCAATGACTTTGTTTCCAGACACATCACCAAGCTGGGCGGCAAGCAGTTTACGAAAGGGTACAACGGTTTCCCCGCCGAAACCTGCACTTCGGTCAACGATGTGGTGGCCCATGGCATTCCTTCGAACCGGGCACTTATGGACGGCGACTTGCTGAAGCTCGACATCGTTGTGGAATACGGCGGATGGTTCGGTGATTCGTGCTACTGCTATGCGGTGGGGAATATCCGGCCGGAGGCGCAAAAATTAATGAAGGTGGCAAAGGAATGCTTGGATCTGGGGATCGCCCGGGCACTCCCCGGCGGCCGGCTTGGCGACATAACGTCGGCGATTCAACAGCATGCGGAAGCGAACGGGTTTTCAGTCGTACGCGATCTGCTGGCGCACGGGATCGGGCGGAGCCTGCACGAGGAGCCGAGCTACGAGCATATCGGCGTAGCCGGCAAAGGCATTCGGTTAAAGGAAGGCATGGTGTTTACGATTGAACCGATGGTCAACGAAGGTACGTTCCGTATCACGACCGACGACGATCAGTGGACGGCGAGAACGGCCGACGGCAAGTTGTCGGCGCAATATGAGCATACGATCGCAGTCACGCTGGACGGACCGCTGATTTTAACTGCCCAGTAAGATTAGAGGCGAACGGACGGAAATGCGTCATTTTAGGAAATAAGCCGCCAACCCGGCCTGCTTGGCCTGCGGAAAGTTCGTAATCCGAAACGCCGAAGCCGTTGTAACCGCCTACCAATTCGGCAATGGATTAACCAATCTGATTTCTCCGACAGGTGGTGTACTGTTGGCGGGTCTGGCAATTGCCCGAATCAACTTTGGACAATGGTTGAAGGTTATACTTAAACTATTTCCAATCCTGTGGCTGGTTGCTGCCATCTTTGCCGCCATCTCCTCAACTGTAGGAATATAATACAATTTTCAACACAACAACAGCGGTGTTCCAATAGCCACGGGAAGGCTGCCGGTACACCGCTGTTATTTTCCATTTCCTGCACCTGAAGTTCTTAAGCCCCCGGTTTCTTGGAATTCATTACATTGCCGCGAACCATATCCCCCCACTGATGCTGTTTGCCCCTTACCCCTTGAATCAAGCCGATAAAACGCCAGGCTGTCATCAGCGGACGGAACCAGAAGGCCTCTGACAAGGCGTAAAGAAACAACCGCAATAAATCCGTAACCTTGTTGTAGCGGCCAAAACACCATTGTTCAAACAAGACTGCACCGACGGAAAGGAACGAACCATATATGACCATCAGCAGAAACAAAGCGAAACTGATTTCCAGATTAACCGTTTGGAACAACATCCCCAATATAACGGACAGAATTCCAAGCAGCTCAATCACAGGACCCAGCAGCTCAACAAATACAAAATAGGGCATGGCGACCATACCAATTCGGCCGTAGCGCGGATTCAGGAGCATTATTTTGTGTTTCCACAAGCTTTCAAAAAGCCCGCGGTGCCAGCGGGTTCGTTGCCGGTGCAGCACTTTAAGACTTTCGGGAGCTTCCGTCCAGCAGACAGGATCGGTCACGTACACAATACGCGCTTTGCTTTTTTTCTCCTGAATGCTCCTGTGCAGCCTGACAATAAGCTCCATATCTTCTCCGATCGTACCCGGTTCATAACCCCCTGCTTCAATGACCCAGTCTTTTTTGAATACACCAAATGCTCCTGAAACAATCAGCAGCAGATTGAACCGGCTGAGGCCTACCCGTCCCATTAGAAAAGCGCGCAAATATTCAATCACCTGCATAATGACCAGTGGTTTGCGTGAGAGAAATACATTGTCGCTGCTAAGATAACCGCTATCCACATAGCTGCCATTGGCAATGCCGACACTGCCTCCGGTGGCCACAATTTCTTCTCCGGGAAGGGCGTCCATGACAGGCTTCATCACTTTAATGAAAGCATCGGTATCCAGCACGGTGTCTCCGTCAAGCGAAGCAAAATACGGATATTGGCAGACATTGATGCCGACATTTAGCGCATCTGCTTTCCCCCCGTTTTCCTTGTCGACCAGAATCAGGTTGTGATGCTGCAACGAACGGTAGATCCCCCGGATCGGCTTGGTTTCCCTGCCCAGACCCGACCACTGCACCTTGCTCTTGATCTCCGTCATTTTGAACTCGGATATTAATGCTTGTGCGGTCGCATCCTTGGAACCGTCATTGATGACGATAATTTCGAATTGCTTGTAATTAATACTCAATAAGGACCTGACACTCCATACAATATTAAGCTCTTCGTTATATGCCGGGACCAGAATGGAGAGAGGGGGAGCAAGCTCACTGTTCAGGAGCACATCGTATTGAATCGTCTTGACATCCTTCTCCCGGAACAGCTTGCCTGCGGCTATAAAGAATAACGAGATATAGACCATAGTTACAGCTGCAACATAAATCGCCAGTACAAAGGTGAGACCTTCCAGGAATACATACAGCTTCTCAAATGAAAAATCCTTCATATCGTTTCCTTTCCAGCGTTTCTGCCGCCATTTCTCTTGCATAACGGTCGGGATGATGGTGAACGGCACGCTGCAGCTGGTCTTCTCCTGTTTTGTAGCGGGAAAGTGAATCGGCCGCGGTAAGCCGGACCTGGTAGGACTCATCCCCCAGCATGTGCTGCAGAAAAGTGATATAAGGTTCCTCGCGTATGCTGCCCATCAGACGGGCCTGGGCCTGACGCTCCATCCACGAATACCCGTGCTCCGGATGCTCCAGGGCATCCAGTAACTTCTGCTCTCCTTCGGGACTCATATAGCCGAAGTTCGCAAGTGCACTCAGCGCACGCAGACGCAGCGCGTCATCAGGAGTACTGAGCAAGGATTCCAAAAGCGCCAGCACCGCGCCTGATCGGTCATTGCGCAGACGCAGTGCGTCAATCACTGAACTTTGTACCCTGGTTGAATACATGTTGAAATCATTCAAAAGAATCTCCATTAGAGGAGGCTGGAGCGGCAGCAGCAATTGCAGCAACTGCGACTCGGACAACCAGGCGTCGTCCGCCTTCAGGAAAGGCAGAAGCTCCTTCATCTGAAAGCTGGCGAAAATTCGGAGCAGCAGGAATTTTTCCGTCTGGGACAAGCGTTGCCCCGCAAGAAGTGCAAGCAATTCATTCTGCAGCGATTTCATCTGGAACAGCTCCAGCTCCAGCAGCACATTCACTCGTGTGCTCCAGCGGCGCTTTTGCAGCAGCCTGGCATAATAATCATGGAAGTGGTTGCGGGCGTACTCATAAATCCGGGTTCTTTCCAGATCTGATCTGCTTGTCGCAAGCCGGACCCGCAGCGCTTCAAACAAGGGGGAATGACGGGTTACTTCTCTGTTTAAAGAACGCTGTATTGTACCCGTCTCCAGATATACCTGCAATGCAGAATCCGTACCCTGCAACATCTGAAGCTGTTGGTTATACCTGCTTCTGAGCTTGTTATTCATGATCTTGCGTACAGTTAAATATAGCAATAGAACAGCAAGAGACAGAAGGAGTACGATACCGGCAATCCGGGCGATAGAAAGCACAATATTGTAGCTGCCAATCATCGGATCATTCCCCGCAGAAGTCTTACCACCCGAGCCTCCAGCTCGATTAGACTAAAGGGTTTGGTTAAATAATCATCGGTCCCCGCCTGGATCGCTTCGGCAATTTCTCTTTCTTCATTGACACCCGTAAGCATCAGCACCGTATAATCTCCGCGGCCGGCACCGCTGCGGAGCTTGCGGAGAACCTCCATGCCGTTCATTCGCGGCATCATCCGGTCAAGCACAACAAGATAACGGCCGCCCATAGCGTGCCAAGGATTACTGAAGAAATCTTCACCGTCCTTAAATTTGCCGATCTCAATGTTGTAATTTCGTGAAAGATCGGAAAGCTGCTTGGCAAGCAAATTGCGGATCAGATCATCATCGTCGACGATGGCAAGACGAAGGGGTTGTTCCTGGACAACAACATCCGGCTGATGCTCACGGTATACCGTACAGATGCCTCCACCTGCAGCCTTGGAGGCGGCAGCCGCCAAGCCGACTTGCTCCAGAATTTGTTCACTGGGCAGCTCGGCGGAGAGGGAGGTCAAACCAACAGAAAAGGTTACACCCGGCAGTGCAGAATGCTCTGGCAGAGGCTGAGGAGAAACAAAGTCCTCCAGAAGGCGGTTAGCAAAGCTCTCCGCCTCAGTTTCTGTAATCCCCGGCTGCAGCAGGTAAAACCGGTCTGCACGTTCCCGGGCCCAGATATCCTGGTCCCGCAGACGGGACTGGACAAAGGAGGAGAACTCACGGAGCAGCCGGTCCCCTTCATCATAATTCCCCTCGCCGTTCGCCTTGCGGAAATGATCAATGTCCAGGAGGGCCAAACTCAGCGGTTGGCCTTCCGGCAAAGCTGCGCTGCGCCAGCGCTCCAGCTCCTGTCTGAAAAAGATACTGTTATAGGCTCCGGTAAGCTCATCCCGCATCAGTGCGGATGTCAATCTGCGGCGCCGGGAGAGCTGCCTTCCAATACGCGCGGCGAATTCCTCCAGGTCAAACGGCTTAGCGATGAAGTCATCCGCACCCGAAGCATAACTCTTCATGCGTGTCTGCTTATCGTTCCTTGCACTCATCAGTATCGTCGGAATCAGACGTTCTTCACATCTGCTGCGCAGACTGTCCAGCAGTTCAAAACCGCTGCTCTGTTCCAGTACGATATCAAGTACTACACAATCCGGCTCCAGGTCATAACACCATTCGAGCGCTTTGACAGGCAGGGGAGTCGCCATTACCATCCAACCGTATTCCTCTAAAGCCTCTTTGAGTACACGTAACAAGGCAGCATCGTCATCAACGACGACAATCAGATTCTGCTTGATAGGCTCTCCTGAGGCTGCGGCAGGAACAGCAGTTCTATTGATATTTTCCGAATATTCTTCTTCGGGATCGGCTGGTGTTGCTGGTGTTGCGGCGGCAGATTCGGGATCAGCGAGCAGGCTGAATAAAGGCTGCAGATAGCTTTTCAACTCTGACGTCGGCCATTCCCGCACGGAATCGTCAATCAAACCTTTAATCAACTGATCTGCAGCTTCCGACCAGTCCTGCAGGCCAATGGTCCCCGCCGTGCCCCGAATCGAATGGGCCAGGCGGTAGATTTCGAACTCAGGCACATGTTCTGCAGAAGACAAAACTCCCAGTTTCTCTTCCATTTGCTGTCTAAACAGGCGCTGAAACTTATCCATAACTAATGTTCACGCTCCTCGTTACCGGTATCGCTCTTGTCAGCAGGAACAAGGTTCACCTTGATGATATCTCCGGAGGAGCTCAGGTCAGTTGCAGCAATTCCGTTCTGTTCCAAAGAAGCTTTAACATGATCCTCATTTTGAACAGGCAAAATCAGATGGGGAAGCCTGGGAGCATGACTGATTAATTGTTCACCCAATTCCAGCAGCCGTTCAACAGTGAACGGTTTCTGCAAATAGGCTCCATATTGAAATTCGGTATAACTGGAGTCGGGTCGTTCAAGAACTGAAGACACGATTACGGGAGTAGCCCGGAAAAACTCATGATTCAGCAGGCCCGACACAAAATCCCAACCCGATTTCTCCCCGTTCAGCTGAACGTCAACAATGCAGAGCAGGGGAGGGCTGCCGGTAGTATAGTTCAATTGCAGCAACGCTTCTTCGGCTGTATCCATCAGAATAACCTCGTAATTTCGTTCTTCAAAGGGAGCAGAGATCAATTTGCCCAGCGTTTCGTCATCTTCAACAACCACAATTTTATGACTTAACGAGATGGGCGAAAAAGCCTTGAAGCTCACACTGAACGTGCTGCCTTTTCCCAATACGGATTGGAAGGTTACCTTGCCGCCCATGCCCTCTACCATTTCCTTAACAATGGCCAGTCCGAGACCCGTGCCCCCAATTTGGCGGCGGTCCGAATTATCCACCCTGTAGAACTTGTTAAAGAGCTGGTCCCTGGAATCTTCGGGAATACCGAGACCGTAATCCTGAACATCAATGATCCACTGCTCAGCTTCAGCACGGATTCGCAGATTGATGAGATCCGCACCTGGTGAATATTTAACCGCGTTGCTGATCAGATTGTGCAGTACCTGTATCACACGGTCGGCATCTCCCTTAATATAGCAGGACGTTTCCGGGAATTCCGTTTCAATGCGGTGGGTTGATGTATTTTTCCACTGTGCTGAGACGTTGTCTGCAACACTGCGCAGATCCAGAGGCACAGGAATATACTTCTGTTTGCCGGACTCCATACGCTGCAGATCCAAAAAGTCGGTAATCAGACTGGATAAGCGGATGGATTCTTTATGGATCGTTTCCAGATACTTGAGCCGTTTAGCCGGCACCACTTCCCGTTTTAACAAAATCTCCACAAACCCCATGATGCTGGCCAGCGGTGTACGCAGCTCATGGGAGACGATACTGACAAATTCATTTTTTACGCGTTCTGCGGCGGCTTCCTCCGTCCGGTCACGGAAGACGAAGAGAAACTGATCGTTTTCATCAAAGTCGTTCAAATTATTCATGTATAATTCAAAATGCTTGTCACTGCCGATGGAGAAATATTCGCGGAACTCTCTAAAGTCCTCGAGTGAACCACCCAGGGCCAGCTGGATTTGATTGCGGAGCACTGTACGTACACTAAGTTCTATTCCCGGATACTCATAGAGCCAGTCAATATTGGCACCGACCTTCAGCTCTGCGGAGAGCAGCTCGGTTAGCGGCCGGTTAACAAATGAAATTTCACCCGTATAATCGCAGATCAGCATCCCTTCATGGAGGGAGTCAACGATTCGCCGGAAACGGTCCCGCTGTTCGGACAGCAGCAGCTTCTCCGTGCCCAGCCGTTTATTAAGATGCTCCAGCTCATCAGCCTGATTGCGAAGCTTCTCGTTTGCAAGCTGGGCGGTATACGCCAGGAAGAATTGTTTGACAAGCCCTGAAGCTGTTTCCAGATTCTCAGGGGAGAGCTCTTTTTTTCCATAAGACGTCAGCAGCAGAAATCCTTTGATCTCCTGAGTCTGCTCGACAATAAAAGGATAATACTGGTCATGGGCATATTCATAACCACCATGAATTCCACGTTCCGCACCGGTGACAGGCCTAGTTCGGATACTTGTCGTTTGCTCTTTGACCACACGCAGGGCAGGGCCAAACAGCTCCTTTTTTCCCGTCCAGTCGCTTAGCTGCGGATAACCGATCGAATAGACGCATTCATGCTCATGATCATTGCTGCTCCTCACCAGGAGCATGGCATCCAGTTGAAGCGCTTCGACTAGGGAGGGGAGAGAGGTATTCAGAAATGAGTCCATATCTGTAAACCCTGTAAGATGCGACTGGAAGGAGGTGATAGTCTCCAATTTGGCTTCGCGTTCAGTTAGGAGATCGAGGGTTTGCTGACGTTCCAGTTGCTGGGCCATGATCTCCTCGTTCATAGCCTCCAGTTCATCATGCTGCTCAGACAGCTTGTTCAGATTATGATCCAGCTCCTCTTGACGGTTCTGCAGCTGCGAAGTCATTATATTGATTCCGGTGACCAGTCGTCCGACTTCATCTTTCCGTCCGCTCTCCTGCAGATACTTGAACTGTCCACCGCCTATTTCTCCGACAACCGCTTCCATCTCCTGAATCGGAGCGATGACAGCCGTCCGCAGATGACTGCGGAGCCGGACAACAAACACAACGGCAAAAGCCAATATAACAAAAGAAGCCCAGAGTAATAACCGGTTCAGGTCTTTGTTATTCTCAGTCAGTTCCGCCATTCTGGCCCGCTGTAAGTGGAGCAAGCTGTCGAAATGTGTATCTATAGTCTGGATCAGCGGCGTGATTTTTGCGGTGGACAAATTGTTGATTTCCCCAGTCTTTCCGGCTGCCCTGAAGGAAAGGACAGTTTGCAGCTGGTCAAAGTAATCATCCCCGAGACTCTGCAGCTCGGCGTATCTTGCCGAATCCTGCGGGTCATTTGCGCTCATGGATATTAGGCTGGACAAAGCCGCATGATAACGCTGTTTGTTGGACTCTATATCCATTAGAAATTCATCCCGTCCATAAGCCAGGTGAGCTCTGGAGTTCGATACAATGGATTGATAATTGGATTCAGCATCCTGCAGCCGGTTCAGCTCTTCGAGCCGGTTCTGCATTTCCGTCCCATTTCTTTGAACCTGATAGTTTACGAACAGGCTGGTCGAAATTATAATGAATGCTAAGGTGAACGCAAGCCAGACCACCTGGCGCGACAAATTGGCGGCAAGCCCCTTCTCCCTGGGCCGCATCATTGTCCATTTCCTTGGTGAAGCTGAATCAAAGCGTCTACCTCATCAAGCAGTTGAATGGGACTAAACGGCTTGGAGATATATTTGGTGATGCCTGCCACCTCGGCACGTATACGATCCTGCTCCTGCACCTTGGCAGTCAACAGAATCACCGGCTTGGCGGCGTTAGGCCCGCCGCCGGCCCGAAGGCGTTCACATACCTCTATACCGGTAGCTTCCGGCATCATGTAATCCACAATAATCAGATCAAAGCAGGTATCCTGGAGCCGCAAGATGGCTTCATGACCATCGGCGGCTTCTGTAATGCTGTATCCTGCATCTTCAAGGGTTTCACTTAACAAAAAGCGGAGAACTACTTCGTCCTCGGCTATCAAAATACGGGTTTCAGTCATTTTCGTCAGCTCCTAAGAAGTAAGGGATTATAGAAAACTAATATACGACAAACAAGGGTGGAATTCATGTGCATTCATACCTATTTGTCATAAATTGTAGTAAGTTTGGAATCGATTAAGAGAACTTGCTGTGAGCTTTTAAGGCTGTTTAAAGAGCTCCTGGAGGATATAATAGGACTTTTTCAATCGTTCTTGGTAGAGTGGGAGATCCCAAGTCTCCCAGGTGTAACGAGACATCTCTTCAAGAACTCCGTTTGCGGCTTGCGGAAAGCTGTCCATGACCCGAAACGGGCCTGGGTTCCCGTCAGCAGCGGCATTACCGTCAGCGTCCGGTTTATACGTCAAAACAGCGAGCTTAATCCCATCCATGCGGCTGCTGCTCTGGATGCCCTCTGACCTGAAATCGCCGATAATTTCTCTGGCACCGGGATCCTTGACGTTTAGAAGGGACCAGGGAAGCCGAAGCTCGATCATCGCCTTCTCCCGGTTCACATTGAAATCGGCAAGGGACTGATAAGCGTCTGCCTCAGGATTCCCATTGCCATGCAGCAGCTTGCCAGTCTCATAATAATGAAATGGCTTCACTTCACCGGTGGAAGGAATAACAATCTCTTTATTTAATGCGAGCCGGATCGGGTGGAAATGCCCGCTGTTTTTTTCTATCGGGTAGTCGAGCTTGGGCAGCTGTTCTTCATACTGGAACTGGAAAAAATCATAATAACTGTCCACCAGCACGCGTGAGGAATCCTCCCCTTGCAGCTGGACTACGAAATCGATGCCTTCTTTGCCCGCTGCTCCCGTGTGGTTCGGCAGGGATAGATTCCCTTGACCACCGATGGTCTGAAGGGCAATCAGCGTGTTCATATTCTTAAAAGGATCGGACTTTTCCATTTCCTCATAGTCGATTCTTAAATATAGATAACGTTCATCATGATCCACGAATACGTTTCGCAGGGTACGGCCGGCATCCTGTCCATCTCCGGCGGATTGCAGCGGGCCGTTCGTTTTGTGATAGAAAGGAGCCTGCCCCGCAGCATCCCAGTCTTCCGCATTCCCATCCACCTTAATCTTGAGCCGGTCAAAGCTGAGCAGACCAAATTGCTGTTCATTTGTCTGCGCATTGGACCAATAGGGGCGCCGGTCGGGATTATCCTGATCCATCGTATTCCAGGTGCGCTTGAACCACTCATCCTGCCAGGTAAAGACCACACCGCCCAGCATCCCTGCATGAATAATATCCTCGTACAATCTGGCATCGATGCGTCCTTGCTCTTCTTCGGAGTGGAATCCCTGGTTCCAGCCAAAAGGGTTCTCATGCGTGAGTCCTCTGGAGCTGGGGACACCGAATTCGGCAATGAGAACAGGGAGCGAGTGGGCATCTTTAAGCTCTTTCAGATAAGCGGCATAATTATTTAATTGTCCACGGTGATCTTGATAACCCAGATATGCCGGCTCGTAATTCAAAAAATCGGGGTAATAAGGATACACATGATACGAAGCGAATTGTCCGGTGTGGATCTCTTTTTTCAGATGAATCACATCAGGATCTACGGCTACAAGATCTTCCGTTTCTGAAGGCTCGGCAGGATGATCCAGCTTGTCCGTTGTCACCCAGTTGGTGAAGCTGATGGGATGCTGCCAGCGATAGTTGCTGAGCTCGTAATCCAGGGTATGGTTGAACAGACCGGCCAGCCATTTCTCAAAGGGTGCCGCTTCTGTGGTATAAATGTATTTACCGTCAAAATCGCCAATGTCCGCATTTACGAGATTGGTATGGTTAACCATGGCCGGGTCCCATTCAATTCCAAGTATCCAGCCGAGGACGTAGGGGGAAATATCTGCGTTGTAGCTCCCGCCGGCATGGCCCGGCTGCGCCGTGATCTCCGCGTTGCCATGAACAGCATCCACAATCTGTTCAATGTCGCGCTTAAAGGCGTTCTGTACGTCCGGATGGAAAGCATCCATAGTTTCTATCAGCTTCTCTTCTTCAACCCACACCCCGTGAAGAACATACAGTTTCTGCTCATGGGTCTCATTAAAGCGCTTCAGCGCATCATAAAAGCCGGGAGGATGCAGGGTATACACACGCACCACGTTGGCATTCATCTCTGAGATCCGTTCAAACCAGCGGTAGTAATCTTCCTCGGGAATCCCCGCCTCACCCGGCCACAATCCAGGTTTTGCCATACCCATGTTGACGCCTTTTATCTTGAGATCCGTCCATGCTTTATTCTCGTAGACTTGCAGCCGGTTGCCGTTAACCCGGGCATTATGCAAGACTCCGTCCTTTTCTTGAACATCAGGTGTCTTATCCCGAAAAAACATAAAGGCGGCTACAGAGATGAGCAGTAGGATCGTTCCGCTTACAGTGAGTTTTTTCAAATCTTTAGCCTCCTATGAAATCAAACAAATGTAGTATAAAGTTAAAGCTAACACGATAATGAAACGCCAGCAATACATAAAGGAGGTTCCAGGATGGAAGATACACAATATGCGCTTCAATCGATCCGAAAGCGGAGGTCCGGACCCTCCGGTGAATTGTTCAGCGGGTTTATGGAAACACACACGTTGTGGTTTGTGGTCAGCGGCTCGGGGGATCTGTATTTGGACGGGGCCAGGCATCCGCTAAAAGCAAAAACGGTAGCTTATTGTCCGCCGGGGGCGATCATCGATATTCGGCTAGCACCGGAATCGGCGGCAGGGCTGGAGGTATATGAGCTGCAAGTTCAGGTTTGGGAGCTTGAGGAACGCAGCGGGAATCGAATCCTGTTCGGCAAACGCCTGGAAGAGCTGGCTCCCCATATATTAAATGAAGGAGTAGGTCTGGAATTGCCGCTGGACAAGCTTGCAGAGTATGCCGCAGATTATATATTTGTTTCTGTGTGGGAGGAAAACGGAGGAGCCGAGTTTGCCCGGAACGTCCTGGCCAGCCGCGAATGGAAGGAGCTTCCGGCTGTACGGAACGGGAGAATCTATCCGATCGATCTGGAGCTCTTCAAGCATAATGATCCTATCGCCATCGAACAGCAGCTGATGGTTCAGACGGAGCTTCTTACAAAAGTCCATAAAAAGACCTATTATCGGTGATGGACGGGTCTGTGCTCCCTTGGTATCATGATAATGATAATCGTTATCATAATGATAGAAAATGGAGGACGGCAACGATGCAATTGCGGAAATGGCTTGCCCTGGCCTTGACCCTATGCGTGGTATTTGTGCTTAGCGCATGTGGAGCTACAGAAAAAGAAAGTCAGGACGGGGCCAATCAAACAGTGAAACAGACGGCGGCTACCCGCAAGTTCCAAACTGTGATGGGTGAGATTGAAATTCCGGCTTCGCCCAAACGGATTGTTGCGACCCAGTATCTCGGCCATCTGTTAACACTGGGTGTCAAGCCGATAGGCGCAGGGACAGCCAGCTTAAATCAGGCTATTCTCAAGGAACGTACCGAAGGAATCGAGGACATCGGAGATGATTCCGTGGCGCTGGAGAAAGTCGCTGCGCTTGAACCGGATTTGATTATCCGGCCGAATGACAAGAATTATGAGCAGTTCTCAAAGATTGCCCCTACAATCGTCATCCCGTGGGGAGCAAAAGAGCTTTATGCGGAGCTGCGGGAATTCGGGGATTTGCTGGGGAAAACAGAAGAGGCCGAACAGGCAATCAAACATTATGAAGACAAGCTGGCGGAAGCCAAAGAGAAGCTGACCGGTGTTGTAAAAGAAGGAGAGACTGTCGGAGTCTATGAAATCTGGGCTAAAAACTTCTGGGTCGTAGGGGAGAGCTTTGGCCGTGGAACGCGGAACCTCTTCGCCGGTCTTGGCTATCAGCCGCCGGAATTCGTAAAAGATAAGGTGATGAACGGAGGCCCGGGACTGGACATGTCACTGGAAACCTTGCCGGATGCCGCAGCGGATTACATGTTTGTGACCGTCTACGGTACGGAAGGGGGAGATGAACGGGCCCAGGAAATTATGGAGGGGGATCTGTGGAAATCGCTGCCTGCGTACAAGAACAACCGGATCTATCAGCTGGATATCGACCAGTTCTCGGCGGGCGACCTGATTTCACTGGAGAAACAGTTAGAGATTCAAACTGAATTGCTGTTGGGAAGCAACTGAAACACAGAACAGAAGTTTTAGGCAGGTCCGGGCATTGACTCGGCCTGCCTTGCTTTGTTTCATCCGTTACGGACTGGACATGATTACCCGGCAGCAGGCACCTCTTCTTTTTCCAGAGTATAAAAGCTCCTGAATTTATCCCCACGCTCAAGCAGCTCCTTCAGACTTCCCATTTCGGCGATAATTCCATCCTCCATATATATAATCTGATCGTATAAGCCAAGCAGTTCCTCATTCATATTGTGGGTGATCGTAATCAAGGTCAGTTCTTCAAGCTTCAATAATCTGCTCTCGATTTCATAAGCAGTCTGCATATCGATAGCCGAGGTTCCTTCATCCAGAACCAGAAGGGGTTTATTGCGGATCAAGGCCCGGGCGACGGCAATCCGCTGCCGCTGACCCCCCGACAACTGCAAACCGTTCTCTCCGACAGGGGAAAGCAGGCCATTCGGAGTATGCTGCAAAAACTTATGAATTCCGCTGGTTTGGAGTGCCCTATCCAGCATTTCATCCGGGAACTCTTCATGCAGGCATATATTATGCCTAATGTCGGAATCAAACATATACACATTCTGATGAATGGTGGAGACCATTTGCTGCAGCTGTTCCCTGTCAAGACGTTTCAGATCCGTACCGTCAAGCTCAATGATGCCGTCAAAGCTGTCATAATATCCCGTGAGCAGTTTGACCAATGTTGATTTCCCGCACCCGCTGGGACCGACCAGTGCGTATTTTTTGCCTTTTTCCAGACTCAGCGAGATATCCTTAATCACCGGTTTTCCTTGTGTGTACTTAAACTGTAGATTCCGGGCCTCCAACGAGTTGTTAAATACAGGTGTTAATCCTTCCGTAATCGGCTCATTGTTCACTTCGGCCAACAAGTCGATGCGTTCCAGAACTGGCTTGATCCCCTGGATTTTGGGGAGATTCTCCATGATGACCAGCACCGGACCCACGAAACCGCCACTCAGCTGAACCAGGGCAACCAAGCTTCCGGCGGACAGATTGCCGGTAATAATCAGATAGGCGGCAATAAAGACAACGGCAAACTGTGTCAGGATCGCCAAGGTATGGGACACACTTTCGTTAAGGGCGAACATCCGGTCAGCGGCAAAGCGGATGTTCGCAGCCCGGTGGTTCTCCTCTTTGAAGGTTTGCTCGGCATATCTGCCCATAGCATAAGATTTAATGACTTCGTAACCGGACAATAAATCCTTCAGCCTTGAGGTGAAGATTGACATTTGGCTGGAGACGGCACTTTGCTTAGTTTGCAGTGCTTTACCGAATAGAGAGGGAATTGCAAACATGAGCACCATACATCCCACCAGAATCGCTGTCACCAAAGGGCTAAGGTAGAGCAATACCACCAGAGAAGCCGCAAAAACAACTATATTCTGCAGAACCTGCAGCATAGGCTGGATATAATGATCTTCCAGCAGCTTGATATCATTGGTGAGCGCAGATAAATAATCAGCTGTATTCGATGCTGAGAAAGCTTCAGCGTTCTGCCGGAATACGCCGCGGAACACCCGCTCCCGCAGGGAAATCGTCAGATTACGGATCAAGGCTTTGCTGCTCAGCGAATAGATAAATCCGAATACCCCCAAGAGAAGCAAATAAACAAGCGAGAGCAGCAGTATTTCCCGGAAAAGTCCCAAGTCCCCTTGTAAAGCAGCGTCAATCACCTTTTGCAGGACAAGTGCGATAAGGACTCCCGCTGCTGAGGTGATGATACTGAATAATAGTGTTACTGTAAGCAGCAATTTGTGCTGACGTACCGCTTGCTTCATAACATGGCCAACTCCTCGAATTAGATTACAATATAATTCCAATTAGAATTTATCATAATAATTCGATGGATGTCAATTAAATTAGTTTGTTGTCTAATATATCTATGTAGGTTGAACAATAGAATCGCACAATCAGCATAAGCGTAACTACGGTGAATGTTCGGACTTCCGGCCGCTGTTGTCCCCAGATTTCTTCATTTGAGCGCTTTAAGCGGTTGGAAATCCGGTGACAGCATATGCTTACGAGGCCCGGTTTGTTGTACAATAGGCAAGATTATCGTCATTTGGCTTGCCTAGAGCTCACATTGTTGTACAACGTGCACAACTTTCGCCCATATAGCGTGGTTAGGACATGCATTGTTGACCATGCAATTTTGCGTGGGGCCCTCTGCGGACATGATGAGGTCCCTTCACGATCTATCCGCGGCTAATGTGGACAGGAAATCTATTGGGGAAGATTCGTCTATTTAGCAGGACAAACGGACAGAGATTCCGCTATTGGGGAGGATTCGGCTATTCAGCAGGATAATCGGACAGAGATTCCGCTAATTGTCCTATCTTCCTTCATTCTAGGCTCAATCGAACGATATAACGGCTCCTGAGTCCGAATCCCCCAGGAAAGCAGACTTTTTCGCAAAATAGGGTCTTCTCTGTCCGCTTCACTCCGCGGATGGAGCCCAATCCCCCTGCACCGCTATATCATCTGAAGCTTCCAAGATATCCAGATTTTTGGGCATTGCATCATTTCCTAAACAATAAAACAACTTCCCGCACCTGACGGGAAGTCGTTTCATTTTACAGCAGATACCGTTCCAGTTCATCAATCAAAAGCCTTAAGTTGCCCGCATCCAGATGGTAATGGACCTTGCCGTTCTTTTTGTCTATGCCAACCATTCCGCAAGCCAACAGCACGTTCATATGATGGGAGACGGTAGCAGCCGACAGTCCTAACTGTTCAGCAATCTCCAGGTTGTATTTGGGAGTTGCTTTAAGTGAAGAGAGTATTTGTAATTTGCTGTTATCGGCAAGTGCCTTTAATCTCAGCAGCAGATATTCTTTGGAATCGGCAGAGTTGTTGCCGGTAATGGGAAGCGAACCCACATACAGTCCGCAATAACACTGCGAGATGTACATCACCTGACCAAGCGGCATGATCAAGGCCGGGTGGATGGTACTATTGTGGCTGAAAAGCTCGATAAATTTTAGAAACTGTTCATCCCCATTTTTGTGAACCGATTGCACAAACTTGGGAATCAGCTTGCCAAGCGGCTTCCCGACCTCTTCACAGGCCTTCTCAAAGGCTGGCAGATTTCTGTTGACCGCACTGACAAGGGCCTGCATTTGTTTATGTGGCTGCTGCAGCAAGCTCATCAGTTTCCATTTTACGCCTTCCTCGAAAGAACACCCGTCAAGAAAGCTAATAATCTCATCCAATGAACGTACATTTACAGGCGTGTTTTCTCCGGAAGATCCTTGCTGAACATTCTCCTCCGACAACAGCACCTGAAGCAATTCCTCCCGAATCCGGTCCGCGTTCACTTTATCCAGTTCAGTGAGCCAGTTGGCATTTTCACACAGCAGGGCCAGCAGAATGGAGAAATACGTCTCATCGTTAAAAAACAGGCGATCGCTGTCCTCATGGATTTGGTACTTTTGAAAGGTCTGGATATATTTATCGATGATCTTTAGATTTTTACTATAAAAAGCCTCACCGTCTATACCGAACTTATCCAGCTCGATGATCGTTTGTTCCTTATGCTCGTCCTTGTTGCTGCTCACATAGAGCAACCCCATCGTTTCAAACAGAGGGTCCAGTTTTTCCCGAATATTGAGGTTCATAGCGCCTCCAAGTGTAAAGTGATATTTGGTGTTTATCTAATATATTATATGTCTATGAAATATCCTTTACAAGTGAAAATATGATTTCTGGGGGGAGTTTATCCTGGCAGCTTCTTAAGCAATCCCGGTACATACATCAGCAGAAACAAGGAACGCCCCAGACCAAATAAAAGGAACGAAACCCATAACCCATGGTTGCCATAGCCGGGAACCAGAAACTGCAAACCCAGCAGGAACACGGCAAGGGATAGAAGCATGGAGTTCCGAACCGGCCCTGTATAGGTTAATCCGGTAAATACACCATAGAACACCAGACCAAGGCCTGTGACTAGCGGAAACAGGAACAGCCAGCCGTCATATTGCAGCGCAATCTGCTTAATGCTCTCATTGTCGGTAAATAGCGTAAACAACTTCCCTTTTGTAAGCTGGTATAATCCGGCCAGTACTATAGAAGTCAGACCTCCCCAGATCCAGGATAGTTGCAGGGTGGCAGCCAGCAGCTTGCGGTTACCGGACCCGCGTGCCTGACCGGAATATATACTGCTGGCATTGGCCAGCCCGTCAAAAAAGTAGGCCATAATGTAGTGAATCTGCAGCAATATCGTATTCGCAGCCAGCAGCTCAGTTCCAAAGGAAGTGCTTTGGGCCGTAAAAAGATTAAACATGGCCAGCAGGCAAACGGTTCTGATCAATAAATCTCCATTGGCCCGAAACATCCGCTTCAGTTCCTTACGCTGAAATTGACCTCTCCAGCGCAGGAGGGACACCTTCATATACGGAGAGCGCAACACAAAGATCACGCCAAGAAGGAAGGCCAGACCTTCAGCGAACAGCGACGCGGCCGCCACACCTGCGACCCCCCACTGAAATCCTTGCACGAACCATAGGCAAAGGACAATATTCAATACATTCATGGAAATCTGCATCAGCAAGGTATATTTAATATGCGACATGCCCATCAGCCAGCCAAGCAGAACATAGTTCAGCAGTGTCAGCGGAGCGCCCCAGATACGAACTTGAAAATAAACCGAAGCCCACTTGGCAACATCCGCTTCCGGCTGAGTCAGGGATAAAGCGCCCTGCAGGATTGGAGTCTGCAGCGCAATAAACGCAAGCCCGATCAGACCTGCCACCATCAAAGGACGGATCAGCTCGGACATTCCCTCCGTAAGATCTTTTTTGCCCCGTGACTGGGCGGCAAAACCGGAGGTGCTGACACGCAAGAAACCAAAAAGCCAATAGAGGGTATTAAAGATCAACACTCCAATAGCCGTCCCGCCAAGATATGACGGGTCAAACAAGTGACCTACAACGGCAGTATCGACCGCGCCAAGCAGCGGGGTCGTTATTGTAGAAAGGATCAAAGGAATACTCAGCATCAGGTACGCGCGGTGCGTCGGCTTTTCCATCGATGAATTCATTTAAGAGAATACCTCCAGCAGCTTTTTCGTATACCCGTGCCTTTGCTCATCAAACAGCTGATCTTTGCTGAATTCTTCAAGCATGAGGCCGTTCTTCATCACGATGATTCGCTCGCTCATGAAATGGACGGCCGCCAGGTCATGGGAGATGAAGAGATAGGAGAGGCCAAGCGACTCCTGCAGATCCTTCAGCAGATTAAGGATCACAGATTGTGTAGTCACATCCAGACTTGCCGTCGGTTCATCCAATACAATAAAAGCCGGTTCCGTACTGATAGCCCGGGCAATGGTCACCCGCTGCTTCTCCCCGCCGCTTAACTGGTGAGGGTATTTAACCAAATATTCTGCCGGCAACCCTACGAGTTCCAGCAGCGCCCTGGCCATACCCAGCCGTCCGGCTGTTTGTTCCTTGATGAATGAAGGGATAAAGCCTTTGCGCTGATCCAGCGGCTCCATTAGACTATCCAATATCCGCAGCCGTGAATTCAGCGCAGCCGCAGGATTCTGAAACACAGCACTCATCTTGGCGCGTGCTTGGAACAGCTTTTTATTGCCCAATCCCTTCAGCTCAACTCCGTCAAATTGAATTTCGCCGCTCTGCCAATTCATCAGAGTCAGCAAGCAGCGGGCCAATGTGCTTTTGCCGCTGCCGCTTTCTCCTACTATGCCCAGACATTCACCTTCAACAAGCCGGAAGGAAATGCTGTGCAGCACAGGCTGGCCAGCGGAGTAGGATTTATGCAAATTTGTTACGCGAATAATATCTTTGGCGATCAAACCGGTCATAATAAAGCGCCTTCTTCCCTCTGCAAGCTGTTCTTGGATAGTTGTCCCAGTCTCCGAGGACCGTTCGGGGACAAGGGAGGGATAGCCGCCAGCAGCCGCGAGGTATAAGCGTGGGCAGGGGAATTCAGCACCTGGTCCTTGGCGCCTTGCTCCACAATCTCACCTTTGCGCATCACAGCTACACGGTCGGCAAATTTTCGGACATGTCTAAGATCATGGGTAATCCATAACACGGACAGATTCAGCCGTTCTTTGGCTTTAGCGATATACTTCAGCACCTTCTGGGCAGTCAGGCTGTCCAGTGCCGTCGTGGGCTCATCCGCAATGAGCAGCCCCGGATTCAACAGGAGCGCAGAGGCAATCGCTGCGCGTTGCAGTTGTCCGCCGCTGAGCTGGAACGGATAACTGGTATACACTCTGCCGCCGGGAAGATTCACATTGTCCAGCGCATCTATACACATGTTTTTTCTGCGCTGGCGTTCCAGATCCGTATGTGCCCGCAGTAGTTCATCCAGCTGTTTGCCTATAGTGATAAAGGGCGTAAAGGCCCCCTGATAATCCTGAAAAATATAACTGATCTCCTTGCCCAGTGTTTTTCTTCTCAAGGAGGGTGACAGCGACGTCAACGTGCTGCCGTTCCAGCTTATAGTGCCGCTTAGCTTAAGCTCTTTGGGCAGCAAACCTCCTATGGAGGCTGCGGTAAGACTTTTGCCGCTGCCGCTTTCACCTGCAAGCGCCAGCCATTCGCCGGGAGCAATCTCCAGATTGATACCTTTCACGAGCTCCCGGCTGCCGGAGGCAACGGTAAGATTATGAATGTTCAGCACAGACTCACGCTTCCTTCCTGGTTTTGACATCGAATTGGTCCCGCAGCTTGTCCCCCAAAAGGTTCGCCAGCAGCACTGTAATCATAATTGCCAGGCCTGGGGCAAGCATAAGATGCGGAGCGGTATTGAAATATACCCGTCCTTCATTCAGCATCGAACCCCATTCGGCAGCCGGAGGCTGGGGGCCGAGGCCGATATAGGAGAGGGAAGCGATCATAAGAATGATTTTACCCAAATCCAGTGCAGCCAGCACAAAAACATTGCCCAAAGTATGCGGAAGCATATGCTTCATAACGATCCGCAGTGGCGTAACTCCTCCCAGAATGGCCAGTGCAACATAATCCTTTTCTTTTTCCTGCAGCACTACACTTCTGACCAGCCGCGCATACCCTACCCATTTCACCGCAATCACGGCAAAGAGGAGATTGATCAAGCCCGGACCCAGCAAACCGCTTAAAACGATGGCAAAGATATAATCCGGCAGGGTCATAAAGGCATCTATAATTCTTTTGAATACGCGGTCATACAGACCGCCGAGATATCCGGACAATAAGCCAATGGTAACACCGATAAGCATGGAGAAGGTCAGAATAAGCAGGCTGGTTCCAATTGTTGCGCGGATGCCCGCAATCATTCTGGAGAACAAATCCCTCCCCAGATGATCGGTCCCCAGAAAGTGCCCGGCACCCGGGGGCTGCAGACGGTCGCTGACAATTAGCCGATAGGGATCTTGCGGAGCCAGGGCAGGAGAGATCATAACAATTACGAGCACAAGCAGGACTAGGCCGGCAGGCCAAACAGCCTGCTTCTTGAACAGATGTCTTCCGGATGGCTGCCCGGCAGCAATGATGGATCTCATGATTCTATCTTTCCCTTCAACGCAATTTCAGGATTAATCCAGCGATAGGACATCTCCACAAGGATATTGATGCTCACAATGAACACACTCATGAACAGGGTATACCCCTGAATAATCGGATAATCCCGGGCAGCTATGGCATCTACAATCCATTTTCCGAGACCCGGATACGCAAATAACACCTCAACAACGACCGTTCCTCCCAACAGGCTGCCTATACTTTCGCTGAAAATAGTAATGAGCGGAATCAGACTGTGCCGGAAGGTATGAAACAGGAATACCCGCGCCGGATGGATGCCGCGCGCCTTGGCAGAAGTTACGAAATCCTGGCCCGCACTCTCAATCAGACTGGAACGGACCAGCCTGACATAGATCGCAGACATGGCCAGGCCCAGAGTTAACGACGGGAGGATCAAATGACGCCAGCTTCCTTCACCCATAGGCGGCAGCAGCTGCAGCCGGACCGCAAAAAACTGAATAAGCACAAGGCCCAGCCAAAAGCTGGGGACCGATGAGCCTATCAATGAAAAAATCCGGCTAAACTGGTCGATCCAGCGATTACGGTACAAAGCGGAAAGTATTCCAAGAGGTATGGAAATCAGCAGCATTACAACAAGTGAACCGGCAGTGAGCAGCAGGGTATAGGGAAGTTTCTCGGTGAACTCACTGAACACAGGTCTGCTGGTTAGATAAGAATCGCCTAAATTAAATTGCACCAGTTGTTTCAGCCATAGCCCGTATTGTACAAACAGGGGTTTATCCAGCCCCAGCTGCGTACGCATGGCTTCAATTTGTTCACTCGTGACAGCAACATCATCTACCCGCAGAATACTCCGGACGGGATCACCCGGAACGATCTTCAGGAGACAGAAGCTGACAAAGGATAACAGCAGAAAAAATAACAGCAGCTCCAGCAGTCGTTTGCCTATGGAACGGAGCATCTTATTCAATGTCCAAATCTTTGGTCAATAAATAGTATTCGCTTTTGCTGGTCACCCAGTTCTTGACATGACTGCTGTACACAACAAAGTTATTCGGATGAATGATAAAGGAGTTCAGTCTGTGCTCATCAATATAAGCAACAGCTTGTTGAGCAAGGTTATTCCGCTCATCTTCCGCTATGGCAGTATTAAGCTGTTCGATTAAGGCCTCCAGCTCCGGCTGCCGAACATAACCATAATTAAGAGCGCCTTCCGAAGTGTACGCGGCATTCAGGAAATAGCTGGCGTCTCCGCGGGGTGCAGTGATATTACTGTAAGTCGCCAGATCCCAGTCATCATTCGCAGCCAGATATTCATCGATGTTATCCACTAGACGAATGTCCACCGTGATGCCCAGCTCCTTGGCATTGGCCTGAATCAGCTGAGAGATCAGCGGAAGCTCCGCTCTGGATTGGTACGTAAGAAGACGGAAGGTTAGAGGTTTGCCCCCCTTGGATACAAGACCGTTATCGACATCATACCCCGCCGTTCTGAAGAACTGCCGGGCGACTTCCAGATCAAAGGTTTTGGGCGTATATTCGGGTGAAAAAGGGGCTTCCGCCAGGAAAGGTCCTGCTGCAGCGGTAGCTTGACCGGTCATGATGCTGCTCACAATGGCTTCCCGGTCAATTAATGCATCAAACGCTTTACGGACCTCTTCTTGCCCAAGCTCCGCATTGTTCATATTATATAGAAGCTGATGGGCACGCAGTCCTGTCAGGGAGTCCAGTGTAAGCGAAGCGTCCGCCTTAAGCTGGTCAAAGCTTTCAATCGGCGGGCGATAGACAATGTCAGCACTCTTGGCCTGGATCGCAAGCAGGCGGGCATTTGCATCCTCATTAAAGGAGAATTTAGCCTTGGCCAGCTTCACGGTCCCGCCCCAGTATTGGCTGTTGCGCTCTACATTAAGTTCGCTGCCGGGCTTAAAGGAGGCCAGCATGAATGGGCCTGTCCCAATAGGCGCCTCCTCCGTAGATTCTGCGGCGAGTATTGCAGTATTCGGATGTACCAGATCGGAGGGGAGCTGCGGGAAAGGTTGTTCCGTCACGATCGTCAGCACCTGCCCGGCCGACTTCATCTCCCGGATGTGCAGGGAGTTCTTGACGGAGGGATTCAGCTGCTGTGCCCGTTCCAGAGAAGCTTGTACAGCTGCCGCATCTACGGATTTGCCATTCTGAAAGGTGAGACCCTTGCGGATATTAAATATCCAGTTTTGCCCGTCTTCGCTGCTCCAGGATTCGGCCACGGCCGGCTGCAGCTTCAGATCATTGCCGATGGTGAGCAGTGTCTCGGCGATTCCGGCACGGACAGCAGTATAATTCACATCCGTATGGGGATCTATGCTGTTGCTCTGCACGTTGAACAATAGAGTGATGCTTTTTTCTTCACTATTATGTGTTACTGTGGAATCGGGCGAAGCAGGCTCCTGTGAAGTACAGGCTGCAAGCAACAGCACCAGCAGTAAGGGTACGGCTTTGAGGGATTTAATGAATGACACGAGGTTTCCTCCTTGACACTTATGTAAGTGTTAATAGTATTAATTACGATTTAGGCAATGCTTACCCATTATAGCGAAGGAAGAACTATATGTAAATATTACGAATAAGCTTATTTTCTCCAAAATCAATCGTTTTTCTTCTCACGGGCGTCTTTACATAGAGAACTTTGAATATAGAAGACTTCCTCCGAATACCGGCACGAATAAAGAGAGGAAGCGGTGAATGGTGGGGATTGCAATGGAAGAAGAAGAGTTTTTTGAACGTCTGTATGTCGAACACCGCAAAATGTACGCGATTGCCTTCAGTTACCTGCGGACGGAAGCCGACGCCCTGGAGGTGGTGCAGGAGGCGTCCTGCCGCGCCTGGATGAAGCGCAAAAAGCTGAAGGAAAAGCAGTATTTTACCACCTGGCTGATCCGCATTACCATCAACTGCTGCATCGATGAACTCCGACGCAAAAAGCGTGTAATTCCGGCAGAGCAGCTGGCGGAGGGGATGGTACAGGAAATGAAAAGCCATGAACGGATTGATCTGGAACGGGCGATGGAGCGAATGAAGCCGAAATACCGGCATGCTGTGATTCTGAAATACTATCAGGACATGACCATTGCCCAGATCGCCAAAGTGCTGGAAAAACCCGAAGGTACCATCAAAACCTGGCTGCGGGAAGGCCTGAGACAGTTAAGGAACACTCTGTAGAGATCAGGAGGGATTAGTTATGACCGAAAAGGAAGAGCACATGCTGCGTCAGAATGCCCAGGAAGTGCAGCAGCAAGCTGAATCATTGCAGGAAATGAAAATCTACAATGCCATGAAAGAAGGGATTGAGCAAGGGAAGCGGCGTGAGAAGCGTCGCCGTTATTCCTATGGCCTGGGGGGAGCTGTGGCCGCGGCAGCAGCAGTGCTGCTCACATTCTCACTCCTCGAAACTCCGATATCGAATGTGGCGCAAGAAGGGGTTGTCCAGGAGCCCGGAATAACCCGGGAAATGACAGGGGAAAAGGCATCACAGAACTGGAGCGATTCTGAGTTATTCCGAACGCCATCCATTAAAGACCCGTCATTTGTCACTGCACTGGACCGGAACCTCATCCAACCTGTTTACAAAAGTGTGGAAAAGAACGGGCTTGAGGTTGAAGTGCTGGGTGCAGTTACGGACGGACGAAAAGTGTTTGTCCTGCATAGCATCCGCAATAATACGGATCAAGAGGTAAGCCGTGCGGATGCCACACTGGATAACGGAGCATTTGAAGTACCTTCTATAGGCGCGTGGCTGGACATCATTGGGCGGGATTACGAAATCCCTGCAGGCCAAACCTCCTATTATGTATACTATGCCAATCTCGATCCTGCGGTTTCCTATACCAAAGAGATGAAATTTCAAGTCATTCTTACCGGCACCTCGCCAGAGGCGCTCGCTTCGAGCAGCAATAAGTACCGGACGAGCCTGGATATTGGGTTTGAGCTGGACCCGCTAATGTTTGAAGATCAGAAGCATACTTTTTATCCGGACCGCACACTTACCTTAGGCGGGCAACATATCAATGTCCATCAAGTGCTGTATACTCCTATTAGCACCTATGTGGACCTGGAGTATGATCCAGCCAATTCCAAATATATTTCCGAATTGATTAATCCCGTCCTGATCAACAAAAGAGCGGAGACTATCGGAAAGCTGTATTACCCCGGCAAGATCTATACTTATAATTCCGTGGGGGAGCGGGACAAAACCAAAGCTACACTTGTGTTCAAAGCCAGCGAATACAATCCGCTAAACTCACTCTCGCTGAAAGCCTTCGGAATCTCGGCTTCGGATAAAGCGCAAATGCAGATCGTCATCGATCTTAACAAGAGAGAAATTCTGGAATCACCGGAGAACGGTCTTGTTATTGCCGGGCAAGAAAAGGGGATAGGAGCGGGAGATATTTTGTTCCGCAAGGAGATAGGAAATGCGCAATGGTTAATCCATAGAACTGAAGTGGACGACAGCTTTATCGATGCCAAAGGACAAATTCATAAACGACAAGAAAGCAGGCACTCCGGCGGTTATACCATCACGAATAAAAGCGGTGCCGCGACGGACGAAATCCCCTACAATTTTGGTGAAGAAGCCCAGGATTATCCTCAGCCTCTAACTCTGAAGGTTCTGAAGTATGATACCCCCATAATGGATACACAAGCTGTAGAGCTGCCAGAGAAGAAATAAGGTTTCTACTTAAAACAGTCACTCCCCAGTCTTTTGGAGAATGGCTGTTTTTTGGTTCTTCACTCCGGAACCGTAACCCAATCGCTTCTTTCCCGTATAAAGCTATGAACATGATCCGGCGCATGAAGCGGGAACAGAATTTCTCTTTATGCTCAGCCGTGTGGAACCATGTTAAACACTAATAGAAGTTGAGGTCATCCATCCTATGAATGAAGAATTCACCAATCATGCCGACACCTGGTACCGTCAAGCCGAGCAGAAGGCAGCTCAGTATTTCGCCGACCTGGCAACGCAGGTTAAGGAACAATCTTATGCACCTGCCTTGATCAAAGATCTTCAGGGATGGAAAAGAAACCATGTGCACCGTTTTGCATGGTTGTCCTTTTTATCGCAGGGCAAGAAAAAACCGGATTCCAGAGATTATCACAGATATATAGACTGGCTGAATTACACAGGTAAGCTGGATGATTATTTGGATCGAAGCATTTCCTATATTTACATGAGAGATCTCGGCAAAACGCTCGGTTCGTCTGACACCCGGCAACGGATTCAGTCTGTAGTGACCGATGTTAAAAGATTCTTAACCCGTTCGACGAAAGTATCTGGGGGGAAACAGCCTGAATACATGAGCTTGGCCGGACTATACCGGTGGGCTCAAAAGGAACACATCGAATCTGCCGTCATTTGGGTCATCGACAAGCTTAAGGGCGTCTCGTCCAATATCCCGGAGCAAATGAACGCCGAACATGCCCAGCGTAAATTGATCAAGATTATTGTTGGTGTAGTACTGCATGCGATTGAGGAGATGGGCGACTCTGCTCTGCCTGCGGAACGTGCCCAAAGACTGGATGAAGCGATCAGGCATGGTTATTCTTATGGCCTCACCTACCCGTATATTGACGATTTGCTTGATTCGGGAGTCTTGAACGCCGGGGAGAAAGAACAATATTCACAAATGATACGCACCGCACTGCTTACCGGGACTGTTCCTGAACTGGGAGAATGGTCGGGAGACAATCAGGAAATGATTCAATACATCCATGCGGAGCTCCGGGAGGCTTTTGAATATATTAAAGATTATCAGCAGCCCGATACCAAGGGAATGTTCTTCGAGCAGTCCTATGTGTTTTTTCATGCCCAGGATATGGACCGTAAAAAAAATCTGGCCCATGCCCATTACAGCAACGAAGAGCTCTATCTCCCTGTCATTCTGAAATCATCTTCTTCGCGGTTAATTGTCCGTTCAGTCATCAGTGCTCCCCGGGATGAGGGCTTTGATCGGCGTACCTTCTTTTATGGCATATATAATCAACTGGCCGATGATTTTGCCGATATGTTTGACGATCTAAGTGAGGGAACCGTCACTCCCTATACCTATTATTTACAGTACCGTGACCAGCGTACAGATCTGATTAATCCTTTTGAATTATACTGGACGGTCATCTCCTATTTGATCCACCAGGTCTATCAATCCGACGCCAAGACGACAGAGGTCATTCTGGATCGTGCCATCAACGGTCTGAAGCGCTGCAAAGAACGCCTCGGTACGGAGAAATATCATGAGCTTATGGGGATATTTGCTTCCGGGCATACCGAATTCAGCCGACTTATGGAATGGATGGTTCGGAAAGCGGACGATGTGGATTTCTTCGACAAGCTGCTGCGCGACCATATGGTTACCATGCTTAAGAACGACGCGAAGGAAAAGGAAGAATTTCTCGCCACAGTTAAAACGGTGCGCCAGCAGATTAACGATCAGCTGCAGATCGCCAAACCGGACGGAATTCCGGCCATGAAAGAAACGCTGATAGACGCAGCCAATTATAGCCTTAAAGGGGATGGAAAGCGGATTCGGCCCATATTAACCTGGGTCATGGGTGTAAATGAATATGGATTGGAACCCTCGGCCATCGTGCCGCTTCTGAAATCATTGGAATATATGCATACGGCATCCCTAATCTTCGATGATCTGCCTTCCCAGGATAATGCGTCCACGCGCAGAGGCCGTCCCACCCTGCATCAGGTTCATAATAGCGCTACGGCGGAGTTGACCGGTCTGTTTCTGATTCAAAAAGCGATTGAAGAGCAGGCTTCCCTGGAGAGCTTTGATGCCAAAACCGTGCTTGCCTTAATGCAGTATTCCGCCCAAAAAGCTGAAGATACCTGTATGGGGCAGGCGATGGATTTGCAGGCCAAAGGGAAAGCATTGACACTGAATGAATTGAATATGATTTGTTTTTATAAGACTGGAGTTGCCTTTGAAGCCTCATTGGTTATGCCTGCCATTCTCGCCCGGGTGAATGGACAAGAGATCGCTTCACTGAAGCAGTTTGCCTATCATGCAGGCATTGCTTTTCAGATTAAAGATGATTTGCTTGATTCTGAAGGCGATGTGATTCTCCTCGGCAAGCCCACCGGTCAGGATGACCTGAACAACAATTCGACGTTTGTATCCATCCTTGGCCGGGAAGGGGCCAGAAAAGCGATGTGGGAACACTACTGCCAGGCTATGGAAACCTTGGATAGTCTGCCTCGAAATACCGCTTTCCTGAAGCATTTAATGAACTATATGGTGAACCGGGACCGGTAAAAAATGAATTATGGCAAAAGAGGAACGACTTCCAGGCAAATGCCGGCGGTCGTTCCTCTGAAGACACCTTTGATTACACGGTACGAAAGTGGGGCTGTATTGCCCCTTTTAGGAGGAGGGCGTGAATTTTATCCAGTCGTAATACGCTTTTACAGGCGTCCCTGTATAATTGAACTGACCTGTCCAGCCAACATTATCGCCGGCCCCAGGCCACAGATTGACCATAATTTGCCCCGGCCGGGAGGGGAGCTCGCCACGTGAACCATTCTCCGTATGCACCAGATTGCCGTCGACGTACCATTTAATGGCCGATGGCGACCATTCAAACGCATAAGTATGGTAACCCGCAGCAGCATCGAAGCCCAGATCAATCACGGTTTCATGAGAACCGACTCCGTTTGTATAATAATTCATTTCAAGTTTGGTCGTATCTTTCCCCAGAATTTCAATATCAATCTCGTCATTACGTTCCGGCAGCTGAGGATTCGTCTCCCGGTTCGCATACGTGAATAAGGAGGTCACGAGTCCCGTGCCCTTCGCCACTTTCAACCTTCCTTCTACGCGGCCGTATCCATAAGTATCGTGGGTTGCATATTCACCCGAGGCGAAAGATTTGCCTTCACAGCTGCCGGGGCAGCCGGCATTGTCCAGCCTGAGCGCCATGATGCCCGAGTTAAACTCGACATGGTCCTGCTTCCAGAAGGCTCCGAAGTCGTCTCCATTGTCCCATCCATCGGACTTGTACCACATACTGCTGTTATAGCTGTTCAGATTCTCCGTGAATCCTGCGGCAGCAGCGCTTTGGGTTTCGGCAAAGGCAGGTTGCGGAAATACCCCCACAATAAATAGGGCAACAGCTACTTTCATCGTCTTCCAAAGGGCAGCATTCTTGTGAATAATTCTCACAGTCCAATCACCTCACTGACAGATTAGGGATCGATTGTGGTATCCGAGTCCTTTTACCATTATATGGTATATAATTACGGGTTACAAACTTTTTTATACCTATTTCTGTAGTCATTGTTGAGATCAGGATAGGAGCATGATAAGATAGGTTTAATTTCATGATGGGAGTTGAAAAGTATAATGTAGGCTTTCTTGCTGAACATATAAACCTGATAAAACATTGTAAGCGAACCCTGGGTTTCGTATGTTTTATTCTTTATATGCAAGAAAGTTACTGCTTCTTTTCACTCGAATAACAGATCCTTCTCTAGCCCGGGGTGCCGGGTTAGGTTAGCTGTATCTATTTGAGCTGCAAGAAAGTAACTTTCTTGCAGCTTTTATATTTTTCGCACAGGAGGATCATTACATGTCATTAATCAACGTTTCCAACCTTACGTTTGCCTACGAGGACAGTTACGATAACATCTTTGAAGAGATCAGCTTTCAAATCGATACCGATTGGAGGTTGGGATTTACAGGGAGGAACGGCAGAGGCAAGACAACTTTCCTAAGTCTGCTGCTGGGGAAACATGAATTCAGCGGCAAGATAACTGCCTCTGTCGATTTTGAGTATTTCCCTTTTCATGTGGAGAATAAAAGTGATATTACCCTTGATGTAATCAACGAGATTACCCCTGATTACCTTCACTGGGAACTCATGCGGGAGTTTTCTCTGCTCCAGGTGACAGAGGACGTGCTTTATCGGCCTTTTGATACCTTGTCAAACGGAGAGCAGACGAAAGTGCTGCTTGCCGCCTTATTTCTGAAGGACAATCGCTTTCTCTTAATTGATGAACCCACCAATCATCTTGACCTGAATGCAAGACAACTGGTCAGTGATTATCTCAAGACTAAAAGTGGATTTATTCTGGTGTCACACGACAGAGCCTTTCTGGATAACTGTGTAGATCACATTCTTTCCATCAATAAGACCAACGTTGAGATTCAAAAGGGCAATTTCTCCGAGTGGTGGGAAAACAAAAGAAGACAAGACAGCTTTGAGCTTGCAGAGAACGACAAGCTTAGAAAAGACATTAAACGCCTATCGGATGCGGCAAAACGAACGGGCAGCTGGTCACACGAAGTGGAGAAAACAAAAAATGGCACTAGAAACTCCGGTTCGAAGGTTGATAAAGGGTATATTGGCCACAAGGCCGCTAAAATGATGAAACGCTCCAAAGCTATGGAACAGCGCCAGCAATCGGCTATGGATGAAAAGAGCAGGCTGCTTAAAAATATTGAAAGCTCTGACAGCTTAAAAATATCACAGCTTGCCTATCCCAAAAAACAGCTTGTTGAGCTTGAACATGTCTCCATTTACTACGGTGAGAAGCTAGTTTGCCAGGATATCGGCTTTACCATAGAGCAGGGGGAACGCATTGCGCTCTCAGGTATTAACGGTTCCGGGAAATCCAGCATTATCAGGCTCATTTGCGGCGAGGATATCCACTATACGGGCACTTTCCGAAAGGGGAGCCAGCTCCAGATCTCTTATGTTTCACAGGATACCTCACATTTGCGAGGGACTTTAACGGAATACGCCAGAAGCAACGGGATAGATGAAAGCCTGTTTAAAGCCATCCTAAGAAAACTGGATTTCTCCAGAGTCCAGTTCGAGAAGGATATGTCCGCGTATAGCGGCGGGCAGAAGAAAAAAGTGCTGATCGCCAAAAGCCTTTCTGAGCAAGTACATTTGCTGATATGGGATGAACCGCTTAACTTTATTGATGTAATATCCCGCATGCAAATTGAAGAGCTGCTGCTTGAATACTCGCCGACGATACTTTTTGTTGAACATGATCGTGAGTTCTGCAGCAATATAGCTACCACGATTATTGAACTCTAACCCATTTACCCTAACATCGTTTTGAGTTCATTTAATCTTTCGGTTGCTTCCATCGCTTCTTCAAGCTCCGAACCAGTCAATGATAAATGGTCTGCTTGTTGAATGAAACTTCGCATAAGTTCGATCTCGTCCATGGATGATGCGATATCGGCACGTAAGACAAAAGCCTTGTACTGGAGTATTGAAGCCGCTTCTTCATTTTTCGAGAACACAAGGTCAAGGACTTTCGCTGCGTCAGCGGGCGCATCTTTGGCATAGGCCAATCGGTATGCAGTTTCAAAGGCATTGGCAAATCTTGACGGAGGTATTACAACGGATGAGTCATGTGCGGCTGGTTCGGCTACGGTATGCTTTTGTCCAATTAACAATCGATTGCCGGCAGGGTCGATGAGGTTGAATCTTCGATCCTCGGCTAGATTATTAAGTTTGGTGATCCTGGGAAACCCTTTGGAAGGAACCCTGTTATAAGTTCTTTTTAGATTCCCGCACAACTCCTTATACACAGCATCCACGTCTGGAACACTTATATAGCACATGCTGTAGGAGTTTGCGGGTTCCAATTTTTTGAGCACAAAAAAGTGTAATTCCGCAATACGGTGACGGACACAGGCGTAAAGATTTGGTTTGGCTTGCCGGTAAGTAATTTCAAAACCTAAGGCTTGGTAGAAATCCAACTGCTCGTCTATGGAGCTGCAAGGAAATATAGGGATTGTTGCCCCTTTCGTGACTATTGACATGTTACTAACCTCCTTTAAATGTTTTTCTTGAAATCAGCTTACTCCCTTATCCTACAACATTCGTGCAAATGATAAGGTTTGATCGAATATCTCCTAATAGTTATAATGAAAATCAATATAAACCCGTCTACAACTTTAAGGATCAACGTCAATCAATATCCGCAGCAGAGGAGACGCAATACCATGAAGAAAGTCATCGTCATTGGGGCCGGAATTCTAGGCACATCAACAGCCTATCAATTGGCCAAACAGGGGGCGGAGGTTGTTCTTGTCGACCGTCAGGATAAAGGCCAGGCTACGGATGCTGCTGCCGGCATCATTTGCCCCTGGCTCTCTCAGCGGCGCAATCAGGCCTGGTACCGGCTGGCAAGAGCAGGTGCAGCTTTTTATCCGGGATTAATTGAAGAACTAGAGCGGGAGGGCGAAACCGAAACAGGTTATGCCCAAGTCGGTGCCCTAAGTATCCATTCTGAATTGGAGAAGCTCGGCAAGCTGGAGGAACGGGCTCACCTGCGCAAAGCGGAGGCACCGGAAATCGGTGAAATTACCCGGCTGGATGTACAAGAAACCCAATCGCGTTTTCCGCTGTTAGCAGAAGATTATCCTTCTATACATATCAGCGGCGCCGCCCGGATAGATGGCCGTGCGCTGCGGGATGCCTTACTCCGGTCCGCACAGCGAAATGGGGCTGTGGTCATCCAAGGGGATGCCAAGCTCCAATGTCAGGCGAACCGGGTAACCGGAATCACTGTCGAGGACACAAGCTTCACTGCCGACGGGGTCATTGTATGCGCGGGTGCTTGGGCCAACCAACTGCTGCTGCCATTGGGGATTGACTTTAAGGTCCATTTTCAAAAAGCGCAAATTATGCATGTTCAGGTTCCGGACCGGGAAGATACGGGAAGCTGGCCTGTAGTTATGCCGCCGTCTGACCAATATTTGCTCGCTTTTGATCATCAGCGAATCGTTATCGGCGCAACACATGAAAATGAAATCGAAGGCTACGACACAAGAATAACAGCTGGCGGGATGCAGGAGATTCTGAATAAAGGCTTGGAATGGGCTCCCGGATTGGCAAACAGCACTTTTCAGGAAATTAGAGTGGGCTTTCGTCCGTTTACCCCCGGGTTTCTTCCGGTGATGGGCAATGTTCCCGGCTGGAATAGCCTTATCGTAGCCAATGGACTAGGAGCATCCGGATTGACGATGGGTCCCTTTATTGGAAGCCAGCTGGCCAAGCTGGCCATGGGCATGGAGCTGGATATCGATATTCAGGATTATGATATTCGAAATGCAATGTAATCAACCAAATGAAATGGAAGGGAAGGGATACATAACTATGTATGAGCAAATAGCAGATAAATTGGACAAAACAGCAGCCTTGAAATGGTACCCCGGTCACGGTGCGCAAGAGGAGTGGATGGCTCAGGCAGAAGCGGAGCTGGGATTCAGTCTGCCGCCTTCCTATCGCTGGTGGCTCAAGAACTACGGAAATGCACGGCTTAACGGTGCGGAGATTCTCTCCCTAGCTCCTCCAGACATGAGGGATTATGCCGATAGTGATATTCTATACATACATCGGCTGAATCTGGCTGATGAGGAGTGGCGGAAGCAGTATCCTCACAGGCTGGATCTGTTTGTCCCCTACTCGGATGAGCTTTATTATTTTGATACATCATCCAGAGATGAAGAGGGCGAGTTCAAGATTATGTGTTATGACCTGATGAACGGACTGATCTATGTGTATGCCCCGTCGTTTGCAGGTTTTCTAGAGCAATTGATCGACGAGCGCAGTTAGTGCTATTTGGAATTTTAAGGAGATCTCATTGATGGAAACGAAACAACGTAAAGTGATCATGACAATTACAATACTGTATACCCTTTTTATTTTGTATTTTTTGTTTCTGGCTTTCGGTAGAATAGAAACATCAGCACGGATTACAGACTACACGTTTATCATCATTCCAAATGAATTTTATTACTTTCCGAGCATGTCAGACCTTCTGCATTTTAGTCTGATGGATGTAGTCGGTTTTGGGAATTTTGCAGCGTTTATACCTTTTGGTATTTTAATACCCATGCTGTATCGAACCGGTTTTGTTCGATTTATAACCTTGTTCTTCTTGTCCATTATTGTGATCGAGCTCATCCAAATGGTAACTTTCCTGGGCAGCTTTGATATTAATGACGCCATTCAGAACACATTAGGTGCTGCAGCCGGATATGGTGCCTATACAATCGGATCTCATGCCAAAAATACCTGGAGGAAATTTTTTGTTACAGGCATCTCCAGTGTACTTCTATTACTGGCGATATGGGGTTTTTGTGAGCTCCTGGAGAAAGCGTTCACCAAAGCAGAAGGTCCGCTTGTGGCCTTAAATGAGCTGGAAGATCACACCAAAAACACTGCATGGGGAGCAGGGAAACACAGTTTCCAGATAGGTGGCCAACAAATAACCCCCCAACTCAACGTATACAGTAGTGAAGGGAAGGAAGTTGAAACCTACACCTATCATTTTGAGGATGAAGAAATTGTGCTTTACGGGAACTATGGTATTCCCGATGAAGCGGATTTCGAGGGTGAGATCACGATTTCCGCCGATGGGAATGAGGTATTATCCACTTCTGCACAATATCAGATGCATCAACCAGACGTTTTCGAAATTCCTTTTCAAAAGATAAAGGAGCTTAAGATAACAATTGAAGGCAATGAAAAACTATGGGATGTTTCCTTTAAGAAAATGGACTACTTCTGGAACTGACATTGTTTATACTTGAATCAGCGGCAACTAGAAGCCTTATAGTGCGGTATGATATACTTTGGGCGATGATAAATCTCGAAAGGGATGTACCTATGCCCAACTATAAGAAGAACCCGGTTAAAGGGATTCCAATCGGAATCATCGGTCCGGATGCGCTGGTTAAAAAAATGCTGAAGGTGATTCAGAACTTTCCCTCTTTTTATCCGATACCGAAAGTATACCAGATGGAAGATGAAGCGCCCGGATTAGCAGAGACAGTTGCAGCTGAAGTCGAGGTGTTGATCCTGTCCGGACCCATGCCTTACCGGAGAGTAAGGGAAGAGACGCGCTTGAATGTGCCTATCCATTATGTGCCCCTTACGGATACGGGGTTGTTCCGGGCCTTGTACCGGTTAAAAAACCGGCACGGACTGAATAAACCGATCCAATTGACCATAGATACGATAAGCAAACCCATGGTGGAGAATGCGTTGAAAGAAATCGAAGAGACTTCCGTGACCGCTGTTTATTTCGACGGCTCCCCTTATGCTTTAAGGGAAGAGTTGATCCGGTTTCACAGGGAGCATTACGAGAATGGTCACAGTCATGCAGCGTTAACGGCGGAAGAGTCTGTTTCGTTAGCACTAACGGACCTGGGTGTTCCGAATGAATGGGTCATTCCGACAGACCAAAATATTACAGTTACCTTGGAAAGAGCCCTTCTGTCGACAGAGACGCGGAAAAGCAAAGAATCGCAGATTGTAGTAGGTATGGTGAATGTCGATAATTTCGGTAAATCTGTTCAACAACATTCGACCGAGCATGAAATCCAAAAATTTAAATTGGATATTCACCGCACACTTCTCGATTATGTGGAATCCTTGGACGGATACTTGACGCATATGGGTGGGGACGAATATTTGTTTTTTACGACCCGGGGTATCTTTGAGCGGGAAACCGGCGGCTATAAGTCCATTCCATTGGCCCGCAACGCGAACAAGAGATGGGGGCTGACCTTAAGCATGGGGATCGGCTTCGGACGTTCGGCTAACGAAGCGGGGACACTTGCAAGAAGCGCCTTGCGCAAGTCCAAGGAGGCAGGAGGAAATGCCTGCTTTATTTTGCGGGAAGACCTTTCCATTATCGGCCCGCTCGAAATGGCTGACTCTGTAGAGCAAGCGCTGGCCATGACGGATATGGATGTAATCCGTAAAGCCGAGCAAGCGGGGATGACGTCGGCTTATTTGAGCAAGCTGATGAATCAGTTTGCAAGGACCGGAAAAACCGATTATAAAGTGCATGAATTGGCGAATATATTGGACATCACGATTCGAAGCATGCACAGATTGCTTTTGCAATGGGTGGAAGGCGGACTTGTGGAGATTGCCGGGATGGAAAAAGTGCCGAAGGGACGACCTAGACAGATTTATAGGTTGGCTATATTTACTGGGGAAGTTCATAAATGATTTTATAGAGGGGAAGTCCTGATCAATATAGGACATCCCCTTTTATTATGTTATTTAAAGACGATTTAAAGTCCTGTCTTTAAATAAAAACAGCGGCTATAATGAATTTGATCCTACCCGGAACCTGGACCAAAAGAAGGAGACCAAGAACATGAACACAATAGCGGAATTGGAAGCACAACTGGCGGAGCCCTCGGAAAAGCTTATTGCCGAGTTATCCGTATTGGATGGAGATATTATGCTGCTCGGCGTCGGCGGCAAGATGGGGCCTAGCCTTGCGAGGCTGGCTGTTCATGCGATTCATAGGGCGGGAATCCGTAAACGGGTGATCGGTGTATCCCGGTTTTCGGATGATGAGTCCAGACGCGAACTGGAGGAGGCGGGTGTTGAAACCATTTCCTGCGACCTCTCGAACGAAGGCGATCTGCAAAGTTTGCCGGAAGTGCGAAACATCATTTATATGGCCGGCAATAAATTCGGCACCACAGGAAATGAGCATTTCACGTGGGCTATGAATTCTTATTTGCCCGGCAGAGTGGCCGAGAAGTTTAGAAACTCACGTATTGTTGTCTTTTCATCAGGCAATGTGTATCCTTTTTCTACTGTCGGGCTCGGAGGGGTGACGGAATCGGTCATGCCTGAGCCGAAGGGAGAATACGCGCAGTCGTGTTTGGGGCGTGAGCGTGTATTTGAACATTTCTCCCATAAATATGGTATTCCGATGGTGATTTACCGGCTGAATTATGCTATTGATATGCGCTACGGGGTATTATTGGAGATCGCGAGGTCGGTCTACGAAGGGCATCCGGTCCATCTGGCGATGGGGCATGCCAATGTCATCTGGCAGGGAGACGCCAACGAGATGGCGCTGCGATGTTTGACCGTCTGTAAGCATCCGCCGAACATCGTGAATATCACCGGGCCGGAAACAATGTCCATCCGCTGGGCTGCTGAGGAGATGGGCAAGCGGCTCGGGAAAACGCCGGTGTTTGAAGGAACGGAATCGGATACGGCTTTGCTTAGCAATGCCTCCAAGTCCCACCAATTGTTTGGATATCCGCGGGTTTCCCTTCTACAAATGATCGATTGGACGGCAGATTGGATCCTGCATGGGGGAAAGACCTGGAATAAACCTACTCATTTTCAGGAAAGAAAGGGGAATTTTTAGATGAGTGCCAAACCTCTGTCACCTGAATTGAGCAGAGCGCTCCATGAGGGTCTTGTCATTCCGGCTCACCCGCTGGCATTGAACGAACAGCGCAGGTTGGATGAACGCCACCAACGGGCGTTGACGCGTTATTATGTCGCCTCCGGTGCGGGAGGTATTGCCGTTGGAGTCCACTCCACCCAGTTTGAAATTCGGGACAAACAGATTAATCTGTATGAGCCGGTATTGCGGTTGGCGGCGGAAGAGGTCGATCGGGCACGGCTGGCGCGTCCCTTCATCAAGGTGGCTGGATTGTGCGGACCTGCCGGGCAGGTGCTGGATGAAGCAGAAACCGCTGCCTCGATCGGCTATGACGCCGGTCTCTTGAGCATGGGTGGACTCGACAATTGGAGCGAAACAGACCTGCTGAAGCGAACGGAAAGGGTAGCGGCGGTTATTCCGGTGATCGGTTTTTATATGCAGCCATCCGTAGGCGGAAGAACCTTTACCTACTACTTCTGGAAATCGTTCGCAGAAATCCCGAATGTGGTCGCCATCAAGATGGCTCCGTTTAACCGCTACCAGACCCTTGATGTGGTTAGGGCTGTATGCAGTTCCAGACGCCGGGATGAAATCGCTTTATATACGGGAAATGACGATAATATTGTGGCGGACTTACTGACATCGTATCGTTTTATGATAGACGGTTCCCCTGTGGAAAAAAGGATCGTTGGCGGATTGCTCGGCCACTGGGCGGTATGGACAAGGAAAGCGGTTGAGCTGTTGGAGGAGATCAAGCAGCAGAGGGGGAACGAAAGTATCTCCAGGGAATGGCTGACGCGAAGCGTGCAAGTGACGGATACCAACGCTGCATTCTTTGATCCCGCCCATCATTTCGCAGGCTGTATTCCCGGCATTCACGAGGTGCTGCGCAGACAAGGACTGATGGAGGGGACATGGTGCCTGAATCCACAGGAAGAACTGTCTCCCGGGCAAGCTGACGAAATTGATCGGGTCTATCAAGAATATCCGCAGCTGAACGACGATGATTTTGTCAGGACACATCTTAAAGAATGGCTGGATCAATAAAGGGTATAGCCTAACAGCTTGTGGGGGGAGCAACCATGGCCTATAAATTATCGCAGATTAACAAGTCGGGGATTCCCCCGCTGTTAAAAGGAATAGAAAGCTATGAGCAGTGGGTAGAGAAGCTCACAGAAATCCGGAAGACCTGGTTGGATTACATCGGCGGGCTTCCTGCAAGTGTACCCGTACGATTGAAAATCAACTCCCAAAGTAAAAGTCAGGGTCATGACCGGTTTCATGTTCAATACGATACAGTCTACGGAGACAAAGTTACCGCTTACCTGCTAATTCCAAATGGAAATGAAGGCAATCATACGCCTGGACGTAGGTTTCCAGCAGTTATTGCCATGCATCCTACAATTGAGCAAGGAAAAGATGATATTGCCCTTTCTGCAGGGAGAAAGAACCGTAAGTATGCAATCGAGCTGGTTGAACGTGGATATGTGGTGCTTGCGCCTGATGCGCTGACTGCCGGTGAACGAATTTATCCGGGCCATGCGGCATTTAACAGTGAGCTTTTTTACGGGCAGCATCCGGGATGGTCAACTGTAGCCAAGAATATTACAGATCATAGGCAGGGTATTGATGTGTTATGCTCACTGGAAGATGTTAATCCAAATGCGATCGGGGCCATTGGACATTCATTTGGCGCATACAATGCTTATTTTCTTGCCGGTGCAGATGATCGAATTCAGGCTGTTGTATCCAGCTGCGGTTTTAGTCCTTTTACCGGTGACCCTAACCCTGAGCATTGGACCCATCGGAGTTACCCCTACACCCATATTCCTAAGATTTCCGCAGATTTAAAACAGGATCAGGTTCCATTTGATTTTCATGAAATTATCGCTTTATGCGCACCTACACCTTTTTTCAGCTATGCAGGTCAGGATGATCATATCTTCCCTCATTGGAAGTCCATTGGGGAGGGTAATCAGGAACTTAAGAAGCTCTACCGCAGGTTAGGGAAAGACGACAACTTCCAGTCATTCATTGGAGCAGGCGGGCATGACTTTCCTAAGGAGATACGGATGCTGGCCTATTTATTTTTGGATCAATGGCTTGCGAATAAAGGAGAACCTAATCAAGCCGGGGAGAGGGTCAAATGAAAATGCTGGATATAGTTATGGTTCAAGGTATAGATTATACCGAGCGGGTATTCAATAAGAATCAATTGGGACAACTGCGACAGCTCGGCAACTTGCGTATTAACCCTAATAAGGGCGTTCCAACTAAAGAAGAAGTTGCGGAACTGCTTGCAGGGGCAGATATCGCGATTACTTCTTGGGGATGTCCCCCGCTTGATGCAGAAATTCTTTGTCGTTGCCCTGAATTAAAATTGATCGCTCACGCGGCGGGTACGGTCAAACCTATTCTGAGTCCAGCTGTAATCTCAATGGGAATCCGCGTCTGCAGTGCGAACGACGCTTTAGCGCAGGGAGTAGCGGAAACAACGCTGGGTCTAACCATCGTGTCGCTCAAAAATATATGGCAGCTTGCCCGCAATACCCGGGAGGGTGAGTGGGAAAAGCAGCGCGAACATGTACGTGAGCTCTATGAGGTCACTATTGGGGTCATAGGTGCAGGAATGTCGGGAGCTCATTTTATCCGCTTGCTGAAACCGTTTGACGTCACAGTTTTGGTATACGATCCATTTGTTTCCGAAGAGAAAATTACCGGAATGGGGGCTGTAAAGGTCGAACTGGAGCAGCTTCTTATGGAATCAGATGTTGTCTCAATCCATGCGCCCTCCATACCAGAAACCCATCATATGTTGAACGAACGGACTTTGAAATTGATGAAGGATAATGCAATATTAATAAATACAGCCAGAGGATCGCTGATTGATGAGGATGCTCTTGTGACGGAATTACAGAAAGGGCGATTGTGGGCTTGCCTGGATGTGACTCAGCCTGAGCCGCCGGATAGGAGTCATCCATTCCGTTCGCTGGCTAATGTTACGTTAATCCCACATATTGCTGGAGCAACAAACAACGGGCTGTTCAGAGTCGGCAATTATGTTATTCGTGAGTTAGAACGGTTTGTACAAGGAAAAGAAATGTTGGGAGAAGTGGGTCTATCCAGACTCCATGTGATCGCATAACCATCAAATTTGCTATTTGACATGTTGTATGACACTACTTAGTATGAGTATAAGTGTGAATCTGAATGCTCTGCACCGGGATGAGCGGAGCTTATCCGGGAGCCTGCAAGAAGGACGGGGGTATAATGAAGAAGATAGAGCGACTGCGCTACATCCGATTGAAATTAGACTCTTTATTTCTGCAGCTGGTAGCGGGATTTCTATGTATTATTGTACTTCTGGCTTCCTTGACCTACTATGCCGTTTCAGTGTCCAAAGATAATATCAGGCAAGAAATCGTCAAATACAATACACTCATGCTGCACAATACGATGGAAAACTATGAGAACCATTTGGAAATGATCAAAAAGCAAATGGTGCTGTTCTATTACAGTGAACCTGTTCAACGTTTGCAGCGGGAACCTCACTATTCCACCTACCCCGAGGTCATCAAAGATATTCAATCCTGGGTGACAAATCCCTATTTATATATCGATAACATCATTTTTTATTCCAGACAACATAACTTTGTGCTGGAGAAGGGTACGAGTACGATACCCGATACCATGTTTAACGTATTTATGAGAAGCAACAAATATCCAATCGAATTTTGGAACCAACAATTTGAAGGCGCTTACTCGAACCGGGTTTTTCCAGCCGAATCTTTTTTCAGCAACTCTTTTCCGGATCGGAAAGGTGAGCTTGGCGAGTATATACCAATCATTTTTAAAATCAATAATAATCAGGATTTTTACATGGCCGTGTTTCTGGATGCCGGTAAAATGTATGAAGCATTCCACCAGACCATCGAAGAGGATCTCATCATTTATAATGCAATGGGAGAGACGATGTTTAAGCGTTCATCATCGGATCCTTTTATTCCTCTGAACAATCTGAAGCAACATGGGGGAAATGACTTCATACTGGATCATAAATATCATTTCTACACCACTGGAACAGGCAGCGGGATGACCTATATCCACCGGCTTCCCGTGGAACAGCTGACCTCTCAGACGCGGCTCAACTTTACGATGGTCGCGGTCATTGTGGCAGTGATCTTCTTTAGTATCCTTATATCCTTTTTCTTAGCGGCCCGAATCAATAATCCGTTAAAAAAGCTGATTCATTCCATGCGGAGTACGAACGATGATAAGCCTTACCGTTCGAAAATCCCTGAGTTCGAAATGATCAGCGGCCAGCTTAACGACAAGGACAAAATCCTGAAGCAATGGGCCTTTTTTAATTATTTGAAAGATATCAGGAGTCATGAGAGCGATATTGCAAAACTCAAATTTTCTGATAAATCCTTCGTGTTTCTTCTCTTTCATGTCTTAGAAAAGAAACATGCATCCTGGGTGCACGGTTCCTTTCAGAGCTGGCTGTATTACATAAAGGTGTTCATTGAAGTGAAATTGAACCGGACTTTCCAGGAAGCTTTGACGATCCAGATTGAACATAATCAAATTCTGAGTATGGTATTTATCGATGAAGTGGAGGATTTACAAGATTTACTCTCCAACATGAAGTCAGTATTCGATCATGACTTGGACAGTGGTACCATTACTATCGCAATGACCTCGAAATTCAATCATTTCAATCAGGTTCCTGAAGCTTATAAACAAGTCCATGAGCGGATCGGAAACCGCAGGCTGATCGACGAAACGGAGATTGTGGATTCTTTTTCTGTTAGACCGGTTGTCTGCGGATTCACGAAGGAGCAGGATAAAGCGTTTCAAGCTAATATGAAAGAGGGGAACCTCGAAGATTTAATGCTTTTAATGGAGCGTTTTTTTGCGAAATGGAGCAGTCAAGCTGTCTCGGCTGCGGCCTGGATGCGTTTCGCCGATGCTGTGGTGGACAGAATCCGTCAAGCCACTCCTTCCGACATCATAAGTCCAAGAACGTTAAACGAGATTCTGGAGAACTCGGAAGAAAAGATACGTGAATGTGTAACAACGAAGGAACTGGAGATCCTGCTCCTTCAATGGCTGAAGAAGATCTCCGAAGTGATCCAGGAGAAGAAAGAAAAGAAGGATGGGATAACCTCCTTCGTGATGGAATATATAAATGAAAATTTAGCCGATGAAATCTATTTGGACACATTGGCCGAAAAGCTGAATATCAGCAGCGGTTATTTATCAACCTATTTCAAGGAAAAAACGGGAATCAATATGGTCGAGTACATCAATGAGGTACGGATCCGCGAAGCGACTGTTCTTCTGGTGGAAAGTCAATTGAAGATCCTAGAAGTAGCGGAGACTGTGGGGTACCGTAATATAACCTCATTCAATCGAATGTTCAAGAAATATACAGGTCTCACACCAAATGATTACCGGAGAAGTCGGGTTTCTCACTCAGATAACACCGGTTGATATCCAGGCGATGGCAGGTTTGAGGGGTTCCTTTCCCCAACCTCCCATCGTTTTTTAGTTACTGCTCTTAGCTTTTTTACTGAAACATGGTATTAATTAAAGATTTCGAAGAAAGTTTAGGTTTTGGTGATAACAGCTTATGTACGGGCATCCGAACATTACGTATGATAAGCCTATTAAATAATGAGAAAAAGGTGGGATGTGTGTGAAAAAGGCTAAATATTCATTGATTACATGTACGCTTATGGTTCTGATGGCTACTGCTTGTTCGAAAGACACAGTCGAAACATCTTCAAGTCCTTCTAATTCTATTCAACCCAACACGACAGCTAGTTCCGCTCCAACACTTCCTGAAGAAGCTACGATTAAGATATATACAGAAAATAATACGGGATGGCCTGCTAAAAAAGACTGGGATGTGTGGAAATGGGTCAAGGAAGAGACGAACATTACGGTTGAGCAAGTTCTGGCTACAGGACCTGAGTCACTGGCACTTGCGGTGTCATCAGGAAGTATGCCCGACATTCTGTCTGTCTTCCCTGAAGAAGTGCAGAAATTCGGTCCGCAAGGAGCTTTTCTTGATCTGTCCAAACACATGGATAAAATACCGAATGTGAAAGCCTACTTGGATAGTAAGCCGGATGTGAAGGCGAGGGTGACTACCCCGACAGGCGAAATCCTGAGTATCATCAACGATGGTGCGGGTGAAGGCAATCAAGCGGTATGGTTCTACAGGGAAGATATATTCAAGAAAAATAATCTCGCGGAACCAAAGACGTGGGATGAGTTATATACGACGGCAAAAAAGCTCAAACAGCTTTATCCGGATAGTTATCCCTTCGTTGTCCGTCATGGATTAGCCACATTAAATTACATCGGACCCTCTTTCGGGTTATATCCCGAACTTCACCGGGACCCTAAAGATCCAACCCAAATGAAATTTGGCTTGCAAGACCCGGCTGCCAAAACGATGGTAGAGATGCTGAACAAATTTGTTAAAGAAGGCTTGATGCCTCCGGATTGGCTGACGATGGACTATAAGGCTTGGACACAGTTCATCTCAACGAACAAGTCGTTCATTACGATACAGTTTATCGGTCAGATCGAAATCATGAATAATCAGCTCACAGAAGGAAACCTCAAGTTTATGGCCCCTCCTGTTGGTGCCGGAACCCAGCCTTATTTGCCTAAAGGCGGAGCTGAGATATACGGATTAGCCGTAGCTTCCACAACAAAAAATTTGGACGCATCTTTACGTTATCTAGATTACATCTTCTCTAAGGAAGGAAGAGACATTCAGAGCTGGGGGAAAGAAGGAGAAACCTATACAGTGGAAGGCGGTAAGCGGAAGTTTAATGCGAATTACAAAGAAGCCAGTGATTTACGGGTAATCTCCGGTATTCAAACCGCGGGTACCTATGGATGGTTCGATTTTGACGCATGGATGGCGCTGGTGAAAGAAAAGGAACAACTCGCTTACCTACAAGCTCCTAAATACCGCCTGCCGGTTTCCAGCGATCTGCCCATGCTGACAACGGAAGAGGGAGCCGCCATCGGTCCGGCTAACGACCAGATCTGGAAATACTGGACCACTGAAACTACTAAATTTATATTTGGTGATAAGCCGATGTCAGAATGGGATGCCTTCGTAAAGGGACTAGACAAATATGAAGTGGAAAAAATTAAAACCACGTATCAAAAAGCTTTAGATCGGCAGATCGCTAACATGAAATAAAAAATAAGTGACAGGGCATAAACATGATCAGGGGATGCCCTGTTGCAACATCAGGAGGAGAACTATTTTTGAAACCAACTGTCTTCAAGCGATTGAAGCGAGACCGCATATATCTTCTGCTATTAGCTCCTGTGTTGCTCTACTATATCCTATTTAAGTATGTACCGATGTTCGGGATCGTGATTTCTTTTAAGGATTACAATCTGTTCAAAGGCGTATGGGCAAGTGAGTGGGTCGGACTGAAGTATTATAGGTGGTTTCTCCAAAATCCGGATGCATGGAATATCATCCGAAATACGCTTCTACTGGGAATGTATCGATTTTTATTTTTATACCCGACCCCAATTATGTTGGCTGTATTGTTCTATTTAATGCGCTGGAAAAGGTACAGAAGGTTTGTGCAAACCGTTAGTTACATGCCTTTTTTCATGTCCCAAGTCGTCATATCGAGTATTTTAATCATGCTATTGTCACCAAGCACCGGTTGGATCAATCAAATGATCAAATGGCTGGGAGTTGAACCCATCTATTTTCTGCAAAAAGCGGAATGGTTCCGCACCATCTACATTGCTTCGGATATTTGGCAGCAAGTAGGCTTTAGTACGATCATCTATCTGGCAGCTTTGGCCTCGATTGATCCCCAACTGTATGAGGCAGCGAGGATGGACGGAGCGGGAAGGTGGAAGCAGACGATTCATGTTACGCTGCCCGGCATTGTACCCGCTATGGTTATTGTATTTATTTTACAGCTTGGCGGTATCCTGGAGCTAAGCTTCGATAAGGCATTTCTTCTTGGTAACGTGGCTACCCTTGAAACGTCGGATATTATCTCTACTTATGTGTACCGCACCGGTATCATTGGAGGCAGCTACAGTTATGCTTCGGCTATCGACCTATCGATGGCTGTCATTTCTTTAATATTAATTTACACCGCGAACAAAGTCAGCCGTAAAGTGGGTGAGACTAGCTTATGGTAAAACGTGGCCAGATCAGATTCTTTGATATTGTCAACTTTCTCTTGCTGGGGTTTGTTGCGTTCGCATCGTTGTTTCCCTTTATTCATATGGCGTCAGTCGTTCTAAGTTCACCTGAACATGTAATTCGGAACGAAGTCGGATTATGGCCAAGAGGTTTGCAATGGGATGCGATAGGGGCTGCAATTGGTGATGAAAGGTTGTGGATTGGCTATCGAAACACCTTGCTGTATCTCGTGCTCGGATGCTGTATATCGATGATCCTCACCATCTTGGGCGCTTACGCGTTATCCAGAAAATCACTGATATTCGGGAAACCCGTCATGCTGATCATCGTTTTCACCATCATGTTCAATGGCGGGATGATTCCCTTTTATCTGGTCATGAAGTCTTACGGTTTAATGGATACTATATGGGCCATGGTGCTGCCGAGTGCCATCAATACGTATAATTTAATCGTTATGCGCACCTTTTTTCAGGGTATTCCGGTTGAAATAGAGGAGTCTGGACGAATTGACGGTTTATCGGATTTCGGACTGCTTCCTTACATTATTATTCCATTATCCAAACCTGTGCTTATGACAGTAGGGCTCTTCTATGCAGTGGAAATATGGAATAGTTTTTCTGCAGCGCTTCTGTTATTACGGGATTCGAACTTGTTTCCGCTACAGTTGATGATCCGTAATCTGGTGGTCGTAGGTCAAAGCGGGGACGTTCTTGAAACTTCCGTGGCTTCAGGACGGACGGTTGTGCTGGAGTCTCTAAAGTATGCCCTCATTCTGCTGGGCAGCTTGCCTATTATAATGGTGTACCCTTTCATTCAAAAGCATTTTGAGCAAGGAGCGTTGCTTGGATCGGTCAAAGGTTGATATGAATAAGGGATTTTATTCTAAGGGAAGAGGTGAACCTGAGATGATAAAGGGTAAAAAAATCGTCAACTATCTTCTGATGTTCCTTATCGTTTGTTCTGGTTATTCCTGGATTATAACGCCTTCAACTGCCAGAGCTGACAGCAATACGTTCACTGACAGTTTCAACACTGAACCGACCGGACCCAAAACAACCGGAGGGGGTTGGGCCGTTGATTCACGTTTTGGGACCGTAGAAATTGCCGAAGATCCTGCACCGGAGAATAAGAGTATGAAGCTTACGGATAACGACTATGATCCGAGTGATGTATACCGGCCGGCCGCCACGGCTACTCGAACGATTAGCCCACAGACCGGAAAGTTCACACTGGAGACGAAGCTTCGTATTGAAAAATATGAAGATACTTCGGACCAGCATTTCAATATTGCCGTGACTGACGACAAAATGAATATCGCTGCCAAACTTGCTTATACAGGCGGCGTATGGAGAAATATCACAGATTCTACCGCTGTGATCAACATGCCTTCCGCCAATTTGATTGGCCAATGGGTGACCATAAGGCTGGATTTTGATGTAAGTCTAGGGAAATATGACATGACGGTCATAAGCGATGCTTATAAATCAAGTGGAAGCGGAGACACCAATCTTAATAAGGCAACGGGTACTTACACCCTAAAGGGATTAAATATCAAAGCGGGGGCAGGTGAACTAACCAAAGTACTTTATCTTCCCCAAAACAATAAGGGAATTTATTATATCGATTACCTTACTCTGAATAATACAGCACCTATTTGGTCGGACGGGACATTGACCGCAACAAATTTAACTTCAGAGAGTGTAAAGCTCACTTGGCCGGATGCAACGGACGATCTAGGCACCATAACGGAATATGGGATTTACGAGGGGAATGTCAAGGTTGGTTCAACCACAGGGGATATTCACACGATTACCCTTAGCAATCTCACCAAAGGGGTGCATAAGTACAACGTGGAGGCGATGGACAACGAGGGTAACCAATCTACGGGCGGACCTTCTGAAACCGTGGAAATTGGGAACCCGGTATCGCTGCTGAAGCCGCCTCCGGAGCATCCCCGTTTATTGATAAGGGCACAGGATATCCCTGCACTGAAGGTGAAGCTTGCCAAGCCGGAGATGGCTTCTTACTGGGAAAAGGTAGACAATGCGAGCAAAGAAGTACACAGTGGTGTATTGCCCCCCACGGCTGGAACAGGATTTGGAAATTATGATGAAAAAATTCTGTTGTCCATCAAAGCCAAAGCGCTTCTGTCCGTACTTAACCAGGATGATGCCAATGGCAAAGAAGCCATCAAAATGATGATAAACTTTTTCGCTTCCTTTGAATCAAAAGACATTTCAAAAACATCCGGACATGCAGGCGAGACGATAACTGCAGGCGCGATGGTCTATGACTGGTGCTACAACCTGCTGACTGCCGATGATAAGGATACTTTTATCTCGGAATTTGAAAGAATGGCCACAGATCATACGCTAACTAAATACCCTTTGGTTCCAGACGTTGGCGGTTCCATTACCGGGAATCGGGCTGAAAGTCACATCTTGAGGGATTTGCTCAGTGCAGGCGTAGCGATTTATGACGAGAAAACCTCCATGTATAATGATGCTACTCAAATCCTGTTGAAGGAGTTTGTACCTTCGCGGGCAGAGTTGTTTAAAGCCGGCATGCACTATCAAGGGGACTCGTACGGGCAAGGCAGGTATGCTTTTGAAGCGATAGCAAATCTGATATACGCCCGAATGGGATACCCTGATGTCTTTAATAGAAATATGGGGGATGTTCCGTACAGAACCATATACACCCGCACTCCGGACGGTGATTTGCTCAGGGACGGAGATTCGTGGGTAGTTCGTAACAGGGGGGAATTTGTAGGGCAACCGAGCACATTCCTGTATACGGCGGACTATTACAAAGATCCATACTTCAAGGAAGCATTCAAGATGGAATATTCTCAGGAAGATTGGAATGTAGATCCAGTCCTTGTACTTTTGTTCAACGACCCTGATCTCCCAAGCAAGCCACTGAGTGAGCTCTCACTCACCCGGTATTTCGGTACCCCGATAGGCTCCATGGTAGCAAGAACCGGCTGGAATACGGGAATTGACTCACCCGACGTGGTGGCAGAGATGAAAGTTGGCGAATACCACACCAATAATCATGACCATCTGGATCAGGGAGCCTTCCAAATTTATTACAAAGGTTCGCTTGCGGTCGATTCCGGAGTCTATGGAGGCTATGGCTCTGAGCATGATTTAAATTACTATAAACGGACGATAGCGCATAACTCCATGCTGATCTATGACCCCAATGAAAAATGGGATCTGTGGGCACAATCGCTTTCCAATGATGGCGGAGTACAATGGCCTAACCTTGGGAAAGAGCCAAAAGATTTAGGAGAACTGCTCACCGAGGAGTACAAGATGGCGGATATTAAGGGACATCAATTCGGCCCTGATCCGATAAAACCTGACTTCACTTATCTGAAAGGAGATTTGACAAAAGCATATAATAAAGATAAAGACAGAGACAATGACAAGGTTTCGAAATATATGCGCTCTTTTGTATTCCTAAATCTCAAAGATAACACCCACCCGGCGGCGATGATCGTATACGACAGGGTTCATTCGACGAACAAGGATTTCAAGAAATACTGGCTGCTGCACAGCGAAGAGAAACCAGAGGTGAATGAGAATGTCACCACCATTACAAGGAGTGTGTATGGTTATAACGGGAAACTGGTCAACACCACCCTGCTTCCTCTGAAGGATAACCTCACTATTGAAAAAGTAGGCGGACCAGGCAATGAGTATTCCGTATCCGGTAAAAATCATCCGAGTACGGAGTCAGGTAAAAGCGGTCTTGAACCCGGTGCATGGAGAGTACAAATCTCCCCAAGCAATGCGGAAGAGAATGATAGTTTCTTGAATGTCATGCAGGTTATGGACAATGTGGGAGGTCCTTCACCGCTTGCTACGGAAATGATTGACTCCGGAGATATGGTGGGCGTCAAAATTGCAGATAGAGTTGCATTATTCAGCAAGAGCGGTGAGCGTTTAAATGGCGAGGTCACCCTAAATATCAGCGGAGATGAAGATCATCTCCAATATGTGGTAACCGATCTCGTGGCAGGTTACTGGACTGTTAAGAGAGGCGATCAAACCGCAGAGTCACAGATCCTAGTCTCCGAAGAGGGCGGCGTTCTAAGCTTTAATGGTCCTGCCGGAACCTATACACTGGAGTGGAAGGCTAATCAAGAACTTCCGCTCATGCAGCGGCCTGTATGGACGAACGGGAATCTTGCCGCATCCGATATCACGTTAGATACGGTAACCCTGAACTGGTCAGGAGTGGAATCAAACGATACGGTTGCCGAATACAAAATCTTCGATAGCGGTAAGTTCGTAAAATCAGTGCCAGGTAGCAAAAACAGCATTACTTTGAACCCTATGGCATCGGGGTTGCACAACTTCCGGATCGAGGCAGTGGATAAATCCGGCACTTTGTCCGATACCGGACCTTCGGTTACGGTTACCTTGCAGAATTTATATCAAATAAGCGGCACCGTCAGCAAGGAAGGCGGCGATCCTGCGGCCCATGCGACCGTAGCAGTAAGAACGGCCGAAGGTTTTCTCGTCAAGTCTGTGATTTCAGACGTGGAAGGGCGCTATACAGCGGATAAGCTGCCAAGCGGGAATTATCTCATAACTGTTGCTTATGACAGGACAGATAAATTTTCGCAATCTGTCCATCTTTCAGACAGAGACTTGGTGAGTGACATTGTCCTGATACCCATGCTCGATATCTCAGCTGTTACCTCCAGCGATGAAAGCGGCGGCCCAGCGACAAGGACCATCGACGGGAACTTGACTACGTCATGGGCAGCGGAGGGAATAGGTATCTGGGCAAAGTATGATCTGGGTGATATCAAAAGTGTCGACAGAGTCGACCTATTATTCGCTAACGGGGCGGTTCGGAAGAATTACTTCGATATTGCGGTATCGACTGACGGTATTAATTTTACAACAGTATATAGCGGGTCAAGCAGCGGTGCGTCTGGGGATATGCAGCAATTCCGCTTCGATCCGGTGCCTGCACGGTATGTGAAATTTATTGGAAAAGGCAACAACGGTCCGTACAGTACATGGACCACCCTCATTGAATTGGCCCTATATGGTAAAAAGACATCCATCGTCAGCTTCCAGCCGGTAGTGGTTTCCACAAGTGCAGGTACGGCGCCGGTCATGCCGTCAGTGGTAACGGCGGTTTATAGCAATCAATCCTTGGCGGAGGTCAACGTTGATTGGGACAGCATCAGCCCTTCGCAATATGCTGCGGAGAATACCTTTACGGTACAAGGAACGGTTGCGGGTACATCCATTCGTCCACAGGCAGAAGTTACGGTTAATGCCCTTCCTTCTGCAACAGGAGTTCCGGGCAAACCCGTGCTTTCGAGTGATAGCGGCTACGCCACAGGACTGAAAGACGGGGACTACCTCATCACGATGAACATGTGGTCGGGGAACAATGGCACACGGTTTCAGCTTTACGAGAATGGTGTCCTGATCACCTCGGAGAAGCTGACCGATGCTTCTCCGGATGCTCAGGTCACGAGGACGGCTGTTTCGGGCAAGGCTAACGGAACCTACACGTATTCGTGCGAGCTGACCAATAGCTTTGGCACAACCAAATGCGATCCGCTTGCCGTTGTTATTACGGATGCATCTCCGGGCCACCCAGTGTTGTCCCATAACAACTGGGACGGAGACGGGAATTACGACGTAACCATGAACATGTGGTGGGGGACGAATGCAACCGCATATCGGTTGTATGAGAACGGGGTGCTGATAGATTCGCAGAATTTAAACGCAGCTTCTCCGAATACGCAGAAGGCAGTGACAGCAATTTCAGGAAAAGTTGCCGGCACCTATGAATACTACTGCGAATTGGTGAATACGGCAGGCGTTACTTCCAGCTCGAGTATGACCCTTCAACTGAAGTGATCAATCTAAATTTAGTTATCCTGGGGAGGAACATCCATTGTCCAAAATAAAAGTTGCCATCATCGGATGCGGCAGCATTGCCAACGCTTCGCATATTCCATCCTATCTGGCCAACCCCAACGCCGAAATTAAGTATTTCTGCGATATCATTAAAGAAAAGGCGGATAAAGCCGTGCTTGACTACAGCTGCGGGGAAGCGATTGAGGATTACCGCATTGCCCTGAATGACCCGGAGATTGAAGCGGTATCCGTCTGTACACCGAATGATGGACATGCGGCTATCTCCATTAATTGCTTACGTGCCGGCAAGAACGTACTTTGTGAGAAACCTGCTGCAAGAACTTATGCTGAAGCGTTAGAGATGCAGAAGGTCCAGCATGAAACCGGACGTGTGTTGAATATAGGTGTTGTGAACCGATTTAATACGGGCGTTAATCTGATCAAAAAGTTGATCACAAATGGAGAGCTTGGCGAGGTCTACCATGTTTACGTCAGCTTCAGGTCCCAACGTTCGATTCCGGGACTGGGGGGTGCATTCACGACCAAATCTATCGCAGGGGGCGGTGCACTGATAGACTGGGGCGTTCATTTCCTCGATATTGTCATGTATTGCTTGGGTGACCCGCTGCCGATGACGGTATCCGGACAGACATACAGTAAATTAGGTTTGGATATACCGGATTATTCCTATATCAACATGTGGGCCGGTCCTCCGAACTATTCCGGGACTTATGACGTGGACGATTTCGTGACGGCCCTGATCAGAACGGAAGGTCCGACGATTTCATTAAATGGCGCTTGGGCGCAAAATATCGGCTCAGAAGAAATGTACATCGACCTACTCGGGAGCAAGGCTGGAATTCGTCTGCAATATGGCAAAGGCTTTAAAGTGTACGGAGCGAAGGATGGTGTATTGCTTGAGACAACGCCTACCTACAAATCAGATGAGATGTTCCAAGACGAGATTGACTCCTTCCTGGAGTGTATCCGTACCGGTGAGAAGCTGGCTTCCCATATCGATACCGTGATTCTCTCCTCACGTATTATCCAGGGCATATATGATTCATCCGAATTAAATAGAGAGATTGTATACGAAAGCGCCATGGAGGATGCGAAATGAAAAAAATTGGTTTTATCGACTATTTTCTCGATGAATGGCATGCCAACCAGTACCCGGATTGGATCGAGCGGTCATCCGGTGGAACGATGAAGGTAACCTGTGCTTACGGTAAAGTGGATGCACCGAACGGGAGGGCAAATGCCGTATGGTGCCGCGACATGAATATCGAGCTGCTGCCTACGATTCAAGCGGTCATAGACAACAGCGATTATTTAATTGTGTTGTCACCCGATCACCCGGAATTCCATGAAGAACTGTCCTTACTTCCTTTGCAGTCCGGCAAACCCACATACGTGGATAAAACCTTCGCTCCCGATCGGGAGACCGCGATAAAAATGTTCGAAAGGGCAGCGAAACATCACACGCCGCTTTATTCTTCTTCAGCTTTGCGGTTTGCTCCTGAATATGCGGAGGCCCGCGGTATGGGGATTGATACGTTATTCAGTCAAGGACCAGGCCAATATTCCAATTATGCCGTTCATCAGATTGAGCCGGTTGTATCACTGATGGGTGTCGGCGCGAAACGGGTGATGTCCGTTGGTACGGTACTGGCACCTTCCTTGTTGATCGAGTTCACGCATGGACGGCAAGCCACTTTTCTGCATATTCAAAACAGCCCGTTTCTACTAACCCTGCAATATGGGAGCGGTCAATCTGCCAGAATTACGGCGGAAGCGGACTTCTTTGCAGCTTTTATCGATGATTTGGTACTTTTTTTCAATACCGGTACACCCACGGTCCAAGCTGAGGAGACGATTCTAGTCATTACTTTGATTGAGTATGGATATAAAGCCATGCAAACGCCCTATCGATGGATTGAATTGCCTGGCTCGGGGGGAAAAGGATGAGAATTGGAGTTGTCGGATACGGGCAGAGGGCCAGCAGTCTGATGGGCTATCTGCCAAAATTGGATCCTGATAGTCAGTTCGTTGCTATTGCGGATCACAGGAAAGAACAAATCAGAGCGCAGCTGAAAGAAGAATCAGCACCTATACTATTTTATGACACTGTGGAAGAAATGCTTGATTCCGCCCAATTAGACGGTGTTGTAGTCGGTACCCGGTGTGATCTGCATACGGAAATGGCGCTTAAAGTACTGGAACGCAACTTAACGTTATTTCTTGAAAAACCGGTTGCAACAACTTACGCAGATTTATTCAGATTAAAAGCGGGATACGAAGCTTCTCAATCCCAGGTTGTTGTCTCGTTTCCGCTAAGGAATACTCCGCTGATTAAATTGGCTAAAGAAATTATTGATTCGGGGAAAATAGGCACTGTTGAGCATGTTCAAGCCGTGAATGATGTCCCCTACGGAACGGTCTATTATCAGAGCTGGTACAGAGACGAGAGCATTACAGGAGGACTGTTTCTTCAGAAAGCGACACATGATTTCGATTATATTAACTACTTAGTCGGTCTTAAGCCTGTTTCCATATGTGCAATGAAATCAAAGCAGATTTTTAAAGGGAACAAACCCGCTCAGCTCATGTGCAGGAATTGTGAGGAGAAACATACTTGTCCGGACAGTGCGCTCCATCATGATTTGGGCGAATACTGCTGCTTTGCTGAAGACACCGGCAACGAGGATTCCGGGAGCGCACTGATACGGTATGAGTCGGGTATGCATGTGAACTATTCGCAAAATTTCTTCGCCCGCCGGGGAGCAGCGAGAAGGGGAGCAAGACTGCTGGGATACAAAGGAACTCTTGAATTTGACTGGTATACAGGCGAGCTGAAGGTATTTATGCATCATGAACCCCGGGTGGAGACGCATAAGCTTGATTTGGATGCTTATGACGGTCATGGCGGAGGGGATCAACAGCTGATAAGTAATTATCTGAAGGTTATACGCGGGGAAGAGAAGTCTGCAACCCCGTTGGATGATGGTCTGCTTAGTGCATTATTATGTTTGAAAGCGAATGAATCCGCTGAAAAGGGAAGCTTTTGTAATATTGCTTGGGATTAAAAAAATAGGTAATCCGAAAAAGTCCTTGATAATCAAGGACTTTTTTATTTGGGCTACAGCACGCGTGACAGCTTCCGGTACCCCCGCGGTGAGATGCCTTCGGTAGCGGTAAACACCCGGCTGAAATAGTGGATATCAGGGTACCCCACTAGTTCCCCTATACGTTCAATGGGCCAATCGGTCTCTTGCAGCAGCTTGCGGGCTTCCCGGTGCCGGATGGAACGCAAATATTCGCCGGGTGGAATGCCTGCGATCTGCCGGAACAGCTTGGAGGTATAGTCCCCGCTCATCCCCAGACGCTCCGCGATGATAGAATTGGTCCAAGCTGCGGCGGGAACCTTCTCCATATCAAGCATAAGCTCCTTGACCTTCTGACCATGTACCGACGCGCCGCTGATTCTCCGGTATACCTGGGATCGGATCAGATAAGCCAGAATATTCAGCATAAGCCCTCTGCACACCAACTGGTAGCCCAGGGGGCGCATCGAAAACTCGTGGATCAGGTTCTCCATGGACTGGACGCATTCGTGAGAAGCGTTGTACACCGGCTCCTCCGTCAGAGGCGAGCAGGTCTGGTCTACTGCTTCCACCGCAAACTTCTCTCCCATCACTTCTTCCTCATTGACGACCATATCTTCCTCCCTGTTGATGTTCAATTCTCCGAGAAAGTCAAAATGGATCCCGATCAGCTTGGTTGTAGGAACGGCAAGCGTAACATTCTCGTGGTACACGCCGGAAGGCAAAACGATGAGCTGACCCGGAGATAACGTATACGTTATATGCTCCATCGCAACGGACAATGTGCCATGGCAAACATATAAAATTTCAAAGTCATACAGCCTCCTTCCCGGAAACAAGCGGGGCGCGACAGTCTGGAACTGCGCGTAATGAATGGCGGGGGACCACTCTTGAAACGGAACAAGCTTGCGAACCGGAAGAGGGATGGGCCTATGATTCACTGCTGGCAGCTCCTTTGCTAATAAGTTATTCAAATAACGGAATCGTGCAAAAAGTGACTTCCTTTGCTAAATAAACTATCTCATTAATCCTATATAATACAGGTAACAAGGAATAGTAACAACCCAAAGTTTATATCGTTGGATTACGGAATAACACAAATTAGTTGGAGGGATGGATATGAAGAAGGGGATTAACATTTGGTCATTTCCGGACGGAAAGCCGGTTTTGGAATGTGCGAAGTTGGCTAAAAAGGCAGGATTCGACGGCATTGAACTTTCGCTGAATGAGTCTGGAGAGTTGGGGCTGGAGACCACGGGACAGGAAGCGTTGGCGCTTCGCCATCAAATCATGGACCTGGGATTGGAGATCAGCGGTTTGGCTACAGGCCTGTATTGGGCCCATTGGATGACCAGCGAATCGGAAGCGACCCGAACGAAGGCCATGGATATTTGCAAAAAACAGCTGGAGACGGCAGCGGTTTTGGGAGCGGATACGATCCTGGTCATTCCGGGTGCAGTCGGCGTGGATTTTATCCCGGGCTGCGGTGTGATCGAATACGACAAAGCATATGAACGCGCCCAGGAATCCATCAGCAGGCTGGCTCCCTTTGCGGAGCAGACCGGCGTATCCATCGGCATCGAGAACGTTTGGAACAAGTTCCTGCTCTCACCGCTAGAGCTGCGCCAATTTATCGATTCCATCGGCTCCCCGTTCATTGGCTCTTACTTTGATGTGGGCAACGTCGTGCATTCCGGCTATCCGGAGCATTGGATCCGCATCCTGGGCAGTCGCATCAAGAAGGTTCATTTCAAGGATTACCGACGTCAAGCGGGTGGACTACACGGGTTTGTCGATTTGCTCGCAGGCGATGTGGATTACCCCGCGGTGATGGCGGCCTTCAGGGAAATCGGCTATGACGGATACGCGGCGGCCGAGATGATACCGAACTACACGTATCATACGGAGCAGATCATTTATAATACCTCCGCTTCAATGGATGTTATCCTGGGCCGGAACGCACTATAACTTTCTTAGGAGGATTCCAACCTATGTTGAAAATTGGATTAATCGGATTCGGGTTTATGGGGCGTATGCATTTCGACAACTATATCCGTCTGATTTCGGAAGGATATCCCATTGGACTGAAAGCGATCTGCGACATTCGGATCGACGAGCTAAAGGACGGTAAAGCGAGCGGCAACATGTCTACGTCGCAGGAAGTGTATGATCTGACCCCTTACAATCTGTATGACCATTTTGAGAAAATGATCGCAGCCGAAGAACTGGACATGATCGATCTGGCTGTGCCTACCTACCTGCATGCCGAGATGAGCTGCTTTTTGCTGGAAAAAGGTTACCATGTGATGTGTGAGAAGCCAATGGCCCTGAACGCGGAGGATGCCGGGAAAATGGCCGAGACCGCCGTCAGGACCGGCAATAAGCTGATGATTGGGCAGTGCCTGCGCTTTTGGCCAGGTTATGAGTACCTGAAGCAGTGCGTCGAAGACCGCCGTTACGGCGCCGTTACCGAAGGTTATTTCTACAGGGGCTCAGGTTCCCCGCAGGGGTGGTTCCTGGATGAGACGTTGAGCGGAGGGTGTTTGCTGGATATGCATATCCACGACACTGATATGATTCAATACCTGTTTGGCAAGCCATCCAAGGTGTCAACTTTAGGCCGGAATGTGATTCCAGGGGCAGGCCAAGACCTGGTATCAAGCCACTACTATTACCTGGACGGCAAAGTGATCAACGCCCAAGCGGACTGGACGCTAGAAGGGGATTTCGGCTTCTATATGGGTTATCGGGTGAATTTTGAACGCGGCAATATCACCTTTGACGGTTCCACAGTAAAGGTCAACCCCAATGATGCCCCCGGGTTCGTACCGGAGCTTTCCTCCGACAGCGGCTACTACGGAGAACTGGTCTATTTCCTGAACGCCGTTATCAAAGATCAACCGATCCAGGTTTGTACACCGGAGAGCACTGCTGCTACGTTGGCTGTAGTCCAGGCAGAAGCGAAATCCGCAGCCCAGGCAGGAGCTTGGATTTCAGTAGAATAGGAGGGTGTCCGGTGGCATTATCACTGACGAATAAAATCGGCGTCATCATTGACTGCTTCGGGGCCGGAGTAAGAGAAGGCCTTAACAAGGCGCAGGAAACAGGGGCAGAAGGTGTTCAAATATGGGCGGTTTCCGGTGAAATGGATCCGGGTAACCTCTCTTTCAATAGCCGTAAGGAGTTGAAAGGAACCATCGCTGGTATGGGTCTGGAGGTTTCGGCATTGTGCGGGGACCTGGGAGGTCATGGTTTCCAGGATCACGTTGAGAATCCGTCCAAGATCGAGAAGTCCAAACGTATTCTGGATCTTGCTATGGATTTGGGATGTAATGTCGTTACGACCCATATCGGAATCGTACCGGAAGACCCGACGGATCCGGTGTATAGGATTATGCAAGAGGCTTGTGCGGAGCTTTGTGAATACGCTTCGAAGGTGAAAGGTTATTTTGCAGTGGAGACGGGACCTGAAACAGCTGCTCAGCTCAAAACATTTCTTGATACGCTGGGAGGTAAAGGTGTAGCTGTAAATTTTGATCCTGCTAATATGGTCATGGTTACTGGGGATGATCCGGTGAAAGGTGTACACCTTTTGAAAGACTATATTGTACACACACATGTGAAGGATGGAATCCGGCTTCAGTCTGTAGATCCGCGGGTTATTTATGGAGCGATAGGGTACAAACCTTTGGATCATCAAAATATTGCGAAACTTGTTAGTACAGGCGAGTTATTCCGGGAACTTCCGTTAGGGGAGGGCGAAGTGGATTTTGATGCTTATTTCGCTGCTTTGCAGGACATCGGATATGGTGGTTATCTTACCGTCGAAAGGGAGGTTGGAGATGATCCTGAGAGGGATATCCTCAGAGCGGTGTCATTCATTCGTAAGTATAGAAAAGGAGCGGCGAATCAATGATACCTAAGGGTACAAAACTGATCATGATCGGTGACTCGATTACCGATTGTGAACGGGTTCGCCCATTTGGTGAAGGCAAAGGTGATGCATTGGGGAATGGCTATGTCTCCCACATCAATGCTCTGCTTGAATCGACTTATCCGGAACAAGATGTACGGACGATCAACATGGGGATAAGCGGAGATACTATAAGAGAGCTTCGGGTGCGCTGGCAGACTGACGTGATAGACCTGCAGCCCGACTGGGTTTCGGTCATGATTGGCATTAACGATATTATGCGGCACTATAATCGTAGACATATCAAAGAATGCCATGTTTCGCTCGAAGAATATGAGCAGACGCTTGAAGCACTAGTCGCGGAAACAAAGGCGTCCGGCGTCCAAGAGGTGATTTTGATGACGCCGTTCTTCATCGAGAGCAGCTCCGGTGACCCGCTTCGAAGCATGATATTGCAGTACGGAGCGGCCGTGAAGCGGATCAGTGAACGACAAGGCACTCGTTTGATCGATGTTCAATCTGCTTTCGATAGGCATCTGAAGCATCATTATTCCCTTGAGCTAGCTGCAGATCGGGTCCATCCGACGCAAACCGGACACATGATCATTGCCCGCGAATGGCTGAAGGCTATCGGCTACCATTGGCTGTAAGCGTATGAAATTTGAAAAAAATCACACATCACCCTGCGTCTTGAGAAAGAAGGGAGAGCTCAAGACCAGATTGACTGTTAAAACATTTGCCGACACAAACTTCGGTAAGTGTTTTTTCCTTTATCACGCAACTTTACAGTTGCTTATGCTTGACAAGCAACCTTGGGGTTGCTTATACTCGAGATATGAATTGGGACAAAGACGCTATATTCAAAGCCCTTGGCGACTCGACTCGGCGGCTTATATTAGACGAACTATCCGAACGCAACGAGCTGACGTTGTATGAACTTACGGTACGTCTCATTACGAAGCACGACCTTGCCATTTCGCGACAGGCGATCGCTAAACATCTTTCTGCATTGGAAGATGCAGGACTTGTAAATTCAAAACGAAAGGGAAAATATCGTGTGCTTATCTTCAACAACGAACCACTCAAAAATTTGCTGAAAGGATGGGTGGAGTAATTTTATAGAATCGGAACAGGACTACTATATCAAAGGAGGCAAAAATAGTATGAAAATCATTGTTACCAGTCTATTCGTACAAGATCAAGACAAGGCATTGAAGTTTTATTCAGAAACACTGGGGTTTGTGAAAAAGGAGGACGTTCCCATGGGGAAATTCAGGTGGATAACGCTTGTTTCTCCCGATGATCAAGACGGTACCGAGCTTTTACTCGAACCGAATGAACATCCGGCCGCCAAAGAGTATCAAAAGAAAATAGTTGCCGAAGGTATCCCGGCAACAATGTTTGGCGTTGCAGATATTCATAAAGAGTATAAACAATTGTTGGAAAACGGCGTGAAGTTTACTATGGAACCGACAAAAATGGGGGAGTTCACCATAGCTGTCTTCGACGATACTTGCGGCAACCTTATTCAGATAATTCAGAAGTAACTTCATAAGCGTCAAATAGCCCACACCTTGACATCAAGATGTGGGCTGCACTTTACTTGCTAAATTCAGCAATTAATATATTTTTAAAAGGATTAGGACTGTTATCTCTACCCAAACTGTTCAAACTGACGACCAACGTATGCTTGCCTCCAAGTGTACCTCCAACAATAGTAGAAAACCCTAGAATGCCACCGGTATGTCCCCATATCGAGACACCGTTTGGAAGTTTAGTTTCAAAGATCCCAAGACCATATCCATCGATTCCTGCTCTTCCTGTAGGAACTGTAGTAAGCATTTGTTTGAGTAGCTGTTCCTTCAGTAATTTGCCACCGAGCAGGGAAGAGAAGAATTTATTTAAGTCGTCAGCAGTAGAAATCATATCTCCAGCCGAGCTACCTGCACTTGGGTTATAATAAGTAACGTCTTTTATCTCACTTGCTTCGTCTGGTTGGGAATATCCCCGGGCATGTTTGGTGCCTGGAATAACGCTTGAATTGCCAGGTAGGAATGTTTCCGACAATCCAAGCGGTTCAATAATCCGATTTTCAATTTCTTCTGCGTAGCTGTTTCCGGTTAATTTTTCAATAAGAATACCCAGTAATACGTATCCTGTGTTT
>NZ_BMKR01000001.1 GCF_014644435.1 Paenibacillus albidus | reverse complement strand
CGGTCGAGGGCTTATCCAAAATATATAGAACGCAAATTCGATTCGGATTCAGTTTTCAGGCGATCAAGCCTGGTAGGTATATTCCCTGATAGCTCAGTTGGTAGAGCACTCGACTGTTAATCGAGTTGTCACAGGTTCGAGTCCTGTTCGGGGAGCCATATGGAGAGGTGTCCGAGTTTGGCCGAAGGAGCACGATTGGAAATCGTGTAGGCGCCACAAGCGTCTCGAGGGTTCGAATCCCTCTCTCTCCGCCACTATATTTACAGTACGGCCCGTTGGTCAAGGGGTTAAGACACCTCCCTTTCACGGAGGTAACATGGGTTCGAATCCCATACGGGTCACCAATTCTTCACTTGATTTTTGGGTGCAGCATTTGGTATGATAACAATTGTTATTTCATGGAGGCTTAGCTCAGCTGGGAGAGCATCTGCCTTACAAGCAGAGGGTCGGGGGTTCGATCCCCTCAGCCTCCACCATAATGAATTACTTGATTACTGACGCGGGGTGGAGCAGCCCGGTAGCTCGTCGGGCTCATAACCCGAAGGCCGCAGGTTCAAATCCTGCCCCCGCAACCAAATTATCTTTAGCACTTATCTGGAACCGTGGTGTAGTTGGCCTAACATGCCTGCCTGTCACGCAGGAGATCGCGGGTTCGAATCCCGTCGGTTCCGCCATTATTATCTTATGGCTCGGTAGCTCAGTCGGTAGAGCAGAGGACTGAAAATCCTCGTGTCGGCGGTTCGATTCCGTCCCGAGCCACCATGTTTCATACAAAAGAATGCGCCATGCCGGTGTAGCTCAATTGGTAGAGCAACTGACTTGTAATCAGTAGGTTGGGGGTTCAAGTCCTCTCGCCGGCACCATCCTTGGAGGATTAGCGAAGTGGCCAAACGCATCAGACTGTAAATCTGCTCACGTAAGTGTTCGGTGGTTCGAATCCATCATCCTCCACCATTTTTAGGGGCATAGTTTAAAGGTAGAACAACGGTCTCCAAAACCGTTGGTGTGGGTTCAATTCCTGCTGCCCCTGCCAATCGTTCTTGATTCAATTTAATATGGCGGCCGTGGCGAAGGGGTTAACGCACCGGATTGTGGTTCCGGCATTCGTGGGTTCGAGACCCATCGGCCGCCCCATTACTTTATTGAGAATTGTATTGGAAGCTTCAAAGAATTAAATATGGCGACTGTGGCGAAGGGGTTAACGCACCGGATTGTGGTTCCGGCATTCGTGGGTTCGAGACCCATCAGTCGCCCCATTTATTTTAAAATGTACATTGGGGATTAGCCAAGCGGTAAGGCAACGGACTTTGACTCCGTCATGCATAGGTTCAAATCCTATATCCCCAGCCATTTTATGCGGACGTGGCTCAGCGGTAGAGCATCGCCTTGCCAAGGCGAGGGTCGCGGGTTCGATTCCCGTCGTCCGCTCCATTTTTTTATGTGGCGCCATAGCCAAGTGGTAAGGCAAAGCTCTGCAAAAGCTTTATCCCCAGTTCAAATCTGGGTGGCGCCTCCATTTATTTTAATAAGTTTGTGCCGGCGTGGCGGAATGGCAGACGCGCTCGACTCAAAATCGAGTGGGAAACCGTGGAGGTTCGAGTCCTCTCGCCGGTATTACTTTGATCGCTGACAGTCCATTAGATATTATTTCTAGTGGGCTGTTTTTATATTCTTATCACTTCATTCATTCTATTGGCCGAAGATACTTTGGAGCTGAACTCCAAGTGAAAATAAATATTTGCTGTAGTTGAATAACCGCTATGACCTAGCCATTCTTGAACTTCTTTCATGCTGACTCCACGTTCTTCTTGTTTCCTTTTACGGGCAAGCCTGTAGAAAGCCATTTATTTATGCGTTGTCCCTCCTCATGCTTATAGTTTAAAACCATATAGAAGTAGCCTTTTTTTCTCCTGTAAGTGACCTGCTACCACGTTCATAACCCTTCTTGGTAAGCAGCACCGATCCACCACTGAGTCTATAATTCCGGTCTTGTATTGGGTGCGCACATCGTTGGTCTGGAAGCTTCCAATATGATTGCTGAGATTGCTCTTGCAATCGAAATGGGTGCAACGCTTGAGAATATCGCGCGAACGATCCATGCGCATCCTACACTTGGCGAGATCGTGCTTGATGCAGCGGAAGTTGGCGCTCGGCCACCCAATCTGCAAATTTATTAAATAAACGGTTATCATCAATTGATGCAGTCATGCGATAGTAATTATTTTTTACGAGTCTCTTTTCCGAAGGAAAGGGGGCTAATACGACGGGTTAATCGAAAGGCTTGAACGTGAAGAATTCGATTTGGTAGCTGTGAGCCGGGCATTAATGGCTGATCCTGCTTATTGGTTTCGTGATTAAAATGACCAGATTAACTGTTGGAGCCAAGCTTTTTGTTCAACGGGTGAGTATGTCATAAAAATCCCTCCGATTTTTAGAGCCTGACTAATTCGGGCTTTAAAACGATGGAGGGATTTTTTTGTGAAATATTTGTCTTTTCAAGTTGCTTTTATACTATATGCTTCCCATTTATATAATGAGAGAACTAAAGGAAGGGGTTGTTGTCTTCCATGTAAATCCACTTGACGAAGTGGCAGATGAGCCCAATATTCAGCATAACATCCCCAAATACAGATCATTGCCGATAGAGGAAATTGCACAATTTTTCGGGGTCACAAGACAAGCGGTTTCGAAGTGATGCCGGAAACTCTCTTTCTGCAGGTGAGCCAGTGTGCGTATTTTACAGCGCATCATGCTAAAGGTATTTTCCACGCGGCGACAGGTGCGGGCAAACAAATTATCGTCCTCTGCGAAGGGCATGACAAGCACATTTAGAGGCACCCGATTTAGGTCCTTTCGCGACGAGAATGAGTCCATATTTAGAGACGGAGTTTAACATCAGTCCAATGCACATACTAAACCTGCAACACAGATTGGATTCAACGGATATAAAATTAGTAAGCGTTTCATCGTATAATAAACGCGAGGAGGAACAATATGTTTGATCACAGATCCTTACAATTACTCAATGTCATGGTTCATTATCCGAAGTTGTCAATTCCGGAGTTGAGACTTCAAATGAATCTGACCCCTCGACAATTTGCATATTCGCTCGACAAGCTAAATGACGGATTGACGAGTCACAGTTTGCCGAAGATTCAAGTGTTTCAGACGGGTTTTAAAATCGATGAACGAATTAAAGCCTATTGGAATCAGGAAGAGTTATCGCTCAATCGCAAGCAATTGATTTTTCAAGAGAATGAACGACTGTACCTGATTTATCTGTATACGTATATTCGGCGGGAGCAGATAGCGATTATTCATTATCAGTCGTTGCTCCAGGTTAGCAGGAATACGGCACTGGCAGATGTCAAAAAGCTTCGTGCGCTTTGCCAGGGGACAGGTGTCAAATTGTCGTATAACCGGACCAATGGTTTTAATCTTGAGGGAGAGGAACGGTACAAACGCCGGTTTGCATCGGTTTGTATCGGGTCGCTGTTACAGCTGCCAATGGGACGGTCGGGAATACAACAGGTGCTTGATAGCTGGAAATATGAAGATAAGAGTAAGGCGATCAGGCTTCATCTATCCGAAATGGCTAAAGAATATACGGTGGATTTTGTTGGCAATCGATTAGATCAACTCATTTATGAACTGTTATTTCTGCAATTCCGCTACGGACGTCATCATTTGACTCTGCCAAAAAAACAAATCCAATTAATTAAAACGCAGCCTTTGTTTCACATGGGCAAAGCTTTATCAGCTTATTTATTCGATGAAGTGACGGAGACGGAGATCATTTATCTGACCATTCAATTGTTGTCGGCTACGCAGGGCATATCTCACATTCATCCGAATGAAGAGCTGATTAATGTCTCAGACGCGATTATTCATGAAGTCGAACGTTTGACATTTGTGCCATTCAAAGAAAAACATATATTACAGTCGATCCTATATAAACATTTAGTGCCGGCATACTTCAGGATTATGTGTGAAGTACCATTATCTAATCCGTTGATTGACACAATCCAAACGGAACACGGTGTGCTTTTTAGACTTGTTAAACAGGCTTTGAAGCCATTTTCAGACTATACTGGTCAATTGATTTCAGATGAAGAAATCGGATATTTTACAATTTTGTTCGGTGGACATGTTCGGAAATTAGAAACAAAAGCTAAAGTATATCGGGCGACCATCGTATGTCCGAATGGAGTCAGTTCATCCATGATGCTGCAGACGCAATTGCGTCAGTTATTTCCGTACCTGCATTTTACCGAATCACGCTCAGTGGCAGAAATGGAAAAGATATCCTCGGATAGTTACGACATGATTTTCTCAACTATTTATTTGGAGTCGCCTAAACCTGTTTACTTGACGCGGCCATTATTGACTGCATTGGAAGAAGAGTACTTGCAGCAAGCTGTCGCAGCTGATTTTAATCTGCCGGATCAATCCAATGTATCTATTGATGAGTTTATGGCCACCATCCGCAGACACGCCACAATTAAGAACGAAAGAGCGCTTTATGAAGAACTGACAAAACATTTACGGAAAAGTTACTCGACTGAAAGGAGTTATACCCCTATGCTTTTCGAGCTTTTAACGGCAGATAAAATTCATTTCACCAAGGCTTCGCTTGACTGGAGAGAAGCGATAACTCTGGCGGCGAAGCCGTTAGAGGAACAACATTACATTACGTCAGACTATACGCAAGCGATGATTGATCGGGTTTTGGAAATAGGCCCATTTATTCATGTTGGCAAAGGGATAGCGATTCCTCATGCACGCCCTGAACAAGGTGTAGAAAAGCTGGGAATGTCGCTTCTGCGGTTGGAGGAACCTGTACTGCTGCTTGATCAGAAGGAACATGCCATTGACATGTTTATATGTCTCGCAGCCATTGATAATAAGCTGCATTTAAAGGCGTTGACGGAATTAACGTCGTTCCTGGTCAATGAGGAATCATTGCAGCGTTTGAAAAATGCCACAACAGCAGATGAAATCATAGCCATGATGCAGAAAAAAGGAGAAGATAAAAAATGAGAATTTTAACGGTATGCGGTTCAGGATTGGGAACCAGCTTCATGGTAGAGATGAACATACAACAGTTGTTGAATGAAATGGGTGTGAATGGTGTGGAAGTAGATCATTCAGATCTGGGTTCTGCAACGCCAGAACGTGCGGATGTGTTTTTCCTCGCAAAAGATATTGCTGAAGGTGGTGCAAGCCTGGGGAATGTAGTGGTTCTGGACAACATTATCGATCTGAATGAGCTTAAAACCAAATTAACAGCTGTCCTGAAAGAATATAATTTACTGTAGGGGAGAAGGGACATATGGACAAATTTTTAAAAGTATTAGTCGATGTTTTAAGTGAACCTTCCGTATTAATCGCTTTGATTGCTTTGGTGGGTTTGCTTGCGCAGCGAAAAAGTCTCTCGGATATTCTTAGAGGAACAACAAAAACATTTGTTGGGTTTCTTGTGATTTCAGCAGGCGCGGGTGTTCTTGCGGGGGCGCTCGCACCATTTGGCGAGATGTTCAAAGCCGCCTTTAATGTAAGCGGTATCGTGCCGAATAATGAGGCTATTGTGGCGCTTGCAGTAAATGAATACGGTTCCTCTACAGCATTAATTATGTTTTTTGGCATGATTGTGAATCTGCTTATTGCACGTTTCACACGATTTAAATACATCTTTTTAACAGGTCATATTACGCTCTACATGTCCTGTATGATTTCCATCATCTTGACGGTCAGCGGTTTCACATCCGTACCCCTAATTCTCTTTGGTGCTCTTACGGTGGGTATATTTATGTCACTGTCACCGGCGGTGGTTCAACCGTTTATGCGTAAATTAACCGGTAATGATAATGTGGCGCTTGGTCATTCCGGGGCAGTGGGCTTTGCAGTTGGCGGCTGGGTTGGCATGCTGGTCAAAGGCAAGAAGGAGATTACATCCACGGAAAAAATCAATTTTCCGAAGGGACTCGGTTTTTTAAGGGATAGTACCGTCAGTATTGCTCTAACTATGGCTGTGTTCTATGTGGTTGTAGCCCTTTTTGCAGGTGCCGATTATGTAGAAAGTAATTTAAGCGACGGGAAAAATCACATCCTGTTTGCACTGCTTAAGGCAGGAACATTCTCCGCTGGTGTCTTTGTCATCTTGTCGGGCGTACGCTTGGTGTTAGCCGAGATCGTACCGGCATTTAAAGGGATATCCAGTAAAATTGTACCTAATTCGAAACCGGCGCTGGATGTTCCAATTATTTATACCTATGCTCCAAACGCTGTGTTAATCGGCTTCTTCTCCAGTTTTGCTGGCGGTATTGTCAGCATGCTGATTATGGCTATGACAGGTGGAATTGTAATTTTGCCAGGAGTTGTTCCTCACTTCTTCACAGGGTCGGCGGCAGGTGTCTTTGGAAATACAACAGGCGGTGTGCGCGGTGCAATTCTAGGGTCCTTTGCCAATGGCGTATTAATCAGTTTCATGCCGATCCTATTGATACCTGCATTTGGTGAGCTGGGGCTGGCTAATGCAACATTCTCCGACTCTGACTTTGGTGTAGTGGGCGTGTTCTTAAGCGGGCTATACAATATGGGTGGCAAAATGTTCACGATGATCGGTATCGGCCTGGTATTGTTGATCATGTTATTAGTAAGTTTGCGTAAGCAGAATAGCAAAGCCGAACAAGCTTCAGAAATCTAATCCGGAAATGAGGAACTACAACATGGAATTTAATGCACTGGATATTCAAGCGGTAACAGCCATACGGACCCTATCACTGGATGCAATTGATAAGGCAAACTCTGGTCATCCCGGATTGCCTTTAGGCGCAGCACCTATGGCTTATGCACTATGGTCGCAAGCCCTGCTTGTAAATCCTGGTAACCCGCAATGGGAGAATCGTGATCGGTTTGTTTTATCGGCAGGTCATGGATCTATGCTGCTGTATAGTTTGCTACATTTATCAGGTTTTGATGTGACACTAGAAGATTTGCAGCAATTTCGCCAATTTGGCTCACGGACACCGGGACATCCTGAAGTCGGACACACAGATGGGGTGGAAGCAACCACAGGCCCTCTTGGGCAAGGGGTCGCGATGGCTGTGGGTATGGCACTAGCAGAGAGGCATTTAGCGGGTTTATATAATAAAGATTCGTTCCCGGTCGTTGATCATTATACGTATTGTCTGTGCGGAGATGGTGATCTAATGGAAGGGGTGGCTAATGAAGCTATTTCACATGCAGGTCATGAGCAATTGGATAAGCTGATTATGCTGTACGATTCCAATGATATTTCATTGGATGGAGAATTGAGTCTTTCGTTCTCGGAGAATATTAAGCAGCGATTTGAGGCCAGCGGCTGGCAGCATCTTTTGGTAACAGACGGAAATGATTTGGCAGAAATAACGGCTGCGATAGAATTGGCGCGAGAGAACCACACTGAGCCAACTATTATTGAAGTGAAGACGGTAATCGGTTTTGGTTCACCACATGCCGGAACTCATAAAGTCCACGGTTCTCCACTAGGAGAAGCTGGTTCGGCAGCAGCAAAATTAAGCTATCAATGGGCACTCCCTGCCTTCACTGTACCGGATGAGGTCTACGCACACTTCCGTGGAAAAGTAGCAGACAGGGGTGCCAAAGCCGAAGCTGACTGGCAGGTGTTAATGGCCGACTATGAACACAATTATCCAGAATTGGCTAAACAGTTTAAAGACAGTCATCGGCATGTGTTGCCGGACGAATGGTACAAACTATTGGAGAATTATGAAGCCAGCTCCAGTAAGGCGGGCCGGGATACGAGCAGTGACATTCTGAATTTGCTTGCACAGCAGGTTCCCTATTTATTTGGAGGATCAGCCGATCTTGCAAGCTCGAATAAGACATTGATTGCCGGAGATGGGCGGTTTTCAAAATCAGACCCGGCGGCCCGCAACATTTGGTTTGGAGTTCGCGAGTTTGCGATGGGAGCGGAAATGAACGGTATTGCGCTGCATGGCGGGTTAAGGATTTATGGAGGAACGTTCTTTGTCTTCTCGGATTATTTAAAAGCAGCCATCCGGTTAGCGGCTTTGCAACAGCTGCCAGTTATTTATATCTTGACTCATGATTCAATCATCGTAGGAGAAGACGGACCCACTCATGAACCGGTCGAACAACTGGCTGGCCTACGGGCTATGCCGAATTTAAATGTGATCCGTCCTGCTGATGGTAATGAAGTGACCGCTGCTTGGCATGTGGCGATGACATCTTCTTCGACTCCGACAGTACTTGTTCTAACACGCCAGGCTTTGCCCATTCTTAAAGGCAGTTTAGAAAAAGCACCGGAAGGCGTTAAACGAGGCGGGTACGTATTATCCCCTGCATCAACGAATATACCTGATTTAATACTGATTGCAAGCGGTTCAGAGGTAGAACTGGCTATTAAAGCGCAGAATATTTTAGAAAATGATGGAATTTCTACTTCGGTCGTAAGTCTGCCGAATACCTCAGCTTTCGATAAACAGGATGAAGCTTACAAAGAAAGTGTCCTGCCAAAAGCAGTACGTGCCCGCGTTGGCGTTGAAATGGGGGCAAGCTTCGGTTGGGAAAGATATATCGGACTTGACGGAAAAATGCTGGCTATTGACCGCTTCGGTGCGTCCGGTAAAGGAAGTGAAGTCGTAGCGGCTTACGGATTTACTGTGGACAAAGTCGTTGCGTTAGCGAACGAGGTACATGCCTCCATGGAGCAATCCATGGATTAATAGAACGCCAGAGCTTTATTCAGAATTACTAACTGAGCGCGCTACCGATGTTCAAGCGGGACGCGCTGGTTTTAGTTTGTACAGGCAATGTGGGGAGATTTGAGACTATTGAACATGTGCAACAGTCTATTCCATTATTTTGAATAGCAAGATCGCAAGATAAGATTTTCAACTTAAAAATAATCCGAGAAATAGGGTGTCTGCTGTTCAATCGCATCCTCCAGCATATCCAACGTTGTCGGGCTGCATGTAATCCGCCCAATCTTATGAAGATAATCCGGCCTCTTGTACCCCAGCAGCATTGTTGTCATGGTCTGGATATTGATCCTTGCGCTGCTGCGTTCTGTCGTGGGGAAAACCTCGCCTTTTCCATTAGGGTGAATTCGCAAGGTAAAGGTTCCCTGGTTCCATGAAAGCAGCGGATCATCCAGTGTAAAAGTCCATTCTCGCTCTCCTGAATTCGGCTTAAAGGGATATTGAGCAATAAACTGTTCCAAATCCACAATCCGAGCCATGTAATAGGGGGATATGGTTTCTTTGATATCTGCGTCCTCCAATAAAAATGCCAGCGGCTCATCCGTGTGGATATTGCCTACGACCTTTGAAATCATGGAAAAGTGTGCGCTGATAAAATTCCATAGTCCGCTGCGGGCTTCTTCATTGACGAATATCATGTCCTTGATATGGAAGACTTCGTCTTCTATCCAGTAAAGGATATAACCATCTGGTTGCCTATCATCATTGTAATAAACAGCGGCTGTCAGGTCATCTGAATCCCACCGCCAGTATTCATTCCAGGCCAAATCCCCTCGCAGCATTGCGCCGTGGGTTTGGAGGGAAAAACGCTCATAGACTTCTTTTACATCATCGCTTTTGATATCGACCCGTTCCACCTCTCCAGAGACCTGCTTGTTTTTAGTTAACTGATAATCGTTCACTTCAAAGACTATTTTATCGGAGATAATCTCCCAGCCCTTTTTGCGGTAGTAGGGAATGGAATAGGGATACAAATAGGAAATCGACTGCTTTTTCTCCCGCATATTCGCCAATGACTGATACAGTAACTTGTGCATCAAGCCTTGACTTGAATATTCCGGGAAGGTACCGACGCCGGTAAGCCCTCCCATGTCATAGGTACGATTGAATATCCTGACCTGAAAGGGGTAAACCGCCACTTGAGACACCAGTTTATCCCCGTAAAACCATCCCAGAACATCTGCCTGCTCCAGAACAGGAGACTTGGCGTGAACCATGTCTCGTTCTTCCCATCCGATCTTATGGAGATCATTATTGGTTACTTGGAAAACATATCGCAGCAGTTGGTTGTACTGCTCCAGATGCGTCACATCGACCTTTTGCATTTTGAACAGTTTTTTTCGACTCATTCCGTTCTCCTTATTTTGAATTAATGTGTACCGCTCAAATTCATTTTATTATCCTTCCGACTTATTTGCTTAATATTCATACCAGTAATGGATATCGGGTTTTTGTGTACTTTAAGGATGGAAGGACTATGGCGTGGAAAATTATTTATTTCATGTTCATCGGCAGATGCTAGTGTGTTCTCACGCGCATAGTGGGCAAATTAATAATTAGTAAAGGGAAGTTCTCCAACTATTCTAGCGCTTCCTTTGTTGAATGCCGATTGTTAAAGCAAGCCGCGAATGACCACACACAGCAGAGCAGCGATTCTCCGGGTAACGGAAGAATCGCTGCTCTGCTGTGTTTAGGGCGGTTTCTACGATAACAGAAGCCGTTACTCGATGACCACCATCTGATGGTTCTCCAGAGAAGGGACCCTGTACGTAAGCACATGGTCGACAACGCTGAAGGCAAGGCCGGTCTGCTGCGGAGCGAGGTAGACACGGGTAGGCACTGTAGGCAGACGCAAGGTAACCTGAATGTCATAAAGCGGGACGATATCCTCGATGACCTCCACGCGGCCTTTTTTAACCGGATTTGCGTAGAGCAGATGATTCACATAGCGGTTCCCGGCCTGCTGATGCTGCAGGGTGGCTATCCCCTGTGCAGGCAGGTCTGTCTGCAGTGTGGCTTCCGGCAAAAGCAGGCCAAGTGCATGCTTCACCATCTCCTTGAGAATCAGATGGCCGTTGTCGGCATAATCGCTGAACACATTCCAGGCGATATAGATGCTGCTGTCAGTAGCAACCATACCCGGCCCGGCAGGATGTTGGTCGCTTGGCGTATGCAGGTGGGAGCAGAAGGTGAACACATCGCGGTTAAAATAAGGATTCTCTTGTTGGCCCAGCACCCGGCCGGAGGCTGTAAGCTTTACCATCTGCCCTTCGGAATACATTACGAAGGACGCCGGCAGCAGAGCGCCGGGTGTAAAGTCAGGGCGGAAGTAGTTCGGCTTGTATTCGTTCCGGCCCAGCCAGGTTACGCCCAAGTCCAGCGCGAAGCCGTCTCCGTTCAGCGTCAGCCCGGACCGTCCGGTGGCCAGTACTTTGCCGCCTTGTTCCATGAACTTCCCGATCTTGGCTGCCAGCTCCGGCCAGAGCATAATGCCGTCGGGCAGCAGCAGCACTTTATAAGCAGCAAAGTTTGCGGATGCATCGACCACATCATATAAATAATGGCTCTCATTCAGCATCCGCACAACACCGATATCAGCTGGATTGTTGCGGTTCTGTGGTCCGCCCAGCCGGCCGGGCGCCTGCTCCAGCACCGCTTCCAGCGACAGAACAGCGATATCGGCTACATTGGCCACCCCGCTGCACCAGGCTTCCTTGGCTTCCACCTCCGCATAGGCAAAGCCGATCAGGCTGTAGGTGGCTTCATCCATTAGACCGCGCGGATGCAATTGATCGCCGATGGAGCATTTGGCTCCGTGGGCCAGACTTAGAGCCGCCTCAAAACGCAGGGCATTCGGATGCTTATAGCCGCCGAACTCGCCCCAGGAGGTATGGAATTTGCCGGTCATCCCAAGGTACTCCAGCCCGAGTGACTGGACATAACGCGCAGACAGCGGGAAATGATCGTAGCCCCAGCCGCCGGTGGGCAGGGATTCCAGCTCGAGGTGGGTGTTGACTGTCACCAGATCGCGGCGTCCCCGGGTCTGGTGTCCGGCATTGTGGAAGATGGGAAGTCCAGGCTTGATGGCATGGACTGTCTCCATCACCCGGCGGGTATATTCCAGATAGGTCCGCTCGCCGAGTGCAAGCACCTGTTGTTCATTGCGCGGGTCTTCTCCCGCCTGCAGCAGTGTGTCGACACAGTGATGGCAATAACATTTGCGTGCACCGACAATATCGAGAAAGATACCGTCGGCATCATAACGGGTAACGACTTCCGTGATCTGTGCCAGCAAAATATCGAGGAATGGTGTGTTGAAGCAGAATTCATGATAACCGGGCTCCATAAAGCCTTTGACCCAGCGGGTCTGGTCCTCGGCGCTGCGGATCAGCCATTCCGGATGTTGCCGGGCCAGCCGTTCGTCCAGTCCTGCCGAGAGATAGACCGGGGTTTTGACGTCGATCTCATGAGCGGCCCCGATCATCGCCCCCAGCAGGTCGAAATCAAGACCCGGATGCTGCTTATTGGCCTCGCTGGGATGGTAGGCCCAGCCATGATGGCATTTGGAGAAGACGGTGATCGAATCGACATGTCCTAAGCGCAGCATGGCCTGAAACTGCTCTTTTGAGAACTGGCGCCCGATTTCCGGGATTGCCCCGGAGGTATGGAAATCCAGATGAACCTGACGAAAACGCATAAATGAACAGCCCCTATGCTAATGGTATGAAATAAGCTCCCAGTAAATGTAACGCTTTTTCAGGTGAGGGAATAGTGCTAATATAGACCTCAAATAGCACAGAATCGACTTATCACAGGGAGGGACAAGGATGTTATGTCTGGAATTCACGATCCCGCCGCTGCCGCAATTTGTAATGGTGGGACATGCGGTCTGGCAACCGGGGAACCAGCATTTTCAGCGGACTTTCGGCGTATATGACCTGCTGCTGGTCAAGCGGGGAACGTTGTATATGACGGAAAGTGGCACGGCCTACGCTGTCAGGGCGGGGATGATGCTGCTGCTGGAAGCCGGGTTGCCGCATTACGGGCATCTTCCTTGTGAGGAGGAAACGGAGATTTATTGGGTGCATTTCGTACATGGACAGCAAACGGAGCTTATGGAGCAGGAAGCCATTCCCTGGTCTTCCCTGATTTCGAAGGGAACCGTGGAGGACCAGGCTCCGACTCCGCTTCAGCATCTGTATCTTCCGAAATTTGCCCAGGTGGAGCTGCAGCTGCTTGCGCCTATTCTGGATGAATTGAACGAGGTGCATAATCACCTGTGCGGAGGGAATGCAATCCGGCTGCACTTGCTGCTCACCCGGCTGTTCACGGCGCTGCAGGAGGAATGCTCGCGAAATCTGCTGCTGGCGCCATCCGCCCGGCTGAACCAGGCGGCGGTGAACTATTTGAATCAGCATTGGCGGGAGCCCTTTGACTCGGCGGGGATGGAGAGGGCACTGCATTTCCAGTTCGATTACATCACACGCTGCATGAAAAAGCATACCGGAACCACCCCGCTGCAGTACGTGCTGCACCTGCGGCTGGAAGAAGCAAAGAAGCTGTTGAGCCATACACAGCTGTCCATCCCCGAAATAGCCGAGGCCATCGGCATTCCCGATTTCAATTATATGACGCGGCAGTTCTCCGCCAAGCTGGGCATGACACCGGGAGCGTACCGCAGAAGGCAGCAGACCGGGGGAAGTACCTTATAAATAAGGGTGGACTCGAACAGGTTTATTTGGTTTTGTTGCTGACCCGAAACGTGCGCGGGGTCTGACCAATCTCGCGTTTGAACATGTTGCAGAACTGGGCATCATTCACAAAGCCGGCGTTAGCCGAGATTTCGGAGATCGGCATTTGAGTGTGCCGCAGCAGTGACTTGGCATAATCCAGTCGTTTCAGCAGAAGATAACGGAGTGGGGAAAGGCCGAACCGTTCCTTGAAGATATGCCGGAAGCGGTCATAGCTGTACCCGGACATATCGGACAGGGTCTTGACGGACAATTTATTCCGGTAGTGCTCATCCATATAGTTCAGAACATACTGAACCCGGTCTTCTGAAGGCGAGGGGGAATGTCCCGCTCCCAGCAACCGCAGGAGATGAACGATGATTTCGCTCATCTGCAGGTTCATCAGCTCAGTGAAGCCGTCTTGCTTGCGGGAGAATTCAGCTTTCATCCGCAGCAGAATCTGCAGCACCGTTTGTTCCTTGTCGTCCTCGTAGACACCCGAGAGTGCACTCAGGTTCGGGTGATCGCAAATAAACCCCACGAATAGCAGCTCCGCTCCCGGTGTATGCTTCTCGTCATGCTTGAAGTTTGGCGGAATCAAAGCAAAGGATGAGGAGCGAAAATGATAGTTCCGCGCGCCCACATTGGATGAGCCCAGGGCATGAATATAGTACACTAACTCGTAGCATTCATGCTGATGCGGCGGAATATAAGTATTAGGCTCATGCGCTGCACTTACAATATATAGAACACGATCCATGATGACCCTCCATCATTTTATCTTTTAGCCAAATCGTACAAAAATATGACCGAAAGTATATAATTTTTTGCAGTGATATTTGTTATGATCTTATCAATTAACCGGAAGATTAACAACCTGACTGGCCATCTCGTTCGGAAATTGACCGGTTTTCAAGCAAATGTAACATGAAAATGTACGTTTTTGAAAGAAAAGCTGTAAATTTCATAGGCCTTATCATTTTGTTTTCTTTGGAGGCCGTTCGGATACCTGGCGTAAATCATGCAATTGTCTCAGGATTGACCAACTACAAACAGGGGTGTGACAGGGAAATGAAAAAGAATGTTCTGGTTTTGTTGTTAGTGGCAGTAATGGTACTGGTAACCGCATGTGGGAGCAATTCATCCAATAACAGCACCGGCACGAACAGCGGAACAAACACTGCAGAAGAGGGAAGTGCCGAAGGCAAGCTGAAGGTCGTATTGCTGATTCCCGGGACCCTTGGCGACAAATCCTTTTTCGATGCAGCCAACAACGGTCTCCAGAAGGTGAAAGCGGAACTGGGAGCAGAGACAAAAGTTGTAGAGATGGGCACCGACAAAACGAAGTGGGAGCCTACTTTTAACGATATTGCCGCTGAAGAATGGGATGTTATTATCTCCGGCGGATCGGAAATTACCGAGATGTTCAATGCAACGGCTGAAGCCAATCCGGACAAAAAGTTCATCAACTACGATACCGATATTGAAGAAGCCCCGGCCAATATGTACAACATGTCCTACTCGACGAATGAAGTCTCTTTTCTTGCGGGTGCCGTAGCGGCGTTGGCAACAAAATCGGACATGCCTAATGCGAATCCTGAGAATGTAATCGGCTTTGTAGGCGGTATGGACATCCCTGGGATCAACGCCTTTCTTGTAGGATACATTCAGGGTGCCCAATATGTTGATCCGGATGTAAAGGTGGCTGTTTCTTATGCAGGCGACTTCGTGAACCCGGCCAAAGGCAAAGAATTATCGCTGATTCAATACAACTCTGGCGTGGATGTTATTTTTAACGTTGCCGGCGGAACCGGACTTGGGATCTTTGATGCCGCGAAGGAAAAAACTCAATATGCCATCGGCGTCGATTCCGACCAGGCTGCACTGCTTAAGGATACCGATCCTGAAAAAGCAAACCTGATCGTCACTTCGGCCATCAAGAAGATCGACAGTGCAATTCTGGGGGCGGTCACCAAAATCCAGGACGGCACACTTGAAATGGGCAAACGTGATGTGCTTGGTTTTGTAGAAGAAGGTGTGGGTATTGCGGAAAATGATATCTACAAAGATGTGTTCCCTGCCGATCTGCAAGCCAAGGTAGAAGAAGTGAAGCAAAAGCTGATTAATAAAGAAGTTACTGTTGATAATGCAATGGGCATGGAGACCTCGGAAGTAGAAGCGATCCGTAATGCTGTTAAGCCTTAATTGAACAAATACAACTACAGTTGGGGTCCATCTTCAGGGAACGGATTCCAACTGTCTGTTGTTGCAGACCTCCAAGTGAAAGGCGCTGAAGACTGATGCAAACCGCTCTGCTGGAAATGCGGGGGATTACCAAAGTGTACCCCAATGGCGTCGTTGCAAATAAAGACGTTCATTTTTCTTTGCGTGAAGGCGAGATTCATGCGATTGCCGGAGAGAACGGTGCCGGAAAATCGACGCTGATGAAGATCATGTTCGGCATGGAAGAGCCCAGTGACGGAGAGATAGTGATCAAAGGTGAAAAAGTGAAGCTGCAATCGCCCCAGGACGCCATTGACCGGGGGATCGGCATGGTCCATCAGCATTTCATGCTGGTTCCTTCTTTTACAGTTGCAGAGAATATGGTGCTGGGCATGGAACCCCGCAAAGGGGTAGGCATTAATTATGCCGAAGCTGTGCGCATGACTGAAGAAACGGCGCGGAAATACAATCTGGCCGTTAATCCCAAGGCTAAAGTCGAGGACCTTACAGTCGGCATGAAGCAGAAGGTGGAGATCCTCAAAGCGTTGCTGCGCGGGGCGAAAATCCTGATCCTGGACGAGCCTACGGCTGTGCTGACTCCACAGGAAACGGAAGAGTTGTTCCGCGAGCTGAAGCAGCTTAGGGAGCAAGGACATACCATCGTCTTTATCTCGCACAAATTAAAAGAAGTCAAAGCCATTTGCGACCGGATTACCATTATGCGCGGCGGAGGCAGCGAGGGTGTCTTCGAGACGAGAGATGTAAGTGAGCAGGAAATCTCGCGTCTGATGGTAGGCCGGGATGTTGTTCTTAAATATGACAAGGACCAGATGGCTTACGGCAAACCGGTGCTCACGGTGGATCAGCTTGAAGTGAATGATCCGCAAGGCAAAGCGCTGCTGTCGAAGATCAGCTTTTCGGTACGGCAAGGCCAGATTGTAGGGATCGCCGGAGTCGAGGGCAACGGGCAGACTCAACTGATTGAAGCTCTGACCGGCGGCCTGCACGGCGTCTCCAGCAGCGGGACGGTACAGGTGAACGGTACGGATATCCGGGAAGCGGATATTCTGGGGATCCGCAAGCTGGGGGTTTCCTATATTCCCGAAGACCGGATGCGTCAAGGGTCTGCGGGAGAGGCCAGCATTTCCGATAATCTGATCTCTACACGCTACCGCTCCAAAGATATGAACAAAGGTGTGTTTCTGAACGGCTCACGGATTGCCAGCCTGGCCGCTTCGCTGGTAGAGGAATTCAGGGTACGTTGTTCCGGTCCGGCGCAGCCGATTGGGATGCTCTCCGGAGGCAATATGCAGAAGGTGGTGGTGGCCCGTGAATGCTCTACAGGACCACAGCTGCTGATTGCCGAGCAGCCCACCCGGGGCGTGGATATCGGCGCAGCCCAGTTCATTCACCAGAAGCTGCTGGAGCTGCGTTCGGAGAATTGTGCTGTTTTGCTTGTCTCGGCGGATTTGAACGAAATTCTGGAGATCAGTGACACTTTGCTTGTCATGTATGAGGGGCAAATCGTTGCCTACTTTGAGGAGCCTTCCAAAGTCAGCGAAGAGGAGCTGGGTCTTTACATGCTGGGCATCAACCGGCAGGACGAAAGGCAAACCGGGAGGGCCATAAACCATGTTTAAAGTAAAATATTTCGAAATTATCCGGACGACGGCGGTCATTCTCATCGCTTTGGCCATTGCTTTCCTGATCATCTCACTGGTGAGCGATCATCCGGTGAAGACGATTGGCATCTTTCTGCTGGAGCCGCTTAACTCCAAAGCACATATCGGGAATGTGATTGAAATGGCCATCCCGCTGATGTTCACAGGCCTGGCCGTATCGCTGCTGTTCCGGGCGAACATGTTCAACCTGGGTGCAGAAGGGATCTTTTATTTCTCCGGAGTAGTCACTTCGGTATTGGCCATTCATCTAACCCTGAGCGGATCTCTGCATCCTGTAGTAGCCATTCTGGCAGGCTCTATTGTGGGCGCACTTTTGTCAGCCATACCCGGTATACTGAAGGCCAAATGGAATGCCAATGAGCTTGTCACATCCTTAATGTTCAATAATATATTGTTCGGGATCGGACTCTATCTGCTTAACTATCATTTACGCGACGCCAAGGCGTTTGCCAATGTCTCTTATAAGTTCGAGAAGACGGCACAGCTTAGCAAGATTTTTCAAGGCACACGTATTCATACGGGATTGATTATCGTTCTGGTGCTGATCGTGGCAGCCCACTTGTTCCTCTACAAAACCAAATGGGGTTATGAGCTGCGCATGACCGGGGTAAACCGGGAGTTTGCCCGCTACTCGGGTATGAAGACAGCCAAAGTAATAATTCTGGTTCACCTGATTGCCGGGTTTATTGCCGGGATGGGCGGTTCGGTTGAGGTGCTGGGGATGTATAACCGTTTCCAATGGACCTCGCTGCCGGGGTACGGGCTGGATGGGGCCTTAGTAGCTATGCTGGCCAAAAATAACCCGCTGTCCGTTATCGCATCCGCTTTGTTCCTGGCGTATATCCGCATAGGTGCCGACCTGATGGCCCGGCTGTCCGATGTGCCTTCCGAGATGATCTCGATTATCCAGGCGGTTATTATTCTGCTGATCTCGGCTGAGCAGTTCCTGAAGTTCTGGAAGAACCGGATGCTGCTGAAGGAGGCGAAAAACGCATGAACAGTTTGTTGAATGTCATTTTCACAACGGACTTTGCGTTTTCACTGCTCCGGGTGACGACACCCATTCTGTTCGCGGCGCTGGGTGCACTGATCTCCAATCGGGCAGGCATCATTAATATCGGGATGGAAGGCATCATGCTTGTTTCGGCTTTGGCCGGGGTAATCGTGAGTGCTTCTACACAAAGCGCATGGGTAGGGTTGCTGGGGGCAGTGTTGTCCGGGACATTAATCGCCGGAATCTTGGCTTTTTTCACCTTGAAGTTCAAGACGCATATTATTCTCGGCGGTGTGGCGATTAATATGTTCGCTTCCGGAGGTACGGTTTTTATTCTCTATCTGCTTAGCGGAGACAAGGGGTCCTCCACATCTTTGGCCAGCAAAGTGCTGCCCAGTGTGGACATTCCGCTTCTGAAAGACATCCCCGTGCTGGGCCCGATTCTGTCGGGACATCATATTCTAACCTATCTCTCGATCCTGGCCGTGTTTGTGGTGTACTATCTGCTGAACCGTACGCCGCTCGGATTGCGCATTCGTTCGGTGGGGGAGAATCCGCATGCGGCCCAGTCCGTAGGGGTAAGTGTGGTCAAAATCCAATATACCGCGCTGCTGCTGAGCGGATTTTTTGCCAGTCTTGGCGGGGCCTATATGTCGATGGGTTACCTGTCGTTGTTCACCCGCGATATGATCGCCGGACGGGGCTGGATTGCCATTGCGGCTGAATCGATGGGCCGAAGCACGACCGTAGGTACGGCGTTGACTTCGCTGCTGTTCGGTGCGGCGGATGCGCTCTCCAACGCGCTGCAGGTTCTGAAGATTCCTGCGGAGCTGATTGCCACGCTGCCATATGTAGCAACGGTCATCGGACTGATTATTTACGCCGTATCCGAGACCAGGAAAAAGAACAGAAAACTTAAAGCTCCGCTGACAAAATAGACTTTACAGAGTACAGGGGACCGCAATGGATAGATATACACATGGAGGAGCGAGACAACTATGGCTACACCTATCATTATTGATTGTGATCCGGGGCATGATGACGCGATTGCCATCCTTCTGGCGCTTGCACATCCTGAGCAGCTGGAGATCCGGGGAATTACAACGGTTGGAGGCAACCAGATTCTCGATAAAATTACGGACAACGCACTGAAGGTGCTCAGTTTCGTGAATGCGGATATTCCGGTAGCCAAAGGAGCGGCCGCGCCGCTGCTTGGCAAGCTGGTTACGGGTGAAGTAGCACACGGGGAATCCGGTATGGACGGGCCGCTACTGCCGCCAAGCAAATTTAAGCCTGTGGAGCAGGGCGCCGTCGAGTTCATGCTTGAATTGATCCGGGCTTCTGAAGAGAAGATTACGCTTGTGCCGACGGCACCGCTAACCAATATCGCCTTGCTGCTTACGGCCTATCCGGAGGTAAAGGACAAAATTGAGAAGATTTCACTGATGGGCGGCGGATTGGCGTACGGCAATGTGACCACAACCGCTGAGTTCAATATCTATGTGGACCCGGAAGCGGCCCGCATTGTATTTGAATCCGGTATTCCCATTGTCATGAGCGGTTTGGATGTGACAGACAAGGCGGCTATTTTTGAAGAGGAGATTCTGGAGCTGAAGCAGCGTGGCCCCGTCTCGGTCATGGTTGGCGAGCTGCTTGATTTCTATTCCATCTATGGTAAAAAAATGGGCTATGTCGGCAGTGCGCTGCATGATCCCTGCGCGATTATGTGGCTGCTGCACCCCGAACTGTTTGAATCGGAACAGTTATACGTTACCGTGGAGACTGAAGGCAAGCTGACGCGGGGAATGACCGTGGCTGACCGGAGAAAGAAACCGGATCATCCTGCGAATACGGAAGTGCTGCTGGGTGTCGACCGTGAAGCGTTCATGAAGCTGCTGTTCGATGCACTGGAACGGCTCGACCGGGAACAGCTCCCGGTTCAAGGGGACTAATCGATGGCAGGCTGGGAAAGACTTCAGGAAACCGTACGGCTGGAGATGATCCAGCGAGGTGAAGAAGGCTGCCGCACGGACGGGTTCGCGGATAAGCTGGCGGCTGCGGGTGATGACGAGGTACAGCTGATGTTGGTCTACCAAGAGCTGATGGAGCTTACGGTAGCAGACGATTTCCCTTATCAGGAGCCGTCCGGGCTTGCGGACATCCGCAGTCTGCGCCCGGAGGGGCCGCGCAAGCTGCAGCCGTCATGGAGCGAAACACAGTGGCGGGACAAGTTCTACGGGGCCTGGCTGGGACGCAGCGTAGGCTGCGCGTTAGGCAAGCCGCTGGAATATTGGGACTATCTCTATGGCAAAGACGGCCGTCCCGGCTGGGAGAACATTGAGCTGTGGTTCCGGGGTGCCGATGCTTGGCCGATTAAAGGTTATACCCCGGAACATTCGCGGGCAGAGACAGAGTATGGATTGGGCCTAAGTGATTGGTCCTTCACGAGTACGCGTGAGAAGATTAACTTCATGGAGAGCGATGACGATCTTCGCTACACGCTGCTGGGTCTGCTGCTGCTGGAGCAGAAGGGGCTGGACTGGGATTCCTGGGATATCGGGAAGCTGTGGCACAGCCGCTTAACCTACAGTCAGGTCTGCACGGCAGAGACGCAGGCGTACCTGAACTTCGCGCAGGAAACTTCCCATCTGCATGGGGAGAAGCCGGCGGATTGGGGACAGCGGCAGGAGCGGGTGCGGATGCACCTGAATCCGTACCGTGAATGGATCGGCGCGGCCATCCGTGCGGATGGGCTGGCCTACGGTGTGGCCGGACATCCGGAGCTGGCGGCGGAGCTGGGCTGGCGGGATGCTTCATTCTCCCATGTGAAAAATGGGATCTATGGGGAGATGTTCAACGCGGCGATGATCGCAGCGGCTTTCGCCGAGAGCGACAATGAGCGGATCATCCAGATCGGGCTCAGCGAGATTCCGCAGACGAGCCGGCTGGCTGCCGATGTGCAGCGCGGGATGGAAATTGCCCGGGAGGCGAGAAGCGAACGGGAGCTGGTGAGCAAGCTTTGGGATACGTTCAGCCATTTGGACCCCGTGCACACCAACAATAATGCAGCCATAGTGGCGGCTTCCCTGATCTATGGCGGAGATGATTTCGAAAAAGCAGTGGTCACTTCCGTCTACGCAGGTATGGATACGGATTGCAATGGAGCAACCGTCGGCTCCATTATGGGTGCAAAGCTTGGAGCGGCACTTCTACCTGAGCAGTGGACGGCGCCGTTAAATGATACGCTCTACGCCGACCTGATCGGCTTTGATCCGGTGCCGATCTCGGCCTGCGCGGAGCGGAGCTACCAGGTGTTCTTAAAGCTGCGTGGAGAAGGATAACAATAACAGGATATACTATGAGGCGTATAAGACTGCTTGAATTTACAAGCGGTTTTATACGCTTTTTAGGCTATATATCAGGCTCTACGTCAAAATAAGCGGTTGACAGACTTAACTGACCGGAGAAACGTTATTTCGCGAAATCAGCTCATTTTTCTGGTCGAACGGACTGAGGAGCCGCTAAATGATCCATTGATCCTCGTTTTGGGCTAGAGATCATACAATAAGAGCACCTGTGTCCGTATAAAAGGACAACCCCCTTCGTTGCCTCAAATAAGATCCCCTGAGTCCAGCTTCCTTGCACAGTCGGTCCCGGTTTCGAGTGGTTGCCGGGACCAAGTCAACCGCTGATTATGGATTTGATATATATATCATGAACTAAAGATTGTACCGGAAACAGCGGCCGGAAGTCCAAACATTCAGCGCAGTTACGCTTATGCTGATTAGGCATTTCTTTTGTTCTACTTGTATAGATTTAAACGTTACTTCCTATTTTTTCTGCCCGGCAGTTGATATTGGCTTAAAGCTGTTTAAGAAGCGCTCTATTCCGGCAACATTGGCTTTCTCCTGTTCAAAATCGTATAAATCTTGCGGCCTCACCGACACGGCTCCACTTTTGACTTCCTTCATTTTGGCATAATAAGTTTTTTGCAGCCGGTCATAATCCTTTTTCGAGACGGCCTTTTTATTGAAGCTGTAATTCTCATATTCGTTGCCTTCATCATCACTGCCGCTGAAGGTGCTGATTTCTGTGGAAAGCAGACTCGTTCCATTCATACGAATCGCATAGTCACCTCCCGACCAGCTGATTGCGCTGCTGCCGCCGTCCTCACCGATATATATGTATTCCCCGGTTTTGCTGATTTTGTATAATTTAAGGTTATTCGATTTTACGGAAAAAGCGCTCATGCCAAGATTGAAGTTGATCGGACTTTCTTCGCCTTGCCCATCTCCAGATTGCTGGAGCTTTACTACTTTACCGTTACGGAAGGTTACGGCTGCTACAACGGTGTTGACCGTTCGATAACTCTCCCCGGCAATAAGCTCCGGAATGCCATCCCGGTTCAGATCGATCAGGACCACTTCAGCATCTTGCGAGTTGAGATGCCCATTATCGGATTTCATCATTTGCTTAATATATTCCTTATAGGAAGCTTTCCAGTTGGGAGCCGCTGCCCCCGCAGGTACACTCCATAAACCTCCTGTTAGGGTTATTGCTGCAGTTGCAGCAAGGAGCGTACGTGTTATTTTCTTCATTTTATTTCCTCCGATATCGTGGTGTAACGTTTTATTTGTCTTGTATAGTTTAGCAGAAGGTTCCAGTCTGATCTATTAATTTTTGAAAAAGAGTGACACAGCCATTAAAATATCTTATTATTTAAAGAGATTTTTTAATGAAACAGGTTTGTAATATTTGTAGTACAAGATTCCGGCGGCAAGCGGCTTTTATAAAGGCAGATTCGAGAGGGGGAGGACGGTATCCTGGCGCTGAACAAGGTTAGCAAAAGCTACAAGCTGAGGGATGGTGGGTACCTGGCTGTCGATAATGTGTCACTTAAGGTTGAACCAGGAGCTATTCACGGAATTATCGGTGCCAGCGGGGCCGGTAAATCGACGCTGCTGCGGCTGATGAATCTGCTGGAGCAGCCTGATCAAGGGACTGTTACAGTGGGCGGCCGGGAGCTGACCGGTATGCCGGACAAGCTGCTGCGCCGGGAGCGGCAGAAGATCGGGATGATTTTTCAGCAATTTAATCTGGTGGGTAACCTTACGGTCCACCGGAATGTCTCCATCCCTTTGGAGCTTGCCGGTGTATCCAAACGGGAGCGGTTCAAGCGGATGCGGGAATGTCTTGATTTTGTGGGACTTGCGGATAAGGCGGAGCAATATCCGGCCCAGCTGAGCGGTGGACAGCGGCAGCGGGTCGCGATTGCCCGGGCGCTGGCGAACGAGCCGAAGCTGCTGCTGTGCGATGAACCCACCTCTTCGCTGGACCCCTCGACAACGGCCGATATTTTGGGCGTCCTGAAGCATATTAAAGAGAGTCTGGGCGTAACCGTTGTGGTGGTCACACATGAGATGGAAGTTGTGAAGAGTATATGCTCCCACGTGTCTGTGATGGAAAGTGGACGGCTCATTGATTCCTTCTCCCGGGCAGAAGGCGAGTTCAGTCCTCCTCAGATCGCCAGCTTATCCTACCGGGAGCAAATTCTCGGTAAAGCAGGGAATAGCTATGTTTGAGGAAATGCTGAAATATCAGACGCAAATGTGGGAGTCTATCGGAGAAACCTTTATTATGGTGGGGATTTCGGTTGGGGCTGCGCTGCTGCTGGGATTGCCGCTCGGGACACTGCTTTATTTTTGCCGCAAAGGGCAGCTTTATGAGAATCGAACCTTGTCGTTTGTGCTGAACAGTATCGTCAATATTATCCGGTCGTTTCCTTTCCTGCTGCTGGTGGTTGCCCTGATTCCGGTCACCCGCCTTCTTGTGGGGACGGCGATCGGGACTATAGCGGCGACAGTTCCCCTGTCCATTGTGGCGATTGCCTATTATGCCCGCCTGGTGGAGCAATCCTTGCTGGAGGTACCCAAAGGAACCATTGAGGCCGCGCTGTCGATGGGAGCTTCAAAGCTTGCGCTCGTTGTTAAGTTTCTATATGTGGAAGCCCGTTCAGGTCTGGTGCTGGGACTGACGACTTCCACGGTGAGCTTTATTTCCTTTTCGACAGTAATGGGGGTTGTTGGCGGCGGCGGGGTGGGCGATTTCGCGATCCGCTACGGGTATCAGCGTTTTGAGACTGAGGTAATGGTATACGCAATTCTCGTAATGATTGTGCTTGTGCAGCTGGTACAGTTCACCGGCGGGACACTGGCAAGACTGCTGGATAAACGTTAGAACACTTAGAAATACCGGAATATACAACAATGGGGGCTCGATAGTCTAATGAAAAAATCAATGATGCTCATACTTACCTTAATTATGGTATTAATGGTCGCAGGCTGCGGAACGGACAATAAAAAGGCTGACAATACAGCAAACGATACAGCAGCAAACAGCGGAGAACTTGTTGTACTCAAAGTGGCCACCCTGATTCCGCCGATGACGGATATTCTGGATATTGTGAAACCTCTGCTTAAAGAAGACGGGATTGAGCTGGAAGTGGTGGTGCTGGCCGATAACGTGCAGCCCAATGAAGCGCTGGCCAATAAAGAAGTAGATGCGAATTTCTTCCAGCATGTGCCTTATATGGAGCAATTCAATGCCAGCAAAGGGTCGAAGCTGGTGCCGGTTCAACCGGTTTATGATGCTATTTATGGCGGTTATTCCAAACGCTACAAGGATATTGCCGAGCTTCCGGAAGGTGCAACACTGGTGATGGCCAATGACCCTTCCAACATCGGACGTTCCCTGCAAATGTTCGCTGATGCCGGATTGATCGAGCTGAAGGAAGGGGTTGGCATTCAGGCCACGCAAGCGGATATCGCCAGCAATCCCAAAAACTACAAGTTCGAAGAAGTGGATCTGCTGATGCTGGCGCGAATGCTCGATGATGGAGATCTTGTAGCCATGACTCCCGCTTATGCCAGTCCGCTTGGACTGACTCCGAAGAAAGATGCCTTGATTACGGAGCGTGAGGATTCCGAGTTCACGATCACCGTGGTGGCGCGTGAAGACAACAAGGATTCTGCGGCCATCCAGAAGCTGGCTGAACGGATCAGCGGTCCTGAAGTGAAGAAATTCCTGGAGGATAACTACGCGGAGATTGCGTTACCTGCTTTTAAATAACCTGATATAAAAAAATAAAAAAAGGGCAAGCTGGGCGCGTTTCGCGTAGGCTGGCCCTTTTTTTGTGAGGTTACGGTCAACTACTCGGCTTCCCGCAGCCGTTCTACAATAGTTGCTTGGGATAACGTTTTATAGGCTCTCAGCGTCACTGTATAAGCGATGATTAACAACACAGGAACGGTGAGGATGAACGGCAGCCAGCTCATGCGGAATACCGTAAATGCTATAGCGTCCGTGATGCTTTTGGATATGCTGTATGTCAGCAGCACCCCCAAGGTTGAGGTGATAAGTGTGGTAAAAAGCACGTTGTATAGTCCTTCATAGATCAGCATACGTTTTAGCTGTTTTTTGGTCATGCCGATGCTCTCCAGCACAGCGAACTCATTTCTGCGTGAGATAACCCCGGTGAGCACCGTGTTCACATAATTGAGTACACCGATGAGGGCAATGACTATGCTGAGACCATAACCTATCGTTTGAAAAATGCGGATGAATCCTCCAAGCTCCTCTTTGTAATCTTCTCTGGATTTCAAAGACAGTTCATCGGCTGAGCCAGTTAGTGCTTTGGCTGCTTGTTCCACCATGTCGAGCTTAGCCGGATCAACGTGCAGTGTGGCGGAAACGATCATGGCCGGATCGCTGCCCTTGGGCAGTTCCTTCTGCAGCTCAGCAGCAGGGAGGAAGGCGTTATAGCCATTTGCGGAAAAGCGCTTTGTTGTTGCAGCATATACCGCATTTTGCCTTAAAAGTGCCATTACCTCAAAGCTTTTTCCTATACCCGGAAACGTGATTTGATCTCCGGGATGATAATAGGTGTTTACCGGTGAATTTTCCGGCAGACTGGCCTCTGCAATTAACACATATTGTCCAGTGTCGAGCCTCTGCCTGTTAAATGAGCCTTCGATCACATCCTTGTCCACCAGCTCATACCAACCGGAGTCCAATCCATACAGATCGGCAGGGATGATGCCGTTAGCCAAAGTAGACGAAACAACAGGGTCAGGATTGGGTCCCGCGACGAAGGGTTCCAGCACAGTCCGGGCAGCCTGATCCAACGGAGTGGGCTCATATCTGTAGTAGACCTTGTCCACAGTTTCTACACCGTCAATCTTGCCGAGAGTGCTGCACAATTCCTCCGAAATTTTATAAGGGTCACCGTCACGGTGTGTTCGATAATCGACCAATACTTCATTCCGAATAACATAATCACCGGATATAAAAGTACCCAGATATTTATTGACGTCAAACGAAGTGATGACTGTAAAGATCGTACTGAACAAGACGATACTGAGTGAAAGGGAAGAGAGCATCAGCACCAGCTTTTTTTTGCTTCTGAACAGATTGGATAACGCCATATTATGCAGCTTGGCGCCATGTCTTGATTTCTTGACTTTCTTTTTGCCGATGTTGCGGATTCCGGCGAATTTTACGGCTTCTACCGGCGAGATCCGCGCGGCCATCCGGCCCGGCTTGCTTGCCGCCATCCAGACGGTGATATACGAGAAAGCTGCTGCCCCTACGAAAATCCATGGACTGGCAGAATAGGCAGTGTCCGCAGAACTGCCTGATATGGAATAAGCCATAGGAATAACCAGACGGCCCAGCATATACCCTAAGCCTAACCCGAAGGGCAGGGAGATGGCATATAGCCAGTTGGCCTGAATCGAGATAATCCTTTTTAACTGCCTTGGTGTAGTTCCGATCGTCTTCAGCAGCCCATAAAATTTCACATCCCGCACGACCGAAATATAAAAGATATTGTAGATCAGCAAATAGCCGCTTAGCATGGTGATGAGGACTACTACTGCATAAGGTACTATATTTATGAGGTTCTCGGACAGAGAGACGTTAGTGTAGGCGTAATTCACACCGTAAGGCACCTTCAGCTCTGTATCGGCCAGCACTTGTTTGAGCTTTTTTTCAATGTCAAAAGAGTTGTTGAAACTCACACTAAGCTGCGATGTATTGATATAAGAGCCCTTCGCCTCGGACAGATCGGGGTCAATTCCGGAAAGATGCTTCCGGGTAAAAGCTTCTGAAACAAAGGCCAGTCCCGACATGGCCAGGTTTTTGTCCGTTTCATAGTACCCCGAGACCTTAAAGTCCTGTCTGATTACCTCTTTTCCTATATCAATGTCCAGTTGTACATATTGGCCGAGCTCATGTTTGGCTCCAAGCATGTCCAGCTCCCAGGTATTCAGGACAATTTCATCCTCGGCAGAAGGCAATCCGCCTTCAATAAACCGGATAAATCCGTGTTCGGCAAAATTTTCATCGATGCAAAGTACCTCTACCCCTGTATTTTTGAATACCTCATTTTTCACATCACCCGTATGGAGGGCCGTGGCATATTCTTTGATGGAGGGGTGACTCCGCAGCTTCTCAAGTTCCGCAGGGTTTAGATATTTAAAGCTTCCATGAAGATCCGTGCCAACGGTCCGCATCTGCGCGCGTTCCATGGATTTGTTGATACTCAGGGCCATGGTAAATACGGCGGTGATCAAAAGTGTAGTCAGCACGATGGCACAGACGATAGTGAAGTTGCGTGTCCGGTTGGCTTGCAGGCTTTTTTTAGCCAGATGAGCGATGGTCTTACGGTTATTCGTGCTGATCATGGCTGGCTCACCCCGGAGCTGCGGGGTTGACCGGAGACAATGATACCATCTTCAATACGGATAATGCGGTCAGCAGTCTGGGCAATTTGTTCGTTGTGTGTAATCATCACAATGGTTTGGTTGAATCTTTCGCTCATCTGCTTGAGCAGTAAAAGCACCTCCTGGCTGGTTTTGCTGTCCAGGTTGCCGGTAGGTTCGTCTGCCAGTATGATTGACGGTTTGGTTGCCAAAGCTCTGGCAATTGCCACCCGCTGCTGCTGGCCACCAGACAGATTCGAAGGCAGATTATTCACCTTCTCCTGCAAGCCCAAAGTGCGGATGACCAGATTAAGATACGATTCGTCGATTTTGCCTCCATCCAGTTCAATAGGCAGCACAATGTTCTCCCGCACATTCAGGATGGGGACCAGATTGTAGTTCTGAAACACAAACCCCACCGATCTGCGCCGGAAAATGGTCAGCTTCTCATCACTCATCGCAAAAATATCGTTCCCGTCCACGTAAACCTTGCCCTCTGTGGCCCGGTCCAGTCCGCCAAGCATATGCAGAAGGGTGCTTTTGCCGCTGCCGCTGGTGCCGACGATGGCGACGAATTCCCCTTTTTCCACAGTCAGCGATACGCCGTCCAGGGCTTTAACGATGGTTGAACCTTTTCCGTAGTATTTTTTTAAATTGTCTATCTGTAATATTGGCATGTCGGTTCTCCTCCATTGAGATTAATCTGTCCACTGTCTTAAAGGTAACAAAACAATCTGACAGGAGAGTGTCTGAAATCTGACGCTAATGACACATTCTATTTCATCTCTGGGGGAGGAACACTTTGAACGTTGTGCCTGTTCCCACTTCGGAACTGACTTTGATATGACCACCTTGCGCCGAAATAATCTCTCTGGCCAGAAATAAGCCGATGCCGACCCCCTCGACTTCCCGCACCTGCTTCCCCCGGTAAAACCGCTTAAAGATGTGGGGGAATTCTTCGCCGGGGATGCCAGGTCCCGTATCGGTAAGTTCAATGCAGGTAAACATCTCATTGCATTCAGCATAAATCGAAATTTGTCCGCCCTGCGGCGTATATTTCACAGCATTCTCCAGCAGGTTGAACAGCGCTTCGCTTGTCCATTTGGCATCGTGGCAGGCTGTGATATCCGTCCCGCAGTCAATACTGATGGTAATTTGTTTGTTCTCCGCCAGTATATATACTTGGGATAATGCCTTGGTAAGGGTCTGTATGAGCGGTTTCGCTTCAATCTGCAGGGAGATCATTCCCGTCTCCAGCCGTGATAATTTGATTAGAGACTGGATCAGCCAATCCAGCTTGTCCGACTGCGCTTGAATATGCTGCACGTAGTGCCTCGCATCCTCACTCAGTCCGTGTGTCTCCTCCAGCAACTGACTGAATACCATGATATTAGAGAGGGGAGTTTTGGTCTGATGGGAGATATCCGAGATCAGCTCTTTTATTTTGTTTTTCTCGGTTTGAATATTCCGTTCATTCGCCTTGGCAATTCCTATGTATCGCTTCAGTTTATGTTCCATCGAAGACAGGGCTGTTTCTTCATAGATAGTGAGTGGCGGCTGGTCATGAATGGCCCGCTCAATCGCTGCATCCAAAGCCTGTATATAGGTTGCGGTCTGGCGGTTCCATAACCATACCCAGGTGGCTCCTGTTGCTGACAGGCAGATGAAGAATAGAGAAGAGAGTTGAAGCAGAACGGGGTCGAACCCGTACAGAAACATAATTCTCCAGGTAAAACAGGCCACGAGAATTATGAGTACCAATAAGAAGATTACATGAATCTGCTTGAAAGGAGGGGTGGTTCTATTTGCATTCATAGTTTCTGCCCCTCAGTCCACATATAACCCAGCCCATAGACGGTCTTAATATATTTTGGCGCTGCCGGGTCATCCTCAAGTTTGGCCCGCAGCCGTTTGATGGCTACAGTCAACGCATTTTCATCCACGAATTCGGCGTCCTTGCTCCAGATCTTGTCGATCAGCTGTTCTCTGGTCAGAATGTTGCCCGTATTGGTTACCAGCAGCCGCAGCAGTTTTTGTTCGGTTTTGCTCAACTGGAGCGGCTGTTTGTGTTTGCTGTACTCCATTTTCTCAAAATCCAATTCCAACGGGCCCAGCGTTATTGTGCCAGCCGATTGCGAGTCCGTCCTCCTGAGCACCGCCATTACCCTGGCGCGCAGAACCATCAAACTGAATGGTTTGGTGATATAATCATCGCCTCCCAGTCCAAACCCGGTAACAATATCGGACTCCATATCGTTGGCGGTGAGGAAAATAACGGGTACCCGTGACGTCCTGCGGAGTTGTTCACAGTAATCAAGCCCACTGCCGTCCGGCAGATTGATATCCAGAATAATAAGATCAACAGGGTGAACTGCAATAATATGCTCAGCCGAAGAAATATCGTACGCTTGATGTATTACCACATCGTTTTGGGCAAGAGTGAGCGCGATCCCTTTGTTTAAGCTGCGGTCGTCCTCAACGATCATTATATTCATGGCAATTCTCCTTTGTTTTTTAGGTCAAATAGTTAGTATAGGTCCCAAAAAATACATTGTAACACGGAAGAGATTGCAATTGACGAGGAGCAGCCGTTGACGTTAAGATACACGGCCCGGCCTTAAGGAATATAGAATAGCTTACACCAAGGGATGTCCCCGGAAACGAGAATATCCCTTTTCAAGTAGCCTGCAGTCCCAAGCCGTCCCCGACTAAGGTCCAGTACGAAAAACCGTCCCCGGTCTGTTTTGGAAGTTCGAGGTTTGCTCTAGAATAAGGATATAAGAAAGAGGACAACGAAAGGCGGTGAGAAAAAATGCAAACAAACAAAGGAAATGGCTTGGCGGTAGTGCTAATCGTACTTGGCGGAATCATGTTACTGGGTATGGCGCTTCCTCTGATTCACGGAATGTTCAGACTGATCTTCCCGGTATTGCTGGTTGTTCTCGGATACCTTGGGATCAAGAACGGACGCAAGTTTATCGGCTGGGGGTTAATGTTCATCGGTGTCATGACCCTGATCGCGAAGCTGTCCTGGCTGATTGGGCCACTGCTCGGAGTCGCGCTGATTGTATGGGGCGTCTCGGTATTGAACAATAAAAGAAGAAGTACTTACTAACTTGAACGATTACTTAAATACGAAGCAGGGAGGGAGCAGGAAATCATGAGTGTTTTTCGCCGCATGAGGGATATTACCGTAGCTAATTTGAATGAACGACTTGAGCAAAGCCAAGATCCTGTGAAGCTGATTGATCAATTTCTACACTCAACCCGTGAGGAGATCGGTGAAGCCGAACGGCTGTATCAGCAATACGCAGCACACACCAAGCAGTTGCAGAACCAGGTGAACCAGGCCACATCCATGAAGAACAAGCGGGAAGAACAAGCGCTGTTGGCACTAAAAGCGGGTGAAGATCATCTGGCAAAGCTTGCTCTGCAAGAAAAGATTATTCATGAAGAGAAGCTGGAGCAGTACAGTGGACTGCTGGAGTCCAGTCAGCAATCCCTGTTTGAACTCGAATCACAGCTGAATGAGCTGAAAATGGAGTATCAGACGGTGTACAGCAAACGTCAATATTATGCAGCACGGATGGAATCGCTGAGACTTCAGCAGCGGATGAACCAAAGAGCCGGTGCCTACGGCGGCGGCGGTGATGTACCCAAAATGTTCGGACGTCTGGAAGACCGGATGAACGACTGGGAACTGGAAGCGAAGAGCCTGCGCGATTTGCGGCGCATGGGTCAAGAATATGTAGTACAGGCCGGCGAGACTGTGGCCACTGTGCTGGAGAGAGAAATGGCACGCCTAAAGGAGAAGCTGAACAATGGCGGAAAGGAGTAGCACAATGACCCGAATGTTTCGTTCAACAAGAGACAGAGTATTGACAGGACTTGCAGGCGGTTTATCGGAAACGCTCAGGATTGATTCCACATTGTTGCGGATTCTGCTGCTGGTAAGTATTCCATTTACAGGCGGCATAGTAATTCCTGTATATTTTGTCGCTGCACTGATCATTCCGAAGGAGCCTACACAATATAATCCTTTCGGACCTGGCCATGGACCTGGACCAGGCGGACCTTACGGCGGACCTTACGCTGACAGACCTGAGCATGGACACGGACCGCAAGGTTCCGGCGGATACGGGCCTTATGGACACCCGAACTACAATCCCAATTTTGAGAAGAACCACGCAAATTCGGCTTCCGATTCCGGTCTGGATGCGATGATGAAGGATATTGAGAAAAAAGCTCTGCAAAAAGAAGTAGAAGAACTCAAACAAAAACTGTCTAAATACGAGAAGGGAGAAGTGTAAATAATGGGAGTATTTAAAAGAATTAAAGATATGACAAAGGCGTCGGTAAATGATCTGTTGGATAAGGTAGAGGACCCAATTGTAATGCTTAATCAGTATCTGCGCGATATGGAGGCTGAAATCCACGAGGCGGAAGTTACTGTTGCCAAACAAATGGCAAATGAGCGTCGTATGAAACAACGGGTAGAAGAGGCAGCCAAAATGTCGGCACAACGCGGAGCGCAAGCTGAACTGGCTTTGAAGAACGGCCAGGAGGAAGTTACACGCAAGCTGTTGGAAGAAAAAATCTATTTCGACCAAAAACAAGCCGAGTACAGTGAGCTTCACGGTCAAGCCGAAGTACATGCCAAGGAGCTGGTACAACAGCTGCATGACATGAAGGATGAATTCTACAAGCTGCGCAACAAGCGCAATGAGCTGGTGTCCCGTGCCCAAATGGCTAAAGCCAAGAAGCAAATGTCACAGATCAGCAGTGTGCATGCCATCGAGAGCGGAAGTGCATCGCTTGGATTCCACCGCATGGAAGAAAAGATCATGCAGCTTGAAGCTGAAGCTGATGTAATGCGTGCGCCTTACAGCCCTTCGGCCGCTTACAGCAAGCCTGTAGATGCAGAGAAACAGCTGAAAGTTGAAGAACAATTGGCTGCACTGAAAAACAAGCTGAACGATAAACCAGCAGCACCTGCTCTGAACAAAAAAGAAGACTAAGCCTGCTTCCATTAACTCAGGGAGATATGATATGCTGAACAAGGTAAAGCCATACGGTATGGAATTCCATACCGCATGGCTTTTGTAGCGGTTAATGCTTACGAGTCACGAAGAGGAAGTTTGGAACTGTAGGAGCGGTAGCGTTCACCTTTGTCACCGGATTTTATCCGCTAGAGCGGTTCAAATCAGAAAATCTGGGGACAACAGCGGCCGGAAGTCCAAACATTCCTCGCAGTGACGGTTGCTTCACCGCAAAGCTTTAAATAGTGAAGCTTCGCAAAACTAAGCTTATGCTTACGAAGTTAGTTTTGCTTCGCAAAACTTTTAGGAGGTGCGATATGGATAAACGAAACCGTCTGATTGCCATCGGACTGATCGCTGTGGGCTGCATGATGATTTTTGGCAGATGGATCGGCTTTTTCTCCATTGTCGCGCTTCTGTTCCTGCTGCTGGGCATTTACCGGACAACGAGCGGCAAAGTGAAACAGGGCTATACCCTGCTGGGCATCGGCTCGGTGCTGCTGCTGCTGGATCATCTGGTGCTTGTGCTCGGAATCTGTCTGATCTCGCTCGGAATGTTTTTTACCAAGTCCAAACGGATGCAGCGCAGGGAAGGGTTTATGCAGAAGCAGAATTTCTCGTCCATGTTCGACTGGGACCGTTCGCCTTGGGTTATGCACAGTCTCAGCTCATGGCATGTGCTTGGTGAAGCCAATCTGGATCTGTCCCTGGCCATGCCGGAGGAGCGGGAGACTGTGATGTTGTTCCAGGGGATTTTTGGGGATATGGATATTCAATTGGCTGATGACTACGGAGTGGAGATTGAGGCGTTTGTGCTGTTTGGCTCCATTGAATTCGGCAATCAGCGGGATACAGGGATGCTGAACCGGCTGAGTTGGAAATCCCCGAATTATGATAGCAGTGAACATAAAGTGAAATTTAGCGTCTCCTATTTGCTAGGGGATTTGGATGTACGTTTGTCTTGACCGGTATGACGAAGGGAGGAGAGCCCCTGAATGGGTAAAAAGAACACAAATATGATTACACGCAGCATGGGTGAGGGGGCTCTGTTTGCCTTGGTCATGCTGCTCGTCATATTGTACATTTTGTATACATATGGATATTTGCAGCCTTTTGAGAATTGGAAGTTAGGCGTCCGGACGGCGATCACGCTAATATTGCTGCCGATGGCCTTCGGGATCGGCTTCGGTTTCCATCAGAGCTTCCGCGTCAAGCGGAAGCTGGAGGTTCTGCGGCAGACCCTCTTATTATGGGAGAAAGGCAATCTGACCTTGTCTATGCCGGAGCTTGGTTATGATGAGCTGGGACGTCTTGGAGAACAGCTGGGCCGGATCAGCGGCAAATGGGAGAATCAGGTGACTACGCTGCAGCGGCTGTCGACGAACAATGCGCAGCTGGCGGAACAAGCGCGGGTATCGGCGATTGTAGAGGAACGGCAGCGGTTGGCCCGTGAGCTGCATGATGCCGTCTCCCAGCAGCTGTTCGCGATTTCGATGACGGCGACGGCGGTAGGCCGGACGCTGGAGAAGGACTTTGACAAAGCGCAGCGGCAGATCGCCTTGATCGAAGAGATGTCCGCCGTGGCGCAGTCGGAGATGCGGGCACTGCTGCTGCATCTAAGACCCGTATACCTCGAAGGCAAGGGGCTGGAGCAGGGGCTGCGGGAATTGATTAGGGAACTGAAGATTAAAGTGCCGATTGAGATTGTGTTCGAGATGGACGCGGATGTGCAGCTGCTCAAAGGAATCGAGAATCATCTGTTCCGCATTGTGCAGGAGGCCATCTCCAATACACTGCGGCATGCCAAGGCCGAGAAGATGGAGATTCGGCTCCACCGCCGTGGCGACACGGTTAGGTTGACGCTGCGGGATGACGGAATTGGCTTCGAAATGGATGAAAGCAAGCAGACGTCCTACGGATTGTCGAACATGCAGGAGCGTATTAGTGAAACCGGAGGCTCCATTCAGTTCATTACCGCTCCGGGCAAAGGAATGCGAATTGAAATTACTGTGCCTGTAGTCAATACTGTGGCCAGCGAATAGGAGGAAAGGATAACCATGGAGACAGAAGACGAACCGGTAAAGGTACTGCTCGTAGATGACCATGAAATGGTCCGGATTGGACTTGCAGCGGTGCTTGGCACCGAGGATGGCATAGAAGTGGTAGGCGAGGCGGGCAGCGGCGAAGAGGGAATACGGCTGGCCCAGGAGTACAATCCGGATGTGGTGCTGATGGATCTGGTAATGGACGGCATGGACGGCATTGAGACGACAAGACAGCTGCTGAAGCTCTACCCCGACTGCAAAGTGATTGTATTGACCAGTTATTTGGACGATGAAAAGATGTATCCGGTGATTGAAGCAGGGGCCTTCAGCTATCTGCTCAAGACGTCCAGAGCCAGTGAAGTGGCGGATGCGATCCGTGCGGCGGCAAGAGGACAATCGGTGCTCGAGTCCCAGGTGGCCTCCAAAATGATGAACCGCTTCCGTAATGATGCCAAAGGCGAGTCTCCGGCCTATAAAGAGCTGACCGAACGCGAAATGGAAGTGCTGCGGCTGCTCGCGCAGGGCAAATCCAATCAGGATATTGCCGACCAGCTTATTATTGGCATCAAGACGGTGAAGTTCCATGTAACGAATATTCTGGCCAAGCTGGGCGTAGAGGACCGGACCCAAGCCGCTATTTATGCCTATAAAAATGGACTGGCGGAATAAACGAAGCTGGATAAACTTCACCGATCAATAAAAGACTACGCTGGCACAACAGAACGGGGCAGAGCCCCGTTCTGTATTTTTTTGTATAAGAAAGCCCCCAGTTCGACTAGGGTTCAGTGAGCGTTTCCGAATTCATGGGATACCTGAGAGGGAAAAGTTCGCTCATGATTCTCAATCAGTTCGCCCAGATGAAGTATCGTTATGGAAACCGACAATTCTGGTGCAGAGGGGGCTACGTGGACACGATAGGACGAAACAAGAAGGTAATCGAAGAGTACATTCGCAACCAGTTAACGGAAAATAAGAATTATGATCAGCTTCACCATGAACGCCGGTGGTTATGACTGTTATGGGGACAATTATTCATACAAATTTCCTTCTTGCTTGATGTGCCGGATCTTCCTGGTGAATGTAAATATAGTGCGACAAAAAGGCATAAGCAGTACTATAATGATTATTTTGAAGATAATCCGCCAGTCAACAACGCCACTTCTGTAAATCTCAGCGATAAGAGAATAGGGTGACGGATTGCTGATAAAGAAAGTTAAAGTGAGTAAAACAGCAGCAATACTAAAGGCGTTTCGCATTTTAGAGTAATATTTGATCTCTTCACCGCGTTCAGAGAAAATACGGAAGGGAATCCCGTCATTTCTCTTCTCCATAATCAGCAGCTCGGAATTTATATTTCCCGGCAAGGAAGCAAATGAAGTGGCCCCTTTTCCGTAAGGACGCCATCGCTTGTTGCCTATCGCAAATTTTCCGATGTTCAGACCTTGTGAAAAATGTCTTATTCCCAGATCGCCTAAATAATCCTTGTATTGGTTCAGTTGCTGCATAGATTGATCGGCTACAAACTGTATTTTATAGATGAATTCCCCGGGTTTGCATGTCTCAAAAGTGTAGAAGCTCTGCTTAACCTGAACTAGTCTCCATCCTTCGGAACCCATGGAATTAAGCCAGTTTTCCTGGCTTTCCAGAGCATTGATAAAGATTTTAAAGACTCTTTTTTTCATCTTTGCGCCTCCTCAATTACTGTGATTCCTGTGTTATACAGTGAGTGAAGTCTCTTTATCTCAGATAACGTGGTCTCTTTTCCCGACTCCGTGATTATGTATTCCTTTTTTTTGCTGTACGATGAAGTGGTTATAATTAATACTCCATTACAATCATCTAAAATGCTGTCTGGTTAATCACTTATTCATTAAAATCGTATTGTTTCCCCAACATAAGTGTATATCCTCTCTTGAAGTTGGCTATTCTTTCTAGTAGATTGCTAGATTGGATGAGAGGGAGCTGCGGTATGGGACTGGGAAATCGGGGAATAGGAAAAGGAAAAGGAAAAGGTAAGCTGACGCTGCTGATATTTTGCATGAGTGTTGCTGTACTTTTACTGGCCGGGTTCCGCAGCGGAGCTGACCAGCCAACTGCGGGCGTGCCGGCAGCTACCGATACCGCATCTTTAGGTGTTGCAGAATTGCAGAAGTCGCTGGCTCTGCTTTCATCGGCTGGACAAGAAGTGACGGCCGCGGGCTCTCCGCTGCGGCTGGTCCTGAAATGGCAGGGGGAATACAGCGGCGATAGCGACAGTTTCAAGAACGCTTCGGACATGCTGGCCGAACAGCTCGGTCTCGGTAAGATCGAAGCAAGGGAAGAGGACGGGCATGCAACCTACAGAGCTTCCGGCTCCCAAGATGCCTACAGCAAGATATCCATGTTCTGGAGTCAGCTGGGCTCGGACAGCAGCTATGTGATTGTAACCGTCGAAACCCGCGATCTTCTGAAGGCAGATACATTTCAAGCTGCGGCAGAAGAAGCTGGAACACTGATGTTCTCTGCCGGCATCACGCCGGAGTGGAATGCCTCGCTGCAGGGTACCGCAAAGGCTCAGAGCGGGCCTGATACCGCACTATTTTCAATAGAACAATCGATCCAAGAGCAGCTCCCCGGCATGAATCCGGCAGAGAGCTACGAAGATGATACTACATACAGCCGCTCCTACAGTGTTCCTGACCTTGAGCGTGTGGTCAGCAGTGGCAACCATTTGATTGCCCTGCAGCTCGCGGTCCATAAGGATGGCAACAATAATACCAACCGGGTTACACTCGGATTGCCTTTAATTACTATTGAATACTGAGCAGGTTTCTAAACAAACCCTTTGCTATTTTACATTACTCAAAGGGAATTTCTTCCGGGCCTGGCTGGGGGTTAAGCTCTACATTGCAGAGCTTTTTTGCATGGAGTTAATGGACGGGGTTATAATATGTTGTGAATGACAGTCTTGGCCGTTATTATAAGCAAGAGTGTGCATAATGATAAGAAAGAGTAATCGAATTTTGCGAAATTCCGAGAGTATTTGTCAGGAATGTGATGGCATCCTTTTTAGGAATGTGATAAAATGGCATCACGTCGTATGCAGCTTTTATTATGTATCCGTCGCTGAGAATGATTGTCAACTATATTACATACAGAAAGATGAGGAGCCATGGCTGAAAATCAAACCCTTGACGCACTGCAGACACCCGGTGCTGTATTTTTTATCTTTGGGGCAACCGGAGATTTAGCCCGGCGTAAGCTTTTCCCGGCGATTTACAGCTTGTATCGTGAAGGCAAGCTGACACATGACTTTGCGGTAATTGGCGTAGCGCGCCGCCCGCGTACTCAGGAAGAATTCAGAGCTGATATTAAGGAATCGATTCGTGAGTTCTGCCGCTACCAAGCGGGTGAAGAGAATGAATGGAACGCATTCGTCGAACATTTTGAATACAAATCCCTGGACATCAACAATGTGGACGGGTTCCGTGAGCTGAGAGAGCAAACGGAAGTACTTGAAGAGAAGTTTCATATTCCCGGCAACCGTCTGTTCTATCTTGCCTTGGCTCCCGAGCTGTTCGGCAGCGTATCGTTTAACCTCAAAGCCGGCGGCATGCTGGACAGCAAAGGCTGGAATCGTCTCGTGATCGAGAAGCCGTTTGGGTATAACCTGGAATCGGCCGAAGAACTTAACGAGCAGATCCGTCAGGTGTTCAAGGAAGAGGAGATCTACCGGATCGACCACTACCTGGGCAAGGAAATGGTGCAGAACATCGAAGTGATCCGGTTTGCGAATGCCTTTTTTGAACCGCTGTGGAACAACAAGCATATTGCCAATATCCAGATTACTCTTGGCGAGACCGTGGGGGTAGAAGAGCGCGGAGGATACTACGATCATGCCGGCGCTTTACGGGATATGGGCCAGAATCATATTTTGCAGCTGCTTACAATGATTGCTATGGAGCCGCCGAGCCGTTTGCTGGCTGAAGATATCCGGGATGAGAAGGTTAAGGTCCTGCGGTCGCTGCGTCCGTACGCTTCATCCGAGGAAGTTCGCGAGAACGTCGTTCGTGGCCAATATACCCAAGGCTTGCACAAAGGCAAGACGCTTCCGGCTTACCGCCAGGAGGATAAGGTTGATCCTGAATCCAATACGGAGACGTATTTCGCGGCTCGGGTGTTTGTGGACAATTTCCGTTGGGCGGGTGTTCCTTTCTATATCCGTACCGGCAAACGCCTGCCTGTGAAGACCACCGAGGTGGTTGTAGAATTCAAGGGAATGCCAACCAATGTTTATTTAGGTCAAAAGCATAAACTGGAGCCGAATTTGCTGGTTATCCGCGTGAATCCGATGGAAGGCATTTATGTGAAGATCAATGCCAAGAAGCCGGGATCGGAATCGGAAATCCAACCGCTGGCTATGGATTTCTGCCAGAGCTGCATGATTGGCATCAACTCGCCGGAAGCTTACGAGCGCCTGCTTCATGATGCTGCACGCGGAGATTCCACCTATTTCACCCGTTGGGATGAAGTGTCGTCTGCCTGGACGTTCGTCGACCGGATTGCGAAAGCATGGAAGGAAGAAGCCGGTGATCTGGCCTCTTATCCGGCAGGGTCATGGGGGCCGGTAGAAGCGGATCAAATGCTTGCGAAGGAAGGCTTCCACTGGTGGCCGGTGAATGGACAGGAAGAAGACAATGTGGTGTGGCGCGTGAACAGCTAAGCACATATAGATGAACCATAATCGCCCTGCAGCGGCTGCAGGGCGATTTTTGCTGTGGGCACAGGCTGGTGGAGTCTTGCGGGACGGAAAGTATATTTTTGAGAATCCGTATTTATGTAGATAATAAGTGCCGGATTTTGCTATACTGAGAAGGATGCTTTTACTTGAAGCGGAGCCGGGCAGGCCTAAGGGTCTGAACTATTTTAGGAATGAAGGGAAATTATACAATGAGCTATGCACCGATTTGATAAAAGACATGTCGACTGAAGCTGAAGGATTAATTTATAGATGAAGGGATATGTCTAATGAATAAAGCACTGGATCAGAAGCTGCAACAGGAAGTGAATCGCCGCAGAACCTTTGCCATCATTTCCCACCCGGATGCGGGTAAAACAACCTTGACAGAGAAGCTGCTGCTGTTCGGCGGAGCGATACGTCTGGCGGGCACGGTAAAAGCCCGTAAAGCAAGCAAACATGCTACAAGTGACTGGATGGAAATTGAGAAACAGCGCGGAATCTCCGTTACTTCCTCAGTCATGCAGTTCGATTATCAGGATCACCGGGTAAATATTCTGGATACCCCCGGTCACCAGGATTTCAGTGAGGACACCTACCGTACGCTGACTGCCGCGGATAGCGCAGTCATGCTGATTGACGTTGCCAAAGGGGTGGAGACCCAGACGATCAAGCTGTTCCAGGTCTGTGCCAAACGCGGTATACCGATCTTTACATTCATTAACAAGCTGGACCGTGAAGGTCAAAGTCCGTTTGATCTGATGGAGGAGCTGGAGAATGTGCTGGGTATCCGCTCGGTACCTATGAACTGGCCTATCGGCAGCGGACGTGAGCTCTGCGGCGTGTATGACCGGATGAAGAACCAGGTGGAGCTGTTCCAGGGCGATGACCACACCGTAATCAAGGTGCAGAAGGTTGAAGGCTACCGCGACCCGATAATCCGGGAGATGGCTGGAGAATATCTGCATGACCAGCTGTGCCAGGACCTGGAGCTGCTGGATGTGGCCGGCGATCCTTTTGACTACGATAAGGTGCTGCGCGGAGAGCTAACTCCTGTATTCTTCGGCAGTGCGATCAACAATTTCGGCGTACAGACCTTCCTGGACAACTTCCTGGATCTGGCACCGAAACCGGAGCCGCGCCGCAGTACGATAGGTATGGTAGAACCGATGAATGAGAAATTTACAGGGTATGTGTTCAAGATTCAAGCCAATATGAACCCGGCCCACCGTGACCGGATTGCTTTTCTGCGGATCGTGTCGGGTAAGTTCGAACGCGGCATGAGCGTGAAGCATGTCCGGGCAGGCAAAGACATTAAGCTGTCCCAGCCGCAGCAGTTTCTGGCACAGGACAGGGATATTGTCGAAGAGGCTTTCCCTGGTGATATTATCGGGCTCTTTGATCCGGGTATCTTCCGGATCGGGGATACGCTGAGCCAGGCGGGAGAGATGGAATTCGATGAATTGCCGACGTTCTCTCCGGAGATTTTTTCCAAAGTAAGCATTAAAAACGCATTGAAATCAAAGCAGTTCCAGAAAGGGATCGACCAGCTTACGGAAGAGGGCATGATTCAGGTGTTCCGCACGGCAAGCTTTGATGACACCATTCTGGGTGTTGTCGGTCAGCTCCAGTTCGAGGTGTTTGAATACCGCATGAAAGGCGAATATGGGGTGGATGTGCAGCTGCAGCGCATGAACTACCAATTCGCACGCTGGTTCGTGGACGAGAATAAGCCGGACCCGAGCAAGTTCCGGATCAACTCTACGCTGGTAACTGACAAAAAGGGCAACTACGTAGTGCTATTCGAGAATGAATACGCGATGCGTACGGCCATGGAGAAGAATCCGACAGCCAAATTCCTGGAAACTGCTCCTTAAGTTAACTAGCCGGGATACCCGGCGTATATATGAGTAAACGGTAAAACCTCCGCTCCCAACGTGCTGATGCATGAAGGAGGGCGGAGGTTTTTGAATAGACGATAAGTTGCTCCTGGCCTGGTTCTCCTGTGATTTAGGAGGTGATGGAGCCTGGGTTAATGGACTTCAACTGCTCATGCAGCAGGGTAACCAAGTTGTCCTGTTTGGCAGAGTCCAGGTGCTTCCAGATGATCTCGAACACCGCTCCGAGGCCCGGAAGCGCCGCTTCGGGTCCATCAACGGAACCCTCAATCATATGACGCAAATCGGCTTCGGACTGGCCATGCACCTTGTGAATAATCGCCTGGCGCAAATCGATGGTAACCGGCATGTTATACCTCCTTGGATTGGGCTGCGCTTTTTGCGCAAATGATTTTCTTTGTTAAGGTGCCCTGCAGGAGGAGTGGAAATTCAAGTTTTTGAGCCCATATGATATACTGTTTGAGATGTAAATTGCTTGCGGGAGGTACATAGTTATGGCCAAAAAACAATATGCCGTCATTGGTATGGGGCGTTTCGGGTCAAGCGTAGCCAAAGCGCTCAGCGGCATGGGGTTTGATGTGCTGGCAATTGATGCGGACGAGCAGCGGACACAGGAGATGTCGAGCATTGTAACCCATGCCGTATCTGCGGATTCGACGGATGAGGAAGCACTGCGTGCGCTTGGTATCCGGAATTTTGATGTAGTTGTCGTGGCAATTGGGGAAGATATTCAAGCCAGTATATTGACTACTTTGATTCTAAAGGACCTCGGGGTGCCGGCGATTCTGGTTAAAGCCAAAAGTGAGCTGCACGGCAAGGTGTTAAGCAAAATTGGTGCGGACAAGGTGATTTATCCTGAACGGGATATGGGTATGCGGGTGGCGCATCATTTGGCTTCTCCGAACATTCTTGATTATATAGAGCTGTCACCGGATTACAGCATCCTGGACATGAAGGTCTCCGGCCCGATGGTGGGCAAGAACCTGCAGGAGCTGAATATCCGGGCCAGATTCGGCTGCAACGTGATGGCGATCCGCCAAGGGGATGAGATGAACATTTCGCCCCGCCCCGAGGACCGGCTGATGGAAGGGGAAGTCCTCGTCATTGTAGGCCGGAAGGACAACCTGACGAAGCTGGAGATGGCTTACCCGTAGGAGCATCCCGCGGGTGCTGGTGGATTCTGATATACTTATTGCCGCCAAGGCAACGAAAGGTAGGACCTTTATGGAAATTATGTCTCCGCAAAATACACGGGTTAAGGAATGGGCCGGACTGCAGGAGAAAAAACACCGTGACAAAACCCGGAAATATATCGTTGAAGGTATTCATTTGGTGCAGGAGGCACTGCAAGCTGAAGCGGACGTGGAATGTCTGGCATATGACCTGGATAAAGGCATGCCTGCCGAGCTTAAGGGACTGCTTCAGGCTGTGCAAGGCATGGAGGTCATCGGCGTATCTGCAGCGGTCATTGCCAAATGCAGCAGCACTGGCACGCCGCAGCCGGTGTTCGCCATTGTCCGCAAGGATGAGCAGGGTGTGGAGACGATCCTGGCGCAGAAGGACAGTCTTGTTGTCGTGCTGGACGGCTTGCAGGACCCCGGCAATGTAGGCACAATTATCCGCAGCGCCGATGCTGCAGGAGCAGCCGGAGTCATTCTTGGACAAGGCTGCGCCGACCTGTACAACCCCAAGACCATCCGTTCCACCATGGGCTCGATGTTCCATCTCCCGGTAGTGGAGGGGGATCTGCGTGAGATCCTGCCGCAGGCCCGCGAACGCGGGGCTCTGCTGGTGAGTACTTCGCTGCAAGGCGAGGAGTCCTGCTATGAGCACGATTTTCATGGCAGCCAGTGGCTGCTGATCGGCAGCGAAGGCAAGGGCATCTCGCCGGAAACGGCGCAGATGGTCGATAAAAGCATCATCATCCCGATGGCCGGCCGGGCCGAGTCGCTGAACGCGGCGATGGCGGCGACGATTTTGTTGTTTGAGGGGATGCGGCAGCGGGGGTATCCACAGCAAATAAACCCATCCCACTGTGAGTTGTAATTCACTTTGGCACCGTTTGTAATTTAGTTTGGCACTGATTTGGAACGTAGTTTTGGCACAAGAATATCAGTCCTGATGACAAGAAAACCTTGATATATCAGGACTTTTTTTATAATCCTCACTTTACAAGGCGGAATTGCTCTGGCAACTATGACATTTATAGAGTGAATGATTCTAGAGTAGTTATGATTAAATTTGATCCACGAAAATCTGAATTCGCTTTTCTAATAAGATCTAGGTCGATGCTTCAAACAATTGCTTTACATATGATTGCTAGGCATCTTTCACCGGAGCGAACAGTCAGTCTGCATCGGTCTATAACTTATTATTCATAAGCAAAAGATTTTCTAATGGATGAAACGCGCAAGTAAAATCTCAGTCTATTACTTTTTTTCTTTGCACAATTAAAGCAGAACGCATCGGGCACCGATTAAAGGGGTGTTTATTTCTCTGATCATTCCTATTCTAACAGCAACTCGCGCAGAGGACGTTCGGGCAGTGGGTTCACAAATACCGCAGCAAAATCGTCATCGACTAAAGAGGCCCGGCATGTTTGAAGAAGAATGCTAATTTATCATTAATACGTAACCGCCAGGCAGTCACCAAACTGCCTGGCGGTTTTTTTTAAATCTAGTCAGCCCTCACGAAAATTCCACCCCCTAAAGTGCAGTATTTCCAAAGTCCAAGGGGGCGAAGGCCGAAAAAACCGGTGCTATAATGGCATTACCAACAGAAAGAAAGGGGCATGACCCATGAATTCCGGCAACAACAATCTGTCACTGCCGCATCCTTTACAGCTAATATTCCAGCGCTTCTTCTTCGGCAAAAGCATGAAAGGTAGGCTGGGCGCATGAGCAAGCTGTCCACAGAATCCAGGCTGGCCGGCGCATCAAGGCCTGTGGAGCAGCAGCTTCAAGGTGAAGGGCTTGTCAGCCAGCTGCCTCATAAAGGGGTAAGTGTGCGTGAAGTGAATGAGAAGCGTATCCGATATGTACGATATCCGGATGGCGATTGGAACGATGCTGGTTTACAATGGTGTACCTTTCATGACGGATAGTGATTACAACAAGCTTGTAACGATTGAAGAGCAGTACGAAAAAGCAGCTTCGGGAGGTGATCTGCTATTATGCTTGAAACATAATGGAATATTTCACAGTCTATCAATAATCTGGCATGGAATGGTGAAGCGGTTCACATTATTGACCAACACTGGGGGTTGATCGACAGCATGCGGTAAATATTCGTTTCGAATCGTAGCAACGATATTGTGAACGATCACCGGATGCTGCTAGAGGCTTTGAAAAACCGGGATGCGGAAGCTGCCGCTAACATCACAAGAAATCATGTGTCCAAGGCCAATATTAGGATGCGGCGGTCAGAAGTGGATCGTGCAAGCTACGAAGATTGGATTAGAAATAACTGCTTAAATACGACATGTTTCTTAGGGGTGTGGAGATGAAAATAACTGGTATTAATACGTTTGTCGTCGATTGTTACCGTACTAACTTCGTATTCGTCAAAATTGATACCGATGAAGGTATTACCGGGATTGGCGAGGCAACGCTGGAGTATAAAGAGAAGGCTGTAGTTGGAGCCATAGAAGAGTTAAAGCGTTATCTGATCGGTAAGAGCCCGCTGGATATTGAGGCTCATTACCATAATATCTACCGGGATGCTTACTGGCGGGGGGGGGCCGTTCTGATGTCTGCGCTTAGCGCAGTGGAGATGGCGATGTGGGACATCAACGGCAAATCGCTGGGGGTCCCTGTTCATAGGCTGCTGGGAGGCAAGGTTCATGAGAAGGTAAAGGTGTATGCCAATGGGTGGTTTGCCGGAGCAACGTGTGTGGAGGATTTTGGAATTAAAGCTAAGGAAGCGTTGAAACGTGGATTCAAGGGATTGAAGTGGGACCCTTTTGGCAAAGCATTTATGACCATCTCGAACGAGGAATTGGACAACGCCCTTAAATGTATCGGAATTGTGCGGGAAGCTGTCGGTAATGATATCGATTTGTTCATTGAGGGTCATGGCCGTTTCAATGTACCCACTGCGATCAAGATAGCTCAGGAAATTCAGTCCTTCAAGCCCGTGTGGTTCGAAGAACCGATTCCACCCGATAATTTGGATGCCATGGTTGAGGTAAGAATGAAATCCCCGGTAGCAATCGCAGGAGGGGAAAGATTATTCACCAGGCAAGCGTTCATCGAAGTATTCAATCGGAAGGCGCTGGATTTTGTGCAACCGGATATCAGTCATGCCGGCGGAATCATGGAATGTCGCAAGATTGCTGCTTGGGCTGAAGCGAACTACATACCATTTGCCCCGCATAACCCAAGCGGCCCCATCGCGAATGCGGCTACCTTGCAACTGGCTGCCTGCACGCCCAACTTTTTTTATCTGGAAATTATGGCAAGCGATGTGCCCTGGCGCAAGGACATTACGAATGAGCAGCTGCATTTCGCAGATGGCTACATGACGATACCTGATAAGCCAGGGTTAGGCATTGAGTTGAATGAAGATGCAGTCCTTGAGCATCCTTATGCACCGCATGATCTGAGACATTATAACGGGCAGCTCATCCATATTCGGCCTCAAGCAGCAGAAACTTATTTTTGAGTAAGCAAAGAAACCGGGGTGAAGAGAAAGATGTTTGATTTATCCGGAAAAGTAGTTCTGGTGACAGGATCATCGAGAGGTCTCGGACGCGGGATAATTCTGGGTATGGCTAAAGCCGGTGCCAATGTGATTATCAATGACCTTGAGGTGACGGAACATGCCATTCAGCTTGTTGATCAGGTCAAGGCATTAGGACGGGATGCCATCGCGATTCAAGCAGATGTCAGTCAAGAGGATGCAGTCCGAAGATTGTTTCATATGGCGATACAGAAGTATGGCCGCCTCGACGTACTGGTCAATAATGCGGGCACCTCCAGAGCAGAAGAAATTGGTGAAACATCGCTGCACAGCTGGAATGAAATTATCGGCAACAACTTGACGAGTACGTTCTTGTGCTCGAAATATGCTATGGACATTATGATGCCGCAAAAAAGCGGCAGGATTATTTCCATCAGTTCGGTTGTGGGGCATCAAGGAGCTATCTATGGTCATGTTCATTATGCTGCCAGCAAAAGCGGACAGATGGGATTCACGAAAACGCTCGCCCGCACGGCGGCCCCTTATGGCATTACAGTAAATGCGATCGCTCCCGGTATTATCGGAACCGAATTACTGTTTCAAACGCATGGGCCTGAGAAAGTACAGAAGTTAACGGAATCCGTACCTCTGGGCTTAGGAAAGCCTGAAGACGTTGCAGCGGCAGCGGTATTCTTGGCCAGCGAAGAAGCCCACTATCTAACCGGAGTTGTCCTGGATGTAAACGGCGGGCTTTATTTAAGATAAGGAAAGGACGGAGTGAGGATAATGACTCTATCGATTCAGGCAGGAAAATTGCAATTTGCTGTCGATCTGCAGGGGCGTTTTGGAAGCTGGTCGGCAGAGGGGCTCCCTTTGCGCGAAACTGCGGGAGCGGACTTTTGGAGAATTCAGTTGGACAATGGGGAGTTTCGCGATATGTCTGTCTGCTCAAGCCAGCAGAGCGGAACCGTAAGCGAGATTGAAAATGGATTGGTTATCCAATACCAGCAACTCGAAGCGGAGGACGGTCATATATATCCTGTACGGTTCCAAGTGCAGATCGTGGCAGTCGGAGACCAATTGCATTTCTCCTATAAGGTCATTAATCAAAGTGAAGCTAGAGTGAACGAGGTCAAGCTTCCGTTCGTAGATTTATCCGTCATAGGAGATGAAGAGCGCGCACGCGATGTCTTGTATCGCAGTGAGGGTCATGGGCACCGGCTTGTTGATCCTTGGACGGCCATTGACAAGGCACACAGTGAATACATGTTCAGCGATAACCATGAAATCTGGCTCGATATGACCTATCCGAGCTTCAGCAGCATGGCTTGGTTCGGTGTACAGAGCGGATCGCATTTTCTCTATGTAGGGCGGCATGATGATTGCTTCACGTCTTGCGTTCTGGCTGCCGGAATAGGACCCCGCAACAGTGACCCGCGTTTTCTTCTCGCTGTTTCTCAGTTTCCATTGGTGAAAGCCGGAGAAGAGGTGGGGTCGCCTGTCTCTGTAGTTGCTTTTGTTCCCGGTGATTGGCGGCAGGGTTCAGCCATTTATAGACAATGGGCAAATGGCTGGTTCAGCGAGCCCCAGAAGCCCGCATGGGTACAAGAGCTTCGTGGCTGGCAGCGAATCATCATGAAGCATCAGTTCGGCAAAATATATTTTCGATATGATGATCTGCCGCGAGTTTACGAGGAAGGCAAAGCGGTTGGCGTAGAAATGATCCTGCTCTTCGGCTGGTGGAAGGGCGGCTTCGATAACGGTTACCCCGTATATGAGCCAGATCCTGCACTTGGTGGAGAAGAAGGGCTCAAAGCTGCCATCGCAGAAGTACAGCGGCGGGGGGGACGCGTTGCTTTGTACACCAACGGGGTGCTAATCGATGTAAAGTCCGACTATTACAAGGAGACAGGGTACCGGATTTGTCGCAAGAATATTGATGACGTGGAGTACAGGGAGCATTACAAATTCAGCAATGATGGTATGCTGCTGCGCAATTTTGGTTACAAGAGCTTCGTTTCCGCCTGTCAGGCTACTGATGAGTGGAACGAGCAGCTTATCAAGGTCGGTCAACAGAAGCTTAGCTATAATCCGGACTCTATTTTCTACGACCAGATTGCCGGACATTTTCCTCTTCTTTGCTTTGACGCCTCCCATCATCACGGAAATCGGGGGGATAACGAAACGGTTTGGCGGCGGCATAACTTGAAGCAAATGCGTGAGCTATGCGAGGGTGATAAAGCTCTTGGCTCGGAATTTGTCGTCGACTGCTATGCTCCGTTCTTGGATTTCCATCATAGCTGCGGGTATGCCGCCTTCAAAGACGAGGATTCTTTCCCCGAGCTTTATCGGCAGACCTTTCCGGAGACAATTATGTCTAATCGGTTCATTCATGATGAGAGAAGTGATTTTAAGCGGCAGCTTAACTTCGCGTTTGTGTACGGGTATCGGTTTGACATCGCGATTTTCCGCAGCCGGGCAACGGTAACGGAGGTAGAGGCTTATGCCCGCCATATTCAGGGGTTGATCGCTTTACGCGAAAGCTACGCCGAATTTTTTTATCATGGCACTTTCTCACTGGACACGGATATGGAGCTGCCTGAGGGAATCATCAAGACGGAATTCGTTCATAAGGCAGGAAGGCTTCTTGTATTCTGGAATGATTCCATGGAGGAAAAGCAGCTTACTTACCAAAGCCGGATGATTCGGTTGGCTGCGAATGAATTGCTATGTGAGATCGTGAAGTAAGCCACCAATGCCAAGCCGCCAAGCGGTCCGCACGGACTGATTGGCGGCTTTTTTAATATATGTTTTACGCTATACTTTATCCTTATATTTCTCGCAGAAACGGATGCCGTCCTTTGTTAAGGACGGCAAAGCCGTTTCTTCTTGCATATTAACTTGAATCCGCTGTGAGGGGAGAAAATTCACCTCGTATTATGCAGTATATCTAAAGTTTAAGGGGGCGAAGGCGCAAAAAGCCGGTGCTATAATAGCGGTACCAACAGGAAGAAAGGGGAAATATCCATGAAATCCGGCGAAAAACAGTCGATTTCTGCACCGCCGTTTCCATTAAAGCGCTTCTCCCTAAGCTATGAAATGAAAGGGGGCAGAGAGAATGAGCAAGCTGGCCGCTGAATCCGAATTGGCCGTTCCTTCCCTGAACCCGGGGAACCGGCGCTCCTTCAAACGTTTCCTCCGAAAATATGGCCCCGCCTATCTGATGCTTCTGCTGCCCGTCTGCTTCTTCACCGTTTTTTCGCTGTATCCCATCGGGTGGGCATTGAAGTATGTGTTCTACTACTATGACGGCGTAAGACCGGAGCGGTTCACCGGGCTCGCCAATCTCCACCGGCTGATGGAGGATCAGATCTACTGGTCCAGTCTCTGGAAGCAGGGGCTGTTCTCCCTGAAAATATTCATCGAGCTTCCTCTGGCGTTTGTCCTTGCGTTGTTCCTGTATTCGCACCTGCGGGGCAGAAATATCTTCCGGGCGATGTTCGTAATGCCTTATATTTTGCCGGGCTCGACAATGGCCCTGGTGATGTACATCTTGCTGAATCCCTATAACGGCGGGCTTAATCAGCTGCTGCTGAAGCTCCACCTGATTGATCAGCCGATTCAATTTTTGTCGGGCGGCTGGACGGCATTTGCCAGCGGGATGGTGATGGATGCCTGGCAGAACTTCGGGATCAACATGCTGTTCTTCCTGGTCGGATTAACCAGCATTCCGAAGGATGTCTATGAAAGCGCCGACATGGACGGGGCCACGGGCTGGAAACGGATGCGGTATATCTCGATTCCGATGATGGGCCGGATTCTGCAGATGATTCTCTTCCTTTCGATTCTCGGTACGCTGAAATCGATGGGCCCCTTCCTCGTTCTGACTAACGGCGGACCCAACAATGCTACGGAATTGACGTTCCTGTATATTTTCCACCAGTTCTTTGGGGGCGATGCCGGCAGCAACTACGGGTATGGCGCAACGGTGGCGGTGGTCACCGCACTGATGCTGGTCGTCATCTCCATGGGGTATTTCAGACTGACCAAAAAAATGGACTATCATGAATGAGGAGGGGGCAAGATGAAGCAATTATTGCAGGGGCTGAAATACATCTTTTTGCTGGCGGCCGCGTTTTTGACGCTTGTGCCGGTATTGTATGTATTCTTTTATTCCTTTAAATCGAATCAGGAGCTGATTACCGGAGGCAGCCTGTTCCCGAAAGTGTGGACGTGGTCCAATTATTCCGAAGTGTGGCAGAAGCTCGATTTCTCGCTCTATTTTTATAACTCGGTCATTTTTGCAGTGGTAAGCTCAGGGATGTCGGTGGTCATGGGGGCCATGGCCGGCTATGTATTCGCCAGAACGCAGTTTCCCGGCAAACGCCTGCTGTCGATGCTGATTATCGGCGTCATGTTCGTCAGTCTCGGACCCATGACACTGTACCCGAAATTTAAGCTCGCGGTGGATTGGGGATTAACGGACAGTATTTACACGATTCCGCTCGTTGCCCTGTACGGTTTGGGGGCCAGTGTATTCCTGTACGAAGGTTTTGTTAAATCTCTTGGCCAGGACATGGACGAGGCTGGTATTATGGATGGAGCAGGCTACTTCACGCGATTCTTCCGTTTGACCCTGCCTTTGATGGCGCCGATTACGGCGACTTTCTTCTTATTGGAATTTATAGCAGAATGGAACAATTATATCCTGCCGCTAGTGATGAGCATCGGGAATCCCGATACGAAAACGCTGACCGTAGGGGTAGTTGAACTGCGCAATACAGGAACCGGAGCCGCCGCATGGAATCTGCTGCTGGCCGGATCGATGATTTCCGTGATTCCGGTATTGACTGTATTTCTTGTACTCAACCGGCAGATTGTCGGAGGACTCGCACAGGGGGCTGTAAAGGGCTGACAGATTGGGGGATGGGTATGTACAAGGTGTTGATTGTGGACGATGAGCATTTCATTCGGGAGAGACTGGTTACAATGATCCCTTGGGAAGAGTATGATCTGGAGGTTGCCGGTGTGGCGGAGGATGGGACGAACGCCCTGGAGCTGATGGCGCAGATTTCGCCAGATATTGTTATCAGCGACATCCGGATGCCGGATATGACGGGACTTGAGATGATTTCGAGGGCTGTCCTTCATCATCCCGATATCCGGTATATCATTCTCAGCGCCTACGGCGAGTTTGATTATGCCCGCCGGGCGCTGCAGCTCGGCGTGACCGATTATTTGCTGAAGCCGACCAGGCCGGAGGAGCTGCTGCAGGTTCTGCTGAAACAGGTCGATTATCTGGTGCAGCTGAAGGTGCAAAGGCAGCGTGTAAGGCGCAATCAATATTATGAGGAATCGATCCGTTCCCAGTATATCCAGGAGCTGATCCTCGGGAACCATCCGGGCTACGATTGGCAGGAGGAATGCGCCCATGTCGGGCTGGAATGGATGCTGAAAGGCGAGCTGAGGCTGTTTCTGGTGACGCTGGAAGGGCATATGACGATTGATAAAAGCGCTCAATTTGCCGTGCAGAATGTAATGCATGAGTTGTTGTCCGCCTATGAGGATATTTGCACGATCCGCCTGTCCTTCGGCAAATGGTTGCTGACCGTCGGGGGAAGCCGGACGGAGGAGGAGCTGATTGCCCTGGCAAGGCAGCTGTATGAGTGCATCGACCGGTTCACCAAAAAGAAGGTGCATATCATGATCTCCGAAACGGGCCAAAGCCCGCTTGAGCTGTCCAGACTGTTCTGGGAAACTGAGAAGATGATGGAGTATATGGGCGGCGATACGGAGGAGCCGATCCGCTTCCTGCTGCCGTCCAGCCGTGAGCTGGCCTATATGCAGTGGACCAAGTCGATGGCCGAGCTGATCCAGTGGATGGTGAAGGGGGAGACGGAGCAGGTGGTCCGCTGGCTGAACCAGCTGACGGTCTCATTTCTGGAATGGGAGCTTGGAGCCGCCCGGCGCTGGTGCTTCGAGTGGCTGACAACGATCAGGGAGCATGTCCAGACCGGAGGGGACAACGTCCTTCCGGATACGGAGGACCTGAAGATGCGCATTGCCGGACAGAACAAGATCAAGGATCTGCTGCAATTTTTCACCCATGAAATTCATCATTTGATCCACCGGCGGCACGGAAAAGGCGCGCACCGTCTGATTCGGATTGTGCTTGAGCGGATTGACCAGCAATATGGCCAGGATATTCAACTGACGACCGTTGCCGAGGAGCTTGGGATTTCGCCTGTATACCTGAGTGAGCTGTTCAAGCAGCAGACGGGGATTACGTTCCGGACGCATCTGCTTCAGGTCCGTATGGCCGCCGCGCTCAATCTATTGAAGGACCCGACACTCAAGGTGTACGAGGTGTCCTACAAGGTCGGGTATAACAAGGTGGAGCATTTTGTGAAGCTGTTCAAAAAAGAGTACGGCATGACTCCCTCCGAGTACCGGGGGGCTCTTGTATGAGAAGACAGCGCCTGCCGTTCCACCGTTTCCACCACAAGCTTTTTTTGATGATCCTGCTGCTGACTCTGGCTCCGATCCTGATTGTCGGGGCCGTGAACATCTTCGTCACCTCCAATCTGTTCACCCGTCAGCTGGAGGAAAGCTCGGACATGATCTTGTCGCGCACAGCCGCCCCGTTCGAACAACTGTATCAGGAGTTCGAAATGACGGAGCGGCTGTTTTTGCATGATGAAGAGCTGGTCCAGGCTTTTTTTAATACCTCGGAAAATTCCGTTATCCGCCAGACGGCGGTAGCCAACCGCCTGCTCCAGTACCTCACGAACATTAAGTATATCAACGCGGACTTCCGCATTTCTTTCCTGCTGCCGGATGAGCATTATTTGTCCCATTACGGTCTTCCGGTAAAAGCCGACCCCGAGTTTATTGAAGGTCTTTCTTTGGACCAGGGCGCGCTGGAGCAGGTGTATAGATTGTCCGGGAAAGATTCAGCGGATGAATTTACCTGGATTGTGCCAATCGGCAGCATTACCCACCATCAGCTGTACGGCAGCATGCTTATTTCTGTTCCCTACAGCTCCATAAAGGCCTTGCTAGGTGAGCCGCTGGAATCCGGGCAGCGACAGTATCTGCTCGCCGACAATGCCTTCGAAGGAGATGTGTTTGTCGGATATCAGGGCACGGAAGAGAATGCCGGGCTTCGCTCCGGCCTCTTGCTGGCAGCGGGAGAACCGGGCAGTCAAGCGGACTACAGCTATACCGAAGGCGAAAACTATTACTCCACGCGGCATGTCGGGGAGAACTGGACACTGCTTGGCATTGTGCCCCGCAAGCATGTGCTGTTTCCGCTCTATAAGGTCTATCAATGGACCGCCGGGGTGATGGGGCTGCTGCTGCTGGTGTCCACGATGGTATCGAGCCGCCTGGCCCACAATTTCTCCCGGCCGATTGAGCGGCTGGCTTCCCTTGTCGTGCGCAAGAAGAGTTATGGTGCCCATTTGAATATTCCGCCTTTGGTGCGGGGGGATGAAATCGGCATCCTGTATGACGGGATCCGCGAGCTGCTGATGGAAATCCGTGAGGAGCAGATTTTGAAGCGGGAATATCATCTGCGTCTGCTGCAGTATCAGATTAATCCCCATTTCCTGTACAACAGCCTGGATACGATTAACTGGAAGGCGCTTGAGCACAGGGACCGCGAGCTTACCGGCATGATCGAATATTTGACCGGCTTTCTCCGTGCGGGGCTGGATGGCCATGACGTGGTCACACTGGAGCAGGAGCTGAAGCATTTGAACAATTATATCGGCATGCAGCAGATCCGCTACAAAGAACAGTTCGCCATCACTGTAGAGATGGAGCCGGAGCTACTTCAGCAGACAATAGTTAAGATTTCCCTGCAGCCCCTGGTGGAGAATGCCATTATGCACGGAATGAGCCGTCAGGCAGGCGGGAACCGCATTGAAATCAAGGGTAGGCGGACAGGCGAAGACACCTACAGTATCGGGGTATTCGACAATGGACAGCTGCTGGATCTGCCGAAGGTGCAGCGCCTGCTCAGCGAGCGGGAGCCTGACCCTACGTCCTTCGGCATCCGCAATGTTCATGAACGCATCCGGCTGTATTTCGGTGAGGCCTATGGACTTCAGGTCAAACCGCTGGAGGATGGGAAATGCTTCGAATTGTTGATTCCATTTACAGAAAATGGAGTCAATCTGGCGGAAACGGATCCACCGCCGTCTGTATTTTGAAAAAGAAAGCGTTTTTGTTCAGTAAATATGAATTCCGAGGGGTTAGCTGGCCTCCTATTCCTTTTTATAATCAGGTTGTAATCAAAACAAAATAAGGGGTTGAAGAATTTGAGTGAAAAAAAAAGGAGTAAGCAGGGGATTCTGGCCGCGGCAGCAATGCTTCTGGTCCTGATGACCGGATGCTCTAACAATGGTGACGCTAGCTCGTCGGCAAACAGTAATACCACCGCACCCAAAGAAAAAGTATCGATCGAGGTATGGGTCAACTCGCGGCATGACCTGGAAGTGCGGGAAAGACTAGTCAAAAAATTCAATGAAACCAACCCTGACAATATCGAGATCAACTATAAAGTGTTCGCGGACAATTATGAGGAGCAGCTGAAGCTGGCGCTGAACGCCGGGAATCTGCCGGACATCGCCTATAATATTACCACCGATCTGGTGAATGCCGAATATCCGCTGGATTTGAACCCGCTGATTACGCCGGAAATTCGGGACCGCTTTGATGAATCCGCTCTCACGGTTCCGCCAAGCGCCAAAAACGGGGAACTGGACTATATCTTTGAGAATGTCACCACCTTCAAGCTGATCTACAACAAGGACCTGTTCAAGGCCTCGGGACTGGATCCGGAGAAACCACCGGCCACCTGGCAGGAAATGAGTGAATATGCCAAGCAAATTACGGCCAGTGGAGGCGGGCAGAAGTTTGGGCTTGGACTGCCTGTGAAGCAGACGGTATTCTGGAGATATTATGCGATTTATCCGGCGGCTGTCTCCGGCGACATCAATGGGCGTGATGGCTGGAATGCGGTAACCGGTAAATATGATTTCTCGCCGTTCGCCAAGTATGTGAAATGGTGGATTGATGTGAACAAGGAAGGAAGTGTCTTCCCGGGTGTCGGTACCTACGATAATGACATGATCCGTGCCCAGTTCGCGGAAGGAAATATCGGCATGCTGTCAGCGGCTACCTGGGATATCGGGGTGTTTAACGACCAATTCCCGGCCAAAATCGACTGGGCGGTTGCCGACTTTCCGACCTGGGACGGCAAAGTGCTGGGCGGCCCCGCTTATGAGACGGCCAGCGGCTTCAGCATCAACAAAAACTCGAAGCACCTGGAAGAAGCCAAGAAAGCGTGGGAATTCCTCATCTCTGATGAAATGTTCGTAGAGCTGGCCAAAAAAGGCCTCGGCTCCTTCACCAACCTTGCCGCTCAGGACAAAGCGATTCAACCGACTGACCGCAAAGGAGTGGACGGTTTCGTGATTGACGACAAATCCGTGGATTACCCGAGGGCTCCTCGCCTTGATTATTCGGTAGTGAATCCTCCGCTCAAGGTAGGCTCGCTGGATGTCAGCAAATCGGCTGTAGTGTACGATGTGATGAACCAGCTGTTCATGAGCAGCAAGGAACTGCCGGACATTGAGAAGCAGCTGGAGGAACTGGGCGATGCCTTCAATAAATTGGCTGAAGCCAATGTCGAAGCCGGAACGATTGATCTGGCCAAATACCAGAAGCCGGATTTTAAACCGCTGAAGCCTTAAGGGCTCGGCAAGGATGTGCCCCGGTCTGCTTACAGCGTAGGCAGACCGGGGCGGCTGTCAATCCGGGCCAAACGATCTTTAGCGAGGAGACATTCTGTGATGAGCATATCTGTAATGGAAAAGATACTGGAGCATAAGCTGGTTGCAATTCTGCGGGGAATTGACGCGGTGGCCATTGTGCCTGTAGTGGAGGCTCTGGTCGAAGGAGGAATCCGGCTGCTGGAAATTCCGTTCAACCAGCGGGGCGCAGCGGAAGCAAACGGTGCTTCGGCTATTATCGCCCAACTGTCCCGCCGCTTTGGGGGAAGCCTGTGCATCGGAGCGGGGACTGATTTCGGTTCCCGGAGCGGCGACACCGAGCGAGATGGCCGAGGCTTACAGCTATGGCACGGATCTCGTCAAGCTGTTTCCTGCCGGTGATCTGGGAATCGGCTACATGAAGTCCGTGCTGGCTCCGCTGAATCATATTCCGGTGATGGCTGTGGGCGGTGTGGACGAAGGCAATCTGCAGGACTGGCTGGGAGCCGGGGCTTCGGCTGTCGGAGCAAGACTGGTGCAGGAGAAATGGGTTAGCGAAGGCAACTACGAAGCGTTGGCTGCTCTGGCCCGGAACTATGTAGGCAGGACAAGGCAGACGGGGCAGGAAGAGAAATGAACATGAATGCTGAAAAGGATCGTTCACTGGAGCCGCCGGAAATTGTGCGGAGTCCGGGGAGTGAATATTTGAAGGAGAACAGGCAGTGGCAGGGAATCCCCGGGATTGAGGCGGTCCGTCCTGTCGGCGATCGTCAGGAAGGCGGATATGATCCTGGCGGGTGCAGGTGAAGGGGACTTCCTATACGCAACGAAGGATTGCGCCGAGTTGGCGAAGCATTTTCACCAGGACGGCCTGTCCCTTGCAGAAGCTGTAACCAGAGGCTGTGCGGTCGGACGATGGTGAATGGTGATATCGAAGGGCTGCCTGACCGTCTAGCCTTAACCTCCTTTCTTCAATCATCGCTTGAAGATGAGGTACAGCGCTATACAGTTTGCGAGGAGTGGTGATATGAGTACAGAGACAGGCATTCTTACAGGTATTCTTAATGAACAGGATTACTATCGAATCGTCTATGGCGGCTGGCTTGGCAAAAATATCGGCGGAACGCTGGGGGCTCCGGTAGAAGGCCGCAAAGAGCTGCTTCAGCTCGACTTCTACCCGGAGCTACCGGATGGACCGCTGGAGAACGACGATCTGGATCTACAGCTGGTGTGGCTGCATGCGCTGGAGCAGTATGGGCCGGGCATCACGGCGCGGCAGCTGGCGCGGGAATGGGTGGACCATATTTTTTTTCCGTTTGATGAATACGGCTATGCGTTGACCAATATGCGCAGAGGGCTTATGCCCCCGCTCGCCGGAAGCTTCAACAATCCCTTCAACAACTGCATGGGTTCGCCGATCCGCTCCGAAATCTGGGCTATGGTTGCTCCCGGAATGCCGGAGGTGGCTGCACGTTATGCCTACGAAGATGCGATTACGGACCATGCAGGCGGCGAGGGCGTATACGGGGAAATGTTCTTCGCCGCGCTGGAGAGCGCTGTATTCTTCGAGAAGGACAGGGATGCGCTGATCGCCATCGGCATGAAGTTCATTCCTGCGGACTGCCGCACTGCGCTGGCGGTTACAGATTTATTGCGCTGGCACCGGGAAGGCCGGGACTGGCTGACAGCACGCGAGCTGATTCTTCTGCATCACGGGCACCCTAATTTTACGGATGCGCCGCAAAATATCGCCTTTACCCTGCTGGGCTGGCTGTATGGCGAGGATTTCGAGGATGCCATTCTGAAAGCCGTGAACTGCGGCTATGATACGGACTGCACGGCGGCTACGCTGGCCTCCATACTGGGGATGATTATCGGACCGGAGGGCCTGCCCGCCAAATGGGTGGACCCTGTGGGCAACCGGGTCGTGGTCAGTCCGCCGATCAACGGTTTTCCGCATCCGGCTACGCTGGATGAATTGACCCGCAGAACCATTGCGGTTGGCAAGCAGGTGCTGGCCCATGCCGGTTCGCGGATTTCAGTCCTGCCAGAGGCCGCAACCCGGTTGATCCCTGAGGAGGAAGTCGGCGATTCCTTTAAAGAGCTATGGAGACGTGATCCCAACGTGGATATCCGCCTTCTGCCTGAAGGCTCCCAGAAGCATGCACTGCTGCAACTGGAGATCCGTTATGAAGACAATGACCCTTCTATCGGTGCAGGCTGCCGGAAGGAGCTGGAGTTCACGATTACTAACAGGACTGACGTTTCTCTGAACTTCCGCCTGGCCCTGCAGCTTCCGCAGGAGTGGCAGGGACCGGACGGAGAAACAATCACGCTGGCGGCAGGGGAAACACATATCTGGGAGGCGGCGGTCACCGCATCAAGCGGGCTGAAGGAATCCGCCTACCCCCTGCAGCTTCAACTGACCAGGCTGCATAACCATGTGGAATGGGCGGTATTTCATACATCGTTCACTCTGGTGCGGGGCCAGGGCTGGCGTGTCTCCGGTCCGGGAAGTTCGGAAAGTCAGCCTCTCTGGAACTCCGGGAATCGACTGCTGCTTGACGAAGCCATTGCTTCAGAGTCCGAGGGCTGGTATCTTGGCCGGACGATCCTGCGTAATCCGCTGGACCGCAAGGTCTGCCTGGCTGTCGCGGCCCCGGGAGCCGTCCGGTTGAAGCTGGACGGAAAGACCATTCTGGACTCCCCCGGAGCTGAGGATTGGCTGCCCTCCTATCATCGGGGAGCGGAGGGGCAGCGGATTGAGCTGCTGCTGACTGCCGGGGATCATCAGCTTGAGGTAGAAGCACTTCGGGGGGAGCAACCGCTGGAACTCTATGTGCTGCTGGTAGCGCCTACCGAAACCGAGGAGCCGGGATTTTGCTATAATCTGAATGATCTGCTGCTGGATCTGCCGGCTGGGGAATGAAATTTGTAAGATAAAAACCAGCTAATAGTATGTCAAGTCAAGCTTTTGGATACCCATGACAAAATAAACCTCCACCAAATGTGCAGATGCAGATGCTGAGAAAGTCATTGTCTTAGAATCAGATAGTCGAAAACACATAGTCACGGTTTGTGTCAATTTATGATCTGAAAAATAACGTCTTGTGCCAGGAGTCGTTACAGATTGTGCCAAAGCCACGTTACAGAATCGCCTGAAAAGGCTCTTTTAGTGCCAAAGTGAATTACAACTCACATCCATATTTCAAATTCCCGTCCCTGAATAAAAATAACTGTCTCTAATTGACCAAAGACTGGAACATGGTTGTCTTATCCAGTCTTTTTCCCATGTTTGCAGAAGCAGGAACGAGAGAGGTTAGAGAGAATAGTAGGATTATAGGAAAAATAAGGATGAAGGTGTATCCAGAAAAGGGAGTGAATGTTGTATGGGAATTGTAAAGTCACCAGGCGGATCCATCTATCCTTACGCTTACAAAGGTGGTGAAATTCATTGTCTGAAGTATGGAAGTTTCTTTGATAAACATGAGGCATTGTATGCACTGATGAAGGCAGAAGAAGATTTTATTATAAGTACAAATAGAAAGCTGAGGATATGGGTCGACTTCTATGAAACCAGATTAACCGATCAGATATGGATTGAATTTATGGAAAGTATGAACCGCTTGAAGGACCATATACGTAAGCTAGCCATCGTCGGCTTTTCCATTCGTCAGAAATGGTCGCTTAGAAAAGTATGCAGGCAGTTAAATGTAAAGTCTAACCTGCCCATAATAAAATTTTTTGATGATCCGGAAGATGCAAAAGCTTGGCTTGTAAGTGAATAATAACGTTTGTGCCAGGTGAGGGATTCATGATTGCAGGGCGGGGAAGATTCATAACAAAGACGGAAAAATTTCCGATTCGATCAGCTACGGCAATGATCCTTTTCCGCCTAAGGGAGGAGCTGCCCAGGATATAATTGCTCAAAAAATAAAGACTCCGCCTGAGCAGCAGGCGGAGTCTTCGTGGTCATTAGTCTGAAGCATCCTTAAACCTCGATAATGATCGGAAGGATCATCGGTCTCCGTTTGGTTCGCTCGTACAGGAATTTCCCCAAGGTGTCCTTGAGAGTCTGCTTCATGATACTCCATTGCCCCAGATCGGCCGGACTCAACTTCAGCAGGGTTGCCGTTACAAGCTGATTGATTTCTTCCATCAACGATTCGGAATTTCGCACGTATACGAATCCTCTGGAGATCGTATCCGGCTCATTCAGCATTTTACCATCCGTTTGGTTCAAGGTGATTACAGTAATCAGAATCCCGTCTGCCGACAGCTGGCGCCGGTCGCGGAGCACAACATTGCCGATGTCGCCAATGCCGAGGCCATCCACAAGCGTTTGTCCGGACGGAACCCGGCCGGATTGACGCACTTTGCCTGCGCTGGACTCCACAATATCCCCATTCTTCAGGATGAAGATGTTATCACGTTCGACTCCAACGTCCTCCGCCAATTGGCTGTGATGATGCAGCATACGGTATTCTCCGTGAATCGGAATGAAGTACTCAGGTTTCATCAAGGTCAGCATCAATTTTAATTCCTCTTGGCTGCCATGTCCCGAGACATGCAGTTCACTGCGGGAACCATAGATCACCCTTGCTCCCAAAATGTAGAGGTTATCTACAATTTTGGACACATTGCGTTCGTTGCCGGGAATCGCATTGGCTGCGATAAGAACGGTATCTCCAGCGTTAATCTGCAGCTGTCTGTGACTTGCGTTGGCCAAACGGGATAAGGCAGCCATGGGCTCGCCTTGACTTCCGGTGCACAGTACAGCAATTTTGTCAGAGTCAAGCTTGGCAGCCTCCGCAGGCTCAACCAGCATTCCATCGGGGATGTTCAGATAACCCAATTCCTGGGCTACCCCGACTACATTTACCATACTCCGGCCCAGTAAGGTGAGCTTGCGGCCGGTATGCTGGGCGGCATCCACGATTTGCTGCAATCGGTGGACATTCGAAGCAAAGGTAGAGACAAAAATCCGCTGGTCAGCCTTAAAGAATGCTTCCTCCATATGGGCGCCGACAAGCTTTTCCGAAGGGGTGAAGCCGGGGCGTTCGGCATTTGTACTTTCCGACAGCAGGAACTTCACTCCTTTTTTGCCGATCTCGGCCATCTTGTGAATGTCCGGGTATTGCCTGTTGACCGGGGTCATGTCAAACTTGAAGTCTCCTGTGTGAACAACGGTTCCCTCAGGCGTATCGAATACGATGCCCAGGCAGTCCGGTATGCTGTGGTTGGTATTGAAGAAGGTAGCTGTGATCGAGCCCAGCTCAAGGGTGGACTCTGCGTTAATGCAGTGCAGGCTGGTTTGCCGCAGAAGCCCATGCTCCTTTAGTTTGTTCTCAATCAACCCGATCGTTAAGCGGGAGGCATAGACCGGGAGGTTCAACTGTTTCAGCAGATAAGGAATGCCTCCAATATGATCCTCGTGCCCGTGCGTAACAACCAGTGCTCTAACTTTGTCTATATTATTCAGTAAATAGGTAACATCGGGAATGATTAAATCAATGCCCAGCAGGCTTTCATCGGGGAATTTGGAACCGCAGTCAATAACGATAATATCATTGGCATATTGCAGAAAATACATGTTTTTGCCGATTTCATGAACGCCGCCCAATGCCGCAATCGACAGGCGCTGTCCTGACATGTTCATAGAAGACCCTCCTTATTCGATTCCCCTATATTATGTATGGGTGCCCAATAAATTATCCGTATTTAACTTTATAAGTTCAATCTATATAGGATTATTTTCCTAGGAATTAACCTTAGTTAATTCTCTAGTCTGTCGAAATTTGATATATTTAAATTGAACTTATTTGAGGAAGGAGATTGATCCTTATGGTACCTATCCCGCCAAGCATTAAGAGAGACGGAGGCTCACGTCTGCAGAAAATGAGCATTCTGGAGCAGCTCAAAGTAAACGAGCAAATCAGAATGGCATCCGCTAAGTAAGCCGTAAGCCCTGACCCTAGCGTATGGGGTTCAGGGCCTATTTTTGCTGTGCAGTCTTTTACCAAAGGAGCTTTCCTCTAATGAATATCTACTGTTCCGTCTGTTTGACGGGCTTTTACCATGAAAAATATATCACCTTGCTGCTGGAGCACTACAATGATTTGAAGCTGCCCTACTCCTTTCCGGTGGCGCTCAGTTATATATCCAGTCCGGTCCTCCTGGGAAAAGAGGCCATTTTGGTTTTTGATGAAGAAGAGGATGAACCGATCGGTGCCGCAGGGTATATTCACGGAACGGGCCCCGGCGATTATTTGGATACAGATATCATTCAGATTCAGGCGGTGTTCCTGAAGCCTGCCTATAGAAAAACACGCGTGTTCCTGCAGCTGCTGCAATTTATCCTGCAGTATATGGAGCAATCCGAATCCAAAGTAACTGAGATCCGGTTTTGGATTCCCGCAGGCGGGGAGCTGAGCCGGCTGTGCGCGAAGCTGGGGGAGCGGGTGGACCAGTCAGAAACCGGCTTGGGGCAGGTAGAGGAGTACCGTGCCCAATACAGCAGCCTTTATGACTATGTGTTGACTTTGCGCACAAGCGGGGAGGCGGGAATCCGATGAAGATCGAATATGATTTTGGCGGCAGCGGAGAGAATTTAGCGGAGTTCTCCTTATACTTTATCCGGCACCGGAAAGCCTTCAGCCGCAATTTCACTCTGGAGAAAGCCCTGCTCCATTTATTGGAGACGCTCTCCGTGTCGGAGCTTTTGCTGCTGCGGGATGAACAGAGGGCAATTGTGGGTTATGCCAGCTTTCGGCGTCAGCAGCTGGACGGCCAGCCGGATCCCCAGGGTGAGGTTGCTTTTGTGGATTCGGTAGTGCTTGAGGAGGACCACCGCAGCAGCCGGGTGTTCGTGCGGAGCTTCAGGGAGCTGGTCCGATACATGCTGGAGAATTACCGCGGCGTACAATTTTTTCAATTTCATGCCCTGGCAGACCAACCTTATTTGAACCGGTTATACGGGAAATTCGCCGAGATCACGGGACAAGCCGAAGGAATACACGGACCGGAGAACATCTACACGGTTGATATAGCTAAACTTCATTCTTATCTGACAAGCTTTAAGTAGGCAACTAGGGCAGCAGTTGCAGCGCTTGGCGGGCTGGTCCTTCTGGTATATAGTAAAAGGGCCGTATTCCAAGCAGAGGAGAGATCAGCGAATGAAAGCATTAATCCTGGCTGCAGGTTATGCGACCCGGCTGTATCCATTGACCAGGCATACCCCCAAGCCGCTGCTGCCGATTCAAGGCAACCGGACGATACTGGATTTAATGCTGGACCGGCTGGAGGCGCTGGAGGAAATAACGGAAATTCTCATCGTGACGAATGACCGGTTCTTTCAGGCTTTTGAGCAGTGGTTAGCCAAACGAAGCAGCAGACTCCCGATCCGTATTATCAATGACGGTACTTCCTCGGTGGAGGGACGGCTGGGTGCGGTGGGAGATATAGCGTTTGTGATTGAGCGCGAGCAGCTTGACGATGACCTGCTTGTGCTGGCCGGTGACAATGTGCTTGGCTTCAGTCTTGCGGGGTATCTGCGTTATTTTCATACGGTAGAAAAAGACTGCATCCTGGTCCGGCCTGTCGACAGCCTGGAGGAATTGAGAAGCGTTGGCGTAGTAGAGCTGGACGGGGAGAGCCGGGTTATTTCCTTTGAAGAGAAACCCCGGGAACCGAAGACGAACATTGGGGTGTTCGCGTTATACCTTTATAAACGGACTACACTGCCGTTATTCTCCCGCTACCTTAGCGAAGGCGGCAACCCGGATGCCCCGAGTTATTTTCCAGAGTGGCTGCATTCCCACAAGGAGATCAGGGCTTATTTCAGTGAAGGCAGCATTTATGATGTCGGCACCCCTGAAGCGTATGCGGAGATAAGAGCCTTACTGGAAAACGAAAAACAACAGGATAAAGACTGGTAAGGGAAACAGGGCAGGCCCGTCATAAGCGGGTCTGCCCTGTTTCTGTTTAAGTGGTGTCGCCTTTAATCAAGGTAACATCAACGGTAGTGTTGTTCACATGCGGGTCGTCTTCCTCTGCTTCAATCATTTGAATGAGAGTGTTGGTCAACATGCTGCCGATGCGGTCACTGGGCTGCATGATGGTAGTCAGTTTGGGATTTTGGAGCATGCGTGTAAAGCTGTGATTGTCATAGCCGATGATTTTGAGCTGTTCCGGCACCTGCAGCCCTTGCTGCTGCGCGTAAATATACAGAGCGTAGGCGACAATATCATTACTGCAGAATATCCCGTCATATTTATGCAGTTCCTCCGGCGAGAGCTTTTCGGTGATGAAAGACCAGAAATAATCAAAGGTGAGCTTGTTATGGGCACCCTCGATAATATCATAGGCCACGCCGTACTTCATGCAGGTGATCACAAAAGCATCGCGGCGGCGGTTAGACAGAATATCTAGATCCAGCGGGCCCGAAATGTGCAGCAGCCGCTTGCAGCCCGACTGGATCAGATGCTCCGTAGCAAGCTCTCCGCCCCTGAAGTTATCCGATCCCACGCATGGAATATTCGGTGATATAAAGCGGTCAAAGGACACGATTGGAAAAGTAACCTTCTTGTAGCTCTCGATATTCATCGTATGGCTGCACATTATAATACCATCCACCTGATTCTGGCGGAGCATGCTGATATAGTTGGCTTCTTTCTCAGGATCTTCAAGAGAGTTGCAGATGAGCAGCTTATAATTCTTCTCATTGGCTCTCATTTCCACATACTTGATCAGATCGGAGAAAAAAGGATGGTTGGAATCGGGAACAATGATTCCGATGAAATAGGATTGGCTTCTCTGCAGCGCTCTGGCAATCTGATTGGGATGATAATCAATGGCTTCCATAGCCTTTTCTACTTTGCGGCGGGTTTCCTTGCTGATATATCCCCGGTTGTTCATTACTCTGGAGACCGTTGCCACCGACACTCCGGCCTCTTTGGCTACATCTTTAATACTGGCCATGCCCTCATCCTCGTTTCGTTAGAACTAAATATATATTCGCTATTAAGGATTTATTGTCCTGTAACACAATAATACAATGTGATAACGTTACCACAAAATTTATGTAATAACATCATAATATTATCACAATACCCTATATAAAAAGTAATATGTTATATGAAAACGTTTGACATATAAATGCGATGGTAATAAAATGAAACATGTTCATAGACATAAGGATTGTGCATGAGGGGATAACCTTCTTTCAGCCTAAGCCTTATGAAGCCAGAGTGTACAGTTTGATATAGAGGGGACATTCATCCATGCAGATTAAAAATGAAGCGATGCTAATTACCTATGCGGACAGCTTGGGCAGTAATTTGAAAGAATTGAATCAAGTGCTGGATAAACATTTGAAGGGCGTTATTGGCGGAGTTCATTTATTGCCGTTTTACCCTTCCTCGGGTGACCGGGGGTTTGCGCCTATGGACTATACGAAGGTGGACCCTGCTTTTGGCGGATGGGCGGAAGTGGAAGAGATGAGCAGCAAATTCTATATGATGTATGATTTTATGATTAATCATATTTCGCGGCAGTCTCCTTATTTTCAGGATTTCCTGGAGAAAAAGGACGATTCGAAATATGCAGATTTGTTCATCCGCTACAAGGATTTCTGGCCGGGGGGCGAGCCGACTGCCGAAGATGTGGACCTGATCTATAAACGCAAGCCGCGTGCGCCTTATGTTGAAGTTGAGTTCAAAGACGGTTCCAGTGAAAAAGTATGGTGTACCTTCGATGAGCAGCAGATCGATCTGGATGTGACTACGGAAACAACCCTAAGCTTTATCCGGGATAATCTAAAGTTCCTGGCTGAAAAAGGGGCTTCGATCATCCGGCTGGATGCCTTTGCTTATGCTAATAAAAAGATCGGGACCAACTGCTTTTTCGTGGAGCCGGAGATTTGGGACATGCTGAAATATTCGGAGCAAATGGTGGAGCCTTACGGCGTAACTGTGCTGCCGGAGATCCATGAGCATTACAGCATCCAGTTGAAGATTGCCGGGCAGGATTATTATGTGTATGATTTTGCACTGCCGATGTTGGTGCTGCATGCCTTATTCAGCGGGAAAACACACCGGCTGGCGCATTGGCTGGAGATTTGTCCGAGACGGCAGTTCACAACACTCGATACACATGACGGCATCGGCGTGGTGGATGTGAAGGATCTGCTGTCGGATGAAGAGGCGGAGATGACACGCGAAAGCCTGTATAGCCAGGGAGCGAATGTCAAGAAAATCTATAGTACGGAAGCTTATAATAATCTGGATATCTATCAAATCAACTGCACCTATTATTCGGCTCTCGGCAATGACGACCAGGCTTATCTGCTGGCACGGGCAATTCAGTGCTTCGCACCGGGCATTCCGCAGATTTATTATGTAGGCCTGCTGGCCGGGGAGAATGATATAGAGCTGCTTGAGCGCACTAAGGAAGGGCGCAATATTAACCGCCATTACTATTCTGCTCAAGAAATTGAAGCCGAGGTGGAGCGCCCGGTGGTTCAGGAGCTGTTCCAGTTGCTGAGATTCAGAAACAACTGTCCGGCTTTTGACGGAGATATTCATGTGGATCAAATGAATGAGAATGAACTCGTAATCACTTGGAACAAAGACGGCCATGAAGCTAAGCTGGAAGCCAATTTGGCGACCAAGGTTTTTACAGTTCTTGAAAGAGAGAACGGAGCAGAGTGGAAAAAACATTTCTAAGCTGCGAATGATGCGAAACGTAAAATGTACCTTATCACAGGCTGTTCAGGGCGAGCTGGTTTCCTTAGCGGGAATCCAGCGTCTGAACGGCCTGTTTTGTTGAATGGTGGCTGGGATTTAACGACACACAGATTGACCCCACTCTGCTATAGGGAAATCCGCCCGCTAAATCCTCAGACGGCTCCCTTTCAGCCCAAATAGGGGGAATCACACCCGTTAATCTCTCCAAAACACCCCAATTCACGCCTTTCCATTAAATTAACGGGTGGTTTTCCCGGTAACAATCCGGGCACAACCCCTATTTCATAGTTAGCGGGTCTCATTCCCTTTCGATGCTCGCGCTCGATCTCCTGCGAGAGATCTCTAGCCTGTCAGGTTAAAGAATCTGACGTTTATAGGCGGCGGGGGTAACCCCGGTGATCTTTTTGAATACCCGGTAAAAATGAGGCAGGCTCTCAAAGCCGCATAACACGGCGATACTGCTGACATTGCTGTCGGTCTGGCGCAGCAGCTCCTTAGCTTGGATGATCCGCTTGGTGGTGATATAGGTGGTTACATTCATCCCGGTTAATTGTTTAAAGACCCGGCTGAAATGGGCGGCGCTTACCGCCGCTTGCCTGGACAGGGACGCGAGTCCAATATCCCCGAACAGATGGCCATCGATGTCCCGCAAGGTCTGCTGCATCCAGAGCGGTCCATAGTCCGAGCTGGCCGGCTCCGGCTGATGTTCCGGGTCAGTCTCGCGGATGAGCCCGAACAGGATGTATTGGAGATGCAGGGTGACCGCATGGCGGTAGCCGCTGCGCTTGTCCAACATCTCCCGCTGAATCTGCTGCATATGCTGCTCCAGATCGTTCCGGAAGGCGGGCGGACATATGAGTTTATAGCTTTTACGCCGTTTGCTCTCTCTAAACGGGTGAAGATACGTGAATGTATCCCCGATGTAAGAAGGCCGGACAAACGACGGGTCAAAGAAAATAGCCGTGGACGTAACCGGGCGGACCCTATCTGGGAATGCGCGGTGAATGGTATCCTCCGGAATGATGAACAAGTCCCCCGGATGCATGTCATATAGCTTTTGGTCAATAAAAAATTTGCCTGTCCCGCGATAGACATAAATCAGCTCGCACCAGTCATGCAAATGATGGGGGAGCTCCTCCTGGGATTGTTTGGTGTCCTTGTAGACCATATCAAACGGGAATGTGGCGTCGGAATGAAACGGCTTGCGAAAAGGCTCCATAAGGGTGCTCCTCCCGTAATTTTCTTTAAAAATCATAGCAAATATCAAAAAAGAGTACAATCCTGCAGTAATAAGTTATTTTAATCTTTAATATTGCTGTTAATATAAAAGTACAAAGTATTCCCCCTATGGGCAGCTTAGCGAAGGAGGCTGGGAATTTGCGTATTGATTCACATCAGCATTACTGGAAAATCGCCAGGGGAGATTACGGGTGGATCACTCCGGAATTGCCGGTGCTGTACCGTGACTTTTTGCCGGAGCACTTGGAGCCCCATCTGGCCCGGCATGGGCTGGATGGAACAATAGTCGTTCAGGCAGCTCCGACACTTGCCGAGACGGAATTTATTCTGTCCCTCAGCGAGCAGACAACGAGTATCTGCGGGGTGGTGGGCTGGATTGATCTGGCGGCCCCGTCGTATCGGGAGCAATATGCCGCATTCAGCAAGCATCCCAAATTCATGGGTGTGCGCATAATGATTCAGGATATGAAGAACGCAGGCGATCTGTTGGAGCCGCCATTCATGGAAGCGTTTCACTGGATGGAGGAGCAGGGGATTGCTGTGGATGTGCTGGTTACTGCAGAGCAATTGGATGTGGTGGTGGAGCTGCTGGAACGTGTGCCCCGGCTGCACTGTGTCATTGACCATATAGCCAAGCCGCAGATTGCCGCGGGAATCATGGAACCTTGGCAGAGCCTGATTGCGGCCATAGCTGCGCATTCCGGCGTATATTGCAAGCTCTCCGGCATGGTGACCGAAGCGGAGCATCACGGGTGGAGGACAAGCGATTTTATGCTCTACATCCGCCATGTGATTGAGTGTTTTGGCCCAGAGCGGGTCATGTTCGGCAGTGACTGGCCGGTATGTCTGCTGTCGGCAAGTTATGCTGAAGTGGTGGATGTGCTGCAGCAGTGTCTGCCCGAAGGGTATACGGAAGAGGAGCAGGAGCGGTTATTCGGGCGCAATGCCATCGATTTCTATAGACTGCAAGACAGACTGGGCAGAAATGGAGCTGAAAAAGCATGAGTAAACCAGTACCGGAGCAGCATTTGAACCTCTCCATTTTGAAGGGCGGGAAAAGACAGAGTGCGGAACACATCCGGCAGAACCCGGTAAAAATCCTGCAAATCGGGGAAGGGAACTTTTTGCGCGGCTTTTTTGACTGGATGATTAACGAGTGCTGCAAACAGGAGAATTACCAGGGAAGTATTGCTGTCAGCCAGCCCCGGCCATCGGGAAGCGCAAAGCTGGCTAAGCTTAAGGAACAGGATGGGCTCTATACCCAGATCACCCGCGGACTGGAACAGGGCAAGCCGGTGGAACGTTCGGAGGTGATTCCGGTCATTTCCAGAACGATTGATCCGTATACGGAATGGGAGGAGTGGCTCAGCTTAGGTGTGAGCTCTGAGCTCCAGGTAATCGTCTCGAATACGACCGAAGCCGGTTTGCGTTACCACCCGGAGGAGCTGCAGGAAGGCATACCCGTATTATCTTTTCCCGGCAAGCTGGCGGTTCTGCTGTATAGACGGTTTCAGGCCGTGGCAGGTGACCCGGGCAAAGGCCTGCTGATCCTGCCGCTGGAGCTGCTGGAACGCAACGGAGATGAACTCAAGCGCCTTGTGCTGCAATACAGCCGGGACTGGAGGTTCCCGGAGGATTTTATCCAGTGGGTGGAGCGGCATAACCGGTTCCTCAATAGTCTGGTGGACCGGATTGTCACCGGATATCCGGAGGAAGAAGCGGAGGCCTGGTTCGCGGAGCTTGGTTACCGTGACCGGATGCTGAATGCGGCGGAGCCTTATCACTTCTGGGCCATTGAAGGGGAGCCGGAGCTGGATGAGCAGCTGCCGTTAAGGAAGTCGGGGCTGAATGTGCACTGGGTGCAGGATCTGAAGCCTTATCAGCTGCGAAAGGTTCGGATTCTGAATGGAGCCCATACCTTGATGACTCCGCTGGCTCTGCTGCATGGCCTGGGACATGTCCGTGAAGTGATGGAGCATTCTGAATTCCGCGCCTTTACAACCGGAGCTGTGGAACAGGAGATTATTCCGGTGATGGGGATGGACGCCGGGGAGCTGTTGCATTACGCGGAAAGTGTCTACGAGCGCTTCAGCAACCCGTTCATCCGTCATAATCTGGCCGATATCGCCATGAACAGCCTGTCCAAATTCAGGGTCAGACTGCTGCCTTCTCTTGAGGCCTATGTGGAGCAAGGCAAGGGTCTGCCTGAACGCCTGGTTCAGAGTTTGGGTGGACTGCTGCGTTACTGCAGAGTACGTGAGACAGAAGGAAGATATGAAGGAACTACGCTGCGCGGTGAACCGTACCAGGTGCGTGATGATCCGGCGCTGCTGGGGATTTGCGCAGAGGCATGGGAGGCCGGGGGAATGGAAGAGCGTTTGCTGGCAGACACGGTGGACCGCCTGCTCTGCAATGAAGACCTGTGGGGCCGGGATCTGACTCTGGTGGAGGGATTGGCCGGGAAAGTAACGGCTTATCTTGAAGAACTCGACAGACATTAGGAATGAAGGAGTGTGGTGACTGATGAAATACAGACCGCTGGGCGCAACCGGCCTGGATGTCTCTGTGCTGAGCTTCGGCGCTTCTTCGCTGGGCTCCGTATTCAGGGACATAAATGAAGCGGAGGGCATCCGTACGGTCCATACCGCTGTAGCACAGGGAATTAACTACATTGATGTTTCACCCTATTATGGATTGACCCAAGCCGAAACCGTACTCGGCAAAGCTATAAAAGACCTGCCCCGGGACCAGTTTCTGCTGTCAACCAAAGCGGGCCGGACCGGGGCGGATGAGTTCAATTATTCGGCAGGTCATATTGAGGCGAGCCTTGCGGCCAGCCTGAAGCGGCTGGAGACGGATTATGTGGATATTTTGCTGCTGCATGACATGGAGTTTGTGCCGTTTGAGCAGGTGATAGAAGAAGCGATCCCGGCGTTGTACCGGCTGAAGGAGCAGGGCAAGGCCAGGTTCGTCGGGGTATCCGGCCTGCCGCTGCATATCTTTGAGCAGACACTGGCGAAGACCGATCTGGACGTCATTCTCTCCTACTGCCATTATTCGCTGAACGATACGTCACTCCTGAAGCTGCTGCCGCTGCTGCATGACAAAAAGGTGGGCCTTGTGAACGCCTCCCCGATCTCGATGGGACAACTCAGCACCCGGCCTGTAGCGGAGTGGCATCCGGCACCGGAGGCGGTGAAGTTGGCCTGTAAACAAGCAGCCGCACACTGTGCCGCCAAAGGGGAGGATCTTTCCAAGCTGGCCATACAATTCTCTGTCGCCAATGAGCAGATTCCGACAACGCTGGTCAGCACAGGCAGTGTGGTGAATATTACCAACAACATTGCCTGGACGGATGAACCGCTGAATGAGGAGCTTTTGCAGGAGGTGCTGGAGATTCTGGAGCCGATTCACAATCTTACCTGGCCAAGCGGAAGACCGGAATACAATTTGCACTTGAAGTAATTTGAGGACAAAAGGAGGGTATGGCGTGAAAAGTATTGTGTGCGATGAACCCGAGCATTTGCGGTTCCAGGAGATCGATGAACCTGTGCTGACACAAGGAACGGCCGTGGTCCGGGTCCGGCGCATCGGGATTTGCGGGACCGACCTGCACGCCTATAAGGGGAAGCAGCCTTTTTTTAGCTATCCGCGAATTCTCGGGCATGAGCTGGCCGGGATCATTGAAGAAATGGATGAGAAGGGAACGGGCGGGACGGGCTTGCAGGTGGGCGATCAGGTGAGCATTATTCCTTATATGCACTGCGGCACCTGTATTGCCTGCCGCAACGGAAAAACCAACTGCTGTACCGGCATGCAGGTGTTCGGCGTACACATTGACGGGGGGATGAGAGAGCGGATATGCGTTCCGCTGAGCCATCTCATCAAGACGAAGGGTCTTACGCTGGATCAGACTGTACTGCTGGAGCCGCTAAGTATCGGGATGCATGCGATCCGCCGTTCAGAGCTGCGCGCGGGTGAGGTGGTGCTGGTGATCGGGGCCGGGCCGATTGGCCTGGGGGTGATGGCTTTTGCCAAGCAGCAGGGGGCTACCGTGATCGCCATGGATGTGAATGAAGAACGGCTGCAGTTTTGTAAGTCCTGGGCAGGGGTTGATCATACCGTGAATGCGCGGCTGGAAGCCTACGAACAAATCTTGGCGCTTACGGGCGGTGATCTTCCGGTAATCGTATATGATGCTACCGGGAACCAGAGCTCCATGACGGACGCCTTCCGTTATGTGGGACATGGCGGCAAGCTGGTCTATGTGGGGCTGGTACGCGAGAATATTTCTTTTAATGATCCGGAATTTCATAAACGGGAAATGACGCTGCTTGGCAGCCGGAATGCCGTCCTGGAAGACTTTGAGAAGGTGATGGCGGCACTGCGAAGCGGGGCGGTTGATGTTAAGCCGTATATCACACACCGCGTGCCGTTTGAAGAGATGATCGCCCATTTTGACCGCTGGCTGCTGCCGGAAGAGAGGGTCATCAAAGCTGTGGTGGAACTGTAACGGCATTAGCCGCCGGTCCCCTCCAAAGTTTCGGGGAAAATAACTTTAGTAAGTATCGGAACCGGGAAGTGCCGTGCTAAACTGCTCATGAAGTAGACTTCATACATAAGGGGCGGGAAACATGGTGCATCTTAGGGTCTGCAAGCAGAAAGAGGATATCGAATTATACACTCATTATATGCTGAGCAACAAGGCCAGACTGCATCCGGGTATGGATCATAGACTCATGTTCTTGTTGCTGAGCGCCCAGTTTCAGCATGGGGAGATGCTGATCGCCCTGAATGAGGATCACCGGGTAGTCGGCGCCGCAGGTTATTGCTACGGGACGGCAGACCAGCATTTTGCCAATAAAGAAACGGTCATGGTGGATAGGGTATATCTTGATGAGGACCGCAGGGGAAGCCGGCTGTTCGTACAAGGTCTTCAGGTATTGGCGGGGCTGCTGGAGCAGTCCCCGGTGCAGGTAACCAACATCCAGTTCTATATTCCTGAGCAGGATATGCGGCTATGCCGGTTATGCGACCGGTTTGCCAACAGGGTTCTGAAGCTGAGAACGCCTGCGGGGGTGGATGTATTGTATCTGGCTACGCCAGAGTCCTTATCCTCTTATAGCCGGACGCTGGTCGGTTCTCCATAAAGCTGCAGTGTCCACCTAACTAAATTGACAAGCAGCCAGCCCTCCGGTGATTGGGGGCTGGCTGCTTGTGTTTCTCCAGTTTGATTATATCTGTGAAACTCCTTATGATATTCCTAGGGCAGGCCCTCACCGAACGGCCGTGTTGGGGAACGTTGATATTTGGGAGGGGTGGAGAGATGGCCTGGAGAGGCAGAACGTTAATGATTACGGGGTTGGTTCTTGTGCTGCTGCTGTTGTCAGGTTGCGCAAAAGGAACGGCTCAGGTTACAGTGAACAACAATGGAAGTATAGACATCGCTGCGAATGTCCATCTGAATGCCAAAGCCGAGTCGCTGCTGGGCGGACGAATCGATGAGCTGCTGACGGACAGGCTTCAGCAGAAAGGAATCGAGCTGCAAAAGACACAGGACGGCAAAGCTGCGGATTATCAAATCATGAAGTCCTATGCGTCCATAGAAGAAATAAAGGCATTGTCCGGAAACTGGGATATTGTAAACTCCAGAGTCAAGACCACGGATTCTTTGTTTTATACCAAATATGATATCGAAACCCAGTTGAAAATAAACGCCTATACCGACCAAATCATTGAAAGCATCGGTTCGTTAAGCATACCGGAATCACTTGTCCGGATGCTGATAAACAGTTTTAGCTTTGACTTTAAGCTAACCTTGCCTTTCGATCTGTACGGGGCTAACAACGCAGCGGAGCAGGATGGGCGGACGTTGACCTGGCATATTGCACTGGCCGGTACAGAACCGGTTCAGTTGGTAGTATATGTCCCGCAGATCCGGAATATTGCAATTGCCGGAGGATTGGTGATCCTGGTTCTAACGGTCGCTGCAGTCTTTTGGGCCAGAAGCAGAAGAAGCAAAAAGCGGAAGGGGTAACGTCAAAAGGGGATTCGGCACTTCGCAAACCCGGCCCATTTCTCACCATGGGATGTAGCGGCACGGGTTGCGCTGTGCAGATTAGATTTGTTATAATTAGTACCAAGTACTAATACTAGATACTAAACATGAGGGGTGAAGGAAATGACAGGTGCAAAAATTACAGCCATCGGCTCTTATGTCCCGCTGCAAAAAATGACCAACGCGGATCTGGAACAAATGGTAGAGACAAATGATGAATGGATTGTGCAGCGGACCGGCATCAAGGAACGCCGGATCAGCCGCCCCAACGAATTCACCAGTGATCTGTGCGTTTCCGCTGTGCAGGATTTGATGAAACGTTACGATAAATCGGTCCACGATGTAGACATGGTTCTTGTGGCTACCAGTACGCCTGACTTAACATTTCCCTCAGTAGCCTCTTTAATACAACACCGTCTGGGCATTCCGTTGACGGCTGGAGCTATGGATCTGAACGCAGCTTGTGCGGGCTTCGTCTATGCTCTGCATACAGCCCATAGTTATGTGGCCTCTGGTCTACACCGCAAGGTGCTGGTCTTGGGGGCAGATACGATCTCCAAGATTACCGATTATACAGACCGCAGTACCTGTATTCTGTTCGGTGACGGCGCCGGTGCTGTATTGGTGGAGAGCGATGAGCTGTCCACAGGGTTCTTTGGTTACCACCTGGGCAGCGACGGCGGCGGCGGGCATCATGTGTACCGTACCGCCTTGTCCAGCCGAATCGAGGAGCTGGAGCTGCTGGACACCAAGCTGCTGGTGCAGAACGGCAGAGAAGTATTCCGCTGGGCAGTGCGGACGGTCCCGCAAGGCGTTCAGCGCCTCCTGGACCAGGCTGGTGTCAGCCTGGCACAAGTGGACTGGTTCATCCCCCACAGTGCCAACCTGCGGATTATTGAACCGATCTGCGAACGCTTGAACTATCCGATGGAGCAAGCCTTGTACAGTCTTGTCAACTTCGGGAATACTTCGGCGGCAACAATTCCGCTGGCGCTTGATCTCGGTGTCCGGGAAGGCAAGGTGCAGAACGGCCAGCGGATACTGATGTACGGATTCGGCGCGGGGTTGACCCATGCCGGACAGCTGGTCCAGCTGGATTTGGCTCCCCAGGTATCAGAATCTACGCCGCTGTAAACCGATCCCGAAAACGTTATCGGATCAAGTGGCTTCAGATTCGGGACATGTGCCCAGCTGCAATTTACGGATGCTTGCGGCTGCCGCAGGATTCGCGGACAACGAGGGCTGGCTCTACCACAAAGGACCCGCCTTCGGATTGGTTGTTAATGAGATCGAACAGCATATGGGCGGCGAGAACACCAAGCCGCTCTTTATTCTGGCGGATGGTGGTAAGTGTAGGGGTGGTGTATTTGCAGGCTTCGATATCATCGCAGCCGACAAGCGCGATATCCTCGGGAATCCGCAGGCCATGCTCCTTCAGTGCGCGGATGGCGCCAAGAGCCAGCAGATCGGAAGCGGCAAAGACCGCCTTGGGCAGAGGCCCGGATGCGATCAAGCGCTGCATAGCCTCGTACCCGCTGGGCTCAAAGAAGTCTTCGCCATGCACGAACCATTGCTCATTGACCGTCAGGCCAAAGCCTTCAATTGCCTTGATATACCCTGCTTCACGCAGATTGGAGATATCCGAATCAGCCGTACTCCCGATAAAGCCGAGCTCCCTGTAACCAAGCAGATAGAAATGCTCCACAACCTTGGAGGAGATCTGGTAATTATCGGACATCACATATCCGGATTTCTTGCCCTTCAGCTCAAGATCCACGCCAATACAAGGAATGCTGCTCATGTCCAGCTCGCGGATCGCCGACTCCATCTTCTGGCCGGATATAATGACACATCCATCCACATGAAAATGCAGGCAACGCGAAAAATAGTCACCGCTGCTCAGAAACTTCTCGTTGGAAAAGAAAATAAGATCATATCCGAGCACCCCCATCTGCTTCTTGAAAGAGTTCAGCACCTCCACAAAAAAAGGATGTGTAAAGTCCACATTCAGCTCACCCGCAAAAATAACGCCGATCAGGCTGGACTTCTTGGTAGCCAGCGTTTTGGCCGAATTGGACGGGGAGTATCCGGTCTGTTCGATGATCTCCAGTACTCTTTGTTTCGTTTTTTCGGAAACATCGCTATAGTTATTCATAATTTTCGAAACGGTCGATACCGACACGCCTGCCATCTCGGCAATCATTTTGATATTCAGCTGCAATGGAAAGCCACCCTCCGGTTAAAGTGAAATCTGGGGGAAACGCTGCAATACAGCGGTTTTTTAAGAAAAAGAACAAGAATAAAGACGGGAAACCCAGTTACTTTCAAGTTTATTCTTATTAGTAAAGCAAGTCAAACAGAATCGAAACCGGTTTCTTTACTATAGCTTCATTACGAAAACAACGAAATAGGTAAGGCAGGTTCAGAACGATAAGAAATGGAATAAACCAAAAGACGCTGGCGTCCTCAGTAAAGGAGCCGGCGTCTTTTTATTAACAAATATCAGGTGGGATCGTGTGGCGGAGCGTGGACTTATGTTTCTTTGGGAATAAAGTCGAAAATGGTGCCGTTCTCCAGCGTTTCAATCAATCTCAGCAGCCAACGGTAGTATTTCACCGCTTCTTCAATCTTGTGCTCATCGTTGCTCAGCAGCTGGGTCAGTCCTTCAACGGCACTGTATTCTTCCTTCAGGCCTCTGATCTCGTTCAGTGATTTGGTTAATGCGTTCATATTGCCTTCAACGGCTTTCCTCCATTTAATAGAGAAATAGTCGCTGAAATTCTGATGCCAGTCCGGTACCACCTCGAACAGATCCTTGCGAGTGCCTTTTCCCCAAACTTTATCAATCATCTTCAGATCAAGCAGGGTTCGAACTCCGGTACTCATGGATGTCTTGCTCATTCCCATGGTTTTGCTAAGCTCGTCCAGCGTGACCGGTCCTTGATTAAAATACATATAACCATATAAATGCCCAATGGATAAGGTGATGCCGTACAAATCCATGTTTTTGCCGATGGAGTCGATAACACGCTCTCGGGCTTTGCTGATTTTCTCAATTTGCTCGGGCGCAAGCCCTTCTAGATCATTCATGGTGCCCCTCCTGAGGAATAGACTTGAAAGACTGTAAACCTCTATTGTGTATTGTAATCAAATCCTACGCCATAAGTAAAGAATTCGTCTGTAAAGGAATATGGCGTTAAACAGAGCATGCTATACATAAAGTTTGTAAAGTTAAAACTGTACACTAAATTTTATCCGAATTTGGTGTTTGCATAGTTTTTCGTAACTCCGTTAAAATATTACGAGTGAGCTAACCCGTGGACATATCGGGAGAAGGAGGTCGGAACATGTCTATTATAGAGGTCAAACAACTAACCAAAGTATTCGGTCATGATACCGGACGCGCGCTTCCATTATTAGAACAAGGGTGGTCCAAAGAGAAAATCGCCCAGGAAGTTAAACTGACGGTAGGCGTGAACAAAGCTGAATTCAGTATTGAAGAAGGGGAAATATTCGTGATTATGGGACTGTCGGGCAGCGGGAAATCAACTCTGGTTCGTCTGTTGAACCGTTTGATTGAACCTACTGCGGGGCAAGTCCTTTTTAAAGGAAAGGACGTCGTGAAGATGAATGCCGAGCAGCTGCGGCAGTTCCGGCGCAAGAACATCGGTATGGTGTTCCAGAAGTTCGCTCTGTTCCCGCACCGTACGGTGCTGGCGAATGCAGAGTATGGGCTTGAGGTGCAGGGTGTAGAGAAAGAGACAAGAACCCGGCGTGCCATGGAAGCATTAGAGCTTGTAGGGCTGAAAGGGTGGGAGAATTCCCGTCCCGATGAGCTGAGCGGAGGCATGCAGCAACGTGTCGGGCTGGCTCGGGGACTTGCCAATGATCCGGATATACTGCTGATGGATGAGGCCTTCAGTGCGCTTGATCCGCTGATCCGCAAAGATATGCAGCAGGAGCTGTTGGAGCTGCAGTCCCGTGTGAAGAAAACCATTGTATTCATTACGCATGATCTGGATGAAGCGCTGCGCATTGGAGACCGGATTGCATTGATGAAGGACGGAGTCATTGTCCAGATCGGCACACCGGAAGAAATCCTGATCCAGCCTGCGAACAAGTATGTGGAGCGCTTCGTGGAGGATGTGGATTTGTCAAAGGTGTTGACCGCCTCACATGTTATGCGCAAGCCGGAATTGGTCAGACCTGAGCGCGGTCCCCGCGTAGCACTTCAACTGATGCGCGACAGTGGAGTATCCAGTCTGTATGTAGTGGATAAAGAAACGAAGCTGCAAGGTGTCATCACCGCTGAAGATGCTTTACTGGCGCTGAAAGAAAACAAAACAATTCTGGATGTCCTGCGGCGGGAAATTCCGCGTGTGACACCCGATACCTTGTTAAATGATCTGTTCGAGCTGATGTCGGAGACGCATTTGCCGGTAGCGGTCGTTGATGAGTCGGATCGATTGAAAGGCATTGTCATTAAAGGAGCCGTTCTTTCTGCCCTCGCCGGCAATGCGGTACCGGAAGGAGGAGCGAACTGATGGATATCCCAAAACTGCCATTAGGCCGCGGGGTTGAATGGTTGGAGAACTGGTTGACCACGTATTTTGGCCCGGTGTTTAAATTTATCTTGAATGTGATCAGCGGTATGGTGGAAGGCATCGAAACAATACTTACCGTTCCGCCTACGCTGGTGCTTATCGTTATTATTGCCGCTCTTGCTTACTGGATCGGCAAATGGCGCATGGCATTGTTCGCAGTGATTGGCCTGCTGCTAATTGATAACCTGGGTCTTTGGAACCCGTCGATGCAGTCGCTGGCACTCGTCCTGACCGCCTCGATCCTGGCTGTCATCATTGGGGTGCCGATCGGTATTTTATGTGCCCAAAGCAATGGCGTTAAAAATACAGTAACCCCGATTTTGGACTTTATGCAGACGATGCCCGCATTTGTGTATCTGCTGCCCGCGGTATCTTTTTTCTCGCTCGGTGTAGTCCCGGGTGTTATTGCCTCTATTATATTTGCAATTCCGCCTACGATTCGGCTGACTAACCTGGGCATTCGCCAGGTTTCCTCTGAGCTGGTGGAAGCTGCGGATGCTTTCGGTTCGACGCCAACGCAGAAGCTGATCAAGCTGCAACTGCCCATTGCGATGCCTACGATTATGGCCGGTGTGAACCAGACGATTATGCTGTCCCTGTCAATGGTCGTCATCTCCTCCATGATTGGTGCGCAAGGTGTCGGAGCACTTGTCTACCGCGCGGTATCCCAGGCTAAGACCGGAGCCGGCTTTGAAGCGGGGATTGCCATCGTTATTATTGCGATCTTGCTGGACCGTTTGACGCAAAATGCTTTGAAACCCAAAAAACGATAGGAGTGTTTGAATGAATAAGATGAAAAAAGGAATCAGTTTGTTGCTGCTTGTAGTGCTTGCCATTGCGGTTGCCGGGTGTTCCGGTTCCTCTGGCAATAAAGATACGGTGAAGTTGGCTTACGTGGCCTGGGATTCGGAAATCGCCAGCAGCTATGTGGTTAAGGAAGTCCTGGAATCGAAGCTTGGGGCTTCTGTGGAGATGCTTCAGGTCGATGCAGGCCCGATGTGGGCAGGCGTTGCTGACGGCAGTGCGGATGGTATGGTGGCCGCTTGGCTGCCAAGCACGCATGCCTCGTATCTCGAGAAATACGGGAATGAAGTCGAAGATCTGGGCGCTAATTTAGAGGGTACCAAGATTGGCTTGGCTGTTCCAGCCTACATGAACATGACTTCGATTGAAGATCTGACGAAGGCGGAGAACGGTACTGCGCTGGATCACAAAATTATAGGTATTGAGCCGGGAGCCGGCATTATGATGGCTACGGAAAAAGCGTTGGAGCAATATGCGCTGAGTGATTACACCCTGGTGGAAAGCTCTTCGGCCGCTATGGCGCAGGAGCTGCAAAAAGCGTATGACAACAACGAATCCATCGTGGTAACCGGCTGGACTCCACACTGGATGTTCGCCAATATGGATCTCAAATATTTGGAAGACCCCAAGAATGTATACGGCGGGGATGAACAGATCCATACTATGGTTCGTAAAGGGCTGAAGGAAGATATGCCGAAGGTATACAAGTTCCTGGATCAGTTCGAGTGGACACCGGAAGAGATGGCTGAAGTTATGGTGAAAATCCAAGGCGGAGCTTCGCCGGAAGAAGCGGCCAAGACTTGGGTGGAAGCGAACCAAGACAAGGTTAATACTTGGATTGCAGGTACTGAGTAAGAACAGTTGATTATTTTCTAACCATTTTACAGTAGATTTAAAAATGTGTTATGATGGAGTAAATATGGATACAGAACTGTAACTTATAAATGTTGGACTGTTTCCTAACATGAACACTTATAAACCCTTTTCATTTAATAAACACCCCGTAAGGGGTGTTTTTCTTGAAAATAAAAGTTGTTGACTTATGGTTTATGCGGGGAAAGAGCAGGCAGGTGCTGCGAGGAGTCCCAGAGAGGAGACTGCACCATGACAGAATTGATTAATTCATGGATTGATTGGCTGCTGCAAACACTTGGCCTTAGCGGCCCTTATATTCTGTTTGCCACAATCCCGCTCGCCCTGCTGCAAAGCTTGTTTGGATTCTTCCCTTTTGCCATATTGATCGTACTTCATGTCTCCGTATTTGATGTTATGGGAGGGATGCTGATCAGCTGGCTGGCTTGTAATCTGGGCGGAATTGCAGTGTTTATTCTGGCGCGGAGATTCTTCATGGACTGGTTCGACCGCAAATGGGGGAACAAGCTGAACCGGTATGACAAATGGCAGCGTTATATTAACCGGTATGGCATCTGGACCATCGTGCTGCTGCGCACGATTCCGATTATCCCCAACAATGTGATCAACCTGATGTCGGCGGTTTCACCGCTGTCCGTCTCCTCCTTTATCTGGGGCACGATTCTCGGCAACCTGTCCTATATCTGGCTTTTTGGAACAATCGGCTCGACACTTATAGTCCCGCGGGAGGAATGGAACGGTTTCCTGGCGTGGTATGCCGTATTTATTGTTGTACTCCTTGCCATTTTCATCCGCAGGCATTGGGACCATCTGCAGGAAGACAAACACAAGCGGTTGGGTTCCTGATTATATTCAGTCATGCAAGAACGTGTTCACGGTTAAGTTCTGCCGGTGGAAACGTTCTTCTTTTTTGTGTCCGTCCTGAATACCTTTATACAAGTGAAGGCGGCTTGGACGCCGCTGTAAGGCAGGAGGGACATTCATAATGGGCAGAATTAAAAAATGGGGCAGCCGCAAGCTGAGAGTACCGGACTTGGGGCGTTGGCGGCTGCCCAGAATAAGCGGGGAGCGCCATGTCCGGCCCGCTGGCCGAAGCGCCGGGTTCAAAGCCAAACCGGGGAAGACGGCCGCCCGGCCGCAGCAGGGAGCTTATTTTGCGGCCAAACGAAGCCGAACGCCTCTGCGGCTGTTCAGGGGAGGAGCAAGCGGGAAAGCCGCTTTGGCCGGAGAGCCGAGAAAACCCCGCAGCCGCCGCAGGTTCTGGCTGGTCTTTACGCTGGTAATGATTCTGCTGTTACTTCAGGGGGTGCGTTATGTAGAAAAGCATCTGAAGCCGCCAATTGTTCATTTGGCGCAGATCCGGGTGAAGCAGATTGCCACAGAATCCATTAATAAAGCCATTACCTCCCAAGTTGTGGATGGTGGAAATGCGGAAGAATTGATTGACTGGAAGACCGACAGCGGCGGCAAAATATCGGGCTTCATGCTAAATTACAGTGAGCATATGCGGATTACTTCACAAGCGGCAGAAGTGATTCAATCCACCTTGCAGGAGCTTCACAACCAGACTGAACGTATTCCCCTGGGCCAGGCGCTGGGCAGTCCGCTTATTGCCTCCTTCGGCCCCGATATTCCGATCAAAATCGAACCGCAGGGCGCCGTCAAGGTTGAACTGAATACCCGTCAGCAAAATGCCGGAATCAATATGATTCTGGTCGAGGTATACATCCATATTGTGACGGAGGTAGCTGTGGTCATTCCGTTTGATATAGAGCCGCAGGTGGTGGATACAGAAATTCCTGTATCGTATCTGATGGTTGTAGGCGATGTCCCGATGTACTATTACGACAACCAAGGCCAGCCTGTAGGAGAGAACGGTGCCAATGCACCGGGGATTGCGATTCCTGGACCTGCTGCAGGCGGGACGAAAGTGGAAGCTCCGCCTCTTCCGAGCGGTGATCCTGCAGGAAATGATGAGACTTCGGGCAACGGCGAGCTTCGAGAGGCTCCGGACTCCGGGGATACGCAAAACGTACCTGCGGAGGAGAATGCGGATAGCGGCAAGGCTGAGAACGGTACGCCTTAGTGTTCTTCTGGATTGGATTTCCTTAATATAGTAAAATCCAAGGTAAAACTAAAGGTTGGGAGGTCTATTCCTCCCGAATAGGAGGTTTTGCTGTGGATGTACGAAGGCAGGCGGGATATGTTATCCTTCTGCTGGTTATGCTGACAGGTTGTGATTCCGCTCTGCCGGAACAAACTGCCACGTCTGACCGGCCGCCGGTGCAGGAAGAGACGGTAAGCCAGCAGGAAGAAGCTGTCCGCTCCGCGCTAAGGGAAACCTTGAACCTTTCGTTTAGAATCTTCGATGCGATGGAACAGAAGGATTATGACTATTTACAATCTGTGGCAAGTACCGGTGTCACCATAAACAAAGATCAGAATATCATCAGCCACCGTTATGGTGACCAGATCATTGAGGTGAATTTCCTGAAAGATCTCCATCTTGGCAATCTGGAATACCGGTTCTATGACTTGGATGAGACGGGAACGAAGATGGAATTGGGATTTGCGGTACTCCGGGAATCCGCCAGCGAGGTCTACTTGAAATTTGTGCAGGGGGCAGAGGGCTGGTTGCTGGCTGGGATGATTACGAATTAGGGAAGAAGACCGCCAGGAAATTGGCGGTCTTTTTGGCGGTCAGGGGATGCTGCGGAACGTCTTGGGCGGTATGTGGTATATCACGGAGACAGACACAACTGACCAAAGGGGAGCATCTTGCGGAAATCAGGGAGATGCTGTTGACTGATTAGATTGTTAATCTTACAGTTCCCTGGTTTGAAGAGCTTCGCTCCAGAGTGCAAATTGTTATTCCAGGTAAAAGTTGACTACCCGGTACCATTGATTGTAATTTATCCCGCAGCAATTAACCTGTCGGTTTCTCTCCTGGAGCAAAAGACCGTTTCATTTATATATTTATTAATCTCATGCTGAATTTAAAAAACATCTGATTTTAGCGTTCAAAATCAGATGTTACTTAAAGGTATAAGTATCGCACTAGAATAAGTTACTTACCGCTACCGCCTTTGCTTGCGCCACTGCTCTTGGCACCAGCCGATATCCTTTAGCTGTTTGACCTGGAGTTATATTGCCTTTCGCAGGTTTCAACGGCTTTGCTGTATTGTTCCAGCGTGACCAGTCTTTACTGCCGGTTCTTTCTATCTTACGATTAGCTTGAGTATAATGTTAAGAAATAAACCAAACTTTCAAGATTTACTTTTCCTTCCATATACAAAATACAATATAACGGCAGATATGATCATCAAAATGACGGAATACACCAAAGTCAATGCTTTTGTGTCAGCCACAGCCTGTGCGTCTGTACTGTTTTTGATAACAATACCAAGGGGCTGATACAAAGGATGGTAAAGGAACACAGTAAGGTCATAATCAGCCAATATGCCATTGAAATTCAAGGCAAGCACTGCTAAAGTTGACGGGAGTATGATGGGCAGCAATACTTTTCTAAATGTATAAAAGGGTTTGGCCCCTAAATTTTTCGCTGCATCTTCAAGATTATTGTCTAAACTGAAAAAGGACGCTTTAACCATTCGAAGTGTAAAAGGAATGTGTATGATCACATAAGCAAGGAATAACATCCATACCGTTCCAACCAAAACGGTATTTCCAATTAACATTTTCGGTGTACTATAAGTTACGATTAGACCGATTGCTATTAATGTCGATGGCAGCATCCACGGGATGAGTAGAGAATACTCAAGGAAATTCGTCCATTTGTTCTTATATTTATGCAAAATTCGGGATGCAGTTAAAGCCAGGGCTACAACTGCTATTGATGCTCCTGCTGCATATAGGATACTGACCAAATAAGGTTTAAACGCGGCCATGCTGGAGAACACCTGAATATAATTATCGAAGGTGAATCTGCTAATATTCAGGGTTGCTGTAGATATACTTTGTGCATCGGTAAATGAAAAAATGACAATAAGCAGGACCGGAATGATATAGATTAAAAACAGGAAGTACGCTATCAAATGTACAGCAATATTACCGATTTTACTATTGATTTTTTGCTTAACAAGCACTGATTTCACTTTGGATACGGATATGAAATTCCCGTTTTTTTCGAACCTGATCATAATAGTCAATAAAACCAAAGTTGAAAGTCCAAGAATGAGTGCCAGAAGCGCCGCTAAATCTCTGGAAGCAAGACTTTTGGAAAAAGTAAGGATCATGGGTGTAATGGTCTGGAATTCTGTTCCGCCTAGAATCAGAGGAGCCGATGTTGCCGCCAGCCCTGTTAAAAAAAGGAGTATCGTTAACGCAAACATCGTTGGTTTTAATACCGGCAGAACCACACGCCAAAGAATATAAAAGGTAGAACCACCCATATTTTTTGCGGCTTCCACCGTTTGAAAATCTATTTTACGGATGGCATTACTTAGAAAGAGGACATGATTGGACGTACAGGCAAAAGTCATGACAAACAAAACGGCCCAGTATCCGTGAAACCATGTTGTATCAAAAGAAGGAAACAGATTCGCAAACAGCTTTGTCATATACCCGCTTTCACCATAAACAAACTTGTACCCGGACACTAACACAACACCGCTGTAGATAAGCGTTGTAAAATAACCAAGTCTTAATATTTTCGCACCTTTAATATCAAAATAATCCACGATTAGAACTAAAGCAACCCCTACAATGTTAACTGTAACCATAAGCGATATTGCTAATATAAAACTATTGTATAAACTCCTCATCGCGCGGTCGGATGATAACAGCTTGTTTACGGCTTCAAATGAGAAATTCCCATCGCTAAAAAAGATTTCATAGTAAACATTAATATTCGGATAAATCAGAAAGGTAATTACAAACCAGGCAATCAGACCATATAAAATAAAAGCTGATCCGTTGACCGGCGAACCAGCGGTTCTTATTTTTGTTGCTTTCAACCTACCTCCCTCCTTCCTTAGTATTGCAGAATATCGTTCGCATTTATATAAAAGTCAATTTCGTCACCCACCTTGTTATCATCAAACCCGTTATCTTTCTCAATGGTCTTTAGACATCCTCCTCCAGCAACTTCAATTAAATACTTTGTATACAGTCCATAAAATTCTTGATCCACTATTTTCCCCTTTAATTGAACAACATCTTTATGCTGAGGCAAGGCAGACAGACTCACTTTTTCATTTCGAATGTACGCTGTTTTGTAAGGATCGATGAAATTCTTTAATTGACTGTTTTGAATCACTTCCGCATCGATTTTGTTTATATCCCCGATGAAGTTACACACAAACTCCGATTGTGATCGATTATAGATTTCTTGTGGTGTACCGACTTGTTCAACTATTCCATTGTTAAATACAGCAATGCGGTCGGACAATGTTAAGGCTTCTTCCTGATCATGTGTCACATAAATGGTCGTAATTCCAAACTTCTTCTGCAGGTTCTTTAACTCATTACGCAGTTGTACTCTTAACTGGGCATCCAGATTGGATAAAGGCTCATCCAAAGCGAGAATACTCGGCTTTAATACAAGTGCCCTTGCAATGGCAACCCGTTGTTGCTGTCCACCGGATAACTCAGACACTTTTTTGCTGAGCTGGGCTTCTTTTAAATCCACTTTCTGGGCAATGTCCCTAACTTCCCGATCTATTTCGGATTTCGAGATTTTTTTAACCCGTAATCCAAAAGCAATATTCTCGTATACGTTTAGAGTAGGAAAAAGGGCATAGCTTTGAAACACCATGCTAATCCCCCTATTTTCGATGGACACATCCGTGATATCTCTGTCACTCAACAAAATCTGTCCGCTCGAAGGTTTAATAAAGCCAACCAAGCTGCGGAGGATGGTTGTTTTGCCGCAGCCTGAAGGACCCAAAAAGGTGAAAAACTCCCCTTTTTTGATGTTAAGATTCAGATTTTTTATCGCATGAAAATCACCGAATTTAATTTGTATATCCTTAAATGTAATCATATATGCTCCCTATTTCATAATTTGCAGTTCAATCTTCTCTACCCAATCTCCGATATGATCGGCAATAAATCCCCATTCCAAGGCTTGCGCTTTAAGTGATGAGTAGAGTTCCCTCACTGCGTCATTTGCTTGTGCGACAGCTTTCGTATTTGCTGGCATACTGTTGAACTGTGCAGCGAATTTCCCTTGAACCTCTGAGGAGCCGATCCACTCGATGAATCTTTCTGCTGTTTCCATTTTCTTCGTCCCGTTAATAATCGCCGCCTGTTCTACAATCATAGGAACTCCAACTTCAGGACTAACCGTTCCTGCTTTCACGCCATATTGCTCTTCTTTTGCGTCCAGCGTACCGGAAACGACAGTTCCAAGCGGTGTTTTGCCGCTTGCGAGATTTGCATAGAAATCTTCACCTTCGATGGCTCCAACACCATTGTCATACAATTTCTTGATTTCATCCCAACCGGCTTGTGAAATCCCATACTCACCTTTTTCATCTCTGTATCTGGTGAGGATACCTGCTACTACAAGTCGCGGGGTAACTTGACCAAGAAGAGTAGGAGCCTCATATTTACCGTGAAATTCAGGATTGTTATATAAATCCGTCCAGTCTTTCGGCGCAGTTTCTGCTGTGTAACTCGTTGGGTTGTATCCTAAGAGAATAGCTTGTTTAACAAGACCATGATAATATCCTTCAGGATCGTTTAAGCCTTCTTCAACTTCGCCAGCCCATGCCGGAACATATTTCACAAGGACATTTTCTTTCTTCAAGCTTTCATACAGCATGTTGTTGAGTCCAAATACGACGTCAGCAACCGGATTGCTCTTCTCGGCGATTAAGCGAGCCGTTGCATCAGCACCGCCTGCTCCAACAAGCTCGATTTCAAATCCGGCAGCTTTCGCTTGCTCGATTAACCACTCGCCTCGGCCGTCCGAATTTGCGTTCGTATATATGATAAGCTTTTCATTCTTAACGGGTTCATTCGCTGCTGGTTCATCTGCCGCCGAAGATTCAGGTTTTGCCGTATTGGCAGTATTATTGCCTCCGCAAGCCGTTACGATTAACCCTAATGTGATCGTTAGCAGAATCAAGTTCAATATTTTTCTCATAATTATTTGCTCCTCTGTATTCCCAATTTATTAAAACTCTACCACAGCCGTTACCGGAAAATGATCGGAAGGATACCTTCCATCAAAGCTGTCAACAACGGTTCTCGTCTTTAGGACATTTACATGCCGGCTCGCAAAAATATAGTCAATTTCCTTTAAATCTTCCCATGCAATACTGTAATCAAAGCCTGTAAAGGTACCGGTGGGCCCATAGTGTGCTGCGTTCGCAGCTTGTCTAGCATTTTGTAATATTCCAGTAATCACCTGATAGCATCTTTCTTCCGGGAAAGCATTAAAGTCTCCTGCCAGCACGACAGGCACATTAGAAGCATGCTCTTCAATCCAATCCTTAAGGAGCTGCACACTCTTAAATCTTGCTTCCTCACTCACGTGGTCCAAATGCGTGTTTAAGAATACAAATACCTTGCCGTTCCGGATGTCTTTTAACCTGACCCAGGTGCATATACGCTTACAATCGGAATTCCATGATTTCGAGGAATAATCAGGTGTTAAGGATAACCAAAAAGTACCGCCATCTTCTTTTTCAAACCTGTCCTTTTTATAAAGGACAGGTACATGCTCGCTAACGTTATCATTCTCTCGTCCAATGCCTTCGTAACTATATTCAGATAGTCTTGAAATATCCTCCAGCTGATTGCCGCAAACTTCTTGTAATCCTGCAACATCCCAAGAATAATACGACATCATTTCGAGAAAATGCTTTTTTCGGTAACCCCAAGCGTTTTCTTGATCAGCAGGATTATCAAAACGCACATTAACAGTGGCCAAACTATAGGATATTAGGTCCAATAAAATAACTCCCCCTCTGAGTTCTTTACAATCTGCTATCACTTCAACGTTAAATGAGCGATTTCTTTCTCTCTATTTCAACGCTTATATAAAAATACCTTACAAACATATTCCCTATGTTATCGGCAAGTAAATAAACATATATATTTATTTTCTACTGGAATTTATCAAAATGTAGTTAAGAACAAACGGATAAAAAAACCTCCCTGCGGTAGGGAGGTTCATACTTGGACTCATGTTGCAGTTGTCCTTTCTGGAAAGACGGCTACATATCTACCAGGACGCTTGAATCCCAAAAGCTTGGCGGCACCACCAACAATATGATCGGAAAAGGGCAGTCCGGATGATACGTTCAATGCTTCATTCACCGATTTAAGGAGCAAGCTGCCGGGTTATTCCTGTGTCGATAAATTCACCGATTTCCTCTTCCTGGACAAGGGAGAGCAACGTGCGGATAATAGCCTCACCCCAAGTTTGCTCGTTCTGCGAAATCACACACCAGAGTTTAAAACGGAGGCCCCCTGACAGGAGAAAAATTGTCTCCAACGGCATGGCGTCCGTTTTTCCACACATATAAATAGAGGCAGCGCAAGCAAGGGCAGGGAATACACTGTACATAAAGGAAATGAGCGCAGCTTTGATTATTATGTAAACGTTATCAACGGATGAGGGGATGATGACTTTGGTAAAACGGGGGGCGGCCGATGATATTGATTCTGCTGCTTGCAGGCTGCTGGAGTGGAGATAACGGGCCAGTGAAGACTTCTTCTTCACCTTCCGTTCCGCCGGATGTCTTGCTCAAATCTGAGATTCCGGTCGTTCCGCCTCCGTCCAAATCCTATGTGCTGGGGTTCTCCCAGCTCGGCTCGGAAAGCACATGGAGAGAAGCTAACACTTCTTCCATCGTAGAAGCCGCTGAAGAGGCGGGTATTTCCCTGATGATGAGAAATGCGGAGCAGTCGCAGAAGAAACAGTTCGAGGCCATTCGTTTCTTTATCCGGAACAACGTGGATGTAATCGCCATTGCGCCTGTCGTTCAGTACGGGTGGGAGCCCATTCTTAAGGAAGTGAAGCAGGCTGGTATTCCTGTTATCATTCTGGACCGCTCTGTCAATGTGAAAGACAGCTCGCTTTATGTCACCTTTATCGGCTCAGATTTTTATGAAGAAGGCGTCAAGGCGGCCAAATACATGCTGGATAAAATGCGCCATCGAACGGGTACGGTAAAAATTGCGGAGCTTCAGGGTACGGTTGGATCTACGCCGTCGATCGACCGCGGACGCGGCTTCCGCGAGACGATCGGCACAGCGCCGGACTTTCAGGTCAGCCTAAGCCAAGTTGCCGATTTCACGGTGGCGAAGGGGAGAAAGGTGATGAGTCAATTTTTGGAGCTGCCCCGGGAAGAATGGCCCCAGGTGCTTTTTTCGCATAACGATGATATGGCGATTGGAGCCGTAGAAGCCATTGAAGAGGCCGGACTTAGGCCCGGCGAAGATCTTGTTATCATTTCCATAGATGGGACCCGCCGTGCTTTCGAACAAATGAAAGAGGGGAAGATCAATGCCGTGGTCGAATGCAATCCGCTTCTGGGGCCCTTGCTGATGCAAGCAACCAATGAAATTATGGCTGGCCGGACACTCCCCAAACAGATGGTCCCGGAAGAAGACATCTTCACGCAAGAGATTGCCTCTGATGAAGTGGAGAAACGCAAATATTAATGGATAGGTAATATGGACCGTTATCGAAAGGGGCTGTACCCGAGTAACCTGAGAATATTGGGGCTGAACTCTCCCGTCTCTATGGGCATCTGTAACAGCGTTAACGCGAGATTTCGCACGTTTCCCGGGTTGTAGCAGAAAAAGCCCAAGTGGAAGGCAAAAATGCCTTAGGTTGAGCAGTTGTAGCGGAAAAAGTCCAAGTGGAAGGCAAAAATGCCTTAGGATGAGCAGTTGTGGCGGAAAAAGCCCAAGTGGAAGGCAAAAATGCCTTAGGATGAGCAATTGTAGCGGAAAAAGCCCAAGTGGAAGGCAAAAATGCCTTAGGATGAGCGGCTGTGGCGGAAAAAGCCCAAGTGAAGGCAAAAATGCCTTAGGTTGAGCGGCTATAGCGGAGATCAAAATTATCTCAACCGGACCGGTGTTGTGATTCCTCCAGAAGTGTGTGTGGTGCAAAGGTTTTCCATTCGCGTTGAGTCTAAGTGGAAGGCTCAGCGTTTCTGCAATATTGTCCTGTAGTGAACCTTGGCCTTATAGGGCTGAGGTTTATTTTGCGTGAAAAAAGAAATATAGTGGAAGTAAGGGATAAAAAGACAGGGGCTTGGCATTCTAGATCTAAGATGAAAGGAGGAGGATACGATGGACAGCTGTCTGTTCATACACGGCTTTACCGGTGGGGAGCATGAGATTTCACCCTTGTCACGATTTATGGAGCAGCACCATTACCGCTCGCGGACCTTTACACTGAAGGGACATGGGGGAAGCAAGGATGACTTGCGCAATTCCGACCGGCATGACTGGCAGCGCAGTGCGGAAGATGAATTGATGGAGCTGCTCCGCACGGAGGATGGGGTACACTTGATAGGATTTTCTACCGGGGCTTTAATTGCATCCCATTTGTCCGTGCATTATAAACCCCGGATCAAGTCGCTCACCCTGCTGTCCACTCCTGTCTTTCCGCTTAATCCGCTGGAGATTGTCAAGACACTCAGCAGTAAGGCGATGCTAAGAAATTACTGGAGGAAATTTGGCTCAACACCTCCCAAAGCTACCTGGGAGTTCCGGCGGCTTGTGCGGGAGAGCTTTGAGGTGTATCCGTTGATTGAGACGCCTACCTTGATTGTCCAAGGGCAGCGTGACCATCTGGTGCAGACCAAAAGTGCGAAGTATTTGCAGCGGACCATCAAGGCTCCGAATAAACGGGTTATGCTGATAGAGGGCAGCGGTCATATGGTTTGTCATTGTGAAGACAAAGACCGGATCATGAATGAAGTACTGCAGTTTATTCAGAATGCGGGAAGCAGATAACGGACCATCGAATCCGATAAGCAAGGCTCTTTCGTCAATGAAGGCGGCGGAGCCTTTTTTAGCGTGGGAAAAGCTCTAATTTGCAGGTTGACAATACATAAGAACCATGGTAATTTTTAGTAGGGAAACCGGTTTCCCGACTGTTTTTGTTAGTTCACCCTATTCTGATTCATCGATGTTCTTCGGCCGACACATGTGTCCACTCCGCTTTTAATTCATTCAGTCCATCCAATCTTCATTTCGTTGCCAGCCTTTACAGAGAATCACCACGCTATCGCCAGGACTAGCCCTTCACTACCGTCATTGCTTTGTAAGAACAGTAAGGCAGGAACATGAACAGTTTTGAATGCGCTTTATTTAAGAGAGGGAGATGAGGAATGAAACGTAAAAAATGGCTTGCGCCCCTTCTGATCACATCAATGATTCTTTCAATTGCCATCCAATTATTTGTAGCTGCCCCACAAACGGTTCAAGCAGCCAGTATCGGAACCGTTAACGAGAACGACACCATCTATCAGATTATGGTTGACCGCTTCCATGACGGAGATTCCTCGAATAATGCTACGGGGACCGCTATCCGGTATGGGGAGACTTCGGAAGAGGATTTTCGTTATATGAAAGGCGGGGACTGGCAGGGGGTTATCGATAAACTCCCCTACATCCACAATATGGGCTACACCGCCATCTGGATTTCTCCGGTCGCTGAACCGCAGGTAACCAGCCGGGACAATAACGGAACGGGGAAAAATACCGCCTACCACGGGTATAACGTCAAGGATCCGAATAAAGCGAATCCTTATTTTGGAACCAAGGAAAAGCTGAAGGAGCTGGTAGACGCTGCCCATGCGCTTGGCATTAAGGTCGTCATTGATGTGGTTCCGAACCATATCGGCGATTATATGCTGGGGACCCAGACTTATTATGATATTCCCAGCCTGCAGCCGGCCGCTCCGTTTAACAATCCGGCGTGGTACCACCATAACGGGGATATTAACTGGAGTCTCGCGGATGGCAGATATGACCAGTGGGCACAGGATTACATGGAGAACCATGATTTGGCCGGGCTGGATGATATCGATTTTGATGTGCCTGCGGCCAAAGCTGCAATATTCGGTTCCATTAAGAATTGGTTCGACTATACGGGAGCCGATGGCGCACGTGTGGATGCGGCCAAGCTGATGAAGCCGACGGATATCGGAGAGCTGCAAAATCTGCTCGGCGTGAACACCTTTGGCGAGAACTTTGACGGCAATGCCGAATTTGTCTCGCGTTGGGTCGGTCAGAACAAGGAGTGGGGGATGCTGGACTTCCCGTTGTTCTTCTCCGTGCTGAACAGCTTTGCCTATGGGCAATCTTTTGAATCTACTGTCAAAAGCACATTGGCCCAGGACTCCTACTATAACGGGAATGCGGGCCATATGGTCACCTTTATCGACAATCATGACCGCAACCGCTTCCTGACCGAAGCAGGCGGGAGTGTAGCCAAGCTCCAGAATGCGTTAACCTTTATCTTTACCGTGCGCGGCACGCCTGTTGTGTTTCAGGGGACGGAACAGAACAAAGGCAACGGCAACGGACAAATTATCACCGGCGGCATTGCCGATACCTGGAACCGGTGGTCGATGGTGAAGCGCGATGCAAACGGCAACGTGCAGGAGAATTATTTTAAGGAGGATACAAGCACTTATCAATACGTAGCGAAGCTGAACACCATCCGCAAAAATTTCGCCGCCCTGCGCACAGGCACCCAGCGTGAAATGTGGTCCGCGCAGAATCTGTATGCCTTCTCCCGCCGGATTGACAGCGGCACGAATGTCGGACAGGAGGTCATCTCCGTGTTCAGCAATGCTTCCGGCGGTACGCAGACGGTAACCATCCCACTGCGTGCGGAGAGCACACTTACGGCAGGAACAGTGCTGGTTAATCAGTTGAACACCTCGGATACGGTAACCGTACAGGCCGGCGGTGTAACCGGCAAGCAGATCACAGTAAGCGTAGGGGCCAATGCGGCTAAAATCTATGCCAAACAGCCTCAGATCACGGACACTGAAGCGCCGACAGTACCTTCCAATGTTACGGCTGTAGTGCAAAATGCATCCAGTGCACTGATCAGCTGGACCGCCTCCACCGACAACGTGGGCGTGACCGGATATGAAGTGTATCGCAATGGTGTAAAGGTTGGAACGACGGCTTCCACTTCTTACACCGACACCGGGTTATTAGGCAGTACAACTTACAGCTACACGGTAAAAGCTCTGGATGCCGCCGGCAACCTGTCGCTCCTCAGCGCCGCCGCTGCGATAATTACACCGGCAGGCAACAGTGTGACGATCTACTATAAACAAGGTTATGTTACGCCTTATATTCATTACCGTCCGGTGGGCGGTACCTGGACGACTTCGCCCGGAGTGGCCATCCCGGCTTCGGAAGTCGCAGGTTATAACAAGATCACCATCAACATCGGTTCAGCCACCCAGCTTGAAGCCTGCTTCAATAATGGCGGCAGTACCTGGGACAGCAACGGCGGCAGCAATTATCTGTTCGGCACCGGCACCTGGACCTACACGCCAACGGGCAACATCACCTCGGGTGGCCCGGTAACGCCAACGGCCTCACCGACTGCTACGCCAACGCCGACAGTAGCCCCAACGGCAACACCGACGGTAGCACCAACACCAACACCGACGGTAGCGCCGACACCAACGGCTACAGTAGCGCCGACGCCAACACCAACGGTGGCGCCAACGCCAACGCCGATTGGGAATACGGCCACGATCTACTACAAGAATTCCGCCTTTGGCAGCTCCTATATCCATTACAAGCTGGATGGAGCCACAACCTGGACTACAACACCGGGTGTACCTATGACTGCCTCCGCTTTCAGCGGATACAGCACAGCCACAGTTGAATTGGGCAGTGCAAGCGGACTGACCGCAGCCTTTAACAATGGGGCCGGCACGTGGGACAACAATGGCGGCAGTAATTATCATTTTGACGGCGGCACCTGGAGTCTGGTGAACAGCAGCATCAGTGCCGGAGAGCCGCAGGCCGACAGTGTTACGTTCAGGGTGAACGTCCCCGCTACGACACCAAGCAGCGGTCCGGTCTATCTGACCGGCTCGTTCAACAGCTGGAATGCGGCAGATGCCGCGTACCAGCTGACGAAAGGAAGCGACGGCGTATATTCGATTACGCTGAATCTCCCGGCAGGAACAGCCGTTCAATACAAGGTGACGCGCGGCACCTGGGCTTCAGTGGAGAGCACTTCAAACGGGGCAGACATTGCCAACCGTACGCTGACCCCCTCCGGCGGGGCACAGACCGTGAGTCTGACGGTGTTGCGCTGGAAGGATCAATAACTATACATTCGGGGAGTGTCAGGAGGATCTGAACACTCCCCGAGTATTAAATAACGACAAAACTACCACTGTCATGAAATCGAAAGGGGTTGAGGATTGCCGTGCATCCTTCCGGTCAATGGCGTAAAATTGCCGCCTCCTTGCTAAGTCTCTTCCTGCTTGCACAGACAACGGCTACTTTAGTCTCGGCAGATATTGCCGCAACGCATGTCTATCATAACCATATGCCGAATTTCTGGGCCTATTATGATGTGAACGCCTACAATTCAGCCGCTGTAGGCAGCCCGATCCGCTACACGTATGACGGGGATGTCATTCAGCTGAAGCAGAGTCCGCCGCCCTTATACCCCTATTATTTACCGAACGGTTCCCCGATGCCGCACGACGATCTGGTCTCGTATTATTCGCACCATGCCAAGACCGGCGCTTATCTAAGCTGGCCCTGGAGCGTAGCGAATACGCTGCGCAGCAACCATCCGCAGGCGCAGATGCATGTTACAATGTCCGGCTCTGTCGTGAATAATGTCAATAATATCATTCAACGCGGCAACATCAGCGGGTACAACAATCCTGCCTGGGGAACTCCCTGGAAGTCAGCCTATAATTCGCTTAAGACCAGCAATGGGAAAAACACCATGGATATGGTCCATTTCTCGGGCCACCATACCATGGGGCCGCTGGTGGGGAACGATTATCTGCTGAAGGATATGATCAATCATGGAGCTACGCTGGCTCAGCCGTATTTTTTGGGGAATGATTATAAGTCTTCCAAAGGTTTCTTCCCTACGGAACTGGGATTCTCCGAACGTATCATTCCGGTACTGGAGAAGCTGGGGATTCAGTGGTCGGTCATCGGCAACAATCATTTCTCCCGCACGCTGAAGGACTATCCGCTGCTGAACAGCCCCGGAGCGGATACCATGGTCTCCCCGCCCAACCGGAGTGATCTGCAGAATGTCAGTACCGCCGGCTCCTGGGTCAGTGAATCCATGTTCAATGAACAGCAGGTGGTGCATAACAAATATCCGTTTGCTTCGACCGCCCACTGGGTCCGTTATGTAGACCCGGGCACCGGCGCGGAATCGAAGGTGGTAGGTGTTCCGGTCGCCCAGGCCGAATCGTGGAAAGAGGGGTATCTGGGTGAGGTCAAAGCTGATGCGCTGAAGCCGTTTGAGAATCTGGTGGCGCAAAAACAAATTTTTGTGGTCGCCCATGACGGGGATAATTCCTCCGGCCGTGCCGGTTCTGAGGAGACTTGGCGTAATGCGGGAAATGTGACGTATGCCGACAGCGGCGTGACCGGGATGGGAATTGATGAGTATCTGAAGAGCAACACTCCGGCCGCTTCGGACGTAGTGCATGTACAGGATGGTTCCTGGATTGATACCCGCGACTCCTCTTCTGATCCGACCTGGTATCATTGGCATTTGCCGTTTGGGATATGGAAAGGGCAATTTGCTGCTTTTAATCAGGTGAATGGCACCACTTTGGCCCCGAAAAAAAACCTCTCGGGGATCGAAGACGGCATGACCGTTTCTTTTGAAAAAGGCTACCATTATCTGGAACGGAATTTTGCCCTGCTTCAGGCATCCTTGAACTATGCTCAAACCGCCGAGCAAATCTGGCTGGATGATCATCCCAACCACTGGAAGCCGACTACGGCGCTGGATAAAGAAATCACGTTTGACGGCAATCAGCTGAATCCTTGGATGCTGTCTTTTCCGGTGAAAGGCAATGTGGCGAATGATTATGCCGGGGGAGCCAATCCTGCAGAGCTGGCCTGGTATTTCCTGCTTCCTGCCATGGATTCGGGGTTCGGCTATTATGACGAGAATGTGGATGACAGTGTGAAGCCGGCGTTGTCTTTTAACCAATCCCTATTCTTCTCCAAACCTTATGTGAACCAGAATCTGGCTAAAGATAAGACCGCTCCGTCTGTATGGTGGCCGCAGCGTTATCCTTACAACCCTGGCAGTGCTAATGTCAGCAAGGCGGAAGGCTGGACACTCCAGCATTTCAATAATGTCTTCTCCATCTATACGTATGCCTATGACACCAGCGGCATCAGCGACATCAAGGTCAAAGTGAGGGCCCACCGCGATAAGACGGCGGATGCGGCCGACAATACCTTTAAGGTGTATGATCCTGCCGCTTTGGCTGCTTCGGGAGTATCCGGTATTGACCCGGACAAAGTAGGGGAATGGCAGACGTATCCGATGCAGGTGCGTGACCTCAGCGCAGATATCAATGGCGTGGATTGGCAGCCCGGCAGCAAAGTGATTATGGAAAAAGTGCCTGCCACCGACATCGGCAATCTCTATTTCAGTTATATTTCCGATTACCGTGATCAACTGCTTGATTACTATATTGAAGCAACGGATACCAAAGGAAATGTAACCCGCAGCGATATCCAGCAGGTGTTCGTTGGAGCGGGCAAATACAATCTGGAAAATGGGAAATATACCGAAAACGTGCAGGGGACCATTGAAGGAACACATCCATTTATTACGGATCAGCCTAACGTACCTGACACGGAAAATCCAAGTACACCGGCGAATCTGAGCGGCGCAGTTGTCAACGCCTCATCCGTCAAATTAACCTGGGATACCGCGACGGATAATATCCGGGTGGCAGGGTATGAGATTTACCGCAATGGCGTCAAAATCGGCACATCAACAGCCAATTCGTATACAGACAATGGCCTGGCTGCCAGCACTGCTTATGAGTATAAGGTCAAAGCGTACGATGCATCCGGCAACTTGTCCGGTTTCAGTATTGCCGCCTTGGCGACGACACCGGCCGGAAACAATGTGACGGTGTACTATAAGAAAGGTTATGCCACGCCTTATATTCATTACCGTCCGGCGGGCGGCACCTGGACGGCTTCGCCCGGAGTGGCCATCCCGGCTTCCGAAGTGGCCGGTTACCACAAGATTACTATCAATATCGGCTCTGCCGCCCAATTGGAAGCCTGCTTCAATAACGGCAGCGGAACCTGGGACAGCAACGGCGGCAGCAATTACCTGTTCGGCACCGGCACCTGGACCTACACGCCAACGGGCAACATCACCTCGGGTGGCCCGGCAACACCATCGGCCTCACCGACTGCTACGCCAACGCCAACGGTAGCACCAACACCAACACCGACGGTAGCACCGACGCCAACACCGACGGTAGCACCGACGCCAACGCCGACGGTAGCACCGACACCAACGGCTACAGTAGCGCCGACACCAACGCCGACGGTAGCGCCGACACCAACGCCGATTGGGAATACGGCCACGATCTACTACAAGAATTCCGCCTTTGGCAGTTCGTATATCCATTACAAGCTGGATGGAGCCACAACCTGGACTACAACACCGGGTGTACCTATGACTGCCTCCGCTTTCAGCGGATACAGCACAGCCACAGTTGAATTGGGCAGCGCGAGCGGACTGACCGCAGCCTTTAACAATGGGGCCGGCACGTGGGACAACAATGGCGGCAGTAATTATCATTTTGACGGCGGCACCTGGAGTCTGGTGAACAGCAGCATTAGTGCCGGAGAACCGCAGGCCGACAGTGTTACGTTCAGGGTGAACGTCCCCGCTACGACACCAAGCAGCGGTCCGGTCTATCTGACCGGCTCGTTCAACAGCTGGAATGCGGCAGATGCCGCGTACCAGTTAATGAAAGGAAGCGACGGCGTATATTCGATTACGCTGAATCTCCCGGCAGGAACAGCTGTTCAATACAAGGTGACGCGCGGCACCTGGGCTTCAGTGGAGAGCACTTCAAACGGGGCAGACATTGCCAACCGTACGCTGACCCCCTCCGGCGGGGCACAGACCGTGAGTCTGACGGTGTTGCGCTGGAAGGATCAATAACGGCACTCGGCAGCGGGTAGAGCATAGAATCAATTTCTTGTGGTCGATTCCCGCAGGATCAGCTCCGGCTCCAGCAGCAAATGCCGGGAGGGAAGCCCGCTTCCGCCGCTGATGCGCTCCATCAGTAGATGCCCGGAAGACACGCCAAGCTTGAAAGTATCAATATTAAGTGAAGTTAAAGGAGGGGTGGTGTAACGGGACAGCGGATACTCATCAAATGCAGCGATGCCTAACTCCGCTGGGACGTTGATGCCAAGCTCGCGGGCCGCCTGCAGTGCACCGAAGGCGGCGTAGTTGGTCATGCAGACGATGGCATCCGGCCGGTCGGGATTTTGCAGCAGCGTAAGCGCAGCCCGGTAGCCTTCATGCTCGTCGGCCTTGCCGTTTATAATCCGGTCTTGCGAAGCAGTAAGGCCGGATTGCTCCAAGGCCTGGGCATACCCGTTATAACGGCGGGTAAAAATCTTCTCGTCCCGCTGTCCGCCAATAAAAGCAATAGACGAATAGCGTTGGGTCAGCAAATGTTGGGTCAGCATCCGCCCGCCGAGTTCATTGTCGAAATCCACCCAGCTCCCCGGAGCCGGGATTTCGCCGATGGCGATATATGGGAACTGCAGACGGTCCAGCTCTGCAGCCAGCGCCTCTGTCAGCACAGAATTGTTGGCGATAATTCCGTCCACGCGTTTACTGTGCACGAGTCTGTTCAGGAAGTGGTCCTCCGGACTGCTGTGCTGGACATTTGCGATCGTAAGCTCGTATTTTAGGGAACCGATAACACTTTCGATTCCGCCGATGATGTTATAGAAAAACTGATTAAGGAATTCGCTTCCCTTGGACATGTCAACCAGCAGGCCAATATTATAGCTGCTTTGCCGGGCCAATCCCGTAGCGATGCTGCTGGGGGTATAATTCATTTCCTTCATGATCTGCCGGACCCTGAGCTTCGTTTCCCGGGAGATTTTGGGTGAATCGTTCAGCACCTTCGATACGGTGGATTTGGCCACATTGGCAGCTTTGGCAATATCCGAAATGGTAACTTTCATCGTAATCCCTCTTGACCTGGAAGCGGTATTTTATATCCATAATAACACAAATCTAGCAAGCCCTCTATCAGGCGGAAATACAAATCAAACGAACACAAGAATTAGATAAAAGGAGAATGGAATGTGATGTCCCACAAGTGGTTTATGGTTCATGCCAGTGAAGACCCGTTTGCCTTTCCGGTAGGAGAAGGTACGCTGAAGCTGAGGTTGTTTGTACAGGGGGGCCGCAGCTTGATCTGTACGGTGCTCCACGCAGACCGTTATGATTCACCGGGCAGCGAGCTGCCCACACCTATGGAGCGGATAGGCTCAGCCGGTGCTTATGAGATTTATGAGGCTATACTTGAGACAGCTGCAAGAAGAAGCAGGTATCTCTTCCACGTGGCGGGCGAGGCCGGAGAATTCGTATGGTTTGGTGAGAGGGGAATATCCGGGAACCGCGAACGTGCAGGTTCTTTTCAATATGCGTACATACATCATCCCGAGGCCTTAAAGATTCCTTCCTGGGCCCCGGGTTCGGTTGCGTATCAGATCTATCCCAGCAGCTATCATCAGGGTCATTTGCAAGGAATATCGGCCAAAATTCCGTATCTCCAGGAACTGGGCGTTACTACCGTCTATATGACACCGATTTTTGCTTCTCCGTCCGAGCATAAATATAATACCTCGGATTATTATAGCGTTGATCCTGCTTTTGGGGATTTACATGACTTGAAGGAACTGGTGAATCATGCGCACGCCCATGGCATTAAGGTCATATTGGATGCGGTGTTCAACCACTCGGGGGATACCTTTTTTGCTTTTAGAGATGTGCTGGAAAAAGGTGAAGCTTCTGCCTACAAGGACTGGTTTTTTCTCCGGGATTACCCGGTTGTGCAGACGCCTGCACCCAATTACGAAACGTTCGCCAAAGCGGAAGCGCATATGCCCAAGTTGAATCTGAATCACCCGGAGACTGCCGACTATATGATTGCTGTGGCCAAATATTGGGTGCGGGAAGCCGGAATTGACGGTTGGCGGCTGGATGTGGCCAATGAGGTCAATCCGCAGTTCTGGACCCGGTTCCGGCAGGAGCTTAAAGCGAGCAATCCCGAATTGCTGCTGATTGGCGAGATCATGCATGCTTCCGGTCCCTGGCTAAGGGGAGACCAGTTCGACGGCGGAATGAACTATTTGCTCCGTGATGACATGCTGGAGTTTTTTGCGGCGCAATCGACGGGGCCTGTTCAGTTCATGGAGCAGCTGCTCCACCATGAAGCCCTTTATAACGACCAGGCCAACACGGCGATGTTCCAGCTGATCGGCAGCCATGACACCCTGCGGTTTCTGACGGCATGCAAGCAGGGAGGACGGGGCTGGGACCATGAACACACAGCCGTGCGGCGGATGCGTCTGGCTGTATTTTTTCAAATGACTTATATCGGGATTCCGATGATCTATTACGGTGATGAGGTCGGCATGGAGGGAGCCACTGATCCGCACTGCAGAAAGCCGATGATTTGGGAGGAGCAGCACCAGAATACGGGATTGCAGCAATGGTACCGGAAGCTGATCGACTTAAGAAAGAGTTATGAAGTGCTGCAAAAAGGTTCATTCCGGCCCTGGTTCACCGATGAGCACCGCAATGTGCTTGGATATCTGCGGCGCAATGAACAGGACAAAATGGGATTGATTCTGAACAACTCCCCGAATCCCTATCATCTGGAGCTGTGCCGTTACCGTACGGATAAAAATGTACTGACCGATCTGCTGTCCGGGATGACTATCCGGAACACTGACAGGCTGATCGTGGAGATTGAGCCATTTGGCTGCCTGATGTTGTGGTGAATAGTTGTTACCGCCGGGACAGCCAGTTTGGCCGGCTGCCGCTCCAGTGTATTTAGTACAACCAAATCGCTCCGGGAAGGGCTCGAAAGTCGTTCTGATGCATTTTGTACATCGGAAACATCGGAAACTACCGAAATACAGCCCGTTCTGCCTTTCCTGATGTACAAAATGCAGCCAAATCGAAAAAAATCCAGGTTTGCCCGCGTTCTGATGCACAAAATGCAGTCAAAAGTCCAAAAATGGGAAAGCAGCGATTCTCCGGGGAACGGGGGAATCGCTGCTCTGCTGTCTTTTTTCGGTTTTTAAAATTTTCATTTATGGGACAGACTCAAAGCTTACGACGGCTCACTTTTTCTTTTTATTCTTCAGCGCCCGGTACTCCTGATTCTCCCACTGCTTTAGCAGCGGATAGGGATCAAAGGCCCATTCCGTAAGGCCACGGTCCTTGTAGAGGCCAAAATGCAAATGCGGCGGGAATTTGCCCTGTGTTCCCGGTTTGCCGTAACCCGAGCTGCCGACCCAGCCAATGGTTTGGCCAGGACTTACAATATCCCCGCGGGAGACCGTTTTGTCGTACCCTGTCAGATGGGCATAATAATGGTAGCGGTTCTCAATATCGCGAATTCCGATCCTCCAGCCCCCGTAGCGGTTCCAGCCTTTGGTTTCCACAATACCATAGCAGGTGCTGCGGACCGTCAGGCCATGCGGGGCGAACAGGTCGGTACCTTCATGGATGCGGGCACCGCCCCAGCTTCGGCCGGTCCCCCAGGTACTGCGGTACGAATATAAATTTCCCAAAGGCAGAGGAAAGGCGCTGCCCGACAGGTCAAGCCGGCCGAAATGCTCATACAGCTTGGCGAACTGATTGATGCGCTGGGCCGCGCGGCCATTATGATAATATTCCCAGACCGCTATGCTGAAGTCGCTCGCGGAATTTCCATAGCTCAGCAGATGACCGGCTACGCTATATAGAACATCTGCATCATTCTCCGGTTCGGCCAGCCCGTCTCCCGAACCGTCGCGGCCAAGGCCCCCGAAGAATCTGATTGAAGCTGGCGAGGTGTCGGACTGGTCGGGATTGAGGGGCCCGTTCCATATAGGGTCAGGAATCCGAATGTCCGTCAGACGGGCGGATGCAGCGGGAGAGGGTGCGGGTGTATGTTTCGCCTTTTTGGCAATGGTGCGTTCATACTGGTCGATGGCCGCGAACCGAAACCAGGGAATTCCGGTAGCTGCGCTTATTTGCTCGTATAGTTCTCGGCGTGCAGGCAGCAAGGCCTCCTTGCTGAGCGGGGCGGATGCAGCTTCGGCACCGTATGCCTCTCTAAGGCCGGTTACCCGGGCGGCTTCTGCGGCTGGGCTTCCAATGCCGCACCACAAGAGGGCGGCTGCCGACAGACAGAGCACAGTTCTCCGTTCTTTCATATTCTGGAACAGGGACAGCATGGGAACAACCTCCTATATCCGGGCGTATTGTCGCAGATACTTTTCCTATAGATTGAAGCAAAAGCGTGTTTTTTATCCCTTCTTGCCTAAAGGTTCCAAGGCTTCCCCGCTGATTTGCTTATACCGTTTTTTATCCAGATTTTTCACAAAAACAGGCAATTGTCAACTGCACATGCTATAATATGAGGCAACAACTTTAATGCAGCAAAGAGTTCAATTTTCAGGGTGAAAGCGGGGGTTACCACTTTGTCTAATAAAGCAGCCAAACAACCTAAGCCGGACTGGATCAAGATCAAGCTTACTGCCGGTGACAATTACCAGGAAATCAAAAGTATGATGAGATCCAAAACTTTACATACCGTCTGTGAGGAGGCGCGTTGCCCGAATATTTATGAATGCTGGGCCAACCGTACGGCCACATTTATGATCCTGGGCGATATTTGTACACGTGCTTGCCGTTTCTGTGCAGTCAATACCGGGCTGCCTACAGAGCTCGATTTGCAGGAACCGGAACGTGTAGCGGAAGCAGCCGAGGGTATGAACCTGCGCCACTGTGTTGTAACCAGTGTAGCCCGTGATGATCTCAAGGACGGTGGTGCAACCATCTTTGCCGAGACGGTTGCGGCGATTCGCAAGCGCCTTCCGCTGTGCAATGTGGAAGTGCTGATTCCCGATTTTCTCGGAGACCGTGACAGTCTGGAGATTGTCATGAACAGTAATCCGGATATCCTGAACCATAATATTGAGACTGTTGAGCGCATGTCTGACCGCGTCCGGGCCAGAGCGAAATACCGGCGTTCCCTTGAACTGCTGCGCAGAGCCAAGGAGATCAAGCCGGACATTCCTACCAAATCCAGTATTATGCTCGGTGTCGGTGAAGAATGGGATGAGATTCTGCAGGCGATGGATGATTTGCGTGCAGTGGATTGCGATATTCTGACATTAGGCCAATATCTGCAGCCTTCGCCCAAGCATTTGAACGTGGAGAAATATTATCCGCCGGAGGAGTTTGCGGCACTTAAGGAAGAAGGCCTGAGACGCGGCTTCAGCCACGTGGAATCCGGTCCGCTTGTCCGCAGCTCTTACCATGCGCATGAGCAGGTTAAATCTGCCGCACAAGCCCGCGAGGGTCGTACGGCTACGGTTTAATGAAGGGGACAAATGAAGGCCAGAGGCATAATGAGCGCCCATGAACATGGGGTTCGTCGCCCGGAGAGTCCCTTCAGGACGATCGGGCCTTCATTAGAGGGTACCAGCGTTAGCAGGCCCATTTCACGTCCCAATTTATTTTGAAAGGCAGGCGACAAAAAGCTTGATCGTTATAGGCGGAAAAGGTTACGAGCTGGTGCTCGATCATAAAGACGGATGGAATCCGGAGGCATTTCGCGGAAGATACAGCGAGGTTCTGGACCGTTATGACTATATTATTGGAGACTGGGGCTACAGCCAGCTGCGTTTGAAGGGCTTTTATCGGGATAATCACCCTAAAGTGAACCGGGATACGGCGATTTCAGGCATGGTGGATTACATTAATGAATACTGTAATTTTGGCTGTGCTTATTTTGTATTGCATAAGTTAAAAGAAGTGCCAAAAGAAGGTACATTCAAGGATATCCTGATTAAAGAGGTACCGGAGCCCGTTGCTATGGATGTTGAGGAGCAGGAGCTCCCCGAAGACGGAACGGCTTCCCTAAAAGAGAATCCCATCCGGGAATCCAGACAGACCTCTGCCAAAGAAACCCCAGGCAAGGATAATCAGGTAAAGGACAGGCCGGTGCGGGAGCATCAGAGCAGAAATCACCGCAACCGGGACTCCCATGGCAAGAAACCAGGCAGGGATTCCCAAAACCGGCCACCGCAAGGACAGCAAGGCCAAAAACAGGGCCAGCAACAAAAACCGCAAAACCAACAGAACCAACCAAAGCCGCAGAATTAAAATAAGGACAGCCCCGGGAAGAATAATTCTACCGGCGCTGTCCTTTTTGATTATAGGAATTTCTAATGCGGGAATGCGGCCTTCTGCCCCCCGTTTATTTAACGGATAATTTCAGCTGGTTCTGTTTGGTATCATAACTCCAGACGAGTGCCGGGAATTTCTGCTTAAAGGCGTTCAGGTCGATGAAGGTTTCACCGTTACGGGAAATCGCTTCTTTGGAAGCGATCGCGAAGCCTGAGCTTTTGCCGGCTCCGGTAGTGACCAGAACCTTTTTGTTCTTGGGATCCCATGAGACATCACTTTCCAGAAGTGAGGCGAGCACCCGTGCGGAAGCATAAATATGGTTCCCCTCTTTTACAAGGCCCACATTTCCGGCAAAGGCACTGCCATTGATGTTCAAAATGTGATTGTCTCCGGAAGCCTCCATCCGGGTCATCCCGGCAATTTGCAGCGCGGTGATCAGCTGAGCGGTTTTGCCTTTAACCTCAATGTCCGGCGCAAGCCCGATATGGTTGAAGTCCTCTTTGTTCGGAGTCAAATATTTCTGTGTAGTCAGTTTCAGCATATCTCCGTTAGACATCGGCAGCAGGCTTTGGATGCGCGCTTTGCCGAAAGAACGAAGGCCTACAACTGTGGCAATGTTATTGTCACGAAGGGCGCCCGTCAGGGCCTCCGAGGCACTGGCCGAATACTCGTTGGTCAGAACGACCACAGGTACACCGATCTTGCTGCCGTCGGTGATGGTTACAGGAGTCAAGGCGCCGGTCTGGTCGGAGGTATACATCATAATGCCTTTATCGATAAATTGGGAAGCGATATTGTAGGCCGAATCCATGTAACCGCCCGGATTGTCCCGCAAATCCAGCACCATGGATTTCATGCCTGCAGCGCGCATTTTTTTCAGTGCGGCACTGAATTCTTCATCGGCGGTTTGGGTGAACCCGCTTAAGGAGATATAAGCAATCTGCGATCCGATCAGCTTGCTGGTCACGGACACGCTGGCAATGGCGTTGCGGGTGATGCGATAGGATTTAGTAACCCCGTTTCGCTGCACAAGCAGCGTAACCTTGGTCCCCGTGGCCCCGCTAAGCTCGTCCCCTTTGGTATCTTCAACGGCTACACCATTGATTTTTAGAATCGTATCTCCGCGTTTCAGTCCGGCTTGCTCAGCCGGTGATCCCGGCAAAACTTCCTCAATGTACAATTCCGTAGGAGTATACTGCATTCTGATGCCGATACCCACGTATTCAAGATCGACCGAATGCTCAAATTCGGAAGCTTCAGCCTTGTCAAAATACTGGCTATACGGGTCTTCCAGTGTGTTAACCATTCCGTCGATAGCCCCGCGGATCAAGGCTTCTTTATCGACTTCGGAAAGATTGTAGGTCTCAAGGTAATTCATGACTTCATTAATGATATCGGTATTGGACTGCTCCTGGGCCTCGGCAGCAGAGGCAAGAGGAGCAACAGCGATGGATAAGGCCAGACAACCGCTAAGGAGAGCGGTCATTATTTTTGCAGATTTCATTCCTTCATACACCCTTTTATTCGATTTTTAGACTTCGTTGTAGGAGACAGAGTACGTTTCATCGATAGTCCAGGCACCACTCTCCGATTTGGACAAAATGAAAATCAAGGCCTGCTCATAGGTTTCGTCTTCGCTGGCATCCTTGTCCTTGGCTTCTACATAAACGGCAGCATCCTTGTCACTGTAGTGGAAGATGTTGGTTGCTCCGAGGGTATAAGTAAGGTCATAGGAAGCAAAAAAATCTTCATAATCGGTTTTAACCGAAGCATCGTATTCTTCCCCGTAAGAGGTCATGGTAGAGAGTACACCAGCTGTGTTCTTCTCGTTCATATATTGATAGTATTTGCCGACATTAGCGATAATCGCAGAGGATTCTGTCTGGGGAACCGTCGCTGCTTTCATGCCTTGGGCCCGGGTCAGGAGCACCTTGTTAGCCTGGCTTTCCAGGTCGACAATTTTCCAGGTGCCGTTCTTGCGGACCAGGGTATACATATATTCGTCCAGCTCGTCAGGGATATAATACCCGCCTTTCCACAGCGTTCTTTCTACCGTGTACACTGTGGCTTCGTCGCCCTTCAGGTTCACAATCTCCATACTTTCAATAATACTCTTGATATCGTACGTTTCAAAGGCATTATTCATATCGCTTACCGATTCGGCAAAGGAGGCTTCAGAATCCATCAGCGAGTAGAAGCTGATCGCTTTCTCCTCATTATAATATTGGTTGGACAGCTGGATCAGGGCTCTGATGGCTGCTTCATCCGAGGCTGAGGAGGCAGGTGTCTGGATCTTTACCGTGCGGTTTGTCGAATTCCAGGAAGCCGTGCCGCCGGTAGCTTCGGCAATAAAACGCAGAGGTATGTATGTAGTGCCATTGGCAGAGACGGGAGCGATGGCCAGTTTTTTGACGGTACCGTTGACGGTGGCACGGTTGCTGCCTATTTTGAGGCTGATTTTAAGAGTAGGGCTTGTACCGGTTACAGTGCCGGTTGCGGCATCCCACAGGACATTAAGACCCAGTTCCTCAAAAATAACCCGGAAGGGTACAAGTACAGAATTGTTCTCTAGATAAGGAGCTCCGGCGGTAAAAGAGACTTTACTGCCATTAATATACACATTAATCGGTTTTGTCGCTGCAAAAGCCGGGACGGCCAGAATCAGGGCCAGCAAGCTCATGCCAATCAGGGATAAAAATTTCTTCAACAATGTTCTCTCCTTTTCGGTTACAACTCTTTGTAAAATAGGCTCATTATACCATTTGACTTCTCTCTCTGTCTATGGATTCTTCCAAGCGTCAATACATATAAAAAAGCCGGAGATCTCATAATCTCCGGGCCTGATTCTACACCAAAAAAGCTTCCCGCACACGATTCCAGAACGGAAACGGGCGGTATCTGGCGAAACTGATTTTTTTGTCCGAAACCTGGCAGCGAACCGAAATGAGATCGTCCACCGGAATGTTGTTATGGTCAATGGTCAGTAAGAGACGCTGTTCCTTCCGTGAAAAAATATCGCAGTGATGATGCTTGGGCAGCAGCAGCGGCGAGCCCATAGTACGAAATACCCGGTTATTAATAGAAGCAATCTCGGCAATCTGCAAGGCTTCAATGGAAGGATGGACCATAGCACCCCCAAGACTTTTGTTGTAGGCAGTACTGCCGGAAGGGGTGGAAATGCAGATGCCGTCCCCGCGGAACATTTCAAAGGTAACGTCATTAATGTCGATCTGGATCACTACGGTCCCATCCACGCCTTTAAGCGTAAATTCATTCAGGGCAATATGGGAGGTAGTGCCGGATTTCTTGTGGATCTCCAGCTCCAGCAGCGGATATTGCACAATACGCGGCTTATGCGGCTTGATATCACCGATTCCGGCCATATAATCGACAAGGGTCGACAGTTCTTCCGCCTGCCAGTCTGCATAGAAGCCCAGATGGCCCGTATGCACACCTACGAAAGCCAGGTTCGGAATCTGATCAATAAACGTATGAAAAGCGTGCAGCATAGTGCCGTCCCCGCCAATGGATATGACGATTTCCGGAGACTTCGCATCAAGTTGCAGGTCCCGCTCGGCCGCCAGCTTGTGAAATTTCTCCGCAAGGTTGATAGACAATGGGTCACCGCGGTCCAGAACATAATATCTCAAGATGTACAGGCTCCTTTGTATGATTCAGTCATACACCGATCATAATCAATCTGGACCCGGAACACAATATGAGAAGCTGTAAAATCCCGAAGAATCCCGGGGAAAGCGCTTTTTTGCAATACTTCCGCCTCAGGATTCCCGCCGGATGGTCCTGATCAGCAGGGCAAAGGCTGTAATCAGCAGGGTCAGCAGCAGCCCGAAAGCCAGGACCAGTCCAAGCAGGCTAAGGCTTGCTGCAAAACCGGGAGCCCCCGGAGTAAAGGCAGCCGCGGCCGGAAGCGAAGGCCATGCCGAAGCCAGGCCTGTAGTGATGAGAGGTTTCCACAGCAGCAGGGCCATTCCGGCGGCAAGAACGGCATGAATCACACGCGCAGCCATAAATGGCAGATAGCGGAGGCCTGTGCCATTCAGAATGCTGGCCACCTGCGCATGCACGGACAGGCCGCCCCAGGAGAGAATGAAGGCTGCGGCGGCAATCTTGAACTGAAGCGGCAGCGCTGAGCCGGCAGCGCCGGCCGAACGGGCCCCCAGGGTCACTTCAAAGAAACCGTTGATCAGAGCTTGGCCGAGTTCTGGCGGAAATCCGGCTGCAGACAGCAGCAGGCCCGTGATATTGAATAACGAGGAGAGGATACCCGCCTTGTTGAGCAGTTCCATCAGCACATTGAAGAATACAACCAGGCCTCCTACGACAATAATAAGCTGGAGGGAGGACTGGACAGCGCCCTTCATCAGTTCGCCCAGATTACGCCCGTCCTTGCGGCGGGCCTCAGCCATCGCGGAGAGAGCGGCCTGAAGGCGGCCACCTTGTCCCTTGTTGGGAGGGGTTGTTCCGGCGTCCGTTGAGTTATTGAGGGCAAGTTCTTCTCTGCGCCCGTAAAATGACATCAGCAAGCCTACAATCAGTCCCGCTCCATAATGGGAGAGTGCAAGGATCAGCCCAAGTGAAGCGTCATGAAAGAAACCGACAGACACGGCTCCAAGCAGAAAAATCGGATCGGAGGAAGTTGTAAAGGCAACCAGCCGTTCCCCCTCCACCCGGCTGATTAAATTCTGTTCCCGCAGCTTCGCGGTTAATTTCGCTCCTACTGGATATCCTGATACATATCCCATTGCCAGCGCGAAGCCGCCGCTCCCCGGAATACGGAAAAGAGGGCGCATCAGCGGGTCAAGCAAAGCGCCGAAAAGATGGACCACACCGAAGCCGAGCAGCAATTCGGAAATACAAAAGAATGGAAACAAGGAAGGGAACAGCACATCCCACCATACGGCCAGTCCGCGCAGGGCGGCCTGCAGCGAGGCCTCGGGATGAACCAGCATCAGCAGCATGCAGCCTGCCAGTGCAAAGGCCAGCACGGGGCCGCCAAATTTTCTCAAAGTCATATATACGCCTCCCGGTCTATGGTAAGATGTATGCGCAAATAGGGACAAACAGCACAAAAAAGTAGGGAAAGCGGTTACAAATGCCTGTTTTTCGGCTGAAATTGTGATATTATAAAATTAATTAATGCACACCTCTGTTACAAGATAATTAGGGATGGAGTGATGGTGATGAGCATAGTTGCCGGCGTTCTCGTATGTGCTTTTGTATATGTTATTCGGGTCTCTCTCGTCCCTCCAGGTGATGAGGAATTCAGAACCTATTAAATATGCTCTAAAGACGCTAAACAACGGTTTAGCGTCCAGGCTGTCGAGAAAGTCTCGACAGCCTTATTTATATGTAATTAATTTAAGACGACACCGCGTTAATGTTATATAATATAGGTAACTATTTATAGAACGGATGGTGTCTTGTATGCTACGTTCCAACCGAGAAAAACAACAATCCTACGAATTTGTTTCCATTGAAGATTTAGTGCCACAAGACCATTTGCTACGCAAAGTAGATAAATATATCGATTTTTCCTTTATCGATGAGAAAGTTCGACCGTTATACTGTGCGGATAATGGTCGTCCTGCCATTGATCCTGTCGTCTTATTTAAAATGATTTTTCTCGGTTACTTTTACGGTATTCGTTCAGAGCGTCAATTGGAGCGTGAAATCCAGACTAACCTCGCCTACCGCTGGTTTTTGGGACTGGGATTGACCGATAAGGTTCCCGATCACACCACGATTAGCTGGAACCGAAGAACGCGGTTTAAAGATACAAACATCTTCCAGGATATTTTCGATGAGATTGTTCTCCAAGCGATTTCACACCGAATGGTCGGCGGGCGTGTTCTTGTTACGGATTCAACCCACGTCAAAGCCAATGCAAATAAGCACCAGTACACTAAACAAATGGTTTTGCAAAATACAAAGGATTATGTGGACGAGCTCAACGCTGCCGTGGCCGAGGACCGGAAGGCGCATGGAAAAAAGCCCTAAAACCTAGAGAGGAAGTGAATGAAGAAAAGGAAATTAAAGTGAGCAAGACCGATCCCGATAGCGGATATATGATTCGCGATGGCAAACCTGAGGGCTTCTTTTATCTGGACCACCGAACGGTGGATATGAAATACAATCTCATAACAGATGTGTATGTTACGCCCGGAAACGTGCACGACTCCGTGCCCTATCTGTCACGTTTGGATCGCCAGCAAAAACGATTTGAATTTAAGGTCGAAGCCGTAGCGCTGGATTCGGGTTATTTAACAACGCCTATTTGCCGAGGATTACAGAGCCGAAAGATTTTTGCGGTGATTGCTCACCGGAGATTTCATCCCAAGCAAGGATTGTTTCCGAAGTGGAAGTTTACCTTTGATGCCGAGCGAAATCTGTATGTTTGTCCAGCGAGTCACGAATTGAATTACCGAACCACAGACCGAAAGGGCTACCGGCAGTATGCTTCCGATCCAGAACAGTGCAAGAATTGTCCGCTGCTGGGTCAATGCACGCAGTCCCAAAATCACCGAAAGGTGGTAACACGGCACGTGTGGGAGGACAGCAAAGAATGGGTCCGTAATAACCGGCTAAGTACGCCCGGCAAGAAGTTATACCGCAAACGAAAAGAAACGATTGAGCGAAGCTTCGCGGATGCTAAAGAGCTCCATGGGTTTCGCTATTGCCGTTTGCGCGGACTTCCGAACGTCAGGGAACAAGCACTGATGACGGCTGCCGTGCAGAACATGAAGAAGATGGCGATCCACCTGGATCGCCTGGAAAAGCGGGGGTAGTCCCCTTCTTTTCCCGATTTCACTTCTGCCTAAACGCAAAAAGAAACCCAAGGTCTTAAAAATGACCTGGGTTTCTCGACAATCTGGACGCTAAACAACGGTTTAGCGTCTTTTTTTCGCCGGGAGGCTGCGTGCTGGATGGGCACTAAGGTCGCATATCCGTACCGTCCTCTTTTTTGGTATAATAAAAAAGCCGTTACATTAAAATGGAAGAAAGCTGGTACCCTTCAATGAATCCAAATAACAGCATATATGATAACCTGGGGGGCGCAGAAAGCCTTCACCGGTTGGTGGAAGTGTTCTACAGCAAGGTGCAGATTCACCCGGGCCTTGGGCCTTTGTTCCCTGAGGACATCGGTCCTGTCATGGAGAAGCAGTATCAATTTCTCAGTCAGTTTTTCGGCGGCCCTACGCTCTATTCGGAACTTCATGGCCATCCCATGATGAGAGCGCGGCATATGCATATTCCGATTACACCGGAGCGTGCGGAAGAATGGCTGCAGTGCATGAAAGAGGCGCTGGAAGAGACGGGTGTGGAGGAGCCGCTGCGTTCCTTTGTATTGAATCGTCTGGCGGGTCCTGCCCATCATTTCGTCAACATGCCCCAGGAATAAGAGTGATGTGTTCAATGTGAAAGGAATGAGGGCATTTGTCGGATTTAATACCCCTGTACTCCATTAAAGTCCAGTGCTGCAACTGTGAGCATGAATTCTCCACCTCACGGGTACGGCCCAGCCTCAAAAAAGCCTCGCGCCGCGATGCTGATTTCTGCTCCTATTACAAAAATGAGAATCCTGATTATTACGTTGTGCGTGTCTGTCCGGAGTGCGGATTTGCTTCTACGGAGAACTCGGCGGACAAGCTGGCCGACTGGCAGCGCAAAGCTTTTCATGAGCAAGTGGGGAAACGCTGGAAACCCCGCAGCTTCGGCGAACAGCGCAGCTGGGAAGTGGCACTGGAGACCTACAAGCTGGCCCTGCTGTGCGCCCAGAGCATCAATGACAAGGACCGCATTATTGCCAGCCTTCTGCATCACATCGCCTGGCTGTACCGTTACGAGGGACAAACGGAACAGGAGCAGCGTTTCCTGCGTTACTCTCTGGAGGCCTATATCAAGGTCTATGAGCGGGATGGAATCGGTGGGAATGATGCCCGTCTGCTGTACCTGATCGGCGAGCTGAACCGGCGTATCGGCCAATTTGGCGATGCCGTCATGTGGTTCTCGCGTCTGATTAATGATCAGAAGATCATGGATGCCGCCATGATCCGTGCGGCGCGTGAACAGTGGGCCCTTCTGCGCGAACAAATGCGGGGAGAAGAGGTTGACCCTGACGGCCTGTCTTCAAGAGGGTGAGATTAGAACAAACCAAAAAGCTGTCTTCAGCAGCTTCTGCTGTTGAAGACAGCTTTCATAAGGGACTAGCGGACAGCCCGATCAAACAACAGGTAGTCCCCATCCGTGTCGACCACAGTCAGGCTGGTCTTGCAGCAAGGGAAGACCAGCAGCTTTTTTTTGCCGTCGTGTACGATCTGCAGTTCCTTCGGTTTCATCGGCAGAAGAATGTTCTCACGGTTGCAGAACGGACAATATTGTAAATACATGTCTCCGAGTAGAATGTCATAAGGCCAAGTGTGGCTAAAAGGAATCATTGCCCGTCCTTCTCGGAGGGGGAAGATTCCGGGCTCTTTTTGGATAACTCGGCTATTTTTTGCAGCAGAATATGTTGTGGCATATGCATCAAGTGCTCCAGGGGAACGCCTAGTTGTTTGGATAGGGCAATCGCTGTTTCCGGTGAAATTTGCAGTGGCTTCATAAGGATCTCCTCCTCAAAATGGGTCAGCATGGGAGCTTTTCGCTGCCGCTACCACTTTACCATGGCTGCAGGTCAATACACAAGAAAACCAAATGATAATAAAGGAATGGTGAATACATATGAAAAAGCCTTTATCGCTGACATGGGATCTCGAGTCCATATATCCGGGAGGGTCCTCCTCTCCTGAATTAGCAAGCTTCCTGAAGAAGCTGGAAGGTGATATCGAGAGCTTGCAGCAGCTGGTCAAGACCTCCGTGCCGCCAGTACAAGCGGAGGCTAGCGCCGAACTGGATAAGGTTATTGAGCTGCTGCAGAGCTGCACAGGACGCCTTGTACAGGCGTATGAGTTCGCCACCTGCCTTGGAGCGCAGAACCAGCAGGATAAGGAGGCTGTCCGCGTTGCTTCCAAGGTAATGGGCCTCCGGGCGCGTTTTGAGGGCATCAGTTCACAGTTCGACAATGTGCTGCGCCAGACATCGGATGAGGTATGGGCAGGCTGGATGGAACGTCCGGGAATTGCCCCGCTTCAATTTGTATTAAGCGAGAGACGTAATCTGGCCCGGGAAAAAATGAGTCCGGAGCTGGAGAGCCTGGCTCTAGAGCTTGCAGTGGACGGGTATCACGGCTGGAGCGAGCATTATGAGACGATCGTCGGCTCCATTCAGATTCCTTTTGAGGATGAAGAAGGCAGCAAGCTGCTGTCAGTTGGCCAGGCCTTCAACAAGCTGGATGATTCCGACCCGAACGTGCGCAAGGCCATGTTCCGCAAGTGGGAAGAGGCTTGGGGCGGAGCTGCCGAATATTGCGCGGATACTCTCAATCACCTGGCCGGTTTCCGCCTGAAGCTTTATGCCGGACGGGGCTGGGAGGATGTGCTGAAGGAACCGCTGAGCTTGAACCGGATGTCGCATGACACGCTGAATGTAATGTGGGATGTCATTAACCAAAGCAAGCCGGCCCTCGTGTCCTACCTCAAGCGCAAGGCGAAGCTGCTGGGGGTCGACTCCCTTTCATGGGTTGATGTAGGGGCTCCGCTGGGAGAATCTACAGAGAAAATCCCATACGAACAGGCTGCCGCGGACATTGTTAACCAGTTCCGCAAATTCAGTCCTAAGCTTGCAGAATTCTCCGAGCAGGCCTTTGACAGCAATTGGATCGAAGTGGAGGATCGTCCCGGCAAACGGCCAGGCGGCTTCTGTGTCTCTTTTCCGGAGAGCAAGGAATCACGGATTTTTATGACTTACAGCGGTACAGCTTCCAGTGTGTCGACACTGGCCCATGAGCTGGGGCATGCGTATCACTCCTATCTGCTGGATGACCAGCCTTTTTTCAATCAGAATTACGCCATGAATGTGGCCGAGACGGCTTCAACCTTTGCGGAAGTCATCGTATCCGACGCCCAGGTGAAGGCAGCGGGCAGTGCGGAGGAGAAAATCGCGCTTCTGGAAACGAAGATTCAGAACAGTGTGGCTTTCTTTATGAACATCCATGCCCGGTTCCTGTTCGAAACCCGGTTTTATGAGAAACGCAAGGAAGGTCTGGTCAATGCCGAAGAGCTGTCAGAGCTGATGGAAGAAGCGCAAAAAGAAGCTTTCTGCGGTGTCCTGTCCGAATATCATCCTCATTTCTGGGCGTCGAAGCTGCATTTCTACAGTACAGATGTGCCTTTCTACAATTTCCCGTATACCGTCGGGTATATGTTCAGTACCGGCTTGTACCGTCTTGCGTTGCAGGAAGGCGCCTCCTTTGCGGATAAATACGATGATCTGCTGCGCGACACGGGGGTAATGACCCTGGAGGATCTGGTATCGAAGCATTTGAATGTAGATCTGACCCAGCCGGACTTCTGGCAGGGAGCTGCAGATTTGATTGTCGAAGACATCAATGAGTTTCTCAGTATGACAGAGCATTTAGCCTAGAATTTATGTCGGAATCAAGGCGAATGAGATCTTAACGGCAAATGTAGTATTTTACATTTTTCGAGGTGAGCATTTGAAAATTATTGAGTTGGCAATTGTATTAGATGAGGATCCGCGCGCTGAACATTCTGATCTGGTTGCGTTGCCGTTCATTCCAAGAACAGGCGAGCTGCTTCTATGGAATAGCAAGCTCTATCTTGTGACAAACGTTATGTATAGTTTTGACACAAGCCCGGCGGATTATAATTATGACGCAGATCCCAATAAACAAAGCACTGTTGCCCATGATATATGCTATAAAGTTTTTTTGAAGCCTGCTAGATAAAAACTTGTCCTCCGACAGCCGCCCATGTTTATGGACGGCCTTGTCCGCGAGCTGGGATCCGAGCGCCTGGCCGTACTGCTCGCCTTTGCTTCGCATATGGACGAGACCGGCAGCTGCTACCCGAAACAGGAACAGATCGCGGATATGCTCGGGATCAGCCGCACGACGGCAACAAGCGAATAAAATAGCGACAGTCTAGGGAACTTTATTTCGTCCTTTGCTGTCGCTGTTTCAGTTGCTAGGGTCATTTTGTTGCAGGTTCGTCTATGCGTGGCACTTAGGCACTTATTATGTGACAGTGACCTAACAGATAAAAAATAATCGTACGATTTTAACTTCCAAATTAAGACAAATTTAGTTTACAACTTAACAGGTAATATTGTTTACGACCCAGGGCCATCTTGAGACAGAGAATCTGACCCAGCCGGACTTCTGGCAGGGAGCTGCAGATTTGATTATCGAAGACATCAATGAGTTTCTCAGTATGACAGAGCATTTAGCTTAGAATTTATGTCGGAATCAAGACAAATCCCCTTTTCAGCTCCAAAGATCCTTTTACCGAGTTGGTGTGAATACGCAAAAGACCCTTAACTAAGGGTCTTTTTTGGCTGCATATTGTCGAAACAGATCGATTTAGCAAAGGTTATATACAATAAGATCATGAAAATGACGCATATATAGGGATAATCACCCATTTATGTTGTAAATTGTTGAATGAGGTAGACTCCTGACCTATAATGAGTCTAAAGCCTTATATAAGTCGTGCCAGGACCGGCGGAAGAGCGCAGCAATTCCGTATGTCCGAAGCCTGCTGCAGGATATAACGCTCATAAAATTATAGGAGGAAGTACATGCTTAAGTCTGAACAACTTTCACTGGCGAGACAGATGGATTTGGTATTTAGGGAATTGCAGGAGGAATTATCAGGGTTGTCTTCAGGAACGGTATTTGTGCAAATACGCAATAACGTGATCGGGAAGTTCGGCATCCGCCACAATCCCCTTTCGGGCCGCAGTGGTACTTTTGCAGCAGATAAGGAGGGCTTGACTTTGAGCCAGCAATCTTCTTTTCGGCTGATGGCGCTGGAGAGTCTGAATTATAAACGCCGCTGGACCCATGGGGAGATTAGCTACGAGTTTGCTGTCCGTCAAGGAATGGTCGCCGTGGATGCCACGCTGGAGTCCAATTACAATATGGCGAACCTGATGATCCGGTACCCGAGGGCTTCCCATTCCGACAGCTCTGACCAGTCCTATGGCTGATGGCTGCTAGCGGGGCTTCACAACTGCGTATACATAATCCTGAAAGCCAAAAGCTCCCCTCACGCATCCATAGAGAAGCGGGAGGGGAGCCCAAGATATTACGCGGTATCGGACAGGCAATCATCCAACCGTTTAGAGCATTCAAAAATTAAAGTTACTACTAGTTCGAACGACCGGACAGTTGTTGCTCTGCCAGTTGTACGAGACGTTTAGTGATGTAACCTCCCAAAGAACCGGTTTCGCGGGAAGTGTAGTTACCGTAGTAACCATCTTGAGGAATAGTTACTCCAAGCTCTTGAGCTGCTTCGAATTTCAATTGTTGCAGCGCTGCATTCGCTTGAGGCACTACCAGGTTATTGGAACGGCTGCTACGACCTTGGCGTTGACCTGCTTGACCCATGTTTGTTCACCTCCTTCACCCGTTGTGAAGATAGTATGAGCGCTATAGGCCAAATTCATGCACCTTATCGAAAGGTTTCTAGGATGGTAATTATTAGTCGATGGCAGGGAGTCCGGTTTCCGGTTCAGGCAAGAAAGGAACACATAGAGAAGCGGCCTATCCAGCCGGGTTACGGATAGGCCGCTTGTTTGTATAATGAATGTTATCGATCCGGATAGATCATTTCAAGAGCGGTCGACAGCTCCACTGTCTGACCCGGGTCCAAAGCAATCAAGCCGGTGAAGTTTGAATCTGCAGGAATATTAGGCGCATTCGGCAGCCAGGTATAAGGCTCAAGACATAGGAATTGCTCCGCTGGGCCTTTGGTATAAACCACCCAGTGGCGGAAGTGCTCCTTGTCTGCGGTATAGCGGAAGCCATAACCATCGTCACGTTGCAGCAGCGCCTCGGCAGGCTGCTGCGGTCCAATTCGCAGCGCCGTATCCAGGTTGGTACCCTGCAGGTGCATTCCCCGGTTCAGCGGCGCAAGCGGTCCAAGTGGAAGCAGCTTGCCGCTGGGCAGCAGCTCTTCGCTGAGCTCATACATGCTTTCGACAGGCAGGGTGAGATTCCAGCGCTGCGGTTCACCATCCAGCATAAACCAGGTGTGATATCCGATGCCAAAAGGAATGCGGTGTTCCCCCAGATGAGTCACCTTCAGAATCTGCCGCAGCCGGGCATCCTGCAGCCGGAAGGTCATTTCGAGCTTTAACGGTACCGGGAATTGCTCCATCCAGCGGGGATCATCCGCTGTATTGAATTCTGTGGTTACAGCACAGCCTTCCTCATCCTCTTCGATATCACTGACACACCAGGATTGGGTGCGGTGCAGACCGTGGATATGGTTATCTCCGGTGGTATTTGGGTCGAACTGATAATTTACACCGTCATAGTTAAATTGTCCTTTGCGTATACGCCCGGGCGGAATCAAGAGCGGAATGCCGAAATGATAAGGTTTTTGCATATAAAAGGCCTGGTCGCTTTCATCGGGTCGTCGCAGAATTTGCCGTTCCTCCTTGAGGTCATACAAGGAAATCACGTTATTTCCGAGCCGCGGCAAAAGTGTGACTTCCAGTTCGCGGCTGTGCAAAATATAGGTATCATAACCGCCCCACTGCCCTTTGGTCACCTGTTTCATGTGTCATATGCTCCTTTATCGTAACTGTAATCGGGTAGAACACGGATAACCTTATCATACCAGATTTATGTTCAAGTAGATAAGGGATTTGACAACTTCCCCGGAAGGTTCTATGATGTATGCATTCGTGAATGATCACAACGCAATGACGGAGACAAGTAAGCAGTAGCGGGACCTTCAGAAAGCCGGTGGTTGATGTGAACCGGTGGAACCCTTCTGGCGAATGGACTCCTGAGTGCCGCGCTTGAACGGGAGCAGCAAGCCCTAATAGACCGGCCGGTTCTTCCCCGTTACCGGAAGCATAAGGCTGCTTTAACACTTCGGACTACCGGAGGGAAGCGGCGAATAAGGGTGGCACCACGGTCTCACGTCCCTTGCGGACGAGGCCTTTTTTGCGTTGTCCGATATGAAGCGTGAAGCCGCAAATACTTAGTGCGGAGGGATAGATTATGGTTAAAAAAGTATTGTCAGGTATACAGCCCAGCGGTAATCTGACGCTCGGCAATTACATCGGCGCGATGAAGAATTTCGTCAAATTGCAGGATGAGCATGAATGTTATTTCATGGTCGTGGATTTGCATGCTATTACTGTGGCCCAGGACCCTGCTGCACTGGGTGAACAGTCGGAAGCGGTAGCTGCGCTGTTCATTGCGGCCGGAATTGATCCGGCCCGTTCCAATGTGTATCTGCAATCCCATGTCCCGCAGCATGCCGAGCTGGGCTGGATTATGACCACGCTGACTGCGATGGGCGAGCTGGAGCGTATGACCCAGTTCAAGGATAAGTCTTCGGGAAAAGATTCTGTCGGAGCAGGCCTGTTCGTCTATCCGTCGCTGATGGCTGCTGACATACTCATTTATAATGCCGATCTTGTTCCCGTTGGGGAAGACCAGAAGCAGCATTTGGAGCTGACACGCGATCTGGCAGGACGCTTTAATCATCGGTTTGGCGAATTCTTCACCATTCCCGAGCCTTTTATTCCGGAGGTAGGAGCACGGATCATGTCCCTGGATGACGGCACCAAAAAAATGAGCAAAAGCAGCCCCAATGCCGGGAGCTTTATTGCACTGCTCGACCCGCCGGATGTAATCCGCAAAAAGATCAGCCGGGCAACAACCGACTCCGGGCGCGAGGTGATTTATGATCCGGCGAACAAACCGGAAGTCAGCAACCTGATGAGTATTTATGCGGAATGCTCCGGAATGACGCTTCAGCAGATTGCCGACCGGTTTGAGGGGCAAATGTACGGCGGATTCAAAAAAGAGCTGGCCGAGGTTGTCGTGGCCTCCCTTGAGCCGCTGCAGCAAAGATATCACGAAATCCGCAGCTCCGGTGAGATTGCCGATATTCTGGCACACAGCGCCGAACGAGCCCGTGTGGTGGCCGCACAGACGCTGGCAGGGGTCAAAGAGCGGATGGGCTTCCTGCCGGTTCGTTAAAAAGATTCATAATAGCAGCTTATTGTTCCAGCCGGCGTCTAAGCCGTGCCTTGACGATAAAACCCCATCCAATGTTCAGCACGCATAAGAGCCCGAGCAGCAAGGCCAGCCAGACATTGTAGCTGATCGCGATAGAGCCTGCCGTGAGCAGCAGGATGGAGGAGCAGGCAAACCACAGTGAAAGTCCTTTACCCATAAATGACAGTCTTCCTTTCTGAGGAAACTGAAGGATTCCCGGAGCGATTGGTGCTCCGGGAATTCTGCATATTCTGAGGCTAGTACGTGTTTGCTTCAGTTTCTGAATAAGAGTGGGAACGCTTTATGGTGATTGTGCCTTATGCACGGGGTGGGAGTCAAGCGTTAGAGTTTCATGGAGCGGGGTCGATGGCAAACCGTTCATCAAGCTTTTCGCTGCTGAGCCAGCCCACATACGTATTTAAAGGATGATATTCATGATCCATTACAAGCACTGCCACGAATGGGAATTGCTTGCGGTGCAAATAACGCACATCTCCCCAGCGTACAATATAGCCTGAGGGCAGTTCCTCCACCTCTGCGACAGCATAGGAGGTGAGATACAGGAAAGCCTGAATATCAGGATGGGATTTGGAATGCTCAACCGCCGGATGCTTGGAGCTTACGGCATGTTTGAACCATTCCAGCCGTCCGTAAAGGAGCTGGCCGACATCATAGCTGCCGTCAACTTTGACTTTGACGATATTCCATCTTCTGGTGGAAATCGTCGGGATTACAATGTAACGGTCGCTGGCGTCATGCCGGACATCCTTGGCTTTGATATTTCGGGTAAGCCTGGCGTGTACCACTGTGCGCCAAATGTAATAAAGCACGGTGCAGACATACAGGGTGATGAACAGCGGTGCCGGCGGAACAAGTCCGCTGATCCAGAGAATAATGGCCGCCGTATGGCTGCCAAAGATAAACGGATCAAAGATATGGATAATGTTCCAGGCAATCCATTTCTCGGTGAACGGCCGGGCTGCCTGTGTGCCATAGGCGTTGAAGAGATCGCTGAATACATGGACGGCCACACCGATGAAGCTCCAAAGTGCAATATGCCCCAAAGGCGTCCAGTCTGTGAATCCGAAGATCGGTCCAAAAACCAGTGTAATCAATGCCGGCCAGATGATTAGAAATGGCAGGGAATGGGTGATTCCCCGGTGATTGCGGATATACTGCGCATTGTTTTTGAGGCGCAGGGCGGTATCGGCATCGGGGGCTTGAGAGCTTACTACGGTTGCGAGCATGACAGCTCCGGCCAATGCCGGGTTTCCGGCGACTACAGGGTCTACAAAGGACAGACCGGCCAGTCCGATGCCCATTACCAAATGTGTTGCGGTATCCATAGTTCAGATCTCCTTTATGCGAAGGTTCTCTATATAATAACTACCCAATTTCCTGTCCAGTTATTTAAGGGGATAAAAATAAATATCGTCACGTAATTGTCGAATTCATGAACATCAGAGTCAATGATTGTCAAAGTCTTTGACGGTTTGTTATGATAAAGTTAACAGCGGAACACTATTTGTTCCCGGCGGAAACGTTAGAGGACGTAAGAAGGAGGATCACTGAGCGTGGACAATCATTTGAGATATCAAGCTTCTTCCGATTCCGCAGCCATGTCTGCAAAATCCCCACCGGAAGGTGCAAACTGGCGTGATTTTATTACTGTAACCAAACCCGGGATTATCCGGTCCAATCTTTTGGCGGCATTTACCGGTTATTGGCTTGCTTCGGGCTGGGACGTCGAATACGGCAAGCTGATTCTAACCTTGCTTGGAACTATGCTGGTCATGGCTTCGGCCTGTGTTTTTAATAACTATTTCGACCGTGATCTGGATATGAAAATGGAAAGAACTCGTGAACGCGGCTTGCCGACAGGACGGCTGAAACCGCAAACGGTACTGATCTACGCCATAGGGCTGGGCATTGCCGGAATGATTGTGCTGTTTGCATTTTGCGGCATGCTTGCCGGATTATTCGGCATCGTGGGCGTCTTTGTCTATGTAGTAGTATACACGCTTTGGCTCAAGCGGACATCTACCTGGAGCACTTCTGTCGGAGCAATCTCAGGAGCAATGCCCCCTGTAATCGGTTACGTAGCGGTGACTGGCAAGGTGGATATGGGTGCGTGGCTGCTGTTCGCTACGCTTTTTCTATGGCAGCCGCCCCATTTCTGGGCTTTGGGCATTCGCCGCAAGGAGGAGTACCGGGCTGCGGGATTTCCGCTGCTTCCCGTAGTTAAGGGAGTCCGGCGCACCAAGTTCCAGATGATTCCTTATGTGGCTCTGCTAATTCCAGTGCCGATTCTGATGTATATGTACGGGTACGCCGGAATCTTTTATCTCGTTATTTCAACAGCTTTATCATTAATGTGGTTATATTTGAACCTTAAAGGCTTCAGAGCCAAAGATGATGAAGCGTGGGCGAAGAAAAGCTTTTTCTTTTCGATTAACTACTTGATGGTCAGTCTGATTGTGCTTGTGCTCAATACAGTTCACATATAGTGGATGGGAGGGGAGACTGTTCTTGCAAACGTTGAAGCGTTATAAATGGACCTGGATACTGCTTCTGCTCGCCTTGGGGATGGCGGGATATCTGCTTTGGAGTACCCTGGATCTCGGAAAAAAAGAGCTGCCGGTGATAGGGGCTGTTCAGGATTTCTCTCTGGAGAACGTGGAGGGTGAACAGGTGACTTTGGCAGACACGCAGGGGAAAGCACGGCTGGTGTATTTCTTCTTTACGGAATGTCCCGATGTCTGCCCGATTACCACATTTATGCTGTCGCAAACGCAGGATTTGCTGGTGAAAGAAGGCAGCTTCGGAAAGGATGTGGAGTTTGTCTCCATATCCTTTGACCCGGAGAATGATACCCGGGAGGCCATCAAGACCTTTGCCGACCGGTTCCATGCCGATTATAGCGGCTGGCATTTCTTGCGCGGGGATCAGGAAGAGGTGCGGAAGCTGGCAGCCGAGTCTTTTAAGGTGATGATTGCCGGCAACAACAAGGACAATTTTGCCCATGCCAACCTCATTGGTCTGGTGGACCGGGATAATAACCTGCGGGCGCTCTATGACGCCGGTGATTCCGAGAATGTGACTCCGGAGTTTCTGGCAGAGACTGTGCAGGAGCTGGCCCGGGAATAAACAGAAGTCTGATTAACCAAAAACGCCTTGGCCGATACTTCTCCAAAGAGAGGAACGGCCAGGCGTTTTTATTTGTGCCGGAACGGCGGCTGCCCTTCAAAACGGCAGCGGCTTCGGATAGATGATGAATTCTTCCAATCCTGCTTTTTCAAGCTGGGTGATGAGATATTCCTCAGGGGTTCCTTCAACTCCGGCATAGCCGCGGCGGGTATAGAGATGGCCGGCATCCGGAAAAGCGTCACGCAAAATCCCTCTGATTCTTTTGCCTGAGCTGTCATTATCCATGTACAGATAGATCTCATCATCTCCGGCTTTGCGCCGCAAGGACTCCAATTTGAGGGTGTTCAACGTACCAAAGGTGCATAGAATGTCAACTTCCGGTGCCAGGAGACGTCTCAATCTGCTGCGGTCGTTTTTCCCTTCGACAATAATAGTGATAGTCATTCAGACTGTCACCCCCTGGAAGTAATGTGCGATGTAAATGATTGTAACTGGCGTAAGGCTGCTTTTTCTTATTTTACCTAAGGTTCGTCATTTTTAATAGTGGACAACGCCAGGTTGTATTCATTCCCCGGGAAATGTCGCAAAAAGAAATAATCACCCGGCTGGAGATGGCCGGGTGATTGCTGGCTTGGCGAATGCTGAAGGAGGGCCCGTAAGAACCCGGATACATAAGCGGATGGAACTGCCCGGCTGCTCATGGCTCAGGCGGCGGGTCTGCTCCAGCCGGGAAGGTAGGCGGACAGCTTTCCCGTATTTTTGGGGGGCAGCAGCAGAAGGGCTATCATCAGCAGCAAAAAGGCTATGAAATACGGCGAGACGATGTCCCGCAGCTGTCCGGCTGCTACAGGACCGGCGAAAGCGCCGAGCGACATGGCAATGGACTGCAGGGAGAATGTCCGGCCCATTCTGCCGGGACCGCCGAGACTGATGAAGAGTGAAGCCATGGCCGGGAACAGCACGCCTTTGGCCGCCCCGAGTATAAACAGTATGGCACCAGCAGGTATGCTCTGGAAAGCGGCCAGCGCAAAGAAGCAGAGGGCCATGGACAAAAGAGCAACTGCGATTCTCCCGCCGGGCGTCCGGCGGTTGAGGAAAAACATGCTTAGTGTGAGCAGTGCGCCCAGGCTGAGCAGCGACAGTAATATGCCGGTGGACATAATGCTGTTGCTGCCAGTCTGGGAAAGCGGAAGCTCAAAGAACAATACGCCCTGCGAGCAGGAGACGAAAAAGGGCAGCAAATAATACCGTTTGGAGACCCGGGTGTCTGCTGCCGGAGTCAGGTTTGGCTCCAGTGGCGGCGTGACAGCCTGTATGGACTCCTGACTGGCAAGTGTGTCTGTACTGCGCACATGCTTAGGCACACTGAAGAAAGCCATAATACCCGTTGCAATCAGCAGCCAGCCCAGACTGCTGAAGGTGCCGGTATATCCTGTTTTGGCTACGATAAATGCACCCGCGGCCGGGGAGACCACCGAAGCCAGCGTGTGGACAATGCCGTGGCCTGACATGTATTTGCCTTGAACCGCGGGATCTGAAGAGAGTGAGGCCAGGAGCGTCATGCAGGCCGGTGAGAGAAACGCCAGCACGAAGCCGCTTAAGGCACGCAGCAGCAGCAGATGCCAGGGTAGCTGGACATGTGCTTGCAGCAGCAGGATTATACCGGCTGCGGTAAGACTGAAGACGATATAGCGGCGGCTGCCATTGCGGTCCACCAGGACTCCGGCAAGCAGGTTTCCGGGAAGATGCGTCAGCGAATACATCCCCATCATCCAGCCGATAAAGGCCGGGGCCGCGCCAAGGGATATGGCAAAAGGGGTAAGGATGGGATATTGGGCATGCAGATCAAAGAAAGCAAGAAAAAGAAACAAATATAGCCAAAGCGCGGTTTTCACAGCAACACCTCCGAAATTCTGCCGTAACGCGGCGCGGCGCAGGGCCGGCTTAAGGAATAGGATAGGAATCTGGAACAGCAGCTACTTGTACTTTACGTGGGACGGGTTGGGCTTATACCGTTTTTTTAAATTTCCTGAAGAGGGTGAGCTATAAAGCCTATGCGGTGGCTGGGAAACCATGAATTATAGTGGTTATTCATGTATAATAATTAATATTTACGAAATTAGGCGATAGGGGTGTTATGGAAGTTGATGGAACCAGAGGTGTGGTCACAGTTTATTAAAGAGAATTGGCTGGTTATTGTTATTGCGCTTGTCCTGCTGTTTGCTGTAGTAAACCTGGTCAAGACGGTGATTAAATGGGCGATTGTTATTGTGATCGTGGTCGGATTATTTATTTACAGCGGTGTTACGATGGATCAGATCGGCAATGCTGTGAATAAAGTGGCGGACGGAACATTAAGTACATTAAAGGCCGAGGCGCAGGAAGTGATGCTAAATGAGGCGAAGGAGGCCAAATATACTTCAGGCGAAGATGGGACGTTCACCATTACCACTCCCAATATTGAGATGAAGGGAAAAGCCGGGGAGGATAAAGTGGAAGTCACCTTCCGCGGGGTGAGTCTCGGGAAGTGGAGTATTACGGATACTACTAAGACTTTTATCGAGGAAGCCAAGAAGTAATAGGCGGCTGACAAGAATGTTACAGTATACATGCAGAAGGAAATTAGCCGGAGCGCGGGAGGGAGGAAACGGATATGCTCAATGAATGGGCAGCAAGTCTGGGGGAGGCCAATATGATTTCAATCCTTTTGCTGGCGGTTGTGGCCTTCTCGCTGCTGCAGGGCTGGAGCCGGGGGTTCTTTCGTTCTGCCGGAAGACTGTTTGGACTGCTGGGTTCGGGACTTTTCGCGATAGTGGCACTGCTTCTGGCCATTCCCGCCGCGGCTTTTCTTTCCCCTTATGTTCAAGTTTGGGCAGCGGGCAATGCCCTGCCGGATAAGCAGCTGACACAGTGGCAGCAGATGTATTATACGGCAGTATCCGTCCTGGCCGGTTCACCGCTGGTCCGGTTCCTGCTGCTCATGCTGCTGGCCTATGGCTTTATCCGGATGCTGCTCGGACTGTTGGCGTGGCTGCTGCCTCTTCGCCGTACGCGCCGCGCCGCCAAATTTGCCGACCGGAGAATAACTGCCTTTAGCCGTCTGGGCGGTGCTGTGGTGGGACTTGTTATTGGCCTCGCGCGCGGCCTTTTTATTGTTTTTGTGCTTTTTATCGGCGTGGGGCTGAATCCGGACAGCGGCTTTAGCCGGTATGTCGAGGCCTCACCTTTTTATCGGGACAGTGCAGCCGCCGTACTTGAGCCTTTTGCCGGGGAGTCGGTTCAGAAGAAGCTGCCTGTGCTGACGCAGGCGGTTGCCGCGGAGATGAACGATATCCTCCGCCGCAAGTATGAAGTGATTGATCATGATATTTCGGCGGACATTACCGGCGCGGCGGCAGATATTGCAGGACAGGCCCAAAGTGACGAGAAAAAAGCCAGGCTTTTGTATGATTGGGTGGGGTCGCGGATTTCCTACGATAACTCCAAAGCGGACAATTATGTGCAGAACCGGATATGGCATGAGCAAACCCCGCAGGATACGTTCGACACGAGGCTGGGTGTATGTATCGACTATGCCCGGCTGTATGCGGTGATGGCCAGGTCGCAGGGGCTTCAGGTGCGCGTGGTGACCGGACAGGGATATGACGGCCGGGGAGGCTACGGCGCCCATGCCTGGAATGAGGTCTACATCCCTGACCGGCAGGCCTGGATTCCGCTCGATTCCACCTGGGCCGGCAGCGGGGACTGGTTTGACTCCAAGGATTTTGAGAAAACGCATCTCCGCGAGGATGTGCTGTAACAAGGCGCAGCAGTGTTATCTGTGGTAAAATAAAACGAGGCTGACAAGAACTCCTACATCTTTAGAACACGCGCGAATGGCTGAGACAGCCAAGCCTTATTCTATCAGTATTAAGGAGAGAATGCTGTGACCTTGTTTGGAAGCAAGCCGTTCAATAAGGAACAGGAACCTGACAAAAGCTCACTGAACCTGCGGATTAATTTATTTTTCTTCAGCACTTTTGTGATCTTTTGCGTCATTATCGTGCGGCTTGCCGTGATCCAATTTGTCGAAGGGCCGAACCTGACGGAGGTTGAGACGAGCCGGGATACCAAAAATGTACCGCTGGCTTCCATACGCGGGATTATTTATGCTGCCGGCGGGGAGGAAATCGCCTATAATACTTCTGTTCAATCCATCTATATTACCTTGACTAGTGAATATACGGCAAAGGTGACTGACAAAGCTACCCGCAAAACAACGCTTACCGAAGAGGCCAAGGCTAAATCCGATGCCCTGGCGGCACAATTGGCCGCAGATTTCGCCGCTTATGGCGACAAGCAAGCCCCTCAGCTGTCACAGCAGGATATCATCGATTTGCTGGATTTGGACTTCAAGAAATATTCGGGCTATATGGCACGGAGGATTAAAGCGGGCTTAACGGAGCGGGAAGTAGCTTATTTCATGGAGCATAAAGATAAGTATCCCGGTCTTTCCATCGTTGAGGAGAGCCAGCGTCACTATGACAAGGATACCGTCGCCGTGCAGACGGTAGGTTACATCAAGCCTTTCAGGTCATCGGACAGTCTTTCCATATATCAGAACATTCGTAATGCTATGAAGAACAATCCAGTGGCCGGTCTTAGCTATAAGGATGATGAGTTCGTCGGATTCTACGGGCTGGAGCTGCAATACCAGCGTGAGCTGCGGGGACAAAACGGCTATCAGGTCATCTCTGTCAATCCGCAGAACATGGCGGAAAAGATCGAGAAGGTGGTTCCTCCCGTAAAGGGTAATAACCTGTGGATGACTATCAACAAGAGCATTCAGCTAAAGACCGAGCAGGCCATTACGGAGCAAATACGCTGGCTGCATTCGCATGCCGTTCAGGGAAAAACCCATCCCCATGCCTTAACCGGTTATGCAGTAGCCATGGAAGTGGACACCGGAAATATTGTCGCTATGGCCAGTATACCTGACTATGACACCAACGTTTGGACGGCTGACAAGCTCGATCCCGCTGTGTGGAAGCAAATTGAGACAAATTATCTGAATGGAACCATTACCGCCATCTCCTCAGGCAGTTCGGGTCATGATATGCGGTCTGTGCTGTTTCTGGGGTCTACAATCAAGCCGTTAAGCGTTCTGATTGGTCTGAAGGAAGGTTTCTTTACTACTACAAGTACTTATATCGATAAAGGGATCACTTATTTCGGCAAAGATGACAAGTCGTCGGTGCGCAATTCTTCAAGTCATGTGTACGGGCCGATGGATCCTGCGGAGGCTATTGAGAAATCCTCCAATGTGTTCATGATAGATATGGTAGGCCAAAAGCTGTATGAGAAATACCCGGACCAAGGTCTGCAGGTCTGGGATAAATATATGAAGGAATTTGGTCTCGGGGTATCTACCCAAAGCGGGCTTCCGAAAGAGTCCGAGGGTCAGATTAACTACATGAATATCAAGGCTGCAGGGAGTGCGCAAGCTGCCCTGGTCTATGCTTCCTTCGGACAGCAGGGAAGTTATACCGTATTGCAGCTGGCACAATATGCTTCCACACTCGCCAACGAGGGGGAGCGGATCAAACCGCAGCTGGTCAGCAAAATAACAGATGCAGCTGGCAATACTGTCAAGGAGTTTGGACGTGAGGTCCTGAATACTGCTTCTTTTGATAAAGCCTACTGGAACGAAGTCATCAAAGGGATGAGCAGCAAAGTCAGCGCCTTTGAGGATTTCCCGTATGACTTTGCCCGCAAGACAGGGACTTCCCAGCAGCAGGCCAAGGGAGTTTTGCGGGATAACGGCGTATTTATCGCTTTTGCTCCCCGGGAGAATCCCAAGCTGGCCGTAGCTGTGGTTATACCCGAGGGTGGCTTCGGTTCCAACAGTGCAGCCCCGGTCGCGCGCAAAATATTCGACGCCTATGATTGGGAATACGGATTGGACGGAGTGCCCAAGAAGAACGTCAAATCCCCTGCAGGTGAACAGGATACTGCAGTGCAATAATATTTATTTCCAGTTAAAGGAGTGAACAGCTTTGAGTTTCTTCCGTAAGCAGGCCCGGCCGCAAGACAATTCCAATAGCAAGAGCTCTATGGGCCTGCGGATCAATGTGTTTTTCTTCAGCACCTTTGTTATCTTTTGTGTCATTATCATTCGGCTTGCCGTGCTGCAATTCGTGGAAGGACCTACACTAACCGAGGTGGAGACCAGCCGGGATACCAAAAATGTGCCTTTGGCTGCCATGCGCGGAGTGATCTATGCAGCCGGCGGCGAGAAGCTGGCGTATTCCACTCCGGTCCAGTCGCTGTATATAACACTCACCAAGGAATACACTGCCAAGCAGGAAGATGAAGCTACCGGCCGGGCGGTTCTTACCCCGGAGGCCATGGCTAAATCGGAGGCTCTTGCCGCCAGGCTGGTCGCGGACTTTGCGACCTATGGCAGTCCGGATGTCCCGGCAATGACCCAGGAGGATGTTATTGACGCCCTGGATTTATATTTCAAGAAATATACAGGTTATATGGCCCGCAGGATCAAATCGGGACTAACCCCTCAGGAAGTCGCTTATTTCATGGAGCATAAGGGTGAATATCCGGGCCTGGAGGTCGTCGAAGAAAGCGCACGCCATTATAATACCGATACCATCGCTGTACAGACGGTGGGCTACATCAAACCTTTTAAATCGTCGGACAGCCTCGATATTTATCAGAATGTCCTGAATGCCATGAAAAATAATGCAGACCCCGGTCTGACCTATAAAGAGGATGAGCTGGTGGGCTTTGACGGTCTGGAGCTTCAATACCAGAGGGAGCTTCGCGGACAAAACGGCTATCAGGAGGTAGCGGTCAATCCCCAGAACATGGCCGAAAAAATCGAAAGGGTGGTCCCCCCTGTTAAGGGCAACGACATTTGGACTACCCTTAACAAGAACATCCAGCTGAAGACGGAAGAAGCGATTCTGGATCAGATCAGATGGCTGCATTCCAACTCGGTACAGGGCAAAGTCCATCCGGATGCTTTAACCGGCTATGCTGTGGCGATGGAGGTGGATACCGGCAACATCGTAGCGATGGCCAGCATGCCTGATTATGATACCAATGTCTGGGCCTCCGGCTCTATTTCACCGGAGAATTACAAGAAGATCATGAGTAATTACCAGAACGGGACCATCACACCGTTTTCATCCGGGAGATCCGGGCATAATTTTGAATCCACCGTATTGCTTGGCTCTACGATTAAGCCGCTTACGGTGCTGATTGGACTTAAGGAAGGTTTTATAAGTACTTCTACATCCTACACGGATACCGGCAGCGCCAAGTTCGGGAAAGCCGGTTATGAAACAACAGTCAGAAATGCCGGAGGACACCATTATGGTTATTTTAGATCACCGGCCGTAGCTATTGAGAAATCATCCAATGCATTTATGATTGATAAAGTGGGTAAAAAGCTGTATGACCAATACGGTGCCAAAGGTGTGGATGTCTGGGATAGATATATGAAGGAATTTGGTCTGGGCGTTTCGACCGGCATTGGGCTGCCCAAGGAATACAAAGGTAAGCTTAACTACTTTGAAGAAGCGAAGTTAGGGAGTTCTCAATCGGCGCTTGTGTACGCGTCATTTGGCCAGCAGGCGAGTTATACAGTCCTTCAGCTGGCGCAGTATACATCCACGATTGCCAACAAGGGGGTCCGGATCAAACCCCAGCTCGTGAGCAAAATCACCGATTCCACCGGCAAAGCTGTAAAAACCTTTGGCCGTGAAGAATTAAACAAGGTTGATTTTGAATCGTCATATTGGAACGAGGTCATTAAAGGGATGAAAAGTAAGGTTACTGCTTTTGACGATTTCCCGTATGATTTTGCCCGTAAGACAGGAACCTCCGAGCAGACGGACAGCAGAAATATCAACCGCGACAACGGGGTGTTCATTGCCTTCGCACCGCGTGAGAATCCCAAGCTTGCCGTAGCTGTAGTTATTCCTGAGGGAGGATTCGGTTCCAACAGTGCCGCACCTGTGGCACGTAAAATATTTGATGCTTATGATTGGGAATACGGACTGGATGGCGTGCCGAAGAAAAATGTTAAGACAGATGAAGCAACGACGGATGGCCAAGCAACAGATGAGCAATAAAAATACACAGCTTCTCTGACTAGAGAGCATACAAGAATGGAGGGGTGGCACATGATTGCCAAATACCGCCTGCTTGCTTTGGATATGGATGGAACCCTGCTGAATGATGAACAGATCGTTACTCCGAAGACAGTACAGTGGATTCAAAAGGCGGTGGACGCCGGCGTCCACGTCTGCCTTTCGACCGGAAGATCATTTATTACGGCGCTCCCTTATGCGGAGCAGTTGGGCCTGGAAACACCGATGGTTACAGTGAATGGCAGTGAAGTGTGGCGCGCTCCACATGAATTATACCGCCGTTCCCTGATGGACCCTGTGCTGGTCAAGCAGATGTACGACCTGGCCCGGCATTATGATATTTGGTTCTGGGCCTATTCTACTGAAGCCGTCCATAAGCAGGCGAATTGGGATGGAGAGACAGAAGGCCGCGAATGGCTGAAATTCGGTTACCATACAGAAGATGATGAGATCCGCCATCAGCTGCTGCTGCAGCTTCAGGATATGGGCGGACTTGAGATTACGAACTCATCTCCTTACAATCTGGAGATTAACCCGCAGGGTGTGAACAAAGCAGCCGGGATCAAGGAAGTCTGCCAGTTGCTTGGCATCAACATGTCAGAGGTCGTTGCCGTTGGCGACAGCCTGAATGATCTGGCGGTCATTCAGCAGGCTGGACTAGGCGTGGCTATGGGCAACGCCCAGGACACGGTTAAGCAGGAAGCCGATCAGATAGTTGCCTCCAACAACGAGGACGGGATTGCGGAAGTGATCCAAAAGTATATATTGAATGAAGTACAGGCATCGGCAGGCGGATTGACGGGCAACTAAAATCCGCCTTCGCACACGGGTCTGCTTTCGCAAAACTGGCTTAGGCATGTGAAGCCAGTTTTGCTGTGAAGGGAGCCGCCGGCTGCTGCATCACAAACCTTTTAGGAGTTGAAGCACTTGACGATCTTGGGTTGGACTCTGATTATTGCTTTATTTGCTGTCGGTCTGGCCGGTGCAGTTTACCCAATACTACCGGGCGCGCTGGCCATTTACTTTGCCTTTTTTGTCTATGGCTGGTTCTTCTCCTTTGAGCCTTTGACGGTCTGGTTCTGGATAGTTCAGACGCTGATTGTCGTGGTGCTGTTTGTGGCTGATTATGTGGTAGGAGCCTGGGGAGTCAAGAAATTCGGCGGTTCACGGGCATCCGTGATCGGCAGCACGATAGGACTGATTGCCGGACCTTTTGTCATCCCGGGATTCGGGCTGCTTATCGGTCCGTTTGTGGGTGCCTTTGTAGGAGAATTGATTGCGGGTTCAAAGGCGGACAAAGCATTCAAGGTAAGTCTGGGCTCGCTGCTCGGCTTATTCAGCAGTACTGTCGTTAAAATTATTCTGCAAATTGCGATGGTCATCCTCTTTTTCATCTGGATTGGCCGGTAATAAATTTACAGCGAAGAAGGCGAAACAGTTTGTCCAAGAAAGAGTCTTTTGTCAAAGGCACGCTAATTCTGGCTGCCGCAGCTTTAGTGGCGCGTGTGCTTGGGCTGGCCCAGCGCGTGCCGCTCGATCATATCTTTGATGATATTGGGAGAGCATCCTTTGGGGTCTCCAACAATATCTATTTAATGCTCTTGACCGTAGCCACGGCGGGGATTCCAAGTACACTCAGTAAAATGGTCTCGGAACGTTATGCCCTGAACCGGCCGGAAGAAGCGAGACAGGTATACCATGCAGCACTTTTGTTCTCGGCGGCGGCCGGGGTGATTATGACTGCGCTCCTGTATTTCGGAGCTCCATTCTATGCAACACATATTGCGGATGTCCCGGAATCGGCGATGGCGGTAAGAGCCATAGCGCCTGCGCTGCTGCTATTTCCGGCCATTGCCATGATGCGGGGCTACTTTCAGGGCCGGAATAATATGATGGCCGGCGGCATTTCCCAGATCGTGGAACAGGTAGCCCGCGTCGTTACCGCCATTATCCTTGCTTATATCCTGTTGCAGCAGGGCTACAACAATACCGTTATTTCTGCCGGGGCCTCTTTCGGCAGCGTGCTGGGCAGTATTGCAGCTTTTGGTGTGATGATTTATTTCGCCCTGAAGCTGCGCCGGGCAGATAAAGCTTTGAACCTGAATTACAATTCCAGTCAAAAGCTGCCGCAGTGGAGTGTGTACAAGGATATTTTTACCCTATCCATCCCCATTGTCCTTGCCTCCCTTACGATTCCGGTGGTAAATGTCATTGATACCTCGCTGGCCGTTCCGCTGCTGATTGATCAGATCGGACGGGAGAACGCAACCGCTGCACTTGGAATACTGACTACCCGGGCCCAGAGTGTGGCAGGTATACCGCCAGTGCTGGCGATCGCGCTGGGAACCTCGCTGATCCCGGTCATCTCGGCTGCCTATGCCCGCCGGGATGAGACCCATCTCAAGCGCCAGGTTACCCTGGCCTTGCGTATTTCCATTCTGACAGGCATGCCTATCGTTGTCGCTTTGGCTGTGGCGGCCTATTCCGTAAACGGACTGCTGTTCAGCGGCCTTGAAGGAAGCGGAATTGTGGCCATGCTGACTCTTGGGACCATCTTCCAGATTACGATGATGACTACCAACTCCATCCTGCTGGGGATGGGGAAATCCCGGATATCCATGTATTATGTACTGGCAGGTATTATGGTGAAGCTGGCGGGAAGTTTCCTGCTTAGCAAGGTGTTTGGGATTTACGGCATCATTGGAGCAACGGCGCTGTGCTTCATCGTGATCACCTGGCTCAATCTGCGCATGCTGAAATCCATCGTAAATTTCGAGATCATGGGCAAACGTTGGGGCGGCTTTGCCCTTGCGGTACTGATTTCCGGAGGAATCGGTTACGGGCTGAATCAAGCCGGTATCAAGCTGACAGAGGTAATGCCTGAACGTTTGGCTTATCTCATTGTATGTCTCGTTGTAGGGACTGTGGTGGTCATCGTCTACCTGGTGCTGCTGGTTGTACTGGGGGTAATTAGCCGCCAGGAGATTGCCGGCTACCCGCGCGCTTTGCAGAAAATACTGAATCCGTTAATGAAATTGCAGCCTGCCCGGGTGCGGATGAGAGAATAACGCAATGAATTTTGTCTCATTCGGTCATTTTGTTTGACTTCCGCGGCACATTTTGCTTCACTTAAGAAACAGACAGCAAATTGCTAAACCAAGAAGGGAATGAACATATCCATGGATAAGATTAGTTCTCCGGCTGAGTTTCAGGTCGCTATACAATCTCCCCGGCTAACGGTGGCGGTTTTTAAAGCAGACTGGTGTGTGGATTGTAAATTTATTGATCCCTTTATGCCTGAGCTGGAACAGAATTATAACGGTCGGCTGACCTTGGTCGAAGTTGATGTAGATGCTGTAGGTGACGTTAGCCAGGAGCAGAATATTCTGGGCATTCCCAGCTTTGTAGCGTATACCGACGGACGTGAATTGGTCCGGTTCGTCAGCAAGCTCCGCAAATCCCGGGAAGAGATTGAGGGTTTCCTGGATAGGGCGCTAGAGGTTTATCAGAGTATCCACAAGTAACAATGGTACCCGACAAGTAACAGAAGTTCACCGCTTTCGCCCGTTTGAGCAGAAGCGGTGTTTTTTTAACAACGGTTATGAAAACGCATAACTTAGTGGTTTACCTTCCTTCATTTCTATATACTGCGGGTGATTATATTGACGACAATTCAGTTGAAATGGCTTAGTTACATAACTTGCCTGATCATGTTCATGGCTTTGCTTGGAGGAGCTGTGGTCACGAAGACAGGCTCGGGTCTGGAATGCGGAAATGAATGGCCGCTCTGTCACGGTAAATTAATACCGGCCTATACGGTGGGGTCCATGATTGAATATACCCATCGGCTGTTCAGCGGGCTGGCGGGTCTGCTGTCGCTTGCCTCTATGTATGCCTTCAGACGTTATGCGCGGGGCCAGCGTGAGCTGCAGGTCTATGCCCTGTTGACGCTGGTGTTTGTAATCGTGCAAGGGGGCATGGGGGCGCTTGCGGTGCTGCAATCCCAATCCGCCGCCGTGATGGCGCTGCACATGGGTTTCTCGCTGATTGCCTTTGCCAGCTCGGTCATGCTGGCGCTGGGAACGAAGCGGTGGGCTATGGACGGAGCAGATCTTAGAGCGATCTCCGGGCCGCCTGTCAGTAAGGCATTTCGCAACTTAACGTGGTTTACGGCGTTATACTCTTATATCGTTGTTTATATCGGCGCTTATGTCAGCCATACGGATTCCCGGGGCGGGTGCTCCGGTTGGCCTCTCTGCAACGGAGAACTGATACCGGAGCTCTCGGGGGGAGTTGGCATTGTATTTACCCACCGGCTTGCTGCACTCCTGCTGTTCATTCTGACGGCAGTGCTGGGGCATCTGGCATTCTGGAACCATAAGGAACACCGTGAGCTGAGGGCGCTTGGCGTCTCTGCGGTTCTGTTGTGCCTAATGCAGGTATTCAGCGGTGCGGCCGTAGTCCACACCTTAAATAACGAAAGATTGTATATCTTTGCTGCGCTGGCCCATATTTTGCTTATAGCCGGTCTGTTCGGTGTGTTGTGTTATATGAGCGTGCGGGTATGGCAGCTTAGCCGGGTGAGCGGCCATCATTTCAAGGATAAAGGAAACACCGACTGGAGCACAGGTCCATGAAGGTAGGCTTAAAAGACAGGATGTTGTCATAAGCCGCGATGACCGGACACAGTCGGCGGAGGAGGAACATAGTTTGGGATACGGTAATTTACGACAATGGATCGAAGGGCTGCGCAAGGATAAGGAGCTTAGGGTCATTGAGACGCCGGTGGATCCTTATCTTGAGCTTGCGGAGATTCATCGGCGTGTAATGCAGGAGGAAGGGCCTGCCTTGCTGTTCACAAATGTAAAAGGGAGTGCCTTCCCCGTAGCCACCAATTTGTTCGGTACGGCAAACAGAGTGGACCGGGCATTCGGGACCCGGCCCGAGCGTTTGATGCAGTCCTTGCTGGGTTCGGTAGAATCGCTGGTGCCGCCTACAGCGGCTGGGATTTGGAAGGAAAAAGGCTTGATCTATGATCTGCTCAAGATCGGAACTAAAAATGTGCCTCAGGGGGAAGCGCCGGTGCTGGGGATTTGCCGAAGTAGTGATCCGCTCAAGGAGCTGCCGCGGATTACAGGCTGGAAGCAAGAGGGAGACCCCAGTATCAGCTTGGCGCTGGTATACACCGAGAAGCTGGACAACCCCAAGGAATACAAGATTGGTCTGAACCGTCTGCCTCTATATGACGACCACACCGCCGGGGTCCATTGGCAGAACCATACAGGTGCCGGTTCGCACCATTATGAAGCCGAAGTTCGGGGAGAGACGATGCCGGTTTCCGTATTTATTGGAGGCCCCCCGGCGCTTATGGCGGCAGCGTCTGCCCTAATTCCTGACCGTTTTCCCGGGCTGCTGCTGGCATCGCTTATTCTGGGCGGTAAATTGCCGATGGTCAAAGACCCGATGGGCGGACACCGTATTCCAGCCGAGGCGGAATTCGCCATTCGCGGCCTGGTGCCCCCTTATGACCGGCGGCCTGAAAATACTCCGGGTGGGTACTACGGGTATGACCCGCTGCAGCCGCAGTCTCCAGTGATGCATGTACAACGGATATGGCACCGTAAAGATGCTATTTTTCCGGCGGTTATCAGCGGTAAGACAAGGCATGAGGATGTTTACCTGAGTCAATCTTTACAGCGCCTGCTGGCTCCTGCCTACCAGTATGTCATGCCTTCGGTTCATTCGTTGTGGACTTACCCTGAATCCGGCCCGTATCCCTTGACTGCAGCCGTAGTTCAGGAAAGCTACTCCCGGGAAGCCATGGCAGCGGCATTCCGTATTCTTGGGGAAGGCCAGCTCTCAAAAACAAAGCTGCTGCTCCTTACCAACGAGCCGCTTGATCCAGCGGATTTCCCCAAGCTTATGGAAGCCCTATTGGAACGTTTCAACCCGGCTACCGATCTGTCGGTATTCCAGACTCTTTCACAGGGTTCGCATCCGTTTACGCCAGAGCAGCTGAATCACCGCAACAAAGCCGTGATGGTAGGCATCGGCGATCCCATTCGTGAGCTCCCGCGGAGCTATGAGGAAGGACTGGTTCCCGGAATTCATCAGGCGTTGCCATTCTGCGGGGGATGTTTAACCGTTTCCGGTGCATCCTATGAAGAGGATCCTGAGCTTCCGGGCAGGCTGGTTGCAGCGTTGAGCGAGAAGGAGACCGCCTGGCCGCTAGTTATTCTGGCCGATCATGCGGCGGATACGGTCCAGACTTCAGCTTCGTTCCTGTGGACGGTGCTCACACACTTCAATCCGGCGACCGATCTATACGCCAACTCCGACGTGAGGAATCACCACATTGAGTACAAGCTGCCGCTCATTATCGATGCCCGCACCAAGCCGGGCCATCCGGCGGAGCTGATTCCGGACCCGGAGACAGTAGAGCTGGTGGACCGGAACTGGAAAAGTTATTTTCGGGGTGCATAACATTTGGAAGCTGAACACACTTAAGTAGGAGGAAGGTTATGCTGCGTATCTTACTCGGAGAGCCGCCCCGCCAGAATAGCGGCGTATTGGCTGAGGCTATGGACAATATGGGCACAATGGCCGCGCTGCTGCGCCATGAAATGAACCGGCTTGAAGACCAGGACCATGAATTCCGCAAGCTGGAAATCTGGACCCGCGGGCTGATCTCCTCTCTGGATGAACTCGAGCAGAGCTGGTTTGCCGCAGCTTTTTACCGGAAGCTGGTGATTGCCGGTTTTATGGACGATATGACCCCTCAGGAGCAGGGGGACTATGCGCGTTATGTCTATTTTTACAAAAATGGCTTCATCCGCGTATTTTCGCTGCTGGACAAATTGGGCACCGTGCTCAACAGTCTTTATGATCTGAATACGTCCAAAGTCAAAGCGCATTTTTCTTATTTTACGGTATTGCGGCAATTCCATGTGCTGAAGGAGCATATGTTTTTGGCGGATCAGCTGGAGCAAATCAAGAGTTCATACCGGGAACCGCTGCAGAATCTGCGCAAACGCCGGAATGCCGAAATTCACTATATGAATGCCGAAATGCAGGACGATCTGTGGCAGCGCCACCGGGGTTTGCATGACAAGATACAGCTGGAGGATCTGGACGGTCATCTGGAGGATCTTCAGCAGGGCCTGGATATGGCCTGTAAATCACTAACTGCAGCCTTCGGCTATAGCAATAAACAATGGCGCAAAAATGCCAGAGCGTGATGAAAGCCCTTGTGGAAATTTTCCTTTGACAATGAAAGCGAAACTTACTATACTTATGCTTGCATTCCAAGTTTTCATGGCCTGACATTCAATTTCATAGGTAGTTCTTATCGAGAGCGGCGGAGGGATAGGCCCGATGAAGCCCGGCAACCGATTTATAGAGCAGTCCCCAACCCGGGTACGTTCTTTAAATGTCATGGTGCTAATTCCTACAATGGCGCAGTATTGCGGTCGTTGGCAGATGAGAAGGCAGAGTTTATATACGTACAGCCTCTTGCGATCTGCACCCGATCGCGGAGGTTTTTTGTTTTATTCGAAACTAGGGTAAAGGGGGGTGGAGCCATTGATAGAGTTAAGAGGGCTTACCAAGAGATATGGGAAAGGAAACAAAACGGCAACCGCACTCTCGGATCTGAACCTTTCGATTCAAAAGGGTGAAATCTTCGGAGTCATCGGCCATTCCGGCGCAGGAAAAAGTACGCTGATCCGCTGCATCAACCTGCTGGAGCGTCCAACAGAGGGCGAAGTCTGGGTGGACGGAGTGGAATTAACCAAGCTCGGCAAGGGCCGGCTTCAAGAGAAGCGGCGGAAGATCGGGATGATTTTTCAGCACTTCAACCTGCTATCGTCTGCAACGGTATATGATAATATTGCTTTTCCGCTGCGGCTGGCAGGGACTCCGGATTCAGCTGTAGAGGAGAAGGTTAAGGATCTGCTTGCTCTGGTGGGACTGGAAGGCCACCGGAATAAATATCCGGCTCAGCTGTCCGGCGGTCAGAAGCAGCGGGTGGGCGTGGCCCGGGCTTTGGCCAATGATCCGGATGTGCTTCTCTGCGATGAAGCGACTTCGGCACTTGATCCCCAGACCACGGATTCGATTCTGCGTCTGCTGCTGGACATTAACCGCCAATTTAATCTGACCATTGTGCTGATCACCCATGAAATGCATGTCATCCAAAGGATCTGTGACCGGGTGGCCGTCATTCATGGCGGCGGGATTGTGGAGCAGGGAGCAGTGACGGAAGTCTTTCTGAAGCCGAAACATGAGATTACGCAGGGATTTATCCGTGGTGAAGCACAGAATGACGGTCAACTGCAGGCGGCAATGCGTACGGTACCCGGAGAGTCGTCCCAGGCGGTCAAGATTACGTTCCTTGGCGAAAAAACCTACGGTTCTACTTTGTCCAGGGTGGCCCGGGAGACAGGCGTGAACTTTGCTATTTTGCAGGGTACTATTTCCACGATCAAAGATGTGCCTTTTGGACAGCTGATTGTGCGTTTTGAAGGTTCAGCCGAAGCCATAACTTCAACGGTTCTGGAACTAAAGGCTCAGGGCCTGGATGTGGAGGTGTTGTCTTAATGGGCGGCTTGAATTTTAACGAGGTCAATTGGGAAGAAATGATGGATGCCATGCTGGCAACCTTACAAATGCTGGCTATTTCTGGAGTGTTCACAATAATCCTTGGTTTACCACTCGGAATTGTGTTATATTTATGGGGAAGATCACAAGAGCCTGTAATTCGGTTCATTTATTCGGTTTTATCGTTTCTGGTCAACATCCTGCGTTCGGTTCCTTTCATTATTCTGATGGTGGCGCTGATCCCTTTCAGCAAGTCGATCGTAGGCACTTCCATCGGGGTGCTTGGCACGATTCCCGCGCTTGTGATTGGTGCGGCACCGTTTTTTGCCCGGCTGGTCGAGACTGCGCTGCGTGAGGTGGACCGCGGAGTCATCGAAGCCGCTCAAGGAATGGGGGCATCCACTTCTCAGATCGTACTGCGGGTGCTGCTTCCCGAGGCTCGGCCGGGTCTGTTGGCAGGAGTGACGATCACACTGGTGACCCTGGTCTCCTATACGGCTATGTCGGGTATGGTAGGCGGCGGCGGTCTTGGCGACCTTGCCATCCGCTACGGTTATTACCGGTATGAGATGGAAGTTATGCTCATTGCGGTAGCGCTCATGATTATCCTGGTGCAGCTGCTGCAAATGATCGGGGACCGATTGGTCAGACATTTTACACGGAAATAAGGTACATCCATATAGATAGCCTTTTTCATAAACAATCATATTGTATAAGGGGGATTCATAATGAAAAAAGTACTACTGACATTGTTTAGCCTGACACTGGTAATGGTGCTGGCTGCTTGCGGGAACAATAATACCGCGAATAACCAGGCTGCAGGACAAACACCGGCAAAGAGTGGGACAGCTGAGCCGGCAGCGGATGCAACGACTGAACCGGCTGCAGAACCGGTTACCCTGGTAGTGGGAGCTTCAGCTAAGCCGCATGCCGAAATCCTGAAAGCTATTGCTCCGCAGCTTGAAGCCCAAGGCGTGACCCTGGAAATCAAGGAATTTACCGATTATGTTCAGCCCAATGTGCAGCTCGCCGAGAAGCAGCTGGACGCTAACTTTTTCCAACACCAGCCTTATCTGGATGCCCAAAATAAAGACAACAAAACTGATCTCGTATCGGTTACAGCAGTTCATGTCGAACCGTTTGGTGCCTATTCCCAAAAAATCAAATCCATCGATGAACTGGCTGACGGCGCAATGGTAGCGATTCCGAACGATGCTACAAACGGTGGACGGGCACTGATCCTGCTGGCCAAAAATGGTCTGATTACCTTAAATGATGATACCAATATCACTTCCACCAAAGCGGACATCAAAGAGAACAAAAAGAACCTGGAGATTATTGAGCTGGATGCAGCGATGCTGCCCCGTCAATTGGGTGAAGTCGACCTGGCGCTGATCAACACCAACTTTGCTCTTGAAGCAAAACTTGTTCCGACGAAGGATGCCTTGTTTATTGAAGGCACGGATTCTCCATATGCTAATATTTTGGTATCGAGACTGGATAACAAGGATTCCGAAGCCATCCAGAAGCTGGCTGCAGCTTTGACTTCTCCTGAAGCCAAAACCTTTATTGAAGAGGAATACCAAGGTTCGATCATTCCTGCATTCTAAATCCATGCTTGGGATAGCCCTTATTTTGGAGTAGGATCTACGTGAGTGATTGGTGAGGACGCTGCGCGAACGGACTGTTGTTCCAATCGCTGTTATATCCAGATTTTATTTATTTGCTTTAGCGGTAAAAATCCGGATATAAAGGCGACCGCTACCGCTTTTTCACAATCGTTCCGTCCTCTCCGCTGTTTAAGCGGGAATCGTATCTACAATTCTACTGAAAATCAAAAAAGAAACCTTTCTTTGGTAAAATGGGAGTGCGACCAACCATTTCGAAAGAGAGGTTTCTTTTGTACATTCAATATAATATGGACCAAATTTGCTTGCCATTGGATTTAACCGAAACAGCTTCAGCAGGACGGACCGGAAAGCGACCTTCATGCCTGGGAACTACTGGGTAGACTTCCACGGACCGGGCTTGTGGCTGATTATCAAATCCTCTATAATTAAAAAAAATCCCGTTCCTTCTGCGAACAGAAGGAACGGGATGGTTATTAAACGGGATTAGAATACTTGAATTACTTCTTCAACGCCTTCGACTTCTTCGACGAGGGCACGTTCAATCCCGGCTTTGAGTGTGATAGTGGAGCTTGGGCAGCTGCCGCATGCACCCATGAGCTTTAACTTCACAATGCCGTCTTCAACGTCAATCAGTTCCACGTCACCGCCATCGCGCTGCAGGAACGGACGAAGTTTATCAAGCACTTCCAGTACTTCATCATACATGGTGGCGCTTTGTACATTCTCACTCATTTCTAGGGTCACTCCTTTCGTATGTTTATTATAGTACAAAAAGTTAAAAAATAAAATGGTTAGGACAGAATAAGGAGATCATTATGAGGCCAATTATTGAATTTTGTGCCAGCAACATCGGTCATGGCACTGCAGCATTAATGAAAAAACTCGAACAAAACCCCGATTACGACACCTTGGAATACGGCTGCCTGAACAATTGCGGCCAATGTTATCTGATGCCCTTCGCCATGGTTGACGGCGAAATTGTAGAGGCGGCCACTCCGGAAGAGCTGGAAGCCGCCATTGAAGCCAAGATCAAGGAGCTGGAAGCCTGGGACAATCTGGAGCTTGATTAACGCACGCGCCTGACCTCTAACCGAAGTGGCGTTTGGACATCCACAGCACACCGCTCTTCAGCAGGCGGGGCACCCGGCCCATAACGGACCGGCGGCCCATCAGGCCGAAGCCGGCGTTTTTGCCCAGGGACCCGAGGGTGCCCTTGAGGCGGATCTTGTGCAGCTTCGGGGTATCGCCGCGCCATAAGGCCTGAAGGATCTGCCCCACCTGCTCACCTTGTGCCCCCGCCGCCTGTGCACTCGGGGCGAAAGGAAGGCTGGCGCAGTCTCCGATCACATACACCTCTGGATAGTCAGGCACCTGGTAATGCCCACTGAGGAGAATCCGGCCTCCACGGTCCTTGGGGAGCTCCAGCTTCTGTACCACCTGAACAGGCTGAATGCCTGCGGTCCATACTGTAACATCAGTAGCGATAGCTTGTGTACCATTATAGATGGCATCCTTTTCAACATGAGAGACGGAAATATTCCCCCGCGTCTCCACGTGATGCTCATTAAACCATTCCTCAACATACTTTGACAGTCTGGCCGGAAAAGAGGACAATACCCGCTCTCCCCGGTCCAGAATGGCAATATTCAGATCCGGTCTGCTCTCACGCAGCTCTGCCGCAAGCTCTACTCCGCTAAGCCCCCCGCCTACAATATTAACCGTACCATAAGGCTTCACATTATTCAGATTCCGGTAAGTTTCCCGTGTGCCGGCAAGACTCTGAATGCTGCAAGTATACTGATCTGCGCCGGGGATATGATGATAATTATCCGTACAACCCAGTGCAATAGCGAGGATATCGTAAGAAATCGGCTCACCCGATTCCAGGAACACCACTCTGCTGTCCAGTTCGATCGAGCTCACTTCTCCATAACGGACCGACATCCGGGGATGTACCGGGAATTGAATCCGCAGATGATAATCGGCAACCGTACCTGCGGCAAGCGCATAATATTCGGTCTTGATCCCTTGATAAGGCATGCGGTCAATCAAAATGATTTCCACATCCGCGGGAAGATGGTTGTCCAGCAATTCTTGTATGAGGGCTAGGCCGCCATAGCCGCCGCCGAGAACAAGCAGTGTTCGCATACTGACCGATCATCCTTTCGAATAGAAACTATAACCGGAGATTCCGGCTGGCATTATTCGTATACTTTGATCTCATTATAGAATGTGTCACGCTCAACCGGTATCCGCCCGGCTCCTTTGACCAGCCAAATCAATTCGTCGCGGGTCAGGCCTTCCGGAGTTAAGGCACCGGCAGCGTGGCTGATACGCTCTTTCAGGATGGTGCCGTGGACATCCGAAGCGCCAAAGCTGAGGGCTACCTGGGTCAGCTGTGCTCCTATGTTAATGAAGTAAGCTTTAATGTGGTCAAAGTTGTCCAGCATGAGCCGGCTTACCGCAATGGTCTTCAAATCCTCATAGGCCGAGTTACGGCGCATGATTCCGGCATTTTTGTTCTTGGGCTGCATGGATAATGGAATGAATACCATAAAGCCGTTTGTCTCATCCTGCAGCTCGCGGATTTGCAGCATATGGCGGATGCGGTCCTCACGCGACTCAATGGAACCGTAAAGCATCGTGGTGTGCGTCTTCATGCCAAGCTTGTGCGCTGTCCGGTGGACTTCCAGGTACTCTTCGACATTGGCCTTGTCGACACGCATTTTTTTGCGGTATTGGTCGGATAAGATCTCTGCACCGCCGCCTGTAAGTGTCTTAAGGCCCGCTGCCCGCAGCTGCTCCAGGACTTCACGAATGCTCAGCCCGCTGATCCGGGTGAAAAAGTCGATTTCAGCCGCCGTATATGCTTTGAGGGTCACATCCGGAAAACGTTCATTTAGTGCTTTTAGTGAATCAACATAGTACTGAAAGGGGACGTTATCATTATGTCCGCCGACGATGTGGAATTCGCGCACGCCGGGATGAATATGCTGTTCGACATATTGCACCATTTCCTGACCGGAAAGGGTATACGCGCCTTCTTCTCCCTCATCTTTGCGGAAATTGCAGAAAGCACAACGCGACTCGCAGACATTGGTGAAATATAGGCTCATATTTTCGATAAAATATACCTTGTTTCCGTTCTTGCGCTGGTTCACTTCGTTTGCGAGCTGACCTATGGTAAGCAGATCGTTGCTCTCATATAAATAAACGCCGTCTTCCAGATTTAATCGTTCGCCACCGCGAACTTTTTCAATAATAGTCGCCATTCTGGCGTCGGTAGGGGGGGTAATCAGAGTAGACATATTATTTCCTCCTGAAGTTTTACATGGCAAAAAGGCATTGCGGGATGATTCCGGGACGAACTCCGAAGCGGGCAGCCGTCCAACTTATGGACAAAAGGTTACAATAACCTCCGTGACAAAATTCCGAATTTTTACCGGATGCAGCTTTTCCTATTATAAACCTCTCTCAGAAGGGGAGCAACAGTTGCAGCCCAATGAAGGGGTTTGGAATATTTGACTCCGGGGGGCGAAGTTATCACTTGAGGGCAAAGGAATAGTGGAGTATACTTATTTTTATATAGAAAATAACTTTTGGCCGGAAGGCCCTATAATACGGAGCCTGGTTTGTGACTGGGAAGCGGGCTCACATCATTTTCAGGAGGGTTCAGATTATGATTACTATCAGCGAAACGGCGGCGGGACAACTGAAATCCATGCTGGCCGAACAAGAAGTGCCGGACATGTTCCTCCGTATTGGCGTAACGCCGGGCGGCTGCAGCGGTTTCTCCTATGCAATGGGATTTGACGATAATGAGAGCGACCAGGATGTGTACATGGACATCGAAGGCATGAAGGTTGTGGTGGAGAAGGAGAACCTCCGCTACCTGGATGGGCTGGAGATCGACTTCGAAGAATCCGGCATGACCGGCGGCTTCACCATCAACAACCCGAACGCCACAGCAACCTGCGGTTGCGGCTCAAGCTTCAGAACGGCGCTTGATGCCGGCAAGCCGAATGAGGAGCCTTGTTAAGAGGTGAATATCTAAGGATTATAGAGGGCTGTCTCCAACGCCATGTAAATGGCTGCTGAGACGGCCCTTTTATTTATTAGGTGGGAAGTTCCAGCCGTGCCTGGGTGGAAGCAGCGCGACCGCTGAACAGGGTACCCCCAAATAAAAAAGTGCCCCGCAGCCACATGGCTTGCAGGACACCCCTCAGTAATGCGCTTACAATCAGGCCGGGATAATGAACTTGTAATTAATCATGAATACGACCATAGCTGCTGCGCCAAGCGAGAAGGCGATACAGCCTGCCCCCAGTAATCTGCGGCGGTCCTTGATGAACTTGAAGCCGATGGCGCAGACCAGGATGGTAACTCCGGCCAGGACGACAGACATGCCCACCATAGCCACCCAATATAGAACCTCGAAAAACTCAGCCACGTGGAAGTACCTCCCTAAGTATGCGGATGCTCCTGTTTGTTCCGCAAGTCATATAACTTTACTATACGATACCCTTTTCGGTTTGAAAAGCAAGAAATCGGGGAGGCGGGCTCTGAACGTATTGCATTTGCTGTCGTCTCCGCCCGAATACGCGAACGCCGGAGATAAATGCGGTATTTAGGCGAAGGCCTAAGGGCGAACGGTGCCCCGCGCATCTGCCTTTTTTTGCGGGAGGCCCGGATTGAGGGACAATCATACAGGAGGGCGCGGCCTTCTCTGAGTAATCTATACGGTAGGTCGTGCAAACTGAAAGGAGAGGGAGGAAGATGGCGGGAAGACAACTGGCCAGCAAGTGGCTGAAAACCGAAGCGCTGCTTAGCGATGCAAGGGTTGCCGGTTACATTCCGAGAACGAAGGGATACAGTGCAGCAGGATTGCTGGCGATGCTGAGCAGATATGGAAATGTGGTCATCAAACCGGTGGTTGGAGGCGGAGGTTACGGGGTCATTAAGGTATTCCGGGACCGGCGCGGATATGGCTTTACTTACATGGACAGAACACGGGTGTACCGGGATTTTCGCTCGATGCGCCGGGCGCTTGATGCTGTGAAGGTAAGAAGAAGATACTTGATTCAGCAAGGGATATCCCTGGCCCGCATTTCAGGGCGTCCGATTGATTACCGGGTCAAAGTAGTGAAGAATGGCGGGGCGTGGGAATTTCGTTCCATGGTGGGCCGGCTGGCCCGTCCCGGACTGTTCGTCACCAATTTGTGCAAGGGAGGCTCCATGCTGACCTGCCGCCAGGGCCTGCGGCAATCATTGCCCAGCATTAGAGCCGGGGCGAAAAAAGCGGAGATGCGCCGGCTCACACGGGTCTGTATCGAATTGATGGAGAGACACTTTCCGGGAGTGGGAGAACTGGGCTTCGATTATGCCGTGGACCATACAGGAAAGATATGGATTTTGGAAGTAAATACCCGCCCGCAATAATTACACATTTTTTAAGATTTGACGATAATAACAGTAGTAGGCTAAAATAGCGTTTAGTTGTGTTTCAAACCTCGTAATAATCTGTAAAATATGACAAATATCAAAATATTTTTGTGGTTTAGTAGAGGACGCTGACCTGTGTATAACTATTATCCCCATTGTTCACCGCATAGCTGTAGCCTTCTTAACCCTTACTCACATATTATGCACAGGATCTCCACATCTGCTTGTGGATAATGGGAACGCTTGTTCGAAAGTTGATAGTTTGCTATGATAGAAAAGGATCCAAATAAAGGAAAGGTAGGTGAACGTTATGGTTGAATTGTCTGATGAGATGCTTCTTGACTCTTACCACAGAGCGATAGAACTGCAGTTAGAGCATGATTTCATCGCTCTTTTACTCGTTGAAATTCGCAAACGGAACTTACACTCTCCAGTTCATGCGGTTCTTCATTAAGGCTGCAAGAAAGGGTCTTTACAGCAGCTGTATATAATCAAACCGCAAAGAAACACCAATAGGGTGCCCTCCCAGTGTGACGCGAAGTCAGCTGTGAGGACACCCTTTTATTTGTTGTGCAAGCACTGGTTATAAATCCGGTATTAGAGCTTCAGATTGCTGCTGTGTCCCGGTGACAGCTTGGCATCAGGGTCAAGATAGACCTTGGCGTTGTTGACAGCGGTTGGGGCTTCGCCAAATCCTACAGCGATCAGCTTCAGCTTGCCGGGATACGTAGTGATGTCGCCGGCGGCAAAGATACCGGGTACATTTGTCTCCATACGTGAATCCACCACGATGGAGTTGCTCTCAATCTTGATGCCCCACTCTGCAATGGGCCCGAGGGAGGAGATAAATCCGAAATTGACGATTACACTATCCACCTCAAGCTCCTGTGTTTCTTTGGTCTTGATATGGGACAAGGTCACCTTGGTAATGAATTCCTCCCCGTGCAGTTCGGTGATCTCGGTGGGGGTAACTACATTCACTTTGGAAGCCATCAGCTTCTCCACACTGTGTTCATGTGCACGGAATTTATCCCGGCGATGGATCAGGGTGACTTGCTCGGCGATGGGCTCCAGCATAAGTGCCCAGTCTACGGCAGAGTCGCCGCCGCCGCTGATCAGCACCTTTTTATCTTTAAACGCATTGAGGTCGCTGACAAAATAATGCAGATTGGCTTTCTCGAAACGCTGAGCCTCAGGCAGTTCCAGACGCCGGGGTTCGAAGGCGCCCACCCCTGCAGTAATGATGACCGCTTTGCTGTGGTACTCTGCTTTATCGGTAGTCACCACAAAGTGGCGTTCATCGCGTTTTTGGACCGATACCACCTTCTCTTCCAGGCGGATATCGGTCTGGAACAGATCCATTTGCCGGGACAGATTGTCCACAAGCTCCTGCGCCGTCACTTTGGGGAAACCGGCTACATCGTAAATATATTTCTCGGGATAAAGAGCAGCGAGCTGTCCTCCCAGTTGGGGCATGCTTTCAATAAGTGTTACCGAAGCCTGACGCATTCCACCATAAAATGCGGCAAACATGCCGGCCGGACCGCCGCCTATAATTAGCATATCGCTCATAGGGACGTTGGATTCCTCTAATGTCACGGGATACTGCACCTCCAAGTTGATAGTTTCAATTTGCCGTACTTGTATACCTACTCATTATAAACTTAGAGGCATGTGCCTGCAAAGGCTTTGCTTTTCCTAAAATTGTGACGTTTTTTTGTATTATTTAATTTGATTAAAACCACACTAAGGTTTACAATAGATATGGTCATTTTAGATTTCCTTTAAGTTTGATTGGAAATTCCTCTATATTTAAGTGTATAATTTCACAAAAAGATTCACAAAAAATAACACATAGACAGATCCACCTGTTGGAAGGAGCCGGAAGATGAGCAGTATTCCCAAAATCGTAATCTTAGGCGCCGGGTACGGAGGTATTTTAACCGCCCAGCGTTTGCAAAAGGCCTTGAACTACAATGAGGCTGATGTGACACTAGTGAACCGCCATGAGTATCACTATTTCACTACCCACCTGCATATGCCTGCAGCCGGAACGGACAGCGTTGAGCATACAAGGGTGTCCATTTCCAAGCTGATTGATGAATTCAAAATTGATCTGGTTAAATCATCCGTACAGGAAATCCGTACCCAGCAGAAGAAAGTAATTCTGGAGGACGGTACCCTTTCCTATGATTACCTGGTTATCGCACTTGGCGGAGAACCGGAAACCTTCGGTATTCCGGGTCTTGATAAATATGCAATGACCATCCGCAGCATCAACTCTGTGCGTCTGATCCGTGAGCACATCGAATATCAGTTTGCCAAGTATAAGAACGACAACAGTGCCCAGGAGCACATCAATTTTGTCATCGGCGGCGCCGGTTTCAGCGGTATTGAATTCGTAGCCGAATTAGCGGACCGGGTTCCGGGCCTGTGCAAAGAATATGATGTTGATCCAAGTATGGTAAATATATATAACGTAGAGGCTGCTCCTACCGCTCTGCCGGGCTTTGCTCCTGAGCTGGTTGAACATGCCATGAACGTGCTGACAAAGAAGGGTGTTACCTTCAAGATGGGCGTAGCGATCAAGGAGTGTCTGCCGAACGCTGTAATTCTGGCAACCGGTGAAGAGATCAAAGCCTCGACCATTGTCTGGACAGGCGGTATCCGCGGGAACCGTCTGATTGAAGCCGCAGGTTTTGAAGCTATGCGTGGGCGTGTGAAAGTGGATGAGTTCCTGCGCGCGCCTGGACATGACAACATCTTCATTATTGGAGACGGCTCCCTGATGATTAACCCGGAAGGACGCCCTTATCCGCCAACCGCCCAAATTGCGATGCAGCAGGGTGAGTGCTGTGCGCATAATCTGGTCGCCTCAATCCGCAACCAGCAGCCGAAGAAATTTGTCTTCAGCAATAAAGGAACAGTAGCTTCCCTGGGCAAGGGACAAGGTATTGCTGTTGTCGGCGACAAGACGTACAAAGGCTGGACAGCGGCTCAATTGAAGAAAGTCGTGGATATGCGCTATCTGTTTATTATCGGCGGCATTCCGCTTGTACTCAAAAAAGGCAGATTCCGTTAAGATGCGTCATTGCAGCGTACAGGTACGGGGCCTGCTGACACGTGAAGAGCTGGACCGATATAACGGTCTAATCGAGGTGGGCTCCTATCTGGAGGATCAAAGCCGTTACGATTTGGCTTATACGATTCAGAAAGAGATCGACCTGCTCATTCTTCCGGGGATTGAACGGCTGAAAGAAAAAGGACGGGCCCGTGACCGGGCTACGGCGGATTATCTGGAAAGCCTGCGCAAGAATGATGATGACAGCGAAGACGATGATTGAGCAGGGCACTTCTGCGGTGTACCGAACGCAAGAAATTGTAATTTAAAAAGGCTATTCCACGGTCCCCGACCGTGGAATAGCCTTTTTTTTTGAACTGTACTGAACCTTTTTCGGACTCGGGACGAATACATACATGAAATCACGCATGAGGAGGGAAGAACCTTGAGAGAGCTGGACATCACTCCTTGGGTGGAAGGGCTGGCCGCAGGCGATCAAGAGGCGTTTCGCCGGGTTTACGAGGCGACGGTTCAAGATGTATACCGGACGGCAACCTTTCTGCTCGGGAATCCGCGGGATGTGGAGGATGTCATGAATGAAGTATATATGAAGCTGTGGACCTCGATTGCAGGGTATGATTCAAACCGGCCGTTCCGGCATTGGCTGCACGGGATTGTGGTGCGGCAGGTGCAGGACTGGAGGCGAAAGACGTGGAGAAGATTCCGCCTTTTTGAACGCAAAGCGATGCTCGAAGTGGAAAGAGTGCAGATGGCCCCCGATACCTCCATTGTCCTTCATGAAACAAGCAGGGAGATGCTGGAGGCGATTCAGGGCTTATCCTATAAACTGCGTGTAGTTGTGATCTTACGCTACTACCATGATTACAGCCTGAACGAGATTGCAGGCATCCTCGACATTCCTCTGGGAACCGTGAAATCAAGACATCACCTGGCGTTGAAGGCATTACGGGAGCACGCCGTGTTGTTAATGGATGATAAGGAGGAGCCGTATTATGTCCATTGAAGAACAGATGAGGCACCGTTTGCAGCAGACGGCAGCAGATATGAAATGTCCGGATGATCTGTATGAGCGGGTCTGGGCTTCAAGCGGGAAGCATATCCCGAAGCGGCTCTCCCGGAAAGAGGCTGCCCGCAGAGGCCGTATTTACCGTAAACCGGTGGTAGCCCTGATAGTGGCGGCAGCCCTATTTCTAATCGTGGTCGCTTCGGGTTTTGTGTCCCCGGTGATGGCCAAATCGCTGAAATCGATTCCGCTGGTGAACGGGATTTTCAAGCTGGCTGGCGATCTGGGGCTTAAGACAGCGGCCGAGAAGGGACTGACAGAAGAGGTGCACTACAGCGATTCCCATGACGGAATTACTGTAAATGTGAAGGAGGTGATGTATGACGGAATCCGTGCAGTGGTTGCTATTCAGAGGGAGGCGCCCGGAACTGAAAGTTACTTTCATGGGAATTATAGGGGTGCGGATGGCACAATAGTTGTGGAACCGGAAGGCACAAAAGCGGTGCTAAGGAATGTAAAGCTGTATGCAAACGGAGAAGCCTTGAATCAGACTCTAGATGATCCTGCAAACCCATCACCGGAGCGGGGTGCTGTGACTTGGGTGGATGGGGGGAATGCCGACTCGGTTCTGATCAATTTTATGGAATTGTCCAAGCCGGGACAGGAACTGCCGAAGCTGCCGGAATCTTTCGGGCTGACATTGGAACTGACCCTGAGCGGAGTTGAAGAGGTTTATACCATAGAGGTCCCTGTTAAGAAAAATACAAACAATGTGGTCGTATCCCCGGAAATAAGCAAAGAATACGATGGGATTCAGATCACGTTAGTGAAGGCGGAATTATCGCCGATCTCAACGAAAATCACTTTGGCTGCCAAAGCTGCGGACCATGAATCTGCAGAGTATACGGGTCTGGGAGCAGGGGGAGAGCTGAGCAAAATTCAGTATGAGCTGTTCGATGAGCAGGGCCAAATGCTTGGTCAGCTTTCCAGTCAAGGGGAATACAGGCAGAAGGCACCCGTTCTGTATCAGGATCTGATCTATGAGCCGTTTGCTTCCACACCCCGGCAGTTCACCATTAGACCCTACCTGTATGTGTTCAAAGACGGCAAGGCCAGCGGGGAGTTCAAGCTGGATGAACACGGGATGCCGCTCAAAAATTACATTAAGGAGCTTGAGATGACCGTGCAGGTCCCTTAATCTCTAAATTCAACGGAATGCTGATAATTATACTACTTAGGAGGAAACAAATAATGAAGAAAATGAAAATGGCTTTAACTTCTGCTATGGCGGTCAGCTTATTGATGGGTACAGTCTCTTATGCGGCAACAGGCGCAGTCTCTGGTCAATCCGTCATCCCTACTGCCACAGCTTCAGCGGCCGCCAAGACCCCTGCAACTGCTAAAGGTTCTTTCCTTACTGCCGGTGATCTGGGGCTGCAAATTGCCGAGACCAAAGGACTGGCCGCCGTATCCGGCCTGAGCGATACCCAAAGCGGAATGACCGTCAGTGTATCCCAGCTTCTGTACGACGGAACACGTCTGGCGGTGACGCTCAACCGGAATGCTACGGAAATGCTCACCCATTTTGCAGGAAGCTACAAGGATTCCAAAGGTAACATAGCAGTGGAGCCGGAGGGTGCCAAGGGCGTCATTAAAAAGCTGGAATGGTTCATCAATCAACAGACGCCGGATGGCCGGACCGAAAGTTATCCATTGGATTCCGTGTATACCGCAGGCGCGGACAATCAGTCTGTTTTGGTGAGAGTCACCGATTATTCCAATTCCGGACTGAACGGGCAAGTCCCGCTGCCGGAGAAATTTACAATTAAATTGAAGCTGACGGTTGCAGGGATTGAGGAACCGTTCAACATCAGCATTCCCGTTACCAAAATAGGCAACAGTATTGTGCTGAAGCCGGCTGCCACCAAAACCTTCGATGGAGTGGGTGTAACCTTCAACAAAGCAGAATTAACTCCTTTTACTACAAGGGTAGCCATTTCAGCCCAGGGATTGCCGGGGAAAGTATCCAAACGTTTCGGGACCGGCGCTGCAGCCCTCTCTGCTATTGGGTATGATGTATTTGATGACCAAGGCAAGGCGCTTAAGTTTATTGGCGGCCAGGGAAGCCCTGAGCTAAGCACAAGCAACAAATCTAATCAGGACTTGTTATTCGAGCCTTTTATTACAACACCTAAATTCATTACGGTTAAACCGTATCTCAACGTATTTAAAGACGGGAAACAAACCGGGGAGTACCTGCTGGACAGCAAGGGTATGCCAGTGAGGGAGTACATTAAAGAGCTGGAGATCAAAGTGCCGGTGAAGAAATAAGCCGTTCCGAAAAAACGATCTGAAAAAAGGGATGTCCCGTGGCCGTAATGGCTTTGGGGCATCCCTGTTTATGTCAGCATGGTGCAGCTTGGACTAAAGCTTTAGAAACTCCTCAAAGCTCTCCGGCGTCAGCAGGTTCCCCACATAGAAAGGCCCGAACTCGCCGTAACGGGCGCTGACTTCGTCAAAGCGCATCTCGTACACCAGCTTCTTGAACTGCAGTGCATCCTCGGCGAAGAGCGTCACACCCCACTCCCAGTCGTCGAAGCCAACGGAGCCGGTAATGATCTGCTTGACCTTGCCGGCGTAGCCGCGTCCGATTAGGCCATGGGTTCTCATCAGCTCGCGGCGCTTGTCCATATCAAGCATGTACCAGTTATCGGCCAGCTCGCGTTTCTTGTTCATCGGATAGAAGCAGATATGCGCCGCTTGCGGCAGTATCGGCTTCAGTCTGGAGATTACATGCGGATTCTGCATCGGATCTCCGCCGTCGCCTCCGGCTGCAAGATAATTGCTAAGCTCAACAATACTCACGTAGGAGTATGCTTTGGTGGTGTATTGGGCAAAGGCTGTTTTATTGAAGGCGGTCTCAAGCTTGTTCAGGGCTTCCAGGCTCTCACGCAGGTACATCAGGACGAAATCCGCCTTTTGGCCGACAATGGAGTAGACAGCGGAGCTTCCTTCCTTGGCTTCCTCGACAGGTCCCCATTCTTGCATAAAAGCGTGCAGCTCCTCCAGAGCTACGGCACGTTCCTCATCATCGGCAGCCGTCCAGGCTGTCCAATTCAGAGAGCGGAAGTCGTGGAGGGCGTACCAGCCTTCCAGGGTCAAAGCAGCTTCATTCATGATCTCACTCCTTAAAAGTTTTACAAAGCCTAAGCTTCGCTGAAATTACTTCGTGTAAAACTTGGCTTCGGAAGCATATGCTTAGTTTTACAAAGCCTAAGCTTCGCTGAAATTACTTCGTGTAAAACTTGGCTTCGAAAGCATATGCTTAGTTTTACAAAGCCTATATGTATCCGATTAATCTATAAGCATTGTATCGCATGCAGACTGCCCAGAGCAAACCGGGAGGGTCAAAAAAGTGCCGGGTACACAATAAAGTTCATTGCTTCGTGACATTTTTTCTAGTAAACTTACTACTAGCTCGTATAAGATGTGCGGTTCTTTATAGAGAGGGGTGAAGACGGCAGATGGGATTTATTCCTGTATTCGTTTTGGCCGTTTTATTCTTTGTCATGATGTTCGGGATTGGCTTTATTCTTAACATGTTAATGAAGACAACCTGGTTTCCCGCTTATCTGTTCGTAATTGTGATTCTCCCGGTTGTGGTGTACTCCATCTGGGACCGGAATGCCATGTCGCTGTGGGAGCATCTGTCCACCTTTCAGGTCGTGGATTACCTTACGGGAATCGCCGGCCTTGCCGGAGCAGTGCTCAGCGGATGGACCATCCAGAAGCTGCGGATCGGCGGCTACAAAATGTTCTAATTCCAAAGCTATTCATGAAAGCGGCTTCCCTAGGGAAGGCCGTTTTCTTTGACTTCTCCAATATCCATAAGTTTCCTAAGGAGAATGAATGTTCTGCGAAAAACGTCGAAATTGGGCTTTATTTTACATTTCCGGCGGAGATTTTTGTGATAGAATAGAAATCTACATGAATTCGTGTAAACAAGGGGGGTGGTATCCGCAGATGCGCATGAGCCATTTACATCATTATACCGAGCATCATCGCTACTGCGTTTCCCGCGAATTCGGGCTTAGTGTGATTGACGGCCGGATGCTTAGTTCTGTATATCAGCCTATGGTAGGCGCATTCGCCATCAGTCTGTACCGGCTGCTGTTTGAGCATGTCCCGGCTGAGACTATTGGCTATTCCGGAGTGGAGCAGCAGCGCAGGCTCTTTATGACACTGGGTGTGGAGCCGAACGAGAAGGGCCGCAAATATTTAATTGATCAGTGTTCCCGGCTGGAGGCGGTAGGACTGCTGCAGACCTGTCGAATCTATGTGCCGGAGACTGATGACTATATGTACGAATATGAGCTGATGCCGCCGCTGTCGCCGGCTGATTTTTTTGCCACCCAGCATCTGACGCTGCTCTTGCGCGACAAGATCGGCAAATTTGCCGTGTTGTCCCTCCGGGAGCAGTTCTGGAACCGCGAGCCGGAGGAGTGGAGCCGCAGATCGATTGGCAAAGAGAATATTTCATTGCCCTTTTACGATATTTTTCAGCTGAATACACATGTGATTGACTATGAGCTAGAGCAGGCCTTGGCCGAGGTGGCATCGGTCCGGCAGCCGGGCATGCGTGAAACAGGTGAGCCGGCGATTGGCTACAGCGATATTATCCTGCGATTCCCGCGGGAATCGGCCAACAGGGGTCATGTGGAGAAGCTGCGCTTTGACCATGCCCAAATGGGGGTCATTAATTATGTGGCCCACAAATACGAGCTTGGCCCGCAGGACCTTAGCCGTCTGCTGGACGAAGACGGGGTCTTCTCGCCGGATGGCGAGGTCATTCTGGATGCGCTGCAGTATAAGGCCAGCCAGCATTTCCGCCAGGATATGAGGCGCCAGGAGAAGCGGGAAATTGCTGCAGCCAAGGTGATTTCCATCCGTGCTGCTTCCGCAGAGGAGGGGGATGATTCCAGTGCTCCTCCGGAGCAGCCTGTCGAGATGGAGTATTATGTAGAGGTGCCTCCGCAATTTTTGTCCAAGTGTGACATTCACCAGTATAATATGATGCTGCGCAACGAACCTTATACACGGCTTTTGCAGACCTTTTTTCCGGGGACTGTGCCAGGGCATCTGATGGACATGTTCGAGAAAATCGATCTGAACTACAAGCTGTCGGGGGAAGTTATTAATGTCCTTATTCATTATTTGATGACCATGGTGGCCTCCGGCGGGGAACAGCGCATGAACCGCAACTTTGTGGAGGCGATCGCTTCCAATATGCTGGTGAAACAGGTGAATACGTACGAGAAAGCGGTCCGCTATATCCGGGACCAGTCCAAAGTAAAAGGCAAAGGGGCGGCCGCCGGGACCCCTGCTTCCGCAGGGAGCCGCACGCGCTCCTATGCCAAAAATGCCGGACGGTCCGGCAAGCCCGAGATTCCCATTGTGCTGGATGATGGCAGTGCAGGGACCGTATCCGATGAAGAATTCGCGGCGATGATGAAAAAAGCGGCCGAAATTAAGGCCAGCAAGAAATCGAAAGCGCCGTAAAGAAAGTGAGGTGGAAGCATGGAGTCTATGGGCGATGTGCTGCGTTCAATGAATAGTCCCGCTCTGCGCCAGCGTTCCCGCGATTTGGAGCAAGGGCTGTTTAACCATCCTTTGGTCAAGGCGCTGCTGGCCGAGCATCCGGAGCTGGAGGAAACCCGGCTTCGGCTGCACATGAGCCGCCTGTATCAATACGTGGAGGAAAGCCGCAACTGTGCCAACTGCCCGGGCCTTGAGAAATGCCCGAATGATTTCCCGGGCCATTACAGCAAGCTTACGGTTGAGACCGTAGGCGGCACACCAGATCTATATGAACGCAAGACACCGTGCCGCCTGAAGGTGGCCCAGGACAATCAGGACAACATCCGCAAACGGATCCGCAGCTTTTATGTGGATGAGCGGGTCCTGAACGGGGGCTACGATGAGATTGATATTATGGGCAAAGACCCGCGCCGGGTCTCTGCTGTCAATAAATTATTCGACTATATTTCAGCTGCCAAGGAAGAGGGGCTGACTTCGCGCGGGATCTACCTGCACGGAACCTTTGGAACGGGCAAGACTTTCCTGATGTGTTATCTGCTGCACGAACTGGCTGTAGCCGGATACAGCGGTGTTATTGTGTACATGCCGGATTTTATTGAAGATCTGAAATCGATTATGATGGACGGCCAGAAGCTGAAGGAAACGGTGGATACGTTGAAAAATTGTGATTTGCTTATTTTTGACGATATCGGTGCGGAGAATTTGAATCCCTGGGCACGCGACCATGTGCTGGGAGCGATTCTGAACTACCGCATGAACCGCAAGCCCACCTTCTATACCTCGAACTATCCGCTGGACGGGCTGGAGAAACATCTCAGCTTCACCAGCAAAGACGGCGAAGAGCTATATAAAGGGCAGCGTTTGATGGACCGGATTGCTCCGTTTGTTGATGTAGTACCTCTGCATGGGGAGAACCAGCGGGGGACCGGCAGATAGCTGGTGAAACTCCTGTTGAATCCCGGGGATGAGTTAGTACACTGCATTTTGTACATCAGTTTGCGGGCCAATCCTGCTTTTGTCCGGTTAGACTGCATTTGATACATCAGGAATAGCAAAATGGGCTGGAAATCACCTGTTTTCTTGATTTTCACTGTACGAAATACATCCAAATGCACTTTTGAGCTGCCCTGGAGCGAGTGTTACTGCACTAAATACATTAGATTGCTCTCAAGCGCAGATAAGGTGCGTTGTTCTACAAATAGAAGGATCTTGGGCTCGAACGTTTTGAATGGAGGAGCAGTAACGTCTCCGGATGGGGAGCCGATCAGGCGAACCATGGTTTTAGCCGAGCCAAGAACCTGTGTAAATAGACAAAAATCCGGTTGCTTCCCAAGGGAAACACCGGATTTTTTGCATTGCAGCTGCCGCCGCGAATCTGAGGAAGGTTTATACTGCCAGCTACTCGGACAGTATAAACTTGACAATCACCATGCCGAAGAACACAACAGTCATGAATCCGGTCATTCCAAAAAAACCGGCCATTAAATCGCCCAAGTCATCGCGGGGTTCTTCGTTCACATGCTCCCGTGGGTCCCGTACGTGCGCGTTGACATCCATAGGTTCTGCCTCCTTGCAGGCGAGAGGCCTGCATTGTTATGAGATAAGTCATTGACAATTAATGCGCTTTCCTCAAGTATACCGAAACTGCAGGGAGATTGTAAAGATAAGGTTGACGGAAGAATGCAGCCCGGCTGGAGGCAGAAATGCCGCGGAAAATATATTTTTAACAATATAATTGTGAGTAACCATTCACTTGCCCCAATAAATATGTTATACTGAAACCGTGTCGGTAGATAGTAATTTGGTTATCATATTAGATGAAACCATTACATTGCTTCGAAAAACTTAAAGGAGGAACAATAACATGGCTATCGTGAACGTGTCTGACCAATCCTTCGCTAACGAAGTAGAAGGTCAAGGTACTGTAGTAGTAGATTTCTGGGCTCCTTGGTGCGGCCCATGCAAAATGCTTGCTCCTATTCTGGACGAATTGTCCACCGAGCTTGGAGATGGCGTAAAGATTGCAAAATTGAACGTGGATGAGAATCCGGAAACGGCTTCCCGTTTTGGAGTAATGAGTATTCCTACCCTGATCTTCTTCAAAGACGGTCAACCGGTAGATAAAGTTGTAGGCCTGAACTCCAAAGAATCCCTCAAAAATATCGTAGCTAAACACCAATAATATCTGTATGCTCCTGCACAGCCCTTTGGGCCTGCACAAGTAACGCCTTCGGTTCCTGCCGGAGGCGTTTTGTGTTCAATAAAAAGAGTACATTTGTTCTGTTCATGTTATAATTAACTTCATGCAAACATCCCCTGTTAGGCCTGGCTGAGGCTGGTGTACAGGAGGATGCCCCCGGGTCTTGCGGCGCGGGGAGGATTCAGGTGGGGGAGAAATTATGGACTATATGGATAATATCCGCAACAAGCTGGCGTTGTTACCCGACCTGCCCGGGTGCTATCTGATGAAGAATGAAGAAGGCACCATTATTTATGTGGGCAAGGCCAAGGTGCTGAAGAACCGGGTCCGCTCTTATTTTACCGGAAGCCATAACGGCAAAACACAGCGGCTCGTGGCCAACATTGTCGACTTTGAATATATTGTTACGGCCAGCAACATGGAAGCACTCATTCTGGAGTGTAATTTGATTAAGAAGCATATGCCCCGTTATAACGTTTTGCTGAAGGATGACAAGACCTTTCCCTATATCAAAATCACGAATGAAGCTCATCCGCGTCTTGAAGTGACACGCCGGGTGCTTAAGGATAAAGCAAAATATTTTGGCCCCTATCCGAATGCATATGCCGCCCAGCAGACCAAAAAGCTGCTGGACCGGATGTATCCGTTGCGTAAATGCGGGGTTATGCCTAAGGAAGTCTGTCTGTATTATCATATGGGCCAGTGTCTGGCTCCATGTGAGAAGGAAGTACCGAAGTCTTCTTATGATGAGATTATTCAAAGTATATCCGGATTTCTGGGCGGCGGCCATGAGGCGGTCAAGAAGGATTTGCAGAAAAAGATGCAGGAGGCTGCCGAGGAGCTTTATTTTGAGCGGGCCAAGGAGCTGCGGGATCAGATCATTCACATCGATGCGTTGATGGAGAAGCAGAAGATCAATACCCCGGACACCCGGGACCGCGACGTATTTGGTTATGCCGTAGATAAGGGCTGGATGTGTGTGCAGATCCTGTATATGCGCCAGGGGAAAATGATTCAGCGGCACTCGTCGGCTTTTCCGTTCTATGGTGATGCCTACAGTGATTTTATGTCCTATGTGACGCAATATTATAGTGACAATCCGGCACTTCCACAGGAAATCCTGCTGCCGGACCCGCTGCGCGAAGGTGGAATCGCAGCCAAGCCTGCTGCCGGTGAGCTGGCGGTGCTGGCTGCGGAAGAACTGAAAGCCGGTCCCGAGGAACCGGAGACAGCCCAGGAAACGGCTGAACGCGAGGCTGCAACCGAAGCCGCCGCAGCGGCCGGCGTGGTCGACGCTGCCGGCGGGGCCGCCATTCTCCAGGAATGGCTGGGCATCAAAGTACTGGTGCCGCAGCGCGGCCTCAAGAAGCAGATGGTCGGCATGGCCTGCGAGAATGGCCGGGTAGCGCTTGATGAGAAATTCCGGCTGATCGAACGGGATGAGGAACGGACCTCGGGAGCGGCGGTCAGCCTAGGGCAAAGCCTGGGGCTTGCGAATCTGAGCCGCATTGAAGCTTTTGATAACTCGAATATCCAGGGGACCAATCCGGTGTCGGCCATGGTTGTATTCATTGACGGCAAGCCGGCCCGCAAAGAATACCGCAAATACAAGGTCCGCACCGTCATCGGTGCCGATGACTATGGAACAATGCGCGAGGTGATCCGCCGCCGTTATGAGCGGGTGCTGAAAGAGAACCTGCCGCTGCCGGATCTGATCGTCGTCGATGGAGGGAAAGGACAGATCTCTTCAGCGATAGATATTCTAGAGAATGAGCTCGGCCTCTTCATTCCGGTCTGCGGACTCGTGAAGGATGATAAGCACAAGACTGCACAGCTGCTGGTGGGAGATCCGCCGGAGCCGGTGGCGTTGGCCCGGGATAGCCAGGAATTCTATCTGCTGCAGCGGATTCAGGATGAGGTTCACCGGTTCGCGATTACGTTCCACCGGGAACAGCGCGGGAAATCGATGGTCACCTCGAAGCTGGATGCCATTCCGGGAATCGGCGACAAACGGCGGAAGCTGCTGCTGAAGCATTTTGGCTCGCTGAAGAAGATCAAGGAAGCCGCGGTAGAGGATTTCCGGCCGCTCTCCATTGGTGACAAGCTGGCGGGACAAATCCTGGATGCGCTCAGGGATGAGGAGCCAAGTGTAGATTAAGACCGCTACTGCTAAAGGGGCTGACCCAAAAGTGGGGAAGAGACGCCTTGATCATTTTAGAAACCTTACAAGTTTGTAAAAAAAAGCGATTCTCCCGTTACCCGGGGAATCGCTTCTTTACATTCGGGACCCATTCTGGCTGGTGACGAACAGCGTTTGACGATGGAGAGGTGGAGGTGAGACCTAGCGCAAACCATTCCCCGGTTTCAAAGGCCCCGGCTTCGCCGGAGAATTAAAGCGGTAGACGACGTAACCTACCAGGAACGGCATAACGAGCGCGAAGATGCCGGAGGCTACATTGATGCTGTCCTTCATAAAGATGAGCGTAGCGCCCATCAGGATGCTGTCAAATACGACGTGGCTGAACATGACGGCTATAAATCCGTACCGGAGAAAAATATAACTGAACAGCAGCCCGATGACGGTCAGTTCAATCGGGCGGGAGATGACCGGATAGATCGGATACAGCGTATGGCCGAAGGCCCAGATCAGGGTAGTGATCAGACTGGCAATCAGAGTGCTGCGGACGAGCTTTTTCAGCATCCGAATCCCGAACAGGCGGTACACCGCTTCTTCGGAAAGACCCGCAAGCCACGCTACAATCGGCAGCAGCCAGGCATACCGCATGTTATACGGCGACTGGTCGGCATCGGTGGTGGACCAGTTGTCCAGGGTATAGCTCAAAATAATAAACATCACGGTCTGCACACCGAGCAGCACGAAAGCCCAGATATAGCCGGCACGGATGCTGCTTAGCACATATTGTCCATATCCCGGTTCCGTAGCCCGGGGCCATGGGTTCAGTCCTTCCTCCTGCCGCCATAATCCGTCTCCGCCGACCAGAGAAAAGTAGAGCAGCGAGGACATAAGCAGACTATAGAGCGCGTACAGGGTGAACATGATGATCGAGGTCAAGCGGGCCGACGCGTCATCGCCGGACGTTTCGGGCAACATATTATAGGTACTGACCATCATGATTACAAAATGCACCGAGCTCAAGAACACCCCGCGGGCGAATGAAGTATGGCCTCTGCGGAGAATGCTGTAGATGAGGGCAAGAATGCCCAGCGCCAGTGTAGGGATTCCGTAGCCGTACATAGTAAGCTTGGTGGCGAGAGAGGTCTGATCCGTGACATACGTCGTGTGCCACGCCGGGGCGGTGAAGCCTGCCCGGAAGGAAGAGACTTCGCTGTCTGCAAAATTAAAAAAATATTGCAGCCGGGACTCCCCTACCTTGACTGAGCTATCGGCGTAGACCAGCCCGAAGCTGTCTCTGCCCGGATCGACTTGCAGCTTCGCCGGATTGACCCCCCAGAGCCGCAGCCAGGGACGGGCCAAATTCTCCTTTTGCTCCAAGGTCAGCTGTGAACCGCTACTCCCGCCGACTGAAGCCTGTTGTGTGAAGGGGATCTCACTCCCGCGTGCAAAAGCTACAACTTTACCGGTATACATATTAAGATCAATGGCCAGACTGGGGTGATCTTCCCCGCCGACCCGCAGGCTTGCCTGATAGACGTCAAAAGGATAACGCTGATCCAGCTTGTTTTTGGAATAGTCCGTCAGCAGCTTTTCGCGGGACATATAGCCATAAAAAGCGGAGTCTGTCCGGTACACCACACTCCACTGGTCGCTTGCCGTCTCCTTATAACCGAGCTCTGCTGCCGCGAATGCTGCCGCCTGCTTACGGGCTTCCGCTTTGCTGATGACTGTAGTACTTTCGCCGTCTGAAGTGGAAAGGACCGAAGGGAGTACTTGGAATATGATAAAGATGACAAGACCGATCAGGCCCGCGATGATGAGCTTTTTGGAAAGGGGCCGCAGCTGCAGGGGTTGGCCGACGCGATTCATGGAACGCCTCCTTGGGATGAGTTAACAATGGCGATAATAAGAGCATATGAGACAAGTAGGCGGATGCATTCCAGGCAATTTATTTGTGTATTTTACCATTGTAGGGTCTGTGAAGGCAATGAAACGGGTTGGAAGCGGTATCCTATAAATGCTTGAAAAATGTTTTGTGAAGTCCGGTAATAACGTATATAATTTGAGTGCTGCACGCCTTTGGCCGAGTAATACATACAACAACATTTAATATTACAATGAAGAGGTGAGACAAGTGGCGTCCCCATTATCGACGACTTCCGAACGCAGATTACTAAGGCTGGCCCCGCCTCAGATTCTGGTGTTAGGCTTTGCGTCCATTATATTGATCGGGACCATGCTGCTGATGCTGCCCGTATCGAATACGACAGGAACTTCTTTAAACTTTATGGATGCCTTGTTTACAGCAACTTCTGCCACCTGTGTAACAGGACTTGTAGTAGTGGACACGGGGACGTTTTTTTCCCAGTTTGGACAAATTGTCATTATGGTGCTGATACAGATTGGCGGTCTGGGCTTCATGACCATGGCCACGCTGTTTGCGCTGGTACTGAAGCGCAGAATTTCACTTAGGGACAGATTAATCCTTCAGGAGGCCATGAACCAGGGCTCGATGGAGGGTATCGTCCGGCTGATCCGCAGGGTGCTGATTTATTCGCTTGTCATTGAAGGGATGGCAGCGGTGTTGTTAACTTTTCGATTTGTGTTCGACATGCCGTTTGGCCGAGCGCTGTACTTTGGGATTTTTCACGCGGTATCCATGTTCAATAATGCCGGATTTGATCTGTTCGGCGAATACCGCAGCTTAACCGGATATGTCAACGATCCTCTGGTTAATATTGTTGTCATGTTTCTGATTATTTCCGGAGGCATCGGGTTTATCGTGATGGCGGATCTTATGGAGTATCGTCACAAACGCAGACTGTCCCTACACAGCAAGGTTGTTTTGTCGATGACCGCAGCACTCATTCTCACGGGTACGCTGGTTATTTTTATTTTTGAATTCAGCAATCCCCGGACTTTGGGTTCTTTGCCTTTTGGCGGCAAGCTCCTGTCGGCCTTTTTCCAATCGGTTACTCCCCGTACGGCGGGAGCCAACACGCTGGATATTGCCGGACTGCGCCAGGCTTCGCAGTTCTTTATTGTTATTCTGATGTTTATTGGTGCTTCTCCGGGATCAACGGGCGGCGGAATCAAGACCACGACCTTCACCATCATGATTGGTGCCGTGGTGGCGATGCTGCGCGGACGTGAAGATATTGTCTTGTTCCGTTACCGGCTGGCGCAGGAGCGGATTTTTAAGGCGCTGACCGTTACACTGCTGGCGCTGCTGCTGATCGTCTCCGTCTCCATGGTGCTCTCCACTACGGAGGACCGCAACTTTCTGATGATTTTATTTGAGACCACCTCAGCGTTTGCCACGGTTGGGCTGAGTATGGGACTGACACCGGAGTTGTCGACGATAGGCAAAATCCTGATCTGCGTGACAATGTTCGCGGGCCGCCTGGGGCTCTTGACGCTCGCCTATGCACTTGGGCCGAAACAGGGTAAACCATTGTATAAGTATCCCGAAGGCAAAATGATTATAGGATAAGGAGCAACCGGATCATGAAACCACAGCAATTTGTTGTAATCGGCCTTGGCCGTTTTGGTTCCAGTCTGGCCCTGGAGCTGATGGAAATGGGCTATGAAGTACTCGGTATTGACCATATCGAGGAACGGGTGGAGGAAATGGGCGAACAGCTGACACATGCCGTGATGGCGGATGCTACGGATGAGGGGATCATGCGCTCTTTGGGCGTACGGAATTTTGACTGTGGCATTGTAGCGATCGGTGACAATATGGAGCGCAGCATTCTGGCGGCGATCCTCCTGAAAGAGCTGGGTGTGAAGCAGGTCGTAGCCAAAGCTATATCGATTCTCCATGGCCGGGCCTTGTCCAAGCTGGGCGTGGACCGGGTAATTTTTCCGGAACGGGATATGGGAGTCCGGGTGGCGCATCAACTGGTGACCCCCCATTTGCTGGACTATATTGAAATCTCCAAGGATTACAAAATCGTCGAGCTGACGGTCCCTGCCTGTATGGACGGAAAAAGCCTGGCAGCGCTCAACACCCGGGCCAAATACGGCTGCAGCATCATCGCGATTAACCGGGAAAGCGGCATTATTGTTGCCCCAACCGCACTCGATGATCTGCATGAAAATGATATCATTGTGGTCATCGGCTCCAATGAGAGTATTGACCGGTTTGAGAATGAAACTGTGAATCAGGAATAGAGAGACTTCGATATTATAGGATACTCAGAACAAAAGCCCATCCGGACCCTTGCAGGCCGGGTGGGCTTTTTGACTTTTGCCAGAGGAATCTCCGGCCATTCAGCACAACGCGTCCCGGATGCTTAAGTATTCTCCAGCCTGGACAGGAAAACATCCTCCGTCACTTGTACCAGGCTGCGCGCCGCCGTGCTTAGTCCGCCGCTGTCACGGTAGATAATGCAGGTGGTCCGCTGGGTCTGCTCCAGCTCCTTGATATGCAGCGAGACGAGTCCGCCGCCGTTCAGCAGCTCGGGACGCAAATAGGATTTCGGCAGCAGTGCCGCGGCTTTGATCGTTGGCAGCAGGCGGACGATGGCCTCGAAGGAATCGATCTCCATGCGTACATCGGGATCAATGCCGCAGCGCTGGAACAGATCATCCGTCAGGCGGCGGTACCAAGTGCCCTTGGAGAACAGAATCATCGGCAGACGGGAGAGATGGTCCATGGTCAGCTTAGGAAACAGGGTCAGCGGGTGATGCTCTGACACGACCAGCCGCAGCTGATCCTCGAACAAGGGGATGCAGCGCAATCCCGGCTCCTGTATGGAGGAGGCAATGATGCCGACATCGGACTTGCCTTCGCTGACTGAGGTGACAATCTCATGGGTTCTGCCGGTATTAAGCTTCAGTTCCGCCGCCGGATATTTCTCCATGTAGGCGTTCACCAGCGGCGGCAGCGTTGTCTGCAGTGTGGTAAGACTGGCGCCGAGCGTAACCAGCAGCGGCTCGCCTTCCTTGAACTTGGAGAGCGCCTCCAGGAATTTGGAACGTTGCTGCCGCTGCTCCAGGGCATAGGTATAGGTTAGGCGCCCGACCTCTGTCAGCTCCAGCCGTTTGCCGTACCGGGTGAACAGCGGAACGCCGAGCCGTTCTTCCAGTTTGGAGATTTTACGGGATAAGGCGGGCTGGGACAGATTAAGCTGGCGGGATGCGCGGTTCAGACTGGAATGCTCCACAACCGAGGCAAAAATGTCCAAATCATCAAACATTTCACGATTCCTCCCGTAATCCAAAATTAGGGTCACTCCGCATTTTGCGATATTGTGACCCTGAATGAAGTGACAAAGCGCATAGCCGAATAGTGGCACATCTGTTGTTCTATAAGGGTTAGGAGGGACAAGGCCGCAGTTGCATGCTTCTAAATGAGAATTATTATCACATAAAAAATATTCTTATGCGTTTATTGTATAACGATTAATAATTAGATTGCAATTCCCTTATAAGAGGAAAAGGAGTAACATGAAAAGTGACACAAGATATTCACACTTTGTGAATGATAAGACAAAGTCCGGGAAAACAATGGATAGCGGTGGACATCTGCTCCCAGCCACCCTGTGCAGGGTGGTTCAACCTGTTTCAACTGTAGTCCCGGCGGTGTATGAACACTAATGAAAACGCTGTTTTAATCGAAAGGGGCTATCTTTGCTATGAGAGGATTTTATTCCAGAAAAATTCATTCCTTGCTTGGCGTTATCCCGCTCGGAGCCTTTTTCCTGGAGCACATGTTGACAAATTTCGCGGCAGTAGAAGGTGGTGCTTCGGGTTTTACAGACAGTGTGCTGTTCCTGAACAGCCTGCCGCTGGTCTTCTTCCTGGAATTGTTCGGCATATGGCTGCCCCTGCTCTACCATGGGGTATATGGGCTGTACATTGCTTACCAATCCAAGCCGAACCTGAACCGTTTTAACCTGGAGCGCAACTGGCGCTACACACTGCAGCGCATTACAGGCGTTGTTACCTTCATCTTTATCGTGTGGCATGTATTTGAGACCCGCTTTCAGGTCACGCTTGGCAACGTGGAGCATGAGGAGCTTGGGGGTCTGATGCACAATATTGTGACCCAGCCGCTGCTGCTCAGTTTTTATGTAATTGGTATCGTGGCTGCATCCTTCCACTTTGCCAACGGACTCTGGTCTTTCCTGATCAGCTGGGGCATTACTGTAGGACCGCGCTCGCAGCGTGTCTCCTCTGTGATTTGTCTGGGCCTGTTCGTAGTCGTTACCTTCATGTTCCTGCTCTCGCTTGTTACGTTCCGTGACAGTGAATTCCAGAACACAGTTGCGCTGGCGCAATCTTTGAAGAACCTGATCTAACCTAATCTAACTGTAGATATAAAGGGAGTGAACTTACCATGGCAACAGCCGATATCATTATCGTGGGCGGCGGCCTGGCCGGCCTGATGGCTACCATCAAGGCGGCGGAGTCCGGTGCGCATGTCCATTTATTCTCATTAGTACCCGTCAAAAGATCCCACTCGGTCTGTGCCCAGGGCGGCATCAACGGCGCAGTCAACACGAAAGGCGAGGGGGATTCGCCTTGGGAGCATTTTGATGATACGGTCTACGGCGGTGACTTTCTGGCCAACCAGCCTCCGGTCAAAGCGATGTGTGAAGCAGCCCCGGGAATTATCCACCTGATGGACCGGATGGGCGTTATGTTCAACCGTACGCCGGAAGGTTTGCTTGATTTCCGCCGGTTTGGCGGTACGAAACGTCACCGGACAGCATTCGCCGGAGCTACCACAGGGCAGCAGCTGCTCTATGCGCTTGACGAGCAGGTGCGCCGCTGGGAAGTGGAAGGTCTCGTGACCAAAAGCGAGAACTGGGAGTTCCTGTCAGCCATTGTCGACAACGACGGCGTCTGCCGCGGAATCAGCGCGCAGAATCTGAAGACGATGGAGATTGAGACGTTCCCTGCCGATGCCGTGATTTTGGCGAGCGGCGGACCGGGCATTATTTTTGGCAAAACGACAAACTCCGTTATCAACACGGGGACTGCTGCAAGTGCGGTCTACCAACAGGGTGTGCATTATGCCAACGGAGAATTCATACAGATTCACCCTACGGCCATTCCGGGCGACGACAAGCTGCGGCTGATGTCGGAATCGGCCCGCGGTGAAGGCGGACGCATCTGGACCTACAAGGACGGCAAACCATGGTATTTCCTTGAGGAGAAATATCCGGCTTACGGGAATCTGGTGCCGCGTGATATTGCCACCCGGGAGATTTTTAATGTCTGTGTGGATCAGGGACTTGGCATCAATGGGGAGAACATGGTCTACCTTGACCTCTCCCACAAGGACCCGAAGGAGCTTGACGTCAAGCTGGGCGGCATTATCGAGATCTATGAGAAGTTCATGGGGGACGACCCGCGCAAGATTCCGATGAAAATCTTCCCGGCGGTCCATTATTCCATGGGTGGCATGTGGGTCGACTATAATCAAATGACGAATATCCCCGGCCTCTTCGCGGCGGGAGAATGTGAATATCAGTATCATGGAGCGAACCGCCTGGGTGCAAATTCCCTGGTCTCCGCGATTTATGGCGGGATGGTAGCCGGACCTAAAGCGGTTGAATATATCAAAGGCCTGAAGAAATCGGTGAAGGACATCTCTTCATCCGTATTCGACACCTTCCACAAGAAACAGACCGATAAATACGAATCCCTGCTTGCTATGTCGGGCACGGAGAACGCCTATGTCATCCACAAGGAGCTGGGCGAATGGATGACGGCCAATATGACTGTAGTGCGGCACAATACCAAGCTGGAAGCGACGATCGCCAAGATCAAGGAACTGAAGGCGCGCTATAAGAACATCAACATGAGCGATACGTCACGCTGGAATAACCAAGGCGTCGCCTTTACCCGTCAGCTGTGGAATATGCTGGAGCTGTCCGAAGCGATGACGCTGGGGGCACTGCTGCGCAACGAGAGCCGCGGGGCACATTACAAGCCGGAGTTCCCGGACCGCAATGATGAGGAGTTCCTGAAGACCACCAAAGCGGCATGGACAGCGGATGGCCCGCAGATCACTTACGACGAAGTGGATGTCTCGCTCATTCCACCGCGTATTCGCGACTATTCCAAGGATAAATAAGGTTACAGGACATAGCTCACATGAAACAGACGCACCAACAGATGTTTACAAAACTTTTAGGAGGTAACTGATATGGCGGAAACAGCTGCAGCCCCCAAAAACGTAAAGTTTATTATTACCCGCCAGGACGAACCGCAGAGCTCGTCGTATACGGAGGAATTTGATCTTCCTTATCGTCCGGGCATGAACGTGATCAGTGCGCTGATGGAAATCCAGCGCAATCCGGTCAATGCCAAAGGCGATAATACGGTTCCGGTATGCTGGGATTCGAACTGTCTGGAAGAAGTATGCGGCGCTTGCTCAATGGTCATCAATGGCAAGCCCCGCCAAGCCTGTGCGGCGCTTATAGATAATTTGGAACAACCCGTCCGCATTGAGCCGATGAAGACTTTTCCCGTGGTCCGCGACCTTGTCATTGACCGTACCCGGATGTTCAATGCACTCAAGCGGGTCAAGGCCTGGATTCCGATCGACGGCACCTATGACCTCGGTCCGGGACCGCGGATGCCGGAGAAGAAACGCCAATGGGCGTATGAACTCTCCAAATGCATGACTTGCGGTGTTTGTCTGGAGGCTTGTCCGAACGTTAATGAGAAGACCAACTTCATCGGACCGGCAGCCCTTTCGCAAGTCCGTCTGTTCAATGCACACCCGACAGGTGAGATGAACGCGGATGACCGTCTGGATGCTGTTATGGAAGACGGCGGTATCGACGGCTGCGGCAATTCGCAGAACTGCGTCGCTGCCTGCCCGAAAGGCATCCCGCTTACGACGTCCATTGCCGAGATCAACAAACAGAGCACCAAGCATATGTTCAAGCGTTGGCTGGGTGTGTAACACACTATAAGCCGGTTGAAATAAAGAAGCATCCAAGGCAGAGTGAGGTCTCTGTGCTTGGATGCTTTTTTAGTTGTAACAAGGGACTTAAATGCGGATGCCGATATTGCCGAATTGTTCCCCCTGCTGCATCCGCCGGAAGGCTGAAGCGGTGTCCTGGACAGCGAATACACGGTCCAGGACAGGCCGGATTTGGTGCAGCTCTATATACTTAAGCATCTCCCCGAATTCTTCGCTGCTGCCCATAGAGGTGCCGATCAGACTGGCCTGTGGAAAAAACAGCGATCTCGCCGGGAACTCTAGTCTGTCCCCGGAGCTTGCTCCGAACATAACGATTCGGCCGCCCGGTTTGATGACCTCCAAAGACTGCCCTAAGGTGGAGGGTCCGATGCTGTCCAGAATAAGATCCACAGGTTCACCGTGGAGGCTCTCGTTCCAGTTGCTGTGGCTGTCCACGGCTTGCCGGGCACCAAGGGCGAGTGCCCTTTGCTGTTTCACTTCGCTGCGTGAGGTCACGCTGACCCGGGCACCTGCCGCAACTGCCATAAGCAAGGCGAAGGTTGCCACACCGCCGCCGATCCCCGGGATGAGCACATGCTCGCCCGGCTGCAGGCGGCCCCGGGTGAACAGTGCCCGGTAGGCCGTTAGGGCGGCCAGGGGCAGCACTCCGGCCTCCTCCCAAGTCAGATATTCCGGCTTGGGGTAGGCGTTCTTCGCTGGAATAAGAATCGCTTCCGCCAAAGTGCCGTCCGTGGGTCCGCCGACGATCTGCGGAACGTCCGGCACAGGTTGTAGTGTATCCCAGCCGATGCAGGGATTGATCACGACCTTAGCCCCGATAGGCAGATCCACAACGCCCGTGCCGACCGCCTCAATCACCCCCGCACCGTCGGAGCCCAGGATTAACGGGGCGTCCTGATTTGTCCGTGCAGCCATCAGGAATAAATCACGGTGATTGATTCCGGCCGCTCTTAAGTTTACTTTCACCTCGCCGGGGCCGGGCGTTCTGTCCGCTGCCTTTTGATACTTCAGACCCTCAAGCCCGCTACTGCCGGCATGTACGATTGCTCTCATTGTTCTGCTGGCCTCCTTCACCTTATGACCATACCGAATGGTTCTGAACTGATTGTACACAGCGGGGATCATCCGGTAAAATGAACAGAACTGAAAGTGGCTATCATAAATAATCATACTAGATTACATACAACTGGAAGGTGAACCGAGAATGGAAAGCGGTGATTTGAGAATATTCCAGGCGGTCGCCCGGGAAGGCAGCATTACCAGGGCCGCGCAGGTGCTGAATTATGTGCAGTCCAATGTGACAAGCCGGATTCAATCCCTGGAGGCTGAGTTTCGGCTGCCTTTGTTCCGGCGCTCCAACCGGGGGATGATCTTGACCCCGGCAGGAGAGAACCTGCTGGGGTATGCGGATCAAATCCTGAAGCTCATGGATGAAGCGGTGCAGACCACCCGGTACTCTGACCATCCTTCCGGGCCTTTACGCCTCGGCTCCATCGAGACGGCTGCTGTTACCCATCTCACACCGCTGCTGGCCGAATATTATTCGGCGTTCCCTGATGTGGATCTATCGCTGATCACCGGAGGTACGCATGCACTTGTGCAGAAGGTGCTGAGCGGTGAGCTGGAGGGTGCTTTTGTGTATGGGCCTGTAGATTCTCCGGCATTGGAACAGGTGGCGGCTTTCAGGGAGGAGCTGGTGCTGATCTCGGAACCGGGTGAGCAGAACATGCTGCAGCTGCTGGCAAAGCCGATGCTTTTCTTTGATGTAGGGTGTACCCATCGCAAACGGGCAGAGCAATTTCTGCGCGAGAGTGGGACCACAAGCTATAAAATTATAGAATATGGCACACTGGAGATGATTCTGAACGGCGTCTCGGCGGGTCTTGGCGTATCTATGCTGCCGGGATCGTCGGTCTCCCAAGCGGAATCCGCAGGGAGAATTCTCTCTCATCATCTGCCCGGGGCGTATCGGGAACTGGAGGTCAATTTTGTGCACCGCAAGGAATCGTCCTGTTCCAGTGCGTTGTCTGTATGGCGTTCATTCCTTGAAGGGAACAGACGTGTATAACCGTTCTGATGCAAAAAGTGCAGCAGAAGGAGCTGGAGAGTCCTCCAAACAAGCTTCTGCTGCATTTGGTGCAGTCTAATCACCGTAAATGGCCCCAAACGGGCTATTTGCGGATATTCTAATGTATCAAATACATTAGAAGTGCTGAAAAGTAACTATTTAGCCAATTCTGCTGCACGAAATGCAGCAGAATGCCTTTACCCGCCAAGCACCGCCCCTGCGCCCTGGCCCCGCGTCGTGTCCCGCCTCGGCCAAGCGCATCCCCCCGCGCCGTGTCCCGCCCCGGCTAAGCGCCCCACCCGCGCCGTGTCCCAGCGCGGTGCCCCACTCTTGCTAAGCACCGCCCCCCAGCCTAACCGCTCGCCTCCCACAACAGTCTGTCCGCCAAACTCTTCACCGCTCTTTTCCGCCGATAACTTCACAAAAACCGAATTTGTTCACTGTGAAATTGTTCAATTCGTTCACTCTCCGCTTGATGTTGCTCTAGCTGGAACGGTTCAGCCGGACGTACACTAGGTTCGAACCCACCAAGGGGCGGGTTCAACCTTAATAGAGACATACAAGGAGGAGAAATGAACGTATGACGCCCCGTAGAGGATTGCTGCGTGAGTTGTCCGCGAACCGGATTATGTTTTTGATGCTGCTGCCTGTAGTTGTGTTCTTCATTATTAACGCGTACATCCCGATGGTCGGGATCTATTACGCCTTTACCAAGTTTGACTTCAACAGGAGCTTGTTCAACAGTGAATTCGTCGGGATGGAGAATTTCAAGTTCCTGTGGAATTCCGGCATTCTGGCCAAGCTGACGGTGAACACGCTTGGATACAATGCGGCCTTTATTTTATTCGGCAATGTATTGGCGATTTTTTGTGCAATCCTGCTGAGCGAGATCCGGCTGAAATGGTTCAAGAAGCTGACCCAGTCGATTATGTTTCTTCCTTATTTCATTTCATTCGTTATTCTCAGTGTGGTCGTCTACAATCTGTTCAATTATGACAGCGGTTTCTTGAACACGATGCTGAAGGCCTTTCATATGAATCCTGTCGATGTCTACAACACCCCTTGGGTGTGGGTGCCGCTGATCATTATTTTTTACCTGTGGAAAAATCTCGGATACAGCATGGTCATCTACCTGGCCGCCATCACGGGGATCAGCGAAGAGTATTATGAAGCCTCCAAGATTGACGGGGCGAATATTTTTCACAGAGTCTGGTACATTACGGTTCCCATGCTGAAAAATACCTTCGTGGTGCTGCTGCTCTTTGCGCTAGGCAGTATTATGAAGGGTCAGTTTGACCTGTTCTATCAATTGATCGGCAACAATGGTGTGCTCTACAACGTCACGGACATCCTGGATACGTACGTCTACCGTTCACTCAAGGTTACCTTCGACATCGGGCTTGCGACTTCGGCCGGCTTGTACCAGTCCCTGTTCGGCTTCATTCTGGTCATGACGGTCAATACGATTATCCGCAAAATCAATGACGAATACGCGCTATTCTAGGAGGTGCCGCCGATGAAGATCAAAGATGAAAAATATGCGATGACGTTCAGAATTATTGCCTATACCGTTACTCTGTTTGCTACTGTGCTATGCCTGTTTCCTTTTCTGCTCATTATCTCCGCTTCCTTTACGCCAAATGAAGTGATTATCCGTGAAGGGTTCCACCTTATCCCGTCCAAGTTCTCGCTGGAGGGCTACAAAATGGTCTTCCGGTTCCCGGAGACCGTACTGCGGGCCTATTGGGTGACGGGTGTCACGACAGTAGTGGGTACCGCGCTCGGCCTGTTTTTTATCACGATGGCCGGCTATGTGCTCCAGCGCAAGGATTTTAAATACCGCAACTACTTCTCGTTCTTCATTTACTTCACGACGCTGTTCGGCGGGGGCCTGGTCCCCTGGTACATCCTGATGACGCGTTACCTGAACCTGATGGATACGTATACCGTGCTGATTTTTCCCGGCCTGATGACGCCGTTCCTGATTATTCTGATGAAGAACTTTATCCGCTCTGCCGTGCCTGAGGAAGTTTTTGAATCGGCCAAGATCGACGGAGCCAATGATTTCAAAATCTACTACCGGATCGTCCTGCAGTTATCCATGCCGGGGATCGCTACGGTCGGCCTGTTTCTGGCCTTGGCGTATTGGAACGACTGGTTCCTGTCCTCGCTGTTCATCAATGACCAGAACATGTACCAGCTGCAGTTCTATCTATACAACATCATCAACAGCATCCAGTTCATCTCTCAGATGGGTGCGGGCACCGGGATTTCGCTGGGCACCGATCTTCCGACCGAGTCCACCAAAATGGCGATGGCCATCATCGTCACCGGACCCATTTTGTTCCTGTATCCGTTCGTGCAGCGTTATTTTGTCAAAGGCCTGACGATCGGGGCGGTAAAAGGTTAGGGCCGGGGGGGCCGATGCCCCCTCAGACCTTGGCTATATAGGATGGAGCTTCAACTCCATCTATATAACATATAATTTTATAGACAATAAGGGAGGATTCAGATGAGAAATAAAGCGAAATGGCTGGGTACGGTAATGGCAGGGGTAATGCTCTCGTCGGCGCTTGCGGGATGCTCAGGTTCGGGCAACACCAAGACGGAGGGGGCAGGGAATGCGGGCAAATCCGGCAATGCTCCGGCCACTGATGCGGCGGCTGAAACCACCAAAGGGCTGGACACCTCCAAAAAGGTCGAACTGCAATTCTACATGCTTGGCGATGCGCCGAAGGATTTGGCTGTGATTCAGGAGGAGGTCAACAAGCTCGCCGAAGCGGATCTGAATGCAACCGTCAAGTTTAACTACACCAGCTGGACCGACTGGGACCAGAAATACAAGCTGCTGTTATCCTCGGGACAGCCGATTGACTTGATTTTTACCGCAGACTGGACGCAGTATCAAGCCTATGCGAAAAGCGGGGCGTTCCTGCCGCTGGATGAGCTTTTACCGGCTGCAGCGCCTGAACTGCAGAAGTACGTCCCCACCGATATGTGGGATGCCGTCAAAATCAACGACAAAATCTACACCGTTCCCGCAACCTATAAGGAATATGTCAATAACGGCTTTGTGTACCGCGAAGATCTGCGCGAGAAATATAATCTGCCCGTTCCCAAAGATATAGCTACCTTCGAGGCTTACCTGGACGGTATCAAGGCCAACGAGCCGGAAATGCAGCCATTGTCCATAAATTCCGACGTCAAGACGAACCTGATGGATGTGTTCCGTGAGATCAGCGATGATACTGTGGGCGGCCCGCTTCCGTACGGGGTTGGCATTAAATACGGCAAACCTGGCGAAGTGTATTCCTATTGGGGTTCCGATGAGCAGAAGAAGGATCTGGAGACGATTAAGCGCTGGGCCGGCAAAGGCTTTTTCCCGAAAAACGTGCTGAACGTCAAAGATACGCTGCAAGCGCCGGTCATCAGCGGCAAAACCGCCGCCATGCTGGGCGACAACCCGAGCCGTTACAACGATACGCTGATCAAAATGCAGGCCAGTCATCCGGACTGGAAGCTGGGGTACACCTCTTTTGCCGAAACCCGCGGGTTCGCTACACCGGTGCATCCGATTCATAACGGATTTGCGGTTCCAAGAAGCAGCAAGAACCCGGAACGCGCCCTGGCCTTCTACGAGAAGATGGTCACTGACAAACGCTACAACCAATTGACCCAATACGGGATTGAAGGCAAGAACTACGAAGTGGCAGACGGTTATTACAAAATGATCGGCGACAGCACCTCGAACGGCTTCGCCCGTGAAGGGATGAATGGCTGGGCTTGGCGTAATCCGGAGTTCATGCTGTTCGACAAGGGCTACGACGGCGTTAAGGCCATCTTCGATGAGCTGGACAAAATCGCCAAACCGGATATTTTTACCGGCTTTGCGGAGGATTATTCGGCCTACCAGTCCGAGCGTGCGGCGCTGGAGCAGGTGGAGAAACAATATTTCTACCCGCTGTATGCCGGTCTGATTGACAACATCGACGAAGGCGTGGAGACGGCGATGTCCAAAGCTAAGCAAGCGGGACTTGAGAAAGTGCAGGCCGCCTATAAAGAACAGTGGGAAGCCTATGTAGCGGAAAAAGGCATCAAGTAAAGTAAGGGAAAAGGCATCAAGTATGCTAAGCCGGTCACACGGCGAACCTGCTCCTCATGTACAGTCTGCCGGACTTTCTGGGATGCCATGAAGGTCCGGCATTTTTTACGGGAAAGAGAAGTTGTTTCTTCTTGTTCCAAGGTGTCTGTATGCCTTATGATCTATCGTACAGAGCTTACAGGGGGGGAAAGCCTTGCGTCTGAAAGATGAAAAAAAATGGGGCGTATACGCAAAGCTGCTGCTTGGCATAGTGTTATGTACAGTACTGACAATTACGATCTCGTCGACGATTCTGTTTATCTATTTCAACCGGATTACACTCAAAGAGGATTATCAGTCCGATCTGAGGGACCTGACCCAGACCAGCCGGGAAGTGAACCATATGACGGACACGGCCCAGTCGCTCACTTTTCAGCTCTACCGCAACCACACGATTATGAAACTTATGTTCTACCCGGAACCGAGCATCTACGACAGTATTGCGGCAATGAACGAGTTGTCCAATTATTTGAACTCCATGCCCTATATCGAATCGATCTACGTCTACAATCCGAAGTCCGAATATGTCTACATTGCCGCCGACAGCGGACAGAACGGACTGCTGACCAAGCAGGAGCTGAGCGATAAGGGGGTGCTGGATTTAATAGAACATTACCGGGACTACAAACCATTCACACCTATCCCGCGCACGTATAACAGCAACAATGAAAGCGATGCCAAAAATGTCTATACCTATCTGGGGTACGATGCGATAGGCAGCGGGAACACGGTCAATTCCGCCATCATCGTCAATATTTCCGTCTCATGGATCAATAAAGAGATTGCGGATGGGGACCAGAAGCCGGGCCGGTCTTACATCATGGATAACCGGGGGCTGCTGTTGTCCGGGGAAGATCTGTCGCCAGCCGCATTCACCGCCGAAGGGACTGCAAAGCTTCGTACGATTGCCGGCAGCGGCCTCGAAGGTTATTCGCTGAGTCAAATTGACGGACGCAAATACCTGGTCTCCTATACGAAGCCTGACGGGCTGGATTGGCGTTATCTGAGAGTAACCCCCTACGAACGGGTAACGGAGAATATCAGGCAGATCCGAACGACGACTATCCTGATTACGCTGGCCATTCTGGCAGCCGGAATCCTTGCCGCCTGGGTGTTGTCCCGCAAGCTCTACGCACCTTATGGCCTGATTGCTTCCCGGATGCAGACACTGGAGGCGGCGAACCGCAATAATGTGTATACGCTGCGCCAGCATCTGCTGCGGGGGCTGGTACTGGGCAATGAGCCGCTCAATCCCAAGTCGCTGCGGGCGAGGCTCAGCCAGATGAACATTACCTTCGACTTCCAGAAGCCTTACCGTCTGGTGCTGCTGCGCATCGACCGCTTCCGGCAGCTCTCCACTCTCCGGGGGGCGGATCTGAAGGCTTACCGGTACGCCATGATGAACATTGGTTCCGAGCTTGGGATGCAGTATTATCATGTGGAATCGGTAGAGATAGAGGGGGATGCCATTCTGTTTGTTTTTGGGGATACCGGCAAGCTGGACATGGAGGATGAAGCAGAGCTTGTCGTGCTGCTCCAGCAGATTCAGCAGGCTATTGCGGAACATCTGCACATTGGCATATCGGTGGCTTATTCGGCTCTGGAGCATCAGGTGCTTCATCTGAAGGCGCTCTACCATCAGGTGGACACGGCCTCCGGGCACCGCTTTTTTCATGGCTTAGGTACGATTATCCGGGCCCAGGAATGCATATTGCCGGATTCCAAGGCCTATGTGTTCCCGGTAGACAAGGAGAAGCGGATGACGGATGCCCTGATGGCAGGCAAAACGGAGGAAGCAAAGCTCTGTATGAAGGCCATCATGGAGGGGACGTTGGCCTTCCCGATCGGAGCGGCACAGGCTGCCATCGCGCGTCTGGCCATTACTTTGAACAATGTGCTGTACACCTTTCACCGCAATAAATTAATCGACCCGGAGGCCGTGCCTGTGCTGATCACCTCCGCTGTGGATGAGCTGGAGACGATGGAGGAAGTGGGCGGAGCCTTTTTGGCTGCCATCGATCAGTTGCATGGGCTCATTGTGGAGAAGCGCAGCATGAAGCAGGAGGATCTGATTCGCAGAATCAATGATATTGTAGATGTGAGCTATGGAGATCCGAACCTGTCGTTGAATGCGATTGCCCAGGAGCTGGACCTGTCTCCGAGCCACCTTGGGCGTATCTACAAGCAGATGACGCTGGAGACTCTCGTCGATGTGATCAACCGGACCCGTGTGGGAAAAGCGGCGGAGCTGCTGAACCGTACCCAGGAACCGGTCGCTGAAATTGCCGGAAAAACGGGGTTCACGAACACCTCCTATTTCTACCGCATGTTCAAAAAATATTACGGCCTGACTCCAAGCGACTACCGGAAGAAAAGTTCATGAATGATGTTGAAACTGGAGGAGCGGCCGGAAGCCGAAACATTCAAAGGATCCGCAGGGGACGATGAGTCGTTCTTCTGCGGATTTTTGGTTTGATTTATACCCCGGGTGGGTATAATTTCAATAACGAAGTTGCTTACTCTACTTCCGCAGCTTGATAGCGGCAATAGGCCTTGCTATGGGCTTTGGAAGGCAAAAATGCCTTCCAAAGCCCGTGGTTGGCCAAACAATACAGTTTAAAAGGAGTGTATACAAGATGAAGAAACAATGGACATTACTTGCTGCAGCTGCCATGCTTGCGCTCAGCGGCTGCGGCGGGAATGGAAATGACGGCGGCAACACCCAAGGGCATACTGCGACTGCTGTTACTACGGAGCAGGGTGACACCGCGCATATGAATCATTCCACTTCAAGTGAATTACCGGAAGGGATGAAGGAAGCCGTGAATCCCAAGTTTAATATCGGGAGCGAGGCCATCATGAAAACCAATCACATGCCAGGCATGGACGGTGCAGTGGCAACCATAGCAGGAGCTTATGAAACGACGGCGTATTCCATCTCCTATACGCCTGTTACCGGCGGAGAACGGGTCACGGACCACAAATGGATCGTCCAGGAAGAAATTAAGGACGCCAAAGCCTCTCCCTATGAATCGGGTGCCGACATTACAGTCACAGCGGATCATATGCCAGGGATGAAAGGGGCCGTCGCGACTATAGATTCGGCAGAGCCGACCACTGTATATATGGTCGATTACACACCAACAACCGGTGGAGATCCGGTCCACAATCACAAATGGGTTACGGAAAGTGAGCTTGCCCCCGTGAAGTAACGCCTAACCCATCAACGGATTTGATTTTTTGGTCATGGCAGGGTTTGTGTTATAATTTCCATAGTTGGAATAGACTTGGCGCGAGAAAGTTCTGGGGAGGAATGGGACGTGATTTGTCGGGAGCAGGTTGAGGCATTTGTGATGGTGAAGCAGCATGAACACGGCAAGGTGGCCGGAGAGCTTGCCAAATGGTTTAAGGAAGAACATGTCCCGGAGGAAGGCCGCCGTGAAGAGGTGCTGCGGGCGGTAAGCAATCATGACCGGGGCTGGATTGATCTGGATGAGACTCCTTTCTGGAATGATGCGGAGGGGGCTCCCTACACCTTTATTGATTTCCCTGTAGTGCCGAAGCTGACCTTCTACACACGGGGGCTCGATGAGATTGAAGCGGACACGGCGTACGGGGCATTGCTCTGCAGCCTGCACTTTGAGCGCCTGATTGAGACCTCGGGCGAAGCCTGCCCGGAGCTGACGGCTTATCAGGAGGCAGAGGCTGAACGCAGATCCCGCATTCACCGTGAGCTGGAGCAGTCCAGGCCGATCGGCGAGGATGAGCTTTATTATGATGCCCGGCTGCTGCAATTCAGCGATGATCTGTCATTATACATGGCGCTGAATGAACCGGGCAGCCCCAAATCGGAGGAGCATCCTTGGTGGACGGAGGGATTCTCCGGCAGTGAAGATTTCAGCTTCACATCGGGGCGCAAGATTTCGGCGGAATGGCAGGATGAGCGTACTTTGCTCCTGGACCCCTTCCCTTTTACCAAAAGCTTCGAAATTGCTTACAGTCAACGCCGTGTCCTGAAGTCAGCGGTTGCCGAAAAGGGAATCGCCTCTGCTTACAGGGAGACGCCGGAAGAAGTATGCCGGATTGTATTAAAAGAACGGCCGGAATAAGCAGGATTTGATGGCTCCAAGGTCCATTTTGGCGAGTCAACACCGATAGGAAGTGGCCAGCGTGCTGTAGGTTTGGACAGTTTAAAGCCTGACGGACTATTAGGACAGGAGTGTAATAACCTTGGAGTGGTGGATCTGGGCCCTTAATATCGTTGTAATGCTGCTGCTGGCATTGTGGTTCTACAGGATGGAATTTAAGTGGGTCAACCAAGGAGTGCTGCTGACTCCTATTGTGATTTATGTATTAATCTCGGTGGAGGATTTGCTGGACTGGATTGATCTGGGCTCTCTGGTGCCGGGCAATGGCGGCATGCGGGCGCTGATTCTTTTCTTTTGTCTGGTTTCCGTGCTGTTCTATATTATTTTCATCTTCCATGAGATCAAGCAATCGAATGATAAGGAAGTAAGGCTGCAGCAGACATTGCTCCGTATCAGCATCGCTGCCTTTTCCTGCATTGTTTTTTTCACAATCGTATATACATCCATCTATAAGCTGTTTGGACAAACTTCTTTTCAGGGAGAAAACCTGGGGGGAGATTTGCTCAGCCAGTTGATTACCTTCCTGTATTTCAGCGTTGCTACCTTTACTACTGTGGGTTACGGAGATATAGCCCCAACCGACAATACTTCACGGCTCGTTGTTGTGATGCAGATCAGCTTCAGCTTTATCACTGTAGCTTATGCGCTGTCTATGCTGGGTTTGTTCCGGAAGATCCTTGGTCCAGGCTCGGAAAAGGAAGTCGAAGCGTACATTGAAGAAGAAGTTGAAGAGGAAGTCGAAGAAGAAGTTGAAGCGGAAGTGAAGGAACCGGATCGGAAGAATAGAAGTGCCAAAGAATAACACCGGGGCACAAGCAGCAGTGTCATTGCTGTGCCCCGGTAAGGAAGGAGAGACTCCCAATGAATCAGGAAACGTCCGGGGTTTCTCCTAATACGAAGGATATGAACCAACCGGCCCAGGGCAGCGGGAAAAAAACTTCGCCTGACAGGACGGGAGGCAGGCCCAAAATTACCCGCCGTCAATTTCTGGCCAGGGGAGCTGCCACCGTCATCGGAGCCGGCTTGCTTGCAGGCGGATATGCCTGGCAGGGAGAGCCGCGCTGGCTGGATGTGACCTCACTGGATCTGCGTCTGCAGGACTTGCCCTCTGCGTTTGCAGGGGTCCGATTAGTACAGTTCAGCGATACGCATCTCGGCTTTAACAAGGATGAAAGAGACCTGGCCCGCTTGGCGGCCCAAATCACGAAGGCCGAACCGGATCTGATTCTCTTCACCGGAGATATTGTGGACAGCGAGCCTGGTGATCTGGTCTCCTCTGTGCCAATACTGGCGGAGCTGAAGGCTCCACTGGGCAAATTCGCTATTCTGGGGAACCATGACTACAAGAATACCGGAAGATTAACCGGTTTATGGCAACAGGCGGGATTCACTGTACTGCGCAATGAATCTTATCTAATTAAGCGTGGAGGCGCAAGTATGGCCGTCACCGGTCTGGATGACCTGCTCCACGGCAAGCCGGACCCGGAAGCTGCCCTCAAGGGTGTTCCGCCCGGAACGTTCACGGTTCTGATGATGCATGAACCGGATTACGCAGATATTGCCGAGACCTATCCGTTTCATTTGCAGCTGTCGGGACACAGCCATGGCGGACAGATCCGTTTACCGCTGGTAGGAGCGCCTTTTACTCCGTACGGATCGCTCAAATACATATCCGGGCTTTACTATACGCCGGTCAATGCCATGCCGGTGTATGTGAACCGGGGGTTTGGCGAGACGTTAATGCCGCTCCGCTTCATGTGCCGACCCGAATTGACGGTCATGACACTGCACCGGGCATGACCGGCTGCTGCCGGCAGGATTTTTGGAAAAGGAGAGCGTGATGGACAACCATGGCAAATTACCGGTAACAATCCAGCGGGGACAGACTGTCGATCTGCGGCCACTCCTGCCGGTGGATGCTCCAGCCCTGCGGAGGCTGCTCATCCATCCGGAGATCAGGCCGCATGTGCTGCTGCGCGGCGAACCGGGGGCGCAGTCGGTTTATCTGAACAAGCTGTTGAAACGTCTGCTCTCTGTCTCCGCTCCAAACGAACTCCATCTGGGAGTATGCCACAAGGGAGAACAGAGGCTGATCGGCATTGTCTCCTTGCAGAACTGGAAGCGGCGTGAGGGCAGGGCTATGCTGGGCTATATGCTGGACCCGGCCTGGTGGGGCCGCGGCTTCGCGACAGAAGCGGTCGGTCTGCTGCTCGGTTACTGTGTCCGGGAACTGGGCCTAACGAGAATAGAGGGACGCTGCCGGGGAAATAACAGCAGATCCGAACGGGTTATGCTGAAGAACGGGATGACGCTGGAACGGCTGCTGCCGGTGGCGGGCACGGCGGAGGATGTAATGAAAGTATTCACATTGTTACACAAATGAAATAATACCGTTATCAAACTCTAACAGAGACAGGTTAAACTAAGTACATGACCCCCTTTTGAAAATATAAATGCTTTGGGACCCGATGAGTCGGGTCCATTTTTTTGTATATGGTTATGTTAAATCCCATTGTTGATAGATTTGTGTTGGAGGAGTGAACAGCAAATGGAGTACTTGGTGATATTTTTTTGTTTCGCTATTACTTTACATAATCTTGAGGAGGCACTTTGGCTGCCTAAATGGTCACAGGAGGCTTCAAAGTTTCAAAAATCAGTGAGTCCGGACGAATTTCATTTTGCAGTTATTGTCATAACGGCATTGGCCTATTTATCTGCTTTTTGTTATTTGTATATTCCACAATCCGACTTGGCCAAGTGGGTTTTTGTTGGTTTTTTAGGTTCCATGATTTTAAATGCTGTCTTCCCCCATCTTATCGCAACAATTCTGTTAAAAAAGTATGCCCCCGGACTTGTTACCGGGTTACTGCTCAATATTCCGATCAATTCATTGACTCTTCTACATATGTTTGAGAACGATTTACTTGAATGGAAAGAACTTTTATTTGCTACGATAGTTGTTGGGATAATTTTGTTAGTCCTGATCCCACTCTTATTCAAAACAGGAAAGAAAATTTCACCTTTTTCTTATACTCCTTAAAGGAAACAGCCCTCTATCGCAATAGAGGGCTGTTTCCACAGGCCTTCCTGACTCTGTACAGTTTAGCGGGCTTGTCCCCGGCAGCTCCTCTGAAGGAACTTAGGCTACAGAGGGACGGCAATCTGCTCGCGTTGTTTGTAATACACCCACCGTGTGAAGCCGATTTCCTTCAACCGTGCGGCCACCGCCTCCCGGTCTTCGGCTACGCGCGAAGGCTTGTGGGCATCGGAACCGAAGGTCACCTCGACGCCGTAATGAAGCGCACGTTCCAGAATGGCATCGGATGGATACCAGCCTCCGCATTTTTTGGTGCAGCCGGAGGTATTAATCTCAATCGAAACACCGTTTTCGCCGATAATACGCAGACAATCATCAACGGCAGCATCGGCAGGGATGTCCGAAAAGGCTGGATAGTTGCCTTTCATCGCATCGATATGTCCCAGGATCTGGAACATACCGCTGCGGGCCGAGTCGGCGATGAGCCGGTAATATGTGCTTTTGTCCGTAATCTGACCCTGAGGACTGAGTTTCTTCCAGCGGTTTTTATTAAAAATACTGATGCCTCCAACGTTATGCACCGAGCCGATGATATAGTCGAAAGGATAAGCGGACAGCGTCTTGCGGTAAAGCTCCGCATGCTCGGGCAGGTAGTCCGCTTCAATCCCGAGCAGTACGTCGATTACGCCCGCATATTCTTTTTGCAGAGACAGCACTTCATCCACATAGTGGACCAGCTCTGATTTGGACATGGCTATATGAGGGAACTCCTGCTCGGATGCGCTGCCGAAATAAGGAGTGTGATCCGATATGCCGATCACGCCCAGCCCGGCAGCAATGCCGGCCTCGATATAATCCCGAATCGTGCCGTCGGCATGGCCGCAGCGGACATGATGGGTATGCAGGTCGAATTTCATGAATAGAACATCTCCTTTGGCCATGGTTAGCTTGGCAAACTGTTACTCTGAACCGATGAACTGGGTTTCCGGCATGCCTTTGAGGTCACTTAAGAATTGCCGCATGGCGGAGTTGACGTATTTGCCCGACTTGGTAATTACACCTACCGGATGGGTGACTTCCAGCTCCATGATCGGGACGATCTTGAGTGTTCCGGCCCGGACCTCGGAATTGACAGATTGCTTGGAAATGACGGCGGCGCCCAGATCGAGCTCGACCATCCGTTTGACTTCCTCGCTGCTGGTCAGCTCCATGATGAGCTGGGGCTGAATACCATGCTTCGCGAGCACCTCATCGACAAACTTTCGCCCTACCGTATCGGGGGAGAGCAGGATGAGCGGCGTTTTTCCCAAAGCTTCGATTCCGGCGGTTTTGACATGTGCGAGGGGATGTCTTGGAGAGACAACCAGCTCAAAGGTATCATAATACAGTGTGGAGGTGGTCATGCCGGGATTGCGCCCGATCAGGTAGCCGATGCCGACGTCAACCAGTCCATTCTCGACATGCTGATAAATTTGCGAAGATGACATCGAGGAGATCGATGTTTTGATATGGGGGAACTGGTCCTGAAAATAAGACAGGATTCGCGGTAAAATCTGAATGGCAATGGATGTTGTTGTGCCCAGAACAATGTGGCCCTGGGGATTCTCCTCCAGATCCGCAAGCCGTTGCTTCATTTCGTCAACAATGCCTACGATCTGCTCCGCATGCTCCAGAAATACTTTGCCGCGGTCGGTAAGCGTCACCGGCTGGTTCCGGTCCACAAGCTGGGTCTTGAACTCTTCTTCAAGACTTTTGATCTGGGCCGATACTGCAGGCTGGGTCAGATTGAGCAATTCTCCGGCTTTGCGGAAGCTCATGGTTTTGGAAATGGTAATGAGTGTCTCCAATTGGCTGATGTTCATGAATGACCTCCTTTGGGCCTACCGAATGTTGTTGAAATACTTAAGGATATCTTACGCTCAATGTTGGCATTTGATTAAATTATAGGAGATTCTACCGGGTAGGGCAATGTTACTGCCAACTAACTTTGGAATTCCTCCGGCAAGACCATTAATTTTTGATGAATTGTGCCGATATATGAAGTATAATAAATCAATATTGCTTGGGACTTTTGGTATATGACTAAAGCCCGGGATAGGGGGGACAGCACTTCCATGAAAGCAGAAGTAATCAATCCGTTTTTAGAGTCTGCACGCATTGTAATTGAACAGGTGATTCAGGTCTCGCCGTCCACCGGCAACTTGGGAATTAAAGACATTGAGCTGATTGATAATCATATATGGATTCAGGTTGGAATGACGGGCCAACTGAGCGGGAACATTATCTTTGGAATCGCAGAGCATGTTGCACTGCGGATGGTTTCAGTGATGATGGGCGGCTTCGTCATTACCGAAATGGATGAAATGGGCCAAAGCGCGATTTCGGAGCTTGGCAATATGATCAGCGGAAATGCCAGCACAATTCTGTCCAATCAGGGCGTAACGGTTGATATCACTCCGCCGAAGCTGATGAAGTCAGAGGCAATGTCCTTTCAGTCCGGCAAGGCGCTGAGCATTCCGCTGATGATGGAAGGAATCGGAGAACTGGATATTCAGGTGATGATTTCCTAGGCCAAAGGGTTGGGAGCTGAGAGACTTTTATGAACTTGAAGGATAAGGTTGTTGTCATTACGGGGGCGTCGAGCGGGATCGGAGCGCTTACTGCGCAGATGCTGAGCAAGCGAGGGGCTGTCCCGGTGCTTGTGGCGCGCTCGGAAGACAAGCTGAATGAGACGGCGGCCGGGATACCGGGCGTTTTTGGGCTGTACATTTGTGATGTAAGAGATGAGGCGAACGTCCAGGAGACCTTTGCGCAGATTCTGGCGGCCCACGGGAGAATTGACATTCTGCTCAACAATGCCGGATATGGGAAATTTACGGCCTTTACGGATATGGAGCCCCGGGAATTCGATGACATGATGGATGTGAATTATATGGGGATTGTCCGCTGCACCAAGGCTGTAGTTCCACATATGCTGGAGCGGGGCTCCGGCCAGATCATCAATGTGGCCTCGATGGCCGGCAAGATCGGCACAGCCAAATCGGTGGCGTACACGGCAACCAAACATGCTGTGCTGGGCTTCACCAATGCGCTGCGCCAGGAAATGCGCAAGACCGGAATTATTATCTCAGCGGTGAATCCCGGACCCATTGCCACTGAATTCTTCAAAACAGCCGATCCATCCGGCAAATATGAGAAAAGTGTGGCCCGGATGATGATGACCCCGGAGTACGTTTCTGCCAAGATTATAACTGTTATGGAGAAGGGCAAGGAGGAGCTGGATCTCCCGCGGCTGGCGGGTTTCGGCATCCGTCTGTATGGCCTTTTTCCGCGGCTTGCGGATAAGCTGACCTATAAGGCAATGAACAGAAAATAGCAGCGTGCTGCAAACTGCGGGCCTTCCATTTGGTGGGGAGGCCTTTTTGGCATATAATGAACATATGATCTCAAATGAAAAGGATGAATACCTAATATGGATAAAGCTTCTTTTGCGGCCATTGGCATAGAGGACGACCTGATTGCCAGATTGGCGGAGTTCGGCATCAATGAGCCTTCCCCGGTACAAGCGCAGACCATTCCGCTGCTTCTGGAGGGACGGGACATTCTGGCGGCCTCACAGACAGGAACAGGGAAGACGCTGGCGTATCTGCTGCCGCTGCTTCAAGGGATCAGACCCGAGCACAAGGTCATGCAAAAGCTGGTCCTGGCCCCTACCCAGGAGCTGGCCATGCAAATTGTACGCGAGGCGGAGCGGTATGGTGAACCGCGCGGGATTCGGGTAATGGGCCTTATTGGCGGGGCGGCGATCAAACGCCAGATTGACAAGCTGCGCGAACATCCGCAGCTTGTTGTAGGCACGCCGGGGCGCATCCGCGAGCTGATCGGGCTGCGCAAGCTGAAGATGCATGAAGTCAGCACAATTGTAATTGACGAAGCGGACCAAATGTTCCAGCTCAGCGGAGCCGGAGAGGTCGCAAAGATCATCAGCAGCGCACTGCGCACCCGCCAGCTGGTCATGCTGTCTGCGACGATAGGCCCGGAGACCAAAGCCCTGGCCGGACGGGAAATGAAAAATCCGGCCGAGGTGGGTATAGATCCGGGTGTCATGACGGCCCAGAGTCTGGAGCATCACTATGTCGTGGCCGAAGAACGGAACAAGATGGAGATGCTGCGGCGTATCATCCGCCACTATAATCCGGAACGGGCGATTGTATTTGTGAATGCCAATGAGGATATCCGGGAGATTGAATCGAAGCTGAACCAGCTTGGATTAACAGCAGCCGCTTTGTACGGGGATGCCGACAAGGTAACCCGCAGCAATGTATTGTCAAAGTTCCGCGACGGGAAATTCCGCTTGCTGGTTGCGAGTGATGTAGCGGCCCGGGGCCTGGATATTGAGAATCTATCGCTGGTGGTCAGCTTTGATCCGGCGTTTGACTCCGAGCACTATGTGCACCGTGCCGGACGTACCGGACGCATGGGCCGCCGCGGCTTGTCGGTCACCATTGTGACGGAGCAGCAGACCTTCATCATGCGCAAGTTCGCACGTGAACTGGACATTGCGCTTACGGAGCGCGAAATGGTCGGCGGCAGGGTGCTCCCTGCCGATGAAGCCCGCGGGGCTTCACGCGGCGGGGCAGAGCGCCCGGAGGGCGGCGGCACGCGCCGCGAAGGGCTTGCCCCGCGCAGCGGCAAGCCGCCGGTTCGCACGGCGGGCGTGAACCCGCCCGCGGGCTCCGGCAAGCCGGACCCGACGCGTCCGGCAGGCAGTACGCGCACCGGCAATGCGGCTCGTGGGCAGAGCGGCAAGAATAAAGGGGCGCCGAAGTGGCTGAAAGACAAAACTCCGCGAGGTGACGGTCGATGAATAACACTCCCGTATTGCAAATTACGGGCCTTTCGGGGGGATACAGCCTGAACAAGCCGGTTCTCCATGATGTCGGGCTTCAGGTGCAGCCCGGAGAAATGGTCGGGCTGATTGGGTTGAACGGGGCAGGCAAAAGCACCACCATGAAGCATATCCTGGGGTTGATGTCGCCACATAAAGGCGATATTACGGTGCTTGGCAAGACACGTGCGGCCGACCCCGGTGCGTATCACGGGGCTTTGTCGTTTGTGCCGGAGTCGCCGCTGCTGTACGAAGAAATGACGGTGCGTGAGCATGTTGAATTTACGGCCCGATCCTATGGGGTGGAACGCAGCGATTACGAATCCCGCAGCCTGCAGCTGGCGAAGCTGTTCCGGATGGAGGACAAGATGGATACCTTGTCCTCCCACCTGTCCAAAGGGATGAAGCAGAAGGTGATGATTATGTGCGCCTTCGTGGCGCGCCCGGCGCTGTATGTGATTGATGAGCCTTTTTTGGGATTGGACCCTTTGGGTATCCGCTCCCTGCTGGATTTCATGCTGGAACTGAAGAATTCCGGTGCTTCAATTCTGCTGAGCTCTCATATTCTTTCGACCATCGAGAACTACTGCGACCGCTTTATTGTGCTGCATCAGGGCAAGGTGATTGCCGAAGGCAGCCTGGCAGAGATCGCAGCTGCATCGAAGCGGCCCGGCCAGTCCCTGGAACAGTTGTTCTATGAGCTGGTGCAGGGAGGCGAATAATATGGATCTGAAGGAGCTGCGCCGGGAGCGGCACAGCCAGGCCATGGGCAAGCTGCTCCCTTATGTGGGCTATATTATTCAAAGCGGAGTGGCGATGGTCTTCCTGTTTGTGATCATCGCATTCTCCGCTTGGTACACCTCGCTGCTCCGCGATGTACCGGACGGCATCCCCATCCGCTGGATTATGCTGGCTCTGCTGCTGCCGGCGGCAACGCACAGCGGATTCCGGACCTATCTGCAAACTCCGGATACGGTATTTCTTTTGCCGCAGGAGCACCGGATGCGGGAGTATTTTGTTCCCGCCTGGATTAGAGGGAACCTGTGGAAAATCCTGCGTCTGGCCTTCATCCTGATTACCTTGTGGCCGCTGTACATACGTACGGAAGCTTCACCCAAGCTGCTCTTTGCAACGGCATTGCTTCTGCTTGCCGTGAAGCTACTGGCGAGCTTCGGCTTATGGCGGGAGCTCTCCCTGCTCTCCCGTCCGGCATCCGGCAGTTATGCACTGCTGCGCTGGGCGGTGTGCGGCCTGATCATTGCCGCCTGGCTGTGGCAGCCGGCAGGCCGCGGACTGCTCTTTATCGTGCTGCTGGCTGCCGCCTATCTGGTGGCGCTCCATGTGCCTGCACGCCACGCGGTCCCCTGGGAACGGCTGATTGCAACGGAGAAGAATCAGGGGGCCCGCGCCTTAATGATGCTCGGATGGTTCGTGGACGTGCCGGGCCGCGAGCAGCGGGTCTATGCACGCCGCTATTTGTCCAAGTGGGGCGGCTCGATGCCATGGCGGCGTGATACGGCCTACCGTTATTTGCTGACCAAAAGTTTTGCACGGGGCGATATATTTGGAATTGTGCTGCGGATCGCGCTGCTGGGTCTGCTGCTGTCCTGGTGGAACCGCGGCACTTATGTCGGGACGGCTATCTATTTATTTTTCCTGTTCATCGTCGGTGTACAGCTATTGTCACTGCGCAAGCTGCACAGCGAGTCGTTCTGGCTGACCATCTACCCGCTGCCGCAAGGTACGAAGGGGCAGAATACTACGGCCTTTGTCTTTCGCACTCATTTGATTCTGGCCGTGGTGCTGGGATTGCCATTCCTGACCACGCTCGGGGAACGACTGCTGCCCGCTGCCGGAACTGTGGCTGCCGGTGTGCTGCTGGCCTTTCTGTTCAAAGGATATATGTCCCGTAAGGAAGCGCGTCTGGAAGATGATGATCTGTAGCCGCCCAAGCCGCACTCTGAAATTATAGCTTGACATTGGATTTGGCTGAATCTATAATCAACGTCAAGCAAGACATATGTAGCAACGATCAAAGACATGATTCCTCTGCACAGGCTGCACAGAGAGAGAAGCGATTGGTGCAAGCTTCTTCAGTAGTGGCATTGGAGTTACCCCTTTGTAGCTGTGTGGTGGAACCCGCCGGTCTGTTCAGGCGGAAGTATACTTCACCGATTCATCCCCGTTACCGGATGCTGATGAGGACCCGGGTTCGTTACGGGTCAAATTAGGGTGGAACCACGAGTTGAACGCACTCGTCCCTTGGGACTGAGTGCTTTTTTGCGTTCAATAACATGTGGATGGGGGATAAATGAAATGGTAAAAGCAACACTGCCGGACGGTTCGGTCCGGGAATACGAGCAGGGAGTAAGCATTCTGGATATTGCCGGTTCCATTAGTTCAGGACTAAAGAAGGCGGCGGCAGCCGGCAAGATCAACGGCCAGCCGGCCGATTTGAACCGGACGATAGATGAGGACAGCCAGGTGGAAATTCTAACGCTGGACAGCCCGGAAGGGCTGAAGGTTTACCGGCACAGCACGGCCCATCTGCTGGCTCAGGCACTTAAGAGAATCTACGGTCAAGCGGAGGTTAAGCTCGGTATTGGCCCTGTGATCGAGGATGGATTCTATTATGACATCGATATGGAGAAATCCCTCTCCGTAGAGGATTTCCCGGCGATCGAAAAGGAAATGAAGCGAATTGTGCAGGAGAATCTGCCGATGGTACGCCGCGTGGTGAGCCGTGCGGAGGCCGTCGATATATATACGGAATTGAACGATCCCTACAAGCTGGAATTGATCCGCGACCTGCCGGAGGATGCTGAGCTTACAATTTACGATCAAGGCGAATTCTTCGATCTGTGCCGGGGGCCGCATTTGCCGTCAACGGGCCGCATCAAGGCCTTCAAGCTGCTGAGTGTAGCAGGGGCCTACTGGCGGGGGGACTCGAATAACCGGATGCTTCAGCGCATTTACGGCACAGCTTTTCCGAAACAGGCGGAGCTGGATGAGCACCTTCATCTGCTGGAAGAAGCGAAGAAACGGGATCACCGCAAGCTCAGCAAGGAACTGGAGCTGTTCATGTTCTCCGAGGAAGCGCCCGGCATGCCGTTCTATCTGCCGAACGGGATGACGATCCGTACAGCGCTTGAGGATTTTGCACGTGAGCTGCAAAGACAAGAGGGGTACGATGAAGTACGCACACCGCTGATGATGAACAACCGGCTTTGGGAGCAATCGGGCCACTGGGATCATTATAAAGACAATATGTATTTTACCAATGTGGACGATACGAAGTTTGCGCTTAAGCCCATGAACTGTCCGGGACATATTCTTGTCTACAAAAACAGCCTGCACTCCTACCGGGATCTGCCGATCCGGATTTCGGAATTCGGCCAGGTACACCGCCATGAATTCTCCGGGGCCCTGAACGGTATGATGCGGGTCCGTACGTTCTGCCAGGATGACGCGCACCTGTTCGTATTGCCTGAGCAGATTGAGGAGGAGATGAACCGCGTCATCTCGCTGATCGACCATGTCTACAAAGTGTTTGGCTTTGAATACAAGATTGAGCTCTCTACCCGCCCCGAGGATTATATGGGAGCCCCTGAACTGTGGGACAAGGCGGAGCAATCGCTGCGAAATGTGCTGGAGAAACACGGCGCAGACTATCGGCTGAATGAGGGCGACGGCGCTTTTTACGGGCCCAAGATCGACTTTCATATCCTTGATGCGCTGAAAAGAAGCTGGCAGTGCGGCACTATTCAGCTGGATTTTCAGATGCCGGAGAAATTTGAGATGTCCTATATCGGTGAAGATGGCCAGAAGCACCTGCCGGTGATGATTCATCGAGCGGTTTACGGTTCCCTTGACCGGTTCGTCGGCATCCTGACAGAGCATTTCTCGGGTGCGTTCCCACTGTGGCTGGCACCGGTGCAGGTGAAGATTCTGCCGGTATCCGGCAAATATGCGGACTATGCCTATGAGGTGAAGAAATTGCTGGAAGCTTCGAAAATAAGAGTAACGGTAGATGCAAGCAATGAGAAGCTGGGTTACAAAATTCGTGAAGCGCAGCTCTCGAAGGTTCCATACATGCTTGTGCTTGGCGAGCAGGAGCTGACAGACCGGACGTTGTCCATTCGCAAACGGGGCGAAAAGGATACGGAATCGGCAGAGCCGGCAGCATTTATCGAGCGTATCACTCAGGAGATCCTGCAGAAGAGGATGGATTAAGCTCGGACATTGCCCCTGTTTCTGCTCAAGAGAGAGGGCAGATAACGGTCAACAAGCGTATAACAAAAGCCCATAATTCCAAAGGTTAGGGCAGCGGTACTCCTCTGCAGCTGGTAGCCATGGACAAAGTACTCGTTATAGGATTCACGGAAAATAAGCAGGCCGCCGGCGGCACCCAGGCAGGTAAACAGCAAAATACGCAGCGGAAGCGTCCGGATCCACCGGTGCATCACCCAGCTTACCGGCAACACCAGGACCGGGTAGATGACGAAAGCGGCTGATGCCCACAGGAAAGGGAAAACCAGACCGAGGTCACGCAGACCCCAATATTCTGTTGTTGTAATCTTATTGCCCTCCAGCACTTCCAGGGCGAACGAAGCAAGCGTAAATAACACCATGAAATTGAACCACATGAACAGATAATGCCTAATCATAGTAAAAAACCATCCCCCTCTGAGAATTGTACTAGTACAGCATCAGCTTTTAAAAGGCGGGAATAGATGGCGCATTCGAAAGCTACCTCCCGGGAGGCACGCTGTAAGCCTAGGGCGGAGATCGCTAGAATGCTCTTTATACATCAGGATGGGAAAAAGTAGGCTCGTTTTAGGATTTTAGTGGTTTTGGTGCAGCAGGAACCGTAGCATTCGCCAAAAAGTGCCTTAGGGCTATCCTTTGAATGTACAAAATACATCATTATGGATATTTGAGCCTCGTTTATACCATTCTGAGGTACGATATACATTAGAACAGATCGAAAGCTGGTGACGAACGCTAATCCATATCAAACAGCCTTCAGAATCCCTTATTTTAATCTGATACTGTACTAGTAATATGGACGAGGGGGAGCGGGCAAAGGTTGTGCTGTCACCGGAAAAACATGCCAAAATAACGCCATAGCGGGCTCAACACCCGTTATGGCGTTTTTTTAAACTTCATGAGGGAATGTCGCGTGAACGCGGGTAATGGGAGAGAGCGCTTAGGCTCCCTCCCGGGATGTTCATTCCCGGTTAGACAAAGAGTGAACGGCTGATGATGACAAGCAGGATGAAAAGTACCAGAATGGCACCTGTGCTTGTAAACGCACCGCCGTATCCATATCCGCCTCTTTCTTCGCTCATGTTCATTCCCCTTTCGCGTGTGAGTTGTTGTACTTGAGTACATCGTATTGTATGTGCCGGGGGGAATTCGTGTATGGGCCAATGCCGCATCAAGCTCACAAAAAAATCAGCCCCGTGATTCACGGGGCTGATCGGAGTTACCGAACCTATGTTGAATTAAGCTTTTTCGAGATCACGGATGCCTGCATAGACCAGATCAAACAGGTCTTCCAGATTCTCCTCTTCAATACAGGAGAAAGCAATCCGCAGATCCGTCTCACCCAGCGCAATGGTGCCCAGGCCATAATTATGAATCAGGTGCAGGCGCAGGTCTTCAGCCGAAACGGTATGAAGCTTCAGGCACATGAAGTAGCCGGAGTTGAACGGATAATACGTCCATACGTCATCTCCGTATTTGCCGCTGTCCAGCAGCGTCTTCACCTTGTTGGCCCGGCCCTTCATAATCAGAAATTTCTCTTCTTTCTGTGCTTCGAACTCGGGGGACTTCAGCGCATCCAGCACGAAGGTCTGTGACGGGTGTGGTCCGCTGGAGATGGTGGCCCGGATAATCCCGAGAGTTTTTTGCTCCAGGGCAGCAAGCAGTTCTTTGTTCTCCGAAGCATACGTGATGAAGCCTACGCGGAAGCCCCAGACGAATTCTTCCTTGGTGGCTCCGTCAATCTTCACAGCCAGTACACGCGGATGCAGATTAGCAAGCCGTCCGAACAGGGATTCCGTAAGAGAATCTTCAAAAAAGAGTCCGAAATAAGCATCATCACTGACCACTACGACATTAATGCCTGCTTCGGCCGCACGGAGAATTGCTGCTACGATCTCTTCGCCTTCACGAAGACCCGGCGTATATCCGGTAGGGTTATTCGGGAAGTTCAGCAGAACAATTGCTTTGCCGCGTTCCTTCTGGGACAGCAGCGCTTCCAGCAGACCCGCGCTGTTGAAGCTCATGTCTTCGGTGAAGAGCGGGTAGTTCACGGTCTCGGCTTGACGGCGGATGCCGAAAGTCAATTCGTAGTTCTCCCAGTTTTTGTCCGGATAAATAATAGCGTCGCCCGGTTCGGCGAACAGATCGGCGACAATGCTAAGCCCATGGGTCAGGGCATTGGTAACTATAGGGTTACCGAAAGATTTGCCTTCAAGAGAAGGATTCTCCCGGAGCATCTTCTCCCGCCAGACGGTGCGCAGTTCCGGCTTGCCTGCCGGGGGAGCGTAGCTGTAAAGATCCTTTGGACTATAAGCGGAGAGCTTATCTTGAATGATGCCAAGGTGCATAGGTACGCCATTCTCGGTAGCGATCCCAATGGTTGCATTATACTTCTTGGCATTCGCAGCCGCTTCAGCGGACTGGCTCAGAATCCCTTCCTTGGGAAAGTAGATGTCCTTGCCAAGGCTTGAGAGCATTTCATATACATGTTCGTTGCCGGCTTTGATACTTTCATTCAATTGTCCAGCCAGTGCATTCATCAGTTTCATCCTTCCGGTATTCTTCTGGGATATATACTGCTAACATTGCCTAACATTATATCACCGGGGAATGCCGACGTCACTGTGGAAAGAACGGATTTTCAAAATAGTTTGAGAACAATTACAGAGCCTGTCTTTCCCAGAAAGACAGTTCCGCAAATCTGTCTGTATCAGGAGTGGTAGGGGCAGTATTTCTTCATCAGCTCGATCGTTTCCGGGTCACGCCCGCCGCCACGAGCGGATAATCCTTCGATGACGGCTGTCCGCTCTTCGTCCTTCAGATTCTGTCCGAATTTGAACTTGGCCGTGATCTCTTCCGGGGCGATCCGGACCATGGCCACACCTTTGAGGCGGGCTCGGTAACGCGGATCTGCCGCATCTATGGGGGCATAGCCGCCCTCCGGCTGCAGCTTCTTCATAAACAACGTGAAGACCGCCGCTTTTTCGGCATTATCCTCCACAAGCTCGGCCTTACCGAAGGCGGTGACGCTCTTGAAATACGCGGTAGCCGGACAGGCGAGCTGCGGATCACTGAAATAGGAAGGAATTAGCGCGTATTCATCAGCGACTGTGAAGCAGACCTTAGGCTGGCGGCGGATCACCTCCATTTTGCCACCGGCATGGCTGCCATGGAAATAAAAACTGCCTCCGGTGTATACGAAATTAAGCGGGGTTACCCGCGGCTGTCCCTGTTCATCGCTGGTGCCGAGAAAGCCGTAGCTCATCCCGTCCAGAAAAGCAGTCAGCTCCTCTTCCTGTTCGATCTGAAATTCTTGTCGGCGCATCAGGCTCATCCTCTTTCCTAATAGTAGCTTTGATTTATTTAGAATAGTTATAAAATTGACAATAAAAAAGGTCCGATTTACAATTTTTTTAGTGGTCCACTTGGACAGGAAGGGCTGAGACTGTGGAAATTACGTTGGCTTATGACCAAAATCTGGCCATGCACCGGTATAAATATTTAGCGCTTTATCATGCGATCCGGACGGCTATCGTGGAGGGGACACTTCCCGGGGGGACGAAGCTGCCGTCCACACGCCGGCTGGCTGTGTTGTATGATCTGTCCCGGGGATCGGCCTCACAGGTCTATGACATGCTGCTGGCTGACGGATATGTGCAGGCGAAGACGGGCCGGGGCACTTTTGTTGCGGAGGGAGTCACGGGAGAGACAGGAATCGGGAGAGAGAGCGTAGAGGGCGAAGAAGAGGGCAGAGCTTCTGCTTCCGGCGGTACGGATTCGGGAGCTGCCGCAGCGGACTCTGCCGACCCGGCGGCCCAGGCAGTGTCAGGGATTGTTCTTTCTGCCTGGGGTCAGCGTGTCCTTAAGCGGCCGTTCTCTGCGGATGCTCCTGCTGGCGGGGATCATATAAGCTTCTGCAGCAGTGGTCTACGGATGGAGCACTTCCCGTATGCCGAATGGCGCAGTGCGCTGGCGTACGCCGGGGGTCAGGGAGGCGGCCTGCTGGAAGACAACGGCCCGCCCGCAGGAGATGAAGGGCTGCGGCAGGCCATTGCCGCCCATCTGCGGATTACGCGCGGCATCCGTGCCCATGCGGAGCAGATTGTGCTGTTCAGCGGCTCGATGCAGGGCATCGTGCTGCTGACCCAGCTGCTCCTATCTCCGGGGAGTCCGGCTGTTGTGGAGGACCCTGGGTATCACGGTATCCACCGTTCCGTAGAGGTGGCCGGCGGCCGGCTCCTTCCCGGCGAGGTGGATGACCGCGGGCTTGTGCCGGAGGATTGGGACGCCCGGCTGCTGTTTGTGACATCCAGCCGCCAGTTCCCGACCGGCGCGGTGCTGCCTTTGGAGCGGCGGCGTACGCTCCTGGAGTGGGCGCAGCGTCACAATGCTGTCATCGTCGAAGACGATTATGACAGCGAATTCCGCTGGGCCGGACGCCCCATCGAGCCGCTGAAAGCCCTCGACCGGGGAGAACGGGTCGTTTACATCGGCTCGTTCTCGGGCAGCATGTTCGCGACGTTGCGGCTCGGCTATGCCGTGCTGCCGCCCGCGCTGGTGCAGCCTGTCATCGCGGCCAAGGCTCTTTATGAGCCGCTTCCGGCCGGACTTCTGGAGCAGCGGGCCTTGGCTCGTTTTATGAATACCGGCGGCTACCACCGCCATCTGCGGAGGATGACCCGCATCTATGGCGAGCGCGGGCGTCTTCTCCGCAGCCTGCTGGGTGAGCGGCTGGGCAGCTGCTTCGAAGCACGGCCCGGCGATGCGGGCCTGCAGGTGTATGCACGCTGGCTGGGCCGTCCGGAAGCATTCGCTGCGTTCCGGGCGGCGGCGCTTGCACACGGCACGGATTTCAGAGATGTCCGGCTGTACCGTACCGGGCCAGGCGAACCGGCGGCCTGTTTTTCTTTTGCCCATTTGTCGGCGGCTCAGCTTGTGGAAGGGGTGCAGCGTCTGGTGCTGGCCGCGGACGATGTGCAAAATGAAGCGTGACAAGGTATGATGAAAGATAAGGGGAACCTGGATAAGATTACTTTTCATACTGAACCATATTTTGGGAGGGAATGTTATGCTGCATGCATCGCCGTCCTCGTTTGTCATCCTGCCCGCCTTGGCGAAAATTGTATGTGAACCAAGCTGGAAGTGGCAGAAACGGGAGAAGCCGCTGCAAAATTATGATTTGTTCTATGTCTGGAGCGGGGAAGGGACGGTTGTGCGCAATGGCGTACCCGTTCAGGTCGGCAAGGGAAGCTGCTTTTTGTTCCGGCCCGGTGACCACACCAGTGCAACCCATAATCCGCAAAAGCCGCTGGTGCTTACATATATTCATTTCGACGTGGATGCTGAAGTTATGGAAATTCCGCAGCCTTACCGTGTGATGGAAGATACGGTGGAATTTGAGCATCTGCTGGCAAGGTATGTCCGCCTCTTTCTGGTCAGCACCTTTGCGGCCGAAGAAGAGGGGCAGCTTGTGCTGAAGCAGCTGATGATTCATCTGCTGCGCGAGGACCGGGTCATGCCGATTGAACGGCATGTCAGCAATCAGCTGGCTGAGGTGATTCATGAGGTGGCCAACTATGTGAGCCAGCACCCCGGCGCCTCGCACCGCGTGGAGGATCTGGCTGCCCGTGCGGGGCTGTCGCCGCGGTATTTTTCGATCAAATTCAAAGAGCTTACCGGCTCTTCCGTGCAATCCTATGTGATCCGCGCCCGCATTGAACGGGCCCAGCACTTGCTGCTATATGCCGGGATGAATGTGACAGAGGTGGCGGATGCGCTCGGGTACCGGGACATTTTCTTCTTCAGCCGCCAGTTCAAACAGCACACCGGCAAAAGCCCCTCCGAGATCCGCTGATCGGTGCCGATTGTTTCAGCCCGGGGATGTCAGGGTAAATACTTGGAACCTGGTTTTTACAGAGAATTTACATAACATCTTGGAAAGGAAGACGAGGGAATGATCATCAGGCGCCGGATTTGCAATACGGATTGCAAGGGTGGAGGCGGCGGGATTTTTAGAAACCGCTTAAAACGTTTAAAGCAGCCTAGAGGAATAGCGGCTAACTACTGGTTCTGAGACGAACTGGACATATACGAAGAAGAAACCGGAGCCTGCAGAGGCTCCGGTTTCTTACGCTGGAATCCTACCGGGAATTACACCCGTTAATTCGGTCGAAACAGCTAATAATGGGTGAATAGAGGGAAATACACCCTCTAATGATGGCAACTTGACGGTAATATCATATGCAGCCTAGGATTAGTGGGTGTTTTTCCCTATAAAGTGGACATTTAGGCAGGATTCGTGAACTTAATGGGCAGAATTCCCTTAGAGCTCGTTGAGCTGTCGTAAATCACAGCCCGCTGGATGCTGAATCCGCCTTGTTAATTCATTGTCATCCGTTGGACATACTCCCCCATAATCTCCTCCGCAGGCACCGGCCTGCTGTAATAAAAGCCCTGGACATTAAAGCATTGCAGTTCTTTCAGCAGGGTGACCTGCTCCTCGGTTTCGACACCCTCAGCGACAATTGTCAGCCTGAGCTGCTTGGCCATCGAGATAATCATCTCGGCAATGGCGCGGCTGTCGGGGTCGGTAGTGATCTTTTGGACAAAGGAACGGTCGATCTTCAGGCACCCGATGGGGAGACTGTGCAGATAGCTCAGTGAGCTGTAGCCAGTCCCGAAGTCGTCCATGGAGACGGAAATCCCCGCTTGCCGGAGATCGCTCAGAATCGTAATGACATGCTCTTCGTTATGCATCATCGCGCTTTCCGTGATTTCCAGTTCAAGCAGCGAGGTATCAAAGTCCAGCTCCCGTATCGTATTCATAATGGAAGCAAAAATATCCGGCTTCATCAGATGGACCTGGGAAACGTTCACGGCGATGGGGACAATTCTGCGGCCTGCGGCTTCCCACTTCTTCAGCTGGCAGCATGCGGTGCGCAGGACCCATTGCTCCAGCGGGACTATGAACCCCGACTTCTCCGCCACCCGGGATGAATTGCAGCGGGGGGATGATGCCGAGAACAGGATGTGCCCAGCGGACAAGGGCTTCCAGCCCGACCGTGTTACTGGTGCGGATATCAATTTTGGGCTGGTAGAACAGCCTGATTTGATCGTTTGCCAGCGCCTTCTCCAAATCGTTCTCCAGCATCATCTGTTCGAGGCTTGTCTGGTCCCTTTCTGCATCGTAGAACTGGTATTGGGAGCCGCCGTTTTCCTTCGCGCTGTACATGGCCGTATCTGCGTGTTTGATCAGCGAGTCCGCGTCCAGGCCGTCCTCCGGAAACCTGGCAATGCCTACAGAAGCAGACAGCTTCACGGAATGATTCCCCACCTCGAAGGGATAAAGATTTTTAATATATTTAAACCTGAAACGTAAAGATCAAACTGGTAATCCGAAAACAATTATTAATTGCAAATCTGCAGGAGTATAATAGGGGAAAAGAATAAACGAAATTATGGTCAAAGGAGAGAGAGAACATGTACGAAGTGGTATTGATACGGCACGGTGAGAGTGAGTATAACCGTCAGAACCTGTTTACGGGCTGGAGTGATCCCGACTTGACGGACAAGGGTATTCAAGAGGCGAAGGATGCGGGAAAGCTGTTGAAGGATGCCGGCTACACGTTCGATCTGGCCTTTGCATCGGTGCTGAAGCGTTCCATTAAAACACTGAATTATATTTTGGACGAGATGGATTTGCTATGGATCCCGGTACAGAAATCATGGAAGCTGAATGAGCGCCATTATGGCGCGTTGCAGGGGCTGAGCAAAAGCGAGACTGCGGTGAAATACGGGGATGAGCAGCTGCATATCTGGCGCCGCAGTCTGTCGATGCGTCCGCCGCTGCTGGAACCGGATGATCCACGTTATGCGAGGAATGATGTCCGCTACAAAGAAGTCCGTCAGGGCGACATTCCGCGGGGGGAGAGCCTGGAGGATACGGTACAGCGGGTCGGCGACTTCTGGGCCAACCGCATTGTGCCGCTGATCCGCAAAAAGGAGCGGGTACTTATCTCGGCGCATGGCAATACCCTGCGCGCGTTGATTAAATTCATGGAAGACCTGGATGAACCCACATTGCTTGAACTCAACGTCCCTACAGGTGTACCGCTCGTATATAAGCTGGATGATGATGTGAAGCCAATCAGCCGCTTTTATCTCGGGGAGCCGGAAGAGGTCCAGGCTAAAGCCCGCGAGGTGGCGAATCAGAGTAAGGTGACGGAGTAGGGGGAGGAGTTGGCCTCTAGAAAAAGCCCTAATTCTCCTAATCCATAAAAGCTGTAGTTACCAGACTCACCTCTGCCAGACATTTCCTGATTCATTCGCTATAATACCTCCATGATATAAATTAAAAAGGGCTCCAGGCGATTTTCCGCACGGAGCCCTTTTGGCCTTGCCTGTTACAGTGGAGCGCGCATCGTGCCGAGCAGCTCGCCCATCTTCACCTTCATGTTCTTGCGCAGTCCGGGACGCGGAGTGAAGGTGCCGCTTTCCGTTAGCAGCACTACAGTGGAGCCGAATTCGAAATAGGCCAGATCGCCGCCTTTTTCCCATTCGGACGCCTGCTCATCAGCGTAGCGGATACTGCTGACGTTCATCGCCCCCACCTTCACTACGGCGGCTTCCCCGTGTTTGCCGGCTATATAAGTAATGAGCCGTTCATTACGGCTCAGGACGCCTTTCATATGCCGCATGCCAAATTCATTGACGGGATAGGCCCGGCCGCGGATATAATCACTCTCTACCTTCTGCCCGCTAAGCGGCGAATGAATGCGGTGATAATCAGTAGGACTTAAATAGAGCACGAAGAAGAAGCCCTTTTTGTACCGCTCCAGATGCGGGGAATGGTTCAGCAGCTCCTCCAGATTATAATCCTGGCCTTTTACATTCATAAGTGTTCCTGAAGTAATGTCGCCCATAGCCGTAATCAGTGCATCGACCGGGCTGACCAGTGCATCGTCACCTTCGGCGACGGGCCTCATCCCCGGCTTCAGCCGGCGGCTGAAGAACTCGTTGAGTGTACGGTAGTCCCCGGGACTATGCTCCGCCTCGCCCGCAGGAATATGGTAAGAACGAATAAATACCGGAATCAAAAAACGGCTGATTCTGCTATGGGCCAAAGCGCCCATGATCCGGGAAAGCCATCGGTGTGAGGACAGCTCGGTCATCAGCCGCAGTAATTGTTTAACCATGCCCATCTCCCTTCCATCATGCAGCCGCGCAGCCTGTGCAAGACTGGCTGTCACCGCTCTGCATTATATTGACATAGAATAGGAGACAAATCAATAAGAGTTATCCGGGACCGGCCTCTTCCATCAGAAAACGGGCATAGCCCATAGGTTTGCGGTAGCTGTTCTTCCAGATTTCCTGAAGCCCGGCTTTGCGGAATCCGTAACGTTGATCCCGGCCATTGGCTTCGATGAAAAAAAGCCGTCCATCCCTGGTCAGGCCAATGTCCAGGCCGATGTCTGCCAGGCCCGGGAGCCGCTGGCCCAGTGACCGGGCAACAGCAAGGCTAAGCGCCTCCAGCGACATGCGGAGAATGGCCGCATCCCTGCTGGAGAAAGCCGTATCCAGCACATAGGCGGAGCTGAGCGCCTCGCCGCCCCGTGCGATATTGGAGACGAATCCGCCGGGAGCAGCCAGCTTGGCGAACAGCCCGGTGACCTGCCACTCCCCGCCCCAGCCGCGCTGGACGGTGACGCGCAGATCAAAGGGACGTCCGTTCATCTCGGCAAGCGGTATACGTTCCTGCACGAGATAAGGGACTTTGGAGAGCCGGGTCCGCAGTGCCCTTGGCAAAGCATCCTGATCTACCGGAAGCGTGGCCCAGTGTCTCGCTCCCCTTGGCAGATAGGTTAAATTCCAGCGCCATGAGCTAGTGCGGACACGGACCAGCCGCATGACGCCATTGCCTATGCTGCCCCTGCAAGGCTTCAGGATGAGGTCCGGGTAGCGGTTCATCATCGCTGCCAGCCCTGCCAGCCCCTTTGCTGTCTCCGGCAAATAACGGCGCAGCTCCTCATTTTGTGCCAGCAGCCCGTGAATCTCATCCTTGCCGTAACGGTTGTTGTTGTTGAATACCCGGGGGACATGCCGGAGCAGCCGTTTCATGCCTGGACTGTCAGTGCCGTAGATGGCCCGGTTATGGATTACGCTTGGAGTTGGAAGGATAGTTCTTCTATAGCCCTGAGGTCCATGTATATAGGCAGCACAGAAGCCTGAATCGGTATCGATATCAGCCAATCTGAGAAAAACGGGAGTTATGCCGTAGGCGGCTGCGGCTTCCTCATAGTTCAACAGGGATTCCTGTCCTGTTTTTTGCCGGGGCACCCCCCGGTGCACAGCGGCATTTAGCAATATTCCGACGAGCTTTTGCGCCATGAAAGGTTCCTCCTGTTATCTTCAGTTGCTTCTTCCGTTCCCTCACTTGTCATTCTATGTTTGTACCCACCTGTCAGGGTGGACGAATGTGCGGCGTCAGATGCCCTTTTTTGCCGGTCCTCAAAATATCAAGAATGTGCTCCCCTTGTTGAAACGGGTGTCATCTGCCTACTCTGCTGCATATGATGCCTAGGAAACATTAGTTGGAAGGAGGAGACGGCTTGTGAGGGGATCCAAAAGGAAGCAGCCGCGCAGTCCGAAAAAAAGGCTCTACGTGGTCGATAATCCCAATATGAGTGAACTGAACATGTTGGGGAACACGCCAAAGGTTTCGGCGGGTGCTGAAGCCGTAAGCAATGAAGCTGCAGAGGTGGAGTCGGAACCTGTTCAAGAACTGCAGGTAAGCGGAGTAGAGATTGCAGAAGCGCCTATTGATGTAGAAACGCCTATAGATGTAGAAGCGCCGGCAGAGGCTGCTCTGCCGGGTAAGCCTGAAGAGCAGCTTGATGTTAGCATAGAAGGCGATTCAATAGAGGCGGATCAGCAGCCCGCCGCTGCAGTTGTTCTCCCGGAGAAGGAACGCTTGCAGCCGGTGTATACCGATGATCTGTCGGATGGAGCGGTGACCGGAGTCAAAATCGCCCCGCGCGCCATCGACGGGTCCAAGCTGAAATTTGGCATCATCGGGACACCCTGGCTCCAGGATTATGCCGTTCAGAGCATTAATATCGCGGACAAGGCGGTAACCTCTTCCAAGATCGCACCGGAGTCGGTTTCCGGGGAGCATTTGGCGGAGGGAAGTGTAAGCGGAGGCAAGCTGCTGGATCATTCCATCAGCGGAGAGAAGCTTAAGAACGGCAGCATCGGGCCGGATAAGCTGGCTGACCGGGTGATCGGAAGCGGTAAAATTGCGGATAGATCCATTGAAAGCCGGCATTTGAGTGAGTGTATCATTACAGCGGAGCTGCTGGAAGACGGTGCGGTAACCGGCGATAAAATACTCAGCGGGGGCGTAAAAGGACGCCATTTGGCGAATGGCATTATTGACCGCTCCAAGCTGGCGGATGAAGCTGTCACCGCAGACAAAATTGCCGACGGGGAAATCAGCGGTGTCAAGCTGGCGGACGGCATCATTGAGAGCCGCCACCTTGGCGAGCACTTGATTACAGCTAAACATCTGGTACCCGGCGCCATTGGACCGGAGCAGCTTGCCGGCCGGCTGATCGGCAAGGAGCAGCTGCAACCGGGTGTCATTGACAGCGGACATCTGGCAGAGGGTTCAGTGGGCGCGCGGCAACTGGGCGCAGGAGTCATCCACAGCGCCCATCTGAGCCTGGAGAGTGTGAAGGCCGCCCATATCGGCGATGGTGAAATTGCCAGCCGTCATCTGGCTGACCGCAGCATTTCTTTTGTCAAGCTGGCAGAAGGTGCGGTAGGAACGGCCCAGCTTGTGGAGCAAGCCGTTACAGCTTCCAAGATCGCCGATCAGAGTATTCTGGCGCATAAGCTGGCGGATGAAGCCGTGACTACACGTCATATTGCCAAGTCTGCCGTGCGCGGTCCGCAGATAGCCATGCAGGCCATCACCTCGGACCATTTGCAGCGTGAGATCGTGGGCAACGCCCATCTGGCAGAAGAAGCTGTGGGAGCGGATCAGCTTCAGGACGAAGCTGTGCAGACGCGCCATTTGGCGCCCGGAGCCGTGACAGGCAAAGAGTTGGAGGCTGAATCGGTAGCTGAAGGACATCTGCGTCCGCTGAGCGTAACTACCGCCAAGCTGGCCGACGGCAGCGTTTATACCGCTAAGCTTGCGCAGGGAGCGGTGACGGGAAATGTCCTTGCCCGTGAAGCGGTGAGCGGGGAACATATCGCTTGCTGCGCGGTGGATGAGAAACATCTGGCCGATGCCAGCATCAGCGGACGTATCCTGCAGGATGCGGTGGTCGATGCCGGTCATCTGGCAGCAGGCGCTGTAGAGAGCAGACATCTCGGGGTGAACAGTGTGAACTCCGCTGCACTTGATTCCGGTTCGGTATTGTCGAAGCACCTGGCTGCGGGTGTTGTGAAAGAGAGTCATCTGGCTGCAAACGCCGTTCAGCCCCATCATTTGGCCGATCATGCCGTCACCTCGCTGAAGCTGTCACCCGAAAGTGTATCCACCGACAAAATCAGCGATCTGTCCGTGACTACAATCAAGCTGGCCGACGGCAGTGTCGAGTCCGGCAAGCTGGCGGCAGGGGCAATATTGCCTGAGCATCTGGCTGCAGGAGCTGTGGGTCCGCTGTCGATCAGCGACGGCGCAATCCATGCCAGACACGTTGCTCCCGGCAGTATCGGTGGCGCACAGATCCGTCCCCTCATCATCGGCAACGGTCATATCCTGCCTAACGCCATCTCAACTATCCAGCTGCAGAACGGCAGTGTCGATGGGGCAAAGCTGGCGGACCGTGCGGTGAATTCCATTCATCTCGCCCCGGAAAGCGTAGAAGGCAGTCAACTGGCTCTTGAAGCGGTGGAAGGCAGGCATATTCGTTCGGAGGGCATTACGCTCCGACATTTGGCGGGTGAGGTACGCAGCGCCGAACTGCTGCCGGATGGCAGCATTACGGGGAAAAAGCTGGCGGAGGGTTCGGTAGGTTCCTTTCATCTGGCACAAGGCAGTGTGTACAGTGATCATCTTAGCGCGGAAGCGGTAGAAGGCGGGCATATCCGTGCTGGCGAAATCACGCTCCGTCATTTGGCGGAAGAGGTGCGGACGCCAGAACTGCTGCCGGACGGCAGCATTACCGGAAAGAAGCTGGCGGAGGGTTCGGTGGGCTCCTTTCATCTGGCACCGGGCAGTATATACAGCGACCATCTTAGCGCGGAAGCGGTAGAAGGCGGGCACATCCGTGCCGGTGAGATTACGCTCCGCCATTTGGCAGATGAGGCACGCAGTGCTGAGCTGCTGCCGGACGGCAGCATTACCGGCGGGAAGCTGGCGATGGGTTCGATCAGCTCTCACCATTTGACGGCTGGCAGTATATATGGTGAGCATTTGTCGGTAGAAGCGGTAGAAGGCGGGCACATCCGTGCCGGTGAGATTAGGCTCAGCCATTTGGCCGAAGAGGTTCGTACGGCTGAGCTGCTGCCGGACGGCAGTATTACCGGCAGGAAGCTGGCGGAGGGCGTGGTCGGTTCCCATCATTTGGCGGCTGGCAGTGTATATAGTGAGCATTTGTCGGTAGAAGCGGTAGAAGGCGGGCACATCCGTGCCGGTGAGATTACGCTCAGCCATTTGGCCGATGAGGTACGCAGTGCTGAGCTGCTGCCGGATGGAAGCATCACGGGTAAGAAACTGGCGGAGGGTTCGATCGGTTCCCATCATTTGGCGGCTGGCAGTGTATATGGTGAGCATCTGTCTGTAGAAGCGGTAAAAGGCGGCCACATCCATGCTGGTGAGATTAAGCTCCGGCATCTGGCCGAAGAGGTTCGTACGGCTGAGCTGCTGCCGGACGGCAGTATTACCGGCAGGAAGCTGGCGGAGGGCGTGGTTGGTTCCCATCATTTGGCGGCTGGCAGTGTATACAGCGACCATCTTAGTGCGGAAGCGGTAGAAGGCGGCCACATCGGTACCGGCGAGATTAGGCTCAGCCATTTGGCCGATGAGGTACGCAGTGCTGAGCTGCTGCCGGATGGAAGCATCACGGGCGAGAAGCTGGCAGAGGGCTCGATCGGTTCCCATCATTTGGCGGCTGGCAGTGTATACAGCAACCATCTTAGCGCGGAAGCGGTAGAAGGCGGCCACATCGGTACCGGTGAGATTAGGCTCAGCCATTTGGCCGATGAGGTACGCAGTGCTGAGCTGCTGCCGGATGGAAGTATGACCGGCAAGAAGCTGGCGGAGCACTCCGTGGGCTCCTTCCATTTGGCACCGGGCAGTGTGTATGGGGGACATCTGGCCACAGAGGCCATACAAGGAGGTCACATCCGCTCTGGTGAGATCACACTCCGTCATCTGGCCGCAGAGGTTCGTACGGCGGAGCTGCTGCCGGACGGCAGCATCACTGGCGGGAAGCTGGCAGAGGGTTCGGTGGGCTCCTTCCATTTGGCACCGGGCAGTGTGTATGGGGGGCATCTGGCCGCAGAAGCCGTCGGTAGCCGTCATATCCGTTCCGGTGAAATCATGCTACGGCATCTGGCCGACGAAGTTCGCACGGTTGAGCTGCTGCCGGATGGCAGTATCACTGGCGGGAAGCTGGCTGAAGGCGTGGTCGATTCCCATCATTTAGCGGCTGGCAGTGTATATGGCGAGCATTTGTCTGAAGAAGCGGTAGAAGGCGGCCACATCCGTTCTGGTGAAATTACACTCCGTCATCTGGCCGACGAAGTTCGTACGGCTGAGCTGCTGCCGGATGGCAGTATCACGGGCGAGAAGCTGGCGGAGGGCTCCGTGGAGGCCTTCCATTTGGCACCGGGCAGTGTGTATGGAGGGCATCTGGCCGCAGAGGCCGTTGGAAGAAGTCATATCCGTGCCGGTGAAATCACGCTCCGTCATCTGGCTGAAGACGTGTACACCTCAGAGCTGCTGCCGGATAGCAGCATCACGGGTGAGAAGCTTTGCCCGGGAAGTATTGGATCGGAGCACTTGTCCCCCGGCGCAGTAGGAGTGACAGAGCTTCAGGACGAGGCTGTTGATTCCGGCAAAATTGCTTCTTTCGCTGTACAGTCCCGTCATCTGGAAGAGGAAAGCGTGCAGAGTTACCATTTGGCCCCGGGTGCGGTACAAAAGGAGCATCTGGCGGATGGCGCGATCCATATGGAGCATTTATCCTTCAGTCCGGTGTTGAGTGCCGGCAAGCGGGGGACGCTGCAGCAGTTCGGCATGACGGCATTCATGTTCAATGAAGATGAGCGAAGCGTGGAGGTGACGGTGGCTTTTGACGAGGGCTTTGGACATACCGGCTATGTGCTGGTTGCCATGACTAATCAGCCTTTCTTCCATGCTTCCTTAAAAAGCAGATCAAATGCGGAGGCCGTTATCCAGGTAGTCAGATTAGAGCAGACCCCTCATTTCTATGGCGTGATCTCATGGATTGCTATTGGCTCTCCGTTATCGAAATCGCCCCAGGATGACCGTGTGTTCGATTAGTTGATGCCGGGGTGGAAAGGTCAATTGAGCATAACAGAAGAGGGCTATTCCGGCCGCTGTGAACAGGCAGCCGGGATAGCCCTTAATGCTGAGCCCAAGTTCCGTAAAAGCAGTCCCGGCTGCCAATTGTCCCGATTTCCGCATAGAGAGACACCAGCCGTTACCCTGTACGCCGTATTACATAGACTGTGTTGTAACCCCAGCCCGGCGAATAGCACTGTAAAGAAGGTGGATGAGCTTGATGCCCAAACGAACTTCTGCCCGCCGCATGGGACGGCGGACCTCCCGAGCAGCACGGCGGACTTCCCGCCGGGTGCGGCAGGCAGCAGCCTTGCCTGCTATGAATCATCCCGAGCCCTATGTGTCCGTCATTATTCCGGCCATGAATGAAGCCGGGACCATTGCCGGTGTGATCGCCGGGGCCAGGGGAGTTCATCCGCGCTGCGAGGTTATTGTTGTTGTCAACGGTTCTGCCGACAAAACGGCGGAAATTGCCAAGGCGTCCGGCGCACATGTCATCTTTTATGAACTGCCGCTGGGACATGATGCCGGCCGCAGTGTCGGAGCCGAGGTTGCCAAAGGCGAAATTCTATTATTTACGGATGGTGATTTGGTTATTTCCGCAGCACAGCTGCGCCCCTTTGTGAAAGCTGTTCGCAGAGGCGCGGACATTGCACTGAATGATTACTCCGGACCGGTCCGCAGCATCATTCCCCATCCGGTGGTGCTCTCCAAACATGTGCTGAACCTTATGCTGAACCGTCCGGATCTGAAAGGCTGTTCCATGACGGCAGTACCGCATGCCCTAAGCCGCAAAGCGCTGAGTCTGCTTGGCACCAGCGCATTGTCCCGACCTCCGCTGGCCCATGCCCGCGCAATTATGGAAGGGCTGCACGTGGAGGCTGTGCACAAGGTGCCTGTTGGGAAGCTGAACAGGGTCCGCCGCAAGGCGGGCGGAACGGATCCTTTGCAGCACCTGATTGTTGGAGATCATCTCGAGGCTTTGTCCCTGCTGCTTGAACGCCAAGGGGACAGAGCGGGATTCAGTGACGGAAGCCGGCGCCGGGAGATGGTGAGGTGATGGATTCTATGCCCAGACCCAAACGGCGTGGAGAAAGCCGCCCTCCTGCAGGCAGAACGGCCAGGCACAAGGCGTCCCGCCGCACTGCGCGGGCCCGCAGGCCAGCCGCCAGACGGGCAGAGCGGATACTTGCGCCACTGCGCGGTACCCTGTCGGTGATTGTCTCGGCGCGCAACGAGCAGGAGACCCTGCAGCTCCTGCTGAAGCAGGTTGCATGCCTGCATCCGGCGGAGATCATCGTGGTCCTGAACGGTTGCAGCGACAACAGCTTTGAACGTGCACGGCAGTGCAAGGAGGCCACCATTGTGCATTGCCCCGCTTCCGCAGGCCATGATGTGGGCCGGGCTATAGGGGCGAAGCTCAGCAAGGGCGATATCCTGCTCTTTCTGGATGGTGATATGGTCATTCCTGCTCCGCTGCTCCTGCCGTTCGCGGCTGCCGTAGACAGCGGTATCGATGTAGCGCTTAATGATCTGGATGCACTGCTGCCACCGTTCGGCAGCAGTGACAGTGTCACCCGCTGCAAGCTTTTCCTTAATTATGTACTGGGCCGCAGGGATCTTGGAGTTAGCTCCATGACAGCTGTCCCGCATGCACTTTCCCGGCGGGCTCTGGAGACCATCGGCTGCCGTGAGCTGATGGTGCCTCCCAAGGCACAGGCCATCTCGATCCTTAAAGGGCTGCGGGTAGAGAAGGCAGGCTCCGTTGATGTTATTAAACATAACCGGCTGCGCCAGGGCAATACGGGAGTGGGGAACGGCGTAGAACAGCTGATTGCCGGTGACCATGCCGAAGCGCTGCAGGAAATACTGCGGCATCAGGGAGCCGCACGGTTCTCCCCAGGCAGCAATCTGGAAGAACACCGCCGGCAAGTAGCAGTCTGGAGGAACGGGATATGACCAGGACCAGTATTGTTATTCCAACTTATAACGGCCTTGACCTGCTGCGCTCCTGTGTAGAGTCGATCAGAGCCTGCACCGCTGAGTCCTATGAAATCATAGTGGTTGACAATGGTTCCGGGGATGGAACCGATGCCTACTGCCGGGCGGAAAAAATTCCTTTTATTTCTCTGCCTGGCAACCGCGGTTTTCCCGGGGCCTGCAATCTCGGTCTGCTGTTTGCCTCCGGCGACGAATTGCTGCTGCTCAACAATGATGTTGTGGTTTCGCAGGGCTGGCTGACCAACCTGAAAGCAGCGCTTTACAGCGCTCCGAATGTCGGTATAGTGGGCCCGGTGACGAACTATGCCAGCGGGCGGCAGCAGATCAAGACTGATTACGCAGATCTTGCCGGATTTCACCGGGCCGCGGCTTTAGCCAACAGGGCAAATCCTGCAAAATGGCAGGAAACCAAGCGGCTGGTAGGGTTATGCTTTTTATTCAAAAGAGAGCTGCTGGACACGGTGGGTCTCTTGGATGAGCGTTTTTCCCCCGGGCATTATGAGGATGATGACTATTGCTACCGTGCCAGGATCAAGGGGTATCGGCTGCTCATTGCCGGGGATTGTCTGGTGCATCATGAAGGAAGCGCCAGCTTCAAAGAAGTATACCGGGCCGGATGGCATGAACTGCTGGAGCGCAACCGCAGGCTTTTTATGGAGAAATGGCAGGTTGACCCGGAAAGCTTCATGTAAACAGGCAGACCTGAAGGCTAAAGACGTAGATAAAGAGGAGGAAAGTAAGTGAAAGGAGTCATACTGGCGGGCGGAACAGGCTCTAGACTTCAACCGCTGACCCGGCTTATGAACAAACATTTGCTTCCGGTCGGCAAATATCCTATGGTGTGTTACGGCATAGACCGGCTGCGCCGGGGTGGTATAACCGATATTCTTCTGGTCATCAGCAAGCAGTCCGCTGGTCTGTATACGGATTTTCTGGGCAGTGGCGCCGCTTTTGGCGTATCCCTGACCTACAAAATCCAGGAAAAAGCCGGAGGCATCGCGGAAGCGCTGGAACTGGCGGAAGGTTTTATTGCCCCGGGCGAGCGGTTTGTAGTCCTGCTGGGCGATAATCTTTTTATGGATGATCTGAAGCCTTATGTGGATGGGTACCTGCGGCAGCCGAAAGGGACGGCCAAGGTGCTGCTCAAACCGGTGGATGACGCGCGAAGGTACGGTGTTCCGGTGTTCGACGCCCATGATTCGGCCTGGATTGCCTACATTGAAGAGAAACCGCAGCATCCGAAGAACGGGTACTGCGTTACCGGCATTTATATGTACGACACCGCAGTATTTGACATGATCCGGCGCGTTTCGCCTTCCCAGCGTGGGGAGCTGGAGATTACCGATGTGAACAATATCTATGCCAAAGACCGCAGGCTGAGCTACGATGTGCTCAAAGGCTGGTGGAGTGATGCGGGAACCTTCCAGTCTCTGCGCGAAGCGGGGGAGAAGCTGAAGGATATGCTGCCGTAAGGCGTTAAATGACAGGCGGGATACAACCAAAGAACCTTGAATGGCTTGATGCCGTTCGGGTTTTTTAGTTTTGGCGGATTCAGTCTTACGAAGGCGGCACCGTAAGGGCTCCTGCCGCATATGCTGTAGCAGGGCGTTTGAGCAAAGGAGACATGAAGGTGCAGAATAAAATAACCAAAGTCCTGCAGCACATGGCCCATACGCACGAACAGATGGCGCGGATTCTCGATGCCGAACGTCACGTGGCCGTCCGTATGTCGCAAATTGTCCACGACCTGCCGGATGCGGAGCCCGATTTTGGCGATATCAGCGGGTTAATCGAAAGCTCGGGTAAGGTAAACAAGAATATTATTGCTTACCTTAACGCGTTTGCAGATCTGGAAGAGGCGATGGCTGAGGGTGTAGGCAGGGTCATCAAGGAATTGAACGGTCAGGAAGAAGAATAGTTACAAGAGCGGGAGGCGGATGATGAGCAGGGAAAAGGCTTATCTGCAAATGCTGGAATCGACGGCCGCCATCCAGTGGAACGTTGCGCTGATTCTGGAAGCCAAGGCGGTGGAAGCGGAGAAGGTAAAGCAGTGGACACAGCATCATATCCATGCCAGAGTGTTCGATACCCATGAAGAGCAGCTGAAAGAGTCACTCTCTATCCATGAGGTGATTGTGGAAATGGTGGAGGGGCTGACCAAGCTGGAGAACGGGCTGTACAGTAATCTCAAGGCAGTTCTCGGTAGCGGTGAAGAAGACGGTGGCGGCGGCGAAGGGTTCGAGGGGGAAGGCTTCGGATTCGGGGAAGACAGCAAATGAGCGGCGGGCTGATGTCGGAGCATGCTGTCAAGCTGGAGATGATTCGCTCCATCGCCCGCAGTCAGGCCGCACTCGCGGCCATTCTTGAGAGCATCGCCGAGGTTACGGGGCATTCCGAGCTGACGGCCCGCAAGCTGAGCGACAACATCCGTATCCTAAGCCAATATCAGAGTGCCATGTGCCGGATGATGTCCGGTATTTCACTGCACCAGCCAAAAAGAGGCAAACCTGCTGCGCCATGGCTGAGCAATAGCTGCGCGGGAGGAGCCTTTGGAGGACATGGAGTACAGGAGGAGTAGAAAAATGAGGAGAAAGAGAAGCAGAACGGTGCGTTCGGGCAGAACAACCCGCGGACGCACCTTGTTGCTGGCGCGGAGAGCAAAAGTCCGCAGAGGTCCTGTCCGTAAGAAACGCAGAGGTCTCACCCGGATAACAGTGCGTTATGGCAGGAAGAATAGAGGCCTCTTGCTGCGGCGGAAAAGAAGAGTTCGTCTACGCCGCAGGCTGGCCCGCAGGAACGTGCCTATCGCCCAGCCTGCGGTTCAAGTTGTGCCGGTGGCCGAGGTTCCCCAGGCCCCCCAGGCCCCTCCGGCCCCCCCGGCTCCGCAGGTGATTCCGCTCCCCCCGGATCTGGGCGTCCCGCCGGAGACACCTCCGGCCGACGCCTATCAGCAGGGTTACACCGAAGCATACAACGTGGGGTTCGACGCCGGTTTCGCCAAGGGCTTCGAGGACGGGCATAAGCTGGAATTGAAATCATAAGCACGAGCCGCTCCCGCTTCCGGGAGCGGCTTCTGTCGGTATACATAGGCTGGCCCCTCCGGGTGCCGATATGATAAACTTCATTAAAGACTCGTTAGGGGTTAAATGTCGAGAGGAAAGCAGGGATACCCGTGGGCAATGAGATCCGCAGAGCAGAGCAGAACGAATTAGAGGAGATTATGGAGCTGATTGCCAAATGCGTACAAGTGATGCAGGCCGGCGGCAGTGATCAGTGGGACGAGTTGTATCCGAACCGGGAGATTATCTCCCTGGATATCGAGCGCGGCACGCTTTGGGTAAGCGAGGAGAATCAGGCCGTGGCCGGAATCCTTGTGCTGGATGAGCATCAGGCTGAACAATATGCAGGGATTGAGTGGGCTGACCGGGAAGGTCCGCACCTGATTATGCATCGGCTGGCCGTACATCCCGAGGTGCAGGGCAAAGGGGTTGCCCGCCGCCTGAACGCATATGCCGAGGAGTTTGCACGGCTTCACGGGTATAAGAGTATCCGGCTGGATACCTACGCCAAAAATACGAAGGCGCTTGAGCTGTACCCGAAGCTTGGTTATGAGCGCAGGGGAGAAGTCAACTTCCCGGAGCGCACAGCGAACTTTCCGGTGTTCGAGAAGGTGCTGGCTGCTGAAGAAATGTAGTCCCGTTTGTACCCAAACAGCAGTCTGCTGCGAACCTGCGGCAGGCTGCTGTTTTGCCTCTTGTGCTCATGGTATAACACGTGTTATTATTGCCTCGAGGTGAAGGCTGTTGAGCAAAAAAAGAACGACCAGCTTCGATGTGGCCAAACATGCCGGGGTCTCACGCAGTGTGGTATCCGCCGTATTGAACGGGACACAGGGGATTGGTGTCAGTCCCGAGAAGCGGCAGCTCGTGCTAGATGCGATAAAAGAATTGAATTATCATGTGGATTCACAGGCCCGGAGCATGAAGACCGGCAAAAGCGGCTGTATAGCGGTCTATGGGGACATGGAGCGCCCGATGTTTTTGCAGCTTCTGGCAGGGGTGAAATCCGCATGTTCCGCATCCGGATATTACGTTATGCTGAACAAGGCGGCGAGCGGCGAGCGGATGGAGTCGCGCCATGAGCTGCTGGACCTCTACTATCAGAAAAGAATTGATGGAGCCATTTCACTGGATGCGACCAGCTACGCGGACCCGATATGGGCAGAGGCGGTGCTTGAGGCCGGAATGCCTTATGTGTCGGTGGAGGGATACGCGGAGGATGAGCGGATTTCATCCGTCCAGACGGATTACCGGCAGAGTCTCCGGGAGGCGCTGGCCTATATGCACCGGGGCGGCAGCGTTCCTCTCTATTTGAACATTCAAGTGGGAGGATCTGCCGAGGCATTGGGTGAACGCCAGCGTTTGGAGGCATATATCCGGTGGTGCGAAGAGGCCGGGGTACAGGCGGAGGTAGTCGATTGTCATCTTGCAGAGCTCGATGAGGATCACATCCAAGCCAGGGTTCTGGAAATTATCCGGGACCGGGCACGCAGAACTTTGCTTGCGAACTGGTCGGTCGGTGCTTTTGCGGTATACCGCGCAGCCTGGCAGATGGATTTGCGGATCGGGCGGGAGGTACAGGTGATGGCAGCGGATAATACCTATCAGGTCAACCAGCGGCTGGTTCCGGCGCTCAGTTCCATGGAGATTCCTTATTACCGGATGGGTGTTCAGGCTGTGGATCTGGTCAACCTGCAGCTGGATTCTACCGGCGCCATAAGGCGTCAAATCAAGATTCAAGCGGATTTGCTGAAAGGTGAAAGTTGCTGAAGGCTCGTTCCTTCTTGCCCTTGCATTCCCTATAAGGCAATCCGCCTTTTTTTATAAGATTATAACACGTGTTATAGGAGGGTGTTTATGTTCTGGACAGTGGAAAAATTGGAACAGCGCATCAAGGAATTGAGCTCTTACCGGTACAGAGGCCTTATGGAAATCAATGACTGGGAATATGCCGTGGATAACGAGAGGATTATCGGCAGTGCCCCTCCTCCTGTGCTTAAGGCTGAGCGCAGCGTAGGAAAAGGCGACAGATGGAGCGGCCGCGACCTGTATGTATGGCTGCGGAAGCAGGTCCTTGTTCCACAGGAATGGAGCGGAAGGAAGGTTGTGGGTCTGTTTGATTTTGGCGAGACGGGCGGGGGGCATAATTCGGGATTCGAATCCTTATTATTTGTGGATGGGCAGCCTTATCAGGGTGTGGATTCCAACCACCGGGAAGTGCTGCTTGAGCAGGCCTCTGCAGGGCGTGAGCTGAGCTTGTGTTTTCGTCTGTGGACCGGACTGGAAGGCGGGGGCGTGCCTAAGGAGCAGCACCATGAAGTGCGTCAGGCTGCCTTGGCCTGGCTGGATGAGCCAGCGGATAATCTGTACTACACCGGCAGAGCTGTACTGGAAAGTGTCAAGGTGCTTGGGGAAGACCGCCAGGAGCGGCATGAACTGTTAAAAGCGCTCGACCGTGCCTTTGCACAGCTCGACTGGTTCGATGTTGGTTCCGAAGCCTTCTATCAGAGCGTGGAACGGGCCGAAGCCAAGCTGCTGGAAGAACTCGCCCGCCTGCAGCAGACCCATCCGGTAACCGTACACTGCATCGGCCATACCCATATCGATGTCGCCTGGTTATGGCGTCTCCAGCATACGCGGGAAAAAGCGGCCCGTTCCTTCAGTACGGTACTGCGCCTGATGGAGCAATACCCGGAATATGTTTTTTTGCAGACCCAGCCCCAACTGTACGAATACATCAAACACGACTACCCGGAAATTTATGAACAGATGAAAGCGCGGATTGCGGAAGGACGCTGGGAAGCCGGCGGTGCAATGTGGCTGGAGTCGGACTGCAATCTGGTCAGCGGCGAATCGCTGGTGCGGCAGCTGCTCTACGGAACCCGCTTCCTGAAGGAAGAATTCGGAGTCACCTGTGATTATTTGTGGCTGCCCGATGTATTTGGCTACAGCTGGGCGCTGCCGCAGATTCTGAAGAAATCGGGTATACGTACCTTTATGACAACAAAAATTAGCTGGAACCAGTACAACCGCATGCCGCATGATACCTTTCAATGGCGAGGCATTGACGGCTCGGAAGTGCTGACCCATTTTGTGACCACGCCGGAGGTTCCGGGTTCGACCGTTTGGTGGTATACCTACAATGGAACAACTGAACCTTTTGCTGTTAAGGGGATCTGGGACACGTACCGGGATAAGGAAGTGAATAACGAACTGCTGTTGTCCTATGGATACGGGGACGGGGGCGGCGGTGTGAACCGCGATATGCTGGAGATGCGGCGGCGGCTGGAAGAGATGCCGGGAATTCCGAAGGCGGTACCGGGCCGGGTGGACGATTATTTTGCGCGGCTGCATGAGGCAGTAGACACGACAGACCGCTATGTCCATACCTGGGACGGCGAGCTGTATCTGGAATATCACCGGGGAACCTATACGAGCCAAGGGTTTATCAAAAAAATGAACCGCAAGCTGGAGTTGCTGTTCCGGGAGACGGAATGGCTGCAAGTGTTTGCGGGGGTGGCTGCCGGTTCCTGGAGTGCATATCCGGCGGAACAGCTGACCTTGGCCTGGAAAACTGTGCTGCGCAATCAATTCCATGATATTATTCCGGGCTCCTCCATACCGGAGGTGTATGAGGATGCCAGAATAGAGTATGAACAGGCAAGATTGCTGGGCCAGGAGGCTTGGGATGGGGCGGCATCGGCGTTGACGACGCGGAACATGGTGGAGAGTGCACGGCCGGTGGGGATTCCGGCTCACTCCGTACCCTACACCTTGTGGAATAATGCCTCATTCAGCAGAACCGACCGGGTGCTTATTCCCGCGGCAGAGACAGGAGCTGCGGCTGGAAGCTGGACCGATGGTTCGGGAAGTGCGTTGACAGCCCAGCGGAGCGGGGACAACTGGCTGATTCAGGTTCGTGACCTGCCACAGCTGGGCGGTTCGACTATCCATTTCGTTCCGGGCGGGGGAGCACCGGAAGCTTTGGAAGAGGCGGTACCGTTTGTACTGGAGGGCCGGACGTTGCACACCCCCTTCTACATTCTGGAATGGAATGACAAGGGGCAGCTTGGCCGGATCTTTGACCGGGAAGCCGGGCGGGAAGTGCTGGCCCCGGGGGAAGCCGGCAATGTATTCCAGCTGTTTGAAGATAAGCCGAAGATGTTTGAGGCTTGGGATATTGATCTCTTTTATCAGGAGAAGCAGTATCCGGTGGACGTGCTGGAGAGCTTCGAATGTACGGCGATGGGACCGCTGGCTGCAAGTATGCGCCTGAGCTGGACCTTTGGGCATTCGCGGATCGAGCAGACGATGACCGTGTACGCAGACAGCCGGCGGATGGATTTCGAGACCGAAGTGGATTGGCAGGAGCGGCAACGCTTGCTGAAGGTGGCTTTTCCGGTCACGGTCCGGGCCACCGAAGCCACCTATGATATCCAGTTCGGGAACGTCAAACGCCCGACCCACTGGAATACGAGCTGGGATTATGCGCGGTTTGAGACGGTAGGCCATCAATGGGCCGATCTGTCGGAGCGCGGTTATGGCGTCAGCTTTCTCAATGACTGCAAGTACGGGCATGACATCAAAGACAACGTCATCCGGCTGTCGCTGCTCAAATCGGCTATGTACCCCGATCCGCAGGCGGACCGTGGTGTGCACAGCTTCAAGTATGCGCTGCTTCCCCACAAGGGGGATTGGGTGGAAGGGCGTACGCAGCAGGAAGCCTGGATGCTGAACAACCCGCTGTCCTGGCTGAAGGGAGCTGCCGCGTTATCCGGCAAGTCGCTGCTGAAGTTAGATACGGAAGGCGTGATGATCGATGCGGTCAAAAAAGCGGAAGACGGCGACGACGTCATCGTCCGTATCCACGAATGGACCGGCACCCGCTGCCACGTCCAGCTTACAAGTGATTTGCCGCTTACGTCCTGGCAGGAATGCGATCTGATGGAGAATCCGGAAGGTGAAGTGTTCGCGGGCCCAGCGATTAGCTTGCCGCTGACACCTTATGAGATTAAGACGTTCCGGGTGAAATTTGCTTGAAACTGATTAGCAAGCCTCTGGTATAGGGGGTTTGTTTTTTTATCGTTTAGGAAATGATGCAATGCCCAAAAATGTGGATATCTTGGAAGCGTCAGATGAAATAGGCGGTGCAGGAGGATTGGGCTCCATCAGCGGAGTGAAGCGGACAGAGAAGCACTTATTTTGCGAAAAAGTCTGCTTTCCTGGCGAATTCGGACTCAGGAGCCGTTATATCGTTCGATTGAGCCTAGAATGAGGGGAGATGGGACAATTAGCGGAATCTCAGTCCGATTATCCTACTGAATAGCCGAATCCTCCCCAATAGCGGAATCTCTGTCCGTTTGTCCTGCTAAATAGCCGAATCCTCCCCAATAGATTTCCTGTCCGCATCAGCCGCGGATAGATCGTGAAGGGAACACATCATGTCCGCAGAGGGACCCACGCAAAATCGCACGGTCAACAATGCATGTCCTAACCACGCTATATGGGCGAGAGTTGTGCGCGTGTACAACAATGTGAGCTCTAAGCAAGCCAAATGACGATAATCTTGCCTATTGTATAACAATCCGTGCCTCGTAAGCTCCGAGTTGTTATTCACCCGTAGGGTGATTTTGTTCTTAGGGAACAGGGACGAGCTGGGAAAGGGAATTACACCCGCTAATTGTGAGGGGATGGCTCTTTTTTTGATCATTATAGGGAAAAACACCCATTAGTTTGTGGGAAAAGCTCGATTTGGAGGATTAACGGGTCGTATTCCCGCTAATGTAGCTGAAAGGGGAGCATCTGCGGATTTAATGGGCAAATTTCCTTATAGCAGAGCTTTGACAACTTTGTGGTATCAAGGCCTGTCTTAAACTGATCTATCGAAGACCGATGGATAAATTACTGTGAAGCATCACAACGCGTCATTATATATAACATAATGTGGATTTATTATATTGTATAATTATTTTTATGCTTAATTTTTATTTTTTATGTTATGTATATTGACATATGACTTGTTCTTCATTTATTATTGGATTATTCAAATTACAAATAGTCCTTTTTTCGTATATCCTTAATAATTGGTTTAAGGGTCTCTACCGGGAACCGTAAATTTCTGGCTACGAAAATATGCCCGGGCATATTTTTGTGGCCTTTTTATGTTGGCGAAGCAGCAGCTGGGGGCAATGGAATGATGACTAGGGGGAGAATAATGTTGGGGAACCTACTGATCAAAAATGCTGAAATTATAACCATGAACCAGCGGGAGGAAATCATAACCGGAGATATTCGCATCAAAGACACCCTGATTGTGGAGATAGGGAGCGGGCTGATGCCGCACGGTGATGAGAGGGTGATTGATGCCACGAACCGTACGGTGATCCCCGGCTTTATTCAGACGCATATTCATTTGTGCCAGACGTTGTTCCGCGGCAAAGGCGATGATCTGGAGCTGATGGATTGGCTGCGCAAGCGGATCTGGCCGCTGGAAGCGGCGCATGACGAAGAGTCGCTGTATTACTCCGCGATGCTCGGGATCGGCGAGCTGATCTCCAGCGGGACGACAACCATTGTAGATATGGAGACGGTGCACCATACGGACTTTGCCTTTCAGGCCATCGCTAAAAGCGGCATTCGGGCGTTATCCGGCAAGGTGATGATGGATCAGACAGGCGGTGACGTTCCCGCTGCTCTCCAGGAAGATACGGCAGCTTCGCTTCAGGAGAGTGTGGATCTGCTGGAGAAATGGAACGGCTATGGGGGAGGGCGGATTCAATACGCGTTTTCGCCGCGTTTTGTCATCTCCTGCACAGAGCGGCTGTTGACTGAAGTACGCGATTTGTCTGCCCGGTATAAGGTGAAGGTGCATACCCATGCTTCCGAGAATCTGGGGGAAATCGAGATTGTGCAGGCCATGACAGGTATGCGTAATATCGTCTACCTGGATCATCTGGGGCTTGCCAATGAACGCCTGATTCTGGCCCACTGCATCTGGCTGGACGGGGAGGAACGCCGTATTCTGAAGGAACGGGGAGTACATGTCAGCCATTGTCCAGGTTCTAACCTGAAGCTGGCCTCGGGGATCGCCGATACGCCGGGCATGCTGCATGATCAGGTCTCGCTCAGTCTGGGCGCAGATGGGGCGCCGTGCAACAACAATCTGGATATGTTCAATGAAATGCGGCTGGCGGCGATCATTCAGAAGCCGCAGCACGGGCCGACAACGATGGATGCCCGCAGCGTATTCCGAATGGCGACTATCGGCGGGGCGAGAGCGGTAGGGATGGAAGAGCAAATCGGCAGCATAGAGGTTGGCAAAAAAGCCGATCTGGCCCTTTTGAACCTTTATAATTTTCATACCTTCCCGTCTTATGACGTAGATCCGATCTCCCGGATTGTCTACTCCGCGACCCGGGCCGATGTGGAGACCACCATTATTAACGGAGAGATTGTCATGGACCGGGGGCAGCTGAAGACTATAGACAAAGAGGTTGTGCTGCAAGAGGCCAACCGTTCCATAAAGAGGCTGCTGGTGCACACCAATTTGGCCTAAAGCCGGTATTCTTTAGATATTGACATGCAGGGGGACTAACGAACCTCTGCTTTTTTTGTGCGGATCTACAGAAGCAGCCCATTGAAACGGGAAGATTGCCAGGCAGGATCAGCATTCCGGTATTTTTGATAAAAAAATCAAGTATTGCTATACTAGTGGAATCTGATATTTTACTGAAACCAGAAATAGTTTTTACAAATCATGAAGTAAGAAGGGGATTGTATGTACGAGAGAAAAAGCGGGCCGGGTAGAGCCCATTTCTATATCGTGTCAGGACTGCTGTTGTTAAAGCTGCTGCTGCTGAGAGTCCTGTTTTTTGACAGGATCGCCTGGGAGTGGGTGGCGGCGGACGCTGCTCCGGTTCTGCTGCTTATGGGTATTCTGGCTGTTGTGATCCCATCCCGTGCCAAAAAAGCAGCTTACTGGATATTTAACGGGCTCCTCTCCCTCCTGCTGTTCGCCTCCAGTGTGTATTTCAACCACTTTGGGTCGGTTCCGACGTATTTGGCTCTGTATGAGCTGGGACAGGTCTTTCAGGTAAAAGAGAGCGTAGAATCGACGATTAAAAGCATTGATTATCTGTTCTTTGCGGATTTGGTGCTGCTGCTCCTGTTTAGCGTATTCCGCAGATGGAGACACGGCCGGGGAGCCGGGGAACAGCGGTTGTATTCACCGGGGGCGCGGAGAGCCCACCTGATTGTAATTCTTGTCTGCATCCTTGGAGGCGCTTCGTTGTCGGTCTATTCCATTCATGCTGCACGGGGAATTACGAATGAGCTTGTGCAGGCGGAAAGTGCCGGATTTCTAAATTATGAGGTGGCGGCGGCGCTTAAAGCCCAGGAAGACAGCGGACTGGTTGGTACCGGCGACATCAAGGATACGATTGCCAAAGTAAAGGCGCTGGAAGCCGGCTATCCATACAGTGCCAAGCCGGCGGGGACCGTGCCGGACTATTTTGGCTCGCAAAAAGGGAAAAATGTAATTGTTATTCAGCTGGAGGCTTTTCAGACCTTCCCGCTCCATCAGTCTCTGAATGGCCAGGAGCTGACACCGGTATTGAACGGGCTGGCTGATGAGGGTTATTATTTTCCCCATGTGTTCCAGCAGGTTGGTCCGGGCAACACATCGGATGCGGAATTTATGAGCAACACTTCTATTTACCCCATCGGGACACTGGCAATGTCGACCAGCTTCGGAGACCGGGAGCTGCCGAGTCTGCCCCGGCTTTTACGTGACAAGGGTTATGGAGCATATACGTTTCACGTAAACAAGGTAGGTTTTTGGAACCGGAATGAGTTATACCCGGCACTTGGGTTTAACGGTTATTACGACAAGGATGCCTTCAAAAATGATAATTTTAATGCGTTTGGAGCTTCGGACGAGCAGCTCTATATCACCGGAGTAGAAAAGCTGGCGGAGCTCAGCAAGAAGGGAACGCCTTTCTATGCGCAAATGGTCACGGCCTCCAGTCATCATCCGTTCAACATTCCCGATTCGTTCAAAAAAATAACGGTGCCCGATAATCTGAAGGATACCATGCTTGGCAACTATTTAACGGCCATCAATTATACGGATTATGCCGTCGGCACGTTGATTGAAGAGCTGAAACAGAACGGCTTATGGGAGAATACCGTGCTGGTTCTGTATGGCGATCATTTCGGCCTGCAGCCGAAGGATGTGCCGCCGGAGCAAGTGAAGGAAGCGCTTGGTATTAACTATGACTCCCGGATCAGCCGCTTCAATATTCCGCTGATCGTGCATGCTCCGGGCCTTGCGCAGGGCCGCGTGGTAGAGAGAACCGGTGGACAGCTGGATATCATGCCAACCGTAGCCAACCTGCTGGGTGTTTCACTTCAGGAGGAAGGTTTTACGGCTTTTGGCCACGATCTGCTGAATATTGACCGCAATGTTATAGGTATGCGTTATTACATGCCTTCAGGTTCGTTCTTAAATGATGACATTATGTATGTGCCCGGCAAGGATTTTGCCAATGGAGAGGCTGTTTCGCTGGAGACGCTGGAGCCGGTCGCCGACTTTAGCCAATACCAGGACGATTATGACTATATCCTGAAGCTGATGGACTTGTCTGATGAATATGTGAAGCTGCTTCCGCAGCGGTAAAGGGGAAACACATGAAAAGGTTAAACAAACCGGAAAATATGATCCTCGTGCTCGGCCTGGGAATAATCATTTATCTTTTGTTCGTGCGTCCCTTCATAGGGGTGGCAGACAATGGGGATTTCTTACGCATGATGAGTACAACCGGGCTGAACTATTACGATGCTGCCGAATCGTACGCTGACCGTTTTTTCAACTTCAGCCATTCGCGCTTTTCGTATGAGAATCTGTTCAAGGGATTTTATCCTTCCTCGCAGATTATCCTGGTGCTCATCCCGCGGCTTATTGGCGGGGTGTTTCATGGGAGCTATTTTGATATCCGGTTATTGGGGGCCGTGTATGGCCTGCTGCTGCTGGGGGCGACATGGCTGCTAGTGAAGCATAATGCCCGCGGCTCCTATATTGCCGGTCTGCTGCTGGGTGGGGCAATTTTGTTTGTATTTTATGATATCGGGTATCTGGCGTATTTTAATTCGCTTTTTGGAGAGCCGGTATCGATGGTGTTCATGCTGCTGACCTTTGCCATTGGCTTGAGGCTTACCCGCATGGACAGGCCTACGACTAAAGGACTGACAGTGTTTTTTATTGCCGTTCTGTTTCTGACCTGCTCCAAAATCCAAAACGCGCCGATCGGCATTGCCTTTGCCCTGATCTTTTTGCGTTTTGCTGCGCTACAGGGAGAAGGGAACTGGCGGAAGCTGGCCCTGCGGTTCTCTGCAGCCATCTTCCTGATATCCATTCTTCTTTACGTAACCGCGCCGAAGGATTTGAAGCATATTAACCTGTATCAGACGGTCTTCTTCGGTATACTGAATGAATCTCCGGATGTAAAGGGTGATTTGCAGGATCTGGGGCTGCCGGAACGGCTGGAGGTACTTGCGGGGACCAACTATTTCCAGACGGATACGGCCATTAAGCAGGATGATCCAACGCTGCAAGCGGATTTCTATGACCAGGTATCGCACAAGGATGTGCTGTTCTTCTATCTGAAGAACCCGGGCCGGCTGATAGATAACATGAAATATGCGGCAAACAACAGTATGTCCATCCGCCCCTATTATCTTGGCAACTATGAGAAAGGGGAGAACAAGCCGGAGGGATCGTTGTCTTATACCTACAGTGTGTGGAGCCAATTCAAAAACAACCACGTTCCGCATACGCTCGGATTCCTTCTTGTCTTCTATGGCGTGTATTTTGCCGGAGCTTTGTTCCAATATTTCCGCAGCAGGGATATTCGCGGCAAAGTGACCGGAGAACTGATGATGCTGCTGGGCCTGATCGGCATTTTTTCTTTCCTGGTGCCGATTCTCGGCGATGGGCGAGCCGATATCGGCAAGCATTTATTTATGTTCAATGTCAGCTTTGATATGATGGTTGTAACAATGTTTGGCTGGGTCTTATACAAGCTTGCGGGGACCATAAATTTGGATTGACCCTTGTCAAATAATAGAATACAATCGGCGTATATATGTTTTTACATTTAAGTGAACATTTTGGAAATGGCTTATATGTCTAGCCTCATAATTAAGGGGGCCGCAATGCATGGAGACGAACACAGGCAGGGATCGAATCGAACAGGCACGGCAGGAACTGAACCGACTTGCATTAGAATTCGGTATGCAGGATTCCAGGGTGCTTCGTCAATCTGTAATACTGGATGCGCTCATCAACGAGTATATTGACAGCAGCAGTGCAGATAAGGACAACAGTTTTTTGAGTGATTAATATAGCGGGGATTGGAAACGGGGGTGTCTCAAAAGCCATGAAATGGCTGCTGGGACACCCCCATTTATTTTGCGTAAAATCCCAGGTAAGTGCTTGGGTGGACGCTCCGCGAGCGGACCGTTGTTCCGACTGCGTGCGACTCACTGTTTCAAAGAGCAGACATCCCCAAATCCCCTCGTTCATATCGTCAATGACGTCATCCACCGGCTGGACGACGTGATCTGCGAGAATCTTCTGAAATAAGCGGTCCAACGGGAAGTTAAGCCATCGGACAACCGCTAGGTATCACCCAGCAGTTCGTGCAGCATACCCTTCCGGTCATTCATGAATGCCTTGGTTACACTGAAATGTTCTGTCTCCTCCAGATCAACGGGCCGCATGGCCTCCCCCTCCAGCAGGAAGATCTCCGCACCGGGATAAGACATCAGAATTGGCGAGTGGGTAGCGATAATGAACTGCGAATGCTGCAACACCAGCTCATGCATGCGGACCAGCAGCGACATCTGGCGTACGGGTGACAAGGCGGCCTCGGGCTCATCCAGAATATAGAGGCCACGGCCGCCGAAACGGTGAACAAATGCTGCGAAAAAAGACTCACCATGGGACTGCTCATGGAGGGACTTGCCGCCATATGAGTCTTTGATAGGCGGTTGTGCACACTCCCCGGGATCTTCATCATTATCCAATTCATCAATATAAGAAGCGACATTATAATAGCTCTCCGCCCGGAGAAAAAAGCCGTCCTTCGGGCGCTTCACGCCTCTGGCGATTCTCAGAAACTCATACAGGCTGGAGTGGGAGGAACGGGTGTTGAAAGAGAAGTTAAGGGTTCCCCCTTCGGGGTTGAAGCCCCAGGCTGCCGCTATGCCTTCCAGCAGGGTTGACTTTCCTGTCCCATTCTCGCCTACCAGAAAGGTAACCGGTTTCGTAAATACCAGGCGCTCCAGATTGCGTACCGCAGGGAGTACGAAGGGATAGGCCTCGAAGGAAGGAACCTGATCACGGAGCAGCTCTACATGGCGCATATACAACATGGGGTTATTCATGGTGGTCCTCCTTGCCGATTAGAATAGCTGCTTCAAGTATAACAGCTTCTCTAAGTGGATACATTCGGCAAAGGTTCGGGCCGGCCGGGCGAAAGACAGGGGGCATCTGCCAATTTCCTGCGGCTACAGACAGATGTCCATGAGGCGGGTGCTGACTCCGCATATAGTACTACTGTCTTGAGAATACAACGGGGCAGGGTGAAAGCCGTGAGAGCAAAGAAGAGAAAAGCACGTCCACGGGAGTACCGTGACGGATACAAGGATGGTTACCATCTAGGGATGTGCGAAGCTGTGCAGCGCTTGAATCCTCCAGTGGTGGGGGTATGCCGCCCGTTCAAGCTGATGTATGTTCCCCAAGGATTTGAAGCGATTGATACGGGCGTTGCAGAGGCGCTGGGTCAGCTGATCAGTGAACTGGTGTTCAGTACTCCTGAAACCATGCTGGAAACTGCGGCCCGGGAGAAGCCACAGGCCGTGCTGGTAATGAACGGCCTGCATACGTTCCCGGGCAATCATCTGGAACAGGTGGATGAGATCCGCAGGCTGGGGATCACAACGGCCATCTGGTTTGTGGATGACCCTTACTTTACAGAGGACACCTCTACGATATGCAGCCATTACAATCATGTGTTCACCCACGAGCTGGGGTGCGTGGAATTCTACCGTGCGCTTGGCGTAGAATCCGTTCATTATCTGCCGCTGTGCGTGAACCCGGCGATGTTCCATCCGCGGCGCACCGGCCCGCAATACCAATACGATATTGTATTTATCGGCAATGCCTTCTATAACCGGACGGAGCTGTTCGACAAGCTGGCTCCCTTTCTGCAGGGGAAGAAGGTGCTTATTGCCGGAGGCTTCTGGGAACGTCTGTCAGCTTATGAACAGCTGTCCCCTTTTATCAAAAACGGCTTTATCCCGCCGGAAGAAACTGCGAATTATTACAGTGGTGCGAAGCTTGTTATTAACATTCACCGTCCGTGGGGGGCGGGTCAGGACAACCGCAATTCATTTGCACTTCCTTCACGCTCCATTAATCCCCGGACCTATGAGATCAGCGCTTGCGGCACGATGCAGCTCACCGATGTCCGTGAGGATTTGGGCAATTTCTATCGTCCCGGATACGATCTGGATACTTTTGGCTCTGCTGAAGAATTACAGCAGAAAATGGATTATTACCTCAAGCATGAGAAGGAACGCCGCCTGTATGCTGTACGCGGCCTGCATACCACTTTGCGCCATCATACGTTTACGGCGCGTCTTCCCCATCTGCTGAATATCATTGGCGCACAGGTCTAACCAATTTCTTATGGGATAAAGGAGCGATTATTTATGAACAACACTGAATTTATATTGCCAGCCCCGCCGCTGCCTCTGACGCCTGCAGAAGAAGAAAAACTGCGGGGCCGCTTGAGCGGATTCAAGGGGGGCTACGATGAAGGGTATCTGCGGGGCCGTCTTGCGGCGATGAATGCACGTCCCGAAGAAGTGCCGCCGATACGCAATATTCATGTCATGTACGTAGCTTCCGGCAAAGGTTATCCGTATTCTCCGCTGGATGATGCGGTTCTCGCGGCTTTGCAGAAATTAACGGCTCAGGTCACGATTACCGATGTCCGGCAAAATCTGATGGAGCTGGCGGCAACGCAGCGCCCGGATCTGGTTCTGGTGCTGGACGGCATGGATCTGGAGCTGGAACAGATCTCGTTGCTGCGCGGATTGGGAATCCGGACAGCAATTTGGCTTACAGATGATCCGTATTATACCGATTTCACGGCAAAAATCGTCGCGCATTACGATTATGTCTTTACGCTTGAGCGAAACTGTCTGGATTTCTACCGGGGAATGGGCTGCCCTGAGGTACATTATTTGCCCTTTGCCGCCCATCGTGAGCATTATCAGCCAACCATTACCCGTTCGGCCGTGCAGCGGGATATCAGCTTCATCGGTTCCGCCTATTGGAACCGTGTGACGTTCTTCCGGGAAATTATGCCGGACCTGATGACCTACAATACGGTCATCAACGGAATCTGGTGGGACCGCCTGCCGGAGGCTCCGCTGTACGGAGAGCGTATCGAGATCGGCAAATGGATGTCCCCTGTGGAGACGGCAATGACCTACAGTGGCTCCAAAATAGTCATTAATCTTCACCGCTCCCACATCGACGAGGTGGTCAATAACAACACGCTGATGATTCCGGCAGCTTCGCCGAATCCGCGTACCTTTGAAATCGCCGCCAGCGGCACGCTGCAGCTGAGTGATGCCAGGGATGACTTGGGCTCTTTTTATAAAGTGGGCGAAGAAATAGATACATTCGCAAGCCCGCAGGAATTGATGGAGAAGATCCGTTATTACCTAACCCATGAAGAAGAACGCCGCTCCATGGTTCTGCGTGCCTTTGAACGGACACTGAAGGATCATACCTACACCAAACGGCTGGATCAGATGCTGAACATTATTTACCGCTGACCGGGACCCTTTAGTTGAAGCAGTACTGGAATTGTGCATTAACCCGGGGGACAGATGTCGTGCCGGCATCCGTATCCCTTCTATATACTGAAGTACCGGATTTGGCGTCTGCCTGCTCTCCATGCGGGAGTGCTGCGGAATAACTTTCAGGGAGGTGAATGGCTGCTCCAAGCCCCTTATCCGGGAGCGCCAATACGCCATGACCGACAAAGCAACCATCGTCCTCTTTTCCCACGTTTCCAATGTACGGAGCATTACGGGAGCGGAGAAGCTGCTGCTGTTCTTTTGCCGGGAGCTCTCCCCCTATTTCAATTGTATTCTCGTCGCCCCCCAGGACGGCAAGCTGACACGCAAGGCCAGACTCTCCGGCATAGATGTGCATCTGATGTCGATTCCGCTGGTATACGGGATGTATACACCGTATGCGGGACTGGAAGCCGATATCCGCAAATTCCAGGACAGCAAGGAGAACCGGGAGTTGAGCGAGTGGCTGGCTGTTCTTCGCCCGGCATTCATTATTACCAGCACCTGCGTCCATGTCCTGCCGGCCATAGCAGCCAAATCGCTGGGCATTCCGGTGGTCTGGAAAATCTCCGAGACGATTACTGACAACGAGCATACACCGATCAGTGTAGACATCATTCACCGCAACAGCGATGAGATCCTGGTAATCTCGCATACGGCTGCATCCTGTTTCCCGGAGGATATCCGGCAGAGCAAGGTGACACATCTGCCTCCTTCCTGGAATGATGCCGATATCATGCTGGAAGCCTGGAGCAAGCTGCGGGGTGAGCGGCGCCGCGAACTGCAGATTCGGCCCGGTGAGAAGCTGGTCGGGTATATCTCCTCCTTTATCAATAAGGAAAAGGGACTTGAGCATTTCGTGAAAATGGCGGTGCTGGTAGCGGCTGTTCATCCGGAAGCAAGGTTCATGGTCATCGGTACACCGGGTGACAAAAGCTATTACGAACGTTGTGTGCGCAAAGTAAAGCTGGAAGGCCTTAACCCGCACTTTAAATTTATCGGGTACGAAGAAAGTCTTCCCGCCGCATATTGTGCCATGGATGTGCTGGTCGTACCCAGCCTCATCCGGGAAGGCTTCGGGATGACGGCTCTGGAAGGGCTGGCTTTTGGAAAGCCGGTAGTTGCCTACAGCTCCGGCGGACTGCGTGAAATCCTGCACGCGGCAGGTTGTGCGGATTACCTGGTTGCGGCCGACGACATCGACGGCCTGGCCGGTAAGGTGGGCATGCTGCTGGCGAATCCGGAGCTTGCGGCCGCCATAGGCAGCCAGGCGCGGGAGCGTGTGGTTGCCGCCTATGGGCCGGCAGCCTATCGCGTGCGCCTGCAAGGGTATGCGGAGAGGTGGAACCTCCGCTTCTGCACTGCGCCGCCGGAGCCGCAGGCCGCACCGGCGGTGGAGCTTCCGCCCGGTGGCGAAGCCCCGGGCGAGCCTGAAGCGGCGGCCGCGCCGCGCCGCAAGGGCCTGCCACGCCGCGCCGCCCGGCTCCGGCGCGGCAAGCTCCGGCGCGGCCGGCTGCGCCGCGCCAAAGGCCGCCGCCGCGCTGAGCTGAAGCGGCGGGCCCGGACGGCGCGGCGGCGGAGCACCGCCGGCAAGCGACGGAGCGCGGCGCGGCGCTCCGGCCGCCGCCGCAAGGCGGGATAGCGCCGGCGGCCACGCGGCGGCGCTTGCTCGCGCTGCCCGCTGACGCTGCCCGCTGACGCTGCCCGCTGACGCTGCCCGCTGACGCTGCCCGCTGACGCTGCCCGCTGACGCTGCCCGCTGACGCTGCCCGCTGACGCTGCCCGCTGACGCTGACGCTGACGTTGCACGCGCCGGATTGCTCACCGCAGTCGAGACTCATTCGACACCGTCTTTACACCATGCTCCTTACCGGGAGCGAGCCAAGGGAATCATTCGCCGCCGCGATAAAGGGATTTTCACCCACTAATTTAGGGTTTTGGGCTCCTTTCAGCCCGTTAGCAGGAATTTTGCCCACTAATTGCCGAAGAAAGCCCGTTTTTAGCGGAATGAAGCAAGAATAGTGGGAATTATTCCTGTTAATCTCACAATGTTAATGTATTGGACTGATTTAGAGGGAGTTTTTCCCGCTAAATCCCCGTTCTCTACTACCGTTATTTGAGGTGGATGACTTCCGCCACCTATTTCAAAGAAGGCAGGGGAGTGAATTCATGAAGATCATGACGATTTTGGGCACACGGCCTGAAATCATCCGCCTCAGTGTGATTATTCCGCTTCTCGACAAACATGCAGAACGTCATGTACTGGTGCACACCGGGCAGAATTTCACCGCCAGTCTCAGCGGGATTTTCTTTGCCGAGCTTGGGCTGCGGGCACCGGACTATGTACTGCAGGATAAGCAGGCAGGTCTTGGCGGACAGCTGGCCGCGATGTTCGGCGGGCTGGAGCCAATCCTGCTGAAGGAGCAGCCGGACCGGATTCTGCTGCTGGGCGATACGAACAGTGCGCTCTGTGCGATTCTGGCCGAGCGGATGGGGATTCCGGTCGTGCATATGGAGGCGGGCAACCGCTGCTTTGACCTCAAAGTGCCGGAGGAGAAAAACCGCCGTGTCATCGATGCGGTCTCGACCATAAATATGCCCTATACACAGCAGAGCAAACGGCATCTGCTGAGTGAAGGTTTTCCAAGCGCACGTATTGTCCTTACGGGCAACCCGATTCATGAGGTCTTGTCTCATTACAAGCAGCATATTGAAGCCAGTGATATCCTGGAACGGCTCCAGCTTACGGCGGGCGAATATTTCCTGGTCACTGCGCACCGGGCCGAGAATGTGGATGATCCTGAAGCGCTGATACAGATTATGTCGGGCCTGAACGCCGTGGCTGAGCATTTTGGGATCCGCCTGATTTGCAGCATCCATCCCCGTACCCGCTCCAGATTGACGGAGCAGTTTCCGCTTACGATGCACCCTCTCGTTGAATTTCATGAGCCGTTTGGATTTTTTGATTTTGTCTATCTGGAACAGCACGCCTGGTGTGCGATTACCGACAGCGGCACCGTTCAAGAGGAATGTTGTCTGATGGGTGTCCCTACCGTGACGATCCGCCGCACAACCGAACGTCCGGAGACTGTGGATTGCGGCAGCAACGTGGTCTCCGGCGTGGATCAGCATCATATATTGCGCTGCGTTAAGCTCATGACGGCAATGAGCCGCAGCTGGGAGGCGCCGGAGGGGTATTTGACACCGGACGTCTCGGTCAAGGTAGCCAAATTATTGCTTGGAGGGAATCTGCATGTTCAATAATAAACGGATTATGGTCACAGGCGGCACCGGTTCCTGGGGGCATGAGCTGATCAGGCAGCTTCTCCCGCAGAATCCCAAAGAAATCATTATCTTTTCCCGCAGCGAGTCGGCCCAGGTGGCGATGAGCCGCGAATTCGAGGACAGCCGCCTAACCTTCATCATTGGCGATATCCGTGATAAGGATGCACTGGTCTTGGCCTGCCGGGGCGTGGATTTCGTCTTCCATCTGGCGGCGCTTAAGCATGTGCCCGTGTGTGAAGACCAGCCTTACGAAGCACTGAAGACCAATGTCGTCGGCACCCAGAATGTTATTGAGGCAGCGGTCGCCAATAATGTGGAGAAGGCCATTTACATCTCTACCGATAAAGCCGCCAATCCGTCCAACTTCTACGGCATGACCAAAGCCATCGGCGAGAAGTTGTTCGTATATGCCAATCTGCTGGGGTCGGGAACCCGGTTTGTGACTGTGCGTGGCGGCAATGTTCTCGGCACGAATGGCAGTGTGGTTCATTTATTCATGAAGCAGATCAAGGAAAAGGGCCAGGTGCGTATTACCGATATGAACATGACCCGGTTCTTTTTTACCCTGCGCGATGCGATAACACTGCTGTTTAAAGCGTCGGAGGTCAGTCTTGGCGGTGAGATTTTTGTCATGACTATGCCTACCTGCCGGATCATTGACTTGGCCGAAGTGTTGATCGAAGACTCCGGGGTCACGAGTGTCAGCATTATAGAAACGGGAATCCGGCCTGGAGAGAAAATCCATGAAATTCTGATGAGCGACTTTGAAAGCCTGACGACGGTGGTCTACGATGAGCAGTATCTGGTCATCCTTCCTACCCTGGATATGCCGGAGCTGAAGGAGCACTACAAAGGGTATCCGCATGTCTCCTTTAACAGCTTCAGTTCGGAGACTAACCTGATGAACCGCCATGAGATTAAAGAGATTCTGATTCAGGGAGGTTTTCTGCAATGAAGCTGCTTATCCTCGGCGGAAACGGTATGGCGGGTCATATGCTGGCGGATTATTTCCGCCGCCAAGGCAAGCATCACGTCTTCCATACAACCCGGGATAAGCATGATCTCGGCGGATTGTATGTAGATGCCGACGATATTGCCGGCGTGGAGAAGCTGGTGGATATCGTGGCTCCCCACTGCATCATCAATGCGATGGGCGTGCTGAATCAATTTGCAGAACGGGACAAAATAGGAGCCTACCATGTCAACGGGTTCCTGCCCCACCGGCTGCGGCGGGCAGCAGATGCCGTTCATGCCCGGCTGATCCACATCAGTACCGACTGCGTGTTCGAAGGGACACGCGGCGGTTATACCGAAGACGATGTGCCTGATGGTACCTCCGTATATGCCATTACCAAAAGTCTGGGAGAGGTACGCGAGTCCGGTCATCTGACGATCCGCACCTCCATTATCGGGCCGGAAATCCGCGCCGGGGGCATCGGGCTGATGGAATGGTTCCTGGGCCAAACGGGGCGGGTATCCGGGTACCGCCGCGTAATGTGGAACGGGGTCACGACCCTTGAATTGGCCAAAGCCGTGGATTCACTGCTGGATTCCAAGCTGTCGGGCCTGGTTCATCTGGCTCACCCGTCTCCGGTAAGCAAATATGAGCTGCTCCGGCAGATGCAGAGTGCTTTTGACAAAACGGATGTGGAGATTGTCCCGGAAGATGAGCCTGTTCAGGACCGGACACTTGTGAGCACAAGGGCGGATGTTGTATTTGATCTCCCGTCCTATGCTGTTATGCTGGCGGAGCTTGCCGACTGGATGAAGCGGCCGGGAGTGGCCTCATGAAAGGGCAGAGACTGCTGATTACCGGAGCGGGCGGTTTTACCGGACGGCATGCCGTCGATTATTTCTCAGCTGCCGGTGCCGAGGTTACTGCGGTGCTGCGCCGCAGGCCGGGGGCAGCGTCCGGAGCATGTTCCGGCTCAGCCTCTGCTGAATCAGACCTGTTCCCGGAAGGAGTTAAGGTGTACGTCTGTGATCTGAGTGACCGGCAGGCTGTCGCCACCATGATTGCGGATACGGCTCCGGAGGAGGTGCTCCATCTCGCGGGACGCAACTCGGTTCCGGAATCCTGGAAGGACCCCATGCTCTATATGGAGACGAATGTCATGGCTACCTTGTATTTGCTGGAGGCCATGCGGAGCTTCCCGTCCAGCCGTATTCTGGTCGCCGGCTCCCGCCTGAAATACAGACCGGGCCTGGCGGAAGGGCCTCCTCATCCTTACAGTCTCAGTAAGACCATGGAAGAGCTGGCGGCACTTGCCTGGGGAACCTTGTTCAAGCAGCCTATCCTGCTGGCGGAACCTTGCAATCTGATTGGTCCCGGCCCTTCCACCGGCTTCTGCTCCTTGCTCGCCCGGCATATTGTCCGTAGTGAAGCAGGTCTGCCTTCACCACCGTTTAAACTGTCTTCCCGGTATGCCAAACGTGATTTCCTGGATGTGAGAGACGCAGTACGGGCTTACGAATATATCCTGCAAAGCGGTGAGCTCGGGACTGTCTATAGCATTGATTCCGGCACTCCCCGCCAGCTTGGAGAGATCACGGAGCAGATGGTGGAGCGTTCAACGGTAAAGGTAGAGGTTGATTGGGGGCCCGAAACCCAAAGGCCTGCGGAATCGGCACAACCGTCGGCCCGCGCTCAACTGCCGCATCAACAGCCGGCAGCGGATGGTTCTGGCCAGCCTGAGGACCTGGAAATACCGGAAGTTAGCGCCACTGTGCTCGGCTGGGCCCCGGGCATCGGGCTCGGGCAGTCGCTGGCAGATATTCTGGAGTACACCCGGGCGAACGGAGAGGAGAGATGATATTGAAACCCAAAGTATCGGTAGTCATTCCTTTTTATAATTGTCCTTATATTGAGCAGGCGCTGCAAAGCGTATTCTCCCAATCGTGGAAGCCCTATGAGATCATTGTAGTGGATGACGGCTCAACCCAACATAGGGATCGTCTCATGCCTTATCTGTCCCGGATTCATTATTTGGGCAAAGCCAATGGCGGGACGGCTACGGCGCTGAATCACGGCATTCGTCATGCTACGGGGGATTACGTTGCCTGGCTCAGCTCCGATGATATGTTCTATTATGACAAAATCAACAATCAGGTTTCGTTCATGGAAGAGAACCGCCTGCTCATTTCCTATACGAATTTCAATTATATTAACGGATCTTCCCAGTTGATTCAGCAGAACGCCGCAGCTCTTTTTCCCAATCACCTGGAGTATTTACGCTGTTTTCTGCAAGGGAATCCGATCAACGGCTGCACGGTAATGTTTAAGAAGGAAGTGTTCGGAGCCATTGGACTTTTTGATGAGGCTTTGCCTTACACCCATGATTATGACCTGTGGTTCCGGGCTATCCTGAACGGTTATGCGCCGGTTATGCTGAATCAATCGTTGACGGCTTACCGGCAGCATGAAGGAATGGGAACGATCAAGCATTATGACACTATAATGGCTGAAGCTGCGGCAACCAACGCCCGCTACCATGGACTGCTCCGGGGCTTGATCTCCTCCATGGGAGGCTGACAGTCCGGGCCTGCGGACCACCATAAGGGGGGAAGAGGATGTACCGGGAGATTGAAGTGATTGACTTTCTGCCCGTGCTGCTGGAACAGCTGAAATTCTCGGAGAGTATTCTGGATATCGGGAGCGGTACAGGGGTCTTGCTCGAAAAGTACGGGGCATCCGTGGTGCTGGGACTCGATATTCACCGCCCTTATCTGCTGCACCGCAGGTATACTTCACCGCATATCATTCCGGTGAATGCGGATGCCTCTGATATGGCTCGGCTGTTTTTACCGGGGACCTTTTCCGCCGTAACCTTTATTGATTCCCTGGAGCATTTTTCAATGGAACAAGGTAAAAGGCTGCTCGGCATGGCAGAACAGATTGCAACGTGCCGAGTGGTGGTGTTCACTCCGCGGGGGTTTTTCCCCCAGGAAGACATCGATCATTTTCATTTGCAGGGGGAGCAATATCAAAAGCATCACAGCGGCTGGGAGCCGGAGGATTTTCTGAAGCTGGGTTATGCTGTAACGGTGCTGAAGGGCTATCACCATGCGGGGAATCCGTCATTTCGTAAAGCATTTGGCGACGATCACGCTCCGCTGGATGCCCTGCTCGCCTGCAAAACCATATAGGCACAGAACCTCGGGATGAAGGAGGTGAGCGCATGAACAAAGAGCCTAAAGTATCTATAGTCATCCCATTTTATAATTGCCCCTATGTGGATCGGGCTGTACAAAGCGCGTTAGATCAGACTTATCCCTGCCTGGAGATCATTGTCGTTGACGACGGCTCTACGCGGGAGAAGGAGAAGCTGGAATCCTTCAAAGAAAAAATTATTTATATTCCCAAATCCAATGGCGGCACCGCCTCCGCTCTGAACCGTGGTATAGAGCGGGCGAGCGGCACCTATTTTGCCTGGTTAAGTGCCGATGATCTGTTCCATCCGCACAAAATCGCACGGCAGATGGAGAGGCTGCAGCATACCGGAACGTTGTTTAACCATACCGGTTATTATTACATCAATGAACTGGGGACTCGTATCTCCGAGCCGGTCCGGATGCCTATATATAATAAAGGTGAGCTGGTAGAGACGATGATGACGGGATGTCCGGTAAACGGAAGTTCCGTCCTGTTGCATATGGATATTTTCCGGAAAGTGGGGTTGTTTAACGAATCCTTTCTGTATACTCAGGACTATGACCTGTGGCTGCGTATTTTGCCGCACTATGAATGGTCGTATATAGAAGAGCCCTTGCTGGACTACCGGGTGCATAAGGAGATGGGTTCTGTCGTTCATAAGGAGGCGCAGACACAAGAAATTAAAGGGGTTCAAGCCAAACACCGCGAGATTCTCTCACGTCTTTTGCGGAAGGAGAGAGGCGGATGAAAATTACCTTTCCGGTTCTGACACTCTCCAGGGGAGGCGCGCAGCGAATGCTGGCAGAGCTGGCCAACCGCCTGGCCGAGAACGGTCATGACGTCGTTATTCTTATGCCGGGTGATGGGGTTGTGGAATATCCGATGAGGTGCAAGGTTGTCTATGCGGAGACGGGTGTGCTGACGGAGAGTGATTTTCCCTATGCCGACGTAATTGTATCCAATTACTATACAACCGTGTCCGTTTCACACAAGGCCAGCCATATGGGCAAAGGGGTTCATATCCGGCTGGCGCTCTGTTATGAACCGATTTTTCTCCCTGATAACAACCAGTCTTTTGCCTCATATCACATGACTCAGAATCTGCTTGTGTTGTCTCGCTGGCAGCAGGAGATTATCCGGATCAATCACGGTATCAAGGGGACTATCGTGCCGATCGGCCTGAACCCCGACTTTCGCAATCTGCATGTCCGGGATCAGACGGAACGCAGACTGGTGATCTCCGCTATTCTCCGCAAGCCGGAAGGGGGATTCTCAGGCCACCGGGAACAGGAATATCTCCTGCAGCAGTTAAATTTGGTGAAGGATATCTATCCCGGAGTAGAGCTGTATCTGATCGTACCTCCAGGTGAGTATGCCGGGTCCCCGGAACTCCAGCAGCTAGTTGCGAATCCTCGATATCATCTGCGGACGCCTGCCGACGATGCAGAGCTCTGCTTTCATTATAATGAAAGCAATATTTTTGTTAGCTCCAGCACAAGTGACAGCGGATCATTGCCGGGACTGGAGGCCATGCGCTGCGGAGCGGCACTGGTCACAGTCTATTCAGGCGGCAATATGGAGTATGGCAGACATGGGCATAATTGTCTGATGTCCTACCGGTACGAGGACCGGCTGGCGCTCGATATCATCACGTTGATTGCGCAGAAGGACCTGCGCCTGCGCCTTGCCCGTAGAGGGGAGGAAGATTCCATGTCTTTTACCTGGGCAAAAAGTATGGAAATCTTTCAGGCTGAGCTGTTTGAAATTATGTCCAGATCCTAATGACTGCCTGGCGAACAAAAAAAGAACCTTCAATACCACGCGGAACTTCAGTGGCTTGAGGGTTCTTTTCCCGTTTAAAAAATAGCAAACGAGTTCAGCATTTCCCGGAAGGAATGGGCGTACCGCTCCGCACCGAAGCTGGCCTCCATATGTGCTCTTCCCTGTGTCTGAATCGTTTGGCGGAGCGGGAGATTATCCATTAGCTCAAGGCCTTCCGCGGCAGCGGCTTCAATATTGCCGAGCGGGTAGAATTTGCCGGAGGCGTTATGAACAATAAAGGAGCGTACGCCATCGGAATCGGTACTGAGCACAGGGCAGCCGCAGCAGATCGCTTCCGCCACAGCATATCCGAAACCCTCCGTGATCGAGGTGGATAGCAGGAAGCCGCCTGAAGCGGCAATAGAGGAATAATATACCGGCATTTGCGCATTCGGGATATTCGTGAATACATTCAGCCGGTCGTTTTGCTTGCTGGCATGCAGTTCGATATCGAAGGCTTCCCTTTCCTCCTCGGTTGCCAGATCAGGGTCGTGGAACATCCAAAGATGCAAATCAGGCTTGCTGCGGCGGATCTGCCGGGCGATTTGCAGGTATTCCCGCCAATTTTTGTTGCTCTCCAGCCGCCCTACCCAGGCAATGACGGGGTCATGCGGGGCTTCTCCCGGGATAGGGCGGAAGGACTGGACATCGACAATATTAGGGATAATATAACGGTGCAGCCAGGGGCATATGGATATAAACAGCTCCAGCAAATGCGTCGTAGGCGGAATCAGTACCGCATTGCAGTAGGCTTGCAGATAAGGCACTGCTTCCCGGATGATCAGCTCGGCATCACTCCGTTTGCCAAGTCCTTGGGATTCATAAATCAGAACTCCGTCATAACCCAGACGGCGAAGACGTTCCAGCAGTAAAAAATCGGACGTTACAATAATGGCATCATAATGATGCGTATCCAGAATCCCCTTGATTTCTGTATCCAAGGAGGTGATAAATACCGGGAAGCTGGTGCAGGCCTGCGCGCCTGTACCGGGCCTCAGATACAGCACATGGCATTCAATGCCGCTGCTCTGCAGACTCTCACATCGCAGTCTGTTCAGCGTTTCCACCCCGCCACTGGGTACGTAAAATGTGAATAGAACCCTCATGCTCACCCCTCCTGACTTTTGACGAGCAACACCGGCTTTGGCCAAAGATATGCTTACTGTTTATAAGATACGCCGCTGCACCCCGGCAGGTGACGGTTAAAGAGCAGTATGCCAAATCCTTTCAGGATAGCTTGTTCCGAAGCAGGCTATCCTAACGATTGTTACAATGCACAACATACAACTTATGAGATGGAGGATGAATTCATGTTGCGTTCCAGGATCAGCATGTCAGTCTCTGCCGCGCTGCTTGCCGGCGTGGTAAGCATTACAGGGTGCGGAACAAACAATACGGCCGGGGAAGTAACCACAAAAAATACCCGTGGAGCCCAGGACGGACGCTTGAGCGTGAATTCCGTGAATCGCGCCCATTCCATGGATAACATGGAGATGAGCGAGGAGCTGTCTGAACGGATTGCAGCGATGGCGGATATCCGTTCAGCCAATGTGTTGGTGGCCGGAAGAAGCGCCTATGTGGCAGTCACTCTGGATGAAGCTGCAGGAGGTACACATACCAGAGGCAACACACAATACAATGCCAGAAATACAATGCCGGGTACAGGCAGAACAATGCCGGGTACGGACGGAGCGATGAATGGTACAGGTGCTACCATGAACGGCACGAACGGCTCTATGGCGGGCCCTGGTGGTGCCATGGGCGGTACAGGCCAAGGTATGAGAGGTACTGCGGACACAAACACGAACGGTACGGACATGATGGATAATCGTGGAATGAAGCGTGATGTTGATATGGGTCTGGGAAGAGGCCTGCGCAATGATGCAGCAGATACAGGAATAGATGACGGGCTCGATACAGGAATTAGAAACCGTGGTGCCGGCTTGGGCAACACCACAAATGCCGGAACAGAGACGGTAACCCGCGAGATTAAGGACAGAGTTTCTTCTGAAATTAAAAAGCAGGCTCCAAATATCGATACGGTCTATGTATCGGCTAATCCTGAATTTGTGGATCGTGTGGGTATGTTTGCCGAAGAGACCCGGGCAGGACACCCAATTAGGGGTTTTGCCAATGAATTCGGGACCATGGTGGAGCGGATTTTTCCGACACGGGGCCGATAAACAGGAAGTATTTCCAATGGTAAAAGCAAACGCAGCAATCCTTTCAGCCGAAATGGCAGGGATTGCTGCGTTTTTTACAATTTAATAAGCTCAATCCAGGCTTCGGCCATTTATCCAAACACCCAGCAGCCCGAGATTTGCATCCAGTCTGAGGATATCACCGCGTTTACCGGCTTCAAGGGTGCCGATGCTCCGCTCCATGCCGAGAGAAAGAGCCGGGGTGAAGCTGGCAGCGCGTGAGGCATCTTCTAATGTAAGGCCTACCTCCTGCACCAGGTAACGAAAGCCGCGAATCATAGTAAGCGTGCTGCCTGCCAGTGCTTCGGGGTTCTCCTTGAGTGTCGCAATTCCTTCCCGGACAATCACCGGCAGATCGCCGATGAAGTATTCGCCGTCGCTGAGCCCGGTTGCTGACATTGCATCTGTAATCAGCAGCAGATTATGGTGCTGCTTGAGCCGGGCCAGAAGGGAAATGGCTGCGGGATGGACATGAATGCCATCGGCAATAATCTCCGCGCGGATACGCGGATCGGACAGCACGCCCCCAGCCGCGCCCGGCTTGCGGTGATGAAGGGGGGTCATGGCATTGAACATATGCACGGCTTGATTCAGACCGGCGTCCGCAGCTGCAATGACTTCTTCATATGAGGCATTTGTATGTCCGAGTGCGGCAGTGATGCGGTGTCTGCGCAGCCACTGGATGGCGGCAAGGGCTCCTTCACACTCCGGTGCCAGGGTGACCTGGCGGATCAGGCCGGGATAAACACTTTCCCATTCCTCCAGCCATCCGATATTGGCCGGAACAATATGCTCGGGATTCTGGGCTCCCGACCATTTCGGACTGATGAACGGACCCTCCAGATGTACCCCGGCAAGCTGAGCGTAAGGCATGGGGGATGAGCGGAAGTTATGGATTTCATGCAGCGCCTGATCGATGCCGGCTTTATTCGCCGTCATAGTCGTCGCGAGCATCGTAGTCGTGCCTTGAGTGCTGTGAAATCTGGTGATTTCAGTGAGAGCTTCCTTATCGGCATACATGAAATCATGACCCGCTCCGCCGTGAACATGGACATCGACGAACCCGGGAAGGAGCAGAGTTTCAGTGTCCTGGTCGCTGGCCGGCCAGTGAGCATAGACTTCCGGCAGCCAGTCTGACTCACCGGCATAATGAATTTGTTCTTCCGATACAGCGATGACACCTTTGGCGATCAAGCCGTCTGGAGTAAGCACTTGACCGAATAACAGCTTCCCGGTTTCCTGGATTATTTGAGCCATTGGCCTGCTCCTTCATCCAGCAGTACAACCACGTTCGGATGGCTTTGCAGCAGCGAAGCCGGACATTGTGTGGTTATCGGCCCTTCCACGGCATTGCGGACCGCTTCGGCTTTCTCTTGCCCGCGCACGAGCAGCACGATTTGTTTCGCCTTAAGAATGCCGCCAATGCCCATGGTCACGGCTTGCCGGGGAACATCATCCAGCTTCTCGAAGAATCTGGCATTGGCTTCCCGTGTCTCATCCAGCAAATCCACGACATGGGTGCCGCTGCTAAGGCTGGCATCCGGCTCATTGAAGCCGATATGGCCATTGCTGCCAATGCCGAGAATCTGCAGATCCACCGGTCCGTTATTCTCCAGCATCTGGTCGTAAGCCAGGCACTCTGCAGCAAGATCGGCAGCATTGCCGTTCGGCACATGCGTCCGGGCAGGATCGATGTCGACATGGTTGAACAAATGCCCGTTCATGAAGCTGCGGTAGCTCTGCGGATGATCCACCGGCAGGCCGACGTATTCATCGAGATTATAGGAAGAGGCTTTGGCGAAGCTGACCAGGCCCTTGTTATACATTTCCACCAGTCTAGCATAGACGCCAACCGGAGAACTGCCGGTGGCCAGACCGAGCACGGCCTTTGGGTTGCTTTGAAGCAGACTGGCAATCAGATTGGCACCGGTTTGTACGAAATCCTCATCACTGTGGAACTTTAGAATATTCATTGCATTGAACCTCCCCGTTTATGCCTGTATTGTTGAACATTAAGATAAGAATGCTCGAGCTTGGGAATAAAATCTCCAAACTTTGAGCTGACCATACCCGTGAACAAGATATCAATGATATGCAGCTGGGCGATCCGTGAAGCCATGTCGCCACGCCGCATGCCCTGCTCCAATGAGGAGGAGAAGAGCGGGAACTCGGCCAGTGTAGCAAGAGTGCTGCTGCCGTAAGAAGTCAGTGAGATCGTACTGGCTCCGCTTGCTCCGGCACAGGTCAAAGCATCGATTGTCTCCGGCGTTTCCCCCGAATACGAGATAGCGAACGCAACATCGCCTGCTGCGAGCGAGGACGCGGAAGTAATCTGCATATGGGAATCGGCAAAAGCCGTACAGTTCACGCCAATGCGGACCAGCTTCTGGTAGAAATCCTGAGCCACAATTGAAGAAGTCGCCATCCCGTAAAGATCCACCCGCCGGGCGCTACACAATAAACTGATAACAGCCTGCAGGCGTTCAATGTTAAGGAGGGATGTGGTATCCCGGATAGAGGCCAGATGATTCGCCTGCATGGCCTCAACAATCACTGACAGCGGGTTCCCGGCGACAATATCCTGATAGGAGGAATTGCCGTCCTGCGGGGCGGCATCGCTGTGCGCCAGTTCGGCAGCCAGCTTCACTTTGAAATCGGGGAACCCCTTGAAATGAAATACCTTGCAGAAACGCGTGATGGTCGCCGGGCTGATGCTGCATTGCTCAGCCAGCTCGGTGATGCCCATATGAACCACATCGCCGGGCGAGGCCAGAATCCGTTCGGCCAGTTTGCGCTCCAGTTGGGATAGCTTGGACTTCTCTTTCTCCAGCGCATGCAGGATGGGAGACATACATCCACCTCGACTTTGTTTTCTTATTGAAATTATTTTTATTAATATGCGATAAATAAAGAAAATTATTTTCATACTCAGAATAAAGCAAAATCCGCTTGGATGCAAGAGCCGGTTCACGGAAATTTCGCAGTCCCCAGGCTTGGGCCGGTTAAACGCAAAAAGAGCCGCCCAACATACCGGGCAGCCCATATTGTGATTTGACGATAAAAGCTCAATCCTGCAAATCAATCACAAGATCCTTTAGCCTAATTTCCTCTGTTCTGCCCTCTGACTTCCCAAGCGGCGGGCCGGCTTTGACTTCGCTCCCGTTCAGCTCCACCGAGCCATGGTTCTCTGCCGAATAACTTCTCAAGATCACACGCGGAGTGACAATGAGGCGGGCAGCCTTGGCATCAAGCCTGCTGAAGGTTGTGCTCCACTTCATCGTCAAGTCGTCTTGGCCCGTACCCCCGTTGGTCTTCCCCGTATAATGGTTGCCTAGATCGTCGGTGATGTCCAGCACCACTTCGGCGTCATCCCATTTGCTGCGTGGCTCCTGCCCGACCTGCTGGCTGTAATGTACCGTGAATGACATCGGGTGCACAGTGATTTTGTCCAGGTTCACCCGCACGCCTGCCTGCTCGGTGCTTTGGCCGATGAGTTGGGTCCTGCCTTCTGTAGCCTTGAGGCTGAGTTCGAAGGACCAGCTCCCCTTAATTTCCTTCGAAGTCTCATGGACGATGATTCGATTCAGCTCCCAGTCCACGTTCACAGCAGCTCCTTTATCGCCGGCAAGCCCCGTAGCATGATACAAACCGACATAATGATGGTCATCGATTTTGGTGATACGCGAGCTGCCGGACATGGCTGTAGCTCCAACAAGGACCGGGCTGCCCTGAATTGTAGGGTTCTCTCCCAAATCCTGCTCGCTCTCGATGGCAAAAGCCACGGATACGGTTTGGCCGTCATAGATGGCATCCTGCATCGTTACGGATATTCCCTTGCTGGTCTGGGACAAATTCAGCGCTGTGGAGTATTCCTTGTAATGGTCGTACACCCCCGGTCCCGTGCTGCCATCGTTCCACATCTTAAAGATATCGCGTATCACCGGCAGGCTGCTTGCATAGGTAGGAAAAGTCAGTCCAAGCGCCGTCAGGGAAAGGGCGCCAACCATGGCAGCGGCCAAGGCTCTTTTTTTCCAGGAGGAACGTGGTTTCGCAGAATGGATGGCTTGCTTGAGCGATTGTTTGAGCCTGGCTTTCTCCAACGCTGTAACGTCCATTTCCAGGAGCTCGTCTTCTTTAAGGTTGACCTCATTGCACAGTTCATATAGATCTCTCACAGGCTTCTCTCTCCCATCTGTAGGTTTACGGCCTGCTGCTGAAGTTTCTTTTTGCCCCGGTAGATCCGGTTGTCTACAGCCGCTCGGGTCAATCCAAGCTTGGCGGAGATACTCTCCGTTGAAGCTCCAAGGAAATATTTCATCATAAAAATCTCCCGCTCCACCGGCTCCAGCCGATCGATCAGCTCCAGCAGTTCCGTGCGTTCCTCTTGTAAAAGCAGCTCGTCTTCAGCCGACATAACCACCTGCACATCCGCAGCATCCGTAACGTCTGCAAGGTCTCTGCGGGCTTTGCGGTAATAATCAATGGCCTTGAATTTGGCAATCGCCGCTGCCCATTTGCGGAAATCCTCCGGTTTTCCTTTGAATTTATGCGCATGGTTCCAGATGGAGAGGAATACATCATTTACACATTCGTCAATGATTCCGCTATTGTTCAGCGGGCCGAGCACGTTGTGGGTGATTCCCTTGATCAGAGGCAGATAGCGTTCAACGATGAACTCCAGGGCATCCTCATGCTGCCGTTGCAGCCGCCGGACGAAGTTAGTGTCATTAGACTTCATGAATGAAATCTCCTTATCAGTTTTGTAAAAGCGCCTTTACACTCTATACAACGTCTGCGAAGAGCATTTCTCTCGCTATTGTTGGCATAGAACCGCTGGCGCGGGGAAACGCTAAGCCCAAAGTTCATCATCGAAAAGGTGGTTGCCATGAAAAAAATGTGGATCGTGCCGTTGCTGACGATGGTTCTGGGCTTATGTCTGGGCGCAAGTATGCCAGTCAGTCCAGCGGCTCCGGAATATGCCAAGTGGGGAACTGTAGCCGTGAAAGTGACACAGCAGAAATACAATGCCGACATTCTCGACTATAAGCATGTGGGACGTACGGACATCCAGCCCAAGCTCTCCGAGGAGAAATTTAAACTGTGGGTCCGGAGCAAAACAGGCAAGGAATTTGGCGTTCTTGTGTCCATTCGCTTCAATCCCGCGACCGATCAGATCGAGACGATAAATTTCTCCGAAACGGACCGCTAAACCTTCTGCTCCTCGAAACTCCCAAATTACATCACCTGGATTATAAAGGATTCTGTTAAGCATCTCATAAAGTCGGGGAACAGGTAAACTGCCGTTCCTTATCTGCGATGAAGAGAGTCCTAATGTATTTAGTGCAGTATAATCATCATCTGGTGGCTAAAAAGTCCATTCTGATGTATTTCCTGCAGCGGACAGTTACAAAATAGCCGTTTTTCTGGCAACTCTACAGTTTCTAATGCACAAAATGCAGTCAAAACGTAAATGAGCCCAATGTACCAGCATTATGATGTATAAAGTGCAGTGAAAAAAGACTCCATTCCGGATTGGTACTCAGTGAGCCGCCGCCGGAATGAAGTCTGGAAAATCAGTATTCAGAAGCTTAATTAAGGATACTCGGCGTTTTGGGTGTCCGGCGCAGCAGCCCCCACAGAATGAAGATCAGCACCAGAAGCTGGGGCAGCAAGGTTTCCCAGGTCGGAAACAATCCCAGCCAGCTGACCGAAGGCAAGCCTTCCGACACATGTGCCGAAAGCTTGCCGGCCACCTGCAGCGAATGAAGGCTTTCGCCCAGAAAGCGGAATACCAGGTAATAAATCAACACGGTCGCCGTACGGAAAAAAGCGGCGATTGGCAGCTTTGCGCTGAACGCAATAATGGCGTAGCCCACGATGATAAGGATCACAAGCGCACTGCCGATGCCCAGCAGCAGCTGGGAGGTCTGGATGGAAGGGGCCATGCCAACATAAAAGATGGTCGTTTCGGCCCCCTCCCGCAGGATGGCCAGGAGAGCTACGAAATAGACGGACCACAGATTTCCTTTAGCGAGTGCTCCATCAACCTGTCTGCCGACATACCGGTTCCAGGAGGCTGTATTGGACTTGCTGTGCAGCCAGCGCCCAATCGTCAACATCATCACAACGGCTACAAGACCCGTTATGCCTTCGATCAGCTCACGGGCTCCCCCGGCTGCGGCCAGCGAGAGGGTATAAGTCAGCAGGGCGGCCATGACGAAGCTTAAGATAAGACCTGTTGCGGCCCCTGACCAGACCCATCTGCCAGCCGCAACGCTGTTATTGCGCTTCAGATAAGCGAGCAGGGCAGCCAGAACCAGAATAGCCTCCAGGCCTTCGCGAAGAAGGATTAATGCGGCATCCCAGGCTGTATAGCTGGACTCACCGGCCAGCGGTGTCAATTGGGCCAGCATGTCGGCCAACGTAGCTTGGGCCTGATCGAGTTTTGGAGGATTGGAGAGCAGATAGCCGGCTACGGCAGCGCTCTCGTTCTCGATTCTGTTATAGACCTTCGGCGAAGCGATCTGAACCTGCCCTTCGGCCGCCGGCCAGGCGACAATGAACTGCTCCATGATCCCGGCTGCTCCTGCATTGTCTCCCGCCTTGACGGCAGCCGCTGCCTTGTTCAGGTAGCTGATCAGCCCGGCAATACTCGCGGGTTCTGTGGAGATGTTGCCGGCCGCGATGTTTTTGCCGGCGCTGTAATCTGCCAGCAGCTGCTGCAGTGCCGCAGATTCAGCCTGTGCCGGCGCTTCGCGGAGCGGCTCGGCCTGCAGCGCGATGCGCAGCAGGCTCATCTTCGTCTCCAGCAAGCCGTAGACGGCAGGATTGTCCTGGCGGATGGCGCTCTCGGCGGGCTTCCATCCGCTGACCATGGCGGCGTACGCTTCCGCGGCCGCCGTCCAGTCGGCGCGCTGCGCCGCCTCCGCCGCACGCTCCGCGGCGGGGAGCAACTGAGCCGCCGCAGCCTGCCCGGCGGCGCTGAGGTCACCGCCTTCGCCGGCGGCGGCGGTGATGTACGCGTCCACGGCCCGGGCGAGCGTGGACAATGCGGTTGAGGCGGGCTTGCCGCCGCCCGCCTCAAGGGCCGCCGCCGCGTCGGCAAGCGCGGCGTCCACGGCGGCAGCCGGACCGGCGAGTGCCGGGTCCGGCGTGCCTTCGTTCGCCGTGCGCCATAGCGCAGCGAACGTGTCCACATCGGCGGCGGCCGCCTCCCAGCGGCCCTGGCCGGCTTCGACGAGCGCGCTGCCGACAGGCGGCAGCAGCTCGTCAAACGCGGCGGAGCCTGCCGCCGCAGCGGCTGCTGCCGGCCGGAAGATCAGCAGCAACCCCAGCAGTATAACCAGCGCGGCTGCCTGCAGCGCCCGCCGGCAGGGAGAGTTGATAAATGACATCGGGAACAACCTCCTTCATGAAATCACACGTCAATAGTAGAAGACATGCTCCCGGAATCGAGTCCGGGAGCATGTCTTTTAGCCCAGCAAAGATTGTCCGATATACCCGCCTTCGCGGATACCGGGGAAGCAGGCGAACACTGCGCTGCCGGTATGGACCATATATTCGTTCAGACGGTCACTGGCCGCAAGACGCTGCTGGGTGGCAATGAATTGCTTCAACAGATCCCGCTGGAAGCTGATGAACAGCAGGCCGGCATCCAGCTGGCCTGTGACTGGATCCAGTCCGCTCGAATAGGAGTAGGAGCGGCGCAGCATTTTGACCGTGCCGTCACCATGGGCCAGCGCCGAATGTGAATCGGGTGGGACCAGCGGTTTGCCGGACTTATCCTGTACCTTCAGATCCAGCTCGGCGAATTCGTCCGTTGCCCCGATAGGGGCGCCGGTCTTACGGTGGCGGCCGAAGGTCGCCTCCTGATCGCTCAGCGAGGAACGGTCCCAGACCTCGATACGCAGGCGTACGCGGCGAACGGCCATATAGGTGCCGCCAGCCATCCAGGCAGGACCGTCGCTGCTGCTGTTCCAGACGACCCGGTCCATCTCGGCGTTGTCCGACACCTCAGGATTGCCCGTTCCGTCCTTGAAGCCCAGGAGGTTGCGGGGTGTAGAACCTTTGGGATCGGCTGCCCCTGTGCGTTGAAAACCTTCCTGAGTCCAGCGCAGCACGGCAATGCCGCGGGCGATCCGGGCGAGATTGCGGATGGCGTGGAACGCCACCTGCAGGTCATCGGCGCAGGCTTGGACACAGAGGTCTCCCCTGCACCACTTGGGGTCAAGACTGTCGCCTGCAAAAGGCGGGAGATCTGCAAGCTGGGCCGGGCGCAACGCCGCCAGTCCGTACCTTGCATCAAACAACGAAGGCCCGGCCCCGAACGTGAGTGTACAGCGGGAAGGTTGAAGCCCGTCCGCTTCTCCGGTATCGGAAGGCGGCAGATTTAGGTTGTCGTTTGCATCGCCGATCAGCTTTCCGGAGGTCAGGGAGGCCGCTGCTGTTGTCCACGATTCCAGCAGCTTCCGCACTTCCGGGAGCTTGACGGTAGTCAGATCAAAGGCAGCGAAGACGAGGAAATTCTGAGCCGGTGTGAGGATGCCGGCCTGATGGCTGCCATGGAAAGGGATGATGTCCCCGCCAGTGTTGTCCAAAGCCACGGCAGAGCTGGGGGTATTTTCGCGTGTTCCCATGATGCCGCCAATCGCGCTGCCGCCCAGCAGCAGTCCGAGGCCGGAGGCGCCGGTAAGCCGCAGCATATCCCGGCGGTTCAGCTTTTTGCCGAGCAGGGAGCCGTTCTGGATGTGTTCATCCATAGGCTTGTTTTGCTTGCTCATTCCACTCACACTCCCAGGATCGTCCCCATATTGGACAAAGGTTCCGCCAAAGCATCCAGATTCTGGCTCAGCTTGCGGACTTCTTCTTCTTTCAGCGCCTCGTAGGATACATACCCTTCCCCGGATTTGAACGGGGCCAGCTCGGCATGCAGGGCGGCGAAACGTTCGCCGATGGTCTTCTCCAGCTCGGCATCCTTTTTAGCCAGTTCAGGCTTTAGCAGTTCATAGATTTTTTGCGCACCCTCTACATTGGCAACAAAATCATACAGGTCGGTATGGGAATACCGTTCTTCTTCACCGGTAACTTTGGAGGAGGAGACCTCATTGAGCAGCTCAACCGCTCCGGTAACAAGCAGGCTGGCATCAATCTCCACAGTCTCTACTTTGGCGCGCAGCAGCTGGGCGTCTTTCAGCAATTGATCGGCAGTCTCTGCCATACCTTTCGTAGTCTGATCCTGCCAGAGCGCTTTCTCAATCTTGTGGAATCCGCGCCAGTCCGCAGCAGCTACGTCATTCTCACGGGCATCGATGTTCGGGTCCAGATCGCCCAAGGCTTCCGCAATCGGCTCAATTCGTTCATAATACATGCGGGCCGGAGCATACAGCCCTTGGGCCTCCTCCAGTTTGCCTGCTTTGACCGCTTCTGTGAAATGCTCGGTCTCCTTTACAAACGCATCACATTGCTCAATTACATAAGCCCTGTATTGCTCGGTAGCCGCAGTAAAATCTGCCGCAGCCGTATCGGCAGCGGGCGTTTCCGTAACGGTCCCGCCGTTTGCAGCTGCCGCTCCACTCTCCGTGGCTGCAGCGTTGCCGCCCTTGTCATTTGCGGCACATCCGGTAAACACAATCGCAGCAGCGAGCAACCCTGCGGGTACAGCATAACTAAACTTCAAGCGACACACCCCTTTTGTCCTTTATCATTGATAATCGTTATCAATAAATGCTGGGTTTATCATACGGCTGTGCCTGATACCTGTCAACAAAAAAATGTGATATAGCTCACTGCCAAGCGGGAACTTAAAAAACCCCCAGCATTGCTGGAGGTTTTATACCGTGGTTCGTTCTATGAGACGATAATCAAGCTTGCGGTAAACCGGTGAAGGAGCGTCTTCATTAATCTGATCATGGATAATACGAAAAGCGGCTGCCCCCATTTCAAACAGCTGATTGTCTATTGTAGTCAGTCCCAGCAGTCTGCCGATGGGCTGGTTGTCGAACCCGATAATGGCCAAATCCTCAGGAATGCGGATCTTATAGCTCCGTGCTGCAATCATCAGACCGGCTGCGACATGGTCGCCGGCAATAATCAGCGCATCCGGCCGCTCTTCCATTTGCCACAGCCGGTCCAGCGCGGCCGCACCATCTTCTTCCGTCGCACAGTCGAACATAATCCATTCCGGGTGCAGAGGAATTCCGGACTCCCTATGGAAATCGCCGAAGGCCTTCTGCCTGAGGCCGCTGCTGCTGCCATGCTGCCGTCCTTCGAAGTAACCGATTTTGCGGTAACCTTTATTCCTCAAATATTGCAGTCCATGCCAAAAAGCGGCGTAATGCTCCAAATACACGGACGAGAAGCGGCGCTCCCCGCTGTCCTGGCAGGTCACCACCGGTCCATATGCCGTGTAGGCTTCAATGGTTTCCGGCTTCAAGGCAGTAGACACGATAACTACCCCGTCAATCTCCTTATTGCGCAGCATGTCCAATACCTGAAGTTCCTCTTCCGGGCGGTAGCTGGTCTGGCAGAGGATGAGCCGGTATTTGGCGGGCAAGGCTTCACGGGCGAGGCCCTCCAAAATGGCGGAGAAATAATAATAATTAATGTTCGGAATTACTACCCCAATCGCTCCGGTCCGGCCGGTGATCAGATGTACGGCATTCATATTGCGGGTGTAGTTCAACTGTTCTATGGTTGCAAGCACGGCGGCTCTTTTCTGCGGGCTGACATAGGGGTGATTATTCAGCACACGGGATACCGTAGTGACGGAAACCCCGGCAATCCGGGCAATCTCTTTAATGTTGGCCATGGAACCGGCAGCCTCCCTGGGATGTGTGAATGTGATGTTTTTATTTTATCACAATGCCGCTGCACCTTCGCAAAAAAAGACTTGCTATGAAATCCATTCCATATTTTACACTGGGGGTGCAACATCTTTACCGGACTAAACCGGCGTGACCGAAAGGGCGTGACGGACCGGTATACACGAAACGGGTGCCTCCCGGCAGGAGGGTGCGGCCGTTTCTTTTTCATTTGGCTTGGGGCGCCTATTTTAGACCTCACACGGCACCTTTAACTTATCCCTTACATAGTATGTTTTGACTGTATCCCTTTACCTTGTTATACCAAACAAACCCAGGGCAAGGAGGGGTGACACCATTGAAGGGTAACGAACATCATAGTAAATTTCTGTTGACGCACCGTGAGCGCGAAGTATTCGAGCTTCTCGTGCAAGACAAAACAACGCGGGATATTGCCGGCTTATTGTTCATCAGCGAAAAGACCGTCCGTAACCACATCTCCAACGTCATGCAAAAATTAAACGTAAAAGGCCGTTCGCAAGCGGTTGTCGAGCTGATCAAGCTTGGGGAGCTGAAAATATAGCTGCCGTGCATACGGAAATGACGCGTTTAAGCCTTCTTTTATCCTATGGGATAAGGGAAGGTTTTTTGTTGTATATACTTAGGTTTCCCGGTTAAGCAGGCATCGCCCATTGAAAAAGGCTCAGCCCGCAGGAGTTCCAAGTGGAATGCTTCTGCGGGCTGTTTGCGAGTTATGTGATTAATTGGAATAGTAAATCTGCATCGTTGCAAAGTCGGCTTTGACGTTCTGTAAGACAACAGATTGGTTATTATAGGTTAAGGTCAGTGAGATGATGGGCAAGCCATGCTGGAGCCTTATCTTCCTGTGCGCTGCCGTACTCCTGAGAAGAATTCTTCTACTACCTCAACATCACTTCGGCTGGTATGAAATACGTACAGTTCACGTGTTGGATGTAATTTGTGAAAATGCTTATACCCGTTCCAGGCTATTTGCGGATTGTCGTACTCCTGAATAACCGCGAGGTCTTCCAATTGGCGCAGACGGTTATTGGAGCTTGCTTTAATGGCTTCCACCAAGACAAAACGACCCGGATGCAGTTCGGCAATTTCATCCCATTTCATTCGGCTTCACCTCGCTTGATTCGTATTAAGACTAGTATAACATACTTACAGGAGGCCGTTGAATGTGGGCGCGGAGATAGTAATGATAGGGTGCCATATCTATTTAAAGTGTGTTTAAAGTCCCTATAGCGCTAGTATGTGACAACAGCAAAATAAAAGACCGCACAACCTGGAACAACGTCCGGTTCTGGCGGTCTTATGTAAGATCAGGGGATCTGTCTTTTACACGGGGGGATTAATGATATTTAATAGTCTTGATACGTGCTTCTTCCACATAGGTAAGCGGATTCCGGGCTTGCGGAGTGTGCAGATGGCGCTCCACGGTGTATTCGATTCTCCGGTAGTCCTCATCTCCTGAAGCTGTCCACGGCTGCCCTATTCCGGTCACCCAATTCTTAAGCTCCTTCAATCCTGCCAGCATTTCTTCCAGCCTCCTTGGCGGTGAATCCATGGTTTGAACTAATTTGTTTACGCTTTCATTGTAGCATGGATATTGTTTCTTTAAAAGGTGTGTCCACGTGAAAAAGACAGTTTTAATTGTGAACATTGCGTGTTAAAAAGGGTTGTGTTTTCCTGGGAAGAAAGTGTCTCCTGGAAAAGGACATTTTCTGCTTAGTCCAGTTTGCAATACCGGGCCTGGCCCGTTTGCCGTCAGGACTGCCTGACATGTGCACGCAACTGCTGTATTTACTGCATCAGAATGGCTTTGGAAAGGCTCAAAACGGCTTTTTGATGTATTTAGTGCAACGTATAGACATGCCCCTGGCACGTGCTCACCACAGCTTTATTCCAGTTGATAATTGTTATCAATGATGCTATATTGTTAACTAGTAAACAATATTTGCGGGGTCTTATCCTAATCCCAATGGATATAGCCCTGTACCGATTTACTATTAAACAAGGAGCGACTCAGCTATGGAATCAGCGGACAGGCTTAAACAACTATTGCATGACCAGTACATCCGGTTTCTGCATGTGCATGAAGCTTATATGGACATTGAAATTGAACAATTACTCGATATTGCCGAAAGGAGAGCGATCACCAGACTTCCCCGGAACATTACCGCTATTCACGTGATTGATTGTATTGGCCGGAATGAGCCCATTAATAGTACTGCCATTGCCGAGGTGATGGATTTGTCCAAAGCCAGTATTACGAAGATTGGCAGCAAGCTGCTGGAAGAAGGATTCGTTGAGCGTACACAATTGAATGACAACAAGAAGGAAAGTTACTTCCGGCTGACTCCTCAGGGCAAGCAATTATTTGATCTGCACACACAACTGCATCAGGTAGAGGCTGAGCGGTTCTGCGGATTTCTGGACAAATACACGGACGGCGAACTGGGGGTCATACGCAATTTTTTGCAGGATTACAGTATGGAACTGGAAAGAAAATTAACCGAAGGAGTGTGAACCCTTTGAGTCTGGCGGAGTTAATCAGGGAACGTAGAAGTATCCGCAAGTTCAATTCCACACCTGTAGCCGAGGAACTGGTGGTGGAATTGCTGCAGACTGCAGTCCAATTGTTGCCCTCATCAGCCGGTGTGCCTTGGCGTTGTGTGTATGCCGGAACCCCTGAGTCGCGCAAAAGGCTGGCCGATTATATGCTGCAAACTGTGTCTCACAGCAGACTGGGCAAGCTGATTCCGGACAAGATGCTGGAGGTGTTCAAAAAGAGGTTCATGGACATTCCCGCCCATGTCGTTGTGCTTGCCGGCACAGGCCCGGACCCCCTGGCCTCGGAACGGAATTATGCGGCGGTCTGCAGCATTCTGCAGAACTTCCAGCTGCTCGGCTGGGAACGGGGACTTGGCATGTTGTGGGATACGGAAGCGATGATCCAGAATGAAGGATTGTTCCAAGGCATTGGCATGCGGGCGGATGAAAGGTTCGTTGGAATTCTTCATGTGGGTTATTACAACAAAGCGCCCAGAGGACGCAAAAGAACGCCTGCCGAGAAAAAATGGACGGTATTTCAGGGATAAGTCATGTCATTCTGAATGAAAGGAGAGGACAGGATGTTGTTAGCCAATTTAGCCATGGAAGCAACCGGCCCGGTGTGTTTCCGCAATCAGCCGGTACCGCAGGAGCTTGTGCTGGAGCTGCTCAATCACGCTGTATGGGCACCGAATGACGGGCTCAGAGAACCCTGGCGTTTTATTTTTGTAGATCACCGGAACGCGGACCGTATGGTGGGATTACAGGAACCGGCTCCGGCCTATCTCATTGTGGTGATGAAGGAAGAAGCGGACCGCTACAAGCGGGAAGAGGATTTCGCCGCTGTGAGCTGTCTGATGCAGAATTTGGAGCTGCTGGCCCCTGAAAAGGGCCTGGGGATCAGGCGCACCCTGAACGAATGGAGATATGACCGGCAACGTGCGGGAACCTTTGGAGTGTTGGGCAATGAATGGATAGCAGGAGTATTGGAGCTGGGGTATGCGGAACAGGTACCGGGAAGGCCAGCGGCGGACAGCAGACCGGAGCTAAGGTTCGAGCTGCTATAAAAGGTGGTTCATTTCTTAATAGTCTCTTTTTGCCCGATGGGGCAGAGGAGGCTTTTTTGTGATGTCCCTTAATATTCAAGAAATTCCTGGGCATACTACCTGAATCTTAACAGGGAAAGCGGGGGGAACTCTTTTTATGGAACCGGCTCCTGCTCAGGAAATGGCAACCTTGCCGTATGTTTTGCAGGAATTTGACCAATGTGTTGACTTGCTGCATCGGGAATCGAGGCCGATCTTGTCTATTTTGATTCTATCATTGACAGCAAACTGCTGGCCAGTGAGATCCTGGTGCCATTCACAGATGTCAGGCCGCATGAGGTGAAAGAACTGCTGCGGCAAGCTCCGGTGGTGCTGGTCACTGATGCCAAAAAGGTCATTGAAGGTATTGTCAATGGCGGTGTGGCCATTTTTCACGACGGAAGCACCTATCTGCTTGATCTCTATAGCCCGGAATCGCGCAGTGTGCAGCAGTCTGAGACGGAAACGGTGATCACAGGGCCCCACGATTCTTTTGTAGAGTCCCTCACCACCAACCTGTCTTTAATCCGGCGGAGAATCAAAAGCTCTCATTTGAAGATCATCCCCTGCTCTGTCGGCGAGATTTCCAAGAGCAAGGTCTATATTCTCTATATTCAGAACATCGCCAACCCGGAGCACGTGGAAGAGATGCGGAAGCGGGTCCAGCGGATTGAAACCGATGGGATCCTGGACGGGAGCATCCTTACCCAGTACCTGGAGGATAGTCCGAATTCCGTGTTCCCGCAATTTATGATCACCGAAAGACCCGATGTTGCTGCTTCCAAACTGATGAGCGGCAGGGTTCTGACCATTATGGAGAACAGTCCGATTGTCGTCAGCGCCCCGGCAGCCTTTTTTGAGTTTTTTGCTTCCCCGGATGATTATTACCAGCGTTGGGCCCTGGGGACGGCACTCCGCATGTTAAGGTTCATGGCGTTGCTCATTACGGTTACGTTTACAGCCATGTATGTATCCGTAACTACTTTTCATTATGAGATGGTTCCGGAAGCACTTCTCCGGACGTTGGCCGAATCCAGAAGTCGGGTACCTTTTCCTCCGGTCTATGAGGCTCTGCTGCTGGAGACCATGATTGAGCTGCTGCGGGAAGCGGGGGCGCGTCTTCCTACCAAAATCGGGCAAACGATCGGGATCGTTGGCGGTATTGTCATTGGGCAAGCTGCGGTACAGGCCGGACTGACCAGTAATATCCTGATTATCGCGGTGGCCACTTCCGCGATTGCCTCCTTTGTAATTCCCAGCTATATGATGAGCGCGTCGATCCGCCTCATTCGATTCGGTCTGATTATTCTTGCCGGAACATGGGGCAATATGGGATTGGTCATGGGGATAGCCCTGATCATTATCCATTTGTCGGGCCTGACGAGCTTGAAGGCATCCTATATGATCCCGCTTGCCCCCATGAAGCCGAGTGATTGGAAGGACGTTTTTATACGCGCTCCCTTTTCCATGCTGACCAAACGTCCTACCCAGGTCAAGACGCCCAATTCAACGAGGCAAACCGACAAAAAGCAGGAGTGAAGCCTAGTGAAGGAAAAACTGCAGCCTTTCCATATTGCCATTCTGGTGTACACGACCCAGGCCGGAATCGTTGTGTTCACCTTGCCGAGACAGCTGGCCGATTATTTCGGAACCAACGGATGGCTCTTTTTGCTGGTATGTTATCTGCTGTCTGCAGGCAACATCGGCCTGATTGCACTTGTCTACAAGCTGGGTGGGGGGCGCCCGATCTTCGAGATACTGGAACAAAGTCTCCCCAAGCTGATACTTTATCCTGTGTATGTCTCACTGGCCTCCGTCTGGTTGATGTTCGGATGTATGATCGGCAAGAAATACATTCTTTTGTTTCAGATGATTTCCTTTCCGACTACGAACCCGATGTTCTTTAAGCTGGCTGTGGATGTGCTCATTTATTTGCTGCTTGCTAAAGGCATTTACACCATCTCCAAAGCGGCCACGCTGTTCTTCTGGATGACCATATGGATGTCTTTACTGCTGCTGTGGTTTTTCCCTTCCTTTCGCTGGGAGCGTCTGACTCCATTCCTGCTGCAAGGCGGCCATGATCAGATTAAGGGGGGAATCGAACTTTATTCGGCTTATCTGGGATACGAGCTGTCTATCTTGTTTTTTCCTTACATAGATAAGCGGAAAAAAGCGATGCTCGCCATACAGTTGGGCAACACTTTATTAACGCTGAATTATCTCAGTCTGTCGCTGATCTGCTTTGGATTCTTCAGCTGGGGCCAGTTAAAAAAACTGATTTATCCCCTGCTTGATTTACTCGCTTACATACAGCTCCCCTTTATTGAACGGCTGGAGAATTTACTGTATGGGTTCTTTCTGTTTCTTATCCTGATTACAGTTGTTATGTACTGGTGGGCGGCTGAGGTTACGGTGATGAGAATCTTTCCGAGAATTAAAAAGAAAGGGCTGACCATTACCCTGATTACCGTGTCCTACTGCATTTCCTTTATCCCCAAAACGTTGGATGAGGTAGTAAGCTGGATTACCAATTTGGGCTACGTAACGATTGGGATAGCTTTCGGCTTACCTATAGTTCTGATTCTGGTGTTGCTTATTCAGAGACAAGGGAGGGAGTCCCGTGCGTAGAATGTTAGCCATAGTTGTCGTAATCTGTCTCTTGGCCGGCTGTGAGAGCGATGAGCGTATTCTGGAGCAGATGGCACTAGTTCAGACCTCGGCCTATGACCTGCTTGAGAATAACAAAATCAGGGTTCTATCGAGTATTCCGGTGATCGAACCCGACTCAGACGTTCAAAGACAACTGCTTACCGCAGAGAACGACAGCATCAAAGAGGCGAGGCTAATTTTCTCCCGGGAAACAGACCTCACCGTAGTCAGCGGGCAGATGCGCAACACATTATTCGGCATAAGTATAGCCAAGGCGGGGCTTGCCAGGTATATTGATACCTTGTTGCGTGACCCGTCCATTGCACTTGGTGTCAAAGTCACTGTTGTCAATGGCGGAGCCGGGGAGCTGCTGTCCAAAAACTACAAATCCCATCTGGACACAGGCCGTTATATCGACCATCTGCTGGAAAAGGAAGCCTCCGTAAACAGCATTCCTAAGGCGACACTGTACGAGTTCTCCAGAGACTACAATGACGACGGGGTCGATCCGGTTGCGCCTATGGTCAAAGATGCCGGTGAAAAAGCGACCATCGACGGGATTGCCTTATTTAATAAGGACCGTTATGTGATGAGGATTCCGGCTCGAAACGGTCTGATCTTTGCACTGATGAAGAACAATCTGAAGCAAGGGGAAATTGCCCTTAATATGGGTGAAGTCGAAGGCCGAAAACTGGTTGTGATGTTCAGCTCCCTCTTAAGCAAGCGCAAAGTGAAAGTGCATCACCTGGAAGGGGAGCGCTTCAGTGCAGATATCCATGTAAATGTACGGGGCTCTATACTGGAATACACAGGGCAGGAAGATCTTACGGATACGGATCAGCGCAAAAAGCTGGAGGAAGATATAGCGGCTCATGTCACTGCCAGAGCAGAGAAAATGATTCAGGACATGCAGCGCAACAAAGTGGACAGTCTGGGCATCGGGCAATATGTGCGCAACAGTTTAAGCTATAAAAGGTGGAAGGCTACGGAGTGGAAAGACGTCTATCCCCGGGTGAAGATTAACTGCCGGGTCAAGGTGAAGATTAAGGACTACGGGAAATATATTTAGACCTATACGGACCCTATGACGCTTATATTCTCCCAAGTACCACGTCCATCCTACTCAAAAAACAAGGGGTGTCCCAGGCAGCCATTTTGATGGCTTATGGAACACACCCTCTTTTTATTTTACAGAACTATTTCAATTTATAAATATACAAAATACAACAATAGGTGTAAAATGGCATTGACTTCATACTGCCTGGGCAAACCTGGGACGTTTAATATGCCCTTTTGTGAATAAATGCGCAAACTTTGTGGAATTTACAGCAATCCGCATGCGGCAGTGGATCATATCACTGGAATGGAGGTAGAGCTTAAGAACAACAAGAGTCTGCCAGGCAGCTCGAACAATTACATACAAGAATATGGAGGCACGAAGACTCATGAACAAAATAAAAATGAACAAAATGCTGCTGATGATGATGCTCCTGGCCGTTGCCGGAATCATTGCGACAGGCTGCGGCGGCAAAGCGGGCTCCTCAAATACTCAAGCGGCAGGTGAAGCATCTGCGGCAGTACCGGAGAACTCTGCTCCCGGCGAAACATCGGCAGCCGATATTCCGGTGTTGTCCCTTGGACTCCTTCCTTCGATTGATGCCATCCCCTTCATCATTGCCCATGAACAGGGCTTTGACCAGAAGCATGGCGTGAAGCTCAATATTCAGACCTTCAAAAGCGCCAAAGACCGCGACGTAGCCTTTCAGGCAGGCAAAGTAGACGGACTCAGTGCGGACCTTGTGGCGATTTCCATTTATAACGAGGCAGGTCTGGATGTCAAAATTACCAGCACGACCTTTGGTGAATTCGACCTGTTGACCGGAAATCCGGAAATCCGGGAAGTGAAAGATCTGAAGGGCAAATCCGTTATTTTATCCAAAAACACTTCCACTCAGTACACCGTAGCCATGATGCTGAAGCAGGCGGGGATGACGGAGGAAGATATCCACGTGACCGAGGTGCCGCAAATCCCTACGCGTCTGGAGCTGCTCAAGAACAACAAAGCAGATGCGGCGATCCTGCCCGAGCCTTATGTGACCATGGGCCGGACAGCCGGCCTGAACGTGCTTAGCTCTACAGTTACAGCGGGAGTGAATCCGTTTGTGCTGGCTTTCCCGCAAAGCGCCATTGATGCCAAGCCGGCAGCCATTCAGGCGATGTATGCAGCATATGACGAAGCTGTGGCGTATATGAAATCGAAGCCCCAAGCGGAATATATCGATCTGATTATTCAAGAAGTCGGTTATCCCGACACGTTGAAGGACGAGATTAAAGTTCCGGATTATGTGCCCGCCCACCAAGTGGATGTGAAAGAGGTTGAAGCTGCTTTTGCCTGGGCACGTGAAAAAGGATTGCTGACCCGAACGATCGTGGCTGAAGATGTGATCTCCGATGTCCAGTTCAAAAACTAACGTTAACTCAAGCGGTCTTTGCGTCAAAGACCTGCAGGTCGAATACAACAACGGGCAGCCTGCGCTGGGCAAGGTGAATTTCATTTTGCCGGAGCATGGCATTTATACCGTGATCGGTCCTTCCGGCAGCGGGAAGTCCACTTTGCTCCGGGCGGTGGCCGGTCTGCTGCCGGATTATGCGGGCCAGCTGCTTTTTAACGGAAAAGCCGTGCAGGACAAAGAAACGCTGATCGGGCTGGTCCCGCAGAACTATGGGCTGCTGCCCTGGAAAACGGTGCGGGCCAACATCCGGACGGCGCTCCGGATCGCCCGCCCCGCTATCTCGGATAAGCAGGAGGTAGAGTCCCGGATTCAGCGCTGGCTTACCTCCATGGGGATCTCCGAGCTGGCCGGCCGTTATCCGCTTTCTCTAAGCGGCGGCCAGCAGCAGAGGGTGGCCATTGCCCGGGCTTTTGCGATTATGCCAACCATTCTGCTACTGGATGAGCCGTTCTCCGCACTCGATGCCATAACGAGGGAAGCCCTCCAGGTGCTTTTTCTGGAGCATTGGCTGGCTCATCCGGTGACAGCTTTATTTGTGACCCATGATGTGGAGGAAGCGATTCTGCTGGGGCAACAAATCATCATTTTGCCTGCAAGCAAAGAAGAGACGCCCGATATTGTCGATAACCGGGCCGTATTCGGGATGAAGCATGAGGATAAACGCAGCAGTGAGGACTTTTTTGAACAGACGAAGCGTATCAGAAAGGTAATGCGGGAGAAATGGTGAATAAACGGCTTTTGCAGCAGGTTGTCAGACTGGTCTTGGTTTTTGCAGGTATAAATGTTATATGGTATCTTGCCTTTTTACTGATGAATCATCCGATTCTGCCCAGCCCTCTGACGGTGTACCGGGCTATGTTTGAGCTGGGGGCAGGGAATATTGCACTGAATGTAGGCTACAGCCTGATGCGGATTTTTGCCGGTGTCGCGGTTGCTTTGGTTCTCGGGCTGCTGGTGGGCCTGCTGATGGGGCGCTCCCCGCTATGGAACAGGCTGCTTGATCCGGTTGTCTATTTAACCTATCCGGTTCCCAAAATAGCACTGCTGCCAGTGGTAATGTTGTTCTTCGGGCTGGGTGAAACCTCCAAAATCCTGATGATTATGCTGATCCTGCTCTTTCAGGTCATTATCTCGGTACGGGATGGCGTGAAGGCCATTCCCGCAAGCACTTATGATGTTCTGACAAGCATCGGTGCCAATGCTGCCCAGAAATTCTGGAATGTGACCTTGCCCGGTGCTTTATCGGTAATCCTCAGTACGATCCGGATCTCTCTGGGCACGGCGATTTCAGTGCTGTTTTTCACGGAGATCTACGGGACGGAGCACGGGATGGGCTTTTTCATAATGGATGCCTGGTTAAGGCTGGACTATCCGGAGATGTATGCGGGCATAATGCTGTTCAGTCTGGTGGGGTTTGTGCTGTTCCTGCTCGTCGATCTGCTGGACTACAAATTTATGAAATGGCGGAATCAGTAATATATAAGCGAGAGGGGTCCCGGATAGCCGCAAAATGGCTGCCGGGACCCCTGCTGTTGTGGGAGTAGGCTGTGCAGATTAATCTTCTGCCGGCCTTCTTTTTGTGTGCGCTCCCCTCTACTCCTGGCGGAGCAGCGGAATAATATATTCCTGAAAGACATTGACTGCTTTGCGTCTCCGGCCGAAACGATCGGCTGTAACCACTACAGTCAGATCGTAAGCGGGAACTACGACAATATACTGGCCGCCATAACCGAGCGCATGATAATAGCCGATTTCAGCTGCTCTGTTCGTAAAAGAAGACACCCACCAGTGCCAGCCGTAATACCCGGTACGCGGAGGTTCCGTATTCATTAGAGGAGAGGTAGCCTGCTTGAGGGTCAACGGGTCTATGAGCCGGTTCTCCTTCCAGCGGCCTTCCTGCTGATGCAGGAGCCCGAATTTGAGCATGTCCTCCGGCCGCAGATACAGGCCGAAGCCGCCGGTATGCGTACCCTGCGGATCGGTCTCCCAGCGGTAGCTGTCGATGCCGAGCGGGTGGAAGAGCTGCTGCTCGGCGAAGGCCGCCGCCGATTGACCGGTGGCCTGGCGCAGGATGGCGGTGAGCAGCTGGGAGCAGCCGGAATTGTACTCCATCCGGGAACCGGGAGCATCGGACAGCGGCTGGGACAGGACGAACTGGACCCAGTCGTCCGTCTTGGTCATGGTCGGGAACGAATTAGCTCCGCCGAATTCACTCCACTTGAAGCCTGCGGACATGGTCAGCAGATGCGAAAGGGTAATCTCCCGTTTGCGGATATCCTTATCGTGCGTAAGCTGCGGGAAGAAATGGCGGATATTCGTGTCTTGATGCGGTAAAATATGTTGATCTATAGCTATGCAGACCAAAGCGGCGACAACGCTTTTGGTGCAGGAGTTTATTTTGCCGGGTTCTGTGGCCGATTGCGGTTCACGGTAGTATTCAAGTACGGTTATGTCCTTTTGCCGGATCAGGCAGCTGCGGATTTCTAGCTCCTGCAGTCCGCGAAGGAGGGGGTCTAGCTGCTGTGTGTTCAAATCGTCCAGCTCCTGACAATAGTAAATGGATGTCCCGACAGTGTAGCAGATTGTGCCGGGCTATTCAAACAACATTCCTATAAAGCAATGACCGCTTTCCCAATCCATTTCCTTAAGACAAGAAATATTGGAAAATTAATGAAATTACAGATATAATGTATAGAATCACGTTTAAGGGAGGATGAAATCTTTTGAACAGTAACAACGGCACTCATTTTATACACCAGACAACCAAAGCAGCGCTTGTGACTGCGGTCGCATTGGCATTGTTATTACCGTCCAGTTTGGCCGGAGCGGCATCTTCGTCAGCTGCTGCAGCAACGACTGTCACCTCGGAGGACGTAAAGATCACGGCTGAGACTGGAGTGGAAGTGGCGGCAGATCCGTCCAAAGTGAAATTCTCCAAGGAGCAGGCAATTGCCAAACTAAGAGAGCTGTTTCCCGCACTTAACGATGCAACCGTTTCCCGTGTCGAACTGGGAAGCAATAACAGCTACCCGCCGAGTCCCAACCAGATGGTCTGGAATGTTCAGTGGCAATATGATCTCGGCAATTCGGGGTACGGATTCAACAGCGAAGTAGATGCGGTTACCGGGGACCTGATCAACACTTATATTTCTTTTCCGCGCAAGGGCAATGAAACGTATTACCCGCCGAAGATTACCCGGGAAGAGGCGTTGGAGAAAGCCAAGGCTTTTATTAGCAAAGCGGCAGGCTCCATCAAAAGCACTGACCTCAAGCTTGAGGAGGGCGATCTCTATTCTTATAACAATACCCCCCTGTTCGGGCCTGTTCAATATGGCTTCAGCTTCTCAGTTTTGAAGAATGGGATTCCCTCCCAGGTCAACAATTTAGTAGTCTCTGTAGATGGCGATGGTACGGTTACCCAATTCTCCAAACCTTCCGGGGGGCTTGAATATCCATCCGCCCAGCCCAAAATCACACAGGCTCAAGCTGAAAAAAGCGTAAAGGACCACTTCGATGTGCGTCTTTATTATGTTCCTGTTTATGAAAACGGTGCGGTAACCCGCTGGGTTCTGGGCTGGCGTCCGACGGAGCAGGCACTGTATTCACTGGATGCGCATACCGGCAAACGTCTGGACCAGGAGGGTGCGGAAGCTCCTTCCGCGCCAGTCACCTATGTGGATGTGCCACAGGGGAAGGAAATATTCCAGTCCCGGAGTGAAAGTACAGAGATTACGGCAGAGCAGGCAGCCAAGCAGGCAGAGAAGGTAGGCTACATTCCGGCTGGCCGCAAGTTGGCTTCCCAGACGCTTAGTAACGTGTATACGGAGAGCAGCCGGAAAGTTTGGATGCTGAGCTGGGAAGAGGGAACACGTTCCATGGGAACTCCTCCGCAGCAATCCTATGCACAGGTTGACGCAGCGACAGGACAGATTTTGAATTTTCAATCCGAGCAGTACAATTTTGATGGGAAAAGTAAAGTAAACCCGGCTCCTGCCGGTGCAAAGAAGCTGACTGCAGCTGAAGCGAAAGCCAAGGCAGTTGCGCTTGTGAACAGCCTGTACCCCAAGGCAAGCAGCGTTCTGAAGCAGATTGATTACGGCGACAACTGGAGCTTGCTTCCGGACGGTTCCGGCTACCGGTACCAGTTTATACTTTTGCATAACGAAATTCCTGTGAGCAACAGCAATGTCAGTGTCAATCTGGATGTGTACGGAAGACTTCAAAGCTATAACGCCAATATTAACCAGAACATCGGTTCGATCAAGCAGGCGCCGGAAGCCAAAGTTACGAAGCAGGAAGCGCTGGAAGCCTATGCCAAGCAATTTCAGGTCAAACTGCAATACAAGCAGATCGGCGGTTATATGGTTAACAGTTCCTATACGGAACCTAAGGTGAAGCTTGTCTATGATTTCGCTCCGGTCGAGGCCAAAAATAACTTTGAAGTGCTGGATGCAGTTACCGGCAAATGGAGTTATATTTACGGTTCTGCCGGCAACTCAGCGGGAGCAGTGGAGGCCAGTGATATTAAAGGGCATGCTGCGGAGCAGGCCTTGGCCGAGCTGGTGAAATACGGTGTGCTTGTGCCCGGTGAGGACGGCAAGGTGAATCCGGATCAGGAGATAACAACGGGTGAATGGATCACACTGATTGCCAAAGCGGCCAATCCGAATTACGCAGGATATAACAGCGTCAACAATGAGCGCAAAGCAGTAGCGGGTGTCAGTTCGGACAGCCCTGATTATGAGGCGGTCAGCTTTGCCGCTTCGAGTGGCTGGATCAGCAGCGATACGGTGCTGCAAACGGAAAGCAAGCTCAGCCGGGAACAGCTGGCGGTGCTGCTGACCTCTTTTGTTAAATACAATAAATTTGCGGCCTACCTGGACAAAGACCCCGGGGTTAGCCAATTCAGTGACGCGGCTTCCATCAGCAACAAGGGGGCGGTAGCAGTAGCCGTCAAGCTGGGCTTGCTCCAGGATGACAACGGCAAGTTTAATCCGCAGCAAAATGTCACCAGAGGGACAGCCGCTTCCGTTATTATGAAGCTGGTGGAGCTGCAAGGGAAAACAGATCAGGTTATGGGTTCCAACCCGCAATATTAAGGTCCTTGATGTAATGCACGGTAATGTATCAATGAACAAAAAACAAGCAGCTAGTTTCCAATAACCGGAGACTGGCTGCTTGTTTATGATTTGAGATGAGACAAGTTCATTCTATATAGCTGTGGAGCTTCGAACCCGATTATTTACCAAGTTGCTTGTCAACTTCCTTAACCGGATTCTCGCCAACATGTTCAGGTTCAGCCTTGCTGCTGAGGAACCAGCCCAAAGCGGCAATCAGAACGAGAACAACGTAGAACGTAGCCTTCCACAAGGTGCTGTGCGCGAAATCTTCGGACAGAACACCCAGTGAAGGGTGAGCCAGGGTGATGACGGCAAGCTTGACGCCGACCCAGCCGACGATGAAGAATGCGGCAACCTCAAGACCTGGACGGGTATGCAGCAGCTTGACGAAGAAGGAAGCTGCGAACCGCATAATGACAAGTCCGATAAATCCGCCGGCGAAGATGACGAGGAATTGTCCTCCGTCAAGACCACCGATTTTGGGAAGTCCGCTGGCCGGGAGTGCAACAGCCAAGGCTACTGCGGCGAGGATGGAATCGACTGCAAAGGCGATATCTGCAATTTCAACCTTCAAGACAGTGAACCAGAAGCTGGCTTTCTTTTTGTTAACCGCGCCATCTGTACCGCTCTCGGCGGCTTCTTCCGTTACATTTTTCTTGAACAACACTTTTCGGAAAATATGGTTACCGGCAATAAACAACAAGTAGATCGCGCCGATGGCTTGTACCTGCCATATGTCAACGAGATAGGAGATGATGAACAGGGAGCCGAAGCGGAAAACAAATGCTCCTGCCAATCCGTAGAAAAGCGCCTTTTTACGTTCCTCATCGGGAAGGTGCTTAACCATAATTGCCAATACTAATGCGTTATCTGCGGCGAGCAGTCCCTCGAGTGCTACGAGAACGAGCAATACCCAGCCATACTCCAATACTAATCCCCAATCCATTCCTGTTTCCTCCCATTTTCGAGTGTAAATATCTTTTGATCGATACTCACTATCCTATCTTTAACCAAATTTATATAAAAAAGACCTTTACCAAACAGATTAGCCTTTGGAATAAAGGTCTAACATGGTTGGTAAAGGTCTCGCTAACAATAGGTACATTGCCAATAAAGCCGGAGAATATCCTCATATTCTCGTATTGACGACTTTATTTAACAGCTACTCCCCTTTACGGGTTATATGAAGTTGATTTAATTTACGCCTGTGATCTAAGAAGATCATATATTAGTTGAATGCGATTGTCAAATCGTCAGCGAAAAAATATTGGGCGGGTGTCCAGGGCATAAAAAGATAATGAAAACGGACACATGGTAAGTTTGAGTGAGGAAACATAACGTTTAATATGACGAAAATGCAAACTCAATCGAAAAAGGGTTTTTTTGTCTGTGAAGTTAATTGACGATGTTTGGGGATGAAAATATGATAAGAATAACTTAAAGAGAAAAAGTAAGATATATGTAAATTTAATTAACATTGGAGGTGAGGGGATGAAGCCGATGGCGTCGTCATGTATATCAAGTGAAGCACAGGAGGAACTAAGCCGCCATCCCTGTTACAGCGAGGAAGCGCATCGTTTTTTTGCCAGGATGCACCTGCCGGTGGCTCCCGCATGCAATATCCAGTGCCATTACTGTAACCGCAAGTTCGACTGTGTTAATGAAAGCAGGCCGGGTGTGGTGAGTGAAGTGCTGACACCGGAGCAGGCGGAACACAAAGTCAAAGGCGTGGCCGCACAGCTGATGCAGCTGTCGGTGGTCGGGATTGCCGGTCCGGGCGATCCGCTGGCCAACGCGGAGAAGACGTTCGACACCTTCAGGCGGGTCAAACAGCAGGTTCCGGATGTGGCCTTATGCCTCAGTACCAACGGCTTGACATTGTACCGGCATGTGGAGCAAATCGTTGCCCTTGGCATCCGGCATGTCACGATTACCATCAATGCCATCGACCCTGAAGTCGGCCGCGACATTTATCCCTGGATATACGATGAAGGGGTGCGGTACGAGGGGAAAGCGGCGGCAGAGCTGCTGATCTGCCGGCAGCTTCAGGGTCTGGAGCTGCTGGCGCAGCGGGGAATTCTGGTCAAGGTGAATTCTATTCTGATTCCGGGGATCAATGATCATCATCTTCCGGCAGTGTCGGAGCGAATCAAGAAGCTCGGGGCCGTCCTGCATAATGTCACGCCGCTTATCATCGCCCCGGGCAGCCAATATGAGCAGAATGGGCGCAAAGCCCCCCGTCCGAAAGAGCTGTATCAGCTGCAGGAAGTGCTTGGACGTGACGGCATGAAGGTGATGCGTCATTGCCGGCAATGCCGGGCCGACGCGATTGGCCTGCTGGGCCAGGACCGCAATCAGGATTTCACGCTGGATAAGCTGGAAGCCGAGCCGGTCGTGAACACAGAAGCCAGGGAATCGTTCCAGCGTGACCTGGATGCGAAGATCCGAAATCGCCTAAAGGCCAGAAAGACGGGCCAGAGTGTTTTGCAAAAGGGGGTACATCCGACCAGAGTAGCTGTAGCCACCAGAGGTGGGGATAAGGTGAATCAGCATTTCGGCCATGCCACGGAGTTTCTCATCTATGAGACCGATGGAGTTCATGTGAAGCTGGCAGGCGTCCGTAAAATTCAGGCCTACTGCCACGGCATAGCAGACTGCAATGGCGACAAAGAAGCCACGCTGCAGGAGATTATCTCGATCTTGCAAGATTGCCCCATCCTGCTCTGTTCCGGCATAGGGGAAATTCCCCGGGCCAGGCTGGGTGCCGCCGGCGTTCTGGCGCTCGTCCGCAAAGGCGGTATTACGGAAGCGATTCTCGAAAGCGTGAAGTACAGCTCTTATTTTGCCAATCTAAACATTTCGAAGGGATGATGAAATCATGAGACAAATCGCATTTTATGGAAAAGGCGGCATCGGCAAGTCCACCACTTCGCAAAACACCCTGGCTCAGCTGGCTACAAAGTTCGGACAGGAGATTATGATCGTGGGCTGCGACCCCAAAGCGGATTCCACCCGGCTGATTCTGAACACCAAGGCGCAAAATTCCGTGCTGCAATTGGCTGCCGAAAGAGGTACGGTGGAGGACCTGGAGCTGGAAGAGGTTGTGCAAAAAGGATTCGGTGATATCCTGAACGTCGAGTGCGGCGGCCCGGAACCGGGCGTCGGCTGCGCGGGCCGTGGAATCATTACCGCGATCAACTTTCTGGAGCAGCAAGGGGCTTACGAAGGACTAGATTTCGTATCTTATGACGTGCTCGGGGATGTGGTGTGCGGCGGCTTCGCGATGCCGATCCGCGAGAACAAGGCGCAGGAGATCTATATCGTCTGCTCCGGCGAGATGATGGCCATGTATGCTGCGAATAATATTGCCCGCGGGATTCTGAAGTATGCCAACAGCGGCGGGGTAAGGCTGGGCGGATTGATCTGCAACAGCCGGAATACAGACCGTGAGGATGAGCTTATCATGGAGCTGGCCCGCCGTCTGAATACGCAGATGATCCATTTCGTGCCGCGTGACAATGTAGTGCAGCACGCGGAGCTGCGGAGAATGACGGTGGCCCAGTATAACCCGGAGCATCAGCAGGCGAAGGAATATGAGATTCTGGCGGAAAAAATTCTGAACAACAAGATGATGACCATCCCGACCCCCATCACCATGGAGGAACTGGAAGAGTTGCTGATGGAATTTGGTGTAATTGAGGATGAGGCAGCTGCGATCCAGAAATTGCAGGCCTCAGGCCAATAAGCTCTGGGGTTTTTAAGCAAAAAGGAGGGTTAGGCATGGGACTTGATATTGAAGCGAATGAACAGCTGATTGGGGAGATTTTGAAGGCCTATCCGGAGAAAGCGCGGAAAGACCGCCAGAAGCATTTTCAAGTGAACACCCCGGAGTCCATAAACTCTTGCACCTGCACACTGAAATCCAATATGAAATCCCGCCCGGGTGTGATGACGATTCGGGGCTGCGCTTATGCAGGCTCGAAAGGGGTAGTCTGGGGACCGATCAAGGATATGGTCCATATCAGCCATGGCCCGGTAGGGTGCGGCCAGTACAGCTGGGGGACACGCCGGAATTATGCAAACGGCATGCTGGGCATCGACAACTTCACGGCAATGCAGGTCACCAGTGATTTCCAGGAGACGGACATCGTGTTTGGCGGTGACAAGAAGCTGGAGGTGATCTGCCGGGAGATCAAGGAAATGTTTCCGCTGGCCAAAGGTATCTCGATACAATCCGAATGTCCGGTGGGACTGATCGGCGACGATATTGAGGCGGTATCCAAAAAAATGGCGGCTGAGCTGGGCATCCCGATTATCCCGGTACGTTGTGAAGGGTTCCGCGGAGTCAGTCAGTCGCTGGGCCATCATATTGCCAATGACGCCATCCGTGATTTCATTATGGGCAAGCGGGAACTGGCGGAGACCGGCCCTTACGATATCAATATTATCGGAGACTATAACATCGGCGGGGATGCCTGGGCTTCGCGTATTCTGCTGGAAGAGATGGGGCTGCGCGTCATCGCCCAGTGGTCCGGCGACGGTACGATTAATGAACTCGCCATCGCCCATAAGGCGAAGCTGAATCTGATCCACTGCCACCGCTCCATGAACTACATGGTAACTACAATGGAGAAGGAGTACGGGATTCCCTGGCTGGAATACAACTTTTTCGGGCCGACCAAGACGGCCGAAAGTCTGCGGAAGATTGCAGCCCTGTTCGATGAGCATATTCAAGAGAACTGTGAGAAGGTTATTGCCAAATATGAAGCCGAAATGAATGCCATTATCCATAAATACAAGCCGCGTCTGGAAGGCAAAAAAGTCATGCTGCTGATCGGCGGCCTCCGGGCCCGGCATACGCTGGGGGCTTATGAGGATCTGGGGATGGAAGTGGTGGCGACAGGGTATGAATTTGCCCATAAGGACGACTATGAGAAGACGTTCCCCGAGATGAAGGAAGGCAGCATTATTATGGATGACGCGACGGCTTATGAACTGGAGGAGCTGGCGCAAAGGCTGGATATTGATCTGATGGGATCGGGAGTCAAAGAGAAATATGTGTATCACAAAATGGGGGTTCCCTTCCGCCAAATGCACTCCTGGGATTACAGCGGGCCGTATCATGGCTATGACGGCTTCAAGATTTTTGCCAAGGATATGGATATGACGGTGAACAGCCCTGTGTGGACTTTATTAAAGCCGGGAAAATCAGGGCTGCGCCATAAAGAGGGGGCGGGCCTATGAAGAAAGACAAACTGGTGATTCCCGATCACAATACATTGTTCGCGACTGATCCTTATGTAAAGCAGCGGGAGGGGAAAAAGGCGTTCGAGGCCCCATGCAGTGAGCAGGAAACCGCGGAAGCGCTGGCTTACTCCAAATCGGCGGAATACAAGGACAAAAATTTTGCCCGGACTTCGCTGGTGGTGAACCCGCATAAAGCCTGCCAGCCGCTTGGTGCATTGATGGCTGCCCTGGGGTTCGAGATGACGCTGCCGTTCATTCACGGCTCGCAGGGCTGCACCGCTTATTTCCGCAGCCACCTAAGCCGTCATTTCAAGGAGCCGACCCCGGCGGTATCTTCCTCCATGACAGAGGACGGAGCCGTATTCGGCGGGATGGCCAATCTGATTGACGGACTGGAAAATAGTGTGGCCCTGTACAAACCGGCAATGGTTGCCGTATCTACCACCTGTATGGCCGAGGTCATCGGTGACGACTTGCAGGCCTTTATCTCCAATGCCCGCCAGAAAGGCGCAATTTCGGAAGAATTGCCTGTTCCGTATGCGAATACGCCAAGCTTCTCCGGTTCGCATATTACCGGATATGATGCCATGCTGAAGTCCATTATCAGCACCCTGTATACCCGTTCCGGGATCGAAGCGGCTCCCGGCAGCGGGGAGGGGACCGGAGAGAAGCTGAACATTATCCTCGGCTTTGAGCCTTATACCGGCAATTTTGCCGAGATGCGCAAAATCATGGCCGCTTTTGATACAGCCTATACGTTCCTTGGCGACCATAGCGGCAATTTCGATTCACCAGCTACCGGCGAATATTCCTATTATTATGGAGGTACAAAGCTGGACGATGTACCGAAGGCGGCTTATGCGCTGGGCACCCTTTCCTTGCAGAAATATGCGGTCAAAAAGACGTTGGAATATATCGGCGGCACGTGGAGGCAGCAAACGGTAGGCTTGTCTGCACCGATTGGAATTACGGCAACCGACCGCCTGCTGGAGGCCATCAGTGAGCTGACAGGATTGCCGGTACCTGCCGAATTGACCGAAGAGCGCGGCCGTGTCGTGGATGCACTCACCGACAGCCATCCTTACCTGCACGGCAAACGTGTGGCTCTGGTGGGTGATCCGGATCTGCTGATCGGCCTGGTTCAGTTCTGTTTGGATACCGGGATGGAGCCTGTGCATATCGTCTGCTCCAACGGGGACAACGGCTTCAAGGAAGAAGTGGAAGCCTTGCTGGCATCCAGTCCATTTGGAGCCGGGGCCACGGTCTATATCGGCAATGACCTGTGGCATATGCGTTCCCTGCTGATCGGGGAGCCGGTGGATCTCGCTGTTGGCAGCTCCCACCTGAAGTTCGCCGCCAAAGATGCCGGCGTTCCGCTGATCCGTGTCGGCTTCCCGGTCTTTGACCGCCATCACCTGCACCGCTATCCGCTCATCGGATATCAAGGCGCACTGAACCTGCTGACCACCATCGTCAATACCGTACTGGAGGGCCTCGATGAACAGGCTTCCGGGTTCAATCATGATCTGGTGCGGTAAGCTTGAAGTGTTGTGAGGCTTCTACACCCGTGCAGGTACGGATTCTCAGGGTAACGGGTATTCAGTTACAGCAAAGGAGGCAGACGATGGAGCCCATTCGAAAAGATGAGTTAGACGCGCATGCTTGCGGGAGCCTGTCTCCCAAAACAAAGCCCTGTCCCCGGCCGAAGCCGGGTGAGGCCGCCGGAGGCTGTTCCTTCGACGGAGCCCAAATCACGCTGTTGCCGATTATGGATGCCGCCCATTTGGTCCATGGACCCATTGCCTGTGCAGGCAACAGCTGGGAAAGCCGGGGGACCTTGTCCAGCGGTCCCTCCCTCTCCCAGTATGGCTTCACTACAGATCTGAACGATACCGGCATTATTTTTGGCGGAGAGAAGAAACTGAAGGAGAGTATCGACTATATTGCCGGGCGTTTTGCGCCTCCGGCAATATTTGTATATTCAACCTGTGTAACTGCACTGATCGGCGAGGATATGGATGCTGTATGCAAAGAAGCGGCTGGGCGGCTGGGCCTGCCGGTCATTCCTGTGAACAGTCCCGGATTTGTGGGCAGCAAGAACCTCGGCAACCGGCTGGCGGGGGAGGCGTTGCTGCAGTACGTAATTGGCACTGGTGAACCGGAATCCGGGATTCCGCTGGGGGTAAATCTGCTTGGCGAATATAATATTGCCGGTGAGTTGTGGGACATAGAGAAGCTGATGAACAGTGCAGGGATAACGCTGATGTCCCGGATTACCGGGGATGCGAGGTACAAGGAGATCACCTGGGCGCACCGGGCCAAGGTCAATATGGTTGTATGCAGCCGCGCCTTGCTGGGGCTGGCGAAGGAGATGGAATCGAGGTATGGGATTCCCTATTTTGAAGGCTCTTTCTATGGGGCCAAAGAGACGACCTATTCCTTGCGTCAGATGGCCTTTCTTCTGAACGACCGGGAGATGGAGCGGTGTGTGGACCGGCTGACCGAACGCGAGGAGAGCCGGTTGTTGCAGGAGCTGCGTCCATACCGCAAGCTGCTGAAGGGAAAGAAGGCGGTTCTCTATACCGGAGGCGTTAAAAGCTGGTCGGTCATATCCGCGCTGAAGGAATTAGGGGTTCAGGTTGTTGGTGTCGGTACGAACAAAAGCACCGAAGATGATGTGCGGCGCATAGCGGGCCGGGTCGGAGACGACACGGAGTATATTCCGGATGGCGGGGCCAGCCGGATCATCAAGACCGTGCGGGACCGCAAGGCCGATCTCATGATTGCAGGGGGTCGGAATATGTACGTGGCGATGAAAGAACAGATCCCATTCGTGGATATTAACCAGGAACGGCATAGGGCGTATGCCGGGTATGAGGGGCTGCTGCGGCTGGCCAAGGAGCTGACCTATGCTCTGGCGAACCCGATCTGGAAGCTGGCGGCAAGCCCTCCGCCCTGGGATCAGGAGGTGCCGCATGACCGTTAACCACAGAATGAAACCGGCTGCGGTGAATCCCATCAAAACCGGTCCCTCGCTTGGCGCGGTGCTTGCGCTTCAGGGCTGCTACCGGGCCATGCCGATTATACATGGCTCGAAGGGCTGCTCCGCTTTTTCCAAAGCGCTGCTGACCCGCCACTTTCGGGAGCCTATAGCCGTACAGACTTCTGCGCTGCAGGAGATGGATGTTATTTTTGATGCCAACCGCAATCTGGAGGAAGCCCTTGATCTGGTGCTGAGCAAGCACCGGCCGGATATTATCGGGATTATCGGTACAGAATTGACCGATGTTGCTGGGGTGGACTACAGGGCGATGCTGAAGACGTATAAAAGAGAGCGGAATGTGCGGGGCAGCCTGGCTTTCTCTGTCACATTACCGGATTTTCGCGGTTCGCTGGAATCGGGGTTCAGCTCTGCCGTTGAAGCAATGATTGATGAGATGATCCAGATGGCAGGGCATAAGGGAGCGAGACATGTGAATAACCGGCAGATTACGCTGCTGCCTGCTTCTTTTTTGACACCGGGGGACGTCATGGAACTCAAGGAGATCATAGCGTCGTTTGGGTTCGAGGTGATCGCGGTGCCGGATATTTCAACTTCGTTGTCGGGGCATTTGCTGACGGGTTTCTCTCCGCTGACCAGGGGTGGTGTGCGGCTGGACTCCATGCTGCAAAGTTTGCAGTCGGGTCTGACCATAGCGGTTGGCGGGAGTATGGAGCGTCCTGCCAGAAGGCTGCATAATGCGCTCGGCACACCTTACAAGGTGTTTCAAGGGGCAATGGGACTGAAGGCGGCAGATGAACTGCTGCATTTTTTGCATCAGATCAGCGGAGAGCCGGTACCGCTGCGTTATTGCTGGCAAAGAGAAAATCTGCTCGATTGTATGCTGGATGCACATTTTCAATTCGCCGGGATGTCGGCCATAGCCGCTCTTGAGCCGGATCATCTATTCTCCGTGTCAGGGTGGCTGGAGGAACTGGGTGTAGAGCAGCAGGCGCTGGTTACTTCTTGTGAAACGCCGGTGGTGGCGGGCATGGAACAGGAGGTCTGGGTGGGTGATCTGGATGATGCTGAATATTTCGGGAAAGGTGCCGATTTGTGGATCAGCAGTTCCCATGGAATAACCGCGGCACGGCGGATTCAAGCGGCGTTCCTGCCGGCGGGTTTTCCGGTCTGGAATGAGCTGGGTGCCCACATGGCAGCTTCCGTCGGCTACCGCGGGGCGATGGAATGGACCAACAAAGCGGGGAATTTGTTAATGCGAAGGGAGGCGGAACGCCGTGAAAGTAGCGTTCGCAACAGATGATGGAATCCGGGTCAACGCCCACTTCGGGCAAAGCCCGATGTTTGCCGTGTATAACGTGACCCGTAGCGGCGGGGAATTGCTTGCGCTGCGCAGGCTCCCGGAGGCCCTGCATCAGGATGAAGCGGGCAAAATCGACTGCCGCCTTGCGGCCATCGCCGACTGCACCCTGATCTTTCTGATGCAGATCGGAGCATCGGCAGCTGCGCGGGTGACCAGGCGCCAAATTATGCCGGTGAAGGTGCCCTTTGGCAGCCCGGTGGAAGAGCAGGTAAAACGGCTCGTGGAGATGCTGCAAGGCAAGCCGCCGTTATGGCTGGCCAAGGTGCTCCGTACTGAAGAGGAGGAGGCGGCCTATGGCAGCGATGGCGAGTGAAGGCGGGGCAGGGGCCGGCCGGAGGAATCAGGAAGGCGCGGCGACGGCTCGCCGCAGCCGTGCAGTGGAAAGGGATGTGGATCAAGTGCTGGAGGAGGCCTTCATTCGCCGTTTATGCCAGCTATTGGATGCCGGAGATTTCTTTGGGCGGCATGCTGCTCTTCCGGCTGAGGAGAAAATATCCGCGATGTTCCTGGCTTCCCTGGAGGATAAGCGGCAGTCCGATCTGAATTGCATGGTATCTCCTAAGGTGCAGTTGCAAGTTCCGCTGCTCTTTCAGGCCGCTGCCGGAGTGATGGAAGAGAAATGCGGATGGCTTATCCAGAGCTCAGCCGAGATCAATGGCGAAGGTTTTGGGCGGGCGTTGCTGTACAGCGGACGGATGATTCTCGTATTAAAAAGCCTGCGCGCAGGTTTTCCCTTCCCGTTCACTTCCGGGGACAAAGCCATCCTGTACGGGGTGGCCTGTGTGGAGGAAGGGCTCGCTTTTATGGATAAATACAATGAAAAAACTGCGCTGCATGGCTTGTTAAGCCTGGAGGGGTAATCTAGTTTGGCCATGCCGCTTGTTGCAGGGAGGGAGCAGAATGGAACAGCGGCTTGCCGGAGGAATGGAACTGGAGCGTTACGCCCGGCAGCTGAAGCTGCTGGGAGAAGGCGGACAGAAGGCGCTGAAGGAGGCGACGGTCATGGTCGCCGGTATTGGCGGGCTTGGCGGAACGGCAGCGCTGTATCTGGCAGCTGCCGGAATCGGGAAGCTGATTTTGGCCCATGAGGGGGTTGTTCTGGCCCCTGATCTAAACCGGCAAATTCTGATGGACAGTGAGCATTTGGGGATGGAGCGGATCAGCACGGCTGTTCAGCAGTTGAAACGTCTGAATCCTGAGGTGGAGATTGAGGGATATAACTCCAAGATCCATTATCCCGGGGCAAGACCTTGGGTAGAAAGCGCAGATCTCGTAATTGATGCGCGTTATGATTTTCCCGAGAGATACGCCTTGAACCGCTTATGTGTGGAGACAAGGACACCTATGGTGGAGGCGGCTATGTACGGTTTTGAAATTTCGCTGACCACTATCGTTCCCGGGGTTACGCCTTGCCTGGAATGCCTGTATCCGAATCTTCAGCCGGAATGGGAGCCGTTTGGCTTTCCGGTTCTGGGTGCGACCTCCGGAATTGCGGGTTGTCTGGCCGCACTTGAAGCCGTAAAATGGATTACAAGGGTAGGGACGACATATGCGGGCGTGATGCATCGCTTCAGCTCACTCGACTTCGCCTGTTACAGCGTTCGAATTACCCGTAATCCGAATTGCGCTTGCTGCGGAGAGGGAGGTACACCGTGAAAAATCTCAAGCTATGTGACACGACACTTAGGGATGGCGAACAGGCGGCTGGAGTATCATTCACGAGGGCGGAAAAGCTGGACATCGCAAGGCTTTTGTCGGAATGCGGAGTAGAACAGGCGGAAGTGGGTATCCCTGCTATGGGAACACGGGAACAAGGAGATATTGCGGCCATTGCTGAACTGGGGCTTCCGATGAAGATGATGACCTGGAACCGGGCAACTGCAGGCGATATCGACAAAGCGCGGGCGACCGGAGTGGACTGGAATCATATCTCTCTTCCGGTCTCCCGGATTCAGCTGCAGGGCAAGCTTAGGCTCACGCCTGCGGAAGGACTGGATAAGCTGGTGCGCGCGGCGGAATATGGCCTGGGACTGGGAATGACGGTATCGGTTGGCATGGAGGATTCCTCCAGAGCGGAGATGGAATTTCTGGTAGAGCTGGTGAACCGGCTCTACCGGGAAGGTATTCGCTGGTTCCGTTATGCGGATACGGTATCGGCCCATCATCCGGGACAGATGGCGGAGCGGGTGAGCCAGCTTCTAGGGTCGGTGCCTGCTGATGTGGAGCTGGAGGTGCATTGCCATAATGATTTTGGCCTGGCCGCGGCGAACACGCTGAGCGGGATTGCGGCTGGCGCCACGTGGGCCAGCACGACAGTGGCGGGCATTGGGGAGCGGACCGGAAATGCGGCGATGGAGGAAGTCGCCATGGCCTGGCGCTACCTGTATGGGGGAGCATGCTCTGTGAAGCCGGAGCGCCTCAAGGAGCTGGCTGATACTGTCATTGCGGCTTCCGGCCGCAGTGTTGGCGATGCGAAGCCGATTGTGGGCCAACTGGCGTTCACCCATGAGTCCGGCATCCATGTGGACGGACTGCTGAAGGAGCGGGCCACGTACCAGATGTTTGATCCCGGAGAGGTGGGGCGGGCACACCGTTTTGTGCTGGGCAAGCATTCGGGGACCGGCGGCATCACCCATGTGCTGGAAGGACAAGGCCTCATGGCCGGCCCGGATACGGTGGAACGGCTGCTGATGCGGGTGCGGGAGTATGCCGAAGCCTACAAGAGCAACGTGCCCGAAGCTCTGCTGGTGGAATGGCTGCTGGAGGAGCGGCGGCGGCAGTCGCAGGATGCGGGCTGACGGCATCTAATATTACAGACCCGCTTGGTCTCAAGCGGGTCTGTTTGCTTGCGCCCGCTGCTGCTGCGGGCGGGGGTCTTTTGCCAGGGCTGTTACACCATAATCGGTGCTTGACCAGAGCTGTGGGGTAATGAAAGGGCAGTTCCCTTTGCGGGATGGGCCAGTTGTGCGGAATGAGAGGCAAAAATGCCTTTGGTTTGAGCGGATGGGGCCAATGGCCACCCATACCCACCGTGATTGTGTTTGAATTAAAGCCTGCTCCCCGCAAAAAAAGCAAATTCCTTCACCCGCCCCGCAATTGTTCACTAGGCACATGAGGTTATCGTTCACATCCCGATGAATTGTATAATTGCAATTGAATCCGCTTTCATCCATGGTGGGAATATCCTACATTCTAAGGGGGTTTTCTTACTCAATGCGACGAAAACAAAGCAAACGCTGGTTTACGGTACTCCTTGCTGCCGCCACTTTTTTCAGCTTTCAGGTACCGTTGCCAAGCGCTGCGCAGGCCAGTCTGCTGACAAATCCGCAGGAATGGAGCGGGGAATTGGAGCCTCTGCCGGAGGCGAAGCTCAATGAGCTGCTACCGGAGGAGCAGGCGCCGGAACCTGATGAGCAACTGCCGCCCAAGCAGATAGTTGATCTCGATGAGCAACAGCCGGATGAACAGTCAGTGGAACAGCCGGATGAACAGCAGCCGGATGAACAGTCAGTGGAACAGCCGGATGAACAGCAGCCGAGTGAGTCGTTACTAACAGACCTTGCTTCTGAGGCCGCGTCTGAGCTTAACGAGCAGCAATTGAGCGATAACGATTATATTTTGTATTTCGTGAACGCTGGTGATCCTACGCCAGCTACGCTGGAGGAGTATGACAAGCTTGGGCTGTATGCCAGTGTGACTGAACAAGTCTACGGGCCGGATGCGGTGACGGGGAAAAACTGGGGACTGACCACAACGGCCACCGGTACGAATGTTCCGAACGCAGCAGTCAAGACAGGCAGCTTGCGCTACTATAATGGGACTCAAGTGCGAAGCAAGGCGATCAGCTACAAGTTCGAGCTGCCTTTGGATCAATATGATATTACGTTCGGATTCAACAATCCCTGGAGCGGGCGTTCTGTTAATCTGCTGGCTGAGGGGATGAATGTATCGGGCGGCGATTACGACATAGGTGCTCAACAACTTAAGGAATTTACTTACCGTGGCCTGGCCGTAACAGACGGAATGCTGGAGGTGTCCATTGCGGGACCTTCGACGGCAACGCTCACCAACTATAATGATCCGCTGATCAACTACATTATTGTGCGAAAAAGCGTGATCCTGCAGCTATCCGATGTGCAGGCGCTGATCGATCAGTCCCGTGCATTGGCTGAACAGCCGCAGTACACAAAGTATAGCGTGGATAAGCTGACGGCCGTGCTGGATGCGGCGCAGGTTTTTGTGGACCATGCAGCGGGGCAAGGAACGGAGGTTGTTACGATCCAGAACGAGCTGCATACGTATAAGCAGCAGATCGGCGATGCCGCCGCTGCGCTGGCTGCGTACACCGTGAACAGCTCTTTTAAGCCGGGAGCGGTATGGACGGATACGAACGGCACGCCGATACAGGCGCATGGCGGCGGGATTTTGTATGATGAAGCAAGTTCTACGTACTACTGGTACGGAGAGGATAAGACGCACGGTTACATGCCGACACGAGGCGTTCGGGTCTACAGCTCCAAGGATCTGTACAACTGGCAGGATGAGGGCCTTGCACTGACCGCGATTGAATCGATGGACCAATTTACAAGCGACCCGCTGATCTCACAGCTGTATGCCGGGCGGGCGGATCAGGCGGATATTTTTAACGATATCGGTACGATGCGGGTTCTGGAACGGCCCAAGGTTATTTACAATGATACAACAGGAAAATATGTAATGTGGCTGCACACAGACGGCCCAAGCGCCACCTCTACGGCGAACTATGCCAAGGCCGAAGCGGGGTATGCGCTCAGTGACTCCCCGACGGGACCTTTTGTCTATGGCAAAAGCGAACGGATGGACCGCGCTCCGGAGGATGCCGAGTATAATGGACAGCCCAATCAGCCTGGCATGGCCCGGGACATGAATCTGTTCAAAGACGAAGACGGAACGGCTTATTTGATCTATTCCAGTGAAGAGAACATGACGATATACATCTCCAGGCTGAATGAGTCGTATACCGATGTGACCGGATGGCACAAGGACGGCAACGAAACGCGGGATACCACTTATCAATCCGAGTATGGTGTGGACTATGTACGGGTCTTCCCGGGGGCGCAGCGCGAAGCGCCAGCGATGTTCAAATATCAGGATAAATATTACATGTTTACCTCGGGGGCAACCGGCTGGGCTCCCAATCCGGCCCGGTATACGGTGGCGGATGAGATTTTTGGCGAATGGAAACCGATGCGTGATCCGTCTGTCGGCACCAAGGCGGCTACCACCTTTGACTCCCAAAGCACGAATGTCATCACAGTGGACGCGGCAAGCGGCAAATATATATTCATGGGCGACCGCTGGAACTCGGGCAATCTGACGGACTCCCGTTATATCTGGCTGCCGCTGGAATTCGGGCAAGGCGACCAATTAGTGCTGAGATGGTACGACGAATGGAATTTGTCTCTCTTGGACCGGATGGGCAGAATTACCGTGAACACGGAGCTGCCGTCTTTTGCGCCAATGGGGAAGGCTCCGGCGCTGCCCTCACAGCTGTCTGTAACGCTGTCCAGCGGCACGACGGTGCAAATGCCTGTTCAGTGGATGCTGACGGCGGAGGCTTTTACTAAACCTGGCCGGGTGACGGTGAACGGGGTTTTGCCGGAGCTGGCGAACAAGGAAGTGTCGTTCACACTGGATGTTCTTCCTGCGCATGCCGTTTATTTCGTCAGTGCCGGCGGTGTGGTGACCGAGGACTATACGGCTTGGACATCGCATTTGGGCGACACGCTCTTGAACAAGGACGTTCCGGATCAGCAGTATAACCCGGACCTGGAACAGAACTGGGGTTACGTAGGCGATGCTACGAATACTTCGGGAACCGCCGCAGGCGATTTGTTCTCAACCCTGCGTTATCTCAAAGCCAACTCCGGCAACGATATTACTTATAAATTTGACCTGGAAAACGGTTTGTACAATGTGTACACCGGACTGTATGATCCATGGGCCCAATATTCCAATGGCGCCCGCAAGGCGGATATTATTCTGAATGGGCAGACCTTGACCTCGGCCTACGTCTTTACGAGTGCGAAGGATGTGCTCGCTTATCCGAATTTCGCGGTTGGCGAGGAGGATGACGGACTGGAACTGACGGTTCACCGCTCAGCTTCAGCCGGAGCTTCAAGCTCCGACCCGCAGATCAGCTGGATTATGGTGGTGAAGGTGCAGACGGCTCAGGAAGTGGCGAATACGCTGACAGTGATTACCGCTCCGGCGCAGGATGCTCTGAAGCTGGCCCTGCCGGAGGTTCCTGCAGAATATAGTGTGGCGATCCAGGCGAGCAGTGATCCTTCCGTAATTGCGCTGGACGGAACCATCACTCCGCCTCGGGAGCAGGCCAATGTCGAGCTGATCCTGGAGGTTACGCGGACAGTGGATGGTTCCAAGGGGACTGTCACACTGAGCGTCACTGTGCCGGCCAGATCCGCGACTGCACAGGAAGTGGCAGATACGCTGGCAGTGATGGCCGCTCCGGCGCAGGATGCCGTGAAGCTGGTTCTGCCGGAGGTGCCGGCAGGATATCACGTGGCGGTTAAGGCGAGCAGTAATCCGTCCGTGATTGCGCTGGACGGAACAATTATCCCGCCAAGCCAGGCTGTGCAGGTGGAGCTGACGCTGGAAGTGACCAAAACAGCGGATGGCAGCACGGGCGAAATTAAGGTCATCGTGAACGTGCCCGCGAAGAGTGTGCCAGGCGGTGAAGATGGCGGCGGGAACGGAGGCAATCCGGGCCCGGACCCTGGGGGTAATCCAGGTGGCAATCCGGGTGGAAATCCTGGGGGTAATCCGGGCACAAATCCGGGAACGAATCCAGGCACAGGCAGCAGCGGCAGCTCGGGCAGTGGCACAGGTATTGGCAGTTACCCGGTTGCCGGCAGCGGTCCGTCAACAACAGGCACTATTGTTACGGGAGCCATGGGGAGCAAGGCAGGGGTGATAACCACCGCTTCACCTGTCCTTGTCGGTAAAGAAGCTACCGTTACGGTGGAATCTTCTGCGCTGGTAGCGGCCGCCAAGGAGGCCCAACTGCTTACTGTAGACATTCCTCAAGTCGAAGGCGCGCACACTTATGTTGTGAATTTGCCTGTAGGTCCTTTACAAGACTCAGAAGAACTCAAGCTGAGAATCAACACGGAAAATGCGATGATGGAGCTGCCATCAGGCTTTTTCCGTAGTGCGGATATCGGCAACGCAGAAGTCATTACTTTGACGATCGGCAAGGCGGATCTCGCCCGGGTCAACCGGGCTGTGCAAGACCAGATCAGTAACAGACCTGCTGTGGAACTGCAGCTGCTTATTGACGGTGTTGTGAAGAACTGGAGCAACACCAAGGCACCGGTGCAAGTGTCCTTGCCGTATTCACCTGCTGCCGGAGAAGATCCTGAACATCTGGTCATTCTGTATGTGGATGGGGAGGGCGCAGCCCATAGTGTTCCTGCCGGGAAATACGTCCAGCAGGAAAGGATGATACGTTTCTCGGCAACACATTTCAGCGCTTATGCAGTGGCGTATGTGGAACGGTCGTTTGATGATATCGGAACTTACGGCTGGGCCCAACAAGCGATTGAGGTCATGGCCTCCAAAGGAGTTATTCAAGGCACAACGGCTGACAGCTTCACGCCACAGGCGGAAGTCAAACGAGGAGACTTTATCATCCTGTTGGTTCGAGCCTTGGGGTTGACGGCAGATGTGGAAGGAAGGGCCGGTTTCACGGATGTGAAGGTAACGGATTATTGGTCCGAAGCGATTAAGGTGGCTGCGGAACTTGGGATAACCAAGGGAGCAGGCAACAACAGCTTTGACCCTGATGCCGCCATCTCGCGCCAAGAAATGTTTGTCCTGATCACCCGTGCGCTTACAGCGGCGGGCACTCCACTGGAGAAGGGCCATGCCCAGTCGCTGGAAGCTTTCACCGATGCAGCGGAAGTATCCGCCTATGCAGTGGACAGTGTTGCTGACTTGGCGGCCAGCGGTATTGTGAGCGGAGACGGAACAACACTCCGTCCGCACGGTACAGCGACCCGGGCGGAAGCCGCAGTGCTGATCTACCGGATGTATAACAAGTTATAGGGTAGTGGTAAGGGGCTGCAGTTTCTACTGTAGCCCCTTTTTTTCTGGCAGGTGTTGAACAAGCCGCCGGGTAAAATATTGCCCGTTCCCCATTTGCCGCTATGAGGGACGGCTTAATTTCCATCCATTGTTGCAATTAACCATGTTCCTTTATCCTTATCCTCCAATAAGGAATAGGTCATTATTTCTTGCTCAATTTCTTCATCTTTTATATTCCGAAGGAAAGTGGCGACCACTTGAATACGCTTCGCGTCTTGTTCATAAGTGATAGTATTCACCTCTTTGAATTCAAATTTCACTCCAGCTTCATACTTATAATTAAACCAATGCATATTAAATTTGACGGATTCCTCATCAAGCATATTTTCTTTGAACTTCTTTTCATCATGCTGAATAATAGCTTTCATATTATTTTGAACCTTGTCTGATATGTCCTGTGTGAAGAAATCCTTCACATGATCTGATAAGTCAAAGGAAACTCCTTCTTTAAAATTTGAAAGATCAGGTCTTTCCTGACTGAATTCTTTTGTATAAAGAATGGTCGTGCTTCCTATCTTGTCTGTGGATGAGTTGGTTGAACCCTTACTGGCCTCAGCTTGACTTACATCCGGAATTTTCGATTCTTGAGCACATCCGGATGCAATGACGATGGATAGAGCTGCAATCACACCAATCATCCCTTTTTGAAATCTCATATAAATCATCTCCATAAATAAAATGTATCATTGTTACGCATCTACCTCAAAATAAGCCGTTGAGAGACTTAACGGACTGGAGAAACGTTATTTCGCGAAATCAGCTTATTTTTCCGGCTAAACGGACTCAGGTGCCGCTAAATGATCCATTGACCCTCGTTTTGGGCTAGAGATCATACAATAAGAGCACCTGTGTCCGCATAAAAGGACAACACCCTTCGTTGACTCAAATAAGATCCTCTGAGTCCTCTTCCTTGCACAGCCGGTCCCGGTGACGAGGGGTTGCCGGGACCAAGTCAACCGCTGATTATGGATTCCAGCAAAAAAATCCACGGCCGGTCAACAGCAGCCAAAGCTTGGCGTGGAGCTGGGCTCCTTATGACATTACGGAGAGCAAGCTGGGTCTGCTGCTGTCCCTGTATAAGGGACAAGAGCTGGTTGCGCTTTCTGCCATTGCTGACCGGCTTGCTGGCGGCCTGCCTGATTAAGAGCGAGGCTCCGGATACTTATTTAACACCCAAATCTTGAGTTGTTTGTTATCGCCTTCCTCCTGTGTGGTTAAGATATATTAATATGTCCGGAATCTAACAGCAAGTTAGGAGGCAAACCAAGTGAACCCTAAATGGTGGAAGGAAAGCATTGTGTACCAAATCTATCCGATCAGCTTTATGGACAGCAATGGGGACGGCAAAGGCGACCTGCGCGGTATTATCTCCAAGCTCGATTATTTGCAGGAGCTTGGCGTGGATGTGATCTGGGTCTGCCCGATTTATAAATCGCCGAACCATGACAATGGCTATGATATCAGCGATTATTGCGACATCATGAAGGAATTCGGGACGATGGATGATTTTGACCGGCTCCTGCAAAATATGCACGCCCGCGGGATGAAGCTGATGATGGACCTGGTGCTCAATCATACGTCCCATGAGCATCCGTGGTTCGTGGAATCCAGAGCTTCAAAGGATAATCCGAAACGTGACTTTTATATATGGAGGAAAGGCAAAAACGGCGGTCCCCCGAACAACTGGGAATCCTATTTCAGCGGTTCGGTGTGGGAGCTGGACCCGCAGACCGATGAATATTATTTGCATTTATACTCCAAATACCAGCCGGATTTGAACTGGGATAACCCCGCAGTGATTGATAAGCTGCATGAAATGGTACATTGGTGGCTGAAAAAGGGAGTGGACGGCTTCCGCTTCGATGCGATTGCCCATATTGTCAAAAAAGAAGGCTACCCGGATGCTCATAACCCGTCAGGAGCAACAACGGTACGAGCCTATGACATGTTCTCCAATCTGGAGAATGTCCACACCTTACTGCAGAACCTGTACGACAAGGTGCTGTTTCACTACGATATTATGACGGTTGGCGAGACTTCGGGGCTTGGCCCCGAGCAGGCGCTCGATTATGTGGGCGATGGTCGGCGGGAGCTGAATATGACCTTCCAGTTCGAACATATGAATCTGGATGCGGCTTCGCCGGGCAGCGGCAGATGGGATGTGGTTCCGTGGAAACTGACGGATCTCAAGCAGATCATCAGCAACTGGCAGACGGTGCTGCATGGCCGGGGCTGGAATGCCAATTATCTCTGCAACCACGACCAGCCGCGTTCAGTATCACGGTTCGGAAATGATCTGTATTACCGGATTCCTTCAGCCAAAATGCTCGCCACCTTCATCCACATGCTGGAAGGCACGCCTTACATTTATCAGGGTGAAGAGATCGGTATGACCAACATCGCGCTGGAGTCGATTGATGATTACCGGGACGTAGAGACGCTGAATTACTATGAAGAGAAACGCCAGCAAGGCGTTCCCGAAGAGGAAATTATGTCGGCGATCCACCGGAAAAGCCGGGACAACGCCCGCACCCCGATGCAGTGGGAGGATGCACATGAAGGCGGATTCACCACCGGCACCCCTTGGCTACGGGTCAATTCCAATTATGCGGAGATCAATGCGGCGAATGCAGTCAAAGACCCCGACTCGATCTACCATTATTATAAAAAACTGATTGAGCTGCGTAAAAAGCATAAGGTCATTGTGTACGGAGAATACGGGCTTCTGCTGCCGGATCATCCGGAGATTTACGCCTACATCAGGACGCTGGAAGACCAGCGGCTGCTGGTGATCCTGAACTTTTTTGACAAGGAGCCGGTGTTTGAACTGCCTGCAGATATGAAGCAGGGCGGAATGCAGCTGCTGCTGTCCAACTATCAGGCACCCAAAAACGATGATCTGACCCAGTTGAAGCTGCGCCCCTATGAAGCACGGATTTATTTGCAGCAGCTGGAAGGTAAGTGACATTGTTGTTTTGAGTTTCACAGCGAAAGGGGGTACAATTAGCGTTACGATAAATATGTACAAGGGCTGTGATGGGATACAGCGATGTAGGAGGAGAACACAAGTGAGCGAATGGTATGAGGAGAGCTTCGGAGAGGACTATCTGATCGTCTACAAACACCGGGATTTCGGGGGAGCACGGCGGGAGGTCGAGCAAATGATCGGCTGGCTGGATCTGCCTTCGGGCGCCAAAGTGCTGGATTTATGCTGCGGAATGGGCCGCCATTCACTGGCACTGGCCGAAGCCGGCTATGAAGTCACGGGGGTCGATCTGTCGGAAGCGCTGCTGCGTGAAGCGCGTTCCCAGAACGGGGCGGAGCAGGTCACCTGGATACATTCCGATATGCGGGAGCTGCCGCTTGCCGGGGGATTCGACGCGGTAGTCAATCTGTTCACATCGTTCGGTTACTTTGAAGAGGATAAAGATCAGGTGAAGGTGCTGCGTGAAATACACCGGATGCTAAAGCCGGAAGGGAAATTTATTATTGATTTTCTTAATCCGGCTCATGTGATCCGGCATCTTGTACCGCATTCCACCCGCGAGGATGGAGAGAATCTGATTGACGAGTCGCGCCGGATCGAGAATGGCTATGTCATGAAGGATATCATTCTGACCTCCAAGAGTGACGGTACACCCCGCCTGTATCATGAGCGCGTGAAGCTGTATCCGCGTGAGAAATTCCAGGAGATGATTGCCGAGGCCGGCTTACAGCTTAAGAAAGTTCACGGTAGTTACGAGGAAGAGAGCTACGATGCCGAGAACTCGCGGCGGATGATTTTTTGCGGTACCCGGCCCTGATGGTATCCGGGAGAAGACTCAGAAGAGATGACGGGGAAGGCTCGCAGCGGAAGGTAGAAATCATCCCTTGGGAGGGGGGCAGCCTCTTGCAGGTCTCTGTGCCGATGGACCCCCCGCTGCGTCAGGTGAACAGCTATATCCTGCCGGAGGGAGCGGATGGCATCACCGTCATCGACCCGGGGCCGCGTTCCCCTGAGACAGAGTCCGTCTGGCAGTCGGTGCTGGATGAACTGGGGCTGTCCTGGAAGGGAATCCGTGAGGTTGTGGTTACGCATCACCATCCTGACCATTACGGGCTCTCGGGCTGGATGCAATCCCGCAGCGGCTGCAAAGTGCGGATGACGCGACGTGCCCATCAGGAAGCATTGCTGATGTGGGGCGGGCAATCCACCATGAACGATACTTTGCCCGCATACTTCGCGGGGCATGGCATGCCGGAGAGCTGGACCACGCAAATCTACGGACATTTGCTGAGCTTTGAGCCGCAGGTGACTCCGCAGCCGCAGGTGAGCTATATTGATCCGGCGGAGCCGTTTGTGATGGGAGGCCGGACTTGGCAGCCGCTGGTTACCGGTGGCCACGCCCCGGGACAGATATCGTTCTATCATGCCGAAAGCGGACATTTATTGTGCGGTGATGCCGTTCTGCCGCAGATTTCGCCCAATGTCAGCTTGCTGCCCGGCAGTGACGAGTCGCCGCTGCTGACGTTCCTGCAAGGGCTGGAGCAGCTTGGCAGCTATCCGGTAAGCCTGGCATTCCCGGGGCATCGTGAGCCGTTTCGCGGCTGGAGCGAACGTACGCACAGCCTGATCCGGCATCATGAGGAGCGGCTGCAGACGACCGAAGCTCTGCTGGCCGCAGGTCCGAGAAGCGGCTTCGAGGTCTGTGACTCGCTGTTCCGCGGCCGCATCGCGAGTGTGCACCAGATGCGCTTCGCCATGAGCGAGACGCTCGCGCACCTCGTTGAACTGGTGCGGCGGGAGCGGGCAGTTACCGTGGAACAGGACGGGATTACCCGGTTTGCCCTCAAGGAATCGGCCAGTGGGGCAATAACAACCTCATAGATGTGTGAATGGAGGGGGTCCAGAAGCCAGAAATGGCTGCTGGGCCCCCTCTTCGTGTCGGTTAGACATTTGCACTGGTTTGGGCAAAGTGAGAGGAGAGGCAAAATCGCCTCGCGTGGAGCGATCGGCACCGCTTTGAGCGTAAAGAGAGGCAAAATCGCCTCACGTGGAGCGAGTTGGGCGGTTTTGAGCGTAAAGAGAGGCAAAAATGCCTCACGTGGAGCGATCGGCACGGCTTTGGGCGAAAAGAGAGGCATAAATGCCTCACGTGGAGCGGGTTGGGCGGTTTTGAGCGTAAAGAGAGGCAAAAATGCCTCACGTGGAGCGGGTGGCGTGGTTTTGGGCGAAAGGAGAGGCAAAAATGCCTCACGTGGAGCGATCGGCACCGCTTTGAGCGTAAAGAGAGGCAAAATCGCCTCACGTGGAGCGGGTGGCGTGGTTTTGGGCGAAAGGAGAGGCAAAAATGCCTCACGTGGAGCGGGTGGCGCCCCTAGGTTGGGTGGTTTTCCCCGCCCATTATCTGCTGAAGCAAGCCGCTGATGACTAAACACGCAGAGCAGCAATTCTCCGGGTATCGGAAAATTGCTGCTCTGCTGTTTTTTGGCAGTTTATAAGTAGACAGCGCGGTCTTTTCCAGTAGAGAAGTTACTTATGAGATAGCACCTTGCCTATCCCTAGAGGAAAGCGGATTGGTTGTGCAAAGATGTTATTCAGGTGCTTCGCTGCCTTCCTGCGCCGCCCGTCTCTTGGCGGCTTCCTCGCTGTCCTCCGGCGCATGGGGCAGACCCAGCTCCTGTTCACGCTCCGCCTGTTTGCGGTGGGCGATCCGGCTGCTGGCTGCGGCGGCTACCGCGCCGACGATATCATCGAGGTAGGTGTGGATCTGCCCGTCGCTTTTGTCATTCAGACGCTTAAGGACGCCGGGCTTCAGCTTGTCCACATAACCATAGTTCGTAAAGCCGATGCTGCCGTATACATTCACAATGGAGAAGGCCAGAATCTCATCGACGCCATACAGCCCCTCATCATTTTCGATCATGTCCTGAAGCGGCGGGAACAGCTTGCCTTCTTCCGCCAGCACATCCAGCTGGATGCCGGTCAGGACCGCATTTTGCACTTCCCGCTTGCTGAGCACCATCTCCACATTATGCACACATTCATCCATAGTTAAATTCGGATAGTAATTCTTTTGCAGAAGCATGACGAGCTCCGCGATTTCCAGCAGGGTTACTCCCCGCTTGTGAAGCCATGCATAGGTTGCTTCGGCGACCGCCTTGCTGTTCAGACTGTAGGGCATTTTGGCATCTTTGGCATCTTTGGCATCTGTCATTCTACATCACTCCGTTAGTAAGTCTTAGATTATACTCCAGTTGCTTAGTGAAATTGTACGATTACGCACTGTAAATGTCCAGGCCGCGGCCTATTCCAACAATTTAGGATAAGCTGTTGTTATTTTTTGGACAAAGGGCTCGTATACATAGCAGTACAAGTGCTATCCAACCTTGAAAGGGGTAATAATGATGAAACATTTGAAGCAAATCCGCGGGGCCTCCGCAGCTTGTCTGCTGGCCGTTCCACTGGTATTGTCCGGCTGCAGTCTGTTTGGTTCGGAGTCTGCTTCGGTTGATCCGCCGCCAAGCGAGGTGGAAGCGCAAATGCTGCAGGTCAGCGGGAATACAACCCTGGATTCGGGTGTTATTGGCCCGGTGACCCAGATTTCCTCTGAAGGCGGCAAGGAGGCGCCGGTCTCGAATTCTTCGGGAACACGTGCGACTGTATTCCTGGAGGATGCGAACGGGCTGCTTGCTCCGGTATCCATGAACCTGCCAAAAGGCGAGCTGGCGGCGAATCTGAAGGATTCACTGACTGCGCTGGTTGACAAAGGAGCTTACGCTTCTATGCTGCCGGCGGGCTTTGCAGGTGTCCTTCCCGCCGGAACGGCTGTGGAGAACGTCACGCTAGACAAGTCGAACGGGCTGGCGGTGGTTGAGTTCAACACCGGGTTCAATGCCTATGAGCCTTCCGATGAACGCAAAATTATGGAGGCCATCACCTGGACATTAACCGGTCAGGAGGATATCAAGGGAGTACAGCTCTGGGTAGACGGCAAAAAACTTACGGAGATGCCGCTCAAAGGGACTCCACTCGACCGGCCGCTGACGCGCAGCATGGGCATTAACCTGCCGAAGCAGGGGGCGCTCTTGATGAACTCGAGTGCCGTTACGGTGTATTTTTCCGCAGCTTCACAAGATGGCCTCCAATATTATGTTCCGGTTACGCGTTTTGTACCTTCCGGGACGGAGCCGCTGAAGGCGGCACTGAACGAGCTGATTACCGGTCCTGAAGCCGGCTCCGGTCTGGAAATGGTGATGACGCAGGAAACGAAGCTGGATCATGTGGAAGCAGGCCAGAATGGCGTGGTGACCGTATCCCTCAAAGACGATATGTTCGCGGACGGAAAGGATATTCCTGCGGAAATGCTGGAATCCGTCGTCCTGACGATTGCCCAGAACACCGGAGACTCCCTGGTCCAGATCCGCATGAACGGCAAGGAGACGGTCACCGGCACAAACCATGTGGATTACGGCAAACCGGTATCGGCTCCCGAATTTGTGAATGAGCTTCCGTTATAGAATGGCCTGTTAAAGGTAAAAAGATGCTTTTGTGCCTGCTCTTTGGTAGAATAAAGGTTGCTCAAAAAGACGTACATCCCGTGCGCGGGATCCATGCCAAACTTTAAGCTACTCACGATGTAGGAGGCAGAAAAGATGAGATCACATGGGCGAACCGACGACCAGCTCCGGCCGTTGACGATAACTACCCAAACGAATAAATATGCTGAAGGCTCCGTCATTATTGAAATGGGGGATACCAAGGTCATCTGCACGGCAACCGTGGATGAGAAGGTACCGCCATTCCTGAAAGGACAAGGCAAAGGCTGGGTGACCGCAGAATATTCCATGCTTCCACGGGCGACGCAGACACGCAATCAACGTGAAGCGGCGCGCGGCAAGCTGACCGGGCGGACCATGGAAATCCAGCGCCTGATCGGCCGTGCCCTGCGCTCCGTTGTGAATCTGCAGGCGCTTGGCGAACGAAGCATTACGCTGGACTGCGATGTGATTCAAGCCGATGGCGGAACGCGCACTGCTTCGATTACGGGTGCCTTTGTAGCCATGGCTTTTGCGATAAATAAAATTGCCCTGCAGCACAAACTGGCGGTCTTCCCGATTACGGATTATCTGGCGGCTATCAGCGTGGGTGTGGTAGGCGACAAAACGCTGCTCGATTTGAACTACGATGAGGACTCCAAAGCCAAGGTCGATATGAATGTGGTGATGACAGGCCAAGGGGCGTTTGTTGAAGTGCAAGGTACCGGTGAAGACAGACCGTTCTCCCGTCAGGAGCTGGATCAGCTGCTGGGGCTTGGGGAAAAGGGGATCTACGAGCTGATTGCCGCCCAGAAGGAAGCACTGGGTGCCATCGCGCTCCAGATTCCTTCCGGCCAGCCGGGCCAAGAGGCGTAAATATGAAGGCCTCTACGGATATCCTTATTGTCGCGACGAAGAATAAGGGCAAGGTGCGCGAGTTCCAGCACGCCTTTGCCCCGCTTGGACTGACAGTGCAAAGTATGTTCGACTACCCCGATCTTCCGGATGTGGTAGAGGATGGGGCAACTTTTGCCGAGAATGCGTTCAAAAAAGCAAAGGCCGTCGGCGAGTCCCTTGGACTGCCTGTGCTGGCGGATGACTCCGGCCTGTGCGTGGATGCACTGAACGGCAGACCGGGTGTCTACTCCGCCCGTTATGCGGGGGAAGACGCTGACGACGGGGACAACAATCTTAAGCTGCTGAGCGAGCTGGAGGGGCTGAAGCAGGGCGAGGACACTGGACAACCGCTGCTCAGTACGGCGCGTTTTGTCTGTGCCTTGTCCCTCTACGACCCGGCCACGGGCAAGGAGCTGACCGCCGAAGGGACGGTGGAAGGCTGGATTACCTCCGAGCCCAGCGGTGCAGGCGGCTTCGGTTACGATCCGCTGTTCTTCCTGCCCGGCTACGACAAAACGATGGCGGAGCTGACGCTGGAACAGAAGCAACAGATCAGTCACCGCGGACAGGCCCTGCGGCTGTTGACGGAGAAGCTGGCCGCCGAGCAGTAAGCGGGTGACGGCAAACCGGGCTTGCTGAAAGTTAAGCAGCCTTGTAGCACTGTACAATAACAAGCTTGCAGAGAAGGGCGGAAGCCTTGATCTGCAAGCTTTTTTGCTGTGGGCCATTTATCGGGGGAATGGATAAATAGTTATTTAAATTCCATATATTTGAAGAATTTATCCCCCGATCAGCGATTTTTATCCCTAGCGCCAGCGGCCGCTGTGCCTGAGAATTAGAGTTACCTTCACCTGGTGTCTGCACCAGCTTAACCCTCCCTCACACACTGCCTATTCCTGCCACCTATGATTCCACACAACGTGCCAGAGCACATATGAATCCTGCGGAGACCCTTTGGTTCCCGTTTGTGCTGCCCGGATTTTCCAGTAACTCTAGCAGGTTGATCTGCCGAAAATAATAGAAACCTGCGGTGAAGGCCAAATCGACAGTGGGGGTGAGCGCCCGAACAGTCTGTCCGGATCAAGGATACCCGAGCTTATCATCGAATAAGGAGGTAGATGGGAATGGGAATCACACACAGCAAATCTGGCAAAGCATGGTTGCTTGGAATGGTGGCGGTGCTGTTATTGACACTTATCCCCGCATGGAGTTCGAACGCCGGCACAGCCAGCGCAGCTGCAGAGTACAAAAAGGTAGGTTACTATGCGTCTTGGGCTGCTTATGGGCGCGGGTACAATGTAACGGATATTGATCCTGCCAAAATGAATGTGATCAACTACGCTTTTGCGGATATTTGCTGGAACGGGGTTCATGGCAACCCTGACCCGACCGGTCCGAACCCCGTGACCTGGTCCTGCCAGAATGAACAAGGCCAAACCATCAATGTGCCGAACGGGACGATCGTTCTGGGCGATCCCTGGATTGATGCCCAAAAAAGCTTCGGGGATGACAAATGGGATGATCCGATCAAAGGTAATCTCAAACAGCTGTGGAAGCTGAAGGACAAAAATCCGAACCTGAAGACTGTGATTTCCATAGGGGGATGGACCTGGTCCAACCGCTTCTCGGACGTGGCGGCGACGGCGGCGACCCGTGAGGTTTTTGCCAACTCAGCCGTGGATTTCATTCGCAAATATCAAATGGATGGGGTTGATCTGGACTGGGAGTACCCGGTCAGCGGTGGTCTGGCGGGCAACAGCTCACGTCCTGAAGATAAGGAGAATTATGTGCTGCTCCTGCAAAAAACGCGTGAAAAGCTTAATGCCGCCGGTACGGCCGACGGTAAAACCTATCTGCTGACCATTGCCTCGGGCGCAAGTCCGGCGTATGTCACCAATAACAATTTAAGCGGGATCGCTGCGGTTGTCGATTGGATCAATATTATGACTTACGATTTTAACGGGAGCTGGAATACGACTACGGGCCACAATGCTCCGCTCTACTATGATCCGGCAACATCCGGTACGGGTCTGGCCGATCCGTTGGACTATAACATCGATAAGGCGGTAACCAGCTATTTGCAGAATGGAGTGCCTGCCGGCAAGCTGGTGCTGGGCCTGCCTTTTTACGGCCGGGGCTGGAGCGGTGCCCCCAGTGCGGGCAATGGCCAATATAAAGTCTCGGCCGGAATCTCTTCCACCGGGACCTGGGAGAAGGGCAGTTATGATTTCTATGACCTCGAGGCCAATTATATTAACAAAAACGGATACACCCGATACTGGAACGATACGTCCAAGGTGCCTTATCTATATAATCCTGCCAATCAGACCTTTATCAGCTACGATGATGCGGAATCCTTAGGCTTCAAGATTAATTACCTGAAAAGTAAAGGACTTGCAGGCGTCATGTTCTGGGAGACCAGCGGCGACCGGAATCATACGCTGCTGAACAAGCTGAACGCCGAGCTTGGCAGCTCCGTGGTCCTCCCGACGGCCACACCGACCGTGACACCGCCGGGAACACCGGCGCCAACCGCGACACCGACGCCAACCGCGACACCGGGGCCAACCGCGACACCGGCACCAACAGCCACACCAGCGCCGACACCCACCCCAACATCGACGGTAACTCCTACAGCTACTCCGCCGGGATGTACGGTAGCTGCCTGGAGTTCCACCACGGTGTACACGAAAGGGCACCAGGCCTCCTACAATGGGGTTCTGTATCAAGCCCAGTGGTGGACGCAGGGCGACCGGCCCGACTTGAGCGATGCTTATGGACCCTGGAAAGCTATAGGAACCTGCGCTGGCGTGAGATAACCGGCCGGTAAGGTTCATATGCTCGTGATTTGAACGGACTGTCTCTTACAGTGGGAGTTTCCACAAAAGAGACGGTCTTCTTTGTGTTCTTAAGGAACAGGAGACTGCTTACGGACAACGGAGTCCGTAAGCATGGCGAAATCGTGTTCTCTTTAAAAATAAGCGCACCGGGGTCCGTTACCGTCGCTTTGACCTGGCTGCTGTCTACCGGCTTTTCTGCATAGATTCATCTATTCAAAAGCGACGAGCAGGCAATCCATGCTCCGAGGGAGGGCGACGATAATTGGGGTGGTTTTGCTGCCGCAAAAGATTGTGCTCATAATCTTACATGAGCTGAAATATAATTCCTTTACATCCCCGCGCCTATTTTTGAGAACAATTGCAACGCATGAGTGAAATATTCGTTATAGTAGTATATAGCGGAAGGTGGTGGGTTCACCAATGGTTGTGTTTATAGTCTGGTTAATTGCAGCTGGTGTCCTGTTTGTAGTCGAAATGATGACGCTTACGTTTTATCTGCTATGGCTCAGTATCGGTGCATTGGCTGCCGGTCTGGTCGCTTGGATCATCCCCGGCTCCATTCTGCTCCAGGTAGTGACTGGTTCGTTGGTTGCGCTCGGGCTCACACTGTTCTCCAAACCGCTGGTAGCAAAGTTCCGCAGCTCCAGGGGCTTCAAGGACACCGGGACGGATATCGTCGGGCGTCAGGGGGTTGTGCTGGAAGCCATAGTGCCGGGGCACTACGGCCAGGTCAAGGTAGGCGGAGATACCTGGAGCGCAACCTCATTGCAAGTGTTGAACAAGAACGAAGCCGTCAGGGTAATCAAGAGGGGTACGACTATTATTGAAGTAGAACGATGGGGGGAAAAGTAATCATGCAATGGGCAATTATAGCAATCATCCTGGTGGTAGTCGTAGTTTTTATCGGACTTACAGTCAAGATTGTTCCGCAGCAGCGGGTTGGGGTAGTAGAACGCCTGGGTAAATTTCACCGGCTGCTTACACCGGGTCTGAACGTTCTCATTCCGGTGATCGATCAGGTGCGGACCTACCATGATTTACGGATACAGCAGGCCAATGTTCCGCCGCAAACGGTAATTACGAAGGATAATGTGCAGGTGCAGATTGATACGATTATTTTCTACCAGGTGGTGGGACCTGAAGAAGCAACTTATGGGATTTCCGACTACGTCTACGGTGTACGGAACATCTCAACGGCGACGATGCGCCAGATTATCGGGAAGCTGGAGCTGGATGAGACATTGTCCGGACGGGAGAAAATATCCTCCGACATCCGGATTGCCCTGGATGAAGCCACTGAGAAGTGGGGTGTGCGGATTGAACGTGTGGAAGTGATCGATATCAAACCACCGCTGGATATTCAGGAAGCCATGGATAAACAAATGAAGGCTGAACGCAGCAAACGGGCGATTGTCCTGGAAGCGGAAGCTGCCAAGCAGGATATGATCCTGCGTGCCGAAGGGGATAAGCAGAGCAAAATCCTGAAGGCGGAAGGGGACAAGGAAGCGCGTATCCGTCAAGCCGAAGGCTTGCGGCAGGCGCAGGAACTTGAAGCGCTGGGCCAGGCCAAAGCGATTGAAGCTGTGGCTGAAGCCGAGAAGGTGCGGATTCAGTTAATCAGCACCGCGGGGCTGGATGAGCGGGTGCTGGCGTACCAATCCTTTGAGGCGCTTGGCGAAATTGCCAAAGGACCGGCCAATAAGGTGTTTCTGCCGTCAAGCACGGTGGAAACGCTGGGCAGCCTAGGCGCGATGGCTGAGATCTTCAAGGCCAGCAAGGACGGCAAATAAGCCTATTTTACAATTGCAGGAGTTTCCGTTAAAGTAAATAGCAACCTGATCCAGACTTCGTAAGTGGGCGGACATAGATTTGGGCCCCTTGCGGAGTCACTTTGTTTATGTAGTATGATGTACATATGTTTATGAAGAGACTGCTGTATCACACCACCTTTAAGGAGAGAAGAACCGTGACACACAAAGAAATATCGCCGCTGGTTGAAGCATTGGGCTTGCAGCCCCATGTAGAAGGCGGCTGGTACAAGCGACTTTGGAAATCGGAATTTGAAATCCCACAGGAGGTGCTAGGCGAGAAGTATTCCGGTGCGCGCGCATCGGCATCCTCCATTTATTTTTTGCTCCACGAGGGCGAAAGATCCGAGTGGCATACCGTACTGTCGGATGAAATCTGGCTGTGGCATTCGGGCAGCCCTATTGTGCTAAGTCTTGGCGGCAGCGGAGATCAGCCGGAAGATGTGCAGGAGATTATATTGGGACTCGATGTTGCAGCCGGCCAACAGCCGCAGGTAGTTATTCCAGCTGGGGTCTGGCAGGCGGCCCGGCCGCTGGGTGCTGAACCGGTGCTGGTATCCTGCATCGTGTCGCCCGAGTTTCATTTTGACGATTTTAAGCTGATTGAGAAATAAACCGCCGCTGTACTCACAAGGGGCTGTCCCATAAGTGGATTTTCCACCAATGAGACAGTCCTATTTAAAAAAAAGGACAGAAAGCAGCGATCCTCCCGTTACTGGAGAATCGCTGCTCTGCGTTTTTGGTCATTTGCTGCTTGCTTTAGGGGCAAGCGAAAGCCGACTGACTTCGAGGGTCACTTTTTCCATCCCTCATCGCCAAAATCGCCGGAAGCCCCGGTTGTTCTTCAGTTGTCCAAACACACTTTCCGGTTCCGTCAGTAGGCAACCGTTACAACTGGGGCTACGGTAATGACGTTTTCGAATTTCATATCGACTCTCCATTGGAACAACGGTCCGTTCGCGGAGCGTCCTCACAGAGCGCAACGTCTATCCGACTCCAAAAAGAAGGGGATGTCCCAGTTCATGGCTTATGGGAAAGCCTCTTTTTTTTTGCAGTAAAGGTCCGCTTATCTTACTTTTCTCACAATGGCCCTGTAGGCTGTACCGACGGCAAACAAGACCACAGCCCCGCCCAGCAGCCAATATTTCTCATTCATACTCTCCTTCGAGAGCGAAAATAAGTAGAAATTCCCCAGCTTCTGACCCGAAAACATATTCAGGGTATAATACACTGTCGGCAGTATGTACCCCGTGACCAGGTTGTCTGACAACGAGTAGGCTAGGAACCCGAGGGAGCCCAAAAACAGGGCAGTGGCAAAGGTGCCAAGGATAAACGGCCCGGCTGCGAACTGGCAATGGTTCAACAGCATCACTCCAATAAAGCTGCTCACGAGGCATAGCAGGACAGTCAGAGCTAACATAAGCCTAATCAGGAGTACCCCTGTATACGGGGTGTATTTAGACTCGACTAATTCTTTTACAGAGTTGTCTTGCTCCGGGAAAAACAAGGGCGTACATAAAATAATCCCAGTGAACGAGAGAAAACGTTCCAATACGAAGCTGGAGGCCCGGCTGTCAAGATATTGTATACCAAACAGGACGGGGGTTCCCAGGACAAGCGCCAAGGCCAGCAAAAAATTAGCCCAGAGTGTCAGCTTAAATTGGGCTTTTGCGATTTCTGAATATTTGGTGAAAATGGCCGTAGACATCCAGTTTCCCCCTTCTCTTAAGCTCATGTAGCACAATGGTCACTCCTACCAGAAGAAGCGAAAATAGCACATATGCGCTTCTGTTCAGTATAAGGTCGGGTAATCCATCCTGCATGGCCTGCAAATTGTCCAAAGTGTTGTGGCGGATAGCCAACTGGGTACCGTAGTGTCCACCGTAAATATAGGAGCTGCCTGAGAGTAGATCTGTATAGCTCCAGAATAGTTGTACCGCTATGGCAATAGGAGTGTCAGTCAGCGCAGTCAGTACAAATGCAACCGCTGTGGTTGTCATCAGCGTGGGGAGCAGCCAGGCCAGAATGTATTTTGCAAAAGCCCATAAATCGACTGCGATATGGTGTTTGCTCCCATACAGAACCAGCTGAGTCAGCGGGATGAGCGACAATAACAGGACGGGAAGCAGCAGCATCGTTACCAGTGCAAAATACCTCGCCAGAATAAAGCCTGCCGAACTGTATTTGCGGGAATAAAGCAGTTCCTTGACCCCGGCCTTTCTGTCTCTGATTAGGAATGCCACGGGTACAAAAACAGAAAATAAAGAGATCACGATGCCCATATAATCACAAAATAGCCGGGCGTAGGCACCGGTTACTTGGTCAACTTGAATGAAATCATGGTATTCCGCCAGCTTTTCTTCATAAGTAACAGGGAGGTTCCCATATTCTTCAAGTCTGGTTTCTTCGTATTTTGATCCTCCTCCCAGCAGGGTATCGAGCTCTGCCATTTTGACTGTAAACGATTCGTAAGTGATCAGAATGGGAAGCTTGTCCTGCTCATTCATCAGATCTTCCGGACGTTGTCCTGTAATGTCTTTTACGATCGCAGCCACTTTCTTCTGTTTCTCCTGGCTTAACTTTACATTCTTATAGAAGCCGACAGGATAGGTGGCGTATTCATTGTTTGCATATTCGCTTAGCAATTGATTTAGAGCAGCAGGCATAATCTGTTCCGGAATTTCCGCTTCCACAGACCCGTAATTGTCAGCATCCGGCGGAGGTTTCATCAGAGGGTTTTGGCTGTTGTACCCGGACGGGTTCTGCACTTCAGCGATATCGGCTCCTGCAAAATCACTAAGCTGGGTGAAGTAGAACAGGAGCATTGCGCCAATAAACACAAAGTAGATTATGCTTTTGAGGGTTTGCCGGCATTCTGTGAGAAATAGCTTCATCGTTGATGCGCTCCCATCTGTTTCATATAAGCTTCCTCCAGACCCCGTTCATTTCCGATGAAATGCTGCAGCGCTCCCTGATAAATGATTTGGCCCTTGTCCAGAACGGCAATGTTCTGACAAGTCTTTTCAATATCCTCTACAATATGGGTAGACAGGATAACGATTCTATTCTCTGCTATTTCACAGAGTAAATTACGGAACCGTATTCGTTCTTCGGGATCAAGCCCGGCGGTTGGTTCATCCACAATCAAGATTTGAGGATCATGAAGAAGGGCCTGTGCGATGCCCAGCCGGCGTTTCATGCCTCCCGATAATGCCTTTACCTTGAGGCTCAGGCAATCTTCGAGGTTGACCCGTTTTAAGAGAGCAGGTATCCGCTCTTTCCTTGCCGCTTTGGACAACTCCGATAATATCCCCAGATAATCCATGGCCGCGTACACAGTCATACCGGGATAGATGGAGAAATCCTGAGGCAAATATCCGATGAGCTTCCTGACTTCCTTTGATTGTTCAATGGGAATGCCGCATACCGTAACCGATCCGCCTGATTTATGAAGCAGGGTCGCGAGTACCCTCATCAAGGTCGTTTTTCCGGCGCCGTTTCTGCCAAGGAGTCCGAACATGCCGGGCTGAATATGTAGTGAAACATCCCGTAGTGCTGCTCTTTTTCCAAAAGTTTTGGATAGATGATCAATGATAATTTCAGGTTTCAAGGTTATTCCTCCCTTATTTGATGAATGCTCTAAACGAGAAGTCGTCCAATATGTAACCAAGCAGCAGATATGCTCCGCAAATGCCCGTTATAGATCCAGGGTTTGAGGGGACCCAGAGGATTAGCAGCACAAATGTTAAAAGCATGGCCGTGTACAGGACGATATTATTTTTCATCAATCTCCGATTCCGTTCTCTGGCTTGTTTTTTGTGCAACTGCTCTGCTTCCAGAAGTTCAACGCTTCTCCACATGCCGGCTAAAAAATCCTCTTCACTCTTCATTTACAATCAGCTCCTTATACTGAAGTTTGAATTTTTTGCGTGCTCTGTAAAGCAGGATTTTGATTTGGGGCACTGATTTTTTCATAATGCGGGCAATATCCTTATAGCTGAAATCAGCTACAGCATACAGATACAAAGCTGTTTTATAATCGATCTGCAAATCGTTCAGCACTTCATAGATAAGTTTGGTGTTCTCCCGGCTGGCCAGGATTTCTTCGGGTGTAGTGGGATCGCTGAGCTCAGGGACCGTTTCAAGGGTTAATGACCGCGAGGCTTGTCTTGACCTTAAGTAATCAATGCAGCTGTTGCGGATAACGGTAAACAAATACGTATTAAAAGCATGGCTGGGCTGGTAGGCGGTTCTATGTATATAAATTTTTACGAAGCACTCCTGCACAATATCCTCGGCGGTATATAAATCACACACGAAGCTGTTTGCAAATGCGACAGCCTTTAGTCTGTGCTTCAGGACAAGCTTTTCGTACGCCCCTTTATCTCCAGCTTGTACCCGAGCCATAAGTTCATTGTCTTCATACAATCCTCTCCACCTCCTTCAGGCCCTTCTTACACGAAAAATAAGGATACAAGTTACACCCTAAAGCAAAAAAAGCCGGAGGACTGTGATGAACAGATCAGCTGACACCAGCATTTATAGAATTTTGGTAATTGTCAACGTTCTGCTATACTAAAAGCATTGTTATGTGCTTCTTATGCCTCTTTTGCGGTTAAGGAAGAGTGATGAACTTACTATAGGCTTGGAGGGGAAACGATGAGTCAATTAAACGGACCATTCTCAGGCGGACCTACGTTGAATGATGGGGTGACCATGCCTTGGCTGGGGCTGGGGGTATGGCAGACCAAAGACGGGGAAGAAGTGATCCAGGCCGTGAAGGCCGCGGTAGAAACGGGGTATCGGAGTATTGATACTGCTGCCGGGTACAACAATGAAGAGGGTGTCGGACAAGCGATCCGCGAATGCGGCGTATCCAGAGATGAACTCTTTATTACCACGAAGGTACGGAATCCCGATCAGGGTTATGAGTCCACACTTCAGGCCTTTGAAGTCAGCCGCCGCAAGCTGGGGCTGGATGTTATAGATTTGTACCTGATCCACTGGCCGGTTGCCGGTAAATATAAGGAGACATGGAAAGCGCTGATCCATCTGCAAAAGGAAGGTTTCATCAAGTCGATCGGCGTCAGCAACTTTCAGATTCACCACTTGAAGGACATTATCGAAGACAGCGGTGTCGTGCCGGTCGTCAATCAGGTGGAGTTCCACCCGCTGCTGACCCAGCGCGAATTGCTGAAGTTTACACGTGCGCATGATATTCAGTTAGAGGCCTGGAGCCCGCTTATGCAGGGGAAGCTGGATCTGCCTCTAATTAAGGAGCTGGCCGGCAAATACGGCAAGACTCCGGCACAGATTGTGCTGCGCTGGGATCTGCAGCAAGGCGTAATTACCATTCCCAAATCCGTTCATGCAGAGCGGATCAAGGAGAATGCCGGATTCTTCGACTTCACCCTCAGCGATGAGGATGTTAAGGCGATCGAGAACCTGAACGAAGACCACCGTTTCGGTCCGGACCCGGATAATTTCAACTTTTAAATGAACACCTAATGAAGAGTCAGTTAAAGCCAAGGCTTTAACTGACTCTTTTTGCGCACAGCTCTATTTAATTGACACATTATAGGTTTTTAGCCACAGGTTGACCTGGGCCAGATAGGCGAATAATTGCGGGCCGGACATCAGCTGGCCGAACCATGGCAGGTTGCTGGAGGATTCCTCCGAGGCGGCGAGCTCACGGATTCTGGCGGCGTCGATTAAGGGCAGGATAGGCGAGGTCGCATCGTCCAGAATGTTCAATACCTGCTGGCGGACTACGTTCAGATAAGCCGGATTATGCGTTTTGGGATAAGGGCTTTTTTTGCGGTAGAGGACATCCTCCGGCAGTACGCCTTCAAGCGCTTTGCGCAGAATGCCTTTTTCGCGGCCCCCCACGGTTTTGATTTCCCAGGGAATGTTCCATACATACTGGACGAGGCGGTGGTCGCAGTACGGAACGCGGACCTCCAGGCCGACGCCCATGCTCATGCGGTCCTTGCGGTCAAGCAATGTAGGCATGAAGCGGGTGATATTGAGGTAGGACATGATGCGCATTTGCGCCTGTTTGCCGGTCTCCCCGTCCAGCTTGGGGACCTCTGCGACTGCATCGCTGTATCTGTCGCCCAAATATTCCAGCGGGCGTATCCAGTCACGGATTTCGGGTGACAATAGTCCGGCCCGCATTTTGGGGGCTACCGACCAGGGGAACGTGCCGGAGGACAACATTTCTTCCCGGTGGAACCAGGGGTATCCGCCAAAAATCTCATCGGCCGCTTCGCCGGATATGGCGACGGTGGCGTTCTTTTTGATCTCGCGGCAGAACAAATACAGTGAGGAATCGACATCGGTCATGCCCGGCAAATCACGGGCGAAAAGCGCGTTATCCAGAGCGGCTGCCAGCTCGGGGGTATCGAAAGCGATATAGTGGTGGTTCGTTTGCAGTTCATCTACCATCCGCTTGATCCAGGGGCCGTCGGCACCGGGCTGAAAGGAATGGCTTTTGAAATGCTTGTCATTATCGACATAATCGACGGAAAAGGTGTTCACCCGGCCCTGGCCGGTCCGGTTATAATAATCTACCGCGAGTGCCGTCAGGGCGCTGGAATCCAGTCCCCCGGAGAGGAGCGAGCAGACCGGGACATCCGACACGAGCTGGCGCTCCAGCGTATCCTGCAGCAGTTCACGGACCTTGACGGCAGTCTCTTCTTCATTGTCGGTATGCTTCTGGCTCTCCAGTGTCCAATAGGCATATTTACGCAGTCCCGAACGGCTGTAGATCATGGCGTGGCCCGGCCGGAGCTCCTGCAGATCTTTGTATACTCCTTGCCCCGGTGTACGCGCCGGACCGACAATGAATACTTCCGCCAGCCCCTCCGGACCAACGACGGGTTGGACTTTGGGATGCTGGAGCAGCGCTTTGGGTTCGGAGCCGAATACCAGGACATCCTCCACCTGACTATAAAATAAAGGCTTCACGCCCAGGCGGTCGCGGGCAAAAAACACCTCTTCACGTTGACCGTCCCATACGGCAAAAGCAAAAATGCCGTTCAGCTTTTCCGTACAATCGGGTCCCCATTCAATATAGGCATGCAGCAGAACCTCAGTGTCGCATTGGGTCCGGAAATGATGGCCGCGCTGCTTCAATTCTTTGGTAAGCTCGGGCGCATTATATAATTCACCGTTGTAGACAATCGCGTACACCTTGTCGTCATGGCGGGTGATCATAGGCTGGGCGCCGTTCTCTGGATCAATAACGCTGAGTCTGCGGTGGCCAAAAGCGCAGGGCCCTGAAATCCAGGTTCCCGCTGCATCCGGGCCGCGGTTCGCCAAAGTTTCAGTCATTTGAACGAGCAGTTGGGAATGTTGGGTGAGGTCGCCGCGCCACTCTATAAATCCGGTTATTCCGCACATGATGGTTCATCCTCTCTTTTGTGCGATTGTTGTCCTTACTTTTTTGCCAAGTAATACAGATATATGCCGAAGAGAGGGATAAAATGTATGTCCTTATCCCAACAATAGAGGAGAGGGAAATTTGCCAGGAGGGATGGATGACAGGTGTATTACATTAAAGACGCCAAAATTCGCAGAATGACGGAGTATGACGGGGCACCTTGTGCCGAAGTGGGGGTTTTGCCTGGAGGTGCAGGCGACCCGGCGCTGCTGGTATACATCGTTGAGGATCAGCGCGAAGAGGGGTACGAAATTGTACGCATCCTGACGAATGATGCAGATACCGCCACCGATTGGTACGACAATAATATGCACGATGCTTTCAAGGATGTTACGGTAAGTGCTTTTACAGGCAGCACTATCATGACTCCGGAGGATGAACGCTCCAAATTTCAGCGCGAGCTGCTCATCTTCGGCGATTTAAAAAGACAGCTGGAGGCTCACTTCCGCAACTTCTAGGCGGCGGAGGCTTGAGCTTGGCGTATAGATATGGGTAATTGGACAGGTGAATAGATACGGGTGAATAGGTGTAGGTGAATAGAGTAAGATGATTATTGGGAAAAGCCGTTTGCCTGCGGGCTGGCGGCTTTTTAATTTTGTGTGATTACTGAGAAGGTAGGTAACGTTCAGAGTGATGGCGCTCCACGCCGTGCGATAACGTTCAGTGAGTGAAGGGGTGCCAGCACCCGGCGCGGCCATGGGCGAAAAGAGAGGCAAAAACGGATTAACCCCCTAAATTTGGACACAACCACATTCATTCTTGCAAAAACGCATTAAAGCGCAATAGTCTTGGGCGCATTGGAAAGCCACCTCCCGGGAGGCGTGCTTTTAGCCTAGGGGGATAGGGTGCACTTTGTACATCAGGATGGGAAAAAGAAGGCTCGTTTTAGGATTTCAATGTATTTGGTACAGCAGGAACCGCAGCATTAGCCGAAAAGCACCTTATGGCTATCCTTTGAATGTACAAAATACATCAGTATGGATGTTTGAGCCTCGTTTAAACCATTCTGATGTACGATATACATTAGAACAGCTCGAAGGCTGGTGACGAAGGCTGATCCATATCAAACAGCCTTCAGGAATCCCTATTTTTAGCTGTATTTTATATTGATGAAATGGCTTGGAGAATGAATAACGGGGATATCCTGATTCGGATGGATCTACCCAATGCCTCTGCTGCTCTAAGGACACCTTTGTAAGAACCATTTTTTGCTGAAACTTTGGTGACTAGGAGCTCCCGTATTACCTAGCTTACGATACTGCATGAACAAAACCTCCTGCAAACAATAAAGACCTTTCCATATAATAACACTTTCTTGTTGGTTTAAGCTCCGGTTATTAACTAAAAGCAACCGATCACACTGACCGGTTGCTTTTTATGAATTTAACGTTCCCCGTTAGAATTCAAGCTTATTTAATCGAATTTGGTAACTTGTCCATTTTCGCAGATGCGGAAAAATAACTCATCTCAACGACGGAAATGGGTTTTATTTTTGCTTTCTCCTTATGTTCTTCTAAAACTTCGTCTTGACTTTGATCTGAGCATTCCTGGCGGGGTCTCCCTTCTTTCAGCTTTATGTCAATAAAATCAACGATCTGCTGAAGTGAGGAGATTTGTTTTACGATATTTTTACGGTGACTTCTTAATTGATCCACCAGTTCGGGATATTCCGCGGAAACGGTGTCGGCCGAGGCCTCCAAAAATGGCCGCATAGCCTCGAGCGGCATTCCCGTTTTTTTGAGGCAGGATATCAGCTTGATCCTATAGATGTCCTCTTTTCGATAGATGCGATGCCCGTTTTCCTTTCGTTCTGCCTGAGGCAGCAGCATGATCTTTTCGTAATAACGGATCGTGTCCTCGGAAATTCCGGTTTGCTCAGCGGCTTGCTTGATCGTAAACGTTTGTTCTGCCATTGCGTCCCCTCCCGAAATTGCCATTTTGAGTAATTATACATCTTGGAGCCGACTCCAAGTCAAACTTATTCCCCCATCTCTTATCCTTGGGTAACCCTTTTATTTTTGCACCTTGACTTGGATTCGACACCAACTTTTATTATGGGCTCTGACGGGGAGAAAATCTCGACCATATAAAGGAGGAGATGTACATTGAGCTCGAGTCAATACGATATTTCGCACTGAAAACTGACGCTAGTGCAGGATCGGATTTGAACCGCAATAATTAAAGTATGTGTAGTGATTGAAGTAAATAAAGCTAACTAAAGGAGTAGGCATCTATGAACCCTAAATATCGACCTTTAATGGAGTCGTTTCATTTCAAGAATGGTGTCGAAGTAAAGAATCGCATTGTTCTTGCGCCAATGACGATATCTTATTCTCAGCAAGACGGTACGATATCTGATGAGTTAATCGCATATTACGAAAGCCGTTCGAACGGTGTTGGAATGGCTGTCACAGGGAGTACAATAGTCACACCAAACAGCAGGGTATTTGGCGGGGAATTGGCGGCTGATCATGATGATAAGATCCCGAGTTTACAACGCCTGGCAACAACAATTAAGAAAAGTGGGGCAAAATCCATTCTGCAAATCTTTCATGGCGGTCGCGAAAGTTCGCCGGAAGTGGTACCGAACAGTGAGATTGTAAGTGCGAGTGCGGTTGCTAAGGAAGGGTTGAGCGTATTCCCTCGAGCACTCGAAGAAAAGGAAATTGGGGAGATCATTCGTGCGTTTGGCGCTAGCACTCGGAGGGCAATCGAGGCTGGTTTCGACGGGGTAGAGATTCACGGGGCAAATCGATTTCTTATTCAACAATTTTTCTCACCGTACACAAACCAACGCGATGATCGTTGGGGAGGAAATATAGACAAACGTATGGCGTTTCCGCTCGCTGTTGTAGATGAAGTGCAAAAAGTGGTGGCTGAGTGTGCCAAACAGCCGTTTCTTGTGGGATATCGGTTATCGCCAGAAGAAGAATGGACACCCGGTATTACAATGGCCGATACACTTAAATTGGTGGAGGCCCTCGCAAATAAAAGTTTGGATTATTTGCATTTCTCTCTAATGGACTTTTGGTCAAAGCCTAGACGTGGAGTAGAGGACAATCGCTCTAGAATGGAAATAATTTACGAGCTCGTCGGGCAAAGAGTTCCTGTTATCGGTGTAGGTTCGATCCACACACCTGACGAGGCGCTGAGAGCGTTACAATCAGGAGTTCCATTTATTGCACTTGGGCGGGAACTGATTATCGATCCAGATTGGGTTGGAAAAATAACTCTAGGTAAGGAAAACGAAATTCGTACTGAGTTAACTTTAAATGATCAAGAAAAATTGGGGATTGCTGAACCATTATGGTTGAAAATCATCAATACTCCAGGATGGTTCCCTATCGCAGATAAAACTTAACAGACTTGAGTTAGGTCATGGTTTTGTGAATTGCTTTTGGATTTAGCCATTTTTCTAATCTCACATTTAAACAAATCGGCCCTTCCGCTTCTTATTGGAGAAGGGAAGGGCTAGGCTACATTAATGATTATGAACGATGGGTTTATTGGCAGATGGCCCGGATCCTTCCGGTTCATCTTTCATATCGGCAACCTTTATCACGGGGTATGTTTTAACCGCTTGATCCAAAGTCTGCTTCTCCAGCAGTTTCCCGTCCAAGACAACGGCAGAGATGCTTGTTGTGTTTCGAATGTCCTCCAGCGGGTTCTTGTTAAGCAGCACGAGATCGGCGAGTTTTCCTTTTTCTACGGTACCCAGTTCCTGCTCTCTCTCCAAATATCGAGCCGGATTAAGTGTTGCCGTCTGCAAGGCCTGCAGTGGGGTGAGGCCGCTTTTAACTAACAATTCGAGTTCATCGTGCAAGGAAACGCCGTATATAAAGTTAGTCATTTCGAAACTGGAATCGGTGCCTGCAAGCATAGGTACGCCGGCATCGTTCAACTTTTTGACCATGCCCGGCGTTGTGGAATTGATTGCCTTCATTAATTCCGTTTGTTCGGGAGGAATGGCGCGAATCAATTCGGCCCATTGCTTCTGCACGACAGTCGGTACGTATTTGGACCGCGGATCGATTTCGGTTTTGGCCGAATTCAAATAGGTAACAATGGTCGGTACAGGCCAGACTCCCTTTTCTTTGAATATGCGGAACAGCTTGTTGGCCTTTCCGGAATCATAGGATTTGGAGGCCTTTATCTCTGCCAGTGAATAACCGAGCAAATCGCTCATGTCGGCATTCTTGAAAATATCGTTTTCGATGCTCGAAGTGGCAATAAACAAACCGTGCAGGTGTTCTATGCTCTTGAATCCCAGTCGAGCGGCTTCGCTGGCCCGTACCTCTACCGGCAAATGACCGACCACCGGCAAACCGTACTTTTGGGCTTCATCCATGACCGCCAGAAACAGAGGACGCGGCAACCAGGAGTATACCTTGATATGGTCCGCGCCTTTTGCCACATTGAGACGTACGGCGTCGCGCGCTTGTTGCTCTGTTTTCAAGTAGAACATGTGGGGGGCCTCGTCAGCTGGACCTCCATCTAGGGTCGAACCCGCGTAGACAAGACGTGGGGCTGGCATACCGGCTTGAATACTCGTTTTCCACAAATCGACGTTTGTAAGCGCCGCCCCCATCTCCCTTACTCCGGTTACTCCGTTAGCCAGAAAGAGCGGGAAAGCGTCTTTATAGTTATCTTCCAGATGGATGTGCATGTCCCACAAACCGGGAGTGACGTATTGGCCCGTAGCATCCCGTACTTGCGCGTACTGTCCATGCTAGGCATTACCGATTATGGAGCCGAGGATTACGCTTTTTCCACTTACCCGGAGTCGTTCATGCTGATCGATACCTTCGTCAGGGCAACCTTCATAATATTCGCCGGGGTACTAGCTCTCAATAATGATTGTCGGGGAATACAGAAACAATACGTTGAGCGTGCTCTTTACGTATCCGATTAAACGCCGCAAGCTGATCGCTGCCAAATTGGTCATCATCTTCGTTTTTACGTTCGGAATGATCCTGTTCACCGACGTGCTGATGGGTTCTGTTTTGGTCGCCGTGGATCGCTTCTATCCCTTCATTACGGATTCGCTGACGATGGAACAGGTACGAGTGCTGCTGCTCGAGTACACCGTCAGTTCGCTGTCGGCTGCCGCAATGGCCATGATTCCTTTGTTATTCGGTATGCGCAAGCATTCGGCTACGGCCACTATGGTCTCCTCTGTCCTGCTGGTGCTAATCGTATGCTCCGGCTTTAACGGACCGTTGGTATCCATTAACTCCATCATCGCGATCCACATGTCGCTTGGAGCCGCCGGCTTGTGGATTGCCTTGCTATCGATGTTTCGTCTGGAGACGAAGGACGTGAACTAGACGGCGCGTACTATCGTCGCTAAATTCTATGGCGCTTATGCATTCGATGATCGTAGTGTGGACATATCTTTTGGAATTTCCTGATCAGATCGTATTTTTGAAACCGTTAATCTGAAAAAGATTGACGGTTTTTTTGATGCTAAAAACGCAGCATACAGGTAGGTCCCGAAAGCCGAAGGAATTCGAAATCTCTCCTTTCTGACAGCCTGCCCCCTGCGCCACTAGCACTGTTTCACCGAATTGGCTCTGTCCTGCAGTTGGTCGTACGTCGACCGCTTGCCGTTGTGCCCACACCCCGGCTCAGATGAAAAGCTACAATCTGTGTCTGTCCTACTCTCATTCAAATAATTGCTTATGCTTATTGAAAAATCGATAAAAAAATTGCACATTGTCCAGTTCAAACCATTCTGCTGTCTGAAGAGGCTTAGCATCCAGATTATAAATTTTTGCATGTAGCGAGCCTAAAACAAAGGGAGAATGAGTGGCAATAATAAATTGACTATCAAAATATCGTGCCAGCTCATTTATCTGTTCTGCCATTTTTATTTGATTGGCAGGAGAAAGTGACGTTTCCGGCTCGTCCAATAAATACAATTGCCCAGGTAGCAGAGATTCCTCAAAAAACTGCATGGACGTTTCTCCATTAGAGTATTTTTCTTGTGAAAATTGAATGTTCTCCAGCTTCTTCTTAAACGCATATGTAGCTTCATATTGTGCCGCCTCAGCCTTGCTCATCCCTTTGCTAATCTGCTCATACATTATTCCCTCATGCAACACGGAAGATTGCTGTATCTTTTTGATCTCATATAAAATATCCTCTGATTTCATATACCGGCTTCCTTCTGGAAGTTGCCTGATTTCATGCTCTTGCTCATCATGCCCAAGCTGATAGCTGCTCAAATCAAGGAATCGCTGAGCATAAATACTATGCCCATAGCTTGTCATTCTTTCAGCCCCCGGGATTCCTAGCTTGTTGGAAATTACATTGAGTAAAGTGGATTTTCCGCTGCCGTTACTGCCATACAACACAGTAATCCGATCAAACAAAAGCACCTCTCCAGCTACGTGCTTAAATACATAATCAGGATAAATGTTGGGATTTGGAGACGTATAATCAGAAAGCTTAAAGCTTCTCAAATAAATCATTGCCGCACTCCTTCTACCTGTCTTATAGTTTGAATTCTATTTTATCAGAAAAAAGACAATTTATACTTAGGGTTGCAGCCGTATTTCTCCCACCTTCCCAACTACTAATATTCCGTTCCCCCTTCATGTTTACATTCATCGGGACGAGAGGGGCTTCTCGCTGCGCAGCCTGGATAGCCGATGCAGTTGCCCTCTCGCGGAGCGCCCAGCGCGGCATTGGGCCTGTACTTTGTATCTGAGAATTGGACCCCTGGATGAAATCAGGGTTCAGGCCTTGAAAAATTTCTGAAATGGAGTATAATAAGTAACGTTGCATTGTTACATATGGCATCACAGCCTCTGTTATTTCATATTTATATTTGTCCCGGTAGCTCAGCTGGATAGAGCATGCGCCTTCTAAGCGCACGGTCAGGGGTTCGAATCCCTTCCGGGACGTCATTGAAACAGCCTTTCGCAGAAAGGCTGTTTCTGCTTTTTAGGGGATTGCTGCTGCCATAAAGAAATCAATAAGAAAAGAGGCTTTCCGGCAGGACGACTGCCTGGGAAAGCCTCTTTTTTGTGGGATGGAGCAACGTAAGCATGGGAAAAAATACAAATGTGCAGCAACATTGGGACGCATTCCCTTCACAAAAGAGGCCAGATCTCCTCCCACACGGTGTCGAGAATATCCTGCATCCGATCTTCGGCACTGTTGATGGCAATCACCGCTTCGGCTTCCGGAAGCACAAGGCAGAGCTGGCCGTGGGCGCCATCGGCACGGTAGGCGCCGTGCGTGCACATCCAGAATTGCGCGCCGTATCCTTGCCCCCAGTCTCCTGTGGCGTCCGTGCCGATCTGCTTCTGTGTTACATAGTCGATCCAAGCTGAGGGAATCAGCTGCCTTCCGTTCCAGGCTCCTTGCTGCAACAGCAGCTGACCGAACCGGCTCAGTTCCTCCGTGCTTAGGGCAAGCCCTGCACAACCGAGGGTATATCCCTGCGGCGTGGCCTCCCAGAGTACATTCTCTATGCCGAGAGGGGTAAACAGGCGGGGAACCAGATAGTCCCTGACGGTCTGGCCCACACGGGCCTATATCATGGCAGAGATCATAAAGGTGTCGCCGCTGCTGTAAGTGAAATGCCCGCCGGGAGTTCGGTCCAGAGGAAGCGATAGATAGTGCGCTACCCAATCCTTGTCTTTCATTGCTGCCCGCTCCTCAGCCCAGAAGGGCGGGGAGTCATGGCCGCTGGACATGCGCAGTAAATTCAGCAATGTCAGTTCTCCCGGCTGCAGGGAGTGAGGGGTGTGGGGATGGGGCCAAGCATACTCCGGAAACACATCCTTGAGCCGGGTATTCAGCGCCAGCTTTCCTTCCTCAATTGCCAGTCCGGCAGCCATGCACGTAAACGATTTGCTGACCGAATGCTGCAAGCGCCGGATATCTTTGGCAAGATCCAATGTTCCGGTGAGTGCTCCTTTCTGCAGCACGCGAACAGTGAGGACATTTAGGCCGCGTTCGCGGACCAGTATTTCAAACGGGTTCATATTCAGCATGGGGCGCTCTTCTTTCTGTAATAGTAGATTTAACTGAATGAATTATACTGGAAACGTTTCCCGAAAAAGATATGAAAACACCTGCTTGTTCTTATGTTTACCCTATTTTAAAGTGAGGGAAGCAGAAAAACAACACTTGAATTGTGCTTTAGTGGTGGGAAAAAGTAATTTCAACCCAAAAAGTGCAACTGAACCTCTTTGTCAATTCGATTTTGAAACCTATTTCTTCTAAATAATTTTGTTGACATCTCCAATAGACCTGTTCATAATGAACGAGGAAAGCGAATTTGGCTCAAATAGCATGCAGATTCGACTTTTTTCGACTTTAAGGGAAACGTTTCCCGTCATTTCATTCGTTTCCATAAGCCCGGTTGAATCGGGCCAAGGGGGAACCAATACCGGGGTGAGGCAAGGGACATATGAACATTAAAGATATTGCAAAGCTTTCAGGCGTGGGGATCGCCACGGTCTCCAGAGTCATTAACAACACCGGTATAGTCAGCGATATTACGAGAGCCAAGGTGATGGCGGTTGTTAAAGAGCACAACTACATTCCGAACGGGAATGCCCGCAACCTCAAAAAAACCCAATCGAACACCATTGCACTGATGGTTAAGGGGATCTCCAATCCCTTTTTTGCTGACATGATTAAAGAAGTGGAACGTCAGGTGAACCTGCGCGGCTGTCCGCTCCTCATTCAGCACGTAGAAGATGGGGTTGATGAGATCAACGCCGCACTGCATCTGGTCAAAGAAAAGAACCTTTATGGCGTGATCTTTATGGGCGGCACTTATGACCACTCCGAAGAGAAGTTCAGACAATTGCCCGTTCCATTTGTCTTGACCACCATTACAACAACAAAAGATGTCGATCCTTCTGTATTCTCCAGTGTAGTCATTGATGATATTCAAGAGTCGTACAAAGCTACGAGTTATTTGATCTCCCTTGGGCACCGTAACATCTGCTTTCTGGCCAGATTTCCGCTGGTGCAGAATACTACCGGGAATCGGCGTCTGCTTGGGTACATCAAAGCGCTGGAGGAGCATGGCATCGCTTACGATGCTTCGCTTGTAGGGGACTGCGAATACAGTCCCAGCTCAGGTTTTACCGCAACCAAACGTCTGCTGAACAAGAAAAAGGACATCACTGCCGTGTTCGCCGCGTCAGATACGATTGCCATCGGGGCGGCCAAGGCATTGCTGTCCATGGGGCTTTCAATTCCTGGTGATGTCTCGATCATCGGTTTTGACGGGATTGAGATGGCGGAGTATTACCATCCTTCACTGGATACGATCAGCCAGCCCGGCGTCGATATGGCCAAGGCCAGTGTGGAAATCCTGTTTGATCTGATTACCGGCCAGTCAGACAACAAGCATACAGTATTCGAATCGGTACTCGTAAAACGCGGGTCCTGCAGAAAAATTAATTAATGAAACGTAAAGCAAAGGCAACAAGGTTTCCAAGGGAGATGGACATATGGCGCTTTTAACTGTTGAGACGGGTTCTCCGACCTTGAGAATGACAACAACGATCCACATGATCTCACCCGTTGATTCGGGCAACACCTCCGGAGGGACGCTTTATTTGCTGCATGGCGCCGGGGATAATGCCAGCACCTGGCATAGGCTGACGACAGTTGAACAGTATGCGAGCCATTATGGCTGCACAGTAATCATGCCTCAGGTGGGCAGGAGTTATTATACCGATATGGCCTACGGACTTGATTATTTCCACTATGTCACGAAGGAGCTTCCCGAGTTGTGCGGGCGGATGCTGAGGCTTACGGATGATCCGCAGAAGACTTATATTGCCGGTCTGTCGATGGGGGGATATGGTGCCTTGAAATGTGCACTAACCTATCCCGAACAGTACAGTAAGGCCGTTTCTCTGTCGGGTGTGCCTAATCTGCAACAACGTCTGAATGATCCGCAAATGACGCCGGAGCTGGCCAGAGAAATGGCAGGTACATTTGGAGAACGTTTACAGGTGAAGCCGGAGCAGGATATTTACGCTTTATCTGCCAAGCTGATCACGGAGGGGCGGCGTCTTCCTGCCCTGCTCGCCTGCTGCGGCTCCGAAGATCCTTTTGTGGACATGAACCGGGACTTTGCCTCTTATATGGACAAGCTGCCCTATGATTTCAGGTATGTCGAGACCCCGGGAACCCATGAGTGGAGATTCTGGGAAGAGCATTTGAAGACAACCTTTGAATTTCTATACAACAACAACTAAAAGACATAAGTAGAGTGAGGAGATGCAATTTGAAATCCGCAGCCGCAGTACCGGCGAAAAAACCGGGTGACAGCAAATTTCAGCTGTTTTTACGGGAAGTCTGGAAGAACAGAATGGTCTATACGCTTGTATTGCCTGGACTGGTCTGGTTGATCCTGTTCGCTTACCTGCCGATGGGCGGCCTGTCCCTGGCTTTTAAAGATTTTAAATTCAGAGAAGGAATCTTGGGAAGTCCCTGGGTGGGGCTGGATAACTTCACATATGTGTTCCGTGATCCGGCTTTTCTGGATGCGGTATGGCGGACGCTCGCCATCAATATCGGAAAGCTGATTGTCCAGTTCCCGTTCCCGATCATCCTGGCGCTGCTGCTCAATGAGCTGCGCATGCGCCGGTTCAAGAAGTCACTGCAAACCATTTTTACTTTTCCGAATTTCCTGTCCTGGATCGTGGTATCCGGGGTAGTAATTAACGTTCTGGCCTATGACGGGCTGGTCAACAGCCTCATTAAGCTGCTTGGCGGCACAGGCATTAACTTCCTGGGTTCAGAAAAAATGTTCGTACCGATGATCTACCTTACAGATATCTGGAAATCTGCAGGTTGGGGCGCAATTATCTATCTGGCAGCCATTTCGGGTATCGATACCGACCAATACGAAGCTGCCCAGATCGACGGAGCTACACGACTCCAGCAAATGTTCAAGGTGACCTTGCCCAACATTATGCCGACGATCACGATTATGTTCATTCTTTCGGTAGGCGGCTTGATGTCCTCCGGATTTGATCAAATATTCAACCTGGCGAACGCTGCCACCAAAAATGTCTCGGAGGTTCTGGATGTGTATATCTACCGGATTACCTTCCAGTCCTCAACCGACTTCTCGTTCTCGAGTGCAGTCAGTTTGTTCCGTTCCATCGTCAACATGATCCTGCTGCTGCTGGCGGACAGAGCTGCCAAACTGATGGGCGGGGACGGATTATTCCGGTAAGAGAGGAGAGCAAACCAAGATGAGCAAGAACCCTAAGAAACCCAAGCTCGGCAGTCAAAAAATGACCGCCATGGACTATGTGATCTTTGTTATTTTATCGTTAGGCGCTTTGGCTATCCTGCTTCCTTTCTGGAATGTCGTGATGATTTCCTTTTCCACACAAAAGGAATATGCCGATAATCCATTAATGTTGTTTCCGAAGAATCCGACGCTGGAGTCCTATCAGAGATTGTTCTCGGAAGGGATGATTGGAAGCGGATATCTCAATACACTGAAGATTCTGCTGATTGGCCTGCCGCTGAGCATGTTCCTGACCACAAGTATGGGATACGGCCTAAGCCGCAACAAATTCCCCGGCAAAAAGCTGATCTTTATGCTCGTATTGTTCACTATGATTTTCAATGGCGGGATTGTACCGCTTTACCTGGTCATGCAGAATTTGAATCTGACAGGCAATATCATGTCGGTTATTCTGGCCGGAAGCTTCAGTGCGTTCAACCTGATTCTGATGTCCAATTATTTTAACGGTCTGCCGGAATCGTTGATGGAATCCGCACGGATTGACGGAGCCGGGGAGTGGAAGATTCTGCTGAAGGTGGTATTGCCGCTTTCGGCACCAATCATAGCCACGATTACTTTGTTCTACGGGGTAGCCTTCTGGAATGGCTGGTATGAAGCGATGGTCTTCCTGCGCAAAGCGGAGCAGATGCCGCTGCAGAATGTGCTGAGGTCCATCATTATGGAAGCCGATGTGAATGCTGCCAATGCAAGCAGTATGGCGGCGGGCAAACAATCGTTCTCGATGGGAATGAAAATGGCCGCAGTATTCATCACCATGGTTCCAATCATGTGCTTCTTCCCGCTGCTGCAAAAGCATTTCGCCAAAGGGGTATTGACAGGGGCTATCAAGACCTGATTTATACAAGCATGTCATGAGTACAGGTACGGAACAAAAGGGCATTCACACAAAAATAGGAGGTCACACATGAACACGTTCAAAAGAAAATCAGTTAAATCGGTTCTGGCAGTTGCATTGTCTCTGACCATGATTGGACTCGCAGCATGCTCGAATTCGGGCGGCAACAATGCGGAAACGGGCAGTGCCAATGAAGGCAATCCTACAGATGGCTACACAAAGAATCTGACCATCTCCCTGGGAAGCACGATCAAAACAGCAAGCTCCGACTTCGAGAATGAATTCCATAAATATTTCACCGATAAATTCAACATTAAATGGGATTACAACTATATTGAATGGGATTCCTGGGCGGAGAAGCTACGTCTGTGGATCAGCTCGGGTGATCTGCCTGACGTAGCCAGCTGGAACTATGTTCACGGCGATGCGGTCAACTACATCGATCAAGGGTTGCTCTACAAGCTGCCGGATGACTGGAAAGAACGTTGGCCAAATGTGGCTAAGGCGTACGCGCTGACAGGCCTTGGGGACAAGCTGGAGGAATTGGTCGGCGGTACCTATGTGCTGCCAAGACCTGTATACTTTGAGAACAAGCCGGCTGATCCGCTGATTAACCAAATCGGGGTCATTGCGCTCCGTTCCGACTGGGCCAAAGCGGTAGGTTTTGAATTAAAGGATGCGTACACCACAAGCGAACTGATGGAATTTGCCAGACTGGTTAAAGAAAAAGACCCTGGCAAGGTAGGCGGGAACCTCGTTCCAATCGCTTACGATATCAATGATGCTTTGACGAACATTGTCATGGCCAACAGCGTGCACTCCCGCGTAGAGTCCGCTTTCTACAAAGATGCCGAGGGCAAATATCAATGGGGCCCGGCCAGCGAAGAAACACTGGCCGCTCTGAAAGAACTGCAGGCAACGTATAAAGAAGGGCTGCTGCATCCGGAGTTCTACACCTGGAAAAACGGTGAAGCCACTCAGAAGTTCACGGTTACCGGCGATTCGGCGATCACCAGTCTTGGCGGTCTTGCTTCCTATAGAAAAGATATGGATACCAAGATGAAGGACAACCTGGGTGTCAACAGCGACGAACTGGTTCACACGGCGATTGTGCTTGGCGATGACGGCAAATACCGTAACCTGGATCAAGTAAACTACTGGTCCGCTGTTATTTTCAACCCGGAAATTTCGGAGGAAAAATTCGAGCGCATTATGGATTTCATGGAATACACAACTGCCACCGAGGGCCAAACGATTGTTAACATGGGCTTTGAAGGAAAAGACTGGAAATATGGCGAAAACAAGGAATTGGTCAGCCTGCTTCCGGAAGGCACAACCCTGGATAAGAAATATCCGAACCGTTTTGAAGGTCTCTATGTCCTTGCGGATGACTTCAGTGTAGTGAATCCGGCGATCAAAAAGGAATACCGTGACCGTTCGGTAGAACTGTACAAACTGAAAGCGGAGCTGGCTACCAAAGACAAAGCAACCGCAGAATATGACTGGGATTATCAGCTGTATGACTCCAAGGCTAAAAATCAGGCTTCCTTTGACTATGCTACAGAATACACGAACCTGATCCTGAAACCGGGTGATCTGGAAGCTAATTGGAAGGAATGGGTAAACAGCAAGATGTCACTTGTTCAACCTGTTCTGGATGAGCTGAATAATCTGAAGAAATAGGATGTCTTAATAAATCGTACCGAGCTTTGCCGAACCCGCGTGCGAATTCATGCACCCGGGTTCTTCCACTAATAGGAACTCTTGGCCCCGGGAAATTCGGCGAAGGCCACGCATATAGAAACCATACAATGGGGGACTTCAGATGAACGACCAGCAATTGGTCATCTTGTTAAATGAGATGACGCTTGAGGAGAAAATTGCCCAATTGCAGCAGCTCGCCGCCAATTTCTATGAAGGGGCGGAGAGCGGAGGGCAAATAACCGGTCCGATGGAAGCAATGGGCATCACCGATGACATGATTATAAACAGCGGGTCTGTGCTTGGCCTGTCCGGTGCAGAGCAGGTGATTGCCGTTCAGGAGGCACATCTGCGCAAGAACAGACTCGGAATACCGCTGCTGATGATGGCGGACATTGTACATGGCTTCAAGACTATTTTTCCAGTGCCGCTGGCTATTGGCTGTTCCTGGGATCTGGAGCGGACCGAGCGGAGTGCGGAGATTGCCGCCAAAGAATCGGCGGTATCCGGTGTGCATGTCACCTTTGCACCCATGGCCGATCTGGTCCGTGATCCACGCTGGGGAAGAGTGATGGAATCCACGGGGGAGGACCCGTATCTGAACGGGCTTTATGCCCGGGCGTTCGTCCGGGGCTTTCAGGGCAGTGATCTGAAGGGAGACGTCAACCGCATGGCGGCCTGCGTCAAGCATTTTGCCGCTTATGGCCTCTCAGAAGGCGGCCGGGATTACAACACGGTGGATTTGTCAGAACGTCATCTGCGCGAATATTATTTGCCGGCTTACCGTGCCGCACTGGATGAAGGCGCGGAGATGGTGATGACTTCCTTCAACACCATTGAGGGGATTCCGGTGAGCGGCAATGTGAAGCTGCTGCGGGATCTGCTGCGCGATGAATGGGGATTTGACGGAGTACTGATCTCGGATTGGGGCGCCGTGAAGGAATTGATTCCTCATGGTGTAGCCGAGGACGAAGCCGAAGCTGCACTCAAGACGATCAGGGCCGGAGTGGACATTGAGATGATGACGGCATGTTACGTGCACCAGCTGCCTGAGCTTGTAGCTTCAGGACAAGTCGAAATCTCGCTGATTGATGAAGCGGTGCTCCGTATCCTGCAGCTCAAGGAAAGGCTGGGACTTTTTGAGAATCCGCTGCGCGGAGCAGACCCTGTTGCGGAGCGCGAGGTAGTGTTCTGCGAAGAACACCGCACGGCAGCACGTGAGCTGGCCGCGAAATCCTGTGTGCTGCTGAAGAACGAACAGGTCCTGCCGCTTGCTCCCGGGCAGCGGATTGCCCTGATTGGACCGTTTGCGGCAAGCGGCGACATCCTTGGACCTTGGTCTTGGACGGGTTCGACCGAAGATGCGGTGAAGCTGGACGCGGCTATGAAGGCCCGGGCCGGGGTAGGTCAAATTACGGTCGCCGAAGGCTCCGGGATTGACACCTTTAGCGAAGAGTTGTGGCTGGAAGCAGAAACGGCGGCACAGGCAGCAGAGGTTATTGTTCTCGCCTTGGGGGAACGTTCCGAGATGAGCGGAGAAGCGGGCAGCCGCTCGGATATCCGCCTGCCGGAAGCCCAGCGGGAGCTGCTGCTTCGCCTGAAAGCGCTAGACAAGCCGCTGGTGGTTGTCTTGTTCAATGGACGTCCGCTGGATCTGAGCGGCGTCTATGACATGGCGGATGCTGTGCTGGAAGCCTGGTTCCCGGGCAGCGAAGGCGGGGCGGCCATCACGAGTCTGCTCTACGGGGACGAGAATCCTTCCGGCCGTCTGAGCATGTCCTTCCCGGTAGCGGTCGGACAAATTCCGGTATATTACAATCATTTCAACACCGGCCGTCCGCTAGGTGCACCGGATGCCGATGCACGTTACGTGTCACAGTATCTGGATATCCCCAATGAGCCGCTTTTGCCATTCGGGTACGGTCTTAGTTATACCACGTTTGACTACAGCGAACCGGTTCTTTCGGGAGACAAAATGACGGGCGACCAGCCGATTCAAATCTCCGTAACAATAACCAATACGGGGGCTGTTGCAGGCGAGGAAGTGGTACAGCTCTATATCCGGGATATTTCCGGCGAAGTGGTCAGACCGATGAAGGAACTGAAGGACTTTGCCAAAATCAGCCTCTCTCCGGGCGAAAGCCGGGAATTAACCTTTACCCTGACCGAAGAGCAGCTGCGTTATTATCATAGCGATCTCAGCTTTGCCAGCGACCCCGGGAAATTTGAATTGTTCGTGGGTCCGAACAGCCGGGATGCCAAGGCACGTGGTTTCCGTCTGGAGTTAGCCGCAGTAGAAAATAAACGGCACGTGTTGTCGTAATGGATAGGAAGTGTTAATCAATGACAACCCTGAAATCAAATCTCCGGCTGAATGCCGGGGAACTGAGCGTTACCTTTTTGAACAGCGGGGACTTGTATCAGATCGCACAGGAGCGGACAATGATCAACCAGCTGCTGCCAAATCCCGTGGACGGCTCATTATCGAACCTCTATTTGCGGGTGTTCCGGCAGGGGAGCATTCAGGCCGTGCCTTTACTGGGCATCCATTCCGGGAGCACGGTGCGCAAAGCCGGCAACCGCCTGGTATGGGAAGGGACCGCCGAGTCTATTAATTATCAGGTAGTGTTTACTCCGACCGCACAAGGGGTCTGGTTCTGGGATGTGTTGCTAAAGGGTGAGGGTGAAGAAGTGGACCTGGTGTACGGACAGGATGTCGGCATTGCCGATATTGGCGCAGTCCGCAGCAATGAGGCCTACTTGTCCCAATATATTGACCATGCCGTATTTGAGGACAGCACTAACGGTTATGTAGTCTGCTCCAGACAAAACCAGCCGCAAGGCGGAAGGTTTCCATACCTGCAGCAGGGTTCGCTCACCGGGGCGGCAGGGTTCTCGACGGACGGATTCCAGTTCTTCGGACTGTCCTACAAAGAAACCAACCAGCCGGAGAGCCTGTCCCAAGCGCAGCTGGCTAATGAAGTCTACCAGTATGAGTTCGCTTATACCGCACTGCAATCGCAACGTGTGCAATTAAACGGGGAGGCGCGGTTTGTTTTTTACGGATTGTTCAAACAAGACCATCCTTCCGCCATTACCGGTCTTGAATTTACCGCAGAACTCGCTGCAGCCTGGGAGGCGGTTAAAGACCTGCCTGTAGAAACCGAAGCGACGCTTGAGCGCCCGTTCTTCTCGAAGACACTCGGAGCGCCGCTGACCGGGAATGATTTGACCCGTGAGCAGCTGGACGCGTTGTTCCCGGTTCGTTATCAGGAGGAGAAGGATGGAGATACGCTGCTGTCTTTTTTCACCGGGAATTATGAGCATGTGGTGCTGAAAGAGAAGGAAATGCGCGTCGAGCGGCCGCATGGCCACATCCTGATGAGCGGTGACAATGCCCGCCTGAACGATAAGGTAATTACAACAACAGCCTATATGTACGGGATTTTTAATTCCCAGGTCGTGATTGGCAACACCAACTTCAACAAGCTGATGTCCAATGCCAGAAATGCGCTGAATGTTCCCAAAACTTCGGGGCAGCGGATTTATGTGCAACTGGGTGGAGAATACCGCCTGCTGACTATGCCGTCCCTGTTCGAGGTGGGATTCAACTATGCGCGCTGGGTGTACCGCACCCAAGAGGAATGCTTCATTATTACCAATTATACTACCGCCGATTCTCCGGAAATTTTCCTGAATGTGCGGACGGAAAGCGGCAAGGCCTACCGTTACCTGGTGACCAACCAAATCACCATGAACGTCAATGAATATGAGCTGCCGTATGAAGTCCGTCAAGATGGAGGAGCCCTAACCTTCTCGGCTGACCGGAATGCCCTGAGTGCAAGCGAATATCCGGAGCTGCAGTACACGTTCAAGGTTCAGGGTGCTGAGCTTGCCCTGCGGGATGAATCTGTGCTGGTCTCCCCAGCCGAAGCCCAGGAAGCGCCGCTTGCCGTGCTGGAGTTGTCGGCCAGCAAGGATTGGACGCTCCGCATCGAAGGATTGCTTGAGGGCCAGGCGGCGGAAAGTTCCGGCCGCGGCGTCGAAGCTGAGATTACCGCCTACCGTGAATTCTATGCCGGTGTGATGAACGGCTTCCGTCTGACCCGTGAGAACGGGGATGAGGGTGAATTGTTCAAAGTGAATGCGCTGGCCTGGTGGTATACGCACAACATGCTGGTCCACTATTCCGTGCCGCATGGCCTGGAGCAATATGGAGGCGCAGCGTGGGGAACCAGGGACGTCTGCCAGGGTCCTGTCGAATATTTCATGGCAACCCATAAATACGGGCAGGTCCGCGAGATCCTGCTGACGGTGTATGCCCATCAGTATGAGGATGACGGCAATTGGCCGCAGTGGTTCATGTTCGATAAATATACGAAAATCCAGCAGGAAGAAAGCCATGGCGACATCATTGTCTGGCCGCTCAAAGTCCTCGGCGATTATCTGGCGGTAACCCATGACTATAGCATTCTGGGAGAAAAAATTCCGTATACCCGCAAGCACAGCTTTGACTTTACGGAGCAAGGCGAGACTTTGCTGGATCATGCCCGCAAGGAAATTGCCTACATTCAGGAGCACTTCCTGCATGATACCCACTTGTCTTCCTACGGAGACGGCGACTGGGATGATACGCTGCAGCCGGCCAACTCGCAGCTCAAGCAGTACATGGTGAGCAGCTGGACGGTATCGCTGACCTATCAGACCCTCAGCCAATTCTCGAAGGTGCTTAGCAAAGTGGATCAGGGGATGTCGGAAGAGCTGAAGCAGATGGCCGAAGGCATCCGTGAGGATTTCAATACGTATATGCTGCAAACCGAGGTGATTCCGGGTTTCCTGTATATGGAGGACCCGGAGCAAGTGAAGCTTATGGTACATCCAAGCGATACCGAGACCGGTATCCAGTACCGGCTGCTGCCGATGACGCGCAGTATGATCAGCGAGCTGCTCACTCCCGAACAAGCTGAGGCGCATTATGAGCTGATTCAGGATAAGTTGTTCTGTCCGGACGGCGTGCGTCTGATGAACCGTCCCGCCCAATATGCCGGCGGTGTAAGCACACACTTCAAACGGGCAGAGCAGGCTTCGAACTTCGGCCGGGAAATCGGCCTTCAGTACGTGCATGCGCATATCCGTTATGTGGAAGCGATGGCCAAGCTCGGCAAAACCGACCAGGTCTGGAGCGGCCTGGCCGCGATCAACCCGGTTGGCATCCGCGACGTGGTGCCGAATGCCGAACTTCGTCAGGCCAATTCGTATTTCAGCAGCTCGGACGGCAAGTTCAATACGCGTTATGAAGCGCAGGAGAACTTTGGCAAGCTGCGCACAGGCGACGTAGCCGTAAAAGGCGGCTGGAGAATCTATTCCAGCGGCCCGGGGATCTACATGAACCAGTTGATCTCGAATGCGCTCGGCATCCGTGCCGAAGGCGGCGACCTGATCATTGACCCGGTGCTGCCGGAATCGCTGGACGGCATGCGGTTTTGCTTCGAATATGCAGAAGCAAAGGTGGATTTCATCTACCACCTGACCGGCAGCGGCTTAAGCCGTGTTACGGTGAACGGTGAGGAGGTTGCCGGAGAAGGCACACCTAACCGCTACCGCACCGGTGGCCTGCGGATTAAGCGCGAAGCTTTTGACCGCCTTCGCTCGCCGCAAGGCAATGTTGTAGAGATCTATATGTAGAAGTTGTAATCACGGGTAGCCCCGGTGCTGAGAAGCGCCGGGGTTTTTACGTTGGTGGGATGTCCGGGTAATGGCTTATTACTTGCTGTGGAGAGCCGGACTATCCAACCACTCAGTATCAAGGTGCACATGTGGCTATGTTCCGATGGCGGCTCGCCGGGATTCCTTGCTGCAATGGGGCAGAGTCTATTCACTGCACTTTGTACAGCAGTCTGCGCGTAAATTAGGCTCATGTTCGATTTGACTGCATTTGCTGCATCAGGAACAGCAGAAAGGGCCGGAAAACGCCGGTTGTCTGAATTTCCACTGTATGAAATACATCAGAATGGACTTTTGAGCTAACTGAGTGCGATTGTGCTGTACTAAATACATCAGAACTGCTTATTCATTGGAAGTGGCAGCTGTCTCAGCGGGTCAAACCATGCTCCAAACGCCGCAAACGAAAGCCAGAATCACTAAAAATGTACACTGATGATCATAGATTTGTTGACGGACATTCGCGTTAGCCCCCGTCTACAATGAAGAGTGAAAGTGATAGACGCTCTTATTAATTTGCAGGCAGATGGGGGGAATCTTCAATACTAGCGGAGAAAAAGGAATATTATGATGTTGTAGTCTGCGGGGGTGGTCTTGCGGGCTTTTGTGCCGGAGTAGCGGCAGCCCGTCAGGGCAGAACGGTTTGCATTATCGGGGACCGGCCCGTCTTCGGCGGGAACAGCTCCTCCGAAGTGCGTGTGACACCGCATGGAGCGGCGGCCTTCCATGCCTATGCCCGGGAAACGGGCATTATTTCCGAGCTTTTGATTGCGGAGCGGGCGGCCAACCATGAAATCATCCGGGAGAATGGATGGACGAACAGCATATGGGATATGACACTTTACGACATGGCGGTAAATACGCCGGGGTTGTCGTTTCATCTGAATACAACAGTTGTATCGGTGGAAAAGGAGGGTGACCGGAGAATCCGGGCGGTCAAGGCAATCACGGCCGGAGCCGAAACGGAACTTACGATCTGCGGTGAAATCTTTATGGATTGCACCGGCGACGGGAGTGTCGCGGATGCCGCAGGCAATGAATGGCGTATGGGCTCGGAGGGGCGGGGTGAATTCGGAGAGCCGCATGCGCCGCTTGCCGCAAGCAGTGACACTATGGGCAGCTCTATCCATTTCAAAGCCAAGAACATGGGGAGACCGGTGCCGTATACGGCTCCGCAGTGGGCGGTCCGTTATGGGGACCCCGCCTTTTTTTATGAGCAGGGCAGACATTTCTATGATATCGAATCGGGGTATTGGTGGATTGAGATCGGGGTGCCGCGGCATACGATCTTCGACAATGAAGACATCAGGCATGAATTGACCCGGCATACGCTTGGCATTTGGGATTATATCAAAAACCGTGATCCCGTCCTGAAGGAACGTGCCGCTAACTTCGCGCTGGATTGGGTCGGCCAGGTTCCCGGCAAAAGAGAGAGCCGCCGGATCATCGGCAGGTATTTCATGACTGAACATGATCCGGCGGGACGGACGGTGTTTCCTGATGAGGTGGCCTACGGCGGCTGGTTCATTGATTTGCATACCGCAGGCGGCCTGCTCGCCTCCACAGCTGAGCCTTCCAGCGCGGAAGGCTACAATGAGACTAGCGAGTATGCGGTCAAAAGCTACTGCTGCCCCTATGGCATTCCACTGCGGATCATGCTGGCGAAAGACATAGACAACCTCATGATGGCGGGACGCAACGTAAGTGTAAGTCATGCCGCGCTCGGGACGGTCCGCGTCATGGCGACGACGGCCTTGATGGGACAGGCGGCGGGCACTGCCGCGGCGGTAGCGCTTTCGAAGGGCCTCCAGACCGGCGAGGTGCCGGAGAGCTGTATGGACGAGGTGCAGCAACGGCTGCTGCGCGACGGCTGTTTCCTGCCCGGCGTGAGGAACGCCGATCCAGCCGATCTGGCACGCACGGCGTCCGCGTCCGCTTCCAGCGCGGCGCTTGTTTACGGCGCCGGACCGGAGAGCCGGAACCCGGGCGGCGGGTTCCGCAGCGTTCACGAGGAGCAGGAGGAACTGCTGCTGCACCGGCGGGGGCAGTGGATCGCTGTAGGGACGGAAGAAATCGCATCGCTGTCCGTATGCCTGAGCAATAACAGCGGCAGCGTGCAGAGAGTTGCCGCCGAAATTGTCAATGTGGATCATATTTGGGATTATCGAAGCTCCGGACATACGCCTCTTGCGGCAACGGTTCTTTCTGTTCCTCCCGGACAGAAGCAATGGATCACCTGGGATACCGGTCTCGTTGCAGCCGGGGAGCTTGCTTCCGGCCGGTATATCCGGCTTGACCTGCTGCGTAGTCCTGACGTGGAATGGCATATGGCCGGGGCGGTGGTTCCGGGCCATACGTCAGCCTACGAAATGGGCGGAGGGAAGATGCGCCGGTACAGGGACGGAGGCACGTTAAGCTTCCGGGTGTCCCCGCCCCAGCCGTGCTTCAGGGCATCCAATGCCCTGTCGGGCGTGTCCCGCCCGTACGATTATACGAACGTGTGGCGGTCCGATCCGGCGGAGCCGTTGTCCCAGTGGCTGCAGCTGAAGTGGACGGCTCCGCAGACCATCGGAGTGGTGATCCTTGTGTTCCCGGGGCATCTGTTCAGGGAGTATCACCAATATGAGCCGTTCTACCGTGATCCTCAGTGTCCCAAGGACTATGATATCCAGGCCTGGAACGATGGAGAATGGCATACGGTCGTCAGCGTAAGGGACAACCACCAGTGCCGGCGGGTGCACACCTTGACATCGGCTGAGACCACCGACAGGCTGCGTATAGTCATTCTCGCGACAGGTGGTGATCCCAGTGCAGCGATATCCGAAATACGCTGTTACCGGTCCTAGTATAGCGGGCGGGCTAACCCACTGGGCGGTGAGTTTTTTTTCTGCCTTAGAGCGATGATTTCGGCGGTGGGTATATGATAAACTTGTTGTATTAGGGGAAAGGGGAGGGCGAAACTATGAAACGGCTGCACCGGATATGGCCTTCAAGTCTGAAGAACCGTCTGTTTGTCGCGATATTGTTGTTTGTGCTCGTTCCCTCCACCCTTCTTCAGATCCGGAATATTACCCAGCTTGAGACGATGATGAAAGATAACGTCTCCCAGCAGAACGCCGAGCAGCTGGAGTACCTGAAGAACAGCATGGAAAGCCTGCGGGTCGGTGTTCTCGGAGCGATGCTTCAACTGGAGCGTGACCCCGAGGTGAAGGACAGGCTGCAACATCCCGAGGCCTACGATCCGCAGGAGCTGACGCTGCAGCTGGAGAACCGGCTGATTGCTGCCAAGCAGGGGCTTATGAACGCTGTGATTCCCGTACATCTGACGCTGGCGGATGGCGAAGGCCATCTCTATTCCTCCCCGGCGGAGGAACCGGGCAGTTCCCAGCCGTTCGGGGTTGAGCAGCTGAGCGCAAAAGATCTGGAACGGCTGACCCATTCTGCGGAGCCGTATTACTGGGATGTTCACGAATGGGAGAGTGAGCTGCAGGGCCTGCTGCCCAGCCAGGAGGTCTTCTCCCTGTATGCCAAGCTCCAGGCCGTGGACGGCGAGACCTTTGGCTATTTGCGCGTCAGCCTCGATATCAAAACCTGGCTGAATTCCATTACGAACGGTTTTCAGGTGAAGCAGACCTATTATTTGCTGGACGGGAGCGGACAGCCCATCATGCTAGGCAAAGATGACCGGACGACAGACCGCATCAAGGGGATGCTTCCGGCGTTTAAGTCTAGGCCGGAACGTTATTTTACCGACGAAGCCGACCGCTTCCTGTTCAATGGAATATATATGCCGAACATGGATTGGTACCTGGTCGACCGTTTTCCTTTGGAAGCGTTATCGGGGAATATAACGTCGATGAAGCAACAGGTGCTGCTCTCATTTATGGCAACGGTAGTTGTATTTATCGGCGTTACCTATGCCATTGTAGCTTCCATCGTGCGGCCGCTGCGGAATATGCAGCGCAAAATGAGTGAGCTTGCCGACCGAAATCTGAACATCCGCCTCCCGGAGCATAAGTACCGGGGAGAGACGCTGATGCTGGCCAAGGCATTCAACCAGATGACCGGGGATATCCGCAGGCTTATTGACAGGCTGAAGGCGGAAGAGCGTCAGAAGGAGGCTATCCGCTTTCAAATGCTGATGTCGCAGATGAACCCGCACTTCCTGCTCAATACGCTGAATACTATTAAATGGAATGCACGGAATTTTGGAGATAAGGGCACTTCAGAGATTTGCCTGAAGCTTGGCAAGCTGCTGGAATGCAGTCTGAACGACGAGGTCGACCTCGTCCATCTGAAGGAAGAAATCGAACTGGTCCAGGCCTATCTTTATATCCAGTCTTTCCGTTACGATCATGCGTTTACAACGGAGTACGAGATCGAAGAGGACCTGCAGTATGCACTGATTCCGAAGCTTAGCCTGCAGCCGCTGGTCGAAAACTCTATTTATCACGGGCTGATTCACATGAAAAAAGGCGGCACAATCGCCATTTCCGTCCGCCGCATAGAGGACAGACTGCGGGTGGAAGTCCGCGACAACGGCCAGGGGTTGCAGCAACCCTCGCGGCTTGCGGCCAGAAAACGCAAAGGCATCGGTATCAGCAATCTGCGCGAACGGCTTGTGCTGCTGTATAAGCATGAAGCGTCTTTTGAACTGCTGCCGCAGGAGCAGGGGATGGTTGCCGCACTCGATATTCCGCTGCTGCTGTCTTCCCCATATGACAAGGAGGGTTATCATGAAGACCATTCTGCTGGTTGAGGACGAGCCGTTCGTCCGCCGTTCGATCCGGAGCGCGATTCCCTGGGAGGAGCATGGCCTTAGGATCGCCGCCGAAGCTTCCCACGGGCTGGAAGCACTGGATGTGATTCATGAACTGAAGCCGGATATCGTCATCACGGATGTATTCATGCCCTATATGGACGGGATCGAGCTGCTGCAAAAGGCCCGGGCGGAAGGCTGTGAGGCCTCTTTCATCATGCTGACCTGTGCGGGTGAGTTCGAATATGCACGGATGGCACTGGAGTATGGCGCATCGAGTTATATTCTGAAGCTGTCGATGGATGACTCTGAGCTGCTGCGTGCGCTGGACAAAGTAAAAGTGCAGCTGGACAAGCGGGCGGAGCAGCAGGATGTGGTGCTCTGGGACACCGTTCAGGAACGCCTTCCTTATCTGTGGAAAAACGTATCGGGCAAGGAGGATACGGGCATCGGGACCGAGAAGCAGGCCGGGTTTCGCCGGCTCCAGGATCGTTATTCGAGGCTGGTGCTCATCACTTCGCTGAACGGAACCCGGCCGTTTTCATTGGAAGAGGCCCGCGCGATGTTCCCCGTGGAGTGCGAAGGGGCGCTGCGTTCACTGGTCTTTGTTAGCATGGGGGTTACAACCCATTTTCTGTGGAAAGAGGGGAAGAGTCTGGTTGGCGTCCGGTCAGCGGTACATCAAGAGAGCGGTATCCCTGTCATCTGCCGGACGTCGCCCTGTCAAGAAGAAACGGCATTGGAAAGCGGATGGCTGGCCAACGTGAACTGGCTGGATTATGCCTACTACGACAGGATACCCGAACGGAATGTCTACAGAGACGACGCCCAAAAGAGGCGGTGGCAGCCCGTGCCATGGGAAATGGAGCAGGAGGTCATCCGGCTGTTCGAGCGTTCGGCTGTTAATGAATGTGCCTCAAAGCTTAGTGAGCTGTGGCGGTTTATGCAAGAGACATTTATGCCGATGACGCTGGTAAAAGAGACGGCCGAGCGGCTGGATAAGCTGTTTGCCCGCATCAGCCACAAGCCTGCCGAGGATGCCGCAGGTCTGCTCAGTCTGCCCCGCCACTCCCTGCTTCTCGCAGTGTTGACGGAGCGGATGCAGCGGTATGCCAAGGGCAGGGGCGGACCCAAGCCCCCGGAGACGGACCACCCGGAAATCAATGCGATTATCCGTTATTTAATTCAGCATTATGATAGTGACATCTCGCTCCAGGCCATGGCCCAATATGTGCGTATGGACGAGAATTATTTAAGCGGATTGTTCAAAAAGAAAACCGGAGACACCTTTATTAATTACCTTCAGCGGATTCGCGTAAATGAGGCAAAGGTATACCTGGAGGAGACGGATCTCACTGTGGCGGAAATCGGCGAGAGATCCGGCTTTGTCAATCCAAGCTATTTCTTTAAAATCTTCAAGCGGTGGACAGGAGCAACTCCGAGTGAATATAGGACGGAGCATAAAAATAAAGAGGCCGGCGGCTGAACAGCCGGCTTCTTTATCTTGTAGAGCCAATCAGGGCCATTTGGCGAAACTGAAAATCGTACACTTAATTCCAGAGATATGCTGATTATGCCTTCTGCGGACATCCGATATGATTAGAGCATTCAACGGATAGGAAGGTTGAGAATATGGAACAACCCATTGCAGTTTCAGCAACAACGAAGGCTCAGGCTCACAGCAGCCGGCTCCGGAGAACGATGGCGGATGTCTGGAAAATGAGAACGCTGTATATCATGCTGCTGCCCTGCCTGGTGTGGTACTTTATATTCAAGTATCTGCCGATGTACGGCGTCATTATCTCGTTCAAGGATTACAATTTTTCCGACGGAATATTGCACAGTCCCTGGGCGGACCCGTGGTACAAGTATTTTGAAATGTTTTTTCAATCGCCCTATTTCTCACAGCTGCTGGGGAATACGCTTCTGATCAGCGTGTACAAGCTGTTGTTCGGAATGCTGCCGTCTATTCTGCTGGCCATCCTGTTTCACGAATGCCGGATTTCCTGGCTGAAGCGCTGGGTTCAGACGCTGAGCTATATGCCGCATTTTCTGTCCTGGATTGTGATTTACGGCATTTCCATCGCGTTTCTGTCGGAGACCACCGGACTTCTGAACCGCTGGATTACGGATATGGGCGGAAGCGCCATTCCGTTCCTCAATGGGGTGGAGTGGTTCCGCAGCGTACTGGTCTCGACGGAAATCTGGAAGGATCTTGGTTGGGGGGCCATCATTTATCTGGCGGCGATCAGCAGCATAGATCCCACACTGTATGAAGCGGCCAAGGTGGACGGGGCGAGCCGGCTGCGGATGATCTGGCACATTACCCTTCCCGGAATCCGCAATGTGATTGTGCTGCTCCTGATCTTAAGAATCGGCAGCATTCTCGATGCGGGCTTTGAGCAGGTCTTTGTCTTCTATCACCAGCGGGTGTATGAGGTAGGCGATATTATCGACACCTGGGTATACCGGACAGGACTACAGCAGATGAACTTTAGTCTTGGCGCCACCGTCGGGCTGTTCAAATCGGCCATCGGTTTCATTCTAGTGTTCGGCACCAACAAACTGGCCAAAAGATGGGGGGAGAGCATATGGTAAGCGGAAAATCGGATAAAGTGTTCAATGCGTTCATCTATACTATTCTGCTCGTAGTCGCGGTGACAGCCATTTTCCCGCTCCTCTATGTCGTCTCCATGTCGCTGACGCCTTACAGTGAAGTTATTAAGCACGGCGGGTTTATCATCATTCCCAAAAAAATATCCTTTGAGGCTTATGAGCGGATCTTCTCGGACCCTGCACTCGGACGATCCATGCTCGTGACGGTATTCGTCACCGTCATCGGAACGCTGATCAACATCATTCTAACGACGCTTGCGGCTTACCCGCTGAGCCGGAAAAACCTGCCGGGCCGTTCATTTTTTCTCCTGTTCATCATTATTACGATGCTCTTTAACGGAGGATTAATCCCGACCTACCTGATCGTCCAATCCCTCGGGATGCTCAACACGGTATGGTCGCTGATTGTGCCGGGAGCCATTGCTACCTTCAATGTACTGATCCTCAAAAGCTTTCTGGAGAGTCTGCCCGAGGAGCTGTTCGAATCGGCCCGGATTGACGGGGCCAAGGAATTCCGCGTATTGTGGCAGATCGCGCTTCCGCTGTCCGTCCCTTCGATGATGACCGTTGGACTGTTCTATATGGTCGGACACTGGAATTCGTTTTTCTCCGCCGTACTGTACATTACCGATACGAAGCTCTACCCGCTTCAGGTCATTATCCGGAACATGCTGCTCCTGACCCAGTCCAGCGAGCTGCAGGCTGAGGTTACCGTGCCAACTGCCGCCATGCAGATGGCAGCGGTAATCGCAGGCAGCTTGCCAATTATAGCTGTGTACCCGTTCATCCAGAAGCATTTCACCAAAGGAATGCTGCTTGGAGCGATTAAGGGATAAACCAATCCTTACATTATAAGAGGGGGAATTATCATGAAGATGAACAAAACAGGAGCCACGCTGCTCGCAACGTTGATGCTGGCCGCAACCCTTACCGGATGCGGCGGCTCGGGAAACGGGAATAAGGAGAATGCGGAGGGGGCGGGCAACGGCCAGGCCGCTTCAGCCGGTCCTGTAGATCTGGAGATTGCCCAAATCAGCTGGGGCACTAACCTGCCGGGGGACGATTTCGTCAAAAAAGAGCTGGATGCCAAACTGAATCTGACGATAACCCAGACACTGGTTGGAGATCAGGCAGACTATGAGAACCAAATGAATGTGCGCGCCGCCTCCAACAATCTTCCGGACCTGTTTATTGCTACCACAAAGGCCCATCTGCAGAAGCTGGCAGAATCAGGCTCGCTGCTCGATCTGACGCCATATCTGGAGAAGCTGCCGGAATATACGGCAGCCGCCGGAGAAGATGTGCTGAAAAAAGGGATTATCGGCGACAAGCAATACGCCCTTCCCAAAGCCGGACAGGCGAGAGCATACACGTATTGGATTCGCAAGGACTGGCTCGACAAGTTGGGGCTCCCAAAGCCGGCTACAGTTGACGAGCTGCTGGAAGTGGCCAAAGCGTTCACGGAACAGGACCCTGACGGCAACGGGAAAAAGGATACCATGGGATTGACAGGAACCAACTTTCAGGCGTTTGAACCTATTTTTGGCGCTTACGGAGTTACCAATATTTTTGACACGACCCAGTTGTTCGTCAAAGATGGAAAAGTCGTCGATACACTGTATGAACCGGCCATGAAAGAGGCGCTGACAACGATCCGGAAATTCCTGGACGCCGGTGTGGTCGACCCCGAGCTGGTCAGCAATAAAGGCACGATGGCACAGGACAAAGCATTCCAGGGCAAAGTAGGTATTATCAATATCGATTGGGCGCAAATGGTGAAGGAAGATAAAGTGAAGGTATGGAAAGGTGCGAACCCGAAAGCAGACTGGATTCAGCTGGATGCGCCAAAGGGTCCGGACGGGAGTGCTTATTCCAATGCGGTCAACATCGGTATGGCGGGCGGCCTGTGGGCAGTCCCGAAACGGCTTGAGAAAGAGCCGGAGAAGCTGAACAAAATTCTGGAGCTGTTCAATTATACCGCATCGGCTGACGGAGGACGTCTCGTGCAGTTCGGCATTAAGGACACCCATTATACCTTGGATGGCGATAAAGTCGTGATTACCGACAAAGGACGCGAAGAGGCCGGTTATACCTGGCTGTACCAGTTCGCCGGACGCGAGGAAACGGACTATCTCAAGACGAAATTTACGGTTCTGGCAACATATATCGATTTTGAAGCCAACATGCCGCGGATCGAAACGCTGGACGGATTCGTGCAAAGCCCGGCAGGCTATAATGCTGCAGACGCCAACCGCTTTATCGAAGAAGAGATGATCAAATTCATATACGGCAAAAATAATATCGAGAATTACGATAAGTTTCTGTCGACGCTGGAATCCACGTTTAAATATGATACGTATGTCGATGCTGCAGTGGAGCAGCTCAACAAGCTCGGATACGGAAAGTAAAGACAGTCAACACCTACTGAAAAAAATGAGGGTATCCCACAGGCCATTAGATCTGGCATCGGGATACCCTCATTCCATGCCTTCATTACATGGATCGTCGTTTCTACATTCTGCCTGGTGCGGGAAGACCAAGCACCTGCAGCACATCGCTAAAAGTATCCACAAAGGCGGAGGTGATCCAGAGGCGGAATCTCATAAGCTCCTCTGCACCCTTCAGGATCGGGCAGACGGCATAGAAGTTGTTGAACAATGTGGCTAATCCATGCGCATAGGTACAGATTAAGCTCGGCGCGAGCTCTTTGCCGGCATTGTTCAGGGTATCAGGCCAGGCGCTGAGGTGCCTTAACAACGCAGCCTCCGCTTTTTCCAGATCCTGAGGGAATTCTACAGGGCGGCTCACCGTTATGCCGAGGTCCTGACCCTTGTTCAGAACACTATGGGCACGTGCATAGGAATACAGCAGATAAACCCCGGTATTGCCGGAAATTTCGGTGGCCTGCCGGAAATCAAAAACAATCTCGGTACCCAGATTGTAACGGAGCAGATAGTAGCGGATAGCCGCAATGGCTATGATCCGGCTGGAGAGGCCTTTTTTATCCGGGCGGGCTTCCTCAATCGTCTTTTCCATCAGCAGGGCCAGATCGGTTACCTTAATGCCAATACCCTGGCGTCCGGACATAGCGTAAGAGTGTCTGCCGTCTCCAGTGTCGATCCCAAGCTCGGCAGCCGAAGCGGGACTAAGCGAAACCACACCATAACTCACATGATGCAGCCGATCTGCCTGAGCCTGGAAGCCCAGTGCCTGCAAAGCCTGTTTGACCATCTGCTGCGGATATTCCTGTCTATAGTCGATGACGTTAATGACCCTGTCCGCTTGGCCGAAAGGAAGCTTCTTGCCGTTTAATCCGGTGGTCCATACTTCGCCTGTAAAAGGAGTATAGGAGAAGTCCCGGTCCAGCAGCCCGAATTTCCACAGGTGGTAGGCGATATCCTTGGCTGTGTAGGTTAAAATCCCGTTGGACCGTACCAGCACCTTGTCCTGGAGATGTTCTTCGGAATCCGCTGTACCGCTGTTGTCCGTGACCGCTTGCTTCAATACCCGGCAGCCCGCGAGTTTGCCTTCGCTTTCCCGGACGTAAACCGCAGTCTGTTCCAGCAGAGTGGATGCCGCTGCCCAGAAGCCTTCTTTTACAATACTGCTCTCCCATACAAGCAGATCATACTCAATGCCAAAGTTCCGCATCTCCTCGACATGCTCTCTCACGATTCGTTCAGCGACAAGGTTGCCCAGCCAGGCCATGTTGCCTTGGCCTTCCTCCAGACCATGCAGGATCTCCGTACGTTTATGCGTCATCTCCGGATGTTGCGCATATTCTTTATTCACTTTGGCATAAAGGTCCCAGCAATAATCCCCAAAACGCACATACTCTCCCTCAAAGGGCACATGAAGCAGCCCAACCACCGTATCCGCCAGCTGATTCCCCAGGTCGTCAATATAGTTATGCACCTCCACTGTATGACCTGTTTGTCTCAACATCCGGACCAGGACATCACCGATACAGGAATTTCTCAGGTGCCCAAGGTGCATGGATTTGTTCGGATTCACAGAAGTGTGCTCGATCACAATCTTGTCCCCGGAGCCGGGGGGCAGCGCAAAAGAACGTCCGGCCCACTCTTGCCAGTCCATAAAAAGATTAATGAATCCCGGAGCCACGACTTCAACTTTACGGAGCAGTCCGTCCATATTGCCCTGCTGTTCCAGCCGGTCGGCGATAAGCCCGGCGATGGCAAGCGGGGCCATACGCAGACTTTTAGCGAGCTGCATGGCAATATTCGTGGAATAATCGCCATGCTCCAGATTGGCCGGTTGCTCCATCGGAATGGTGATGCCTTGGCGTTGATCCGCCTGAAGACTCTCGAATACCTGATTGACGCTGTGTGCCAGATGGGTTTGAATGATTTGACTTAACATGCGGTTGCCTCCTTTTGTGAATGCAAAAAAAGCCCACGTCTCCAAAGAGACGAGGGCTTATGCGCTCGCGGTACCACTCTCGTTGCTAAACGGAAGGTTTAGCCACCTCACAAGGTTAACGGTCTTCAGCCGGGACTTCCTAAGAGGGCTGTTCAGAAGTCCATCTCCCGGGTGCGCTTCATTACAGGATTCGTACCGGCTCTCACTTACCCGGCTTGCTGTGGACTGAATCCGAGATAACTACTCTCCCGATCATCGATTGAATATTGATTTTTATCAGTATAACGAAATTTGTGAAGAAAGCAATATCTGTTTTTGAAAATACCCAGGAGCGGGCTGAGCTTGTGCACCATAGTATAGCTAATAAATATAACCCCTACTGCATCAGAAGCTGACTCAAAAGCAGGGAGTAATGGGGGGATTGACGTACCTTGCCTGCGGTGAAAGTGATTCTAATGTATTTTGTGCAGCGTAATTACTCTCTGAGAGCTCTAAAGTCCATTTGGATGTATTTCGTACAGTGGATATTTGAAAAACAGGCGAATTTCAGCCCTTTCTGTTGTTTTCAGTGCAGAAAATGCAGTCAAATCGAACATTAGCCGGATATAGTTGCTACCCTGATGTACAAAGTGCAGTGAATAGCCAGCGGGGGAGATCCACACAAATCATAAATGTTGCATATTAAGCTGAAAAGAACGAATAGGTAGGAGAAACGAATAGAGGCTGATCGTGTTCCATACACATGATCTACCTCTTTTTTGTAGAAATGACAATCAGCTGCATAAGAGACTCAAGGGAATATTAGGATTATTCCTTTCTTTTGTCCAACGATATATGGATTAATATTGTCCATTTGTAAATGAGGCTCCAATAAGTGCGGTTGTCGTCCACACCGTCTGTATAACGTTTGAATATTAGTAAGTTGAGTCCTTGATTATAGTTTGCTTGCTGCTAGTTTCGCAGATTTGTGATTCCAATGCCGAAGGAGAGGAGGAATGTGGCTTATGGCAGTTTTATCAACAGGACCGATAGAAAATAACCCGGTCAATGGTACTAGGCTAACACAACTGGTAACCGTTCGAATCGTCAACCGTGATCCGGTGAGCAGCTCTTACCTGCTAATCCTGGGGTATGTGCTGGGCGTATCCAGGGAGTTTTACGTAATTGAATCCATTGAGATAACCGCTAATGGAGTGGTGAGCAGAAATTATTTTGCTGACCTGAATGCTTTCGAATTTCTGTTCATAACCGATGGAGTGGGGGAACAGAATGTGGCAGTCTCTGTCTGGGGAAAGGATGCTTCAGGCCAACTAGTGGATGCACATCGCATAGTCACGCAGGAGAAAGTAGCATCTGAGGACTCCCTGGAATAATTTGCTTGCCGTTTAAGCAAAATTACAAACTACTATATTTAAAAGGAGAGTTGAAACTATGGCTTTTTTATCTACGGGCCCGATAGAAAATAGTATTCCCACAGGAAGCACTGTAAGACCTACTCAGCAAGTAACGATCAGAATAGATAACCGGAGTGCCATTACCCCCTCGACCGTTGTCATCGATGGATACTACCTGGACGGGGGAGTCCGGACGTTATATGTCAGTGAGCTCATCAACGTGGCAGCCAATCAAGTGATTACCAGAAATTATTATGCCAATTTTGATGGGTTTGAGTTTCTGTTTACAACAGCAAGTATGGAAGATGATCCGGTTCAGATTTCAGTCTGGGGAAAAGACGGCGTAGGGCAATTAGTAACGAGCCATCGCTTAGTATCGGCAGAGCTGCTGGGAGAAGTGAGCGGGGCTACAGGAGCGACAGGGGCAACTGGTGCAACCGGAGCTACTGGAGCTACTGGTGCAACCGGCGCGACGGGTGACACCGGAGCTACGGGTGCTACTGGAGCAACGGGTGCGACAGGAGCGACAGGAGACACTGGAGCTACAGGTGCAACTGGAGCGACAGGTGACACTGGAGCTACGGGTGCAACTGGAGCGACAGGAGACACCGGAGCCACGGGTGTAACTGGAGCGACAGGTGACGCCGGAGCCACGGGTGCAACTGGCGCTACGGGTGACGCCGGAGCTACGGGTGCGACAGGAGCGACAGGTGACGCCGGAGCTACAGGTGCAACTGGAGCAACAGGAGACACTGGAGCAACAGGAGCGACAGGAGACGCCGGAGCTACAGGTGCGACTGGAGCGACAGGCGACGCCGGAGCCACGGGCGTAACTGGGGCAACAGGTGACACCGGAGCTACGGGTGTGACTGGGGCGACAGGTGACGCTGGAGCCACGGGTGCAACTGGTGCAACAGGTGACACTGGAGCTACGGGTGTAACTGGAGCAACAGGAGACACCGGAGCCACGGGTGTAACTGGAGCGACAGGCGACGCCGGAGCAACGGGTGCGACTGGAGCAACAGGAGACACCGGAGCCACGGGTGTAACTGGAGCGACAGGCGACGCCGGAGCCACGGGTGCAACTGGCGCGACAGGTGACACCGGAGCAACGGGTGCAACTGGTGCGACAGGAGATGCCGGAGCAACGGGTGCGACAGGAGCGACAGGTGACACCGGAGCCACGGGTGCAACTGGTGCGACAGGAGACGCCGGAGCTACAGGTGCAACTGGCGCTACGGGTGACGCCGGAGCAACGGGTGTGACTGGTGCGACGGGTGACACCGGAGCCACGGGTGCAACTGGTGCGACAGGAGCAACAGGTGACACCGGAGCTACGGGTGCAACTGGAGCGACAGGAGACGCCGGAGCCACGGGTGCAATTGGTGCAACTGGAGCAACAGGTGACCCCGGATCAGGTGCGATTATTCCGTTTGCATCAGGGCTGCCTACAAGCATGACCACTGTGCTGGGTGGCACGCTGAATACTTCGGGATTGATTGGATTCGGCAACAATACCTCAGGAGTTACCGCAACCGGCGGTACTATTAACCTTACCGGAGCGGCGGGAACCGAGCTCAACTTTGCCTTCTCGGTTCCGCGTGCCGGAACGATTACGTCGCTCGCTGCTTACTTCAGTACAACAACAGGGCTTACCCTGGTAGGTTCCACCGTTACCATAACAGCCACCTTGTTCCGTTCCACTACACCGGATAATACCTTTACGGCGGTGCCGGGTGCTGTGGTTACTTTAAGTCCGTCACTCACGGGAGTTCTTGCTCTGGGTACGATTAGCAGTGGGATCACCTCGGGATTAAGCATAACGGTATCCCCGGGAGAACGTCTGCTGCTGGTCTTCACCGCTGATGTCACGGCAGGTCTGGATCTTGCGACTACAATATCGGGTTATGCAAGTGCGGGGATCACGATCGCTTAATCAGGGACTTCGTCTTTTTTATCCATTCAATAACAGAACAAAGGATGCCCCCAAGCCTATGGCTCTGGGGGTATCCTTTGTTTAAATTACCAAATGGCACTCTAAGAACACCGACAGCAGTTGATCATCTTCCTTGCCCGCTACACCAGATCGCAGGCTTCGGCGGGCATCCAGTGGGCATCCTGGCCATCCCATTTCACATTGCAGCCGATTGGATTGGTCAGCGGCACGCTGACCGGTTGGCCGGAGACAAGCTCGGTAAGGGCATTGTCCAGATCGTTGACCGTCATTTTATCCACTTCTCGCGGGTTGTCCACGCCGCGGCCCGTATAGACCAGTCTGCGTTGCTCGTCAAAGACATAGAAATGGGGCGTCCGCAGTGCACCGTAAGCTTTTGCTGTTTCTTGTGTCTCATCCCGTGCATACACCCATGGGAAACGCTGTTCGTTCATCCTGACGATCATATTCGCGTAAGAATCATTGGGATGCGTGATCTCACTGTTCGAGTTGATGCCAATAAAGGCCACTCGCTGTTCTGTGAATTTCTCCACGGTCTTGCGGGTGACCTCATCGGAGCCGGTCACAAAAGGGCAATGATTGCAGGTAAAGAATACCACCAGGAACCGGGATGAGGCAAAGCTGTCCAAAGAATACGTTTGGCCATCGGTTGCCTTCAAGCTAAAGTCGGGGGCGGGAGCGCCAATCTCTAAAGTAAAGCTCACTTCAAAGCACCTCCTATGAGTGTAGGCAGCCAAAAGCGGTATGGATATGGGTGCAAGGATGGCTGCCATGATTGCCTTCTCCTTTTATTATACCGATAGCGGCCTGTCAAATCATCAGGATCTCACGGATGTCCTGCTCGGACAAGGTGGATAAAGCCTCTTGCCCCGGCTGGATGACCTCGTCGATCAGGTTCTTTTTCTTTTGCTGAAGCTCATACATGGTTTCTTCTACGGTGCCCTGGGTAACCATGCGGATGACCTGCACCACGTTCTTCTGCCCAATCCGGTGGGCCCGGTCCGCAGCCTGCTGCTCCACGGCAGGGTTCCACCACAGATCATATAGAATGACGGTGTCGGCACCTGTCAGGTTTAATCCCGTCCCCCCTGCCTTCAGGGAGATGAGGAACAGGTCGCGCTCGCCGCTGTTGAAGCGGCTGCATAACTCCACACGTCTGGAAGAAGGAGTGGAGCCGTCCAGGTAGAAATGGGGCACACTCTGAAGTCCAAGTTCCCGGCCAATCAGGCCAAGCATCTCGGTGAACTGGGAGAAGACCAGCATCCGTTTGCCTGAGCTGCGGCATTCTTCAATGATCTCCAGCAGCTGCTCAAATTTGGCTGAGCCTCCGCTGTACCCGTCAATGAACAGAGACGGATGGCAGCACAGCTGGCGCAGGCGGGTCAGTCCGGCCAGGATTCGGATGCGGTTGCTGTTGAAGCCGTCGTTGGTCAAATGCTTAAGCGCCTCTTTCTGCAAACGGGCCAGATAAGCGACATACAGCTTTTTCTGTTCCGGCAGCAGTTCGGAAGCCTGGATAGACTCAATCTTGTCGGGCAGCTCCTTCAGGACATCACTTTTTAGGCGCCGCAGCAGGAAAGGGCGTGCCCGTCTGGCGATCGTTTCCCGGGGGAGATCATGAAAGGCTTTTAGACCCGGGAACAGCTCCGGGAACACGATGCTGAAGATCGACCATAAATCCTCCAGCTTGTTCTCTACCGGTGTTCCGGTAAGTGCGAACCGGTAACGCGCTTGCAGAGCTTTGGCGGCTTGGGCTGTCTGCGTAACATGATTTTTGATAACCTGGGCCTCGTCCAGAAACAGGGTGTGAAACGACTTTTTAGCGTACAAGGCTGCATCTCTGCGCAGCAAAGGGTACGAAGTGATGATGACGTCAGCTTTCTCAGCATTCTTTAGAGTCCGCCTCCGCTCGGTGAGGTTACCGTCTGCTATGGCGACCCGGATCTTTGGCGCGAACTTCTTCAGTTCATTAAACCAGTTGTAAGTGAGTGAAGCAGGAGCGACAATAAGCGCCGGCAGCTGCTTTGTACGGATGTCTTCAAGCTCTGAGAGCAGAAAAGTAATGCTCTGCAAGGTTTTGCCAAGGCCCATATCATCGGCCAGTATGCCGCCGAAGCGGTAGTGGGCCAGGGTCTTTAACCATTGGAAGCCGTATTGTTGATAATCGCGGAGTACAGGAACCAGGCTGCCTGGTACAGGGAAATCGAGATTCTCGGGATTCTGCATGTTAGCCAGCAGCCGCCGCAAGGAACGTCCGAGCTTCACGGCATCGCCATTGCCGGTTTCGGCGCTAAGATGCAAGCCGCGCATCAGCGGCAGAGAGAATTCGGCTTTTTTAAGCTCCTCTGCGTTTAGTCCAAGCTCATTTATGAAGGCGATGATTTCCTGGAATTCTTCACTTTCCAGCGGCAGCAGCGCTCCGTCCGGCAGGCGGTAATATTTGCGTTTCTCCTGCAGGGATTGCAGAATATGAACGACCTCAGTTTCGGGAATCCCGTTCATGTCGAACTTGAAGTCCAGCCAGTCCATTTTCTCATTCCACTGCAGGGTCGCTTTTGGCGGGCGGGTTCCGGTGTACAGCCGTTCTTTGACCGCAGTGGTGGCGTAGATTTCGAGCAATTCCTCCAGCAGCGGAACGGTGTGGTACAGAAAGTTGTATTCGTTGTCTTCATCCCGCATCAGATACCCGCTTTCGGTCTTGATAAAAGCGGCATTCTCCATCAGCGCAAGTATCCGCGCTTCACTGTCTCCGTCCCGAATCAGAATGAGTTCCGTGCTCCGGCGTTGTGCCTGTTCATCCAGAGGATTCAGAATCACATCTCCGTATTGAAACTCCAGCCCGGCCAGCAGCCGGTCCCTAACCCGGTCCAGGTAGAGCCGTGCCTTCAGCTTGCCTTGAACAATACGGCGTGAGATGGAATCTGCAATTTGAACCTCACCCAGCTTCTTTAGTCCGGGAATCACTTTGTCCATAAAAGGTTCCATTTGCTCCGGTGCGATCCCGATATCCCCTCTGCGGGAGGCTTCCAGCATCCCTTTCAGCTCCGCCAGCCGCTTGCATTCGCGTGCAGGCAGTTTCAGCAGCCTGCCTTCGGACATTACCAGTCCGTACTCCTCCAGGACCCTAATATGCTCCAGCCCCTGCACTTCCAAAAGGTAGCCGGTTTCTTCTGCCTGCTTGAACTGAAAGCTCAGCGGCAGCGCCTCTTCCAGTACCCGAATTCCCTCAGTCAGCTTCTCCCCTTGCTGTATACGGACGTTCGGGGCCAAGCTCAGCACAGGCAGCAGTTTATCCCAGAAAAAAGGCGGAATGGGCAGCAGCCGCTCAGTTGCGGTCATTCCCGGGAAGGAGGGGGCAGAGCTAAATTTATCCCGGTAGATCCGTTCATTCTGAAGGATGGAAATCAACTGCTGTAGCACTTCGTTGTCTTCCTTCAGGAAGCTGTGCAGGGAGGGGTCATAGGTGAAATGTTTGGAAAAGGTAAAAGTGCCGCCGCTCTCAATGCGTTCCAGCAGTTCTCTGATTTTGGTTACAATATAAAGGCGTTTGGGCCCAAGCTTCATCTCCAGACCCAGCATGTATTGGCCATAACCACGGGTAAAAGGCTTGCAGATAAACTCCACGGCAAGTGCCGCCCGCGTCTCTACAAAGTTCCCGCGGCCGCTTGGGCGCTGCCGGGTATTGCTGAACACGCCCAGCAGGTTATTCACCAGCTGCTGATCCCGTGCGGCGATTTCCGGATGTTCTGTGGAGCTCGGGGAACTGGCTGGTCCGGCCGCACTGTAGTCATGAGAATCTTCCTCTTCCTCCATCCCCAGCGCTTGAATCAGCACAGCCGCAATATGTTTGCAGAATGGGCCGCCATGGACATAGGCGGGACAGTCACACTCAGCCTTGACATCGCCGTCACTGTCAATTTCGGCAGTAGTGAGATAGACCTGATTATGGCTTCCCAGCACTTCTGCGGTATAGACCGAATAATCCGCCTCGGTGCGATGCCCGGTCAGGCTGACCTGGCCGAGGTGACAATAAGCCAGCCCTGATTCATACCCCTCCTTGCCGCAGAGCAGCAGGATCACCCGTTCCGGTACACTGTACTTCATGACTTGCTTTTCCCCTCCTGAACCTATCTGTATCTCTTTAATCATCGTAGCAGTTGCTTTAGAACCAATAATAACAGAACAAACGTACGTGTGAAAGGCAAAGAGAATCCGGGCATAACGCCAGCACAAAAAACTGCCCTGCCGGCACAATAGCATGCGGCAGGACAGGTTATCAGGATTGCTTTTAAAGGTAAATGAACTTAAAAATCATACCAGTATTGCAGTTTGTTATTGTAGAAATAGACATGTGTTTGGCCATAGACCACATAGCCCAGTGATTCATTGACGCTGTCCGGTTCCCCCCAGGCGAGATACACCTCATCAAACTTCATTCCTACGACCACCTTTTCTTCGCGGATGGCGGACCACATCTTGTCGCTGATCGATGTGACATTGCGCGGATTCTCAGTGAAGAACATCTCGGCAATGTCTCCAATCATTTCGTTGCTTGGGTTCATGGCGATTGGCACCTCCTGGCCATTGGCCCGGCGCATCACAACCTCCAGCTCGCCTGTGGAGAGGTTGGCCCGGAGATCCTTGATTGTCAATTTCTCCATGTTCTTGAAGGGGCTGTTGTCAATCTCCGAATTACGGATCCACACAGTGAGGCCATTGAAATATTGTCTCATGTATTGAAGATGAACATCGGTGAAGATGATCCGCTCGTCATAAGTGTTATAGTCGAGCTTCCAGGTAGAACCGTCATTCGCCAGCAGGGTGAAGACGATGACGGAACCGCCGTCATACTGGACGTCGGTTATCCAGTGGGAACCGGAATAACCGTTCACATAGACTTTTTTTCCCATTCCGTAAGCCATGTTTTCCGGCAGCTTGCTGATGCTGTAGAGGGTGCTGCTGCTTTTGCTACGGCCTTCTTCGGTGCTCCAGATGAACAGCGATTCGGCACTGGAGGCATATTTGCCGTCAATAGCTCCCAGCTTCAGCAGGGATTTAAAAGCGACATAGTTGGAATTTTTGTAAAACACCGAGTTGGCGGTATTCAAGGTGGTTATTCCTTTGGCGCCCTTTAAGGTTACACTGCCCGCCGTTGACTGCACCGTGAAGCCCGGAATTTGGTCGAGCAGCTTGACAGGAACATACGTGGTTGAACCGACCAGCAGTGATTTGGAAGCTGAAATCAGCAGCTTGCCGTTGACAAAGGTGGCCAGCTCCGTATACTCCGGACTGGCGGCCGCCGCCGCTTTATCCGTCCCCGAAGGGTACCCTATTCCCGCAACAAGCAGTAAAACAGTAAAGATCCATACCATTTTTTTCATGATTATTCTATTTTCCTTCCCCCAGTGAACTTGGCTGACCCAGCCGTAGCCGGATTGCACTCCTATGGATTCGGCAGCTCTCCAATAATTTCCTTCGGGGCTTAGCTCTTTTCGTGTTTTTTATTTATCGCTTATCTGATTTATACGATTTAAAGAGGATGAAATTAGGTTAATGAGGATTAACTGGCATTTAATGAGCCTGATGACCCAAATCTGCGGCCGGGAGGTTGTTGTAATTATGGTGAGAAAAAGATGGCGGAGCCCGCGGCTTGCAGTTCTGCTGGCAGCATTCAGCCTCAGCGCCTGCAGTGGCGCGAATACGGCAGGAGAAGACGGGGAGGTCCGTATGGAATTATCCGGCAATTCCATAGAACGCCCGGTTTATTTGCCGAAGGATCTTCCGATTCCAGCGGGGGCATCCGTTACCCTGTCGGGCGGCAAGCTGGAGAACGGGAAGAAGTCATCCATGCTGATTTATGAGACACAGGAAAGCATGAACCGGTTGGGAACAACATACAAAGAGTATGTCAAGGACAAGTCACTGGAACAGGATACGCAAATCATCGACCCCCACAACATGATTATCAATGGCAAGGTGGACAATGCCTATTCTTATTCCATTATAGGGAGCAGTCTGGACAGCAAACCCGGGACTTCGGAAGTTATCGTAACCTGGCTCGAGAACTGATCGAGGCGTTCTGGGTCATAAGTAACATTTCAAGGCCGTGACCGATATATCCGGGGCGGCTTTTTTTTGCGTGTAAAAAGAAACGGCATTTAATATTTCCAAAACAATCCTCTGCAACACAATTGACAATGGTAGACGAAAATAACAGTAGCAGTTACCTATATGAAAAGGGTGAATTGAATTGAGAAACAGTAAATGGATGGGCGCAGCTCTGGCATCGGCACTTCTTATAACAGTGAGTGCGGGTAGCGTTGGAGCAGCGGGTACCGGCAGCAGCACTAAAGTAGGGGCAGGCCATACAGCAGCAGCGGCCGCGGGTCCGGTTAAGGTAAAAGAAGGTACTGCAGCCTGGACTGTAAACGGTTCACCCGTTAGCTTCAGCACCATTGACAGCAGCGGCTACAAGCTCTATTCACTCAGTCAGGTGGCCGGTGAAATTGGGGCCAAGGTCATACTGGCCCAAGGCGGCATGGAGCTGAATGACAGCAAGGGTCTACATACGGTTCTAATTAAACCGGGCGCCAAAAGCTTTCAGGTCGATGGTGCTGCCCAAGAGTTCACAGTGGCCCCGGTCCTCTACGGCGGCAAGGTCTATGTAGAGCTGACGAAACTGGTAACTTCACTCGGCGGCGAGCTTGAAGCGGATTCCGGCGCCATTCTCAGCTTTGCACGTCCGGAAGGTGCGTTTGATTCCCTGCGCTGGACAGCGGATGGCAGTCTGATTGCCAACAAAAGCGATGCGGAACTGCCGGTATTGCTGAAATTCGGTACTGCGGCGGAAGGCGACTATCATGTTTTCTCATCCGATGACAATGCAACCGAACTCGCCGTTTCTCCCGATCAGGGATGGGGAGCGTTCAGTGATGAGACCGGGCTGCTTCATCTGATCAATTTGTCGAGCGGAGCGATTCGTGCTCTGGGCACGGACAATAGTGTAAAGACGGATCTGGTCTGGTCGGCTGACGGCAAAAAGATCTATTTTATCCAAGGGGACAAACAGGAGAAAATCGCACAAATTTCTGTAGATACAGGAGAAGTGAAGACGATTTTGGCCGACAAGGTAGAGAATAAATCAGAGCTGCGGATTTCGGGCGATGAAAAAAGTGCGGTGTATATCGTCAATGTTACCGGCGTAGCCAAAAACGATGCCGACAGCACCGAGGATTCCCTGACTGTGGACTACAGCAAAGCCGGCGAGCAGTTGTACAAGCTGGATCTGTCCGCCAAGGAGGCCAAACCGGCCGCATTGACCACTTCCCCCGACAACAAATTATACCCGGAAATTCTGGCGGGCGGCAGTGTAGTATACCTGAGCGCCGATGCTGAAGGCGACGCGGCGAACACGCTGAAAGAAATCAAAGCCGATGGCACCGCGTCCAATATCGCTTTTGATGTAGAAGTGAACTGGGCGGAGAATGTGGGCAGCGGTCTGGTGGTAAGCGGGACAACGGCAGACGGAAGCACGGTGATCTACTCCCTGGACGCGAGCGGTGCTAAGACTGAGCTGTTCCGTACAGCTGGTGATGTGTCCGAGATTGCTGTATCCAAGGATGGGGCCCGGCTTGCAGTTGTAAGCGACGGGAAATTATCGGTGATTCAGGGCGGCAAGGCCTTGCAATTGACCAAATAGAACGGCTTCAACATCCAAACTAAAATATCGGCGTTTAGCCGGGAGGAGATTTATTCATGAAGATTTTCAGAAAATTCACAGTTACGGCACTTACGGCCGTGATCGCAGTCAGTACAGCTTTTGCAGGGATTGCATCTGCAGCCGACACCTTGAAAGGTAAAATTACGATCAACGGTTCGACGGCACTGCTGCCGCTGACGCTGCAGGCGGCCAAGGAATTTCAGAAGCTGCATCCCAAAGTAAAAATCGCCGCCTCCGGCAAAGGTTCCGTGACAGGCCCGCAAGCGGTCAAAAAAGGCATCGCCGATATCGGCGCAGTAGACTGGGACGCCAGCACGGATGTTCCGGGCTTCAAAGCTTTTGAAGGCCAGGTGGCAAACAAGGTGGCGGTTATTCCTTTCGCAACCATCGTGAACAAAAATGTGGGCGTCGACAACCTGACTACAGAGCAGCTTAAAGGGATTTTCTCCGGCAAAATCAAAAACTGGAAAGAAGTCGGCGGTGCAGATGCAGATATCGTAGTGATTACCCGCGCCTTCGGTTCCGGGACCCGCGTCAACTATCAGGCCAAGGCTCTGGATGGCGGAGATATCGTGAAGAAGGAAAAAAACTATAAAGAAACTGGCAGCAGCGGTGATATGAAAACGGCCGTAGCCACGACTCCGAATGCAATCGGTTATATCGATCTGGTCTATGTAAGCGGGGATGTCAAAGCTGTTAAATTCAACGGGGTAGAGGCCACTACGAATAACGTAATCAACGGCTCCTACAAAATCTGGGCATACGGTTACTATATGACCAAAGGCCAGCCTGAAGGCATTACCAAAGAATTCATCAAGTATGTTCAAAGCAGCAAGTTCCAGCAAGGTTCGCTCAAAAAGCTGAAGTTCATCCCTATCTCGGCAATGAAGTAATCCCAATAATCCCGTCTTTCGGGAATCATATGGAACGGCAACGGCGGCCAGCCCCGATCTTTATGCGGGGGTGGCCGCTTACAGGAGGGAAAGTATGGGTTCACCAGTCCACAACCTGACATCCAGGGCGAAAGGGAACGCTGTAGCAGTGAGCGCGAGTCCTAAACGGCACAGCAGACATCTGTTAAGCAATACCCTGTTCCGCTATTATTTTCTGTTCAGCATTTTAGCGCTTTGCCTGGTGCTGGGCCTGGTTATTCTGTTCATCGGCAAAACGGCGCTGCTTCTGTTCGGCCAAATTTCACCGCTGGACTTCTTTTTCTCGTTCAACTGGACGCCGGAAGAGGAGGCCTTTGGAGCGGCTGCCTTCATTGTAAATACACTTTCGCTTACGGCGCTGACCCTGCTGATTGCAGTTCCCGTCTCCGTGGGAATGGCCGTGCTTTGTGCGGAGATCGCACCGAAATGGATGAAAAACTTCATCCGCCCGGTGCTTGATCTGCTGGTGGGAATTCCCTCCATTGTCTACGGCTATCTGGGGCTTACCGTCTTGCTGCCGTTTCTGCGCCGGGCCAGCGGTGAGGGGCTTGGCGATGGGCTGCTCGCTGCGGCACTTGTGCTGGCACTGATGGTGCTGCCCACGATTTGCCGGATCAGTGACGATGCGATTGTCTCTGTGCCGCGCAAATACCGTGATGCCGCTTATGCACTCGGCTCTACCCGCCTGCAGGTCATCTTCCGTGTTGTGCTGCCTGCGGCCAAAAGAGGCATTATCTCGGCAGTCATCCTTGGCATGACCCGCGCCGTTGGTGAGACGATGGCGGTGGTAATGGTCATCGGCAACACGCCGCAGCTGGCGAAGACGCTGTTCACGCCGTCGTCCGTGCTGACCAGCAATATTGTCATGCAGATCTCCAACGTTGAATTTGATTCCACCTGGAACTACGCGCTGCATATGATGGCTTTCCTGCTGCTGCTGATCTCATTTATGCTGATCCTGGTCATTCGTATACTGGGCAGAAAAAGGAGGGAGGTTTAATGAGCGGTTCCTCAAGTACAGGAAAGGGACACCCGGTAAAAGGCGGCAGAACGCAGGCGATGGAGTTCTCACGCACACGTTACACAGCCCGGGCGCAGAGGCGGAACAAGGCAGCGACCTTCGGCTTCTATACCCTGGGTTTCCTTGTGATGCTGCTGATCTTCTGGATGCTGTTTACGATTTTGGCCAAAGGCCTGCCTGCGCTCAGCTTTGACTTCCTCATCAAGCAGCCGGAAGAAATTGATCCGGGAGGCGGGATTGGTCCTGTCCTGTTCAATTCCTTCTATATATTGTTTATTTCGCTGCTGATTTCAGTCCCGATCGGAATCGGGGCGGGTATTTATATGGCGGAGTATGCTCCGGACAATGCTTTTACCGGGGCGCTGCGGATCTGCGTGGAGTCCTTATCGTCCGTCCCTTCCATAGTGTTCGGATTGCTGGGACTGGCGATTTTTGCCGAATACTTCGACGTTGGCCTGACGATTCTGGGCGGAGGTGTCAGCCTCGCGCTGCTTAATCTGCCGATGCTGGCCCGCGTGACCGAGGAAGCGGTGCGGGCGGTTCCCGGTGAAATCCGCGAAGCGGGATATGCCCTTGGAATGACTAAGTTTCATGTCATCCGCAAGGTGGTGCTGCCGGTGGCCCTGTCAGCCATTATAACCGGTGTGTGTCTGGTTGCCGGCCGGGCCTTCGGCGAGTCGGCGGTAATCATTCTTACGGCGGGGCTCAGCACCTCCGGGGAAATGTGGGACTTTAATCTGTTCTCGCCGGGAGAGACGCTGGCGGTGCATTTATGGTACGTGCAATCCGAAGCTATTGTGGAGGATGCGCGGCAGATCGCCGACAAATCGGCGGCGGTGCTCGTGTTTGTTGTGCTTTTGATCAATCTGGCTTTCCGTTTGCCGCTATGGTTCGGCAAACGCCGCCAGGGGCATTGATCGGCTTGCAAGGGAAGGGGGCAGCAGGCGCACGGCTGCGGCCGGTAGACCGGGGGCTGGCCTCCCGGATCGAACGGTTGCTGCGGCCGTGAGTGCTGAACCAGCCCCTGCCGGAGTGAGCCAACAAGTGGTCCAGCCCGGCGCTCATGAAAGGCAAAAATGCCTTAGAATGTGCCGAGTGGACCGGATCGGCGCACATGAAAGGCAAAAATGCCTTAGAATATGCCGAATGGCCCAGCTCGGCGCTCATGAAAGGCAAAAATGCCTTAGAATATGCCGAATGGTCCAGCTCGCCGCTCATGAAAGGCAAAAATGCCTTAGAATGGGCCGAATGGACCGGATCGGCGCACATGAAAGGCAAAAATGCCTTAGGATGAGCCGTGTGGTCCAGCTAGGCGCTCATGAAAGGCAAATATGCCTTAGAATGTGCCGGATGGGCTAGATCGGCGCACATGAAAGGCAAAAATGCCTTAGAATGGGCTGAATGGGCCAGATCGGCACGAACGAAAGGCAAAAATGCCTTAGAATGTGCCGAATGGGCCAGATCGGCACGAACCTGATTAACCTTTGCCGGAACTAAAATCCTCCATGGCGCTTCATTCTATTGATCATGGTTTAAGTGTATTATATGCAAAGAAACAGCCTTCCCGAAGGAAGGCTGTTTCTGCTGACGTCCCGGAAGGGATTCGAACCCCCGACCGTGCGCTTAGAAGGCGCATGCTCTATCCAACTGAGCTACCGGGACATGATTAAGGACTGAAAAGCAAGCAAAAATTATCTTATCATACATAAGGATATTTTTCAAGCTGTTTTTTTAAAGGCCGTCTAGGTTATGCTATAATCTACAATTGAAGTAACTTCGGAAAATTAGACTACTTTAAGGGAGGTGCCCTCATTAAACATTCGAATTCCCCCGCCAAAGAGAATATCGTGCTGTTTCCGAAGACGCTGGATTATTACCAGATTCAGCTCACGGTGATGCTGGAAAGTGAACGTTACGGGGAAGCGATGGAACTGCTGCGTTTCTTGCTGCAGTGCCAGGGACAGGAAGAGCGGCACTACGAGGAATGGCAATCCTTGCTGGACTGGCTGGAGGCGGCATTTCCGTATGCCGCCCGGAACGAAGAGGCTGAAGGCAACTCTTCCTCCGGGGATGAAGACCTGCGCGAAGAGGATATGGCCCGGATTCTGGCCAACTCGAAGCTTCAGGAGGATGCGGAATATCCGGCCAAGCTGTTGAAGAAGGTCATGCATGAGCCGTTGTCGGAGGCGACCATTCTCGCGTTGGAGCAGCTCTCCTACCTGGAGGGAAATGAGGTGGACGAAGAACTGTCGGCCTGGCTGAGAGAAGAGAAAGTTCACCCGCTGCTGCAGTTCAGGACACTACAGACCCTGCGCCGGCGCGGCGTGCAAGGGACCCTGGAGCTTGTGCGCGGGCAGGAAACCGTGCAGGTGGAGATTGAGACGGTGCCGCTGCAAAATGAAGACTTTCCGCCCCAGGTCAGCCAGGTGCTGGAGCGGGTAGCGGGGCAGGCTGAGGTGCATGAGCCGACGCTGTACTATTTTGCCCAGGAGCTGTGGGGCCAGTTTATGATGTCAATCTATGGTTCCAGCGACTACCGTGCTCTGCTCGGAGGGGATTATGCCTTGCTGGATATCTGGGCGGGCGCGCTGCACCAAATTGTCTCCGAGAGTCTGAACGGCAGCCGCCAGGAAGAGGAGACCCGCAGTATGTACGGGATTACCGATGGCATGCGCTTTCAATTTGAGGGAGCATACCGTTCTCTTAAAGGATTTGTAAAGACATCGCTACTTGATAAATAAAGCATTGTTGTATATAATATAATGGTTATTCTGTGCGTGAATTGTACTATTATTTTAGAAGTCAACATGTAACCTATTTTGGAGGGAAAAGTATATTATGAAAGCAACTTGGGAAAAAATAGAGAAGAACCTCGGTGTTCTGGAAGTTGAAGTAGAAGCTGAGCGCGTAGCTTCAGCATTGGACAAAGCTTTTAATAAAGTCGTAAAGAAAGCCAACGTTCCCGGATTCCGTAAAGGTAAAGTGCCACGGCCTATTTTTGAATCCCGTTTTGGAGTGGAAAGCCTGTACCAGGATGCTATCGACATCCTTCTTCCTGAAGTCTATGGAGAAGCGGTTGAACAAACCGATATTTTCCCGGTAGACCGTCCTGAAGTGGACATTGAGCAATTCGGAAAAGGACAATCCTTTATCTTCAAAGCAAAGATTACCGTAAAGCCTGAAGTGAAGCTTGGCGAATACAAAGGTCTGGAAGTACCGGTGCAAAAAGCCGAAGTTACTGAAGACGAACTGAACGCAGAGCTGACTCGTCTGCAAGAGCGTCACGCAGAGCTGGTTGTAGTTGAAGACGAAGCAGCAGCTAACGGTGATATCGCTGTGATTGATTACGACGGTTCCGTTGACGGTGTACAATTTGAAGGCGGCCAGGCTGAACGTCATTCCCTTGAGCTGGGCAGCAACTCCTTCATCCCGGGCTTTGAAGAGCAAGTTGTAGGCATGGCTACTGGAGATTTCAAGGATGTTGAAGTTACTTTCCCTGAAACTTACCATGCTGAGAACCTTGCAGGCAAAGCGGCAGTCTTCAAAGTGAAGCTGCATGAGATCAAACGCAAGCAGCTCCCTGCACTTGATGATGAGTTCGCTAAGGACGTCAGCGAATTCGATACTTTGGAAGAGTACAAGACAGACCTGAAAGCCCAGCTGGAATCCCGCAAACAGGAAGAACTGAAAGGTGTTCGCGAGAATGCGGTTGTCGACAAGGCAGCAGCTAACGCGGAAGTTGAAATTCCGGAAGCGATGATCGACAGCGAAGTACAGAACATGGTTCGTGACTTCGACAACCGTCTTCGCCAGCAAGGCATGAACATGGATATGTTCCTGAGCTTCTCCGGCCAGACTCGTGAAGACCTGCAGAACCAAATGAAGGGCGATGCAGAGAAACGCGTTCGCAACAACCTGGTGCTCGAAGTAATCGCTAAAGAAGAGAACATTGAAGTTTCCGAAGAAGAAATTGAAGCAGAGCTGGCCACAATGGCTGAATCCTTCAAACGTTCCCCTGAAGAAATCCGCAGCATTCTTGCTGCCAATGGTTCCCTGAACAGCCTGAACGACGAAATCTCGCTGCGCAAGACTATTGACCTGCTCGTTAGCAGCAGTGTTGAAGTTGAAGCGGTAGAAGAGCCTGCTGCCGAGAAGACTGAAGAAGCAAGCGCTGAGTAAGGTATTACGTAAATAATTTCGCATAGAACGGTCAAGTCTTGGTTTGACCTCCATACACAACAGATAAGGCACGTATGTTTGTTTACGTGCCTTATTTTTTGTAGATGCCTTTGGGTGTGGGGAATCACCTGCCTGGCGGCAGTTATGAAACGGTGGTAATCGGGATATAAATGCTGTAAGAGATCATTCTTTTGCAGGGTGGAGAAGACTTCAGAAGTGAAAAAATGACAGGCCGCTGTGAACGTGTTAAAATATTTCTGAAACGGAAAGACTAATCTATAGAGAGAAAAGAGGTTGGTGGCATGAGTCTGGTACCAATGGTTGTGGAATCCACAAGTCGGGGAGAACGGTCATACGATATATACTCCAGATTGCTAAAGGATCGCATCATCTTCCTGAGCAGTGCGATTGACGATGATGTCGCCAATCTGGTCATTGCACAGTTGCTGTTCCTGGCAGCAGATGACCCCGAGAAGGACATTCACTTGTACCTCAACTCCCCCGGTGGTTCTGTAACAGCCGGTATGGGGATATATGATACAATGCAATATATTAAACCGGATGTTTCAACGATTTGTGTGGGTATGGCCGCCAGCATGGGGTCGCTGTTATTGACGGCAGGTGCGCCGGGCAAGAGATATGCGCTGACCAACAGCGAAGTAATGATTCACCAGCCGCTCGGTGGCGTCCAAGGGCAAGCCTCCGATATATGGATTCATACCGACTGGATTCTCAAAACGAGACAGAAGTTGAATCAGATTTATGTGGAACGTACAGGTCAGCCTCTTGAAAAAATCGAACGGGACACCGACCGCGATAATTTCATGAGCGCAGAGGAAGCCAAAGAATACGGGCTGATTGACCAGGTGCTTTCTTCACCGATCAAATCTTAAAGGGGTGCTTAGATGTTTAAATTTAATGATGAAAAAGGACAGCTGAAATGTTCTTTTTGCGGTAAATCCCAAGAGCAGGTTCGTAAGCTGGTAGCTGGACCGGGCGTTTATATATGTGATGAATGCATTGAGCTGTGCACGGAAATCGTGGAGGAGGAGCTGGGGTCCGAGGAAGAGCTGGATCTGAAGGATATTCCCAAGCCCAAAGAAATCCGCGACATTCTGGACCAATATGTCATTGGTCAGGAACAAGCGAAGAAATCGCTCTCCGTTGCCGTATACAATCACTACAAACGTGTCAACAGCCAGAGTAAGATCGAAGATGTAGAACTGACGAAGAGTAATATTCTTCTTCTGGGTCCGACGGGTTCGGGTAAGACACTCCTGGCCCAAACCATGGCCAAAATCATCAACGTTCCTTTTGCGATTGCTGATGCGACTTCCCTTACGGAAGCTGGTTATGTAGGTGAAGATGTGGAGAACATTCTGCTGAAGCTGATCCAGGCTGCAGATTATGATGTCGAGAAAGCCGAGCGCGGTATTATTTATATAGATGAGATTGATAAAGTGGCACGCAAATCCGAAAATCCATCCATTACCCGTGACGTTTCCGGTGAAGGCGTACAGCAAGCGCTGCTGAAGATTCTGGAAGGAACTGTAGCTTCTGTACCTCCGCAAGGTGGACGTAAGCACCCTCATCAGGAGTTCATTCAGATTGATACGACCAATATCCTGTTCATCGTCGGTGGTGCCTTTGACGGTCTGGAGCAAATGATCAAACGCCGTATCGGCAAAAAAGTGATCGGCTTCAACGCCGCAGTTGAAGGACAAAAGGATCTGAAACCGGGCGAATACCTCTCTATGGTATTGCCGGAAGATTTGCTTAAGTTCGGACTTATCCCTGAATTTGTCGGCCGTCTGCCAGTCATCTCCACCTTGGAGCCGCTGGATGAGAACACACTGGTCCGCATCTTGTCTGAGCCGAAGAATGCGCTCACTAAGCAGTACATCAAGCTGCTGGAAATGGATAATGTAGCGCTGAAATTCGAACCTCTGGCTCTTGAGGCCATTGCCAAGGAAGCGATTAAGCGCAATACGGGCGCCCGTGGTCTGCGTGCGATCATTGAGAGCATCATGCTGGATGTAATGTATGAGGTTCCTTCGCGCGATGATATTAAAGACTGTGTGATTACGGAGCAGGTGGTTCAGGACAAATCTTTGCCTGAGCTGAACCTTAAGAAAGACAAGAAACAAGAGGAAAGCGCGTAAGCTAAGCTGTCCTTAATAATATATGTCAAAGGTCTCCACCTTTCTTCCGCTTACCTGCTTTAGAAGCAGGAGGGAAGGGTGGAGCTTTGGCGTTATGGGGGAGAAATCATGTTCTTGAGACACCAGACCCGGCCCGTCAATGTGGGCGGGATCATCATCGGGGGCAATAACGAGGTTGCTATTCAAAGCATGTGTACAACCAAAACTGCAGATGTGGAAGCAACGGTGGCTGAAATATTGCGGCTTGAAGAAGCAGGCTGCCAGCTTGTACGTGTAACGGTCAACAACGAGGAAGCGGCCGCGGCCATCAAGGAAATTAAGAAACAGATTCATATCCCGCTGGTAGCGGATATTCATTTTAACTATAAGCTGGCGCTGCTGGCGATCGAGAACGGCATTGATAAGGTGCGGATCAACCCGGGGAATATTGGCCGCCGCGAGAAGGTGGAAGCGGTAGTTAAAGCCTGCAAGGAAAAAGGGATTCCCATCCGTATCGGTGTTAACGCCGGTTCCCTGGAGAATCATTTGCTGGAGAAATACGGTTACCCGACGCCTGAGGCAATGGTCGAAAGCGCGTTGTTCCATATCGGCATTCTGGAGGAACTGGATTTCCACGATATTATTGTGTCACTCAAAGCCTCCGACGTGCCAATGGCTATCGAAGCCTACCGCTTGGCGGCTGAGGTCATTCCTTATCCGCTGCATTTGGGCATTACGGAGTCCGGCACCTTGTTCGCCGGCACCGTGAAGAGCTCGGCGGGTATTGGTGCTCTGCTCTCCATGGGGATCGGCAGCACCTTGCGCATCTCGCTTAGTGCAGACCCGGTGGAAGAAGTGAAGGTGGCGCGTGAGCTGCTCAAGACCTTTGGTCTGATCTCCAATGCGGCTACGCTGATTTCGTGCCCGACCTGCGGACGGCTTGATATTGATCTGTTCTCCATCGCCAACGAAGTGGAGGAGTATATCTCCAAGCTTAAGGTACCTATCAAGGTATCCGTGCTCGGCTGTGCTGTTAACGGCCCTGGTGAAGCGCGTGAAGCCGATATCGGCATTGCGGGTGCCCGTGGGGAAGGTCTGCTGTTCCGTTACGGCCAGATGATCCGCAAAGTCCCTGAAGCCGACCTTGTCTCCGAGCTTAAAAAAGAGATCGACGCCATCGTTGTTGCTTATGAGGCCACCGGAGAGATCCCCGGCCGCAAACACGCCAATCTGGCGCCGCCTGTGCAAGCCGGCAGTGCAGAATAGTAGCTTTTGAATTCTTGAAATCATATCATTGCAATTTATAGCATTCAGCTGGTGATGAAGAACGTCCCGCTGCTGTCCCTTAATTGGGGTGCAGGCGGGGCGTTTTTTATTTGGCATAGAGGAGGAAAGAGGAGGTGGTCTACGAACAAGGTTATGATGCGTTTATTCAGTGGCATATTTCCAGCAGATCGGGGGAGCGGCGGGGCAGGCTGGAGAGAGGGTATCAGCACGCGGTAGCGTTGTTTTTGCGTCAAGTATGGTGGCCGCTGCGAGGGGGTTTTTACGAGGTGCTCGACTGGCGCGGGCGATCATACTTTGCTGACTTTGCTTTTATCTCGGGTCCCCTCCGGCTCCTGATTGAGATCAAGGGTTACACGGCTCATGTAAGGGAGATGGATAGACAGAAGTATTGCAATGAACTTAATCGGGAGGCTTTTCTTACAGCTATGGGTTATCAAGTGATTTCCTTCGCCTATGATGATGTGGAGCGGCGGCCTGAGCTGTGCCAGACCTTGCTGAGAATGGTGCTGAGCAGGTATATGGCCACAGCGGGACCCGCAGCCAAATGGCTGCTGGCTGAACGGGAAGTCATAAGACTGATGATTCTGGACTACTGGGAGGAATAAGTGGAGGAGATATAGAGGAAGTAGCCGGTGGGAGCTGGGTACCGGGTAGCGGCGTTGAGTGGTTGTGGATGAATATTGAATATTGAATTCTGAATGCTGAATGCTGAATGCTGAATATTAAATGCTAAATGCCGCACTTGAGTATGAATTCTATACGCAGTGCTGAGCTTATTCAGCCGCCCCCTATAGGGAATTACACCCGTTAGTTTTATGAAAATGCTCGGTTTTGAGGGTTTTGACGGTATTAACGGGTGTGATTCCCTCTAAAGTAGCTGGAAGAGGCCAATCTGCGGAATTAGTGGGCGAAATTCCCTATAGCACAATTTCGGCAACTTATCATAGCTAAAAACGTAAACCAATCAGCACTCCAACCAGCGATGCTCCTCAGACAACCAAGTTACACTCCAAAAGTAGGCCGCTCCCCAGACAACCAAGTTACACTCCAAAAGTAGGCCGCTCCCCAGACACCAAAGTTATACACCAAAAGTAGGCCGCTCCCCAGACACCAAAGTTACACACCAAAAGTAGGCCGCTCCCCAGACACCCAAGTTACTCTCAAACTACGCCACTCTCACTTGTGCTGCTCCACAAACAACGCCACCCTGAGACTTTCCTGCTCTCAAAGCACATTGTCCCCTGGCAATTCAGCTCCATTCTCCGCCGTGCACTTCCAAAGGGGCTGTTTGTATTAAGCTCATGACGAGTCCTCTTCAACCTTGCTCTCCCGCCCCAGATCAGTTGCTTATTTGCTTCGGGCCAGTCCATTATCCCCTGTTTTGCCCAGTAATTTCATAAATCGGGCTTTGCCGCGTTTACGAATGAGTGAAACGGCTATACTACCTAGTAGTAGCCTGGGGTGAGAAAGGTAGACTGAACGAAACAGGAGGATGACCTATGGAATTAAGCATATTGCTGATGATCGTGCAGCTCTTTTTTGCGCTGGTTATCGGCGTTTATTTTTGGAATCTGCTGCGGGGCCAGAAGACCAATAAGACGGCGGTGGACCGGGAGTCGCGCAAGGAACTGGACAAGCTGCGGAAAATGCGGATGATCTCTTTGACCAAACCGTTGTCGGAGAAGACCCGGCCTGCTTCCATCGGGGATATTGTCGGGCAAAAGGATGGGCTGAAAGCCTTGAAGGCCGCGCTTTGCAGCGCCAATCCCCAGCATGTGATTATCTACGGCCCGCCGGGTGTCGGCAAGACTGCAGCGGCGCGTGTGGTTATGGAAGAAGCGAAAAAAAACGTCCTGTCCCCCTTCAAAAAGGATGCCAAGTTCACCGAAATTGATGCTACGACTGCCCGCTTTGACGAACGGGGCATTGCCGATCCGCTGATTGGTTCCGTGCATGACCCGATATATCAGGGAGCGGGAGCGATGGGAGTGGCGGGTGTGCCGCAGCCCAAGCCCGGTGCGGTGACGAAGGCGCATGGAGGTATTTTGTTCCTGGATGAGATCGGGGAACTGCATCCGATTCAGATGAATAAGCTGCTGAAAGTGCTGGAAGACCGGAAGGTGCTGCTCGAAAGCGCCTATTATAATTCGGAGGACAGCAATACTCCGGCGTATATCCATGATATTTTTCAAAATGGGCTGCCTGCGGATTTCCGTCTGGTTGGTGCTACGACCCGCTCGCCGGAAGAGATCTCGCCCGCGCTGCGTTCCCGCTGCATGGAGATTTATTTCCGCCCGTTATTGCCGGATGAGGTCGCCGTGATTGGCCGGGATGCGATTCAGAAGATTGGGCTGAAGCCCAGCCCTGAAGCGGTTACTGTGGTGCAGCAGTATGCCACAAACGGGCGTGAAGCCGTGAACATGATCCAGCTGGCGGCGGGGCTGGCGCTGACAGAAGAACGTGACACGCTCAGCGCAGCCGATGTCGAGTGGGTGGCAGGCAGCAGCCAACTGCCGCTGCGGACGGAGCGCAGAATTCCGTCTGCTCCCCAAGTGGGCTTGGTCAACGGGCTTGCCGTATATGGGCCGGGCATGGGCACCCTGCTGGAGATCGAGGTATCGGCAGTTCCGGTAGCAAATGGTCAAGGCCGGTTGAACGTAACCGGCGTGGTGGATGAAGAAGAGATAGGCGGCGGTTCCCGCACCATTCGCCGCAAAAGTATGGCCAAAGGCTCGGTCGAAAATGTGCTGACCGTACTCCGCACCATGAACCTTGACCCCGACCGGTATGATCTACATGTGAATTTCCCCGGGGGGACACCAATCGACGGCCCGTCGGCGGGTGTGGCCATGGCGGTGGCGATTGTCTCCGCCATCCGCAGGCTGCCCGTGGACAACACAGTGGCCATCACCGGTGAGATCGGTATTCACGGCCGGGTTAAGCCGGTGGGCGGTGTGATCGCCAAGGTCGAGGCAGCTTTTCAGGCAGGAGCGACTACCGTCCTGATTCCCAAAGAGAACTGGCAGTCGTTGTTCGCTGATCTCGCACCGCTGCGGGTGCTTCCGATGGAGACGGTAGAAGAAGTGTTCCGCCATCTGTTCGGAGCCGACACGGCGGATGTCCGGCTGCCTGCAGTCGCAGGTGAGACATTCTCCTCGTCTCCGTCCCTGCTCAAAGCAGATGCGGCTGGGGAACAGGTTTAAGAGGCTGGTCTTAGAACCGGCGGCAGCTGCACTGAAATGAATCTGCACTGAAATGAATCGAACGGGAAGCGCAGGTGATCTGCTGCTTCCTTTTTTAAATGGGAACTGCATATTTAGGGCATCTTAAAACCGTTGTTAGGCATTCTTTGGCTGCGAACAAAGCTGATACTGTAGAGCTACACGTGTTCTCCGGTGTCATGCGAAAAAAAGGGCAGCTTGCAGATCGTTGGTGTTTTGATGCCGCTTTTGTTAGAATGAATGAATATGACACTACTTGAGAGCCATGGGAGGTGCGAAAGCGATGATACAAAGCAAATCCAAAGGTCGTCGTTTTCCTTTATTGCCGCTTAGAGGTCTTCTTGTGTATCCCAGCATGGTTCTTCATCTGGATGTGGGACGCGAGAAGTCAGTTCGGGCGCTGGAAAAAGCTATGGTTGATGATAATTTAATTCTCCTCTGTTCCCAGTCGGAAGTGAATATTGAAGAGCCGGGGCAGGAAGATATTTTTCGGGTGGGCACTGTCGCGAATGTGCGCCAGATGCTGAAGCTGCCCAACGGCACCATCCGTGTACTCGTAGAAGGTGTGGAGCGGGCCGAGATTCTTCAATATACCGACAATGAAGAGTTCTATGAGGTCCTGGCCCGCGAGCTGCCGGAAGAAGAAGACGGGGATCAGGAGAGCGACGCTTTGATGCGGACGGTGCTGAACCAGTTCGAGCACTACATTACCTTGTCAAAGAAAGTCACACCTGAGACGCTGGCCGCAGTATCCGATATTGAGGAACCCGGCCGTCTGGCCGATGTAATCACCAGCCATTTGGCGCTGAAGATCAAGGACAAACAGGAGATTCTGGAGACCATTGATGTCCGCAAGCGTCTGGAGAAGCTGCTCGATATCCTGAACAACGAGCGTGAAGTGCTGGAGCTGGAGCGCAAGATCAATCAGCGTGTCAAGAAACAAATGGAGAAGACCCAGAAGGAATATTATCTGCGCGAGCAGATGAAAGCGATCCAGAAGGAGCTTGGCGACAAGGAAGGCCGGGCCGGCGAAGCGGAAGAGCTGCGGAGTCAGCTGGAAGAGAAGAATCTGCCGGAGCGCGTCAAGGAGAAGATCGAGAAGGAAATCGACCGTCTTGAGAAAATGCCGGCAAGCTCGGCAGAAGGCGGCGTCATCCGCAACTATGTGGATTGGCTGCTGAGTCTTCCGTGGGGCGAGTGGACCGAAGATGATCTGGATATTGTGAAGGCGGAAGAAGTGCTGGATGCCGATCACTATGGTCTGGAGAAGCCGAAAGAGCGGGTGCTCGAATATCTTGCGGTCCAGAAGCTGGTGAAACAGCTGAAAGGTCCGATTCTATGTCTGGTAGGGCCTCCCGGTGTGGGCAAAACCTCACTGGCCCGCTCCATCGCCCGCTCCCTAAGCCGCAAGTTCGTCCGCATCTCGCTGGGCGGTGTGCGGGATGAGGCGGAGATCCGCGGTCACCGACGCACCTATGTCGGTGCAATGCCGGGGCGGATCATTCAAGGCATGAAGACTGCCGGCAGCATGAATCCGGTCTTCCTGCTCGATGAGATCGACAAGATGGCGGCGGATTTCCGCGGCGATCCGTCGGCTGCGCTGCTGGAGGTTCTTGATCCGGAGCAGAACAATACGTTCAGCGACCATTTTGTAGAGCTGCCGTTTGACCTGTCGAACGTTATGTTCGTAACGACTGCGAATACGGTGCATAATATTCCGCGTCCATTGCTGGACCGGATGGAAATGCTGCATATTCCCGGTTATACCGAGCTTGAGAAGCTGCAGATTGCCAGCCGTTATTTGCTGCCCAAACAGAAGAAGAATCATGGGCTGGAGGAATCGCAGCTGCAGATTGCCGAGGATACCCTGCTGCGGATGATCCGTGAATATACGCGGGAATCCGGAGTGCGGAACCTGGAACAGCAGATTGCTGCGCTATGCCGCAAAGCTGCCAAGCAGATCGTATCCACGGACAAGGAGGAAGTAACAATTCTTCCGGAGGACATCAAGGATTACCTGGGAGCCTCGAAATACCGTTACGGTATGGCTGAGCTGGAGAATCAGATCGGTACCGTGACCGGGCTGGCCTGGACCGAGGTCGGCGGCGATACGCTGCTGATTGAAGTTACAGTGGTACCGGGGACCGGGAAGCTGACTCTTACCGGCCAGCTGGGCGATGTGATGAAGGAGTCGGCGCAGGCCGCCTTCAGTTATACCCGGTCGAAGGCGGATGAGCTGGGACTCCAGCCCGATTTTTATGAGAAAATCGATATTCATATCCACATTCCGGAAGGAGCCATTCCGAAAGACGGTCCGTCTGCGGGTATTACGATTGCCACGGCGCTCATCTCGGCCCTCACCAAACGGTATGTGTCCAAGGATGTAGCCATGACTGGTGAAATTACGCTGCGCGGACGTGTGCTGCCCATCGGCGGCCTGAAGGAGAAATCGCTGGCTGCCCACCGGGCGGGTTACAAGAAAATTCTGCTGCCCAAGGACAATGAGCGTGATCTGAAGGAAATTCCGGACAGTGTCAGAAATGATGTAGAGTTCGTGCCGGTATCCCATATGGATCAGGTTCTGCTGCATGCGCTGGTGGAAGAGAGTCTGGTGGAGCCAAGTATGGAAATAAGCAGTGAGACACAGAGAAGTGTGCATTAGAAAGGAAGTCTTATGAAAGTTAACCAAGCCGAATTTATAATCAGTGCCGTCGGCCCTGATCAATACCCTGATGATGCCTTGCCGGAGATTGCTCTGGCAGGGCGCTCCAATGTAGGGAAATCCTCCCTTATTAACCGGATGATTAGCCGCAAAAATCTGGCCCGGACCAGTTCTACCCCGGGGAAAACGCAGCATATGAACTATTACCGGATTAATGAGAGTATGTATTTTGTTGACTTTCCGGGCTACGGGTATGCGAAGGTATCCAAGACCCAACGCGCTGTCTGGGGTAAAATGGTCGAGAAATACCTGTCGGAGCGGGATACGCTGAAGCTTGTGCTGCTGATCGTTGATCTGCGCCACCCGCCTACAAGCAACGACAAGATGATGTTCGACTGGCTGAAGCATTATGATCTCCCATTGTGTGTTGTGGCCACCAAGGCTGACAAAATTCCCAAGACCCGCTGGCCTAAACATATCAAAATTATGAAGCAGGAGCTCGGCGTCCTGCCGGGGGATAACTTTATTCCGTTCTCTTCGGAGATCGGGCTCGGCAAAGATGAGCTGTGGGGACTTTTGGACGGCTATCTTTTGGCTTCACAGGAAGAAGCGCAAGAGGCTCAGGCAACAGAAGAAGAAGCACGGCATCAAGAGGAGTCATCAGAAGTTTAAAGCGCTCTTTTATTGTATAATCCGGAATAAGTTGTTACCAAGAATTGAGGGATGTTATGGCTCAGCGATTGGCTACGGAATATGTGAATGCAACGCTGCAAATGACAGAATTTCAGTTGAACCAGTTTCTGCTCTCGGCGGATACTTCTTATATCAGTCACCGTGTGAAAGTGCTCGGAGGCGGAGAACAGGAGGTCGTTCTGGAGGAGGCTCAGGGAGAGGAAGTTCACTTGTCCTTTGAACGTAAAGGCAGCATGTACATCTGTGCGCTTTCCTGCAGGGTAGTTAATCCCCATTTGAACAATGCGGTCCGCAAGCTGTTCGTTACCTATAAGGGGACGGGCACGGTGAACCGTATTTACAAGGGCTTTACAATGATTTATGAATATGTACAGGGTTCAGTCCGCCAAATCTCCGAGCTGACGGAGAACGGCTGCAAGCGGATCTATCAGCACAGGCACACGGTGGCCGAAATGCAACGGTTATTTCAGGCTGATACCATTGAACGGGAAATCGGTGAACTTAGGGGCAGGGTCAACCTGCTGCTGGATCGGCGCAATACCGCTTCCCTGAATAGCGAGATTATGAAGATAGACAGAGAACTGCAAGCTGCTGCTGTACGGCTATTTCAATTGGAAGCCTGAAGAAGCTGGTGGGACTGCAGCACCCTTGGCAATCATTTCCTAGTGAAATGGTTGTATTTTTTTGCTGAAAAACTAAATATTCTAGCAGAAAGGACCGATAGAATGCATATGATAGATATTCATAGCCACATCTTACCCTTTATGGACGACGGGGCGGCCGATTGGGAAGCCGCACTCGCGATGGCAAAAGACGCTCATGCGGACGGAATCACTACCGTTATCGCCACGCCGCATCATGCCAACGGACAATATATGAATTCCGGACCGGGTATCCGGCAAGCCGTGGAACTGATGAATGAGAGACTTCATCAGAATAACATTCCGCTGCAGGTGCTCCCGGGTCAGGAGATTCGAGTCTATGGCGATCTGCTCTATGATCTGGAGCAAGGCGAGCTGCTGAGTCTGGCGGGTTCGCGTTATATGCTGCTGGAGATGCCCTCCTCGCGGATTCCCCGCAATATGGCAGAAGTCTGCCATGAGCTGGTGATTCAGGGTTTCGTACCGGTGATTGCCCACCCGGAGCGCAACGCTGAAGTGGCTTCGGATCCGTCCAGGCTGGAGAGCCTGATGGAACTGGGGGTCCTTGGACAAGTGACTGCACAAAGTCTGGCCGGTGCATTCGGAAGCAAGCTGCAGAAGCTGTCTCTCGAATTGTGCCGCAGGAACCTGGTTCATGTCATTGCGTCCGATGCCCATGACTGTGCGCACCGGCCTTTTGGCCTGAGTGAAGCGCACGCCTTCCTGGACAAAGAATTGGGAGCCGAAGCCAACGACTATTTCCGCAGAAACGCACAGCATATTGTGGCGAATTCGGCTATAATTCCAGGGGATTATACACGAGTCCACACAAAACGTCATAAAATTTTTGGTTTTTTTTCGCGAAAGGGCTGACCAATCCCTAAATTGATGGTAGAATGGTTTTTATTGGGTTATTGTTATATTTTGCTGGATTGTGTAAACAAGAGATGATTTTTTACACTCCGGCAACAGTAGTACCTGGTATTCTATTACATAAGAAGAGGTGGACTAAAAGTGACATTGAAGAAGAAATTGGCAGTATCCACGCTAGCAGTAAGTATGGCAGCGGCAACTGTAGCGGGTATTCCGCTCAGCGGCAAAGGTCTGGCTCAACAATTGGGATTCACAGGAACGGCTTCAGCTGCTTCCATCAGCAATGCTGATGTGAAGGCGAATATTGTAAAGCTTTACAATGCGTTGACAGATACCGAGAAACAAGCCCTGCTGAAATACCAAACCGAAGCCGGCAGCATTAGCCAAGCTAAATACGAGGCTATTTTCGAGCCGATTCTGGCCAAGCTTGCTCTGAGTGGTCCTGATGTGCAAACCTCACATAAGCTGTTCACAAGCGTTTCCAGCGTAGTCTATGATGTCTATGCAATTGATAATGATTTTGCCAAGCTTAAAGAGATTCGTTATGACGAGAAGAACATAGCACTGCTGAAAGGCATCGCTGCCAAAGCGGGTGTAGCCAATCTTACCGTTGATGACCTGATCGAATTCCTGCTGGGCACTGGCGGTGTGGAAGCTGAGCTTCGTGCTCTAATCAGCAGCAAGACTACTGCAGAGCTGTTGGAGATTGTCAGCAATCCAAACGGCCAGGAAGCACTTCTGAACGAAGCGATTGATAAGGTAATGGATAACAGAATCGGATCTGACGGTGCAGCTACCGTTAGCCAAGTGGTATACAACCTTGGTATCACTAAAGGTGATGTCAAGCAAACCTTGAAGAACCTGAGTACAGAGATTACATCCGCCAAACCTGCTGCAAAAGCATTGGCTACCGCTTACATCCGTGCATTCGGACTGGGAGTTAACCCAGGTACTGGCGGAAGCGGCGGCGGTGGTGGTGGCGGCGTAGTAACTACACCGGTAACCAACCCAACAGCAACACCGGGCATCTACGATGTCTCCAAGCTGGTATTCATCGTGGGCGACAAAGCTACGCTGAAACTGGTAGACGCTGATGTCATCAAAGCCTTCGACGCACTTGTTGCAGCCAACCCTGGAAAAAGTGGCCTGACCTTGACCCTGAACCTGGGAACGGTCAATGCCAAAACGGTTGAAGTTCCATTGTCCAAAGTTATTATTGAAGCTGCCAAAGCCAGAGGAATCGCTAACATTGCTATTACCTTCAATGGTTTGACTGTAACGATTCCTGTAGGACAGTTCAGCGATGCAGTGACATTGACGGTATCCACTTTGGATGATTCGACAATCACTAACGTGAGCAAGCAGAAGCTGGCTTCCAGTGTATATGATTTCAATGTGACTGTGGGCGGAGTGGCTACAACCGTCTTCAAGCAACCGATCACTATCAAGCTGCCGCTTAAGAACACAACTGGCCTGGACAAAGAATTGTTGTCCGTTGGCAAGCTCGTATACAACAAGCTGGATTTCCAAGGTGGGGTAGTTGATGGAGAATACATCATCGAACCACGGGATACATTCTCCACTTACGCCGTACTGGAGAACAAAGTGAGCTTCAACGATATCAGCAAGGTTCAAGCATGGGCTGGCAGACAAATTCAAGTAGTTGCCGCTAAAGGCGCTATTGAAGGCATCGGCGATAGCAAATTTGCTCCGAAGAGCAATGTAACCCGTGCTGAATTCGCTAAAATGCTGATTCGTGCCTTGAATTTGGAGAACAACTCCGCAGCTCAAACCTTCACAGATGTTAGCTCCACTGCATGGTATGCACCATATGTAGCGGTTGCTGCTGAGAAAGGTATCATTACTGGCCGCGGTAATTCCAAATTCGATCCGACTGCAACGATCACCCGTGCTGAGATGGCGACAATGATCTCCCGTGCCCTCAAAGCAGAGAAGGGTCTGACTGAAACTGCACCAGCATCCGCGCTGAACGGGTTCAAAGATGCTTCCAAAATCGCAGCTTCCCTGAAGGAAGGCGTTGCTTTTGCAGCAAGCCATAACCTGGTTATCGGCAATGCCGGCAAATTCAACCCTAACGATACAGCTACCCGCGCTGAAGCGGCCGTAATCATCTATCGTACGATTAACTTCAAGTAAGATTGTTAACTGCCTCCTCTCATGCAGGTGAGAGGGGGCCTTTTTTTCAGAGGGAACATAATTTATAAGTTGTATGTCTATTTTATTAGAGCAGCTTGGAGGGAAGTTAACGTGTCATCACAAGAATTGGATCTTCGCGACTATTTCCGGATTGTCAGGAAAAGACTTTGGTTAATCGCGAGTATTGTAGTAGTGGCGTGTATTCTAGCCGGGGTGTACAGTCTGTATATCAAGAACCCGGTATATGAAGCATCAACGAAGATTATTGTCAACCAGACCCCAACACAGTCCACAATGGCACAGCTTGACCTGAACCAGATCAATACCAATATTCAGCTGATTAATACGTATAAGGAAATTATCAAGACCCCTGCCATTTTGGATATCGTCATTCAGGACTACCCGGAATTCAATATCACTACGGAAGAGTTGCTGAAGAAGGTAAATGTGAGTTCTGTAAACAATACGCAGGTGATGACACTTGTCGTTCGAGATAATTCATACAGCCAAGCCGCAAAAATAGTGAATGCTATTTCCCAGGTATTCAAACAAGAGATCCCATCCCTGTTCAATGTACAGAATGTATCCATTCTGAATGAGGCCAAGCTGGACCCGCCTGTTGCTCCGGGACCTGTAGAACCGAACGTAATGCTTAATCTGGCGATCGCATTTGTAGTTTCGTTGATGATTGGATTAGGAATTGCCTTCCTGCTCGAATACATGGACGATACACTGAAGACAGAAGCGGATATTGAGAAATATCTGGGGCTGCCAACCATTGCAATGATTACAAGAGTAGGGCAGGAAGAGGGCAAGCAGACAGCTTCGCAAGCACAGACACAGCAGCCGAGAAAGGCAGGGGAACTTGAACATGTCACAGCTTCCAAATAAGCAGCGTCATCTGATTACGGTCACAAATCCCCGGTCGCCGATCTCCGAAGCGTTTCGGGCCTTGCGGACCAATATTGATTTTTCCTCAGTAGATGAACAGATTCAGGTTATTATGGTTACATCATCCGGTCCGGAAGAAGGCAAATCGACGGTATCGGCCAACCTGGCGGCCGCTTATGCACAAGCAGACAAGAAGGTTCTGCTGATCGATGCGGATATGCGCAAGCCGACAGCACACAAGACCTTTTCGCTGAGCAACCGCTTTGGACTCTCTTCATTGCTCTCGCAACAGGCGAACCTGGAGAATGTAGTTCAGGAATCGGGAGTACCGAATTTGTATCTGATGACTTCGGGACCCATACCGCCGAATCCGGCCGAAATGATGGCTTCCAACCGCATGACCACGGTGCTGCAGGAGCTGCGCCAACGTTTCGATATGATTCTGATTGATACTCCGCCGCTGCTCGCTGTTACCGATGCGCAGATTGTTGCTTCCAAAAGCGATGGTGTCATTATGGTAGTCAGCTACGGCAAAGTGAAACGTGATATCGCAGCCAAAGCCAAAGCCGGCCTGGACCGGGTGGGTGCAAAGATGCTTGGTGTAGTGCTGAATAATGTGAAACGCAAAGCAAGCGAAGGTTACTATTATTATTACTACGGAAATTAACCCGGTTACGTACGGGGAAAATGTTATTTTTGGAGGCACTGAAAATGACAGCGAAAACTAGAGTGGTGCTCTTATTCTTCATTGATCTTGCGATCATCTGGTTCAGTATCGTTACCTCGTATATGTTCCGGTTCTACGACGATATTCCCAAGGATTATATTACCCAAATGTACGCGTACGGAATCATCTCTACTGTAACCTTTGGAGGCAGCCTGATCTATTTCGGTCTGTACCGGCGAATGTGGCAGTACGCAAGTATCGGGGAAATTGTGTCTGTCGTTAAGGCTATTCTGGTGGGAGCGCTGCTCTCTTACGGCATAGCCTTCCTTATTCTTCCGGAACGTATTCCGTTCGGAGTAGTAGTGAGGTCGGTAGAGACGATATTGGTACTTGTAGGCGGCGTGCGTTTCCTGTGGAGATTGTTCCGCAATGAACGAATCAGCTATAAGGATACCCAGACGCATACCCTGATTGTGGGAGCAGGCGACTGCGGTACCTTAATTGCGCGGGAAATGATGGGACCTACCTTTGCCCACACAAAGATCGTTGGTTTCATTGACGACAGTGTGAACAAATACCATATGTCTGTATTGGGCGTGCCTGTACTTGGCAACCGTTATGCCATTCCCAGCCTGGTAAAGGAACGCGACATCCACGAGATCATTATTGCCATGCCTTCCGTCTCGCGCACTGAAATCTCGGAGATTATTAATCTCGCCAAGAAAACAGGGGCCAAGCTGAAGATTATCCCGGCTCTGAATGACTTGATCTCAGGCAAAATATCCGTCAAAAAGCTGCGGGATGTTAGTGTGGAGGACTTGCTCGGACGTGAGCCAGTGGTCGCTGATCTGAACGGCATCCTGGGTTATGTTCATCAGAAGACCGTACTCGTTACAGGGGCGGGCGGATCGATTGGTTCGGAGCTGTGCCGGCAGATTTCACCTTTTGCACCGGACAAGCTGCTGCTGCTCGGGCACGGAGAGAACAGTATTTATACGATTGAAATGGAATTGCGCAAAAGCTTCCCGGAACTGAACATCGTGACGGTAATCGCCGATGTGCAGGACCGTACCCGGATGATGGATGTCTTCCGTAGCCACAAGCCGCAGGTCGTCTTTCATGCGGCAGCGCATAAGCACGTTCCCTTGATGGAACGCAACCCGTCGGAAGCAATCAAAAACAACGTTTTTGGGACCCGGAATGTAGCTGATTGTGCTGACAAATTCGCAGCAGAACGTTTTGTGCTGATCTCATCAGACAAAGCGGTCAATCCTACCAGTGTGATGGGCGCAACCAAACGCATCGCAGAAATGTATGTGCAGAGTCTCAATACCACCAGTCAGACCAAGTTCTCGGCAGTCCGCTTCGGCAATGTGCTGGGCAGCCGCGGCAGTGTAATTCCCGCGTTCAAGCAGCAAATTGCAGCGGGTGGTCCGGTAACGGTCACACATCCCGAGATGGTCCGTTATTTTATGACGATTCCGGAAGCGGTGCAGCTGGTGATCCAATCCGGCTCCTTCGCGAATGGCGGCGAGGTCTTCGTCCTTGATATGGGACAACCGGTGAAGATTCTGACTCTGGCCGAGGATCTAATTACTTTGTCCGGTTACGAGCCTTACAAAGATATCGAGATTAAGTTCTCCGGCATCCGTGAAGGCGAGAAGCTCTATGAAGAGCTGCTGACCGACGAGGAGAACCTGGGTTCTACCACACATGACCGGATTTTCATCGGCAGACCAGCGGTGCTTAGCCAGAATCAGCTGGAGCTGGAGTTCAAACGCCTCGAACGTGTACTGGCCGAGGACGGGGATGTCATCCGCGAAGTCATTAACCAGATTGTTCCGATGCAGCCTGTCGCTCAAGCCGCAATTAGCTAATCAATTCATAATGGGGGATTCCCACATGGGCAAGAAAAAAAGATGGAAAAAGATTGTATTATGGACGTTGTCTGTTGTTGTTGTACTTGCAGTCGGTGGATTGTTTGCCGCCAACTACGCCGTAGACAAACTGATGAACTCCATGGCTGAAGGTTTTGACTTGGAGGCCGAGGAGACGACAGCTACGGGTGGAGGTCAAGTCGATCAACCTGCGTCCACTGATGCTCCGGCAGCTACCGACAGCACAGTTCCAGCACCAACTACAGAACCAGCTTCCGCGCCAGCCACAACGCCAGTAGCGGAAGGTACAGGTACAACTACACCGAATATCGCCAAAGGGACTACTGCCCCAGCAGCGAGTCAGCCAGCCAAGACAGAGGCTCCTGCTGCTACAGAGTCACCAGATGGTTACAGTGCACAGGTATCCACAGACAAGGCCAAAGCCATTCAAGAGAATGTTACAGTCAAAGATAAAGCTGACGTCGCTTCCATCGTATTAGGCCAATTAAGCGTCTCAGATATCAAGCGGCTGCAAGAGTTGGCTAGCGGCGGCTTAACTGTCGAAGAGAAGCGTGAAGCTCGTCAAATAATTCTCGGTAAAGTCTCAGAAGAACAATACAATGAGCTATCCCAAATTGCCAAGAAGTACGGGGTTAGCCGTGGAATTACACATGATCAAGCTGTTAAAGAAGAAGAGCAAATGAAAGAAGCTAATGAAAAAGGAAGTGAATAAAAATGTCGAACATTAAGGTTTCAGCTGCGGCGCTATTGCTAGTGATGTTGATTGGCGTAGCACCATTGACAGCTAAAGCACCTTTGTCTGCATCAGCTGCAGAGACGACTGCTACGAATACGATTAAAGTAAAGTCCATGGATGTCAAAATGGTCTTTGACGGGGTGAGTCTCCAGCCTCCAGCAGGACAAGTGGTGTTCATGTATAACAATACTACTCATGTACCTCTGCGCTTCATGTCCTATGCACTGCAAAAAAGCGTAGCCTGGGATGCCAAAAACGTTAAAGTTACCGTAGCAGAACCAACCGCTTCTGAACTAGTGGTTATTAAAGAATATGTAATGAACGCAAAAAATAATGAAGCGGCTAAATTTACAGCCAAAAGTGTAACACTTAACGCGGTTAAAGCCAGCTATGTATTTAACGGCTCTGTCAAAAAACTACCCGAGGGCCAATCCAGCTTTATCTTGAATGGCTCCCTGTATGTGCCGTTACGTTTTTTATCGGAATCCGCAGGGAATTCCATTAGCTGGGATCCGAAAACAAAAACAATTACTTCGGCCTCCACGGCATATCAGGAATCAGGAGCAAACACTGGCGGAAATGATCCGCTAAACAACAATGGCTCCAGTCGGGGAGGAAGCTCTACTCCAGCGCCCAAGGCTACACCGGCACCTAATAGCACAGCAGCTCCAGGATCAACCGGAGGAACCGGTGGAGGAACATCCAGCGGCAAGATATCTTATGAGAGTATTACCAGCGATACCGAAGCCAAGCTGTATGCTTTGAAAGCAGAAGCCGAGTCTGCGCTAGGAAGCACTGTTATTGAGTATATAAGGGCTACGGACGATGCAACCAAACAAGAGCTGATCGCCAAGGGCAAGCAGCAACTTGCCTCATTCACATCCAGTTTTAATAGTATAGTGGCTGATGCTGAACAAAAACTAAACAAAAACGGCTATGACACAGCGATTATTGTTGAGTATAGAAACGAGTTTAATGCATCGGTAGAGAAGGGGAAGGCTTTGCTTGGTGGGTAAGTTGCAAGAGATGGTTTTGATTAATTATTGAAATCCATCCCTTAATTGGGTTAAGGGATGGGATTACATAGCAAAGAGTTCTAAGGATTAGGTGATTAGATGAGACCTTATATGGTATTTAAACAAATGATTGATTTTATGCTGGCTCTAATCGGACTTCTCCTGTTATGGCCTTTTTTCTTGGTCATTGCAATAACTATCAAGTTGACTTCAAAGGGGCCTGTCTTATTTAAGCAAAAGCGTCTCGGTAAGTATAAGACTGAATTCTATATTCTGAAATTCAGAACGATGCGGACAGATACTCCTAGTGATATGCCAACACATTTATTGCAGGACCCTGATTCTTTCATCACAAAGGTAGGCAAGTTTCTGCGGAAGACCAGCCTTGATGAGTTGCCGCAGATTATTAACATCCTCAAAGGCGATATGAGCGTTGTCGGACCACGCCCAGCGCTTTGGAACCAATATGATTTGATCGCTGAGCGTGATAAGTATGGGGCGAATGATATCAAACCTGGGTTGACGGGATGGGCGCAGATCAATGGGCGGGATGAAATCCCGAATGAAGATAAGGCAAGGTTCGATGGAGAGTACACAGGAAGACTATCTTTTTGGTTCGATCTTAAAGTATTCTGCATGACGATCCTGAGTGTTCTAAAATCTGATGGTGTGAGAGAAGGAGCAGTTGAACCGGAGGCATCTCCAACCACCAAAGGAGTTTCGTTATAAATGGACAAGAAGAAGATTCTGATCACGGGTAAGGGAAGTTATATTGGTACTAGCTTCATCAACTGGGTAAAGCAGTGGCCGGAGCAGTATGAAGTGGAAGAGTTATCGGTAAGGGGAGAAGCGTGGAAAGAGCATGATTTCTCTCAATATAAAGCAATAATCCATGTTGCTGCTGTTGTTCATAAGAAAGAGAAACCAGAGAACGAACAGTTATATTTCAGAGTGAATAAAGATTTGGCAATATCTATAGCGAAAAAGGCTCAACAAGATGGAGTAGGACAGTTTCTTTTTATGAGTAGTATGTCTGTATACGGACTTGAAGGACTTATTGGTCAAGATACAGTTATTTATGATTATACGGAATGTAAGCCAACGTCTTTTTATGGAAAAAGCAAGCTTGCTGCTGAAGAAGAAATATTAAAAATGGATTGTGAGGAATTTAAAATAGCTATTATAAGAGCACCGATGATATATGGATACAACTGTCCTGGAAATTATACACGGTTGAGAAAAATAGCTCTTAAATCGCCCTTATTTCCTTCTATAGAAAATAAAAGAAGTATGATATTTATAGATAATTTATCAGAATTTATAAGATGGTTGTTACTTAGTCGGAAAAATGGAATCTTTTTTCCTCAGAATAAAGAATATATTTCTACGGTTGAATTAGTGAAGTTAGTTTCATCTATTAATAATAGAAGGCTATTATTTTCAAAGTTCTTCGCAATTCCTATAAAATTGTTGGGAAATCAATTTGATATAACAAAAAAAATATTTGGTAACTTGAAATATGATCTTAGAATATCTCTGCATGATGAATATAACTATAGTCTTGCTAATCTCAAGGATTCAATCCAAAAAAGTGAAATAGATGGTGCATAATATGAAAAAAGTTTTGTTTACTGCTACAGTAGATAGTCACATAATGAATTTTCATATCCCTTATTTAAAATATTTCAAAGAAAATGGATATGAAGTCCATGTTGCAAGTAATGGAACTACGGACATTCCTTCAACGGACTTTAAGTATAATGTTCCTTTTCAAAGGTCACCATATAAACTAGAAAATATTAAAGCGTATAGGCAACTTAAAAAAATAATTAATAGTAATAAATATGATACTATCCACTGTCATACACCTATGGGTGCTGCAATAACGAGATTAGCTGCAAAAAAATCAAGATATAATGGAACTAAAGTTATATATACAGCTCATGGATTTCATTTTTTTAAGGGTGCAGCTTTAAAAAATTGGTTATTATTCTATCCTATAGAAAAATGGCTTTCTAGATACACTGATGAACTTATAACTATTAACAAAGAGGATTTCGAAATAGCAATAAATAGTTTTAATGCTGCTAATGTTCACCTTATTAATGGAGTAGGAGTTAATTTAGAAAAGTTTAGAAAACAAAATTTAGAAAAGCGAAACCAACAGCGGAAAGAATATGGATATCCTTTAGAGGATTACATATTAATTTATGTTGGGGAATTGAGTTATAGGAAGCATCAAGATTTACTTATAAAGGCTGTGAATTACCTCAAGGAGGAGATTCCTAATCTAAGATTATTAATTGTAGGAGATGGAGAAAAGATAGAAAAATATAAATTAATGGCGGATAAGTTAGGAGTTAATGGAAATGTTGATTTTTTGGGATATCGTAATGATATTGAGAAACTAATGATGCTTTCAGATGTAGCAGTGTCTTCTTCCAGGCAAGAAGGGTTGCCTTTAAATATAATGGAAGCTATGGCGACTGGATTACCATTGATTGTGACAAATTGTAGGGGGAATCGTGATCTGGTTTATGATAAGGAAAATGGCTATGTTATTGATATAAACGACGCAAATGGTTTTTCCCGTGCAATCCACAATCTTTATGCCTTTAAAGACATCTGTGGAAAATTCAGCAATAAAAACATCGATCTTATCGATGCATATTCACTAGAGACTATATCAACTCAAATGAGTAGAATATATAAAATAAAGTAAAAAGCTATAATTTTAATGAGTTAGTGTATGAATTGTGAAGAAGGTGAGAAAAGTGAAAAAAAGAATATTACACCTAGTTTATAGTAATATATATTCAGGAGCAGAAAATGTTGCAATAAATATAATAAATACTTTGTCAGAAGAATACGAGCTTATTTATGCATCACCAGAGGGCCCCATTGAGAGTATCCTTCTAAGTAACAATATCAGGCATATACCTTTGAAAAGTTTTAATCCACTTTACTTAAATTCAATTTTCAGAAAATGGAAGCCAGATATAATTCACACTCATGATTTTAGAGCAAGTATCAACACATCACTCTCACTATATCCATGTAGAATAATATCTCATTTACATAACAATCCTTCATGGATTAGAAAAATTAATTTGTATTCAATTTGTTACGCTATTTCTAGTCTAGCGTACAATAAAATCATAACTGTTTCTTCTGAAGTATTAAGCGAAGCGATCTTTTCAAAAATGTTAAGTGAGAAATATACTGTATTACCAAACATTGTGAATATTGAACGGATTATAAGGGCATCAAATAGTGAAATTATAGATAATAACTTTGATATTGGGTTTATTGGAAGATTAACCGAACAAAAGGATCCTTTGCGCTTTTTGGAGATCGTGAGTGAAGTTAAAAAGAAAATACCGAATATTAAAGTAGTCTTGATAGGTGATGGTGAACTAAAAGTAAAATGTAAAGAAGCTATTGATAGATTGAATTTACAAAAAAATGTTCAAATGTTAGGTTTTAAATCAAATCCCTTTCCAATTCTGAAGAAAACAAAGATATTATTAATGCCCTCGAAATGGGAAGGCTTTGGTTTAGTAGCTGTTGAATCAATGGCGCTAGGTATACCAGTTTTCGCATCACCGGTTGGTGGCTTAAATGGAATAATTAATAATGGATGTGGGGAATTATGTGAATCCAACGAAGATTTTATAGAACAAGCTATAAAGTCCTTACTTGAACCACAATATTATTCATTTTTATCTAAAAATTGCCGTAAGAATGCATTGAATTTTGGGAATATAGATATTTGGAAAAATAAAATAATAAATTTGTATGAGGTATAAGGAGTCAAAAATGTATAATAAGGCATTTCAGAACTCGAATAAAATAGTCAAAAGTATTATTGATGCATTATTGATATCAGTTTTATCATATGCCACTCTATTTGAAAATATCATTTTTAGGGATATTTTTGTGCTTTTGTTGGGTTTACTATGTTGGGGGATTTTAATTGTTAGAAATTATAAAGAAGGTTTCTTGTTTTTAATAACAAGAATGTTAGTTCTTAGCTTGCCATTATCTTTTGTAAATGTTTATGGGGGATCCTATGAAGATTTGCCCTTATCTTGGTTTAACATATTTGTTGGTTTATTAATCTTAGTAGCTTTAATTAATATTTTTGCAAGCAGAAGATTTATAATAGATCATATTGTGTTATCATCTTCTTTTATGATCATCATAAGTTTAATACCACTAATAACCTCATCAATGCTTACTGATGCTTTAAAGCAATACTTAAATATTATTTTATCCTTTTTAATAATTATTGTAGGCGTGAACATAAAAAATAAAATTAATAATACTCAACAATTAAGGCTTGCATTGGATTATATAACTGCTGTTAAAATAGCAGCAGTAGGCATATTCATTCAATACATCAGTAAAAATTTATTTGGTGTAATACTAGGGAATTTTGAGTTATCAAGTGGTAATAGAAATTCATATTCATTCCTTTTTACAGACTTCAGTTTTTTTTCATTATTTTTGTCTTCAGGTGCTTTAATGGTTTTTTTCGTTGAAAGAACAAAAATAAAGTCTGATAAATATTGGATTTTTAATATGTGTTTCTTATTACTTGCAAGTATTATTTCCTCAGCAAGAACCGGAATAGTTTCTTTTATTGTGATTTTCTGTTTATATAGTTTTTTTAAGTTTTTCCATATGGTTAGAAACGGATCAAAGCATATTTTCGGAATAGTTTTTTTTAATATATTAGTCATAATCTCAAGTTATTTTCTAATTGTTAGAGTAAGAAGTAATGAAGTTCTATACGATTCAGGACGAAATCTTCTAAATGAAATTGCTTGGAGAATATTTTTAGATAATCCTATGTACGGAATTGGATTTGGCATAAATAATTATTCTAAATTTGGAGGAATATTACCACATAATTTATTTTTTCAATTTATTTCACAGGGCGGAATATTATATTTAGTTCCCTTATTTTTATTTTTATGTTCTATTTTAGTTACTTGTTTTAAAAAATATAATGAAATGTTTATGGTTCTGCTAGGCGTTTTATTTGGTGCATTATTCATTCCAGATATTTTTAATTCTAAATTTTTACCCATACTTTTTTTAATGATTAGTTTACGCCAAGAACCTTTTATAAATAATAAGATCGAAATCAAATAATTTATGAAAGGATCTTTGTGATGGAGGCAAAAATATCAATTATTATACCAGTGTACAATAGAGAAAAAACTATAAACAAAACTTTGAATTCAGTATTGCAACAAACATTTGTGGATTATGAAGTTATTATAATTGATGATGGAAGTACAGATACCACTTTAAAAATAATTGAAGAAATCTGTTCTAAAGACTCACGATTTAGTTACCTTCATCAGAGGAACTCAGGGGTTGCCACTGCTAGAAATAGAGGACTCTCAGTTTCAAAAGGGAAATACATAACTTTTTTGGATTCTGATGATTTTTATGAGAATACATTTCTAATGAAGATGTTTAATGAAATTAATAAGAATGATGATGATATTTGTTATTGTGGGTCATATCGTGTGACGCCTAAACAGAAGAAAAAAAAGAAAACAAAATTTCTTTTGAATAATTTGCTGCAGAAATATTTACTTGATACAGTTTTTATTTGTACTAATGCATGGATGATAAAAAAAGACTTTCTAAAGAAGAATGGAATTGTATTTTTAGAAGGAGTTTCATGGGGAGAAGATATTGAGTTTTTTTGTGAAGTTTTAGCGGCGACCAATAAAGTAAGTTGTGTAGAAGAGTATCTTATTAATTATACGGCAGAATTTGACAATAACAACCTCTCTTCTTACTCAACGGAAAAAATAGATCAAGATTTCAAGTCGATTCAAAGAATTTTGAAAAAGAAAGGAATGGATCGGAAAGATTTAAAAACAGCATTATTGAACTACAGACTATCAGCTTTAATTACTTATAGGCTTTGTATGGCTATAGAGAATGGAACATCTGAAAATGAAATGTTAGAGTACTATGAAAATTATAAAAAATATATTTGGGTGTTTTCTTTCAACAATGGATGGAGAAGTCTTAAGTTGAATTATTATAAAATCAAGCTATTTATTAAAATTAAAAAGTTGAAATAACTTTACAAATTTTCCATACGGAATAATAAATTTCTATTCATATATAATACAGAATTTTGGGAGATAACTATGAAGAAAGTAATGATAAACGCATATACACATTTGAATCTAGGAGATGATTTGTTTATAAAGATATTATGCGAAAGATACCCTGATTCAAAATTTTTAATACATGCTCCAAGAAAGTATAGGGATGTTTTTCGTCGAAATAAAAATATTGAAGTGTATTCATCTGATGGATTGGTGATAAGAGGTATTAATTATATTTTGAGGAAAATGAATATTTTTGGTCTGTTCCAACGGATAATATCTAGGAAATGTGATGCTTTAGTTCATATTGGAGGTTCCATATTTATTGAAGGAGAGAAATGGGAGTCTCGCTTAAATTATATTAAAAAAATGATAAGCAGCGGTAAACCCTATTTTCTTCTAGGAGCTAATTTTGGGCCTTATACTGACAAAAATTATTATTTACAACATAAAATAATATTTAAAAACTGCACAGATATATGCTTCAGAGAAAAACATTCTTATGAGATGTTTAAAGAATTAGAAAATGTTAGAATAGCAGACGATATTGTATTCCAAATAGCTGGAAATAAATCTAATATTATAAAAAAAGGTGAGGTACAAGCAAAAAAAATAATAATTTCAGTGATAAAGCCTTCTATTAGAAAGTATTTAACTGGCCTAGATGAAGTTTATTATAATAAAATTTTGGGGATTATGATTTCTTTCATTGAAAAAGGGTGGACAGTTACACTTATGGCTTTTTGTGAGTACGAAGGTGATAATGATGCAATAGATCGAATTATAGAATTGACTCCCTTGAAATATTCAAAGAATGTTAGTAAGTATTATTATTCTGGTAATTTAGAAGAATCTCTAAATGTTTTATCAGAATCAGATTTTATAGTTGCTTCAAGATTTCATGCAATGATATTAGGATGGGTATTCGAGGTGCCTGTATTTCCAATAGTATATAGTGAAAAAATGACAAATGTTATCGAGGATGTTGGTTTTAAAGGTGAATATTTTGAACTTAAGAATATTTCAACCGCGAATCCAAGAGAAGTGTATAGATCATTATTTACTAATAGAATTGATGTTTCTAGACAAGCAAAGAATGCTGCATTTCATTTTAAAATTCTAGATAATTATTTGACAGAAAGTATTGATTAATACGCTGAAAAGGGAATGAAGAAAAATCAGAATTATTTAACCATGTTAAAGGAGAAATATGAGGATTAAAAGGAGCATATTAAATTTAATATTAGGCATTATAGGTCAAATTTTCACTATTGGTTTTGGGATATTCATTACAAGATTGATTTTGGTGAATTACGGTTCTGAAGTGAATGGTTTACTTTCCTCTATAGGGCAAATTATAGTATATATGTCTCTCTTTGAAGCTGGTATTGGTACTGCGACTTTACAGGCACTCTACGGGCCAATTTCAAGGAATGAAGAAAAAAGTATTAATTCTATCCTATCAGCAACTTCTATTTATTATAAGAGAACAGGCATTTATTATTTTTGTGGCTTATTGTTATTATCTATAATTTATCCACTTATGATTACATCCAAAACCATAGAACTAAACCATTATAGTATTACTTTCATAATTCTCTTTACAGGTTTAGGAGGAGCACTAAATTATTATTTTCTGGGCAAATATAGAATTCTTCTTAGCGCTGAAGGGAAAAGCTATATAGACATACTTATCGTGACCACTGTAAATACCCTGAGTAATATTTTAAAAATAATATTATTAGTCTCTGGGTATAGTATTGTTGTAGTACAAGGTGCTTATTTCTTACTAATGATTGTACAACTTCTCATTTTTCAGATCTATATCAAGAAAAATTATACTTGGATAAATTTAAAGATTGAACCAGACTATAAATCGATTTCACAAAAAAGTTCTGTCCTTATACATCAAGTATCTTATTTGATTTTTAAAAACACTGATGTAATCATTTTGTCTATTTTCACAAATTTTAAAGTTGTGAGTGTATATGTAATGTATAATATGTTATTTGGTATTATTGACAGTATAGTTGGGACTGTTAATACTAGTATAACATTTGCCCTTGGACAGTCATATAATGAAAGTAAAGAAAAATTCATGCTATTTTATGATACATATGAAGTGTACTTTATGGCATTAGTATTTTCTATGTTTACTGTAACTTATATTTTAGTATTACCTTTTATAAAGATATATACCGTTGGCATTGATGATATCAATTATATTGATATGTGGTTGCCAATATTGTTTGTCACACAAAAGATATTAATTAATGCACGCTCCTCGTCTAATAACATAATAAATATAGCAGGACACTTTAAGAATACAAAATATCGCTCTATTATAGAGTCTTTAATAAATTTAGTGTGTTCTTTGATTTTTGTTCAATCTTTGGGGATATATGGGGTCTTAATGGGGACAATTGTTGCAGTTCTTTATAGATCAATTGATATACTAATTTATGCAAATAAGGAAGTACTAAGACGAAGCCCGTGGATAACTGTTAAAAGATGGGCTATCAATGTTTGTATATTTTTAAGTATTGTTGTTGTAACTTCAAAGTTTGATTTTCAAGCTACTTCTTATATCGAAATTATAGTAATAGCTATAAAATTGCTTTTAAGCACTTTTTCGTTATTTTTCGTAATTGTCTCTATATTTAATGCTAGGTGTTTCTTTTATGTGGTGGATTACTTTAGAAGTAAATTAACATAAATATAAAACGTGAATTTTAATAATTCCATAATTCAACTCTTTTTATATGTATATTCCATAATTTCATGGAGGGAAAACAATGATTACTGATGACCGCTTAAAGAGTGATTTTATTGAATTTATAACTTTTCTTGAATGTAATTTAAAACAAAACCAAGACCAAAATTGCTATCAACAAATAAAAGATAAATCAGATCATTACTTGAAAAAGAAGCTTGATTATCGTATGAAACCATTTTTTGAAGAATTGATTTTTATGATTGTTATTTATATAAAATCTGGAATATCTGATCAAGCATTTTATTTTTATTTGAAAAGTCAATTCAAACTAAGAGATAGTAAGGAGCAGGTTGAATTTACGAATAAAATAAAAATGATATTTGGAATTAGTGATAAAAAAAGTAATAATGATTTAATATTTTGTATTTCAAATAATTGTCCCAAAGTAAGCATTATAATTACAACATATAATAGAAAAGAATATCTAATACAATCTATTAAAAGTATTCTTAATCAAGACTATCCCAATATACAAATTATAGTTATAGACGACAACTCCTCAGATGGTACTGAATTAGTTATGAGTGATTTAATGAAAACTAATAAATCCTTAATTTATATGAGAAATATTAGTAATCTGGGACCAGGAAATAATCGGCGTATTGCCTTCAAGTCTCACGCTGACGGTAAATACACATTGTTCTTAGATGACGATGATTACTTAATTGACAGCAATTATATAAGTAAGGCTGTTGAATTTCATGTGAAACATCCACAAGTTTCATTTGTAGCAGCTAATGTTTTAACGGAATATACAGAAACAGGATTATTCAAATCATTATTACTAGGGTTAAAAGAAATCACGAATAAACATGATTATTTTATTAATTTTGAAGAAGCTAAATTTCCAAAGCCCGTATCAACTTTAACGGCCTTATTTAAACGCGATGCTCTTATTAAAATGGATATACTTAATATGGAAATGGTGAATGACTCATCAATTTATCTTCGATCTTTACTAGTGGGAGATGCTGGATTCATAGATGAGATTATAGGGGTTTATAGAATTCATGGGAGTAACATAACATTTAATTTATCCCCTGATTTTCTAATTGCAAACTTAGATGAAAAACGAAAAATTAAAAATATGGCAATTAACCAATTTCAATATGATTCTATAGAAATGGATAAGTGGTTTAATAATAATTCATATAATACCATTTCGTATTTCTTCTATAATTCTGCTAAGACTTCTAATGATTTTAACTATATGTATGAATGGGTGCTGAAAAATTGTCCAGATATTTATGCTAGATTAAAAAGAAAATTTAAATTTCATTTATATATTAAAAAAATATCAAGTGTCACAATTGCAAGGCATATGATTATCTATCTTAAAAAGATTATAAAGAGCTAAGGTTTTTAATTCTTAATGATTGTCGACTTTAGTTTTTTCATGGATTAGCTGATTCTTTGATGTTAAACTTGAAAATATTATTGAGCAAAGTTTTTGCGAAAATATATTTATGGAGGTTTTACCATGAAAGGCATTATCCTAGCAGGCGGCTCCGGCACGCGCCTATATCCACTAACCATGGTAACCAGTAAGCAACTGTTACCCATATACGACAAACCAATGATATACTATCCATTGTCTACGTTAATGCTGGCGGGGATTAATGATATTCTTATCATTTCTACGCCAGAGGACACGCCGAGATTTGAGAGTCTTTTAGGCGATGGATCACAATTCGGCATTAAGCTGCAATATGTTGTACAGCCCAGTCCTGACGGGTTGGCTCAGGCTTTTATCTTGGGCGAAGACTTTATTGGGGATGATTCGGTAGCGATGATCCTCGGCGATAATATTTATTATGGCAACGGGATTCGTAAGATGCTCAAACGGGCCGCGGATAAGGAACAGGGTGCTACGGTGTTTGGCTACCATGTGCAAGATCCGGAGCGTTTCGGTGTGGTCGAGTTCAATGAAGACGGCAAGGTGCTGAGTGTGGAAGAGAAGCCGGTTGAGCCGAAGTCCAACTATGCGATTACCGGCTTGTATTTCTATGATAACCGGGTTATTGAGATCGCCAAGAATGTGAAGCCTTCTCATCGCGGGGAATTGGAGATTACTTCGATTAATGAAGCGTATTTGAATCTTGGCGAGCTGGATGTTGAGCTGCTGGGGCGCGGATTTACATGGCTGGATACCGGGACGCATCAGAGCTTGGCGGACGCTTCTAATTTTGTCCGGACGATTGAGGATCATCAAGGAATTAAGATCGCAGCCCCCGAAGAAATTGCATACATTAATGGATGGATTACCAAAGAGCAATTATGGGAATGCGGCAATAAAATGAGCAAAAACGGCTACGGCCAGTATCTGATGAAGGTAGCCATCGGGAAAATCCAATATTAACTACTGAAAGTGTGGACGAGATGAAAATAACTGAGACTCCTTTGCAAGGTGTATTGATTGTGGAACCGGCCGTGTTTGGCGACCACCGGGGATGGTTCACGGAAACTTACAGCAGTGCGAAATTCAAGGCTCAGGGCATTGATATGGATTTTGTGCAGGATAATCAATCGTATTCTGCCACGAAGGGAACGCTGCGCGGGTTGCATTATCAGCTGAACCCCAAAGCTCAGACCAAGCTGGTACGCTGCACCCGGGGCGCCATGTTTGATGTGGCCGTGGATATCCGCAAGGGCAGCCCTACGTATGGGCAATGGTTTGGGCTTGAGCTGAGTGCCGAGAATAAGAAACAGCTGTTGATTCCGAAAGGTTTTGCTCATGGCTTCATGACATTGACGGAAGACGTAGAGGTTCAGTATAAGTGCGATGAACTGTATGCGCCGGAATGTGATGGGGGTATTCTGTGGAATGACCCTGCCATCGGCATCGAGTGGCCAATCGACGTAACGCCTGTGCTGTCCGCCAAGGATGAGCAGGCGCCGCTGCTGAAGGATGTTGTGTTGAATTTTGTATTTGGAGGGACAGACATTGAGTAGATCAAAAGTACTGGTGACCGGCGGAGCCGGGTTCATCGGAGGCAACTTTGTGCAATATATGGTAGATAAATATCCGGATTACGATATTGTTAATCTCGATGCGTTAACGTATGCGGGAGATTTGACGAAGCATAAAGCGATTGAAAACAAAGCGAATTACCGGTTCGTGAAGGCGGATATTGCGGATCGGGATGTGATCTCGGCTCTTTTTGCCGAAGAGCAGTTCGAGTATGTGGTCCATTTCGCTGCGGAGAGCCATGTGGATCGCTCGATTACCGACCCGGGTATCTTCGTGCGGACGAATGTGATGGGGACTCAGGTGTTGCTGGATGCGGCCAAAGCGAATGGCATTAAGAAGTTTGTGCATGTGTCTACGGATGAGGTGTATGGGGAGCTGGATTTTGATCCTACCGTATTCTTTACGGAAGATACGCCACTTCAGCCGAACAGCCCATACAGTGCCAGCAAAGCGTCTTCCGATCTCCTGGTGCGCGCTTATCACGAGACGTTTGGACTGCCGATGAACATCACGCGTTGTTCCAACAATTACGGACCGTACCATTTCCCCGAAAAGCTGATCCCGCTCACGATCTCCAAAGTGGTCAATGAGCAGGAAGTGCCGGTCTACGGGGACGGCAAAAACATCCGCGACTGGCTCCATGTGTGGGATCACTGCGCGGCGATTGATCTGGTGCTCCACGAGGGGATCAGCGGCGAGGTCTATAATGTTGGCGGACATAATGAGAAGACCAACCTGGAAGTGGTCAAAACGATCATTGCCGCCTTGGGCAAATCCGAAGATTTGATCACGTTTGTGACGGACCGGCTTGGCCATGACAAGCGTTACGCCATCGATCCAACCAAGCTGGAGCAGCTGGGCTGGAAACCGACCTACAATTTCGAGACGGGTATCGCCCAGACGATTGAGTGGTATATGGATAACCGCGAGTGGTGGGAGTATATCCTGAACAGCGAAGATCATAAATAAATGAAGGATCGGCAAATACGCAAGAAGAAGCCGCGCAAGGGTGCCAAAAAAAGATTGGTATTCTACCTGTGCGTGCTGCTCTTGCTGACCGTGTTTCTTACCGCCGGCAGTTTCCTCTCTCTGAACGAATCTCCACAGCAGGCCGATGTCATTATTGTCCTTAGCGGGGGTCCGGGTCGGATGGAGGCTGCTGCTAAGCTGTATGAAGCAGGTTATGCGCCATATCTGCTGCTGTCCAATGGCGAAGAGGCCATCAGCAGGTCCGGAGACATGCGTGAAACGGCTCTGGCGCTGGGCATCCCGGAGAAGGCTATTGTAACTGAAAATGAGGCCTTGAGTACGTACCAGAACGCCGAGCTTACACTTCCTATCATGCAAGAGCACAAGTTCACTTCCGCGATTGTAGTCTCTTCGGATTTTCATATGCGGCGGGTAAAGTTTAACTTTGAGCGGGTCTACAAAAAGTCGGGGATCGAACTGACCTATGTCGGCTCCCCATCGGGGTACAACGCCAAACGATGGTGGAGCGGCAGCTACAGCCGGGAGACGACGTTCAACGAATATGTGAAGATGATCGGGAATGCGTTCGGGTACAACGGGCCGGAGGCCAAGGGTGTGCTGAATGAGATCAAGGCCTGGTTCCGCTAGAGAGCCTTGAGGCTGTACTGTCTACAGAGCATAAATTGATGCAAAAAAAGAGCCTATGGAGGTGACTCCTTAGGCTCTTTTTTTGTATGGCGAAGCCGACATACTGTCCAAAGAAAATAAAGTTATAGACTGCCACTGGGTTGTTCAACTAACGTGTCCCGTTAGCTTAGCTGCTAAGCATGAGCCAACTTAGGTATACAAAACGCTGGTAGCTTTCCCAAATTAGAAAGCGGTCTAATAAACAAGACATCTTCATGCTTACCAAAGGGTTCTACATAAGCTTTGTCGATGAGTTGATCTGGCGTGAAATGAAACCGAACTTTCCTTGTTTGTTTCGTTGTAATCCGCGAAACCAACGTTTCAATATTCACCTGTTTGTCGCTAATAACATCATACAAATGCAGCAAATCGCCTTCATGCTCAAAAATGATAATGGCATCGTCAGTTCGCGAATAATATAGGCATTCGTGGAATACGTTCAAAGCGTAAAATTGAAATAAACCCTCGTTGTTTGTGACACCAAAATGTTTTGAAATTGGTCTACGGGAAAAAAGCATTTGTTTAATTGAATCCCAATGCTCTTCCTTCGAAACATCCAGTTTATCAAGTAAAATTAGTTCATCTTTGGGCTGAACAGATATGTTTAAATAAAATTGATGTTCAGGTAAGGTAGTAAATCCAAATTTGGGATAAAAATCGAGCACAGTGCTGTTCGCAAATAAGAAAAACATATCGCATGTATCTTCGTAGGTTTCCAATACATACTCCATCAGTTGTTTTGACAACCCTTTACCCCGGTGCTCGGGATGAGTCATTACAGTTCCGATTTGTAGTGCCCTTTTGCTTTCACCATTAATGACCAAGTCCATCTTGCTTACTGAAACATTAGCAATTATTTGGTCATCGGTAACTATTGAATGGCAAATATAGCGATCGTCCCAGGCTCCCTTTTGGTACCATGCTTCGAAGTCAATTCCAAATACTAGCTTGGAAAGTCGATTGAAACTTGCTCGGTACTCGTCTCGGTTTTTGAAATTATAACTATGTATCATCATCTAAATTGTTATCCTTTCTAGGTAAGAATACTTAAATTATTTGAGTTCCGCATGGTTCATTGTGCAATTCTGCCCGTTAGCTTAATGAGGCCATGACAGTCTAACACTCTATTTTCTGAGTCTAATACTTTATTTTTCAGTCTATATAAACCGCAATTAAGTTTATAACTTGATAAGTAGACGATCAATCGTT